>CAZVLB010000012.1:0-151691 GCA_964627935.1 uncultured Ignavibacteria bacterium
GTCAAACAGCCGAAAACTCTATTTATGAATTGTCTACTTGACAGGGAAGCTTACGGAGAATGTCTACTTCTTATGACAATCACATGGTGCTTCACCACCACCAAAAATGTAGTTAATTAATGTAACGGCATCGCTTACATTTATTTGATTATCACAATTTACATTGGCTGCAGGAGGATAGGATGGTGCCTCACCATTAGCAAATACGAAATTAAGAATCCAAATGGCATCTGAAACAGCGAGAGTTCCATCGCTATTGGCATCCCCACAGACAGTAACTCTATCTGAAAAATACCAAAACTCACCTGCGCTCGCTTCAGCAGAGGCTTTCAAGAAAAACATATCTTCTAACCCGTCATTACTGTCCTTATCAAATGGATTTATTGGCTCACCAAAATACTTTACCAAGTTAACCCCGGATTGAATAAATTGATTGAACAAGCAAATCTGCCATTCAGAACAACTTGATGGATTATTTGGATCACAGTCAAAATACCATTCTGTACCAAACAACTCATTGCAAGGTTCGCAAATTGAGCAAACAGGAAAGCTTTGACTTACATTTTCCAGCCCATCAGTGTAGGTAAAAATTAGACGCGGGGAAGCATTTATGGCATCAAGACTACAATGGGCTTCACACATGGCCGCCGCGAGTGGTGTATCATGCTTTGGACCTGGTATTGCGTCAATTGCATTATGAATCAAAATCGGATCAGTAGTAAAATCTTGTTCTATTACAATTCCCGTTGCATTGAAATACATTACTGCAACTTTATATACATCGGGATAATCTACGTCATTGGCAGAAAGCAGTTTTTCGACATCAATATGTGCCATCTCCTTCGCCCGCTCCAATCTCGACTGTCCCATGGGATTCGTCCAAAACATTGAACCGGATCGATCAATGTTTATTAAGGCATAAGGCTCTGGAAGTTGATAGTTATTGTCATAAATCGTCACCAAATGCTCATGTTTTATGCATACAGCAAAATCTTTGTTTCCATTTCCGTTTAAATCGGCGAAAGTAAAACCGGATGTTTCGATACCTAGAGTATATAATTTGCATTCCACAAAAGTGCCGCTACCATTATTTAGCAATAACATAAATTTATCTGTGTCCTTGCAAATGGCAAGATCCAGATCTTCATCTTGATCCCAATCAACTAATTGCAAATCATCTGGTTCCAATTCCAAGGGAATATCAATCGCCGGTTCATACTCAGCTGAACCATTTCCGTACAAAATCGAGATAGATCCAGAATAGTAATTCGATGCAAGTATATCCATTTCATCATCTTCATTGATGTCACCCACCGTAATATACTGTGGATAATCTCCGACATCTAATTCAATTGGTGTCGCAAATGTAGCATCAGTATTGTTTAATGACACCTTGACTTTATCTTGCAAATGGTGTACCGACACCAAATCTTTGTATCCATCGCCGTTTAAATCAGCCGACTCAATATCCCACAATACTCCCAATGGATAGTCACCATTTGAAGTAAAAACACCAAATCCATCGTTTAGATAAATTCTAAAGAAACCACCATTATTGCAGGCAGCCGCAAAATCCAAATCACCATCAAGATCGTAATCATCGGCAACAACATCTATGACATTTGTTCCCAGTGCATAGAAAGTCAAACTAGCAAAAGTACCATCACCATTGTTAAAAATAACCGCCACATCATTAGAATGGTTATTTGCAACTGCCAAATCAATAAAGCCATCATCATTAAAATCTGCCGGCGCTATCTTGACTGGATTGTTTCCAATCGGGTAATCAACTGAATTTGCATAGTTTCCATTGCCTAAACCAATAAGCACTGACATTGTGTTATTTTGCTCACTTATCGTAACTAGATCCAATACTCCATCATTATTGAAGTCCGCAGCCTGAACATCCAACGGATGACAATCAACATCAACAGTAGTTGAATAGGAGAAATAATCACAATTGTTTTGCCCCAATGACACAGAAGTGTCTAAAATGACCAATAAGCTCAACAAAAGAGAAGCTAAATAGCATAAAAATACTTTTTTTGTTTTCATGTCAAACACCTCATGCTTCATTAATATAAATTTATGAATATTTACTTTGGGAAATAATCTACTTGGTCCCACTGGATTATTTTCCCAAGATCATTGATAAGTAAATTGCGCTGAAATCGAATACTTAATAGCTAATATATTTATATCTTGCTAATAATGCAATAGAAATATGTCCAATAATCTATTTCAGACCCTTCATGCTTAAGGCGATGCGGTTGCGTTCGATGTCGATTGAGAGGACCTTGACTTTGACCTGCTGATTGACGAAAACATATTCTGACGGGTTCTCGACATACCTGTCGGCCAGCTGACTCTTGTGCACCAGGCCGTCCTGATGAACCCCGATATCCACGAATGCGCCGAAATTGGTGACATTGGTGATAATCCCCGGCAGAACCATGCCCTCCTTCAAGTCATCTACAGTATGCACATTCTCGGCAAAGCTGAATGGCTCGAATTTCTCGCGCGGGTCACGGCCCGGTTTGGCCAGCTCGAGCATGATATCCTCGAGCGTGGGCATGCCGACTTTATCGGTCTGATACTTTTTCAAATCGATACGGCTACGCAGGTTTTCATCCTGCATTAAATCCTCGACCCTGCATCCCAGGTCCTTAGCCATCCTCTCGACTATGTGATAGCTTTCCGGATGAACTGCGCTTTTATCGAGTGGATTTTCGGCATCACGGATACGCAGGAAACCGGCCGCCTGCTCGAATGCTTTGGGCCCGAACTTGGGCACATCCATAAGCGCCTGTCTCGATTTGAATGATTCCTGTTTGTCGCGATAGGCGATAATCTGCCGCGCCAGATGAGGCCCAAGCCCTGAGACATAAGTCAGAAGCTGTTTGCTGGCGGTATTCAGTTCCACGCCGACAGCATTGACGCAGGACATGACAGTATCATCAAGCCCGGCCTTGAGCTTGCCCTGGTCGACATCATGCTGATACTGCCCCACGCCGATCGACTTGGGATCGATCTTGACCAGTTCGGCCAGAGGATCCATCAAACGCCGTCCAATAGAAATCGCCCCGCGTACTGTCAGATCAAGATCGGGAAATTCTTCGCGTGCCACCTCGGAGGCCGAATAGACCGAGGCCCCGGCCTCATTGACCATTACGATCACGATATTATCCGGTAAATCCAGTTTGCGCACGAATGTCTCCGTCTCACGGCCCGCGGTGCCATTGCCGATAGCAATCGCCTCGATTTTGAAGCGCTGGCACAAAGTCATAATCGCGGCCGCCGATTCCTCTTCCTTGAAATCCGGCTCATGCGGAAATATGGTCGTATTGTACATCAGATTACCGAATTCATCCAAACAGACCACCTTACATCCGGTGCGAAAGCCGGGATCGATGGCCAGCGTATTTTTCTGTCCCAATGGCGGGGACAATAGAAGCTGACGAAGATTGGATGAAAAGACTTCGATTGCCTCATCGTCGGCCCATTCTTTGAGGCCGTTCCTGATTTCGGTTTCCATCGATGGCGCAAGTAGCCGTTTATATGAATCCTGTACCGCTTCTTTGACCTGCTGTGATGATTCCGAGTTTCCGTCGACAAACAGGCGGTTGAGGATGCTGATTGCGATTTCCTCCGGTGGGAGTATGTGCAAAGAAAGCAGTCCCTCTTTTTCACCGCGCATGACTGCCAGCACGCGATGTGAGGCGATTCTTTTGATCGGTTCCTCCCAATCGAAATAATCGCGGTATTTGAACGCCTCTTCCTCTTTGCCCCGTCCAACTTTGGAAATCATGCGCCCTTTATCTTTGAAAATCTCGCGAATCCGTGAACGTGCGGTGCCATCCTCATTGACCCATTCGGCTACAATATCACGCGCACCCTGCAGGGCATCCTCGGCGGTTTGGACCTCCTTTTCGGGATCGATATATTTCTCCGCTTCCGCCCGCAGATTGATTTTTTCCTGGGCAAAGATCATCTCGGCCAATGGTTCCAGACCCTTTTCACGGGCTATTGTGGCACGGGTTCGTCGTTTGGGTTTGAAGGGAAGATAGATATCCTCCAGCTCGGCCATAGTAAGGGCAGCTTCGATCTTTTCCCGCAGGTCATCATCCAGAAGATCACGTTCCTCCAGCGACTTGAGGATCGCCTGGCGCCGTTTGTCCAGATCACGAAGCTGGGCGATGCGGTCGCGGATATTCATGATCTGGACCTCATCCAATGATCCGGTGGCCTCTTTGCGGTAGCGGGCTATGAATGGCACAGTTGCGCCATCATCCAAAAGCTCGATCACCGCCTCTACCTGGTGATGGCCAAGTTCCAGTTCCGTGGCTATTCGCTGTACATGTTCACGGGAAATTTCCGGCATAATATCTCTTTTCGATCAGATCACGAAAATAAGTCAAAGTGGCCTTATGGTCAAGAAAATGGCAAAAGAAAAGCGCCCGACATAAGCCGGACGCTTTAAATTGCCCACTTTTGGAGTCCTCTGTTAAGAGCTTATTTTGCTACAAACTTTTTATAGCGCTCGTTGATTCTGCCCCAGTGCAGGCTGTCCATAAAATTATCGATATAGGTCTTGCGTCCGGGACCATCCTTGTGATAGTAGGCATGCTCGAAAACATCACAGGAGATAAGCGGTATTCCGCCCCAGATTGCGCCATACTGATGTTCATCCACGAGCACATTCAGAAGACGGCCGCTGTAGAGCTGATCGAATACCAAAATGCCCCATCCGGACAGCTTGGCGGCAAATGCTGTAGCCTTGAATTCCTCTTTCCATTTGTCGAAACTACCGAATTCCTTTTCGATGGCAGCTACGACTTCAGGGCCCTTGGAGGGATCGCCGTCGCCGCCCAGGACTTCCCAGTAAACATCATGGAGAAGCGCGCCGGAATGGTTCCAGGTGAATCTACGCTTGAGCTCGCCGAAATCCGACCAGTTGCCGTTGGAAGCTGAAACATCGGCTTTCTCCAGGCCCTCTTCGATTTTGTTCATAAAAGTTACATAACCCTTATGATGAGTATTGTAATGCCAGTCTGTGGTTTCCGGTGAAACCAGCTTTTTCAGTAAGTCCTTAGCCTCATCATCGGAGTAAGGACGAGGATTGAATTTCCACTCATAAGCCATGATCTACTCTCCTTTTTATAAAAATGATCGTTAATCTAAATTTTCCCCACTAAGTCAAGACCGGGCCTGAGGGTTTTGGAACCGGGTTTCCAGTTGGCCGGGCAAACCTCGCCTTCCGATTCGCGCACGAATTTGGCCGCCTGCAGTTTGCGCAGGATTTCCGAGGAACTTCGTCCGATCGAGTTATCGTGTATCTCATAAGACTTGAGGATACCATCGGGATCTATAATAAAGGTCGCTCGCAATGAAACGCCTTCCTCGTCTATGTATGTTCCAAACGCACGGCACATCTCGCCGGTCGGATCGGCCAACATGGGATACTTTATTTTCTTAATTGCCGGTGACACATCATGCCAGGCCTTGTGCACAAAATGTGTGTCGGTGGATACCGAAAGAATCTCGGCATCCGAATTCTTGAAATCGTCGTAAGCCTGGGCTGCGTCCTCGAGCTCTGTGGGACAGATGAATGTGAAATCAGCCGGGTAGAACATCAAAACAACCCACTTTCCACGATAATCGGAAAGCCTGACATCTTTGAAGTTGTCATCATGATAGGCATGCAGCTTGAAATCAGGAACCTCACTTCCGATCTTTACCATTTCTTAAACCTCCGTATCTTTTTGTAATTCATATCGTTACTCTAACAACTCCACCGCTGGACTGATTCTGCACGGTGCGGAGCAATTTAAATATTACTTTATAAACTGATCTTGGGATTTAATGTTCCGGGATCAGGACAAAAATAATATACTTTTTGGTATAGATTTATGCGGATGCTTCCAATTCAGTCTCTGGCCCAAAAAAAACGCAATCAGAATCATCTGATCGCGCCATAAAAGTCCGTATGCAAATCTAATTTCTCAGGAAATATGTCCTGTAATCCTCAGATGCCCTTTTCTCAGACCAGGTATTGAATCCCTTTACCCTGGCTTTATCAATAATGGGCGCTGGAAGAAATGGTGTAATCAACTCCAGAATCTGATTATCACCCAGGGCTCTCAATTCCGACATGATCATACCCATCGGCTGCTCACCCGAGGCCAGCATTGGGCGAGCATCAAAAGTTTTTGCTATGTTATGTTGATCCATCCACCCGGGACGAGATTCCATTGTCTGATCCTCATCGATATTATCAGAAATCTCCAGCCCGGCGGCTTCTCTGAGCCTGTTGATCAGTTCCGGCAGGAGCACATCACCGACCCTGTCGGCCTGTTTGAGCGAGGTCACTTTTGCCACAGTCTTCCTCAAAATAGGATTCGTGAGCTTTTTGAATGCCGGGGCAATCTCGATCAGGGTTTCCTCAAGTTCGGGATATTCATCGAGGAGTTTGCCGACCTTCGTATCAGGCGTAATCAGCTTTGCTTTATCTCCATTATTCATAGTTTTATTCCACATAATTTAGAAGTCGCTGTTCGCCTTTGAGTGCGCGTTTCTCGGTCAGGTCCTGGCTGACCTCGAGCACGCCCTGGTAGTCGCCCTTATCATTGCGCAGGGCAAAGTATTCGATGCTGATAAATTTGCCGTGCATCTCGATCCAGAACCGGGCACGGGATTGCTTGCCGGCCTTGAAATCGGCCAGGATCTGTTCGACTATATGAACCGATTTGGGCGGATGGCAGAGCTGTACCTGGCGGCCCAGTATGGCACGGTTGCGGGAGAATATTCTTTCACGGCCCTGCGTGAAATAGCGCACGGTGTCATTGCTGTCGACAAATGTCAGGTCGAATGGTATCGTGTTCAGGATCGAATTGAGTTCATCTTTGGTGAAACTGCCGCTGGGAAGCTGGATACGGCTATCCTGCCCGGATTCATCTTCGAATTTTGAAAAATCGACCGCTTCCGGTTTCCATTCATCTTTCGGATCATAGAGACAGAAACCGATCTCAAGACTCTGGCGATAGACATCGTACCACTCTTCCTCGGAAAGAGTATCCATACACATCGGCAGTAGAATATTCTCTTCCTTGTAGATCATTTCCTCGATCGCATCCCTGACAGGACGCAGAAGAATCTGATACATGCCGTTGGCCTCGGCGGCGGTGACTTCATCCATACCAGCCATGGCTTCTACGGCCGATTTAAGATAATCCCGGGCCTCATCATGTTTGCCCCACATGACCTTGGGCGGACCTGTGATATCATGCTTTTCAAGATAAGGAAAGAGCAGATTCTCTTTGCGGGCATAATGCTTTTCAACATCCGTCAGGGCATGCAGATGAGTCCGGGCTTTCTGCATTAATTCTGTGGCATCTTCATTGTCATCCAGATTTTTGATTCGCTCAAAAACACCGGCCATTTCATTCAGTTCCCATCCCAGGGCGCGGTTTTCCTGCAGAAATGTATGTACCGGATGCCCGGATGGAACATCGAGCATATCTTCGCTTTCTATCTGGCCCTTGAGGGCCTGCGTGTGAATATCACAGAGCTTCAGGATTTCGCCCGCCGGCATACCTTCGTTGATAAGCTGTTGCTCCACCATGACAACATCCTCATACGGCACCTTGCCCAGAAGTTGGGCCAGCTGTTTTTTCACTGCTTCCGGTGCCTGACCCTCATGAAGTTGTTTAATCATATGTTTAAGCAGGTCTCTTCTTTTCTGCGCATTTTCAATCAGTTCACTCATTGTATCATCCTCGCTTTCATTCCGGTTTCATTCCGGTTTCATGCAGATAATACGAATCAGGACAATTATAGTCTTTGATTTAGGTCAATCTTTTCGGATTTGATGGGGAAAATTATTTTTTAGATCTGAATCTGCGTGAAAGAGGCAGGGAGAGCCCGAAAAACAGGCCGAAAAAGAGCACATTGATGAGGCTGAATGAACCTGTAATAAGGTATATGACCAGGTTCAGGATGACTGTTATTACTATGCTTATGGCGAGGCTGATGAAGACCTGCTTGAGAATATGCATATCAGAAAAACCAAAAATCCCCACCCGGGGCGGGCAGGGATTTATACAAAATGTTCAGATTATCTAACCAATCATTTCGAGGATAACTTCCTCAACCCGGTCAGGCGCGGTCAGCCGAATTCGTTCCGCCATTTCCCCCAGAAGTTCCTTGGCATTGCCGTAATACTCACGTCCGCAGATCAAAAGAATTGGAATCTCCAGTTTAAGGCAGGATGAAAGTATATCGGCGATCGACATTGTTATTTCCTGGGTGGGCATTACCTTATGAAAATAGCCGACGACAAGCGAAACATTATCATCTTTGGAAAGGTGGCCCACATATTTTCCATAGTTGTCATAGCCATTGCCCAGAGGCAGTGTAGCATGACCCGCGATTGAAAGATTGGCCAGAACAAGCGGATCAGTACCTTCGAAGTAGCCTATATTTCCCATGTAAATATACCTCCAGATTGATTGAAATGTACCATTGAGAGAAGAAAAATCAAGACTGGGTAAATGTCAACCTAATTCTGACAGGCAGCTTATTCCAAAGCAACAATCAAACATTTCGGAGCGATTACGTACCAGGACATGGATTTTGTCATCCGGAATTTTTGACAAATCGACATTGCCCAGGTGGCGCCATTCTTTTTCCGGTTCCCATTCTCCGCCCTTATCGCCGGGATTCTGATAGTAGGGACGATTTTCTTCGGGCAGGCCGTCATACTCCTTGGAGGGTTTGTAAATCACCGGCCTGATGCCCATTTCGCGGGCGGTATCTTTTTCGATAGCCACGGCATAGGGTTCGAAATTCCAGCGCACGAATCGTGGCCGCCAGCGGATTATGCTGATTGCTTCTTTTGGCTTGAGTTCTGTAAATGATACCACCTTATAGCCGCCGCGGATATGATAATATGAGGCCCAGATTGTTTTGTCCTCGATAATCCGCTTCAATGTGGCCAGCGCTGTGCGAGGATACTCGCTGTTTGAACTGTATATGGCCCGATAATAGTCGGCAGAACATTCGCCCGGCCAGGGAGAGTAGGTCGAACGGGTGTAGTGAGTCAGGTAGGGCCAGTCATGAACGGCCATCTCCGGTAGCAGATCCTTAGCCTCGAGCTGAATACGCTCCGGTGCGGTTACCGGATTATAGTCGATATTGAAGTCCAGCACAGCCCGGGATGCTTTGGAGGGATTGTTTTTGAACAGCCTTTCCAGGTTGCCGTTTTTGCGAACCGAGACGGGATAAATCGTGTTGGCCATTTCCACGGCAATTGAATCTCTTTCACCCCAGGCGGATTTATTTCTAAGACCCCGACGCTTTGTCTGAAAGTAGATCATGCCGGTGCGGTCGGGATCGAGCTTAAAGTCATTAATGAGATCTTCCCTGATCTCCCGTGGATCATCCTTGATATCTACTGGAACTATTATAATCTGATCGCCCCCGAGATTACCGGTTGCCCAAACCACGAATTCCCATGTATTCATGCCGGCTGAGGACAGCACCACATGACCATTTTCAACAGCGTTGCTGACCGCGCGATAGGTGTTCTGTACCCAGGGATGTGTGCCGGTCGGTTTTTTGGTTTGACGGGAATTCAGGATAACAGCTTTGGCCCCCTTTAAAAGCCTTTCATCCCCCAAATAATCCATCACAGACCCATAATTTCAAATTACAATTTTATACAACAGTATGTCGGATGCGTAATTTGTAATCAGTCCTTCCCTTTTTGTTGCATTTGCCGCCGGTGTTAAAAAAACACCGTTCTACTTAAATATAAGCCTGTTAAAGGTAACTTTCAACACAAAAGAATTATTATTCACAAAAAAGGCGATCCATAGGATCGCCTTTTGAAAAATACCTATCAAAAATCTATTCCATATTTATCATTGGCAGCTTAACGCCTTTGTCTTTGGCTTCGCTGATTGCCTTTTCATAACCGGCGTCAGCGTGACGCATGATTCCGGTGCCGGGATCGGTGGTCAGAACGCGCGAAAGACGTTCATCCATCTCCTTCGAGCCATCACAAACCACAACCATACCAGCATGGATAGCGTAGCCGATACCGACACCGCCGCCATGATGAAGCGAGACCCATGATGCTCCCGAGCAGATATTCAGCATGGCATTCAAAAGCGGCCAGTCGGCAATCGCATCCGAACCGTCTTTCATCGCTTCCGTCTCACGGTTGGGCGAGGCTACCGAGCCGCAGTCAAGATGATCCCGTCCGATAACGATTGGCGCCGAGATTTTGCCCTTGCGCACAAGGTCATTGATAATAAGACCGAATTTCTCGCGCTCGCCATAGCCCAGCCAGCAGATTCGTGAGGGCAGGCCCTGGAAATGGACCTTCTCGTGAGCCATCTTGATCCAGTTGCAAAGCGGTTCATTGTAGGAAAATTCATTCAGGATAACCTCGTCGGTTACATGTATATCCTTTGGATCACCGCTAAGCGCAGCCCAGCGAAACGGTCCCTTGCCTTCGCAGAAAAGCGGACGAATATAGGCCGGAACGAATCCGGGAAAGTCAAAAGCATTCTCCAGCCCTGCGCTCTGTGCCTGGCCGCGCAAATTGTTGCCGTAATCAAACACGATAGATCCGGCTTTCTGGAAATCGAGCATGGCCCGGGTATGAATCACCATCGATTCATAGGCCCGCTTGATATATTCATCGGGATTGCTGCTGCGTAATTCCAGGGCATCCCGGTATGGCATACCATGCGGGACATAGCCATTAAGCTCATCATGAGCAGAGGTCTGATCGGTAACTATATCCGGTATGACACCCATCTCAACCAGTTTCGGTTTAATTTCGGCGCAGTTTCCGACCAGGCCAATTGAAAGCGGTTCTTTTTTCTTTTTGGCTTCATCGATCCATTTCAGGGCCTCATCCAGGCTGGATGTTTTGCGGTCGCAATAACCGGTCCTGAGCCGCTTATCGATCCGCTCTTCATCGACTTCGATCCCCAGCATGATCGCACCGTTCATGGTGGCGGCCAACGGCTGGGCCCCGCCCATACCGCCGTAGCCGCCGGTCAGGATCAATTTGCCGCGCAGATCGCCTCCGAAATGTTTCTGGCCACAGGCCGCAAAAGTTTCATAGGTACCCTGCAATATGCCCTGGGTGCCAATATAGATCCAGCTCCCGGCTGTCATCTGGCCAAACATTATCAGGCCCAGTTTTTCCAGTTCGCGGAATTTATCCCATGTGGCCCAATGCGGAACTATATGCGAATTTGCAATCAGCACTCGCGGGCAATGCTCAAAAGTGTGGAATACACCCACCGGCTTACCGGACTGGATCAGGAGCGTTTCATCCTCGCCGAGGTTCTTAAGGCTCTTTATTATAGCATGGTAGCAATCCCAGTTACGGGCCGCCTTACCGGAGCCTCCATAGATAATCAACTCTTCGGGTTTTTCGGCCACTTCCGGATCAAGGTTATTGTTGAGCATACGCATGGCCGCCTCGGCATGCCAGGTCTTGCAGGTTTTCGTGCTGCCATGCTGCGCCTTTATCGGTTTATATTCCTGTTTTGCAGTACTTGTATCAGCCATTCCAATCTCCTTTAATCATCGTATAAACATCAGATAAAAGGTATACGAGAGGCCACCAAAGTCAATAAAAAGTTGACTTGCAGGATTAATGAGGGAATATTGGTGTCATGCCGGATAATAATTATTCGATATTGAAAAATCATGCCCTCGGCCTGGGAATTGACCTTTTCGGAGTTTGCTCGATAGAAAATGAAATCGAGAGATTTCATCGCGACATCCGCCGGCGTGCCCGAGAAATGAAATACGCCATATCATTGGGCCTGTCGCTTTCCTATGCTGTGCTGGATACAATCGTAGACGGTCCAAATGATATCTACAAGACCCATTACCGTCAGGCCAATACTGTTCTCGACAATGCATCATTTCAATTGAGCCGGAGAATCCAGGGTCTGGGCCATGACGCCCTGCCGGTTGCGGCATCATTTACTGTCGATGAAAAGATGCAGGTCGGTCACCTTTCGCATAAATGGATCGCAGAACTGGCCGGGCTGGGATGGCGCGGTAGAAATAATTTGCTGGTAAATCCGGATTTTGGTTCACATCTGAGGTTGACAACGGTGCTGACAGATATACCTTTAAAGATCGATGAACAAATGGAATTCGGATGTGATGAGTGTTTTGAATGTGTTGGTGAATGCCCGGCGGAGGCGTTGGGCGAGACGCCATCCGATTATAATTTTGACAGATGTTACTCACAGATTTTGAAATACTCGCGAAGAAACAATTTCGGTCTGTTTATCTGCGGTCATTGCATTAAGGCCTGCAAGTCATTATGCGAAAAGAACAAGATGAAGTAAAACTGTTTTGCGGATTGATCTACAGCGGTATCGAGGTGCTGCGCAGCGCGACCGAGAAACTGGTTAAGGCATTCGGTCCGATTGAAACTGAATCGGAAAGCTATCCGTTTGAACACACGGATTATTACAGCGATGAAATGGGTACGGGCCTGATGCGTAAGTTCATAGCCTTCGAACAGTTGATTCCGCCCAAACAGCTTATCGAAGCCAAGGTCAAGGCCAATCAGATAGAACGGCAGTTTGCGGTGAAATTCGAGGATGAATTCAGGCGGCGCATCAATATCGATCCCGGATATCTGGAACTGTCCAAGATAGTACTGGCCTCTACAAAAAATTACGCCCACAGGGTTTATCTCGATAAGGGCATTTATGCCGAGGTTACCATGATCCGGCGAAACAATCAGTACAGATTCCTGCAATGGACCTATCCTGATTATGTTCATCCGCTGGCGATGAAATTCTTCGAGGAATCCCGCGGCCTGCTGAAAAATCAGATTTCAGGATAAAAAAACCGGCGGAAGTGAATACCGCCGGTCCGCTTCAAAATTTTACTTTCCTCGCCGTATCAACCTGAATTCCTCATCTATCGGGAAAGCATCCCGGGCATATTTCCTCACGAATTCCTGCAGGGCGCCGGTTGATGCGGTCAGGACGATCATATCATCACGTTTCTCATGTTCCAGGTTGACAATCCCATCCTCCAGGTTTCGATTCAGCCAGTCGATATCAAAAAGTCCGATCCAGAGTGAATCGCCCTCCAGCTTTATTCGGTGAAATGTGTGCGTGGGCACCAGGTGCAGATTGTAGAATTCATCCATATCCTCCGGTTCACGAGGGAAGAAATCGAGGTAGGTTTCATCGCCGATTTTACACATATGCACATTGAACTCGGCCGCCGGTTTCTGGCTTATGTTATGGTTTTTGTAGACCATCAGGCGATATGTATCCGGCCCCCAGCGCTTGAATGACCAGACATCCCCTCGAGGCTCATCGGGATCATACCAGTAGCCCATTAAGTCGGAATTGAAGACAACATCATCGCTGGTATAAAGCGGATGAACCGAGGTCGGCAGACATCCGGCAATAAAGGCCAGTAGAGCCGGTATAATTACATATTTCATGCATCTCATATCTATACTCCCTTCTTCATATTCGATGATTCAATATACTTTTTCTGAATAGCTTCCTCGATTGATTTACGGCTCTTTTTGGTTGATTCCGGCATAAGGCAAACCGCAATATAGATATCCTCGGAACCGGCTTTGACGACCAGATCATGTTTGCGCTGTTTAATCCATGGGTAGGATGCAAATGATGACAGATTTGAGGATTCAGAGAGGTATATGATCCGGTAACTGTCGCCGTTTTCCTTGCTGACCACGGCAAAAACTCCCGGCTCGGATGGCGGCTGCCAGCTTTGCAGATCATAGGGACCTTCGAGGCAATTGTTAAAAGCAGTTTTCAGATTATCCCATTGTACGACATTATCAGCTTGTCCTTTCATCTCCTGCTCGCCGTTGAATAAATCTGTGCCCACAGCAAGCGCTATTATTATCAGGGCCAATGCGGCAAGTGCTATCGCCGCCGCCGGCCTGTACACGAACAGGCGTTTGAACAATGAGCCCCGTCCGCTTTGATCCATCTCCTCTCGTGCACGCGAGGTGACCTGATTCGCAAAATTTGACGGCAGCCCATCCGGTTTGTCACCGGATGCAAGGTCGGCCATGTTTTCATGCATTGATTTAAGCTGTTTATATTCTGCGGCACAGGATGAACAATATTTAAGATGCTCGTTAAGCTCATCGACTTCGACTTTATCCAGATCGCCGCCCGCATATAGCGCTAATTTGATTTGTGCATCATTGCATTTCATTTTCTAAAACTCCGATTATATTCTCAATCAAAAAATTCGGGGTATCTATCTTTAATCAATTCTTTCAGCTTGAGCCTTGCCCGTGCCAGATGGACACGAATCGTGGAAGAGTTATTGCCAAACACTGCCGCAATTTCCTCGGTCTTCAAATCCTCAAAATCACGCATAATCAGGACAATTCGCTGATGCTCGCTCAGTTCCGCCAGGCAGGCGCGCAAACATTCCATCTTCTGCCTGCTCTCATAGTGTTTTATGGATTGCCATCTGATGAGAGCCTTTCCTCCTGTAAATCCTGCTGATTTACTCTTCCCCTGCGACGCAGGAAATCGATTGACCTGTTCAATGTTATCCGGTAGAGCCAGGTTGATAGCGCGAATCTGGGATCATACTTTTTAAGAGACATATACAGTTTAACAAAAACATCCTGCACAATTTCGCGCGCATCATCGGAAGATCCGGTGAACCTGTATGCCATTGAATTAAGCCTGCCGGAAAACATATCCACAATCTCCTCGAATGCCCTGATATCACCCTGTTTCGCCTTTTCAATCAGGGCGGCCTGATGTTTTGTGTTTTGCTGCGGGCTCAAATCAGCCCGATCCTGCGAACGATCCAAAAGGCTCTCCATTCAATTTGACTGTCTATACGAGTAATCATAAATCTGCGCTTACAGCTCAAATCAATATTTTTTTGTTTTCTGATAATTTATTATAAGTGAATCGAATTGAAACAGCTTTATAAAACTCATGCCGCTTAAAGGATGCCATAGCGGTTTAAATTGAAATCTGGCATTTAGCATGTTTTTTCATATATTGATTTGAAAGAAGTCGAAGATTGCATTCGGATTCATTCATATTATGCCTTCAGAAGATAAGCCGCAGGAAAAAATCGAAAAGACTCTCAAAAAAACCTACCGGGATTTTCTTGTAAAAACCTATGATTCGGCCTCACAAAAGGGGGCGGAGTTTTTCCACAATGTCAAGATGACCGAGAACCTGATCATGATCATCCTGGCAATCCTGATCGGCACATTGGCGGGTCTCGGCGCGGTCGGAATCAGGGCACTGATCAAGGAAATCTCCCATTTTTTCTATACCGGTCCGGGCACACTTCTGGAAAATATCGCGGCCACACCATTTTACCTGAAATTGCTCATTCCGATACTTGGCGGCCTGATCGTGGGCCCGATTATATATCTCTTTTCCCCTGAAGCCAAGGGTACCGGCGTACCCGAGGTTATGCAGTCAGTACTGCTAAAAGGCGGTGAAATTCGTCCCCGTGTTGCGATCATAAAATCAATTGTGTCCTCAATCACTATCGGAAGCGGCGGTTCGGTTGGACGCGAGGGGCCGATAGTCCAGATCGGCGCCAGCCTCGGTTCGACCATCGCGCAGTTTTTTCATATAAGCACCAACCGTATGAAAACGCTGGTGGGATGCGGCGCGGCGGCGGGAATAGCGGCGGCCTTTAATGCCCCGGTGGCGGGGGCATTATTCGCGGTCGAAATTATCCTGATGGACTATGCCGTGGCAAAATTCTCACCCATTGTAATCTCATCGGTTATGGCCACGGTTATCTCGCATGCCTTTGAAGGGGATTTCCCGGCCATGATCGTAATCGGCGAACATTATCTGCATTCGACATACGATATAGGCTTCTATTTTATACTGGGTGGCTTATGCGGACTGGCGTCCTATGCTTTCATTAAGACGCTTTTCCATTTTACATCAATATGGGAGAACAAAATACAAATGCCGGTTTACCTCAAGGCGGCCGGTGGCGGTATGGTGATTGGTTTGATTGCACTCTTCTTTCCGCAGATTATGGGTGTCGGCTACGATTCGATAAACCTGGTACTCCTGTCCGAGGATATGACTTATATGGGTATCGGAGAGGAGATGATCAACAATCTGCTGGGCGCGCAGACATTCTGGATCATGGCTTTTCTATTGGTGATCGCAAAAATCTTTGCCACATCAATGACACTCGGTTCAGGAGGCTCGGGGGGTATTTTTGCTCCAACGCTTTTTATTGGTACCATGCTGGGCGCCGCATTCGGTCATTTTGCCCATCTGCTCTTTCCTGATATAACCGCGACCTCAGGCACCTATGCCCTGATTGCCATGGGTGGCCTTGTGGCGGGCACTACCCGTGCACCGATTACAGCCATCATAACGGTTTTCGAATTGACCAAGGAGACCAGCATAATTCTGCCCCTGATGATTACCTGCATTATCAGCACAATCGTATCATCAAAATTCTCCACTGAATCGATATATACGCTTAAGCTGCTAATGAAAAATATCAAGATCAAGGAAGGGCGCGAAATCGATATCATGAAAACTCTGCGTGTACGTGATCTCTACTCTGATCAGTACTCATCATTTCCACACAGCGCAGATTTTAATCAGATCGTGACGACCTTGATAACACGAGAACTGCCGTTTGTTTCGGTGCATCACAGAACCAATGGCAGTTTTATGGGCGTTATTACCACTCATAATATCAAGGATGTCATGTTTCAGAAAGACATCTTGAAGGATCTGCTGATCGCGCGAGACCTGGTCATTACCGATGTACCCTATGCCGACCTCGATGATAACAGCGCCTCGGTCGTCAAGAAAATGCGCCAGGGTGACATGGAGGCGCTTCCTGTGCTTCAGAAAAATAATTACAGGAAACAAATCGGTATTATCTGGCTGAAAGATATTATCGACGCTTATGAGCGCGAAATGGAACATCTTGATATAACCTCCAACCTGGCCAGGAAGATCACGCTCAGCAATATTGACAGCGATATTCGTTTTATGGAGGGCTATGTAATTACGGAAATTCCCACCCCGCATCAGTTCGAAGGCAAGACTATCCGCGAACTTCAGATCAGGCAGAAATACGGTGTGGATATTTTGTCGATTAAGAGTACGACCAAAAGCGGTCGGCTGATCACTGCTATTCCGCAGGCAGATTACACAATCAAAAAACAGGACAATCTTATTATAGCCGGAAGATCCGAGGGGATTAACAGGCTCAGGAACATGGACTAAATCTGTTCGGTGGCAACTTCCTGATCAACCTGACGTTCCATTATACGCGCAATTGAATTGAAGTAAATATCATCCAGCTTTGACAATTCCAGATCGATCAGGTCATTAATCACGACCCTGTCACCGCCAACTTCTCCGATCGATTTAAAATCGATATTGCCATCTTCAAGAACCTGTACTGCCTGATTTTTCTTTTCAGGGCTGACCGATATGATAAAGCGTGACTGGCTTTCCGAAAAGAGCAGTACATCGTCACGTAAATCGGATTCGATCCTGACACTGCATCCGATCTGATTATCCCGTTCGCTGATACAGCATTCCGCCAATGCCACGGCAATGCCACCCTCGGAGAGATCATGGCATGAATTGACAAGGCCTTTTCTGATCAAATCCAGTATCGCATCATGATTTTTCTTCTCATAATCGAGATCGATTTCGGGCGCATCGCCGCGCACCATATCATGAAGAACTTTGATATACTGGCTGGCGCCGAGTTCGTTTTTGGTTTTGCCAATCAGGAAAATCAAATCGCCCTCATTCTTGAAATGCTGGGTGGTAATATGCTTCAGCTCATCGATAATGCCCATCATGCCAATAGTAGGCGTCGGGTATACTGCCCGTCCCCCGATCTGGTCCTCATTGTAGAAACTGACATTGCCCCCGGTAACAGGTGTATCGTATTTCCTGCAGGCATCACCCATGCCCATGGCCGCTTCATAGAAGCACCAGTACATTTCAGGCTTATAAGGATTGCCGAAATTGAGGCAGTTGGTAATTGCCACCGGCCTGGCACCCGAAGCGACCACATTGCGCGCCGCCTCGCTGACCGCGATCATACCGCCACGGCGCGGATTGAGATAGCAGTAGCGGCCGTTGCAGTCGGTCGAAAAAGCCAGCGCACGATTCGTTTTACGAAGACGCAGCACTGCGGCATCCGATCCAGGGAAAACCGCCGTATTGGTGCGTACCATGTGATCGTACTGATGATATATCCAGCCCTTATTGGCAACTGTATGAGAGCCGATTGTTTTCAGTAAAGCATCATTGAAATCTTGCGGCACAGGTATATCATTAATATCCAGCTTGTTGAGCTCATCCAAATATTTCGGACGCTTCCGTTCGCGCTCATAAACCGGCGCACCGCCGCCCAGAACCAGGTCATAAGCCGGTACCTTTGCAACAACATCGCCATCTTTATGAACCGTAACCATACCATCCTCAGTCACCAAACCAATCTTGACCGCCGGAAGGCCCCATTTTTTGAATACTTCCTGAAGTTCATCTTCTTTGCCCTGTTTGGCGACAACCAGCATGCGTTCCTGCGATTCGGACAGCATGATTTCATAGGGAGTCATACCCTCTTCGCGCACAGGCACTTTATCCAGATCGATATCCATACCGGCATTTCCGCCACGGGCCGACATCTCGGTCGTCGAACAGGTAATCCCGGCCGCACCCATATCCTGCACGCCGATAACCAGATCTTTTTTGATGATCTCCAGGGTTGCCTCGAGCAGCAGCTTTTCTGTAAAGGGATCACCGATTTGTACCGAGGGACGTTTCGATTCTGATTCCTCGGATATTTCTTCTGAAGCAAAAGTGGCACCATGAATACCATCGCGCCCCGTTGATGAGCCTACTATAAATACAGGATTGTCCTTGCCCCTGGCGGTACCGGATATGATACCATCGGATTTGACTATTCCCACCGCCATGGCATTAACCAATGGATTACCCAGGTAACAGTCCTCGAAATAAATCTCGCCACCCACGGTCGGCACGCCGAATGAATTGCCATAATCGCCGATACCGCGCACCGCACCATCCAGGAGATAACGGGCCCGCGGATGAGACAGGTCGCCGAAGCGCATTGAATCCAGGGCGGCTATCGGACGCGCGCCCATGGTGAAGATATCACGCAGGATTCCGCCGATCCCGGTCGCGGCGGCCTGATATGGTTCCACTGCTGTGGGATGATTGTGGCTTTCGATCTTGAACACCACCGCCAGGCCGTCACCGATATCGACTGCACCGGCATTTTCCTCGCCGGCCATGGTCAAAAGGGCGCTGCCCTCGCGGGGCAGTTTTTTCAGTACGGCAATCGAATTTTTATATGAGCAATGCTCCGACCACATGACCGAGAAAATACCCAGTTCGGTATAATTCGGCACGCGGCCGAGTATATCTATCATCTTTTCATATTCTTCATCAGAAAGCCCGTGGGCTTTGGCTAGTTCGAGATTAACTTCCGGCTCATTCATGTTTTCTCTCCTTGAGGTAAATTGAAGTGATACGCAAAAGAGCCGATTCTGTCAACCAAATCTTTCGACCAAAATAAAAAGGCCGCCCATGGTTAAGGCGGCCATTTATATGCATCGTTGTCGGCTGTTTAATATTCCGCACCGAGCGAGAAATAGTAGCGTGGTTTGGAGGTTTTATCAAGATCGGTTCTCCAGGCAGTATCGAATCTGAGTAACAGGAATCCGAGATTGATCCGCGCACCCCATCCGAATGCCGCCTTGATGCCCTGCAGGCGGTTGTTGCCGGTACCAACCGCGCCCTTGAATTTCTCGTTCTCATCCCAGGCCGCACCCATATCCCAGAACAATGCTCCGGTGATCCTGCTTAAGAAAATCGGTAGCGGGAATTTGGCGACCAGGTAGTCCACAAACGGGAAACGCAATTCGAGATTGGTCAGGAAGAAATTACGTCCTCCGATCTCGTAATAGTCATATCCGCGCAGAGGCGTTATCACCTCTGAGAAGTACAGGTTATCGACGTTGTAGATATTTTGATCAACCTCAATATTTTTGATCCAGTTGGTATTGCCACCCAGGAAGAATCGCTTGGCGTTGGCGCCGCCCGAGTGTCCCGCGGCAAAACGCAGCGCTGTTGAGAATCGTCCCCCCAGCGGGATATACTTGCGATAATCGAGACCAACAGCCCAGTACGAAATCGAACGGTTGTAGATATCCAGCGTTCTTTCGTATTTCAGTTTATACCGTGTGCCATCAGCCGGGCCGGTGATTCCCCACAGCACATTATCCTGCACGAATGACAGGATTGCCGTGGTATTCTGGTTAAAGGAATCATCGAACGGCTCGTCATAGTACTTGCGGTCGATATACAGATGCGAAATATCGAGCTGCAAGCGCTTAAACGTGTTGAATGGGTAGATAACTGAACCGGCTCCGCCAAAATAACGGTCGGAAAATAGTCGATCGATAGCGTCGATATAATAGTACTTGGTATGGTATATACCCACACCATAGTCTATGCGATTTGTGTTATTCAGATAAAATAGCTGGAAATTGGTCTGGTCGATTGTATTGACCAGGTCGGTCACAAGGAAGAACTGATGATTTCCGAGATAATCGGAGATAACCATTACCGACTGCCCGCGCAGGCCAAAGAATGTATCGTATGATACGCCACCGGCCACGAAGTCAGGTGTAAACCTGGTCTTGTATTCCTTGACCTCATATTCACCATTCTCATTCATGCCATAGAGCGAATCTCGATAAGCCTGGGCCGAATCTATATTAAACACAGCATCCGAGGAATCTTCAGGAATGGGACTGAAAGCATTGGTACCGGATTTGAAGACATAGTCGCCATACTCGATATCGGCTTCTTTATCTTCCTCAGCGGCTTCCTCATCGCCATCCTGTTCACCTTCGGCCACGCTGGTATCGGCCTCGGCCATTGTTTCCTCTTCCCGCGGTGTCTGCTGCTCAAGGCCCTCGGTAGCAAATTCCAGGGGCTGGTTCATCTCGCCCTTATACAGAGCGGTTTTCTCCAGATCCTCGGGAGAATCAGCCACCGGCTGAATCTTGGACATCAGGAAGACATCGTAACCACGGTTATTGAAACTGACAAAGGCGATTTTGTCACCGCGCGGCGACCATTGCGGCGACTGAACATTGGTCAATACATCGCTGACCGGGAACAAATCACCTTTCTCGAGGTCCTTTATATACAAATTGTTGATCCCGTTATAATCGGCGGTAAAAGCCAGCTTCTTGCCGTCGGGTGACCAGGTCGGACTGCGCTTCTGGTCGGGACCGGTCGTGACTGCCACGATCTCGCCTGTTTCCATGTCATAGCGGAAAATATTGTAACTGCCATAGGCAAATTCAAGCACGCCCGGATCGGCATTGGGTGCCAGTGCCGGACGATCGGATGCGAATGCTATGTATCTGCCATCGCGCGAAAATTCGGCCTCGTTATCATCGTAATAATCCGATGTCAGCTGGGTCAACTCTTCGGTTTCCATATCCAGCATCCAGAGATCATTTTCGGAATCCTGCATCGCAGAAAATACGATTTTGTTTGAATCCTGGCCGCCCCAGGTGGGATTCATGATGCTGGAAAAACCCCATTTATCGTACTTGCGGATTACATCTTCCTTTTCCACATCCATAATTCGCAGATGATCCTTGCCCTGGCTTTTGCCTACAAAGACCAGACGTTTACCGTCGGGAGAGAATGACATACCGGAGACGAATGAATGCAGGGATTCCAGATCACCGGAACGGCTGCTTTCGGCCAGTTCGGCGATAATTTCGCCATCAACAGTGGAAATCAAAACGATCTCAGTATAACCTGACCGATCCGTGAAAATGGCCAGCTTATCGCCCTGCGGTGAAAAGGCCGGCTTCTCATTATAGAATGAACCGTCCTCTTCATGGTCGGTCAGGCGTTTGGCAATTTCCTCGGCCTCTTTGCGCTTGGACAGTTCCGGCCAGTAAAGCCTGCGGCAGTATTTGGCAAAGTCCTCATCGAATTCCTCGGGCTTGAGGCCCAGCGAACGGTTCATGGCCTTGCTCATACTGAGCATCGATTTGCCCTTGTAAAGCAGTTCGGCAATTTTTTCTTCGCCGTACTTCTGGGCAATATAGATCATCATCAGATGACCCTGTTTGTAAGCCAGATAACCCCCGATATAGTCAATCGGCAGAATATAGTCATTGATAGTCGCATCACGCATAATCATATCGCCGTTCACATCCCATTTCATACGGCTGGAATACTCAGCGAATCCTTCGGCATACCACAGTGGCAGCTGGAAAAGATACCTGCGCGAAAACATCGAACCTATCGCTCCGCCATAGAGCAGATCGAAGGTGAAGGCATGAGTGAGCTCATGATGAAGCACATGACGGAAATCCTCATAGGAACCATTGAACGGGAAGACCATACGGTTCTTGAATGCTTCGGTAAATCCGCCCACGCCTTCGGGCAGAAGCGATGGTGTGATATTGGTCTGCTGAAATTCATTGGGGGCATTGTATAAAAACACCGGTATGCGATTGCGGGGCCAGTATTTCAGCTCCTCGGCAATCAAGGTGTAGGCGTTTTCAAGTTCTTCGGCCGCAAACCGGGCAAGATCAACCTGGCCCTCATAGAAATAGATATCGAAATTGGGCGACTGGATATAATGCCAGTCGAAATCCCGATACTGGACCTTGTTCTTGCCGAAATATACCTCCTGGCCGAACCCCGTTGATGTAAGCAGTACTCCCAGAAGAATTGCGGGTATCAAAAGCTTGAGTACTCGCATAACTAACCTCATTTATCTAAATTATTCCTTTTCTCTTTTAATATCCGCCCCCAGCCCGGAGAGCATATCCTCGATATGTTCATAGCCGCGATCGACATGATAGACACGGCGCACCTGGGTTTCCCCTTCGGCCGCCAGTCCGGCCACAACCATGGACGCGCCGGCACGGATATCAGAAGCCATAACAGTCGTCCCGGAAAGCCCGCCGACACCGTTGATTGTGGCAGTGTCGCCCGATATCGTAATTTTTGCGCCCAGGCGGATCAGCTCCATGCTGTGGCTGAAACGATCCTCAAAGACTGTCTCACGAATATGGCTGGTTCCCTCGGCCAGCGTAGCCATGGCCATCAGGCAGGCCTGCAGGTCGGTCGGGAATCCTGGATAGGGAATTGTAATCATATCCACTGCACCCAGCCTTTCGGGAGCTTTGATTGTTAGACGGTTATGATCTGAATTTATTACACAACCCATCTCGGAAAACTTTTCGATCACGATACCCAGGTGAGACGGGACGACATTTTCTATGGTAACCTCACCGCCCGCAGCGGCCACGGCGGCCATAATCGTTCCTACTACCAGACGGTCTGGAATTGGATTATGTTCAACTGCGGTCAGCTTTTTTACTCCTTTAATAGTTATCGTCGGCGTTCCGGCGCCCTCAATCGATGCGCCCATGCTGTTCAAAAATTCAGCAACATCGACAACTTCGGGATCCATCGCCGCATTTACAATAGTTGTTGTGCCCGAGGCCGTTACCGCACCCATCATGACATTTTCGGTGCCCGTATGCGAGGGCCTGTCAAAACAGAATACGCCGCCATTCAGACGATCGCATTCAGCCAGCACATAACCTTTGTCCTCGCTGATCTTTGCGCCCAGCTTGCGAAAGCCCTTGAGATGCAGGTCAACCGGACGCTGGCCCAGAGAACATCCGCCCGGCAATGAGACCATGGCCTTGCCCAGACGGGCCAGGAGCGGCCCCAGCACCAAAAATGACGCGCGCATCTGGCGCACCAGTTCATAGGGAGCGACATGATCGCTCAGGTTTTCGGCGTTGATAACGACCGTTCTTTCTTTTCTGTTCCAATCTATCCGGCAGCCGAGAGCCTCGAGGACCTTTAATATGATATCAATATCTCGAAGATCGGGGACATCATGAATAATCGATTCGCCCTTGTCGGCAAGGATCGAAGCGGCCAGGATCGGCAGCACGGAGTTTTTGGAGCCTCCGACACGAAGACGGCCGGAGAGCTTCCGGCCACCCTTAATTACAAACTTGTCCATCTGGATCCTTCCATTCCATTAAACGGGAAAAACACCATGCGGTTCCCTCTTATACTGAGCTTAAAATTTATCAAAAATCCCTTCAAATCAGGTATTCTACGCGGCCCAATTTAAAAATGTTAAACGAAATTGGCAATTATCGTTTAATACAGCTGGGGCTGATACTGCAAAAAAGGCTTTACAAATCATCCTGCCGGAATATACTCAGGTCATGGCCGTATTCTTTATATCCGATGTTCACCTGGGCGAAAATTTCCCCGACCGTGAACAGCTCAAGCTGGGCAAGCTCATGTCCTTCTTCGATATGGTCGAGGAAAAAGGTGAGCAGCTATATATCGTCGGCGATCTGTTCGACTTCTGGTTCGAATACAGGCATGCTATCCCCAAGGATAACCTGGGAGTAATATTGCGGCTTGCCGCGCTCAAGCAGCAGGGCCTGTATCTAAAATATATCACCGGCAACCATGATCACTGGCTGGGAGATTTCCTGTCACGCGAAGTCGGCTTTGAGATCTTCAGGGATGGCGCGGATATACAGCTCGACGATAAGAAGGTCCATATAATTCATGGTGATGGTCTGGCGCGTAATGATCGCGGTTACCGGATACTGAAAAAAATCCTGCGCAACAAATTCAATATTTTTCTCTATCGCCTGATACCGCCCGATATCGGTATCCCGCTGGCTAAATTCGTGTCCGGCAAATCGCGCGGGCATTCGCAGAAAAGGCCCAAAGAAAGCTTTTTGCATGAATACCGCGATTATGCCAGGCAAAAACTCGAACATGACTATGAGGCGGTGATTATAGCCCATACGCATGTACCGGAGCGAATCGAATACGATGGCGGTGTTTATCTCAATACCGGTGACTGGATCGAAAATTTCTCCTATGTGGAATACAATCAGGGGCAGTTTGAACTGAAGAAATGGGATTAGACGATTCGTCCCTCGGCGGCGCTGCACACCGCTGTTTCGGCCGAGCAGAATGTAATCTCGCAATCATCCCGGGGGTTGAATCTGTCGGGCACGGTCAGGAGTCCGCGTTTAATTTTGCCAACCGTAAGAAAATCCTCCAGACCCATTCCCACCGGCAATATCTGGAAGCCGAAATCAACGAGTGCGGTCAGGGCCTTCTTTTTCATCGCCCGGGCCATATCTTTCTGGGTTATGGGTGAGACATAGCATGCCACGCCGCGGGCGGCCTTTCTGCCCTTGACAAGATCGGCCGCAGCCTTAAGGATGTCGGCCGTACCGCCACAAGGTCCACCCAAAAATACCATAGTTACTTTCTGATTTGGTACAGTCTCGGCCTGAACCGGATTTAGCAGGTTGCCATCGGGAAAGATGAGATTCTTGAGGCCGATCGAATTGAGCAGATATTCGGCATCATAATGAGCGGTGCGGTCCGAGAATAAAATCTTGTCATTGACCTTGGTGCGCTGGGCCAGGAACCTGCGGGTCAATTCATCAAACAGGCAGAAAACAGACTCGGCTCCCGCCAGCCGGGCCATATAGCAAATCGCCATTTTTTCCTCGCCGCTCATTTTCTCGATTCCGCTTCCGGAGAATTCAATAATGCGGTTCCTGAAAGAGTCGGCCTCCAGCTTGTAGATATAAAATCCCATCAGGTCAACCACCGACAGGTTTTTGGTGATCTTACCGGCCACCGTAACCTTGATTACAGGTGGAATGCGAATTTCAACCATGCCATCCAGCGCATTTTTGGCATGTTCGGCATCCAGCGTTATTACGGTCGATGAAAATGCGCCCAAGGAATATAACTCCGGATGGGTGGTGACGATCAGCTGATTCGGCTTTATCAGCCCTTTCCAGAGACAATCAAAGGGCCGATCCAGGGTATGGCTGCCGCCCGAACCATGGTCACCCGCCTGCAACAGGCCTACCGGACGGGTCCACCAGCATTTGGATTCTACTTCATGAGCCAGGCCATCATCTGCTATATGATCGGGCAGTATAAACAGATCCGGCTCGGCCCGGACTATTTCACCAGTACGTACATTATCCCGTCCCGCGGCACGGGCCACTATTTTATGATAGGCCGTCTGATAATATTCAACATAGGTGCCATTGGTGCCCATCTTGGTTTCCATGCCGAATCTCAGTTCGAGCTGTTCCAGTTTCAGCGCCTGGGGCTTTTCCTTGATGCCGTATTTGCGCCGCCAGCTGTAAAAGGCCGCCTTGGAAATGCCCAGTTCGCGCCCACAACGAAAATCATCGCCAAAGCGTTCCCACAACTCGCGAATCTGCGCCTCGGAATACTTGGCAAAGCTGGGCCTGGGAATTCCCTTCTTACGGCGCCAGTAGGCCACCAGATATTCCGGAATTCCTCCCAGCGCCTCGCCGATTTTCTTATCGGTTCGGTAGATTTTCTGAAGGCGCAGAAGCTCTTCTTTGGTCGGCATCTTCATTTTGAGATATCCCGAAAATGCTTGATCAGCTTGTTATATACTGTCAGAAGCGATACTGAAACCACCCTGGTATTGTAGACCACCGAAAGGAAATTGGTGTCTCCATGCCAGCGCGGCACTATATGCTGATGAAGATGACCCGGTACACCGGCACCGGATTGATGGCCGAGGTTTATACCGATATTAAATGAATGCGGCCTCAACGCCTTTTTTAGTATGCTGACTGAAATCTGCGTGGCCGCCATCAACTCATTGGCCGTAACAGTCGGCAGCTTCTCGAAATGTGCCAGATGACGCAGCGGGACAACCATGAGATGCCCGGAAACATAGGGATAGCGGTTCATGACAACGAAGACCTTTTCGCCCCGATAGAGCACAAGATTTTCTTTATCCTTGTTTGTTTCCCTGGCAATCCGGCACAGAAGACAGCCCTTTTCCTTGGGCCCGAATATATAATCTTCGCGCCAGGGCGCGTAAATTTTCTTACCCATCAGCTTCTATAATAAACGATAAAAAGCCCGCATGCAAATAAAAATAAAAATCCGGAAATCGCAGGCCATTGCAGGCAAACGATTTCCGGACATCTCCCGGGTCGACTCGGAAATTCCCCAAAGTCGCTGTCAGATAACTTCTTAAAATCTCGCTTCTTATTTTCCGCGCTTTGGACCTTTTATCAGGCGGCCGTCTTCATCTCGTTTCACAGAAGCCGGATTCTTCTCCATAAACTTATCCAGGGCCTTTTTGGGATGCTCCTCTTTTTCAACCTCTGCATGCTCCTTTTTGGAAAATGATGCGCTTTGGGACTGTTTTTTGGTCTCTGAGAGGCTTGAGGCAGATTTGTTTTCCCCCGCTGCCGTGGCCTTGATTTCGCCTTTTACCTCGCCCCTGATCTCGCCTTTGATGATGATTTCATTTTTTTTCTTGCCCTTGTTGTCGGCTCCGGATGTATTCTGTTTCTGCGCAGGTACGGCCGGCTTAAGTGAAAGAAGCGGATTATCGGGTATTTTCATTCAACCTCCTTTTCACTTGATGTAAATCAAATTACATGCCATCGGAGTGAGATAAATGTATACATGGACAAAACGTGCATATTTTCTCAAGCGAATCTTTTTGGCGCATAAAAATCCGATTATTTCGCAGCAAATTCAGGCATTTTATTCGGATTTATTATTGGATTTCTGCCATATTTTTTGGCCACATCCCATAGAAGACATTCATTTTCGGCCCTGATTATCATTTCGGTTATCGAATTATCTCTAAATATTCTATGGAATTAGCGGAATTTCTCTTATAGGGCCTTGGTGGGCATGTTGATTGCATTTACCGCCTGCGGAGTAAAAGGAGTTATTTTATGGGCATATCTCTGTTGAACAGCGTCGGTGTTATCAACACCATCCGGAATATCTCGACTATTCAGCGTTCGCTGATGAAAACCGGAAAAAAACTGTCCAGCGGCCTGAAAATCAATCAGGCTTCTGATGGTCCGGCCAGTCTGGTTATTTCGGAGAGAATGCGTGCCCAGATAGGATCGATCGCCCAGGAACTGACCAACCTGGACAACAACATCAATATGAGTAATGTTGCTGACCAGGCCATGACTGGTCTGGAAGACCAGTTAATCGAATTACGTGAACTGGCTATCGGGGCAGCCAATTCCGCCACAAATGATGACAGCACCCTGTCAGCCTATCAGGGAGCGGCCGACAATGTCGTTTCATCATATAACAGGGTTGTAGATGAAACCTCATTCGGTACGCAGAAGCTGCTGGATGGTTCCGAGGGATCTGTCACCAGTGTGGACAAATTGCAGGATATCGATCTCTCAACTCCCGAGAAGGCCGCGCAGGCGGTCGAAATGATCGATGAGGAGCTGGGAAAGCTGAGTTCCGGGCATATCCAGGTCGGAGCGAATACCTCCACCTATATGGAGTCGTTCCGTAATAACCTGGAGGTAACCCACAACAATATGATCGCGGCCGAGTCCACGATCAGGGATACCGACTATGCCGTGGAGCAGTCTAACCTGATAAACCTCCTCATCCAGCAAAAGAGCGGGGTTGCCATGCTGGCGCAGGGTAACCTGCAGGCCGAAGCGGTTTTCGGCCTCTTGAGCATTTAGGACATGCCTCTTCCCCTGGGCAATTTTGGGAAACGGGCAGGCAATTGGATTTCGGCACTTATAACTTTTGTCGAATTCCGACATTGGAATCGATAGGATATACCGGATTCCGGATTCGGGACGTCAATCACGATGTCCCGATTTTTTTATGCAACAATCGCCATGTATATTTATATCTTAGGGCGGGTGATATTATATGAACCAGGTTGAAACAGGATTTGAACAGTTTTTTACGGGCATATTTGACAGTCTGCTCTTGTTTCTCGTAATACCGCTCTCAATCCCCACATTTATCGGCTATCATCTGCTGGTGCTGAAAAGATACCGAAATGCCCTGATCAGCTTGAGTATATCTTTTATTATTGGCATGGTCTACCTGGTCTGGATCGGGCCATTGGCAACCGCTGTGATTATAGCCTACATCACCGTGTTCTATATTCTCCTGATCGGCCCCTTCTGGCTCCTGGAAAAAGGTATCAACTGGTATGAAAAAAAATATATCTACGATAAGTATATGAAGAAAAGGAAATCCGATGATCAATGATTGGCAGGGCTTTCTGCCAACCTGAAGACAACCACCCGTTCAATTCCGCGATAATCCTCGACAGTCTGAATATGCTCCAGGCCATGTTCATCAACAGCCATACGCTTGACTTGCGGCGCCTGACCCATAGCCACCTCGCTGATTAAATAGCCGCCCGGTTTGAGGTATTCACCCGCCCCGGCTAACATCGGCCTGATAAAATCCAGGCCATCCGCCCCCGACAATAACGCCCTTCTTGGCTCAAAGCGTTTGATCTGCTCATGCAGGTTATCGAATTCGCCCTCACGGATATAGGGTGGATTTGATGTGATAATATCGAATTTGACCTGCACTTCTTTAACCGGATTAAACAGGTTGCCGCAGTGAAATTGAATTTTGTCGGCTACATTATTCAGATGGGCATTTTCCTCAGCCAGTTGCAATGAATCCCGGGATAGATCGGTGGCATGAAAATTCTGATCCGGGCTGTTGACCGCAATGGAGATAATTATATTACCCGAACCTGTGGCCAGGTCGAGAATATGCAGGCCCGCTCTTCCGTCTATCATGTCAATTGCAGTCGAAACCACAAATTCCGTCTCAGGTCGTGGAATCAGGGCCCGCGGATCGGCCTTGAATTTTATACCATAGAACTCGCATTCACCCAGGATATATTGAAGCGGCTCGAAATTCAGCCTGCGTTCTACCAGCTTTGCGATTTTTGCTTCCTCTGCGGTAGACAATTTACGCTCGGGATTCAAATACAGGTCGACTTTGCCCAGGCCGATTACTTTTTCCAGCATGCGTTCGATATTCTGACGGGGAGCCTCAACTGCGGCGCGATCGAGGATATGATCGTAATGCTTGATAAGGTCAATTAGCTTTTGTGGCATGGATATGATTATTCCCTGTCGATGGGAAATTCATGCAGATTGGTTTCATCCCAGCCTGAACATCCGCCCCTGACATCGCCGTAATGCATGCGCACCGGCTGGGAAGACCCCGATATCCTCGGGGTCGGATTCTGGGCCGAGAACAACTGGCCTGGAAGGATAACCGTGACCACTGCGCCCATACCGAATATCTTTATAAAGTCCCTGCGCTTCATTCTTCCACCCCCTCGGGCATCAGGTTGAAACCATCCACCTTGATATATGGCAATAACATGATTACCGAATATTGCGGATAAAGCTGACGTTCGCCGGAAATCATCTGCACGCTTGAAAGCATTTCAAGTATCGACTGCGCCATGCGCATATTGACGATCGGTTTGCTGATCTGTCCGTCTTCGATCAGAAAAGTGCCGTCCAGGGTAGTACCGGTCACCATCGTGCGCATCGGGTTGAGATAATTGACATACCAGAAATGGGTGATATATATGCCCCGCTCAGTGGAGGCAATCATTTCATCAACTGAACTGGAACCGGCCGCCATAGTAAGGAATTTGGGATAAGGCGAAAATGTTTTATAGGCCGGATGAGCGTGGCCGGTTGATTTCTCATTGGCCATCCCGGCATAATAGGAATTCCAAACCACATTGCGGGCTATGCCGTTTTCGATCAGCACCACTCTCTGACGTGGCACGCCCTCATAATCGAAAGGCATTCCCTGTATCCGTTTATGATAGGGGTCCTCGATCAGGCTGACATTCTGCCCGGCGATCTGATTACCGATATTGCCGGCCATAAATGACCGCCGCGTGACGAATGTCTTGCATCCGAAGCCCATAAATGACAATAGCAGCACCATCTGCCCCACCGCCGCCGGCTCGAGTATCACAGTATACGGTCCGCCCGGCAATTCCACCGGATCTGCCGATTTTACCGCTTTCTCTGAGGCACGCTGTGCAAGACCCAGGGGATCGATTTTGCCGATATCGCGGTTGAATCCGATAGCATAGCCGGAGCGATCATTGTCATCGCTCAATGTCAACGAAAGCTCAGCCTTGGTACCACGAAAAAATTGCTCAGTACCGAGAGAATTAACCACCGCCGCAAGGTCCGTTGTAGTGCGATAAGCTCCTGATGCGGTCAGGTTGTTTTTAGCGCCTTCAACTGCAATTGTCGAGACAGCGTCGGCACGGGTTGTCGGCAAGGCCTGGTCGGTAGCCTCGTAATAGCCTTTTACAGTGATTGCAGGCGGTGATGAGGGCAGTGTCTGAAAGGCCTCATCACGGCTCTGTACTGAGCTGATTTCCTGTGACGCCTTGATCGTATTTTTTATATCATCCAGTTTCAGGCTGTTGGATACGGCTAAGCCGATTTGCTTATTTCGTATTGTTCTGACGATTACTTTATTATCGGACAATGCCAGGTTCTGGGTGATTTTGCTTTCCGCGAAACGGGTCAGGGACAGCTTTTCCCCCTCCAATGCGATTTCGGTCTGGTCGGCGGTCGATGATTTCAATGCCTCTCTGAATGTGGTCAATATATAATCCTCTGTCAGTGCAACTTTATCCGGCATACTCTAACCTACCTTGACATTTCTGAACCTGCAGGGCGAACATCCCTGTGCCGTACGAGCATTCTGTCCCGGCTGACCCTTACCGCAATTGGGCGTGCCCCACAGCACCCACTGGCTCCGGTCGCCGATCGCATCACATGAATTCCAAAAATCAACAGTATTACCCGAATATCTTGGCGATTTAATCATCCCGGCCAGTTTGCCGTCGCGGATCAGCCAGCCGATTTCACCGCCCAGCGTAAATCCCTCACGATTATCATCGATGGACCAGCTATTGGGGGATGTTATATAGATCCCGTTATCGATTCCGGCAATCAAATCATCGAAACTGCTCTCTCCCGCATTCATGATAATATTGGGGATACGCACTATGGGCACATTGTTCCATCCCTCCGCACGGCTGCAGGCTGTCGATTTTTTGCCGATCCGTGCGGCAGTCTCGCGGTCCGAAAGATAATTGACGAGAATGCCGTTTTCAATCAATGACACCCTTTCGGTTTTGACACCTTCGTTATCATAGGCATAGGTCGCCAGTCCGCCCGGATATGTGGAATCTGCATAAAATGAAACTATATCTGAAGCATATTTAAGCTCGTTTAATTTATCTGTGGTAGCAAAAGACACACCCGAGAAATTGCGTTCATAGCCGAACACACGATCCAGTTCCAATGGATGCCCGACCGATTCATGAATCTGCAAAGATACCAGATCGCCGCCCAGCACTATATCCATAGTCTCCTGCGGGCATTCACCGGCCGATAACAAGGCAAAAGCCTCGCCGGCGGTACGTAAAAGCTCATTTTCGAAGTCGAACTTATCCATGATTTCGTATCCACCCGTGATCCATTGACCTCCCGGCGTCGGGAATGATCTTTCGGTGCGGTCACGATGCGACCGGACTATGCCGCATGATGTTCCGGTACCGGATTGATAAATATCCTGTGTAATCTTTGATCCCTCGCTGGAGGCAAAATAAATGCGGGTGCGATAGAAAGTCATAAATACCGATGTCGAATTGAGCTCATCGGAGACTTTCATCATATTTTCCAGGTCCTTGAGGAGCTGTATTTTCTCCTTCAGTGGAACCGCAAATGGATCTTTTTCAATCGGGGTTGTGTAGCTGTCCCGGACTGCATTTACCGGCGCAAGTTCTATCGGCGACCGGTTTAATTTCGCTGAAGCCCCGGCTATTGCCACCGCCCGTTCAACGGCACTTCTGACCTGAGATTCATTCATGACCGAATCGGCGGCAAAGCCCCAGGCGCCATCGGCAATCACCCTGACCGCAAAGCCTTTTGATGATGTGCGGTTAATCAGTTCCGGGCTGCCATTGCGAATCGAAAGGCTCTCCTCACTGATGATCTCATGACGAAAATCAGCGTATGATACCCCCATACTTTTAGCGTGTTCAAGTGCCAGGCTGTCGAGATTTCCGATATCCATATCTAATATTCTATAGTTTAAATCAGGTTCAGCTATTGTACTTAATTGAATTGCTTATGTCAAAGATTGAGTTCCTTATGATGACGGTTCGCCTGCGACTTCAATTTCTTCCAGCTTGGCGGAACGGTCTGCTAATGTCAGCGATTCAATCAACTCATCCAGGTCACCCTGCAGGACCGCATCCAGTTTGTACAATGTCAGCCCGATCCTGTGATCGGTAATCCGCCCCTGCGGAAAATTATATGTTCTAATCTTGGCTGACCTGTCGCCTGTGGATACCATGGCTTTGCGCTGGCTGGCAATCGCCGATTCCTGCTCAGCAATGGCCTTGTCCAGGAGACGGGCGCGCAAAACTTTCATGGCCTTCTGTTTATTCTTGAGCTGCGATTTCTCATCCTGGCAGCTGACCACCAGCCCGGTCGGAACGTGAGTTATCCGTACCGCCGAGTCAGTGGTATTGACCGACTGACCGCCGGGGCCTGAGGAACGGTAAACATCCACACGGAGATCATTCGGATCGATATCGATATCGACATCCTCGGCCTCCGGAAGAACCGCTACCGATGCGGCCGATGTATGAATTCGTCCGGATGATTCCGTTTCCGGTACTCGTTGCACACGGTGAACACCTGATTCGAATTTAAGATGGCCATAAACGCCTTCGCCCTCAACCAGGAAGATAATTTCCTTAAAACCGCCGACTCCGGTAGGATTTGAACTCAATACTTCGGATTTCCAGCCCTGGTCCTCGATATAGCGCTGATACATGCGGTACAAATCGGCGGCAAACAGGCCGGCCTCCTCACCTCCCGTTCCGGCGCGGATTTCTATAATCGTATTCTTGAAATCATTGGGGTCTTTAGGAACCAGGAGCAGCTTAAGCTTCTCCTCCAGTTCCTCGATCTGGGGATAAAGCTCCTCCAGCTCGGCCCGAGCCATCTCGACCAGTTCCTCATCCTCTTCATGGCGCTTGACCTGTTCATCATCCTTAATAGTCTGATACATCTTTTTGTATTCGCGTCCGACCTCGAGGATTTCCACGACCTCTTTACGTTCGCGGGAGATTTCGGTCACTTTGCGCTGGTTGGAAAGCACCGCCGGATCGGAGAGCTTTTTATCCAGTTTTTCCAGCTTCTTTTCCAGGTTATCTATGATATCAAGCATTACTGATTAGCCTCGACTTTTTCTTCTTCGACCTGATCATCCATGCGCAACGAACTGCGCAGGGCCACGATGGCGACCTCGAGCTGGCTGACGTCGGGTTCCTGGGTGGTGATTCTCTGCAGCCAGAGTCCGGGCTGAATCAGGAAACGGGTTAATGCATTATCACGGGTTTTTCCGGATAATTTCAGGAGCTCATAGGATAAACCGGCCACTATCGGCAGCAGTGCGAAATGAATCAGAAAACGTGTCAAAAGCGCCGGCGGATATCCTGTGATCAGATAATATATGGTGTCTGAAATCGAATATGTCAGGATCGCCAGGATGGCTACGATCAGGATAAAGCTGGTGCCGCAGCGGGGATGGAGCCGGGTATATTTTTTCGCATTTTCGGCAGTCAGATCCTCGCCGTTTTCATAGGCGAAAATGGACTTGTGTTCCGCGCCATGATACTCAAATACTCGCCTGAACTCGCCAAAACGGGATATGGCCCAGACATAAGCCAGGAACATGGCCACACGAATAACACCAGCTACCAGATTAAACGACAGAGCCTCTTTGCTGACGCCCAAAAGCGATGAGAATAAAAGCGGCAGGAAGAAAAATATGCCGATTCCCAGCGCAAAGGCTACAATCGCGGTCAGGCCCATGATGAAATTATTCGTTTTTTTGGATGTTTCCTTGCCCTCGGCAATGTCGATATCCTCGGCCGCGACTGAGGCGGAAAAATTCAATGTCTTGATTCCAATTGAAAGCATCTCGACCAGTGATACCGCCCCGCGTACTATCGGCAGGCCCAGAATTTTGTTGCGTTTGGTGTAAGAGACAAAATCCTCGGATTTAATCTCGATTTCCCCCGATGCTCTCCTGACAGCAGTTGAGACGCGATCCTTGGAGCGCATCATCACACCCTCAATTACTGCCTGTCCTCCAACGTTCAAATCTGGCATGACAAATTTACTCCGGTTTTAGGCACAAAAATAGACAGCATCCAAAACTCGGATGCTGTCCATTTATAGTTGCTATTTTTCTTTCTCTGCTTCCTTTTCCCCGGCCTGCTTTTTGGCGAATTTCTCGTATTTTCTCTTGAAACGCTCAACACGTCCTGCCGTATCGATCAGTTTCTGCCGTCCGGTGAAAAACGGATGACAGGCACTGCAAATATCAACGCGGATTTCCTTTTCGGTCGCACGAGTCTTGACCTGATTACCGCAGGCGCAGGTTATGGTAGCATCGACATATTTCGGATGAATACCTTCCTTCATCTCAATCATCTCCTTTAGGTTTCCGCTCACAAAGCTTTAAAATGTAGCGGATTTTGCCAAAAAAGCAAGCAAAATATCTGCTCTTTATAACCATTTAAACAAGAGCGGGTTCCATATCAAATTCGGCATACCGTTGATCCAGTCAAAAGGAGCGGTCAATCCCGCAAAAAGGGTTATTCCACAGTGACGCTCTTGGCCAGATTACGCGGCTGGTCGACATCACATCCGCGCAGCACAGCCATATGATAGGCCAGAAGCTGCAGCGGTATAATCGACAGAAGCGGCGTAAGATGATAGGGCACATGCGGTATATGGATCACATGATTCGCCAGACGACCAATCTGGTCATCACCCTCGGTCGCGATTGCGATAATATTGCCGTTACGGGCCTTGATTTCCTCGATATTCGAAATAACCTTGTCGTAAACCTGGTCCTTGAGGGCAATTACCACAACCGGCATATTTTCATCAATCAGCGCAATCGGACCATGCTTCATCTCCGCCGCCGGGTAACCCTCGGCATGAATATATGATATCTCTTTTAGCTTCAAGGCCCCCTCGAGAGCGACCGGGAAATTGATTCCACGGCCCAGATACAGGAAATTATTGCTGTGGGCATAGAGTTCGGCGATATTTTTGATCTCATCACTCATCGACAGAATTCCCTCGACCTGTTCGGGAATCTTTTGAATGGCGGAAACGATCTGACGGCCCTTCTCGATCGACATATCGCGCATACGTGCCAGAAGCAGCGAAATAAGTTCCAGCACCATGATCTGCGATGTAAAGGCCTTGGTTGAGGCTACACCGATTTCGGGGCCGGCGTGAATATAAATTCCACCATCGGTTTCGCGCGCAATCGATGATCCGACCACATTGCAGATCCCAAGCACAGTGGCCCCCTTGCGTTTGGCTTCCCTCAATGCCGCCAGGGTATCGGCTGTCTCACCCGATTGGGAGATCACATAACAGATTGTGCCATCCTCGATAATCGGGGCACGATACCTGAATTCCGAGGCATATTCCACTTCCACCGGGATTCGTGCCAGGTCCTCAATCAGGTATTCTCCGATCAGACCGGCGTGCCATGATGTCCCGCAGGCCATAAAGAGCACGCGCCTGATATTATGAAGCTCTTCGTATTGCAAACGAAGGCCGTGCAGACGGGAAGTGCCCTCGTCGTAATTGAGACGTCCCCTGAAAGCATTTGCCATTGCCACCGGTTGCTCGAAAATCTCTTTCAGCATAAAATGTTCATAGCCGCTTTTCTCGATGGCATCCAGCGACCATTCGATTTCATGCACATCCGGCGCAATCATGACCTTGTCAATAGTCGATATCTCAAAATTATCGGCCGTAATCCTGGCCATCTCACCTTCATCCAGGTAAACCACCTGATTGGTATGGCGGATTATCGCGGCCACATCGGAAGCGATAAAGTTTTCATCTTTGCCGCATCCGATCACCAGCGGTGAACCCTGACGGGCCACCACGATTTCATCCGGATGATTGCTGGAAACAACCGCAATACCGTAGGTACCCTCTACGAATACCAGCGCCGTACGAACCGCCTCGAGCAGGTTGCCTTCATAGTACTCTTCGATCAGATGAACCAGTATTTCGGTGTCCGTCTCGGTATTAAAATTATGTCCGGCCTTTTCAAGGTATTCGCGCAGGCTGCGGTAATTTTCGATGATACCATTATGGACGATAGCGATGTTGCAGTTGGTATCCACATGTGGATGGGCGTTGATCGTATTCGGTTCACCATGGGTGGCCCAGCGAGTATGAGCGATTCCGCAATTGGCCACATATTCCCGCCCGGCAATCTTCTCCTCGAGTGCCGAGATCTTGCCCGCCGCCTTATCGAAAATTATACCGTTTTTTTCCAGTACCGCTATACCGGCTGAATCATAGCCCCTGTATTCAAGACGTTTGATCCCGTCCAGCAGAATCGGCACCGCCTTCTGGCGACCGATATAACCCACAATTCCGCACATAATTTATACTCCGGATTTTACAATTTTTCTTTTATGAAACTGATCAACGAATCGGCATCTTTCTTTGCCCGAGCCTCGGCGATTATACGATAAATCGGTTCTGTATTGGACCTGCGGACATGTACCCATCCATTATCAAAGTCGACACGAACGCCATCGACTGTACTAATTTTTTGATCGGTGAGCTTTTCTCCCAGTTTGCTAAGTTTTACGTCAAAGCCAGAACTCATGTTCCCCTTGCTCTTGACAATTACATAATGTCCCAGGCTGTCCACCAGTTCCGAGACTTTCAACTTAGTTTTGGCCATTTTCATCAAAACCAGAGCCATACCCACCAGGCTGTCCCGTCCATAATGAAGATCGGGCAAAATCACCCCGCCATTGCCCTCACCGCCTATAACCGCCTTTCTTCTGCGCATTGCCTCGACCACATTGGCCTCACCCACCGGCGCATGATGCAGCTTACAGCCATACTTATTGCAAACATCACTGTTTAGATTCGAAGTTGATAGATTGATAACCATCGGCCCGGGTCGTTTCGAAAGCACATAATCAGCCGATATTGCCAGAGTGTATTCCTCGCCGACAGCCTTGCCTGCTTCGGACACTATTGCCAGACGGTCAGCATCCGGGTCGACCGCGAAACCGATATCCGCGCCTGTCTGACGGACCGCTTCACACAGGGCCTTGAGGTTTTTGGCCAATGGCTCCGGGTTATGCGGAAACTGGCCATTTGGTTCGCAATTTATTCGCAACACCCTGCATCCCAATGCCTCCAGCATTTCCGGCCCGGCAATCGATCCGCCCCCATTGACACCATCGATGACAACTTTGAATTTGCGCTTGCTTATCATAGCGCGGTTGACCAGTTTAAGTTTCAAGACCTTCTCTACATGCTTCCTGATCCAGGTGAAATCGGATCTGATGGTGCCCAGCTGCTTCCATTTTTTGACCGGCACATCGCCGGCTTCCAGATATTCGCTGAATTTCAGATATTGCTGTTTCGTGAGAAACTCCCCACGCGCATTGAAGAATTTCAAGCCGTTCCATTCCACCGGATTATGAGAGGCTGTGATGCCCACTCCGCCGGCGGCATCGGTACCGATTATGGCCATTTCTATGGTAGGCGTGGGGCAGATTCCGACATCGATTACCTCGCATCCGGTCGCCAGCAACCCGCTGATGACTGCCGATTTCAGCATCAGATGCGAAACCCGCGAATCACCGCCGACAATTACTCTTTTCCCGCGCACATAGTTGCCGTAGGCTTTACCCGCCTGCAAAGCGACTTCGGGGAAAAGGCTGATTCCAATCTTGCCGCGAATGCCGGAAATCGATTTAATCAGTTGCTCTTTCATAAGTAAATGCCTTCCAATAGTGGATAAAAATTATCTTCCAAAATAACATAAATCTATGCCGTTAAACATGCAAGCAAAAACAAAAGATTCATATCCTGTGCAATCCCTTTCACACCATTAAGAACTGTGCAATCCCGTGTCACACTGTTAATCAATTGAATTCCAATAGCATAGCGGGAACTCCCGGCCTTCTCCGGGTTTGGCATCCTTTTTGAGCTTGATATATCTCGAGTGATATGAGGACTAATCGAAAGGATTGCCATGCGTGCGAAACTGACAACGATTCTTGCAACACTTGTGATCATCATGCTCCTGCAACCGTCTCTTCAGGCAATCGGCAAATACCAGGATCATCCCAAAGACGGCAATTTCAAAAGGATGCCTTCAGCGCAGGATCACTGGTATTTCTTCGATAATCAGCGCTGGTATATCAAGGCCCCTGATAAGTTCCAGCATATGATGGGCTCATTTGCATTGACCGAGATTTCCAGCCGGGTGGTCGATGATTACCTGGCCGCAGGGATGGTCTTCGGGATCGGCCTTTACAAGGAATATGATGACGGCATGCGTGAGGGCTGGTCGCCCCGTGATCTATTAATGAACACATTCGGCATAGCCGCCAGCCTGGTCAATAATGAAAAATATAAGTTCTGGATGGACTGGGCGGATAATGCCATTATATTGAAATTTTCACTGAGTTTCAGATAACCTGATTCACGCTCATAGCTTTGCGATATATGTCATAGGAAGACATAACGAGGTAAGCCGTCCCGATGAATTGGGGCGGCTTATTTTATACATTTACAAAATAGACATATTTAGTATATTATATCTGATACTGTATCGAAATAGTCGAACCTCTAACATGAGTCCGATTCTATGAAAAAAATGGTGGTTTCACTGCTAATCATGATGCTGGTCTGGCAGGTCAACTCGTTCTGCTCCAACAGTTCGGGAGATAATGCCATCAATGACTCCCGCGATAACCGGGCCGCATTTTTCGATAACCGTCTCGATCTCAGGAACATGTTTCAGGCACAGGAATCAATGAGATCCGATCAGCCGGATAATGATCCGGAAGATGAGACCTATACTTATTATCATTCCAGCCAGATGTGGCAGGGTATGCTGGATGTTTATGTTGACGGCAATTATGCGTACTGCGCCATGTACGACGGACTGATGATTACCGGAGCATTTCCCCCGGGGGCGCAGGTAGTCTTCAGTAATTTCCCTGTCGAAGGCGGACAGGGCTGGCGCTTGGATAAGCGAAACTACTTCATCTATATGGCATCGGGTGATGCGGGCCTTGTAATCATAGATGTTTTCGACATGAATAATCCGAATGAAATATCGCGGCTCGATATCGATGGATATTGTTTTGACGTTAAGCTGAAAGATGACCTTGCAGTTCTCGCGGCAGGAAGCCAGGGCCTGGTAATTGCAGATATTAGCGACATAGAAAATCCCCATATTATTTCCGATCTTCCTTCCAATGATATCGCCTCGGCGGTGGCAATTGATGATACCTATGCTTATCTGGCAGATGGTGATGCCGGGCTGAAAATAATAGAGATCAGCGATCCGCAGGACCCCCAGCTTGTATCCAGTCTCGATGTCGGCGGGTTTGCATTTGATATCGATATAAATAAAGCATATGCATACATTGCGGTAGAGGAAATCGGGCCTGTTGTTATAGACATTTCGGATCCTGAGAATCCACTTAAGGTCAGCAATAGTCTGGCAAAAACCGGCGCCAATGGAATCACGGTTGCTGATGACTATGCCTTCGTTACACTGGGAGGCGAAAATGGCCTGCGAATTTTCGATATTAGCGATCCGGCTAACCTATCCCTTGTGAAATCTGTCGAGATACCCGGTTCTACAGTTGGAATCTACCTGTATGACAGCAAGGCCTATGTGGCCGGATGGAATCAGGGACTCTCCATTGTTGATTTCAGCGATGTTTCCAATGCCGATATTGTGGGCTTCCTTGATTCATACGGCAATGTCATAAAGGCCGATTTTTATGGTGAAATACTGGTAACCGCATCCTCCGGCTGGCAAACCGGAAATGGAATATTTCATGTCGGCAAACACGGTCTCGGCAACTGGTATCATGACATTTTCAGGTATAAGCTGGATGGCCCGGCTGCCACAGATTTGGTCATCGATGGGAATTTTGCATTCGTTACAGACATCTACAATGGCTTCGATATTATAGACCTGAGCATTCCCGACGATATCTTCAGGGTCGGAAGATATATCTCCGATGGTGTTTTTACAGATATCGCCATCAACGGCGATTATGCTTATCTCGCCGATGATGAGTCCGGTATACATATCGTAAATCTCGAAAATATTGCCGCTCCCCGTTTGGCCGGCCTGCTCGATTTCGGTGAAGGTGTAATAGCCATGACTGTCTCTGGCGGCATGCTTTATATCGGATCGGCGGATTTGATTTCGGCTTACGATCTAACTGATCCAATAAACCCGGTTTTCGCCTTCGACATAACACTGGATTACAATCTAAAAGATTTCAAAATTGAAAATGATTATCTGTATGCCGCTTTGCAATCACGTGGTCTGGAGATATTCGATGTTTCGAATCCACAGGATATCAGGGATGTGGCTGTTTTTTCCGAGTCGCTTAATCCCGGATCGGTCAGCATAGATTCGATTTATCTGCTCCTGACCGACCCGCAAAAGGGAGTCTATTTCTATAATATATCCGATCCCGAGAATATCTACCTTGCTGGCCGTCAACCGACACAGGGTCTTGCGCAGGATGCGGCCTGGGATGGTAATGGCCGGATCGCGATTGCCGATTATTATGGCCTGTATGCATATGACGCGTTAAGGCCATTGGCGAAACTGAATAACAATCAGGTTTTCTTCACGGCCAATGAAAACGGCTACACGCCGGCCACCCAGTCATTTAGTCTTGCCAATGAAAATGAGGGCAGGCTGATCTGGTCACTGACAAAGAGCAAATCATGGCTCCAGCTATCACCAGTCGAGGGCGATTATGAAACCATGATTGACGTTTCTATGAACATAGATAATCTGACACAGGGCAATTATACCGATACGATCCGCATCAACGGTAACGCCTCCAATATGCCGTTATATGTCGAAGTGAACCTGCTGGTTAATCCGCCCAATGATCCGCCCTCGTTGTCCGAACTTGCGCCGAGGACATTCAACGAAGGGGGATTTTTGAGCATGTTTATCGAGGCCAATGATCCCGATGGCACCTCGCCCATGCTGAGAACATCCGAGCTTCCCGAGAACGCATCATTTACGGACAATGGTAACGGCAGCGGGCGACTTGAATTTGCACCGGATTACCATCAATCCGGCCAATACCGGATAACATTCACGGCTGTCGATGAGATCGATACGCTATTGCAGTCATCAATGATAGTCGAGATTATTGTTTTGAACGTTAACCGTGCGCCGAGTTTCACGGGCCTTACTGAGACCATAGAAATAACAGAGGATGACACCCTCGAGTTTATTATTGAAGCTGATGATCCCGATGGCGATCCGGTAAAACTATATTGCCTTGACAAGCCCGCCAATGCGACTTTCAGGGACAGGCTGGATGGCAGCGGGCTGTTCCTTCTGCATTCCGATTATTCCAATGCAGGGCAGAGCTACGAACTCAGGTTCCAGGTCCTCGATACGGCCGAGGCGATAACAAATCAGACTATCACATTGAATGTTAAAAACCGTCTCCTGCAGGTATCATCGTTTTTCCCCTCACCGCCTCAGCAGGGGGTTACCGATATCCTGATAAGTGATAAGATTATAATATCGTTCAATGAGCAGGTTGATCCGATCTCATTAAATAATCGCGTAATCCTGCAAAGCGCTAAGGATAATCCTTTGATCTACACCTATGATCCGGATCTTACCGCGCTTATTATAGCCAGCGATGCGGACCTGTTTTCCGAATTCGACACAATCAAAATTAAAATATCGGACCAGATATCCGACCTGGCCGGTTTCATCATGGGCCGTGAGGTTCACAAAACCTTCCATACCGGCACGGCTGTTTATCCCGGTGACCTGGACCACGACGGCAGGGTTGATGAACGCGACCTGCTTCCATTGGGTTTGGGCTGGCAGGTTGAGGGCCCGATCCGTGAGGGGGGTAACGACTGCTCCTGGGGATCATACCCGGCGCATGTCTGGGAAAATGCCGGCAACACCTATGCTGATGCCAATGGCGATGGAATTATCGACGCTGATGATATCTGTGGCATTGCGCAAAACTGGGATCGCATGATCGAGATAGATCCATTCGAGAAAAAACATGAATTGAATCTGCTCTTAAAGGATTTCGACACGGGCATTCTTAATGGCATGTATTTCGGGCTTTTGAACTGCGACAATTCCCCGGGGAAATCTGAGCTTTTGAATATTTTGCAGTCGCTTATGGATAATAAATCACAGAATTTGCCACAGCAGTTCAGCCTCGATCAGAATTATCCCAATCCATTTAATCCGGAGACCACAATAAGTTTTTCTTTGCCTGAAAATGCGCATGTCTCAATCGAGATTTTCGACCTGACCGGCAGGAAGGTAACCACATTGCTTAACCGCAATCTTCAGCCCGGGCAGCATAGTGTAACATGGAACGCCACCGACAGCGATGGAGAATATGTCTCCAGCGGAATATATTTCTACCGCCTGACTTCAGGCCAGAAATCAACGGCTAAAAAGATGATTCTTTTGAAGTAAAATATTAATTAGCAGTAAAGCAAAGCCCCGCCATCTCAGCGGGGCTTTTGTTTTCAGTATCGACTGTAAATCTAACCCATGAAAGGATACTTGTAATCCCTGGGTGGTACGAAGTTCTCTTTGAGTGTCCTCGGAGAGCACCATCTGATAAGGTTCAGAAGTGATCCGGCCTTATCATTCGTACCCGAGGCCCGTGCGCCTCCGAAGGGCTGCTGGGCCACCACGGCTCCGGTCGGCTTGTCGTTTATATAGAAGTTGCCGGCCGAATCGCGCAGAATTTTTTCCGCCCGCACAATCGCTTCCCGGTCACGTGCAAAAATCGCGCCGGTGAGGGCATAGGGCGAGGTCTCATCACAGATCTTAAGAGTCTTCTCGAACTCGTCATCTTCATAAACATAAACTGTCAGGACAGGTCCGAAAATCTCTTCTTCCATCAGTTTGAATTTGGGATTGGTTGTCAGGACCAGTGTCGGCTGGATAAAATAGCCCTCGGAATCATCGTATTCGCCGCCGAAAATGAACTCGGCCTCATCCGAGCCTTTGGCATAATCGATGTATTCAATAATACTATCGTATGCGCCCTTATCGATTACGGCATTGAAGAAAACGCTGAAGTCCTCGACATCACCCATCTTGATCTCTTTATTGTGAGCGATCAGGGTCTCCTTGATTTTGGGCCAGAGCGATTTGGGTATATAGGCCCGTGAGGCCGCCGAGCATTTTTGACCCTGGTATTCAAAGGCCCCGCGGGTCAGCGCCACCGAGACCTCGATCGGGTCGGCCGAGGGATGCACAAATACAAAGTCCTTGCCGCCGGTTTCGCCCACGATTCTCGGGTAGCCGATATAGCTTGCAATATTCTCTCCAATAGTCTTCCACATATTCTGGAACACCGGGGTTGAGCCTGTGAAATGTACCCCTGCCAGGTTGGGATTTTTCAGCACCAGGTCACCGATGGCCCTGCCGGGAGCGGTCACCAGGTTGATCACGCCATCCGGAAGCCCGGCTTCCTTCAGAATCTGCATGAATACATAAGCGGTATAAACACCGGTCGAGGCCGGTTTCCAGACTACGGTGTTGCCCATGATTGCCGGGGAGGTCGGCAGGTTTCCGCCGATCGAGACGAAATTGAATGGCGTCACGGCAAACACGAAGCCCTCCAGCGGACGGTACTCCATACGGTTCCAGGTCATCTCCGAGTTTTCCGGCTGCATATCGTAGATCATTTCGGCATAAAAGCAGTTATAGCGCAGGAAGTCTATCAGTTCACAGACGCCATCGATTTCCGACTGGAAGACATTCTTGCTGTGGGCCAGCATAGTCGCCGCATTCATCTTGTAGCGATATGGCCCGGCCAGCAGATCGGCGGCTTTGAGGAAGATGGCCGCACGATGATCCCAGGGCATTTCCGCCCATTTTTTCTTGGCCTCCAGCGCCGCCTCAACAGCCATGGTGACCTCATTGGTTCCGCCCTTGGAATATTCACCAAGTTCCAGCTTATGATTATGGGGAGCGGTGATTTTGACACGCTTATCGGTGCGAATTTCCTTGCCGCCGATATACATGGGAATATCGACTTTCCGGGATTTCAGCTCCTCGATCGCCTTTTTAAGCTTCTCCCTTTCCGGGCTGCCGGGCTCATAGCTGTATACCGGCTCATTGATTGGTTCGGGAATTCTAAAATTGGTCATGTTTGAATATCCTCCAAATGTATTTTAAAATAGATTTCACTTCAAATGTAATTGGGTAAAATTGATTAAAAATGTCCGACTGTCAAGTATTTCCAGAAATATTTGAAGCCCCCCTCTGTCAGATTTTTGTTATTTGGCTTGCAATTGGCATAAAGAAGTTTTACACTATCTAAACTAAGTATTAACTTTGGCTAGCAGAAATTCCGGTATCAAACACGGAAGGTGTCGTGATGAGCAATAATCTCAGGTACAATATCTCTGATGAGAGGCTGAAATATGATGGGGAAAAATCGATTGTTCCCCTCGATGATGACTATCTCATTGAATTCAACCAGTTACACAGCAAAGTGCTCGACTACTACAGCATATCATTGATCGAGGGGTATGTCAGCAAGCTTTGCGACAAGGTAAACGAACGATCCAACCTGGGCGCCCTGCGAAACCGTCAGTTGCGTCAATCGGCCATTCTTTCGGCCGCTTTGTCGGCGGTTGCAGTAAGGCTGAGGGGCTTCGGGGCCTTTGCCAAACTGCCCAGGGACCAGCAGACAAAGGATCGCAAAAACGAATGTAAACGCACCAACGACCGTGATGCCGCACAGGTAATGGCCGAGGTACTCCAGCTCACAACAGAAACATTTCCGCGCGGCGAGGAAGTCGTGATCGAATGTTCGATCACGGAAGGCGTACGTGTCAAGCCCGGAAAAGAGGCCGGAGGTAATCCCACAATCGCAGTTGGCGCGCTTTTCGGCAAAGAGGAACATCGCCATGACTACGGCCTGACTGTTCATCCCAGCGTAACGCTTCTGTCTATGGGTAATGATGTGATCGAAGGCACCACCAAATCGGTTATGGGTCAGCATTCATCATTGACTTCCATGTTTCTGACAGAGTCAGGGGTCAAAAGACATCTGCCGGATATATATGTTCAGCGCTGGATGGCAGGGGTTGATTTTGATGAATTCAATCCGCGTGAGACCTCGCTCATGGAAACAGCAGACCTTATCTCTCAGAAATATGGAATGAAAAGAGTCGAGGATCTGAGTGTCTACTTCCTCGACCGCCCTCGCCATTATCCGCCCATGGATGAGTTCAACGATGCCGGTATTGCCACGCCCTGGGACAAGGATGGCGACCTCTTCCCCGCTCTCGTGCTGGGTCTTGATGGCCTGAAATTTCCCGATGGCCGCGGGCTGTCGTCGATGATAGGCGAAATCGGCGGAAGCGCCGAATGGGCCGTGGGTGTTTTGCCCCTGGTATGGCGCGGTGGCCAGGCGCTGGGCATGCTCACCAGCCAATCCTCATTAACACGCAAGGGACTGACTCCGGAGGAGCTCTGGAACGAACGTTTTCATTACACCGAAGAAGAACTGATGCTGATCCATGACGCTCGTTTTGAGCACAAGCCCTATTTCACAATTCATGACATTCTCGAACGTCCCTATGCCGGAGGAGTTGCCACCTTTGGTGCAATTTCCGATAATTATTTCTATCCTGAACTGACAGGCGTGAAATTCGACCGTACCAAAAACCTGATATTCGTAAATGTGCTGGTGATAAACTCCCTCGGGCTGGTACAACACTGGCATCTGGTTTTCCAGTGCCGCCATAATATCGAGGACACGGCTGTACGTATGCAGTGCCCCAAGAACGACATCTACCATCTCAGAGGCAAAGAGCTCGAAGCCGCCATCGGCGAACAGCTCAATGACCCGGTTAAAAGGGCACGATTCAGAATGTTTTTCATCAATGAATATTACCCGGCCATAATTCATATTCGCGATAAAATGGTGCTCCTGCACAAATCGATCGAAACGCTGATAAGCCGCGGCGCGCTTCAGGATAAGGACCGCGAGATTACCCGCGTGGTTCAACAGCTTGCACCGGATTGGTTTATTCATGATGATTAGGATAGTGATCTAAGATATAAAGTAAGATATAAAAAAAGAAGCCCCGTTCCCTAAGGAGCGGGGCATTTTATATCTGAAAACGATCAGGCTTCTGAGAGATGCTTGTTGATCAGCTTTGTCATTTCGAACATGCTGACCGTTTTCTTGCGGCCAAAAATCGGCTGCAGTTTGTCATCGGCATTGATGTTTCTCTTGTTCTGGGGATCCTGCAGATTTTTCTTTTTGATGTACTCCCAGACCTTCTTGGTCACCTCGGTACGAGGCAGGGGCTTCGAGCCGACAATTTCCGCCAGTTCCGCTGAGGGTTTCATCGGTTTCATGAAAGCCGGATTCGGTTTGCGTTTGGCTTTCTTCTTGGCTGCTTTTTTCTTGGCAGGTTTCGTCTTGGCGGTTGTTTTCTTGGCTACTTTCTTCTTGGCAGCTTTCTTCTTGGCCGGTTTCTTCTTGGCTACTTTTTTCTTAGCTGCCGGTTTCTTCTTGGCCGCTGTTTTCTTGGCAGGTTTTTTCTTAGCCGCTGTTTTCTTCTTGGCTGCCTTTTTTGCTTTTTTCTTTTTAGCGGGCATTGGCAACTCCTTTTGCTTGGGGTTTATTATTACTTTTGTAGCAATTTCTCTTCTTTTAATTTAACGGCCAAATTACTCCTAACAGGCCCACTACAGAGGGGGAATTAAAAAATGTTTAAACTTTATATCAACAAAAATTTAATATATTCCCTCTAAAAACTGTCTCTCAGACAGCCTCTTAAAACACGCAAACAATTTATCATGGATCAAAAAAAAGGGATCATAAAGGCAAGCTTCCCCAAGATTCTTTGCCTGATGGAGTTGCGGACACCTCCCGAAAAGGCCATATTTATGCTAATCTTCAAGGATATACCCGGATATATCTATGCCATATTTATCCGGATCCACAAGATGCAGCACATTGCGGAAATAGCGGTCATTCTTATCGTCATAGGAAGCCAGACGGGTCCGCGGAGCAGGATATTTTTTACCGTTTCTGTCAGCAATAATCTTGACTTCCGGGCGGAAAAGGTCCTCGGGATTATTCTGTACAACCAGGGCAAGCTCACCGGTATCCAGAAGAAGAAGACTGCCGACCGGATAAATACCGACAATATTTATGAAAACCTTCAAGAGGTAAGGATCGAATTTAACTTTGGTCTGCTGTATCATTTTCAGAATCACCTCGTCAACCGGCAGGGCCTTCTTGCGGTATGACCGTCCCGAAGTGAGAGCATCAAAGAAATCACAGATAGCCACAATGCGGGAGTAGAGATTCAGGTTGCGCTCCGAGTTGACATAAGGGTAACCGGTACCATCAAGGTTCTTGTGATGCTCGAAAGCGACCAGCATCGCCCGCCCGGTATAGCGGTCCATGCTGAATGACTGCGCCAGAGCCCGGGCCCCGAAAGTCGGATGTTCCTGCATGCGTGACCAGTCAGCCTTATCCAGGCCATTGGGCTTGTTCAAAAGATCGATCGGGATACGAGTTTTGCCGAAGTCATGAAACAGGGCCGCAAAACCGAGCTCGGCCAGCTGCGACTTGGTGAATCCCAGGCGCAACCCCAGGGCAACTGCAAAGACGCTGACATTGACCGAATGCTTATATGTATATTGGTCGAAATTGCGCAAAGCGGTCAATTCGAGAAGGTATGATTCATTTTTGATTATTTCATCAACCAGGGAATGAATCGCCCGTTTGGCCTTGATCAGATGAATCTGGCGTCCCTGCACGGAGGCGGTCATGACCTCCTGTACGACACTTATGGCCTTGAAAAATGATTTCTTTGCACCTGTCTTGTCATCAAGAGGCTGCTCATCCTTCGATGAAACCAGTTCCTGCACCTCAATAAATCGGACTCCGGAAATCCCGCGCTCATTGAAATGGCTGTTCAGTTTCTCGGCTCCCCTCTGGGAATCGTTTCCCTTGATCAATTCGAAAACAGCTGCGGAAAGGCTATTGATTTCTATACCGGTCTCGAAAGCCAGTCCGGATATCTGCCATTTTTCAAAATTCTCCTGAAGATATTTGGCCGCAAGATATCCATCGAGATTGATTTTCAAGCGCTGCTGATTGAAGAACAGGTATCCCTCGACCGATGTCAGGAGCAGTTCCTGATCGGAATCGAGAGCCACGGAGATCAGGTGGTGAAGCTTATCTATCTGCTTTTTATAGTTTGAATTGCCGCTGTCATAGAATGAGGCGGTTTTGAAGCATACAAATAACTGCGTGGCCAGGTCCCGTCCCAGGGCCTGCAGATTGGCAAGCGCCCGCTTCTCGGCATCGCTGGCCTGAACCGATTGCTGTTGTGCCTGCGTATTACTCACTTATCCAGTTCCCCTTCCAGCCTGTCGCCTGATTTCAACTTTTCCAGAAACAGCCTGGCCAGTCGACCGGCCGGATTATTCTTCTTGCCGGCTTCTTCCAGGACTGCCAGAGCATGCTCACTCGCGAGGCCGGCCAGGGCATGGACCGCGGCCTCTTTCTGCATTTCCAGCACCTCCGATGAAAACAGCGACCATTTCTTGATTATCCTGCGCAACGGCCCAACCGCCTCATCGCCTCCTGTCGTTGCCAGAGCGCGGATATATTTTTTCTGCTCATCGTGTTCGAAATCGCCGAACTGTGCCGACTGAACAATCGCCAGTATATGCTCGAATGCGGGTTTGTAACCGTTCTTATCCAGAATGGCCAGAACTCGTCCCCTGACCCGATCGGACTCATCGCGCAGGAGCGGAACTATTCTGCTATAGGCTTCAGGAGTGGAAATCTTTTCTATAGCTACAACAGCCTCCCAGCGCACCCTTTCATCGAAATGTTCGAGCGGTTTGCGCAGGTATTCCAACGCCTGGTCACCGCCTACTTCGCCAAGAATCAGCGCCGCATTGCGGATCACATACCAGCGCGAATCGAATACCGCATTGCCGATAATATCGATCCGGCTGCGGCCCTTGTTTACCAGGGCCTCAATCAGCATGCGACGGGCCGGAAAATATTCCAGTTCACCCAACATCCAGATCAATGCGGGCAGGCTGTTCCAGTCCAGTTCCTCGAGGTACATGCGGATACCCTCCAGGTCGGTATTGGGCGAGCTGTTGAGAGTATTGGTAATCTTGGAAATACGAATCCGGTCCCCGAAACGCGCCAGGCTGTCGGCAAACTTATCCGCCCGGTTGGAAGAAACCTCTTTAATCGGCTTATAGGCCGCTTTCATCTTTTTCACTAGGTAGACCAGCAAGGGGTATTGCTGGCTGTCGAGCATGCGATCGAAAACGTTGTCGAGCGTATTGACTGTCTCATCAAATTTTGACAGTTCTTCTTCTGTCAGAAGGATATCCATTAAAAGATCAATAGCCTCGAATTCGATAATCAATTCCTCGTCGGCGCTAACCAGCGACTCTATATAATTGCGCTCCTCAACGCCGAATTGATGGATGTTGTGAAAGATCTGATTGATATCTTCCCCGTGAAATCCATCCTGGTCATAGGCATTCTGATATTCGGGATTGAGCATATCCAGCGGGCTGCCGTCTTCCGCCATAGTTTCGCTTTCCAGCACTTCGGCATAGACCAGGTCGGGCGATTCAGGGATACGCTGATAGCTGTCATTGATTTCCGCCGTCGAGAAATCATCCACAGCGTCATATTCAATATTGGCAAAATCCCGTTGCCAGAATAGATTTACCAGGTCCTCGAAACCCTCGCGATCCTTGACCACAGTCAGGATGTCATCGAAGAAACGCTCCCATTCCTCCTTTTGCAGGTCGGCCTTGAATGAAATCCTGCGGATGCCGTCACGATGCATGATGCCGGGCAGATTTTCTTCACGCGAAGGGGCCTTGAAGATCTCATGATTCCGGTCACAAAAGGCGTCGTTTAAGACATCGAATTCCATGCGCCCGATGTCCTGCAGGTAGGCGTTCAGTTTCTGCCAGCAGGAACGTTTGAATTCCAGCGGGATGGGATTGTCGGCCGGGTACAACAGCGATGTTTTTATGCCCTTGGAGAGCACGGTCAAAAATTCGTGCACCCGATCGTAATCAGGTCCCCCCCGTCCGGTTTCCCTGCTCTGGGAATGTGGTAGAATATCAGTCATATTTGCTTTTCGGGCCGTTGTTTCTGTGATTATCGGTCGAATGCATCCTAAGTTTTAACCGGATTTTGACTTAGATTGCCAATAATGCCGACCGATTCGATGTTTTTTCCAAGCCGGGGGGAACGATCGCCCGTAAATGTCCATTTATTAATTCTTTAAGTGAGGATTCCGGAGGAACGAGCTGCCGATTGATAAAACATACAGATTTATATAAAATTTTATCTTTTAAATGACGAAATATGGCTTATATATTTCCTACGAAATAGCGGCTTAGCTGTTGAAAATAAAATAATTAGTATGTGGTTTTTTGTTGATTTTTCCGATCAGCAATGTTAGATTTGCGCAAATTCCTCCTGATAGGAGGGGAATAATAAGTTTATTGGAAATTTGAGTTAGTAAAAAGAGAGAAAACATAAACCTTTCAGGGAAGAAAGGGTGGGTGCATATTTTTCCTGCCTGATCTGACCTGCAAATCCCAAAACGGGGAGGTGGCAAATTGCTAAATCGAAAAGTGATCCTGGTAGCATTTAGCTTAATTTTTCTTTTTGCCGGCCAGGCATTTTCCGCTGAAACGACCAAATCCGTTGGTATGGGTGTGCGTGGAGGCGGATTCTTTGTAGGCGGCGAATGGAATGCGAATCTCTTTGGCGGCGCCGAAATCAACTTTGGCGTGCACAAGAACTTCGCAATCGGCCTGCTGGGCGGTTACGGCCGCACAGGTGGAGCCGGTCTGGATCTCACATCTGCGGACCTGCCGCAACTTATTTCCGAGGACGATGCCCTTACCTTTACAGTTCGCACAATCGAACTGGTTGGTAATTTCTATCTTTCGCCAGAGAAAGAATGGAGACCATATTTCACCGCCGGTGCCGGTCTGGGAACCTGGAATGTAACCGATGACGGTAATGAGGTTATGGTCCCGGATCTGGAAGGCGAGATGTTTGAATTTGAAGATCAGTTCCTCTCGCTGGTAGTGGGCGCCGGTATGGAATATTTCCTCGTCGATGAGTTCTCAATCGGCGCCGCGGCCCGTTACCATATCTTTACCGATGTTGGCTCCAACTTCAAGGATGAGCGCGATATCGGCGGCTCCGATGGCCTCGACAATCCCTCCGGAATGTTCGAGTTCGGCCTGACCCTGACCGCCTATCTGACATCCTGCGATGACGACGATAAAGATGATGTCTGCAACGAAGAAGACCGTTGTCCGGAAACACCGGTAGGCTGTATAGTCGATGAGTTCGGTTGCGAGCTGGACGGCGACGGTGACGGCGTTTGTGACGGCCTGGATATGTGCCCCGACACACCGGCCGGATGCCGTGTCGATGCCGCTGGCTGCACCATGGACAGCGATAATGACGGTGTCTGCGACGGTGTCGACCGTTGCGAAAATACACCTGAGGATTGCGAAGTTGACGCCTATGGCTGCCCGCTTGACAGTGATGGCGATACCGTCTGGGATTGCCGCGATGACTGCCCCAATACGCCGGCCGGATGTGTTGTGGATCAGAACGGTTGCCTGGTCGATTCGGATGAAGATGGTGTCTGCGATGGCCTCGATGAGTGCCCCGGTACTCCCGCCGGCCTGGAAGTCGATGAAAACGGCTGCCCCGTCGCATACAGGATCGAAAGAGAACTGGTTCTGGTTGGCGTGACCTTCGAAGTCAATTCCGCCAGACTGACCGAGGATTCACGCGATGAACTCGATAAGGTCGTCGAATCACTCGAAGCCCTGCCGCATGTCAAGCTGGAAGTCCAGGGTCATACAGACAATACCGGTTCCCGCGACTGGAATATGGAACTCTCGCAGATGAGAGCCGAAGCTGTTCGCGATTATTTCATCGAACAGGGTGTTTCACCGGATCGCCTGGTGGCCAAGGGCTACGGTCCCGATCAGCCCAAGTATGACAATGCTACAGCTGAGGGCCGACAGAAAAACCGCAGGGTTGAGCTGGAGAGACTCAACTAATCAAGATCATAAGCGATTCTTTAATAAATCAGGGCCGTCGATTTTGACGGCCCTTTTTTTATCTCATCTTCATAATATATTTAACTTGACATCATTATTATATTTTCGCTAATTATTAACGGCGCTCGCCCCACCGCCGTTAACATCTCTGCCCTGACTTCATGATTTTCGTATTTTGACTCTTGTTTCACTGCCGGAGGCTTGCAAATAAAGCCCTGTTTTTGGGACGTGATAGAATGAATTAAGGAATTGATGCTTCTTCGTTCGCAAGGATTAATGATGTGCGGTAGCTTCGCTTACTGCCCGCAGCCATAGCTTATTCTATAGGTCGCTGCGGGAAAGGGGACAGCAGATGAGCGAACTGCCGCACCGGGTATATGCATTTCTATAATTACGTGCCCTCAGAATCCATTTATGGCTGACTGCGGGATTTTTCCCAAATGCCCTCGCAGAAGAAAAGCCGCAGGCCGATTAAACTGCGGCTTCTTCATTTTTACTTTTTCAGGACAAATTAATCCGATGGATCATATGTAACGGAGATAATATCCGTAGGTTCCCCCTCGAAATAGTCATAAATATTGAATACTATCGGATCCAGGCTACCATACATGGAATAATACAATCCCACTACAGAACTGACACTGAACCTGAGTTCCTGCGAAAGATAAGCATCACAGGGATCATCATAGGCCCTGTGCCGCAGATATAAACTGGCCTGCACCGGGTAGGATTCCATAAAGACCGGCGGGCTCATGTATAAATCGAAATCATGAGGCAGGCATCCGCCGCTGTAGAACACATCCAGAATCAAAGTGTCCCCGCTGAAATATGCGCTATCCAGATCAAACTGATCAATCTGTATCTCCTGCGCGGTCATCCAGGTCAGATACACCGGCTGAATCACAGGCTCTGATGGCTCACATGAGACCTTGTTCACTCGCAAACTGGCTATGTAGTCTTCTTCAGGAATAGCGCCGGGAGATTCGGGATACGGCAATAGCATTTCCAACTCGACCTCGTAGCAGGGAAAACGGGCCGGCTTGTCGAGATTGGAGTTCTCGCCGCCACCCGCCCATAAAATGGCATTCGACCTTAAAGTATCGCCTGCGGAATTCCTCATCCAGATCTCAATCTCCGCTTGTCCGGGCCAGACACAAAATGCGCTCAATGGACAGCGCGAATCATAAACAGCGCCCGAGAATCCGATTACAATATCCTCACCCTCTACCCTGACCATCTGACCGTATGAAATTTGAAACAAATCGCCCGCCTGAGTATTGGTGATATTTTCATCAGAACAGCCGCTCAGTATGGCCAGGGATACGACTACGAATAGAACTAATATATGCCTGAACATCTATTCCTCCGGTTTTTATATATGCTTACAGTATTATTTAAACTAAAATGCCGATCAGGAGTATAATCACGATGCCTTTTCACATACAATTAACGAACAAGGGCAGTTTTTGTCAATTATTTGTAAATAAGTCGAATGATGTTGACAGCCCGAACTTTAAGCATATTTTTCCGGGACTATGGATTCGAAGCTGATTAGAAATTTCTCGATTATTGCCCATATCGATCATGGCAAGTCTACCCTGGCCGATCGTTTTCTGGAATTGACCGGATTGATCGAGCCGGGCGAGGATGTCAAGCAGATACTGGATTCGATGGGCCTCGAGCAGGAACGCGGGATTACCATCAAGCTGCATGCGGTCAGGATGGATTATGATTCGCCCGACGGCAACCGCTATATACTCAACCTGATCGACACGCCCGGGCATGTGGATTTCACCTATGAGGTATCACGTTCGCTGGCGGCCTGCGAGGGCGCTCTTCTGGTAATCGATGCTTCCCAGGGCATCGAGGCACAGACCATTTCCAATCTGTATCTGGCCATGGAACACGATCTGCAAATCATCCCGGTCATTAACAAAATCGACCTGCCCAACGCCAACGTGGAGGAAGTCGAAAAACAGATTATCGATCTGCTGGGCGTTAAAGCGGATGAAATCTTCAAGGTCTCGGCTAAGATGGGAACCGGTGTACAGCAGGTGTTGGAGGCTATCGTAAGTTATATTCCACCTCCGGAAGCCGACAGCAAAAAGCCTTTCAGAGCGATGATCTTTGATTCGATTTTTGAGTCCTATCGTGGCGCGATTCCATATATTCGTGTGGTTGATGGTGAAGTAAAGAAGGGCGATATCATCACGCTCTATGCCCCCGACAAAAATTATGAGGTGCAGGAGGTCGGCTACCTTAAAATCAAACCGGTGCCCTGCAAGAAGCTATCGGCCGGTGAGGTCGGCTACCTGATTGCCTCGATTAAGACCGTCTCGAATACCAAGGTCGGTGATACGATTTTCCTGGGCGAGAAAAAGAAAGTTCAGCGTCTTCCGGGATTTCGCGACATAAAGCCGATGGTCTTTGCCGGCATCTACCCGGCCACGACCGAGAACTACGAGGAACTGCGCGGGGCGCTGGAAAAACTGCAACTCAATGATTCATCGCTGATTTATATTCCTGAAACCTCGGCCGCGCTGGGTTTCGGATTCCGCTGCGGATTTCTGGGGCTTTTGCACATGGAAATCATCCGCGAACGCCTGACCCGTGAATACGACCTCAATATCGTAAACACCGTGCCCAATGTGGAGTACAGGGTTTTGACCACAGATGGCGAGGAACTTCGCATTGAAAATCCCTCAAATCTGCCTCCCGCCCAGGATATCGAATATATCGAGGAGCCCTATGTGTCCGCCAGCCTGATTACGCCCTCGGAATATATCGGCAATGTCATGAAGCTGGTCACCGAACGGCGCGGGATTTATGAAAATACCGAATATATTGACCCGCAGAGGGCCAGCCTGAGCTACAAACTTCCTCTGGCGGAGATTATATTCGACTTTTTCGACCGCCTGAAATCCACCACAAGAGGCTATGCCTCATTGGATTACGAATTTCACGGCTACCGTGAATCGGATCTTGTCAAGCTGGATATACTGATAAACGGCAAAGCGGTGGATGCATTTTCCTATATTCTGCATCGCGAAAAAGCTTATCAACGCGGCCGACAGCTATGCTCCAAACTGCGCGAACTCATTCCCAGACAGATGTTTGAGGTCACGATCCAGGCCGCTATCGGAAATCGAATTATCTCCCGCGAATCGGTTAAGGCATTGCGCAAAAATGTCACCGCCAAATGCTACGGCGGAGATATTACACGCAAAAGAAAACTGCTGGAAAGGCAAAAGGAAGGCAAAAAGCGCATGAAACAGGTAGGAAATGTGGAAATTCCGCAGGAGGCCTTCCTGGCGGTGCTGGAGCTCGAAAAAGACTGATTTCGTATCTCAATATTTTTGAGCTATATTCCGATATATCATATAACTATGCAGGAAATCCAGAGCATCTCCGAAGTTGGAACTATCGGGAAAACCCGTGTTCAGAAGAAACGCGCCCGAGCCAGGATCAGGGAAATTATCGAAGCCGTCCTGATCGCGCTGGTAATCGCGGTTATTCTGCGTATCTTCGTGGTCCAGGCCTATCGTGTCGATTCAGATTCCATGGCCTACACAATGATCGAAGGCGATTATATCTTCGTAAACAAATTCATCTATCATTTCCGCGAGCCGCATGTCAATGATGTGGTCATCTTCGAATATCCACTGAATCCATCAAAGGATTTTATCAAAAGAGTCGCGGCAGTCGAGGGACAGACTGTGGAGATTATCGGCAAACAGCTTTATGTCGATGGTCAGCATGTGGCCTTTCCCGAAAATGCCGCGGGGCTTAGCGATAAAGTTATCCCCGGTGAGCTTGGTAATCGTGATTTCTTCGGCCCAAAACAGGTACCGGCCGGGCATATTTTCGTACTGGGCGATAATCGTGACAACTCGCAGGATTCACGTCAATGGGGCTTTCTGGATAAAAGCCTGATCAAGGGCAAGGCTGTATTTATCTATTTTTCATGGAAACCTGATGACAATGCTCCCAAGTGGGGACCGCCCTATATTGATAAGATAATTACAATACCATTCTACAATATCACCCATTTCCCCTGGCGGGTCAATTGGGGCCGTCTTTTCCAGGGCCTGTAAGATTTTTCAATCCCCCCCAACTATAGCCTCATTCAAAAAAATTTAGATTGCTTTCCGGCCACAAATCGATTTATTCCCTCGCAAGGAACGTTAGATTTATGTTTGCATCGTGTTAACACACCGTTAGCACCTATATCTCGGAGGGAACGTGAAAGTCATATCCGCTTCTTTGGCATGGGCTGTGTTATTTCTAATTCTATCCGCTTCAATATCTTTGGCCGAGGATGGAATAGATATCTCGGGCGATTTCCGTTATCGGCACGAAACTATTGACCGGGAGGGCAATGATACCCGGCATCGTCACAGAATACGTGCCCGGATCAGCCTTACCGCAGAGATTAACCAGCAGCTTATGGTCGAAACTGAAATCAGCAGCGGTTCTGATGATCCGGTGTCAAATAACCAGAGTCTTGATGACGGTTTCTCGACCAAAAACCTGGGCCTCAACCTGGCCTACCTGGCATATTCTCCGAAGCAGATTAAAGGTTTGACTTTATTTGCAGGCAAGATGAATAATCCCTTTTTAAATGTCCAGAAATCGGAGCTTCTGTGGGATCCCGATCTGTGTCCCGAGGGACTTGCCGGCAAACTAAGCCACAACAGAGATAATATCCAGTTCTTTTTAAACGGCGCATTTTTCTGGGTCGAAGAACGGTCATCAGACGATGAATCCTACATGGCCGGACTGCAGACCGGTGTAAAGATAAAGCCCGAAAACAGCGATATTCACCTGATAATCGGCGGCGCATATAATGATTATGTCAATACCCTGGATTTCGAGCCGTTCTTTGACAGCGATGATCCGGCCGGGAATTCACTCGACAATCAGGGCCAATATTTACATGACTACAACCTGTTAGACATATTCGTCGAGCTCGGCACAACCCTGGGAAATCTTCCGGCGGCCGTGTTTGCCGATGTGGTCAATAATATCGCCATTGATGAAAACAGCGGCGGATGGCTGGTTGGAGTATCTGTGGGCAAAACCAAACAGCCCTGGAGCTGGCATTTTCGCTATCAATACAAGTATCTCGAAAGTGACGCGGTCATGGGCCGCTATACAGATTCCGAATTTATCGGCGGGGGTACCGACGGCAAGGGCCATGAATTCAACTACAGCCTGCAATTGGACCAATCTGTTACAGCGGCGGTTACTCTCTTCCTGAACAAGAAAAACCTGGATAACGAAATCGATTACAACCGCCTGCAGGCTGATCTAAAATTCAGGTTCTGAGACGAATTAGAAAGTATATTCGAGTGAGGTCGAGATCAGGTAAAGTGTGGTGTTGTCGGTTTTTTCCTGATGACGTTCCCAGTCGATAGATCCAAGCAGGTTAAAACGCAGGTTGTCGCTGATCGAAGCATCCAGCAATAAATCGAGAATGTACAGGTTATGATCGGTCAATATGCCGCTCTCCTGTCCGGGATACTTGCGTTTACCGATCTCGAATGAGGCATCCAGCCACAATTCGAATCCGAGATTGTATTCAAATCCCGGTTCGATAGAGTATTCATCGTAATCCTGATCATCGAATTCCGCATTGCCGGCAGAATAAAAACGGTAATGAGGTATCATTTTTAGCTCCAGGCTTTCATTCACCGTCACGCAAAATTCGAAATCATTGCGCATATATAACAGATCGTAATAAACGAAATCCTCGACATCGTAATCGCTGTATTCGAGTTCGCTGTAGAGCTTGAATGACAGCAGAGCTGAGGGCCTGTAAAAAGCGGACAGAATCAGGTTCTCAAGGCTGTGATCCTCCAGGCCGCCATCTTTCTTCGAATCCTTGAGAGCATATTCATTATCAATGTACAATCGAAATTTATAGCCAGGCGAATATTCGGCAGAAAAACGGAAAACATGACGGTCGAACTCGAGCCGGGAGGAATCCGATACCCTCTTTGTATCATTGCGATAACCGGCGGTTAATCTGCCCTCGAACCCGAAGTTCTTGGTCAGCTCCAGATTGAATTTATTGTAGTTATAGTCATAATAGTATCCGGATGGCTGATCATAGCGGGTAAATTCGAAGGCGTTTTTCATTTCCAGTTCGAATCCCCGCCCCAGATCGGGATTAAATATTAGCGAGGTGCTGTTATTTATATAGTCGCGATTCAGCCCGGACTGATCATCACCGCTATCCAGATTTCTCAGGTTCAGATAATTATAAAGCCTGAATGCCCCCGCCTGCAAACGAATATCCAGATTGTTTCGAAAAGATTCTGTCGACAGGGATGTACGGTTGTAGATATTCAGATCAAACAGGTCAGATAATTTTGTCTTATATCTGAGCTTTCCCAGTATGCTGAATTCATTGGAGGCATCGCTGGTCAGCTTCAGACTCTCCAGCGAATCCGGGTCGATTATCAGGGTATCTTCGCTCAGGAGATAGTAATCGGTTGAAATATACTCGTAACCGGTACCAACTGTCAGTTCCAGGTTATCGGCATACAAGCCGGCCGCCATGACCATGATAAGCACTGCTGTAAAACTAACTCTAAGTTTCATCAGGCAACCAAGATACTATTCATCGATTGGAATGCAAATTAAATTAAGATGGTAGCAGTGGGTCTATTGCAGATATTCCGATGCCTCATTCAATGATCGATTAGCCTGGCGCAGGTAATACATGGCCGCCTCAATCTGATCTTCGCCATAAGCCTGTTTGCCCTTTTCCATAAATTCTACCGCACGATTGAGATAGTTGATCGCGCTTTCATTGCCGGTAGCCTCCGTCACAAGCCCGTCATACTTGGCCTCGATACGGGCCAGCACCTGCGGGAAATTCGAACTCTGAATTTCTTTCTGAAGACGTTCCAGCGCATCCAGAATCTGCCGACGGGCGCGGACAGTCTGTTCAATTGCCAGCTTATAATTGCCGTTATTGTGAAATTCCCTGGCTTTTTCCTGAAGTCTCAGCGCATTTGCGTAAAAAGCCGGTGGATCTTCAATCTGCAGTTCGGCCAGAAGATCACGGGCTCGGTCTATAAGCATGTTGGTTTTTTCAATCTCACGCTCGGCCTGATTTGACTGATGAGCCGTTTCGATGCCTTTTTCAATAAAATCACGGGCCCGCAATGTGGCCGTAAGCGCAAGTTTCTGCCGATTCTGATGGAACAGCTCCCTGGCTTTGTTTTGAGCCAGTTCGGCATTTTCAAGCATTTTGGAGATGGTAGGTGAAAATGCCACTCCGATCTGGTCACGAACCTTGCTGATCATATCATCAGTCTTTTCAATTTCGCGTTCGACCAGTGACTGATTATCCTGGCCGCTCCTTATCAGGCCGACTGCTTTCTGGGCATGGGTCCTGGCCATGAAAGTGAATTCCTCAGCCAGCTTGTAATTGCCATTGTGGAAATAGCTCCAGGCCTTATCCTGAAGAAAAACCGCACGTTCCACATATCCCGCGCTTCTTGGATTTCCGGATTCAGAAACCAACTGCTTGGCCTCAACAATTATCCGCTCGGTTCTTTCCAAATCCTGCTCTACACGATTCTGGACCTGGCCATAAAGAGGCGAAGACCATAAAACTACAGTGAGGGTCAACAGGATCAACCATAAGAGCAATTTTGTCATGTTCAGTTCGTAGCGAGCTATCATCCGGTCCTCCAAAGATTTTCTTCACCAAAATGAAGAACAAATTATGTGCCGAATAGTGCAAGCCCCATCCAAAATACAACCTATGTCATTGATTGATAGCATCTTAAAATCTCATCCCTGCAAACGCCGAATATCCTGATTCCCATTGATTTTGTACCATTGGGTACAGTTTGGACATCAAAAAGGTACAAAATCATTCCAGATCATACTTTTTTAAACGGGTATAAAGCATACGCCTGGTGATTTTTAAAATATCAGCGGCCCTGGTTTTGTTTCCGCGGGCTTTTTCCAGCGCATCAATAACCGCCTGCTTCTCCATTTCATCGAGGCCTTCCGATGCCGCCTGTTTTTTTGCCGTATCCGTTTTTTCAAATCCGCGTGGTATTCCGATATGATCCGGGCGGATTGGATCATTTCCGGCCAATATCATGGCTCGTTCAATAATATTCTTCAATTCACGCACATTGCCGCGCCAGTTGTAGCTTTTCAGCATATCCTGAACTGATTCAGACAGTTCGCCATGACGATACCCGTTTTTTTCGGCAAAGTAATTGGCCAGAAGCGGGATGTCTTCGGCCCGTTCCGACAGGGCGGGAATTCGAATCGGGAAGACATTGAGCCTGAAATACAGGTCCTCACGGAATGATCCCCTATCCATCTCGGTTTCAAGGTCACGGTTTGTGGCAGAAATCACGCGCACATCAACAGCGATATCATCGGTGCCCCCGACCCTGGTGATTCTACGCTCCTCCAGCGCGCGCAGGAGTTTGGCCTGCAACGGCCCGGACATCTCGCCGATCTCATCCAGAAATAATGTACCACCCTCGGCCAGTTCGAATCGTCCCGGTTTGCGTTTGATTGCACCGGTAAAGGCCCCTTTTTCATGGCCAAACAACTCCGATTCCAGCAAAGTTTCGGTCAGGGCGGCGCAATTTACCGCCACAAAGGGCTTCTCCGCCCGTGGAGAGGACTTATGTACCATGTTGGCCACCAGTTCCTTACCGGTTCCCGACTGGCCCATCAGGAGTACATTGGCATCAGTCCGGCTAACCTTTTCCACCAGCTCGAAAAGACGTTTTACGGGTTCAGATTTGCCGATAAAGCTGTCGTAGCTGGCGCTGGAAAGATCCTGTTCGAGCTGTTCAATTCGCCCGGCCTGTTTTTTTTCAGAAAATATCTTCTTGATTTTAATTACCAGCTCGTCCAGCGAAAACGGCTTAATAATATAGTCATAGGCCCCCGCTTTCATTGCCTCCACAGCAGTGGCGGCGGTGGCATAGGCGGTCATGATAATCACCTCTGTCTGCGGGCTGTTTGTTTTTATGTGCTTTAAAAGCTCAAGCCCATCAGGAGGATCCATGCGCAGATCTGTGACCACTATTTCATAGTTATTTTTGGAGATCTTATCCAGCGCCTGTTTGCCGCTGTTGGCAATATCAGAGTGGTACCCCTGATCCTCGAGTTCACCGGAGACCAGGTGAGTCATCTTCTCTTCATCGTCAACTATAAGAATACGAGCCATTTAATTCTCCTTATAAGCCGGCAGGACAACCTCGGCCGTGGCTCCACCTTCATTATTGTTTTTTACACTGAGGCTGCCGCCATTTTGCTGAATTATCTGACGGGCCACATACAGACCCAGCCCTGAGCCCCTGGCTTTGGAACTGACAAATGGTTCAAAGAGCCGTTTTTTGACCTCTTTTTTGATCCCTCCGCCATGATCTATTATCCTGAGAATATGTTCATCCCCACTGGATTTCAGCTCTACCCTGATTTTGCCGCCACCCACGGAAACATCGCGGGCATTTAAGATCAAATTCAAAATCGCCTGCTTGAGACCGATACCATCATCCAGTACCGGCATTTCCTGATCATCTGCCTGCAATTCTATTTCAATCTTATCATTAGCAAAATCCGTGCGGCATTGGCGCAGCAGTTCCCCAACCAGGCTTTTCAGGTCAATTCTCTTCAGGCTTCTGCCGGCTGCGGTGGGCCGCGCGAAATCCAGATAACCTTCCAGAATAATATTTAGACGATCCACCTCTTCTGAGATAAAATCAAAAATGCGGTCATCGGATTGCGCGCCGTATTTGCGCTTAATCCTGTCCGCCGTTGCCTTTATGATCCCCAGCGGATTTTTGATTTCATGCGCCATCGTGGCCGCCATCTGGCCCATAGAGGTCAGGGCCGAGGCCTGGTACAATGCTTCCTGGGCAGCAATCAGGCGACGGTTTATGATCACGAATCCAGCGCCCATCAGGAGCACAAAGATCAGGCTGACGATATTGATATATATGAGGTTATCCTTAAAATCGGCCAGGGATTCGAAGAAATCAAAGTCGGCATCTATGCCCAAAACCGCCACCACGCTGTCCAGGCTATTATAAATAGGAGCATAGGCGGAAATCAGGTAGAGATCCTCACGGGTGATCAGGTCGGTTGCCGAAGCCAGCCCTGCTGAGGCCGAGATAAATGGCCCCAGATTGTATTCGAGTCCGAATGACAATGTATCCGGGCTCCTTCGAACCAGAAGGGAGTTTCCGTCCAGGTCCAGCAGCTTAACGTTATAGTAGGCAAATTCTTCTTTTAAATCCTGTAACTTGCTGCGAACCTCAATCAGGTCAGGCGGAAAAAAGTCCTCACCCGCCAGATTCATTATAATATCACCATCGAAACCGGATGCCGCCAGACGGGTCTGGCTGAGGAGATTATTCTGGTACACAGACTCGGCGAATCCCTTAACCCGGGAATAGATATACCATTGGCCCAGATTGAAGAACAGGATCAGGATGATCGTGAAAAAGAGAATCGGAAAAATATACTTTTGCCTGAAATCCATATTTTAAATCTAATAAATTTGTTCACTCAAACACAGCATTATTGTACAAATCGGTACAATTTGTACATCAATTAACGTTCAGGCAGGTTCAGATATTGTGATTTAATGAATTTTCCGGAATAGGATCAGTTATACAAACGCTTGCCTGTTAGTTCTTTATGAGACCGATGTCCTGTTTGGCACGGTATCTGCGTTAATACTGGATGGTAGTATGAAGCGGCAAACCTGTAAAACCGAAAAGGAGACAGATAAGAGGATGAAAACGAGATTTGTTACCCTGGCATTAATTCTGACCTTTGCCGGGATATTCATAGTGAGCGGGTGCTCAGATAGCACAGTCTCAAACCAATCCACAGACGGTGAGCTTAATTTCGTCGATGATTTCGGCGGGTATCAGGCGACGGATGAGCCACCGGCGTTTGGCGATGAAGAGATCAGCCAGGTCTTCCCTGCGACAGAGGCGGCCGAGTCTGATCTCAACCAATTCCCCGAACTCTCAGCTATTGAAACCGATTCCGGAATATTGGTTTATTCGCTTAGAATTACGTGGGGGATGTTGGAGTACGACTCAACTGTAACATCCCCTACAGATTGGTCTGGCAAACTGGAAGTCGACACCGGCTGTATTAAAGTTGTCAATAAAGTTTTGTTCGAGCCCGGACAGGACCATTTTATAAGACCACGCGAGAGTTGCCGTAAGCTTGAATGGGTCTCGCAGACCACGGTTCATTATGACGGCATACTCGTTTTTCTGTACTTCCGTAGCGCTGATATCGATCCGGCCACGACCGAGGTACGGTTCGAAACCACGCCCTATTCGCGCACATTTACGCTGGCGGAACTCGATTCGCTGGAAGAGATTATCGATATCGATCAGCTCGGCAACCAGGTTTCCATTCAGGGTTACAGGCTGGAACGACTTGAATGCGAAGAAGGCTACCTCGAGGGGCGCTGGATCAAGCGCGGAAACGGCCGTTTCAAAGGTCTCTTCTTTGGTCGCTTCATTTCCAAAGACGGTATCTTCATGGGCCATGTCAAGGGACACTGGGGAGAGCGCGGCGAAGATGAGCAGTTATTCTTCGGAAAATGGATCAACCATTATGGCGGATTCAGGGGATTCCTGCGCGGCGAATGGGGTTATGATGAAACCGCGGAAACATATGAATCCGAAGGCTGGTACAGTGGAAATTATTTTAGCCGAAATGGGATAAATTTGGGAACTTTGAGTGGAAAATGGGTATCACACCATAGAGGCAGTATGCCTAACTCTGGCGCTACTGATAAGGTCCCAAAACATGCCAGAGGATACTTCCATGGAATATGGAAGCAATACTGCAATTAAAACCTCACCAATCTGCTTCGCAGAAAGCCCTCCACCCACGGAGGGCTTTTTTATTGCCTGAGCTGAATAGTTGCATAAAAAAGACCGGATTATTAAATCCGGTCCGGTATATATCAGAAGACTTAATGATCCTGCTATTCTTTATCTTCCTTCTTCTCTCCGATAACTTCAGGCTCTGCAGACTCTCCGCCCTCTTCGCCTTCAGCGGCAGCTTCTTCACCCTCGGCCAGTTCTTCACCCTCGACCTCTTCGATCTTCTCCTTTACAACCGTGGGCGCCACGACTGTACAGATCGAAAGATGGGGCTCTTCCCGAATAGTGAATTTCTCGAACTTGAGATCCTCAACATGAAGCGTGTCACCGATCTGCATCTCGCTCACATCCAGTGTGATCTTATCCGGGATATCGCCCGGAAGACATGAAATTTCGACCACACGTCTGATCGGCTGCAGGATTCCGCCCTGATTCTTGACACCATCAGGAGTGCCCTGGAGCTCGACCGGGACCTGGATCACGATCTCTTTGTCCATCGAGATTTGCAGAAAATCGACACTGAGTATATCCGACTGAACCGGATCGGTTTGTAGGTCTGTAAGCAGTACTTTCCTGGTGTCTCCGCCTTCCAGTTCGAGATCAAGAATGATCGATGACTTGGTTGATTTGGTAATCATCTGGGTCAGATCATAATCCGAGACAGTAAAGGCGACCGGCTCGCTGCCCTCGCCATAGACCACGCCCGGGATTTTACCCTGGGCCCGTTCCTTGCGCGCAGCTCCTTTTCCCGTTTTCTTGCGTATTTCAGCTTTAAGTGTATTCTCTTTCACGACATCTCCTTGGATTATCTGTCAAACAGTATGGAAATAGATTCTTTATTAGAAATTCGCCTTATCGCCTCACCAAATATCTCCGCCGTTGTCAGGACCTTGATCTTGGACGGCAGGTTTTTGCCGGAGTGATCGATCGTATCGGCCACAATCAATTCCTTGATCGGCGAATTTTCGATACGTTTCAATGATTCGCCCGAGAAGACCCCATGCGTGCAACAGGCATAGACCTCTTTGGCACCTCCGGTTTCGATCGCAACACGAGCGGCATCGCATAAGGTGCCGGCTGTATCCACGATATCATCGCGGATAATGATCGATTTATCCTTTATTTCACCAATAATGTTCAAAACTTCCGATTTGTTCGGCTCCGGGCGGCGTTTATCAATAATTGACAACCCGACACCCAGGCTTTCGGCGAATGCCCGCGCCATCTTGATCGAACCGACATCCGGCGTCATAACCTTCAGGCCATTCATCTGGCGGTACCTGAAGAAATTATAAAACAGGTTGGAGGCATACAGGTGATCAGAGGGAATATCGAAAAAGCCCTGAATCTGCGAAACATGCAGGTCCATGGTAACCACCCTGTCGACACCCGCGGCGGTAATCAGGTTTGCCAGAAGTTTGGCGGTAATCGCCACACGAGGCTGGCTCTTGCGATCCTGGCGGGCGTAACCGTAATACGGTATCACAGCCGTGATTCTCTGTGCCGACGCCCTGCGGCAGGCCTCCACCATGATCAAAAGTTCCATGATATTCTCAGCCGGCGGATTGGTCGACTGAATAATGAAAACATCCGTACCCCTGATATTCTCATCGATCTTGACAAAAATCTCACCATCGGAAAAATGTTTGATTTCCCGGTTGGTCAATGGTATGCCGATATAGTTGGCAATCTTTTCTGCCAGGGGTATATTGGCTGTACCCGTTAGGAGTTTTATCTGGTCCGGCATTCCTCCATCCTCACCTAAAAATCACCAAAAATAATCCCTTAATATATATATCTGATTCCGAAACGCAACGGAAAATTCAGAGATTCTATACTGTCAGATTGAGCCAAAATCGTTGTTCCGCCAATGCCTCATGATATTGAATTATGGCCTCTGATGCAAGACGATTTGATGCTTTTCTGTTGCTTAATTCACTAATTTTGGATATTATCAGTTCTGTTAGTAGATTTGGGGAACTGCCTCTGTTTTTTTTGCTAATCTATTGGTCAAATGCAACTTATGATTGAAAAAAGCATATCTATAGAATATCAACCGTGATTAAATGCAATAGCCTGCAATCTTCCAAGGAGGATCAATGTATTTCAAATCAAGAATTGTCAGCACTTTAACCTTATTACTGCTGGCCTCAATACTGATCGTGTCATGCGTGGAAAAACGTCCCGAATTCAGCGGCAGCGCAACGGAAATGCAAACCCGCAAACATGATTTCTTCGAGGGCAGATATCTACCAGACATAGAAACATTCATGCGCATCGGCTATGTCACCAATGCCTCGATTTCCGATGATGGCCGCAGGATATTCCTGTCGCCCTCATATACCAATGTCAGCCAGATATTCCGTGTCACCGATGGCGGCTGGCCGGAACAGCTTACAGGTTTCGAGGATGGGATCAGCTGGTATGTGCTTTCGCATGATGCCTATTATGCCATTGTGGGAGCGGCTACCGGAGGCGATGAAAATGCCCAGTTGTATCTGCTCGATACCGAAAGCGGCAGACTGGAAAAGCTGACTGACAAACCGGAAGTACGTTATGGCGGCGTGGTCTGGACCGAGGACGACCAGACGATTTATTTTTATTCCAACGAGGAAAACGGCCAGGATTTCAAAATCTACAAGATGGATCTGCCTGACGGCGAAATCGTGAAAGTCTCCGATAAACCCGGCTACAATGGCCCGATCGATGTTTCCCCCGATGAGACCAGGTTATTGACATATACCTATTACTCCAGCCGCAATAATGATTTCTTCCTGCTCGATCTGGAAACGGGCGAAGAGGAGCTTCTGACTCCGCATGAAGGTGATTACCTGTACACATCGATTACAATGATGCCCGATTGGCAGAGCGGCTATGTTGTTACCAACAACACGCCGGATGGCATATCTCGTCTGGCCAGGCTCGATGTCGCCACGAAGGAACTGGAATTTTTGGATCCTGATCAGAAATGGGAATGCGAGGGCGGCGGTGTCGATGACAGCGGACGTTTTCTGATGTGGATTTTAAACGTTGATGGCTATGCCGAGCCATATCTGAAGAACCTGGAAACAGGTGAGATGCTTCCGGTGCCGGAAATGAAAGGCATGTTCGGTTTCGGTGGAGTTACCGATGCAGGTAAATTCCTGTTCACATTCAATAATGCCAACAATCCGCCCAATGCCTGGATCTGGAACCCTGAGAATTCCGAGGCCACAAAGGTTACCGAGGTTTCAACGATGGGCATCGATGTCGACAAATTTGTCGAGCCGGAACTGATCAAGGTAACATCATTCGACGGTCTCGAAGTGCCGGCATTCCTGTATCTTCCGCCCGACTACGAAAAGGGCCCGATACCGTTTATCATGGATATACACGGCGGTCCCGAAGGGCAGTTCAGGCCGACCTTTAACCGTCATTTCAATTATCTTCTGGCCAATGGCTTCGGTATTATTGCCCCCAATGTGCGCGGCTCTGATGGCTACGGCAAAGAATACCTGGATATGGATAATTACAAGAACCGTCTCAATTCTGTTGCCGATGCCGCCGAGTGCGCCAAATGGCTGATCGATAATGGCTATACGACGCGCGAAATGATCGGGGTCAAGGGAGCTTCCTACGGCGGTTATATGGTCATGGCGCTGATTACCGAGTATCCCGATTTGTTTGCGGCGGCCTGGAACCAGGTGGGAATTGTCAATTTCGTGACATTCCTGGAAAAGACCGCGGATTACAGGCGTGCTATGCGTGAATCGGAGTATGGCCCGCTTTCGGATCGTGAATTCCTGAAGTCAATCAGCCCGATCCACAAGGTGGACAAAATCGAGACGCCCCTGATGGTTGTTCATGGTGAGAACGATCCACGCGTTCCGGTCTATGAGGCTCGCCAGATTATAGCAGAGCTGAAGCGCCGTGGCGGCGAGGTCGATTCATTGATCTTCAGCGATGAGGGGCATGGAGTGGCCAAACTGGAAAACCGCCTGGTCGTATATCGTACCATGGTGGATTTCTTCAGGGAACACCTGAAAAAGTAAGCAAAGCCCATAAAATCGAATAAAAACCGTCTACACAGGTATGAGTTATGAAAACAAATGGTTCATGCCTGTGTTCTTTTATAGTGGCTTTTTAGTTGACAAACAGGCAGGCATTATTGAACTTAAATGGGTCCATGTTTCTCATAAGTCAGAGGTTAATATGATTAAAAAGTTTTTATGGCTGATTTTGATCGGCCTGGGTCTGTTTGCGTTGGGTTATGCGCAAAATGACACTATATCCGATACATTACAACTGCCTCCGGTTATGGAAGAGCCGGATGATGTCGGTACCAATACTGTTCTGCTATTGGAGCTGGATGGCGCAATCGGGCCGATTGCGGTGCAGCTTATCGAAAAAGGGATCAAGCGTTCGGTTCGCGACAATGATGAAGCCTTTATCATTCTCCTGAACACACCCGGGGGCCTGACCGAATCAACCTGGAAAATTACCAAGTCGATTTTGAATGCCGATGTTCCGGTGGTGGTTTATATCTACCCGCGTGGTGCCAGAGCCGGATCGGCCGGCGTGTTTATCACCTACAGCGCACATATAGCGGCTATGTCCCCGGCCACATCGATGGGTTCGGCCTCGGTTGTGGCTATGGGCGGTGAGATGGATTCGACCATGTACAAGAAGGTCACCAATGATGCCGTGGCCAATCTGCGCGCCATTGCCCGTCAGCGCGACCGCAATGAAGAATGGGTGGAACGCGCGATTCGCGAGGCAATCTCGATTTCCAGTCATGACGCTGTGGATTCCAATGTGGTCGATCTTGTGGCTGAGGATATAGATGAGCTCCTGGACAGGATTGATGGTATGGAAGTTGAAATTGCCACAGGCAAGGTTACGCTCGACACCAAAAATGCTGTTCGCAAGACGCTCAAAAAGACATTTTCCGAGAAATTCCTTGAGATTATCACCAACCCCAATATCGCCTTTCTGCTGTTCAGCCTGGGTGGATTGGGATTGGTTTTGGAGCTATATAATCCGGGAGCGATTCTTCCGGGTGTTGTTGGGGGTATTTGCATGATCCTGGCGTTTTTCTCATTCCAGACATTGCCGATCAATTACGCCGGGCTGCTTCTGATCTTGTTTTCAATAGTGCTGTTCTTACTGGAAATAAAGGTGCCGTCCTATGGCATCCTCTCTATCGGGGGAGTAATATCGCTTGTGCTGGGAGGAGTTATGTTGATTGATTCACCCGATCCGTATTTGAAGGTCTCCTGGTATGCTATCGCCGCGGTGGTGATAGTTTTCGTCGGGTTTTTCGGCATCGCCGTGCGCTATATAATAAAAACCCATCGCGGCAAGGTTACCACCGGGGCCGAGGGGCTGGTTGATGTCAAGGGCCGTGTGACACAGACGCTTGACCCGGATGGTATGGTTCTCGTTGCCGGCGAACTCTGGAAAGCTCATGCCAAAGACGGCGTTAAAATCGAAAAGGACAGCCGGATTAAAGTCGTCAAAGCCGAAGGCATGAGAGTTATAGTTGAAAAATATGAAGAAGAAGAATAAATAAGGAGGCTAAATGGCACCAAGCTTAGCATTGCCGATTACCATAATTATCATTGTCCTGTTCATCCTGCTAAATGCTATACGCATTTTGAAGGAATATGAACGGGGCGTGGTGTTTCGTCTTGGCCGGCTTGTTGGAACCAAAGGACCAGGGCTGATCATCCTGATACCATTAATCGATAAGATGGTCAAGGTCAGCCTGCGGATTGTGACCATGGATGTTCCGTCGCAGGATATTATTACTCGCGATAACGTGACGGTCAAGGTTAACGCGGTGATATATTTCCGTGTGATGGATTCCAACAAAGCGGTCGTGGCGGTGGAAGATTTCCTCTTCGCCACATCGCAGATCGCGCAAACCACATTGCGTTCTGTCTGCGGCCAGGTGGAACTTGATGACCTGCTGTCCAACCGCGACGAAATTAACGCCAAACTTCAGACGATAATTGACGACCAGACAGAACCCTGGGGCATAAAGGTCTCGCAGGTAGAGGTCAAAAACGTCGACTTACCGACCGAGATGACCCGCGCGATCGCCCGTCAGGCGGAGGCGGAACGTGAGCGCCGCTCCAAGGTCATCCATGCCGAGGGTGAATTCCAGGCGGCCGAGAAACTGGTCCAGGCCGCACAGAAAATCGAGATCTCTCCCATGGCCCTGCAGCTCAGGTTCCTGCAGACCCTTACAGAGGTTTCTGCGGAGAAGAATTCGACCATTGTCTTCCCTGTGCCGATTGACATGATCACGGCATTCATGAAAAAACTGACCAAGGGCGGAGAATAATAAGGCGATTTGCGGCAGCCCGGGACCTTAACCGGGCTGCTTTTTTTATTTGATGTTCAGATATTGAGCAAGCGGAAACAAAACCGGTTTAATTTGGTTTAAGGTGTTATTATTCGATCGCAAATTTTCCCGGGAGATAGATATGATAAATCGCGATGATGCAATTTTCGTTCTGGTTGATGTGCAGGGCAAGCTGGCCGGACTGATGCATAAAAGAGACAGGCTTTTCAGGAATCTGCAGAACCTTATACAGGGCATCAAGATACTGGACATTCCGATAATCTGGGCCGAACAATATCCCGAGGGCCTGGGAGAGACTGTCCCGGAGATTAAAAAGCACCTGGAAGGCTATGAGCCGATTGCCAAGAAAACTTTCTCGTTCTGCCGTCATCCGCAGCTTTGGGAAAAAGTCGAGGGCACCGGACGCCGTGAGGCAATCGTGGCCGGAATCGAAACACATGTATGCGTTTACCAGACTGTGGCCGATTTTCTTTCGCGTGGCTATGGAGTTACTGTTATCGCCGATGCCGTTTCCTCACGTACAAAGGAAAACAAGAAACTCGGCCTGCAGAAAATGGTCTCGGAGGGCGCCAAGCTCTCATCGGTGGAGATGATCCTGTTCGAGCTTCTGCAGAATGCCGAAGGTGATGAATTCAAACAGATATCGAAGATAATCAAGTAAAAGCAGATAAGATTATTACAGCGGAGAACCTTTATTGGGAGGGGAAAATTCTATGAAAACCAGGGATGATATCATCAGGATGATCGATGAAGAAAACGTGCGCTATATCCGCATGTGGTTCACCGACATTCTGGGACAACTTAAGGGGATGTCAATAACGCGCGCCGAGCTGGAGGAAGTTCTGGACAACGGCCAGGGATTTGACGGTTCATCGATTCAGGGCTATGTACGGATTGAGGAATCCGATTTAATGGCCTGGCCCGATTTCAAGACTTTCCGCATCATTCCCTGGGATATCGGCGGCGAGAAGATCGCCATGATGTTCTGTGATGTCAAGAATCCGGATGATACACCCTATGAAGGTGATCCGCGTTATGCCCTCCGCCGGGTGCTCAAAAAAGCGGAAGATATGGGCTACAAGCTGAATGTCGGCCCGGAGCTTGAATATTTCTATTTTCGTCAGAATGGTGATATAGAGCTTATGGATGCGGGCGGTTATTTTGATTACTCCACCATTGATCATGGCACGATCCTGCGCAAAAAAACCTGCCGTCATCTTGAAAACCTGGGTGTGCCGGTCGAATGCTCTCATCATGAGGTGGCCCCCAGCCAGCATGAAATCGACCTGAAATATCAGGAGGCGCTGGTAATGGCCGATTTCTGCATGCTGTATCGCATGGTGGTAAAAGAGACTGCGCTCAAGGAAGGTGTCTATGCCACGTTTATGCCCAAGCCGATATTCGGTGAAAACGGCTCAGGGATGCATATACATATGTCTCTGTTCAAAGATGACAAGAACATGTTTTTCTCGGCCGACGGCGAATACGGTCTTTCCGACCTGGCCAAATCATTTATGTCGGGAGTTTTGCATCAAATAAAGGCAATAACACTGATAACCAATCAGTGGGTCAATTCATATAAACGGCTGGTTCCCGGCTATGAGGCACCCTGCTATATTTCATGGGGCCGGCGCAACCGATCATCCCTGATCCGTGTGCCGATGTATCGTGTCGGAAAGGAAAAATCGACACGCATCGAGCTTCGTTCTCCGGATCCGTCATGCAACCCATACCTGGCATTCGCGGTGATCCTGGCCGCCGGTCTGGATGGTATCGAAAATAAGTATGATCTTCCGGCACCGGTCGAACAGAATATATTCGGCATGAGCCCCAATCAGAAGAAGAAACGAAAAATCGACTCGTTGCCCAGCTCACTGGAAAATGCTGTTCGGGAATTCAAGAAAAATAAGCTGATGAGAGAAGCTCTGGGTGATCATATTTACGAAACCTTGATTGCCAATAAGATGGCTGAATGGGATATGTACCGCACTCATGTATCCCGCTACGAGCTTGACAAATATCTGCCGATCCTGTAATTTCGGTTCATGAATTTCGGCAGTCTCTCTGTAACTGAGATTGGAGAGATGATTTCCTCGCGCAGGGCAAGCGTGCAGGAAATCATCTCTTCTGTTTATGACCAGATAAAAGCAACAAACCGCGAGATAAACTGCTTTATAACGCTGTGTGAAGACACTGCCTCATCCACAGCCGCCAGACTCGACGAAAAGCTTCAAGACAATGAACCTGTCGGCCGCCTGGCGGGAATACCGATTGCCATAAAAGACAATATCTCCACCAGAGGTATCCACACAACCTGCGGCTCGAAAATGCTCGAAAATTACATACCTCCCTATGATGCTCATGTTGTCGAAATGCTATTGGCCGAGGATGCGATAATTATCGGCAAGACCAATATGGATGAATTCGGCATGGGATCATCAAATGAATATTCCGCATTTGGTGCAGTTAAAAATCCTCATAATCATGAGTATGTTCCGGGAGGATCATCGGGAGGCTCGGCAGCAACATTGGCCGCTGACCTTGTACCACTGGCTTTAGGCACTGATACCGGCGGCTCGGTTCGTCAACCGGCGTCTTTTTGTGGCGTCACCGGCTTTCGGCCCACCTATGGCACCGTCTCCCGTTATGGCCTGGTGGCGTTCGCGTCATCATTTGACCAGATCGGTCCCATGGCCCGTTCGGTCAGTGATTGTCGTTTGCTCTATTCGGTTATTTCGGGATATGACAGGCGCGATTCGACAAGTGCAAAAGCAAAGTATCTGCGCGAAATGGGAGATAAAATAGCTATTATTCCAGATTTATTGAGTGACGATCTCAATCAGGATGTTAAGGGCAATTTCAATAATGTAATCGAGAAAATCAAACAGGCGGGCCGGGAAATTTCCGGCACAGAAATTCCGCATATTGATAATGCTCTGCCGGCCTATTATCTGATTGCCGATTCCGAGGCATCATCAAACCTGGCCCGTTTTGATGCGATCCGCTATGGCAACCCGCCCGATGACACGAGAGATCTTCACTCATATTACACCAGGGCACGCGGCCGGGGTTTCGGAGATGAGGTCAAACGCCGTATTATGCTGGGCACATTTGCGCTGTCGTCGGGATATTATGAGCAATACTATGATCGGGCCCGCCGGATGCGGAATAAGATCAGGATGGAATTCGAGAAAGCATTTGAAAAGGTTGATTTTATTATTACGCCAACCTGTCCGACTCCGGCCTTTAAGCTGGGGCAGAACCTTAAAAACCCGCTTTCAATGTACCTGGCCGACAGCCTGACCATTCCGCCCTCGCTGGCAGGCCTGCCGTGCATTTCGATACCCTGCGGGAAATCATCATCGGGCCTTCCTATAGGGTTGCAGGTAATCGGCCCAGCATTTTCAGATTACGCCCTGCTTGACCTTGCCGAAAAACTGGAGATGTTAATTAAGCAGGAGGCTAATGATGCCTGATTACGAAGCTGTAATCGGGCTCGAAATACATGCCCGGCTCGATACCCGGTCAAAGCTGTTCTGCTCCTGCCGTAATAGCTATGGCCGGGCCGCCAACAGCCTCACCTGCCCGGTTTGCCTGGGTTTGCCGGGAGCATTGCCTGCTTTAAATAAAAAGGCCGTGGAATATGCCGTCATGATGATCCTTGCGGTTAAAGGCGAGATTGATGAGAATTCAGTTTTTGCGCGTAAGAATTACTTCTACCCCGATCTTCCCAAGGGTTATCAGATTTCTCAGTATGACAGGCCGTTGGGCCGGGGCGGCAAAATACGAATCGAAATTGACAGCAAAAAAAAATACATCGGCCTGGAACGGATTCATCTGGAGGAAGATGCCGGCAAGTCGATTCATTTCGATGATTACAGCCTGGTGGATTTAAACCGTTGCGGCGTGCCCCTGATCGAAATAGTGACCAAACCGGAGCTCAATTCGCATCATGAAGCCTATCTCTTCCTGATACGTGTTCGCCAGATTCTGCGTTATTTGGGTATATCCTCGGGCGATATGGAAAAAGGTGAGTTTCGATGTGACGCCAACATTTCGGTCAGGCCCAAAGGACATGACAAATTTGGTATCAAGACAGAATTGAAGAATATTAATTCATTCAGATTTGTCGAGAAGGCACTTGAATATGAACAAAAGCGTCAGGTAGAATTGCTCGAATCGGGTCAGTCTGTGATTCAGGAAACTCGGCTGTGGGACGAAAAAACAGGCCGAACCATGCCTATGCGCTCGAAGGAGGAAGCACTTGATTACCGATATTTCCCTGAGCCGGATCTTTATGTACTGCAAATAGATAGGTCGTCAGTCCGGCGGCTTGGGGAGTCTCTCCGCGAACTTCCGGCGGAAATGCTTGACAGGTTCATATTACAATACAATATTCCCCACTACGATGCCGGGGTGCTTACCGCGGATCGGAAGCTGGCCGAGTACTTCGAAAAAGTTGGTGAGGAATGCGGTAATCCGAAACTGGCGGCCAACTGGATAATGACTGAAGTTATGCGTGTGCTTAAAGAGCAAAAACTGGACGCGGATCAAATCCCTGTTGCACCGGAAATGTTGGCCAGGTTGTTGAGGTGCATAGATGATGAAGTGGTCTCCGGCAGAACGGCCAAAGAAGTGCTTGCGAAAATGATTGACTCAGGTGATGATCCGGATTTGATTATCGAGCGTGAGAACCTGGCCCAGATCAGTGACCCGAGGCAACTGGAGCTTATAATCCGCGATGTTATCAATCAGGAGCCCGAGAAGGCAAAAATGTACCGCGAAGGCAGAACTCAGCTGATAGGATATTTTGTAGGTAAAGTAATGGCCAAAAGCGGTGGACGGGCCAATCCGAAGATAGTAAATCAACTGCTCAGGGAATTTCTGAATGAGTGAGAACAAGCTGAAACTGGCGGTTTTCGCCTCGCATGGCGGCACCGATTTGCAGTCGATTATCGATGCCACCGATGATCCCGGATATCCGGCTGAAATTGTATTGATGGTATCGAACAATAAGAAAGCTTTTGCGGTTGAAAGAGCTAAGAATGCCGGGATACCGGTTGTGATCTGGCAGAAAAAGCAGTTCGATTCTGACCGGGAGTATGCTGATTTCATGATGGAGACCCTGAAGGCATATGAAGTTGAACTTATCTGTCTGGCCGGCTATATGAAACTGATTCCGGCTGAGGTAGTGCGCAAATTCAATATAATAAATATCCATCCCGCCCTGTTGCCCAAGTATGGTGGCAAGGGCATGTACGGCATGCATGTACATGAGGCGGTAATAGATGCCGGCGAGACCAGAAGCGGCGCTACGGTACATGCAGTTAATGAAGTGTATGATGACGGTGCGATACTGGCTCAGCAGGAGGTACCGGTATTGCCGGATGATAATCCGGAGACCCTGCAGAAACGTGTACTGGAAACAGAACATAAATTATATTCGCAAACAATCGCCAAAATAGCCAAAGGAGAGATAAAGCTGCATGACTGAGACAAAACCTGTTTACAAAACGGAATTTAGCGAATTCCCGAAATTCGCCGACGGCAAGGTTCGTGATGTTTACGATCTGGGTGACAAACTTCTGGTGGTGGCCTCCGATCGTCTTTCGGCTTTTGACGTGGTCCTGCCCGACCCGATCCCGGGCAAGGGTGAAGTTTTGAATAAGATGTCGATATTCTGGTTTGATTATCTCAAGGACGTGGTACCGAATCATTTCCTGACCGCAGATATCAATGAATATCCCGAGGAGCTCAAAAAACATCGGGAGATTCTGGAAAACCGTTCCATGCTGGTAAAAAAGTGCCAGCGCATCGATTTTGAGTGCATCGTACGAGGTTATATCACCGGTTCGATGTGGAAAGAGTACCAGAAAATAAAGGGCAAAGGCGGCAAAAAGGAGCTGCACGGTTTCATGCTGCCGGATGATCTGGAGGAATCGGAACGTCTGCCGGAGACATTATTTACACCCTCCACAAAGGCGGAGACCGGACATGATGAGAATATCTCGCAGGCCCAGATGGCCGAAAAGATCGGTATTGATATGGTCAATACTTTGGGCGAGATTTCTATAAAGCTGTATGAAAAGGCCCGAGATTATGCCGATTCCAAGGGAATAATCATTGCCGATACCAAGTTCGAATTCGGCTGGGACGGTGACCAGTTGACCCTGATCGATGAGGTCCTTTCCCCTGATTCCTCGAGATTCTGGCCCAAGTACAAGTATGCCAAGGGACGCAGTCAGGAGAGCTTCGACAAGCAGTTTATCCGCGATTATCTATCCGAAACCGGCTGGAACAAGAAGCCGCCGGCACCTAATGTGCCAGAGGAAATCATTAACAAGACCAGCGAAAAATACAAAGAGGCCTATGAGCTTCTGATAGATTAGGGGAATATTACCATGGCAGAATCATCAGTAGATAACTGGGTCAGGATCAAAAGGGCCATAATATCGGTCTCGGACAAATCCGGAATCGGAGAATTTGCCGAAAAATTGCAGGACCTGGGTGTGGAAATCATTTCAACCGGCGGCACCAAGAAGGTGCTGAAGGAGCATGATATACATGTAATCCCAATTTCCTCGTTTACCGGCGCCCCGGAAATCCTGGGTGGACGTGTTAAGACTCTTCATCCGTCTGTACATGCCGGCCTGCTCTATAAACGCCATAATGAGGGCCATCTGAAGGAGATGAAAGAGCAGAATTACAAGGGCATCGATATGGTTGTCCTGAACCTCTACCCTTTCGAAGAAACCATTAAAAAAGAAGGGGTTACCGAAGATGAAGCGATTGAAAACATCGATATCGGCGGACCCACCATGCTGCGTGCGGCGGCCAAAGCATTCGAATATGTGGTAATTATCAGCGATCCCTCGCAGTACGAAATGCTGGCCGAGGAACTTGAAGAGAATAACGGTTCGATATCATATAAAACCCGCCGTGACCTGGCCCGTCAGGCATTCTGCCGTGTGGCCGCGTATGATCAGGCCATTTCGAATTATTTCTCCTGTCAGGCCGAAGCGGAAGGCGAAGAAGAGAAATTCCCATCGTCAATAAACATCAATGTGCGCAAAATCGCCGAATTGCGTTACGGAGAAAACCCTCATCAGGGCGCGGCCGTATACGAGGAACCCGGAAGCGATCTGCCGAGCCTTGTAAAGGCCCGGATTCTGGGAGGTAAGGCTTTGTCGTACAATAACTATACCGACCTCGAGGCGGTTCTGGCCATGATCATGGATTTCGAAAATCCGTTTGCCGTGGTGGTCAAACATCAGAATCCATGCGGCGCCGCCGAAGCGGACTCATTGGAAGAGGCCTACAGGCTGGCTTACGAGGCCGATCCGATTTCAGCCTATGGTTCGATTATCGGCCTGAATAAGCCGGTTGACATGGCTACTGCTGAGAAGCTTAATGCAACAAAGTTTGTGGAGTGTATCCTGGCCCCGGATTATGATGATGGTGTGGTTGAGATGATGAAAAAGAAAAAAACCCGTCGCATCCTCAGCCTGCCCGAAATCATGCGCGGCTATCCGCGTAAATTCTTGCAGCACACATTCATAAAGGGCGGACTCCTGGCTATGGACCCGGATCTTCATGAGGTTACTCGCGAGGATCTGAAGGTTGTCACTGAAACTCAGCCAACAGAAAGTCAAATCGAATCCCTGCTGTTTGCGTTTAAGGTGGTAAAGCACGTCAAATCCAACGCCATCCTGCTGGTGCAGGGCAAACAGACTGTAGGTGTCGGATGCGGCCAGACTTCACGTGTTGACGCCTCGGTGCAGGCGGCCATGAAAGCCGGCGACAGGGCCAAAGGCAGTTGCCTGGCCTCGGACGCCTTCTTCCCCATGCGTGACGGCGTGGATGAAGCTGCCAAAGCCGGTGTTCGGGCCATTATTCAGCCAGGTGGGTCGAAACGTGATGATGAGGCCATCGAGGCGGCCAATGAACACAAAATTGCTATGGTATTTACCGGTATCAGGCATTTTAAACACTAGCCGGTTTTTAACTTGATTTGAATATGATTGCTTCGTACATTCAGTTAGAAATTGGGAGGTGAACTTGGGCGAACGAATTTTAGAGATTGTCTTCTATCTCGTCCAGCACATGCGCAATAACAACGGTTCCCTTTTGCACCTGGATGATATCTCTCAGTCCCTTAAGAACATGGGCTTTTCAGACAATGAAATCTCCTCGGCCTATGGCTGGTTTCTGGAGGAAGTTCAGGATCGGGGTATGCAGGAGCTGCTCGAAAACAAGACCGAGTATCTTCCTCCCCGCCTGTTTTCCGAAATCGAAAAGCAGATTTTCACCACCGAGGCTCGGGGATTTCTGATTCAGTTGCATCAACTGGGGCTTTTGAACTGCGAGCAATTCGAAGCGATTATAGACAGGGTCAATATTCTCGAACCCAGCACCGTTGATTTGCAGACCCTGAAAATCATAGCATCCTCAATAATCTTCGGAGGAGTCAATAAGAACTGGGATCTGAACTGGTTTAATATCTCCGGCGAGGAAACAGTTCATTAGATATAGCGTTTAATCCTTCGTGAGACTTACCGGAAAAAAAATTCTTCTGGGTGTTACCGGATGTATAGCGGCCTATAAGGCCGCTTATCTTGTCCGGCAGATCAAAAAGGAGGGCGGCGAGGTCAAAGTCGTGATGACATCCTCGGCGCGCGAATTTATTACCCCCCTGACAATGGAAACGCTTTCGGAAAATCCTGTTAGCAGCGAGATGTTTCCGGAGGGGCGATTTTATTCCACTCATCATATCAGCCTGGCCGAATGGGCCGATCTGATTGTCCTGGCTCCGGCCACCGGCAACATTATCGGCAAAATTGCCTCGGGTATAGCCGATGACCTCCTGACTACCGTGGTCATGGCGGCGCAGAGCAAAATCATGATTGCCGCGGCCATGAATACGCATATGTATAATAATCCGGTGGTGCAGGAAAATATGGCAAAGCTTAAAAAGCTGGGTTATATGTTCGTCGAGCCGACTTCCGGTAAGCTGGCCTGCAATACCGAGGGCGTGGGCCGACTGGCGGAACCGGATGACATCCTGGAGGAAATCATTGCCTTTTTCGGAAGTAACGGTGATCTTGAGGGCAAAAATGTGCTGGTGACTGCCGGGCCGACGGTTGAGTATTTCGATGCGGTACGCTATATATCCAATCCGTCATCGGGCAAGATGGGTTACGCAATCGCCGCAGCCGCCAGGAGCCGTGGCGCCAGGGTAACATTGATTTCCGGCCCGACCCAGATAAGCCCGCCGCAGGTCGACAAACTGGTCAGGGTAACTTCAGGATCTGAGATGCTTGACGAGGTTAAAAAGGGCTTTGCAAACTGTGATATGCTGTTCATGGTGGCGGCTGTCAGCGACTACTACCCGGCTGAAAAAGCCGATCAAAAGCTCAAGAAATCGGATCAGGAAATTACTGTAAAGCTAAGGCCCCGGAAAGATATATTGCAGGAAATAGCGCCCCTGAAAAAGAATCAGGTCATAATCGGGTTTGCCATGGAAACCGAGCAGGGCCCTGAAAATGCAAAGGCCAAGCTCGAAAATAAAAAGCTGGACCTGATAGTATTGAATAATCTCAATGAAGAGGGCTCAGGATTTGCGGTAGATACCAACAGGGTTACCATAATTTCAAAAGACGGTCATAGCGAGGAATTACCGCTTTTATCCAAAAAAGATGTTGCCCATAAGATCATTGATCATACATTAAAAATTACGAAATAGATTCTATCATGGCCGGGGATAAATTATCAGATATAATTGAGTTGGCATGCAAAGCTGCCCGTCAGAAACTCGAGATGGGCGATTCCGAGTTGCTTGTCGACCGGGAGATACTGGACAATATTACTATGGTTCCACAGAAAATAATACATGAAAGCCTGGAGCAGTTTGAGAAGGAAATCTGCGAATGCACCAAATGCCGCCTTCATAAGGGTCGCACAAAATTTGTTTTTGGTGTGGGTAATGAGAATGCGGATATAATGTTCATCGGTGAGGGTCCCGGCCGTGATGAAGATTTAAAAGGCGAACCATTCGTGGGCCGGGCCGGCAAGCTTCTGGACAAGATACTGGCCTCGATCGACCTGGATCGTCAAAAAGTATATATCGCCAATATAGTTAAATGCAGGCCACCCAATAATCGTGATCCGGAACCGGACGAAATGGAAACCTGCATGCCCTATCTTTTTGAGCAAATCAGCATGATCGACCCGGAGTTTATTGTCTGCCTCGGCCGTGTTGCCGCCCAGGCGCTGCTTCAGAGCAAACTGCCCCTGGGCAAACTGCGCGGTGATTTCCATGACTGGCATGAGCGCAGTGTGCTGGTGACCTACCATCCCGCCGCTCTCCTGCGTTTCCAGCAGTACAAGCGTGACACATGGGAAGATATGAAAATGCTGCGCGATGCTTACAGCGAATATAAAAACTAATCATAATTGCTTGATCAAACGGGGGCTGTTTTTTATCTTGTATTTTTACCTCAATTCAACAGGATGTATTTATGGCGCGGGAATCGGCACTCGGATCAACACCCTATTCACCTGATGCGGAACAGGCGGTGCTGGCGGCAATACTGAATTTTCGTGATGCCGTCTACGAGGTTACCGATATAATCAAAAGCCCGGATGTCTTCTATGATCCGCGCCATTACGCCATTTTCGAATCAGCCCTGCAGCTTTTTGATGAGAACAAGGCAATCGACTATGTTACCGTGGCCGATCAGCTCCAGAAAAACAAGAAGCTTGAGAAAATCGGCGGACGGGCCTTCCTGGCAGATCTGACCTCTCATCTGGCATCGACCGCCAATATCCGTCATCACGCCAATATCGTATTCGATAAGTATCTCCTGCGCAGGCTGATTGAAATCTCACAAAATATTACCGGCGAATGCCGAGAAGGCGGCAAAGAGGCCGAGGACCTTCTGGATGAGGCCGAAAACGCCATATTCAGCATCTCCCAGAACCGTCTCGGAGAAGGCTTTACACATCTGGGAAGCATACTTCCGGACACATTCGAGCAGATCGAGGAATATCATCGCTCGGGTGGCGGAATTACCGGCCTGCCGACAGGATATACGGAGCTGGACAACCTATCTGCCGGGCTTCATAAGGGTGATTTTGTGGTTATTGCCGGACGGCCCTCAATGGGTAAGACCGGTTTGGGCCTGAACATTTTGGAAAATATCGCCATTGATTTCAAAAAATCGGTGGCCATGTTTTCGCTGGAGATGTCCAAACAGCAGATTGCCCTGAGGCTCCTCTGCAGCAAGGCCCGGATCAATGCTCATCGCATGAGAACCGGCCGTCTGCCCGACAGTGACTGGCCCAAGCTGTCCGGCGCGGTGGGGCCTCTTTCGGAAGCCAATATATATATCGATGATACGCCCAATATCGGGATTCTGGAATTGCGTTCCAAGGCCCGTCGCTTAAAAGCGCGTGATGATATCCAGATCCTGGTGATCGACTATTTGCAGATGATGCAGGGGCCTCGCGGAGCCGATAATCGTCAGCAGGAGATCGCCATGATATCCCGATCTCTTAAAGGTATCGCCAAAGAGCTGGATATCCCTGTGATCGCGATTAGTCAGTTATCGCGTGGAGTTGAAATGCGCGGTGGCGACAAACGTCCCCAGTTGGCCGACTTGCGTGAATCGGGCGCAATCGAGCAGGACGCTGACATGGTTATGTTCGTGTACCGCCCCGAATTCTATGGCATAGAATTCGATAAGGACGGCAATTCGACCGAAGGCCAGGCGGAGATTATAGTCGCCAAACAGCGCAACGGCCCGACCGGTTCAGTCAGGCTGACATTCCTGAAAGATTTTATTCGATTCGAAAACCGCAGCAGCATTTATTCTGAAGTGGAGGAGACGGCTGAGCCGCCATTTTAGAGTATGAGAAGGGCAATAATCAGCATAGGGGGCACGGTCCACAAGTCTATCTCGGATATCGGGGGGCTGTTTATCATGGTGCTGGGAATATTTCGTGCCCTGCCCACTTTTTTTAAAAGGATACGCCTGGTTTTCGAGCAAATGCTGATGATGGGCGTAAGGTCTCTTCCCCTGGTCGTGTTGACCGCTGTTTTTACCGGTTCGGTTACCGCCTGGCAGGCCGCCTATCAGTTTAAGGGACTCGTGCCTCTGGAATGGCTGGGACTGACAGTTGCCAAATCCGTATTCATTGAACTCGGGCCGGTGCTTACCAGCCTGGTTATGGCCGGGCGTGTGGGCGCATCGATTGCCGCCGAACTGGGTACCATGCGGGTTACCGAGCAGATAGATGCCCTGGAATCAATGGGTATAGATCCTGTCGGCTACCTGGTTATGCCGCGTATGATAGCCGGTATTGTTATGGTGCCGGTGCTGGTTATGTTCGCTAATGTGATTGCCATCCTGGGCGGAATGTTTGTGGCTGTGACGCTTGTTAATATCAGCTATGAAATGTTTGTGGACAGCATCAAGGCATATGTGTATGTCTCCGATGTGGTATCCGGCCTGCAAAAATCAGTCGGTTTCGGGGCAATTATTGCCTTGATGGGATGTTACAACGGCTTTAATGCCAGCGGCGGCGCCGAGGGTGTTGGCCAGGCAACCACCAAAGCTGTAGTGCTTGCTTCAATATTGATTCTGATTTCAGATTATATAATGGCAACCGTATTGTTCAGTATCTGATATGATTACTATAGAAAACGTATTCAAGACATTCGAGAACCTGGAAGTTCTCCTGGGTGTTAACCTGGAGGTTCAGGAAGGTGAATCGCTTGTAATTTTGGGCGCTTCCGGAAGCGGCAAGAGTATCCTTTTGAAGCTCGTCATGGCCCTGCTTTATCCGGATAAAGGCAACATAATAATCGATGATAAAAACATACATAACCTCGATCGCAAGGAGCTTTACAAGCTGAGAATGCGATTCGGAATGCTTTTCCAGGGCGCGGCCCTTTTCGATTCCATGAATGTCTATGAAAATGTATCCCTGCCCTTGACTGAACACTCCAGCCGCAGTGATGAAGAGAAGGCGGAAAGAGTCGCCAAATGCCTTGATATGGTGGGATTGCCGGGTATCGAGAAGAAATTCCCGATAGAGCTGTCGGGCGGTATGAAAAAGCGTGTCGGCCTGGCCCGTGCGATAGTAATGCAGCCGGAATTTATTTTATATGATGAACCGACCACCGGGCTCGATCCAATCTCGGCCGACAAGATCAACGACCTGATTGTTGATCTGGGTGAAAGGCTGAATATAACTTCAATTGCGGTCACCCATGATCTCTACTCGGCCTTTAAAATCGGCAATCGTTTTGCGATGCTGTATAAGGGCAAAATCCGTTTTGTGGGTACCAGGGAAGAAATGCAGGCTTCGGATGATGAAATCGTACAGGACTTCCTGAGCCATCACTGATTCTTTACCTGTGAATACCCCCCCGATTATTCTATACCTCGATGATATCGGGTCATCGATCCGACGCCTGACTGATGCCCCCGGCAATATCATGCTCATAAATATCAAGTCACACCTCCGGATAAATCGGAGCCAGGACCATGACACCCACTGAATGAGAAAGCGGACACAATCCTGCCATGTCACAATTCAAACTAAAGTTTGAATCAAGACATGGCAGAACATCCTGAGGCCAAAAGTCGCGGCAGTTCTTGAGCAAAGCGGATTCCTGGTAGGTCAAACCCCTGATGGGGGCTTGACTATTCTACTGAATTGATTTCGAGTCATTGCGAAGAGCGAAGCGACGTAGCAATCTAACGCTGATATTCAAAACGGCTGAGATTCCCACGTCCCGATAAATCGGGACTGGGAATGACTGGAACCAATTGCCTTTATTGCGGGAGTCGTAGGTCGTGGTTCCGAATGAAGCCAAGCGCAATGAGAAACCCGACATCCCGGGTAGATGTGAGCATCTGCCCGGCACGCAGGTATATTCCAAGGCGTCATCTGCCACTTGTATAAACAAAGTCAATTCCGTATATTGGCATTCATGCGAAAAGCTTCTTCAAAAACCATCTATGTCTGCCAGTCATGCGGGGCGGTTCATGCCAAATGGTCCGGGCGATGTTCCGCTTGCGGTGAATGGAACACATTGACCGAAGAAAGCGAAAAGCCCGCGGCAAAAGGACGATCATCATCGGCCAGAAAAAACGCCGAGATTCAGACCTATAAACTGTCTGAAATCGGCGGGGATACATCCTACCGCATAGTCTCCGGCAATGGCGAATTCGATCGAGCTGTCGGCGGAGGCGTAGTACCGGCCTCATCACTTTTGATAGGCGGCGATCCGGGTATCGGAAAATCAACATTGCTTTTGCAACAGGCCGGGAAATTTGCCGAGCAGGGCTTGCGTACACTTTATGTTACCGGAGAGGAATCGCAAAATCAGATCAAAATCCGAGCAGATAGGTTGAAAATAGACTCCGATTTAATAGAGGTGGCCTGCCTGATCGATACCGAGGAAATAGTCGCCGCTTTAAATAAGCAGAAGTATGAGTTCCTGATACTGGATTCGATACAAACTCTGAAATCACCCTACCTGGAATCATCATCGGGCACAGTCAGCCAGATCCGGGAATCTGTGGGCACAATACTGGATATCTGCCAGGTAAAACGAATCACCACATTTCTGATCGGCCATGTCACCAAAGAAGGTGCAATTGCCGGGCCCAAGGTGCTCGAGCATATGGTCGATGTGGTGCTGTATTTCGAAGGTGAGAAAAACCATCTTTTCAGAATACTGCGCTCAGAGAAAAACCGCTATGGCCCCACCAATGAAATCGGGATTTTTTCAATCGAGGCCTCGGGGTTGAAAGAGGTCAGCAATCCGTCGACTATATTTATCTCGGGACGCAGCGAGAATGATTTCGGTTCGGTGATTACTGCCGCTATGGAGGGCAGCCGTCCGATCCTGATAGAGCTGCAGGCGCTGGTCGGTAATACGACCTATGGCTACCCGCAGCGGGTGACCTCCGGCTTCGACCCCAAGCGCCTGGCGCTTTTGCTGGCAATACTTGAGAAACGTCAGCGTATCAATTTCGGAGATAAAGATGTCTTCGTAAACATTACCGGCGGATTGAAAATCAGCGAACCGGCCATTGATCTTGCGGTCATTTCGGCCCTGATTTCATCATTCGAGGAAGCGCCGGTGAATCCGAAAACGGTAATCATCGGCGAAATCGGCCTGGGCGGTGAAATTCGTCCCGTGCCCAATATTGCGAGGCGTCTTTCTGAGGCCAGCCGTCTGGGATTCGAGCGGGCGATTATACCGAATGTTACTGAAATTGAAAAAGAGCTGGCCGTGAAAATTGAGATTCATAAGGCCGGGCAGATCGCCGATGCGATCAGCCTGGCGTTAACATAGAAGGAGAAGACAAATGGCCAAAATCAAACTTGGAGCACAAACTCTTCTGGTCCCTCTTCCGGCTGTGCTCCTGACAGCTAAGATCGAGGGCGAAAAGCCGAATATCATCACGCTCTCATGGACCGGAATCTGCAATTCCATCCCCCCTATGATCGGAGTGGGTATCCGCGAATCAAGATACAGCTATGGCCTGGTGGTTGAATCGGGGCAGTTCGTTGTCAATATCCCGGGTGAGGGTCAGGTTGAGGCGACAGATTTCTGCGGCACAAAATCGGGCCGGGATTACGACAAATTCAAGGAATGCGGGCTAACGGCGGTTCCGGCCGACAAGGTCAATGCTCCCCTGATCAAGGAATGCCCGATCAATATGGAATGTATAGTACGGCATACATTAAAGCTGGGCTCGCATGACTATTTTGTGGGCGAAATCGTGGAAACCCATATTGATGAAAACTGCTGGGACGGAAACAAAATCAATGTCGAGGCAATTCAGCCTTTTGCCTATATGACCAAAAAGCGTTCCTATTACGGCAATTTTAAGGAGATTTTCGGGGCCTACGGTTCCTCGGGAAAAAGTTGATGTCTGAAAATTTCTTTTCTTTTGAATTAATATCCGAAGATCGGGGAAGCCGCGCACGCAGGGGCCGCTTTCATACACCTCATGGTAGTGTGGAGACACCTGTATTTATGCCGGTGGGTACCTATGGCTCGGTCAAGGCCATGTCTGTCGAGGATCTCGAAAAACTCGGTTTTCAGATAATTCTCGGCAATACATATCACCTATATCTAAGGCCGGGGGATGAACTGATCGCCGAATGCGGCGGCCTGCATAGATTTAACAGCTGGAATCATCCGATTCTGACAGATTCGGGCGGATTTCAGATTTTCAGCCTCAAGTCTTTGGTCAAGATCAGCGATGAGGGTGTGCTGTTTCGGTCGCATATTGATGGTTCCTCGCATATGTTTACGCCTAAACGAGTGATCGATATTCAACGCAATCTCGCTTCCGATATTATCATGCCCCTGGATATTTGCCTGGAATATCCGGCGTCAAAAGCGGAGGCATACCAGGCACTTGTAAAAACCGACCGCTGGGAAAAGGAGGCTCGCGATTACTGGGCGGAAAATCACAATAATCAGGCCCTGTTTGGAATCGTACAGGGTTCGGTATATACGGAATTGCGTAAAATCGCGGCTGAAAAGACCATGCAGCATGATTTTCCGGGGTATGCGATCGGGGGATTATCAGTCGGCGAGCCGATCGAGATTATGTATGAAATGACCGAGGCGGTAACCGAATATCTGCCAGGTGATAAGCCCCGCTACCTGATGGGCCTGGGGTCTCCGGTGGAACTGCTGGAATCGGTGGCGCGGGGCATCGATATGTTCGATTGTGTTATGCCGACCCGCAATGCGCGCAACGGGACATTGTTCACCAATCAGGGCAAGATGACGATCAAGGCCGCCCGCTACAAACGTGATTATCGCCCGATTGACGAGCAATGCGGATGCCCCGTATGTCGAAAATACAACCGCGCCTACCTCAGGCATCTGTTTAATGTCAACGAACCCTCGGTTTTGCGTCTGGCCACGATTCACAACCTATATTTTATTGGCCGGCTCATGGCCGGTGCCCGCAAGGCCCTGGAAGAGGGCAACTTCTGCTCCTACCTGGAACATTTTAGGGGATTGTATGTTAAAGTTATCGATTAAAATACTTGACATTTTTTGCCCTCTTGGAGTACATTGCAAGATTAAATATTTTCTGAACAGATTATGGAGGTCAAGTGTTTAATTTTATGTCACTTATAGCTGCTCAGCCGCAGGGCGGGGGAAGCCTTTTCACCATGTTGATTCCCTTTGCTCTGATGTTCGCGGTGCTTTATTTTTTGATTATTCGTCCGCAACAGAAGAGGCAAAAACAGCATCAGGAAATGCTCGGCACGCTGAAAAAAGGTGACCGTGTGGTGACATCATCGGGGATGTACGGTACTATTTTTGCGATTCAGGACGATCAAAATAAAGTGGTTCTTAAGATTACCGATGATATTAAAGTAGAATTCGTTAAGAGTGCAATTGCAAATAAAGTTGAAGCATAATAAATTTTTATGGCTATTCGGCAAATAGTCCGTTACGGTGATCCGGTTTTACGTAAACCGGCCGAAGCGGTAGAAAAAATTGATGAAGAAGTCAAGGGCCTTGTGCAGGATATGTTCGACACCCTGCGCAATGCCAAAGGGCTTGGTTTGGCTGCGCCGCAGGTCGGTGTCAGCAAGAGAGTTTTTATTGTCGACCTGACTCAGGTTGACTTCGATGCAGAACCACTGGTTTTGATAAATCCCGAAATTGTCGAGATGAAGGGTGAGATTGTAGGTGAAGAGGGCTGTTTATCTTTTCCCGGTCTCTATTTCGATGTTGCTCGAGCGGAGCATGTGGTCATCGAGTTTACCGATCTCGAAGGTAAACGCAAGCGTATCAAGGCTTATGGATTGACCGCACGTGCTCTTCAGCATGAAAACGATCATCTCAATGCAAAGCTCTTTATCGATTATCTCTCCGCCGCCCAGCGCGATCTTTTTGCCGGAAAGCTGAAAAAGATTAAAGTCGGCTGAAGATGCGTCTAATCTTCATGGGCAATCCGCAATTCGCGGTGCCGTCTTTAGAGAAGCTATTATCTTCCGATCACGAGGTGTCCACTGTTGTCACCTCACCTGATCGTCCCAGAGGGAGAGGAAAAAAGCTATCGTCTCCTGCAGTGGCACAATGTGCCAAAAAACATGGATTAAACTTGATCCAGCAGGGCAATTTAAAAGACGAGGGCTTCCTTGAAAAGATTTCCGCACTGGCCGTGACACTTTTTGTGGTCGTGGCATTCCGGATACTTCCGGTTGAACTATTCAGCATCCCTCCCAAAGGCGCGATCAATCTGCACGCTTCGCTTCTGCCCAAATATCGCGGAGCCGCTCCAATCCAATGGGCCCTGATCAACGGCGAGAGCCGTACCGGGCTGACCACTTTTCAAATACAAAAAAGAGTCGACACAGGCGGAATCCTGTTACAGCAGGAGGTCCCGATCGGTGAGAATGAAATCGCCGATGAGCTGTCGCAACGCATGTCATTGATTGGAGCCGATCTCCTGCTGCGAACAATAGACGGTCTGGAAAGCGGTGAGCTTGAGGCTCAGCCGCAGGATGATTCAGGGATTACCAGGGCCCCCAAGATCAATCCCGAGGACGGCCTGATTGACTGGTCGAAACCCTCGCATGAGATTGTCAATCTTGTACGCGGGCTCTCATCCAAACCGGGCGCCTATACGCATTATCAGGGAAAGAAGCTGAAAATCTACCGTGCTCATGAAATCAGCCCCGAGCAACCCGGCGCTGAGCCGGGAAAAGTGTTATCCGTAGATCCCAAATGCGGGCTGATAGTCAAGAGCGGTAATGGTGCGGTGCAGATCGATGATATCCAGATGGAAGGTAAGAAGCGGATGGCCTGCTGCGATTATGTTCGCGGTTGTCCGATTGAAAAAGGGCAGGCTCTGGGTTAGATGCAGCTCAGCCATACAGGCAGGAGTTGCTAATGGATCAAAATATCATCATCAATGCCGACCTGCATGAAACCCGTATTGCCATTCTGGAAGACGGCAAGCTGGTTGAGCTATTGGTGGAACGTCCCGACGAGGAACGAAATGTTGGGGCAATTTACAAGGGCAAGGTGGCCGCCGTATTACCCGGCATGCAGGCCGCCTTCGTGGAACTGGGGCTGGATCGCACCGCCTTTCTGCATATATCCGACGTCGGTTTCGATTCCAGCGCGTCATCGCGCTATGATTTCGATATCATCGATGACGAAGAGACTAACGGCGGGCCGGAACTGATCCGCAAAACCAGGCAGACACCGATCGAAACCCTGATCAAGAAGGATCAGGATATCCTGGTGCAGGTGATCAAGGAACCGCTGGGCCAGAAAGGCGCGCGTGTCTCCACCTCGGTATCATTGCCGGGAAGATTTATTGTCCTTGTCCCCAACGAGCGTCATGTACGCGTTTCTCGCAAAATCACCAACTGGAATGAGCGCAAACGGTTGAGGCGGATTTTATTCGATCTCAAGCCTGATGGTTTCGGGGTGATTATCCGCACCGAGGCTGAGGGCCAGCCGGAAAAGGTTCTGCGCAAGGACCTCAAGCGACTGGTCAAATTCTGGAGCCGGGCCATGAAAAAATACGATCGCAGCAAAGCCCCCCAGCTTTTGCACCAGGATGTCGGCATCGAATCCTCGATTATCAGGGATATCTTCTCCGATGAAACCTCCAAGCTGGTGGTCGATTCCAAAGATGCTTACAAGAGAATTATCTCATATGTGCGTGCTGTGGCCCCGCATCTTAAGACCAGGGTTGAATTTTATCGCGGTGCTGTACCGATTTTCGATGTCTACGGCATCGAACAGGAAATCGATAAGATGCTGGAACGGCGGGTCTGGATCAAGAAAGGCTCGTACCTGATTATCGATCAGACTGAGGCTATGGTTACGATCGATGTCAATACCGGACGATTTGTCGGTTCCAAGAACCAGGAAAGCACAATTTTGCGTGTGAATATGGAAGCTGCGCGGGAAATTGCCCGCCAGATTCGCCTGCGAGATATCGGCGGATTGATCGTAATCGATTTTATCGATATGTATAACCGCGAAAATCGCAGAAAACTGTTCGAGGAATTCAAGAGTCTGTTCAAGTATGACCGGGCCAAGAATTCGATCCTGCCGGTTTCTGATTTCGGCTTGATTGAGATGACCCGTCAGCGCAGCAGGCCGTCATTGCTGCAGGCCTTTTCAACCATCTGCCCCACATGCCAGGGGCTGGGTCGAATTTATTCCCCGGAGACAGTTGTAATGAGGATCGAAAGATGGTTCGCGCGGGCTAAAGCCGGTTCCAAGTATAAAAAATATGACCTGATCATACATCCCAATATCGCCAGCATTCTGGATGGCGAGCGCAGTGACAAGCTCAAGGATATCTGCAGAAAATATCGTTTCAAGATTTATCTTGATGTGGATGATACGCTGGCGCAGGACAATTACCGGATTATTTCCCGTGACGAAAACATGGATATCACGGAGATGTTCAAGACCAAGGCGGAACTTGCCGCCGATGAGGTTCATGAACAGGCCGGTTAGAAATATAGATTTAACCAAAAAAAAGACGGTTCCGAATTGGAGCCGTCTTTTTATTTGCAATTGCAATTGCCTGTTAGAATGCCCAGATATACGGCAGGTTGCGGAAGTCATCGACATCCGCATCCTTCATCAGTTCCTGTGTCCAGTTCTGCGTGGTGGCACGAACCTTCTGGGCCCAGATGGCATTATAAAGCTGCTCTCGCTGCATATCGAATTCGGCCGGATTAAAGACCTTGCCGGTACGCACCATGACAGTAACACCTGCCCTAGTATAAACCGGCCCGGTAACCATGTTTTCATTATCGAGCAGGCTGAAAGCGGCGCCCACGAACTGCGGATCGGAGCTGTACTGGGTGGCCTGCTGATCGACTCTGGTAAAGAAATCGGTTGACTGGAATTCGGCATTGTATTTTTCGGCCGCGGCACGCAGATCCATGGACTGACGTGTTTCCCTGTAGATCTTTTCCGCTATATCATAAGCACGATTCATGAGGGTTTCACGCCGCAGATCATTGGCGGCAAACTCGTAAGCTTCCTCAAAACTCAGAATTCTTTCCGGCTTGCGTTCTTTCAGCTTCGCAACAACGAAACGGAAGAAGCTGGAACGCGGATTGGCCACCATGATAACATCGGAAAGGGCGCCTTTTTTGGCCTCGAAGCCAAACTCATTGGCTTCCGGCGAACCACCGATATTACCTGCCGCATTGCCCTCGAAGAATGGTCCCGAACTGCGCACGCTGTAGCCATATTTTGCGGCGGCCGAATCGAGCCCGATCTTTTTGGCTTCATCATGCAATGTCTTGGCCTTGGTATAAAAATCAGAAAATGTATCGCCTGAGGGCCTGATCTTCTTTACGATCTGGAACAGATGAACCTCTTCCTCACCCTCATCATTTGTGCGTTTGCCATAGGACTTGATAATCCTGTAACCATCACGTGGCGACAGAATCGGCTCGGGATAAATCTGGCCCGAATCGAGCTGGAAGGCTATCGTATCCAGTTCTGGATAACGGCCTTTTTTGATCCAGCCCATCTCGCCGCCGGTCTGCTGGGCGCGGGTATCATCGGATACAATCGAAGCCAGGGCCGGGAAAATATCTTGTTCGGCTTCACGGGCCTGCATGATCCACATCTCCAGATCGGAGGTATTTATGCTGTCGGAATGAGTCGGCTGAACATCAAAAGCTACATAGTCCAGTTCGGCCTGCGGTTCACGCTTATATTTATCCTGGTTTTCTTCATAGTATTTGCGCACATCGGCAGAATCGAATTCCGGCTCAGGCTCGAGCACATCATTGATACCTACCATGGCATACTCGATTTTGATCTGCTCATTGTTCTTGCGGAACTCGCGCATCATCTCCTCCGGCGTTATCTGTATCGCCGAACGCATCAGCTCGGAAAGTTGCAGGCGCAGAATACGCGGTTCCTCCTGCATCTCGATATAGGCCACTGTCTGTGACATATTCGGATCGGTCAGGAACTGACGGTATTTCTGCATATCGAACTGCCCGTTAGTCTGGAAATTGGGATCGTTCCAGAGATACTGGGGAGGGTAGTTCATGAGATAATCATAAAGCTCACGATCTGAAACTGTCAGTCCCAGGTCCTGGATGTACTGCTGAAGTACTATATCCCGCACGAGCTGATCCCAGGCCTGCTGGCGAATGACCACTTCATTCGACCAGTCGACATGAACCATGCCGCCCTGATTGTATTGCTGACGCAGGTTTTGCACGAGGTTTTCGTAGATCTGAGGCTCGATTTCCTCTTCATTGATCGTGGCAATATAACCCTTAGCCTGCGAACCCGTACCGATATCCATACCCCATGCGAATATAATCGACCCGACGAATGCGATGACGACGAAGATCAGGAAGGCTTTACTGAAATTGCGCAATTGCTGCATCATAGCGATTTTCTCCTTGTATTTTATATCAAATTTTCAATATATGATAGCCTGAATCATACGCAAGTATTTTTTGTTATACTAAACTAATCCCATTTTGTTTGTACAACATTTATGATGAAAGTATCGGAGCAATTGAAAAAAATCTTTGTTTTTGTTGTCCTGATTACGGTTACGGCAGCCGCGGACCCATCGGCCGAGTATCTCTGGCCTCTCCCGGCCTCAAAGGAGTTGACCTCCAATTTCTGCGCCTACCGGGCCGGGCATTATCATGCCGGAATCGATGTCAGGACATTCGGCAAAACCGGCTATAATATTGTGGCCGTTGAGGATGGTTATGTCTGGCGGGTGGCCTCAAACTGGTGGGGCTACGGCCGGGTGATATATCTGAAGCTGGATGACGGCAATATCGCGGTCTATGCCCATTTATCGGAATTCCCTCGCGAACTGGAAGCCTATGTGCGCGAAAATCAGCTAAAAGAGGGTCGCTACCGCGTCAACCTGTTTCCGGAGAAAAATCAGTTCAGATACAATAAAGGCGATTACCTGGGCAAAACCGGCCAGAGCGGGAGTGGCGCGCCTCATCTTCATTTCGAGATCAGGACCGGAGAAAATCAACCGGTTCATCCGCTTGATTTCTATCCACAGCTCATAGACGGCTATCGTCCGCGCTTTGAGGAAGTGACATTCCGCCCGCTGGATTATACCGGCAAGGTCAATGGCAGCTCGAAACCATTAACGATAGATTTCAATTACAGTCGCGAAAATAACAATTACTACTTAAACCAGGTGCCGATTATTACAGGCAATGTGGGACTTGAAGTCAAAGTGGCTGACAGACGTAACGGCACCAGCCGCAAATACAATGTTGCCGGGCTGAAGCTGCATGCCGATGATAAACTTCTGTATGAAATCCGCTATGACACGCTTTCATTCGATGTCTGGTCCACGGTAGAATATGATTACAATCTCTATCAGCGAATTATCAACAAGAGCTATTACCACAATCTTTACAGGTATGACGGCAGGCAGGCAGCCGGTCATAAATACATGTCGGATCTCTACTCGGAGACAATGCCGGCCTATAATAATCTGGAATACTGGCTGCGTGACCGGGGCACTTCATCTGCCACCCTTTCTCCCCTGTTTACATTCGACGACGGCGATCATGCGGTCAAGATCCTGGCTTATGATCGCAACAACAATATTCGTGAAGCGGTCTTTAACATAAAAATCCGCACCGACCGCAACCGTCCGGCCATATACAAATCCCGCGCCGACCAGATGCTGGAATCGACACTTTCACGCAACTATTTCAGCCTGGATTCCTCGGACGCGATAATCGTGAGCGCATTCGACAGATTAAAAATGGCCTTCATCCCCATAGACACAATATCGGAGGTTAAGGATTTCCTTGCGACCGAATCACAAATGGCCGGAATTATTCATGAGATGTACCTGGACGATGTGGACAAGGACCATTATCTATACAGATTCGATATTGAAAACCGGGGTGAAACATTTTTATCCTTTTTGGCGGGAATACCAACGGAAAACATAAATTACTTCATCGATGAAGGCCTTGCCGGCGAGGCTGATTTTATTGAAGAGATCGAATTCATATCATCACGGCCGCTGGTTACAATCGATGCATCGAAATTATTCCGGTTCCTGAGCAGCAGGGATATCAGGCCGTTTTTCATGCAGGCCATTAATTCTTCAGCACAGATACGATTCGAGCCCCGTCCGGTCATTCCCCCACGGGAAAGTCCGTATGGACAGATCAATACTATGTTTCTCGAGGATCTGGTCAAAACTCGTATGCTGATTGATGATTATCATATTTTCGATAAACTCAGGCCGCTGAAAGTCAACAGCAACGGCTATAGGATCAGTCTCGAGATCGACTACCCGGTCGGCTTTTTTGCAAAAGTGTCAGCAAGCACATCCGGGCGGGGATACCAGAACGATCAGATTGCTATAATGCCGGATGATCGTATGACACCGGAAGGGCTCAATATCACTCTCAGCCTTCCGCAGAATTGCCCTGACGGAAAATGTGCCATCTATGGTATCTCCCGCGACGGTGACCCATCATACAGTGGCAATGATACCGATTCGGCCGGTTATCTTTCTGCAACGGTTTATTCACTGGGTACTTACAGAATCATGGCTGATACGGTCGGTCCGGAAATCAGCCGAATATACCCCGGCGATGGTAGCACAGTGAAAAGCGCAAAGCCAAAAATCCGGTTTTATATGGATGACGATCTCTCAGGTTTTGCATCGGATACATCACTGACAGTTAAAATCGACGGGCAATATATTGTCAGCGAATATGATGTGGACAATAAAACAGTCTATTCTTATCCGCATTTTAATCTGAAACCGGGCGCTCATGAGCTTGTTATAGAGGTTCATGACAGGATGGGTAATACCACATTAAAACGGTCCACATTTTATTACAGGCCGAATTAAAAAATAGGATTGTGCCGGATTATTAAATATGTATAATGATCCCGAGGGTAGAAAATGATTCCATTCAAAGACGACAATCCGACCAGAAAGACGCCCTATGTCACAATTGCTCTTATTGTGATCAACTGCCTGGTCTTCATTTACGAGTTCTCTCTTGGGGCACAGGGGTTTAAAGAATTCACCTTCAAATACGGTCTGATTCCGGCCGAACTCACAAGCGGGCGGGATCTATCACCATTGCAATACGGCCATCTGGCAACCTCGCCCTATCTGAATGTCTTTACCAGCATGTTTATGCATGGCGGGATTGTTCACCTAGGTGGCAACATGCTCTACCTGTGGATATTTGGCGATAATATCGAAGATACGTTGGGCCCTGTGAAATTCGTGCTCTTTTATCTGGTTGGTGGCGTGATCGCGTCGCTGACCCATGTCCTGACCGATCCGTCATCGCAGATTCCCATGGTGGGTGCTTCGGGAGCGATTGCCGCGGTGCTGGGGGCATATCTGGTGCGTTTTCCGCATGCGCGCATATTAACGCTTATTTTTCTGTTCTTTTTCATCAGAATCGTATACCTGCCGGCGATTTTGGTACTCGGGTTCTGGTTTTTGCTGCAGCTTCTGCATGGCTCATCGACTGTGGGCGGCGGCGGGGTAGCATTCTGGGCCCATATCGGGGGATTCGTGTTCGGGGTGGCGGCGTTTTTTGTTTTCGGATATAGGCCTGTACGAAGAAGGAAATATGATAGATTTTAAAAAGAGCACAATCGCGTTAATGGTCATTTTGATGGCCGCATTACCGGTCTTTGCCCAGGAAAATCCTGAGGAAGCCGACCGGCTCTACCGCAAAGGTAGATCATTGGCTTATGACCGCAAGTACAAGGAAGCACTGGACACCCTCAGGCTGGCTTTTGAGCAGGATCCGAATAATCAGCGGGTTGTGATGACCCTGGGCGATGTGTACATGAAGATGGGCAATTTCGCCGGTGCGGAACAGGCATTTAACCAATTACGTAATCTCGATCCGCATAAGCCGCAGGGCTATGTCAAGCTGGCGGAACTATACTGGCTCTGGAAACGTCCCCGTCAGGCGCTGGAATTCGTTCGTACAGCCGAAAAGCTGTCCGATCCGGCCGATGCCGATGTTTACAAGTGGATGGGGCAGATATACAGGTCATTGCAGATGGTCGAAAAATCAGATTCGATAATCGATCAGGGATTGAAATTCTATCCGAGTAATCCGGCCCTGCTGGCCGGCAAGGGTACCAACCTGGTTTTTCTGGAGGATACGGCCCGGGCACGTGAGTATATAGACAGCGCCTATAAGATGGATTCCAGTTCTGTTTATGTGGTCAATACGCTGGTCAGCTTTAAGCTGTTGACTGGAGATATCCCGGAGGCATCGCGGTACCTGGAACGGGCCACCCGTCTCGATCCGGATCATCCTTACACACGCAGCAGTATCGCCGCTTACAGCATGGCCTATCGCGGAAGCAAAGTGCAGGCACTTTTTTCCGATGCGAATGAGGCTTATGCCAGGGGCCTGTACCGCAAGGCGCGGGATATTTATCATCTGGCCCTAAAAGAAGATTCTTTATTTTTTGAGGTTTATGTTAACCTCGGTTTTACTTATATTCATCTAGGGGAACCGGAACTTGCCGCACAGTCGTTTGAAAAGGCCGCCGAATTAAACCCGCAATATGCACCCGCATATGTCGGCTGGGGCGACGCCCTGGTTGGTCAGGGCGAAATTGAAGAGGCTGTGCAGAAGTACGAAAAAGCCCTTGAGCTGGCACCGGAAAACCCTGAAATCAAACAGATTTACGAGGAAGCAAAGCAGGCATTGGAAGCTGGAGAATAGCGTGGCAAGCGCAGACTTCATTCATTTACATAATCATACGCAATATTCCCTGCTGGACGGCGCGTGCCATATCGATAAACTGATCGATCTGGCCAAAGGCATGAATTTTCCTGCCCTGGCGATCACCGATCATGGTAATATGTTCGGGGCGATTGACTTTTATAAAAAAGCGCGTAAGGCCGGAATCAAGCCGATAATCGGATGTGAAGTGTATGTGGCCCCCAGGGAGCGGACACTAAAGGAACCGGTGCCGGGCACCCCGGACGGCGGTTATCATCTGATACTTCTGGCCAAAAACAATCAGGGCTACAAGAACCTGATTAAGCTTGTATCAGCCGGCTACCTGGAGGGATTCTATCACCGTCCCAGGATCGATAAAGCCATCCTGCGCGATCATGCCGAGGGGCTGATCGCAACCTCCGCCTGCCTGCAGAGCGAGGTCTCGCATCGAATCCGTAATAATGATACAGCCAATGCTGAAAAGATAATCAAGGAACATGCGGATATATTCGGCAAAGAAAACTACTACCTGGAAATTCAGGATCATGGCATAGATCTGGAAAAAAAGGACAAAGAAGAATTAATTAAACTGTCCCGCAAGTTGGGAATCAATCTTGTGGCTACCAATGACTGCCATTACCTGCACAACAATGACCATCGCGCCCATGAAGCGCTCCTGTGCATCCAGACCGGCAAGAATCTCGATGATCCCGATCGTTTTCGCTATACCACCGACCAGCTTTACGTGAAAACGCCGGAGGAAATGAAAAAGCTGTTTGCCCAGGTACCGGAAGCGATTGAAAATACGCTTAAAATAGCTGAACAGTGTAATGTCGAAATTGAAATCGGCAAACTGATGATTCCCCGTTTCGATCTGCCCGAGGGGTTTGAAGAGCCGGAGGATTACCTGCGCCATCTCTGTCACGAAGGCGTCAAAAAGCTCTATAAGGACCCCGGTGATAAGACATTTGAACGACTGGAATATGAACTCGATGTGATCAAGCGCATGGGCTATTCCGGTTATTTCCTGATCGTCAAGGATTTCATCGACTACGCCCGCTCACAAAATATACCGGTCGGGCCCGGACGTGGTTCTGCGGCCGGAAGTCTTGTTTCCTATGCGCTTGGAATTACGACTATCGATCCTCTTAAATATGATCTTCTGTTCGAACGTTTCCTGAACCCGGAACGTGTCAGCATGCCGGATATAGACATTGATTTCTCCGATCGCGGACGGGATCGTGTGATCGAGTATGTCACGGAGAAATACGGCCAGGACAATGTGGCCCAGATCATCACATTCGGCACATTGGCGGCGCGTGGAGTGGTTCGCGATGTTGGACGGGTGATGGGCATGAATTATGGTGATGTGGATAAAATCGCCAAGATGATACCATTTAAGGTCGGACAGACAATTGATGGCGCCCTGGAGGAGGAGCCCGACCTGGTCAGGCTGGCCAAGTCTGATGAACAGGTCGCTACATTGATAGATTATTCCCGCACACTGGAGGGTCTGGCCCGTCATGCCTCAACCCATGCCGCCGGGGTGGTTATTGCCCCTGAACCGCTGGTCGAGCATGTACCTCTTTTTAAAAGCCATAAGGATGAGATAACAACGCAATATGATATGAAAGGTGTCGAGGATATCGGTCTTTTGAAGATGGATTTCCTGGGCCTGCGCACATTGACTGTCATCGCCGATTCGATCGATATGGTCAGTGAGAATCACGGGGTTGAACTGGATCTGGATAATGTGCCATTGGATGATCAGCTTGTTTATGATCTCTTCTCGCAGGGCCGCACGATCGGCATCTTCCAGTTTGAATCGAGCGGCATGCAGGATTACCTGAAGAAGCTTCGACCGGAGACCCTGGATGATCTGGCGGCCATGAATGCGCTGTACCGTCCCGGGCCCCTGGATTCAGGTATGATCGATGTTTACATCCGTCGCAAAAACGGCCAGGAGGAGATCGAGTACCTGCATCCGGATATGGAGCCGATACTGAAGAACACCTTTGGGGTAATAGTATTCCAGGAACAGGTACTGCAGCTTGCCTCCAAACTGGCTGGATTCAGTCTGGGCAAGGCCGATATTTTGCGCAAAGCGATGGGCAAGAAAATCGCCGAGCTGATGGCGCAGATGAAAAAGGATTTCATTCAGGGCTGTATTGATAATGGCATGACGAAAAAGCTGGCCGGCGAAATATTTCATCAGATCGAGACATTTGCGCGCTACGGATTCAACAAGTCGCATTCTGTCGGCTATGCTTACCTGGCATATCAGACCGCGTTTTTAAAGGCACACTACCCGCATGAGTTTATGGCCGCCCTGATGACCTCAGAAATGAACAGTACAGACCGGATTATTATCCTAAAGGAAGAATGCCGCAATATGAATATTCCCATCTTGCCGCCGGATATCAATATGAGCCGGGCCTATTTCCATGTGGAGAATGAATCGATCCGTTTCGGGCTTGCGGCCATAAAAAATGTCGGCGTGAATGCGGTCAATAAGATTATCGAAGAACGCGAGAAGACCGGAAAATATAAATCAATCTTCGATTTCACATCGAGGGCGGATATTTCGGCCTTCAACAAACGCATGATAGAATCCATGGTTTCGGCGGGAGCATTCGATTCAATCGGTCCCGATCGCGGGCAGCTTTATAATTCCATAGAGGATGCGGTTTCCTACGGGCAATCGGTGCAGATCGATCGCATGCGCGGACAGACATCCCTGTTCGGGGATAGCGGCAGCGAAATGGCGCAAACCGAACCGCGTTTGTCGGAAGAGGGATCATGGTCCCGTTCCACAGTGCTTTCCAGGGAGAAGGAAGCCCTGGGATTTTTCCTTTCCGGACATCCGATGGAGAAATATCGTCCCCAGCTCAGGCTGTTTGCGACCGCCAATTCGGAGAAGCTGGATGAGCTTCCGGATGGCGTACAGGCAACGCTGGGAGGTATTATAACCAATGTCAAAGTAAATGCAGATAAACGCGGCAGGCAAATGGCCTTTGTATCGGTCGAGGATTTCATCGGCTCATACGAGGTTATCGTATTCTCCGATCCATTTGAAAAATACAAGAAACTTCTCTTTGACAGCAATATGCTGTTGTTTACAGGACGGATCAGCAAGCGTGAAGAGGAAAAAGCCAAACTGATCGCCAGCGAGATAAAGCCGTTGGAATCGCTGACCGAGAGCTCCAATCTGGAACTGCATCTTACGGTCAGCAACGGAGATATAAAGAATATCGCGAAATTGATAAAAATACTGCAAAAGTACCCCGGAGAGGCACAGGCGGTTTTTGTCCTGAAATCCAATGGCGTGTATGTGGAAGTCGATAGTAAACAATGCGTTAGTGCCTGCGGAGAGCTGATGGAGGAATTGTCCGAGATTCTTCGTTCGGAGGACCTGCGCTTAACCGCGATTTAGCCCTTCGGAACTCAAATGGACTTCACCTGTTTAAACAAAAGGGATTGATTTTTTACAGATTTTGTATACTTTAAGCAAATAGTCATTTTGAAGTACAACTGGAGTGGAATCATGAAAAAAAGTACTCTGCTGATTGCCGGATTAGTTTTATTGCTTGGCATATTTTTAACTGTCCAGGCCGGAGAAGACAAAAAAGAAAATTCTGAAGTAACCTATGTCTCCTACGATGAAGGGCTCAAGAAAGCCAAACAGGACAGCCTTCATCTGGTGATCATGTTCGAAACCTCCTGGTGTGGCTGGTGCAAGAAGATGGATAAAGAGACAATGACAGATCCTAAGGTTGTTGAGCTTTTGAATGATCATTTTGTGGTTGCCAAAGTGGATGGTGACAAGCGCCGTGATCTGACCAAGGCTTATGGTGTGCGAGGTTATCCGGCGACCTGGTTTTTGAAGCATGATGGCACCCGGATTGCGCCGATTAACGGCTTCTGGCCTGCCAGTGACTTTGCCATGCTGCTCGAGTACATTTCCGAATATGCTTATGAAAAGATCCAGTATCAGGAATGGGTTAAAAAGCATCAGGATAAGGGCTAAAGCACAGAGATTCCATTTCCAGTAGAGATATGGCCGGGTTCTTTGATTTCCCGGCCTTTTTAATTGAAGTCTTATAGGCTCTTAAGTTCAGGTTATTCTTGCGCTTGTAACTCTTTCTTGTTAAATTCACAGGTCAGGAAAATTTGCATCAAAAAAGAAGAGGTCATAAATGAAAAGATTTGTCCTTTTTGCCTGTATACTGTTATCCGCAATGATCATTTACTCCTGCAGCGGCAATGCCGAGCAACAGGAGGAAGCTGCATCGGAGACATCAGAGACCCTGCAAACCGAAGGCGATCGTAACATGGCCTGGATTGATACGCTGACGCCCGAAGCGGTTGAAGAGATCTACAGCAGCGTGGTTCTGGGACGGGCGCCATCGTTTACTCTCTATGACACCGATCGGCGCGAATTCACGTTGGCAGATTATGACGGCTATGTGCTTTTGCTAAGCTTCTGGGCCATGGAGGATCCGGCCTCGATCAGGCTCTTCCCTGTTCTGAGCCAGGTGCAGAATCAGTTCCGTAACCAGAAATTTACCGTACTGGGGGTTTGCATGGACCAGGCCACGCGGGAGAAGATCCAGGAATATGCCGATTTTCATCGCCTGACATATCCGGTTGTCTATCCCCTTAACAGCCAGATTTATCAGAATTATAATATACAGGGCGCCGGAGAAGCAGTCCTGATTGACCGTCGCGGCAATGTTGTCGGTCATTTCCGCCGCAATCCCGGGCTGGAGAGAATCCAGAAAGTTATCAAATTGTTTTTGCCCCAGGAAAAAACGCCTGCGGCCGAATGAACATATTTATTCTGTATTTGTATACTGATTAGTACGCTATCACTTGCGTAAAGGGCCGTTTTAGCGGGAAATAGAATGAAATTGCGACTCAGCCTGTTAACATCAATTGCGATAATTTGCTGCCTGCTGTTTGGGTCGGCTGCCGATCTTACTGCCGCCAAATATGCCGGCGAGCCTTTTTACCTGGGAGTCGGGGCTCATGCGCTGGCTATGGGCGGAGCCTATGGTTCGGCGGCTCTTGATGTCAGCGCCGGATTCTGGAATCCGGCCGGCTTGACCGGAGTGGGTATCCGCCAATTTGCGTTTATGCATTCCGAAACATTCGGATCTCTGTTAAATCATGATTACCTGGCCTTTGCCATGCCGATAGATTCAGTCTCGAAAAAGACCGTAGCCTTTACCTTGACCCGCCTGGGTGGCGGAGGAGTGAAGATCACCGAATGGGACCTGGAGACCAATCGGCCGCGCATAATCCGTGAGGAGAGCCATGCCGATTACCAGTTTCTGCTTTCTTATGCTTTTCGCTATAATGAACAGTTCGATTTCGGCGCCAGTGCAAAGTTTATATATCGCGACATACCGACATCTTCGGCCTACGGCCAGGGGGCGGATATCGGGGCAAGATATTATCCCGGCAATTGGCTGACATTCTCGCTTATGGTTCGGGACCTGACAACGACTCTTCTGGCTTATGGCAATGGTACCAAAGAGTCGATTTATCCCACACTGACCCCGGGATTTATGCTCTTTAAGGCATGGGATGATATTTCCATCCGGATTACCGGCGAGGGCGATATCAGGTTCGAGAACCTCAAGGATGCGGCCGAATTCTGGATGGGCTCGACATCGCTGGATACGCATTGGGGTATAGAAGCGGGATACAGAAACACTATTTTCGCGCGGGGCGGTGTCGATATCGGCAAACTGGCCCTGGGCGGCGGTTTAAAAGTGTTTCCGTTCCAAATTGATTTTGCTTATCTTAAACACAATGACCTGGATGATTCTTTTAGAGTTTCGGCGTTATTTTTCTGGAAATAGAGGAGGAGACCGATAGATGAGAAAAGCCTGCCAATTTCTCGCCTTTATTTTTGTGGCTGTTTTAATCTTAGCCGGATGTAAAGATTTCCCTTATGATACTTTCGAGGGGGAAGGAAGTGTCACCAACAAGGAACGTCCACTGGCGATGGTAGACAATGATACGATCAACCTGCATGATTATAATCGTGCGCTCAACAATCATGGCTGGCATCGTGAGGATAACCTGGATACGATGAATTTCAAGATGAATGTCCTTAAGGATATGGTTGTCTACCGTGCCGCGCGCCTGAATGCTCCCGATTATCAGCTCGAGATGACACCTGATATCGAAGAACGGATGGAGGACCATCTGCATGCCCAGCTCCGTCAGCTTCTATTCGAAAACGAGGTCAAACCCAGAATCGAAGTGACCGAAGAGCAGGTTGAGGAGCATTATCAGAGAAATATCTCACGGTTTACCGTGCCTGAAAGTGCTGATGTATCGCAAATTCTATTCTCAAATTACAGGCCGTTTCTCGAACAGAAGTTCGGCATACCCCAAAATATGTCAACCGAGGCGATCGATTCCATGGCTTATCAGCGTGCTATGGATGTCTGGCAGCAAATTCAGAATGGCGCCGAATTCGAGGAAATGGCCGAGGTATATTCGGATGATTCCATCTCCGGCAACAGAGGTGGCGAAATGGGTGTGATCCGTCGTGGCGAGGCGGCGCCAAATTTCGACTCGGTGGCTTTTTCCATACCACTCAACATTGCCTCGGAGCCGATAAGCACACGTTTCGGATATCACATCATCAAGGTAAGCGAACGTATAGAGGCAGAGGTTGCTCCCCTGGATTCAACCATCCGTAAGATGCTGCACGAAGAGTTGACCAATGCCGAGACACGCCGCCAGGGGGCCTTGTATTTCGACAGCCTGTATGCGGTCTCGGAGATTACATTTAATGAGGAATTTATTGAAAGCGGTGATTCGCTCGATCCCGATAATGAATGGGTGATTGTTATAAACGGCGAGGATTCAGTTTATCAGCGCAGCTACTGGAAATGGCAGCGCAACGAGCTGGCCAAGGATCCGCGCATCAAGCCGGATCAGCATTTCAGGCGCGAGCTGTTGCGCCATATCGCCAATAATTATCTCTTGATCTTCGCCGCCTATGACCTCGGCTTTCATGAAACGCCCGAGTATGCCGAAGCGCGTGATAAATTCATCTTTCAGGAAAAGCTGAACAAGCTGATGTCGCAGCGTTTTGACAAAGATTATGAACCGACCGATGAAGAGATTCGCGCCTATTATGAAGCCAACAAACATGAATTCGCCGAAGATACCGCGATCAGCATACAGCACCTTGTGGTCGAGGACAAAGAGACGGCGCTCGAGGTAAAACAGAAGCTGGACAATGGTGCCAATTTCTATGAGACGGCGATGCAGTATTATCCTGCCGAAGAAGATGAGATCAAGGAACTGGCTATCAATCTCGGCTGGATAAAGCCGGGAGAATTCTCCGAGGATTTCTTTAAAAAGATCTATGCCGTTGAAATCGATTCGGTTTCCGAGCCGATCAAGACTGAATACGGATATCATCTTGTCAAGGTGCTTGGCAAAACCGGAGTTGAGAGGCTCGAGACTGTCCGTTTGCAGGTCAGGAAAAGATTAATCCAGGAGCATAAGGACAGCACGCTGGCCGCCTGGCAGGCCCGTATGCTGGAGGGTCACAGGGTCAAAGTTGACAAACAGCTTTTGGAAGATTTTATTTTCCAGGTGGACTGGCTGCCCAAACCGGATTTCAGCGGGCTCAGACAGAGCGGCTAATATACTAATATAAAAGCGGGTGCAGAGGGATTTGCCGTTAGAAAGCGAACAAAGAGCAAACATAACCTATAGCGAAGAAGCTATAAGGAAAGCCGTTCATGTCTTCAGCATTATCATACCGGTCTGCTACTTCTTTATTCCCAGGTTGGCGGCGCTACTCATACTTCTGGCGGCCGCAATAACTGCTGTTACTTTCGATCTCTCGCGCATAACCGATCATCCAATCTGGACCAGATTCGGCCGATACCTTTTCGGGCGCATGATCCGTCCGAAAGAGAAGGAGGGTTTCACCGGCGCAAGCTATATCCTCAGTACGGATTTCCTGGTCATACTTCTATTTTCCAAACCGGTGGCCATATGCGCTATTGCATTTATAGCATTGGGAGACACAGCTGCGGCCATGGTCGGCCGTCAATGGGGCTACCATCGTTTCGGTGATAAATCCTATGAGGGATCATTCGGTTTTTTCATCACCGCAGTGGGAGTGGCACTTTTTTGCAATTACATTTACGGTGACAGCCTTCCGATTATAGTAGGCGTGACCGGGGCAACTGTGGCAACCCTTGTGGAAGCATTGTCGCACAGCTCGGATGACAACATGACAGTACCGTTAATCTCAGGCATATTTATGCAAATATGTGTCGCCGTCATTTGACTTGACTAATTTCATGCTCACCGCTATCCTTTGTAATCATACAGCTTAGAAAAAGGAGGTTTCAATGAGATATATCGACCTTCGTTCAGATACTGTCACGCGCCCGAGTGAGGAAATGCGCAAGGTTATGGCCTCGGCTGTGGTTGGCGATGATGTCTTCGGTGATGATCCGACTGTAAATCGATTGCAGGATACTGTGGCCGAGATGTTCGGACGCGAGGCGGCTATGTATGTGCCCTCCGGCTCAATGGGTAACCTGGTGTGTACTAAAACTCTCACCAACCCGGGAGATGAAATAATCTGCGAGGAGGGCTGTCATACATTGAATTACGAAGCGGGTTCAATATCGGCTGTAAGCGGCCTGGTGGCGCATACATTCCGCGGCAAGCATGGTGTCTACACACGTGAGGATATCGAGCCATATATCAAAAAGAAGTCCCTGCATACACCCGGCACCCGGGTTATAGAAATAGAAAACACTCATAATCATGCCGGCGGAACTATTTTCCCTCTGGATGAAATCAAAAAGATAAAGGATCTAGCCAATGAGCATGGTATCTATATGCACCTCGATGGCGCACGAATCTGGAATGCACATATCGCTACAGGCATAGAGTTCCCCGAATACGCAAAATATTTCGATTCGATTTCGTGCTGTTTTTCAAAGGCTCTCGGCGCGCCAATTGGATCGATCGTGATCGGGGACAAAGACTTCATAGATCGCGCCAGACGCTACCGCAAGATGTTTGGCGGCGGAATGCGTCAGGTAGGCATTATCGCGGCAGCGGCATTGTATGCCGTCCAGAATAATATCAAGAGACTGGCTGTTGACCATGAAAATGCCCGTCAACTGGCGGAGCAACTGGCCGAAATTGACGGCATCGACATCGACCTCGAATCAGTGCAGACCAATATCGTGATAATGGATATCAAGTCCTCCGGACGTACCGTGCCTGAAATACTGGAGGCCCTTAAGGCCGAGGGTGTGCTGGCTGTTCAATTTGGTAACACAAAGATCAGATGCGTGGCCCATCTGGATGTCAGCTCGGCGGATATAGTGAAGGCAATCGACATCTTCAAAAAAGTCTTCGCATAGCATCATAAATTTCCCTGTCAAAACCAAAAATCCGTGACTTGATTTATTATTTGTTTATTTTGCCAAATAACAAATAAGAGCATAGCGTAAGGGTTTCAATGGATCAAAAAACAAAGCAGATATTCCAGGCCCGGGCTCAGATTATCAAAGCCCTGGCTCATCCATCACGTTTATACATCGTGGATCAGCTGGCTCATGGTAAAAAATGTGTTCAGGAAATAACCGATATGATCGGCGCAGACATTTCGACCGTATCGAGACATCTGTCGGTCCTGAAAGCATCGGGGATAATCGCCGATGAAAAACGGGGCACGATGGTCTATTATCATCTGCGCATGCCATGTGTGCTGAATTTCTTCAGTTGCATAGAGTCCGTGCTTAAATCAAATGCTGATGATCAGCTGCGTATTATCAACAGATAGGGCCATATGAATATCAGAACTGAGTGGAAATCAATTTTGATTATCATCGCCGTGTTCCTGGCGTTTTTCTATATGCCGTTCGACAAAACCGCTGTCGAGGGTGCTGTCATGGAGGCCCTGCATCTGGCGCAGGATTATGCCCGCGAGCATGTAATCCTGTGTTTGATACCGGCCTTTTTTATTGCCGGTGCGATTGCTGTTTTTTTGAGCCAGCAGTCGGTTATCAAGTATCTCGGAGCAGGCGCGAACAAGATAATTGCCTATGCCGTCGCCTCGGTTTCCGGTTCGGTACTGGCAGTTTGTTCATGCACCGTTTTGCCGTTATTTGCCGGGATTCATCGTATGGGCGCGGGTATCGGCCCGGCCACTGCTTTTTTGTATTCCGGGCCGGCGATCAATATCATGGCGATCATTCTGACAGCACGTGTGCTGGGAATAGAGCTGGGCATAGCGCGGGCGCTGGGGGCCATATTTTTCAGCGTCATAATTGGCCTGTCGATGCATATCATTTTCAGAAACAGCGAAGATAAAGACGGTATTGAAATGGCTGAGATAAACGATGATACAGAGCGCCCGGCATATCAGAACCTTCTCTTTTTTGCGAGCATGATAGCAATACTGGTATTTGCCAACTGGGGCAGCCCGGATTCAACATCAGGTTTTTGGTATACAGTTTTTAATATGAAGTGGATACTCACTTCTATTTCGGGATTATTTTTTGCCGGTATACTTGTGGCATGGTTCGGTTTTTCTATTGTCCGCGTTTCCATTGCAGTCACAATTACGGTCGTATTTGCGCTTATTTTCCACCAATACCCGATGATACCGTTTGCTTTTGCCGCTCTGTCATTGGCAATTATGAGCGTAAAGAGCGGCGGTGAAAGGGAAACCTGGTTCGATGAAACCTGGGGTTTTGCGAAGCAGATTATGCCGCTATTATTTGCTGGGGTGCTGGTGGCGGGATTTCTGCTTGGAAGGCCGGGTCACGAGAGCCTGATACCATCTGAATGGATCAGTTCATCGGTGGGCGATAATTCGATTTGGTCCAATCTGTTCGCATCTGTTGTGGGCGCCTTTATGTATTTCGCGACATTGACCGAGGTACCGATATTGCAGGGGCTGATCGGTAATGGCATGGATAAGGGGCCGGCCCTGGCTCTATTGCTCGCGGGCCCGGCGTTATCATTGCCCAATATGCTGGTAATCAGGTCGGTGATCGGGACGAAGAAAACGATTGTCTTTATAATTCTGGTTGTTACCATGGCTACCGTTTCGGGACTTATCTACGGCAGCCTGTTTTAAAGGAGGTAGTATGAAATCTGTTAAAATACTCGGCCCCGGATGTGCCAAGTGCCTGAAAATGTATGATGAAACAAAGAAGGCCGTTGATGATCTGGGGCTGGAATGCGAGCTGGAAAAGGTCACGGATATTGCCGAGATAACATCGTATGGTGTTATGATGACTCCGGCGCTGGTTGTTGATGAAAAGGTCAAGGTGATTGGCAAGATTCCATCACAGGATGAACTTAAAAAGATGCTGAAATAAAACAAAGTGAGGCAGAAAATGAGTAAGACAGGAATAATTTTGTTGGTAATTGTGGCATTCATTCTAACCGCAGGACTGAATGCTCAGGACAAGGTGGAAAAGATCAAAGAATCTGAGCTAACAGAATTCAAAGTCGATAAAACTTCAGAAGATCAAGCTTCTGAAAAAGAGCAGGAAAAAGAGCAGGCTGATAAAATCATTGCCTATTATTTTCATGGCAACCGCCGCTGTCCCTCCTGCATGAAAATAGAGGCTTATACCGGGCAGGCAATCGATTCGGCATTTGAGAAGATGCTCGAGGATGGATCCGTGGAATGGGCTATTATCAATACCGATGAAAAGGGAAATGAGCATTATATGAAAGATTATAAGCTCTACACCAAATCGGTTGTGATTTCCAAAGTAGAGGATGGCAAAGAAATCGACTGGAAAAATCTCGACCAGGTATGGACACTTCTTGGCAAGGAAAAGGAATTCAAAAAGTACATAGTCACTGAGATCGAGTCCTTTATGGAGAAGGATTGATGGAGAACTATCTCCTGGCGATCGGATCGGCAATCTGGCTGGGGATACTGACTTCAATCAGCCCCTGCCCGCTGGCCACTAATATCGCCGCAATCTCATATATTGGCAAAAGAATCGGCAACCCGCGTATGGTTGTGATTTCCGGTTTTGTATATATGCTGGGCCGGGTGCTGGCGTATACCGTGGTGGCGGTGATCATAATCGCCAGCCTGCTTTCGGTACCGGATATCGCTCTTTTTCTTCAGAAGCATATGAACAAATTCCTGGGACCGATACTGATTTTGGCAGGCATACTTCTACTCGAAATTTTCAAATTCAGTTTTAAGGGCGGAGGTATCGGCCAGAAACTGCAGGCCAGAATCGACAGCTGGGGGATCTGGGGCGCGGGCCTGCTGGGGATATTATTTGCCCTGTCATTTTGCCCGGTATCGGCGGCGCTATATTTCGGCAGCCTGATTCCGCTCTCGATCAGCCATAATTCACGAGTAATCATGCCTTCTGTCTATGGCATCGGCACAGCACTTCCGGTTATCGTATTCGCTTTCATTGTGGCCTTTGGAGCACGTTATATCAGCTCAATATTCAACAAGCTGACTAAAGTCGAATATTGGGCCAGGCGTATTACCGGGATAATTTTTATTGCTGTCGGAATTTACTATTCAATGATTTATCTTCTCGGAATCTCATTGTAATATTTATTGAAGTAAATCAACCTGAACGGGAACAAAATACCGTTTAATTCGTTTTTTGGCGAAATATAGAATAACACAAGCGGGTATTATATGCAAAATACAATCGCAATATTCAAGGCACTATCGGATGAAAGCCGGGTGCGGGCATTGATGGCTGTTGCGGAGCGTGAACTATGCGCCTGCCAGATTATTGAACTGCTGGAACTGGCACCCTCCACGGTTTCCAAACACATGTCCATACTCAAGAGCGCCGGGCTTGTAAGGACCCGCAAAGAGGGCCGCTGGATGTATTTCAGTTTGGTGGATTTCAATTCAGTGGGCAGAATTGGCGAGATAGTCAGGTCGATCATTGAGCATCTAAAAAATGAAAATATGCTGAAAGCAGATCGAATACGCCTCAGGGAGATCATGAAAGAGGACCTTGAAGAAATCTGTAAGGGCCAGCGCCGGACCTATCCGCTAAGAACCTTAAACAGCTAATCAAAGTGTAATATATTAGGGAGAAAAACGAGTTATGAAAAAAGTCCTGATTCTATGTACGGGCAATTCATGCCGCAGCCAGATGGCGGAGGCATTCATGCGCGAAATATCTGATGGCAGGATCGAGGCCTTTTCGGCCGGATTGGAGCCGACTGAGGTAAATCCTCATGCGATTCGTGTGATGAAAGAGGCCGGGATTGACATATCAGACCATAAATCGAAGGATGTCAAGGACATACTCGGACGAGAAAGGTTCGACAGTGTAATATTCGTATGCCATCATGCGGAACAGAACTGTCCCAGGATATTTCCATTCACAATGCAAAAACTTTCCTGGCCTTTCGAGGACCCGGCGGCATTTAAGGGTACAGAGGAAGAGACATTGGCTAAATTCCGCGAGATTCGCGATCAGATAAAAGCAAAAATAGAAATTTGGCTGGAGCAGCAGGAATTTGAAAGGGATCAGGTCGGATGAAAAATGAAATTGGCTGCAAAAAGCGGCTTGGATTTCTGGACAGGTATCTTACTCTGTGGATATTTCTGGGCATGGGACTGGGGGTATTCATCGGATATGTTTTCCCCGGAATAGCCGGATTCTGGGATAATTTTTCGGTTGGCACAACCAACATTCCTATCGCCATTGGCCTGATCCTGATGATGTATCCTCCGCTGGCCAAGGTGCGTTATGAAAAACTGGGCAAGGTTTTTCGCAACCTGAAAATCCTGGTCCTGAGCCTGGTGCAGAACTGGCTGATCGGCCCGGTCCTGATGTTTGCCCTGGCGATTTTATTCCTGCCGGATCATCCGGAATATATGGTCGGGCTGATCATGATCGGCCTGGCGCGCTGTATTGCCATGGTAATAGTCTGGAACGATCTGGCCGAGGGAGATCCGGAATACGCTGCGGGACTGGTAGCATTCAATTCGGTCTTCCAGGTGCTATTCTATTCTGTATTTGCATGGATTTTTGTGACAAAACTGCCTCCCCTTTTCGGGCTATCGGGCGCGGTTGTCAATATTACCATCGGTGAAATTGCACAAAGCGTTTTTATCTACCTTGGCATACCGTTTATCGCCGGAATAATCACCAGGCTGACATTAATCAGGATCAAGGGCAAAGAATGGTACCAAAGTGAGTTTATCCCCCGCATCAGCCCGATAACCCTGATAGCATTGTTGTTCACGATATTCGTGATGTTTTCATTCAAGGGGGAATATATTGTAGGGATTCCGCTCGATGTTGTGCGGATCGCTATCCCGCTTCTTATATATTTCGTCTTCATGTTCCTGATCAGCTTTTTCCTCAGCAAGCGTGCCGGTGCGGATTACAGCAAATCGGTCACCCTCAGCTTCACCGCGGCATCGAATAATTTCGAACTGGCGATTGCGGTGGCGGTGGGAGTGTTTGGAATCGATTCAGGCGTGGCCTTAGCAGCGGTAATCGGGCCATTGGTAGAGGTCCCGGTCCTGATCGGGCTTGTCAATGTGGCCCTGTTTTTCAAGCGGCGCTTTTTCAAGGCTGAAATGCAGGCAGCGCAATGAAGTTATTATTGAGTGGCAGGCTCAGGCTTTGAGCCTGAGGAGCTGTTATAATTAAGAATTGAATTCGCCGCTTTCGGCAGTTCGTTAACTCAGTGGTGAACCGCCGATATGAGCAGTGCCCTAATGTGTCAGGTCTCAGCTCCGATTAATCGGAGCCAAAACCATGACACAACCACTTTAGTTTTTTACAAGACCTGCAGTTGCCTGGATATATCCCGATTCGTCATGAGCCGGTCGTATATCAGATTAATGCCTTTTACTCTATCTTCAAAAAACCGCAGAAGAAATTGTCCGGATCGTATTTGGCCTTGATTTTCCTCATGCGTTTATAATTCTCGCCATAGGCTCGTTCGATCAGGTTCTGGCCCTCTTCACCGAATCCGGGAAAGTTCAAATAAGCCCCGGCATCATCGTTTTTGATCATATCGTCATAAACATCACGGGCCCATTTGATGTTGGCATCATCATCTGCAGGATCATCCCAGTTTGATTCAATCCCTACCAGGTACCGGGCATTACGCCTGACAAAGGCTGTCTGCGACGGATCGACTCGGTTTAGCGCTCCACCGATACTCCAGATATCGAGCGAAGTTAAGGGCGAGGGACGATTGCGCGCATGTTCGATCAGGCGCTCGATAGTGTCATCATCGAGTTGATTGAGATAGGTCGATTTCCAGTAGTAATGACGACCATCGGGATAATCTGGATCAAGAACCTTTTGCATATCCGCAAACCGTACCGGCTCGCTCAGGTCGGCGATCGGTTCACCCAATTCACGAAACGGGGCGATTACCTTCTCGCCATCTTCCAGTGAGCCATGATAACATCCCAGAAAAATAAAAACAGGTTCACCCTGATATTCTTCTGGAATAAACTCCTCCTCGGGCCCACTCCAGAAAACTGATATAAGGCCCATCTCTTCGGGAGCATCTGCAATAGAATCGCGAACCAGCTCAAGACCCTTTTTGGACATCGAAAGCGGATATATGCTGAACAACATCCAGACTTTGGGGCTGACCGGATGAAGCCTGAATTCTAATGATGTGACCGCTCCGAAGTTTCCTCCACCGCCGCGCAGGGCCCAGAACAGATCGGAATTTTCATCCTCGGAGGCACGCACCAGCTTGCCATCGGCAGTTACAACATCAAAGGATGTAACATTGTCCAGCGAAAGGCCATGCTTGCGGGTCAGCCATCCCAAACCGCCATGCAGGGTCAATCCTGTTACGCCGGTTGCTGATACTACTCCCAGAGGTGCCGCCAGATCATACTTTTCTGTAGCCTGGTCGACATCGGCCAGCCTGGCCCCGGCCTGGACCCTGGCGATACGGGCTTCCGGATCGACATCGACTTTATTCATCTTCGACATATCGATCACCAGGCCGTTTTCGCATAATGCCTGCCCGGCCACATGGTGGCCCCCGCTTCGCAAACTGACCAGCAGATTATGTTTTTTGGCAAACCGAACAGCCCTGACGACATCATCGGTGTCGGCACACCTGGCGATCAACGCCGGCCTGCGGTCGATCATGCCGTTCCAGATCGCGCGGGTTTCATTGTATTGTGTATGTTCGCTGTTGAGGAGTTCGCCCTTGAGTTCGGATGCGAACTGGTCGATCTCATTTTGATCGAGCGAATAATTCTCCCCCCGAATTGTTTTGACATTAAGCTTATTCATTTTTTGCTCCTTTCCCCTATCCTTAAATTTTATCCAATGGCCTTACAATACAAAAAATATCCGGTTTTGTTACATATTTTTTAAAAAATTTGGGTGTTTATGCTAAGTCTATGGCAGACAACATGAAAGAATTATAAATATTCGAAGCGGGTTGCAATAAAAAAGCTCCCATGAGCTTGAGGGCTGCTCGCGGGAGCGATAAATTTTTTATGGAGCCGAGGGGAGTCGAACCCCTGACCTCTTGACTGCCAGTCAAGCGTTCTCCCAACTGAACTACGGCCCCAAGGGTCTTTCCAATATATTTCCTTTCAGTGGCCTGTCAAGCCATTTGTAGCCATTTTTATTGATTAAAGCATCGAATTTGCTTGCAAACTTTGGGTTGCCTTATGTGTAAAAACAGTTAAATTCCAGAGACTAATGCCGATGAGGAGAGATATGACCATGAAAATGCTCGCTGCAATTCTGTTCACATTTTCGATTATTTGCGGAACCGCCCCGGCTTCTGATGAACCCGTTGTGGGGGAAAAGGTTTTTGACAATGCCAGTTATCCGCAAAGGGTGGGTAATAGCGGATTGATTTCATTTTACCAGTATGAACGGATCGATAATAAGACGTTCAATCAGCTGGTAATTGGGGATCCTGAGACAGGCGAAGTCGAGCCATTCGACCTCGAACTCGATGATCCCCTGCCTCCCGGGCAATTGGCCTGGTCGAATGATGGAGAACATCTGGTGGTTGTCCGCGATGACCTGACAATCTGTGATCTTTACAAGTACACGCGCAAAAAGCCATTTGAGATTGAGCGTCTGACCGACCTCAGGCCCTATGTTGTCGATTATGATTCCATATTCAAGGAGCAGTTCAAGATCGAGGATGAGATGCTGATGAATGCCTCTCTTCTGGAATGGTCACCGGGCGATACGATGATTGCTTTCAATATGCTCAGGGTAACCGACGCGGCGGTGTGGGTTTTGAATATAAACAGCGGCGAGGTTCGCCAGGTCACCGAATCGAAATTCGGCGCCGGGCCCTCATGGACACCGGATGGCAAGCATCTCTATATTTCAGGCAAAAGTCAGCCCCAGGGCAAATTCACCGAAAATATTTTCAGGCTCGACCTTGATGATTATTCTGTTGAGCCGGTTTTAACCGATCAGGCCACAGAACGTCTGCCCGAGGTTTCGCCGGATGGCAAGTATCTGGTATATATCAGGTTCAGCACCGGAGAAGCGCAGGGAATCTATGTTTATGATATCGAGAATGATCGTACGGCGCGGTTGATCGATCAGAAAGATAAATTCGGCGGAGCATCATACCCGACCTGGAGCCATGACGGCAAATATGTATATTATCAGATCATCGTTCCTGGCGAGATGTTTCCGGCAATTTACCGCATCGAATTCGATCCATCAATTTTTGAATAGATTAAACATGTTTTAAGATTCAGGCCGGGTTAATACAGCCCGGCTATTTTATTGGCTGCGGGGAATTCAACTAATCGCTTGCCAAACAGGCTATATGCCCTTTATTTAATCTCATGATCACACAGCTCAATATCAGTAATTTTGCTATTGTATCCAACCTGGATGTCGAGATTTACCCCGGGCTCAATATTCTTTCCGGTGAAACCGGTGCCGGAAAATCGATCATAATCGGGGCTTTGAATCTGCTCCTGGGTGAACGGGCACAGACCGAGATGATCAGAAGCGGCGAGGATATGGCTGTTGTCGAGGGCCATTTCTCATTAAACAAACAGATTATAAGCATGCTGAAAGAGCTGGGAATTGATGCCGGCAATAGGTCACTCGAAATCCGCCGCGAGGTTAAATTGAATTCGGCTTCGAGATGTTTTGTAAACGGCCAGATGGTCAATGTTGCCGATCTGAAAAGGCTCGGGACATTGCTGGTGGATCTTGTGGGCCAGCATCATCAACAGCTCCTGCTGGATTACTCAAATCACATTGTCTTTCTCGATCAATTCGCCAATCACGGCAACATACTCGAGAAATATCACAACCTGTTTGAAAACTACCAGTCAGCCAAACAATCCCTGAAAGAACTGCGTGACAAGATCAATCGTGACCAGGAACGTATTGAACTTTACCGCTTTCAGTTGCATGAGATAGACAGGGCCAGGCTTTCTCATGAAGAGGAGCAGGGACTCAATCGTGAACGGCAGATACTTGAAAATGCCGAGACATTGAAAGGAACTTATCATCAGGTCTCAGAGGAACTGTACAGTCGTGATGGCTCGGTTACCGAGATTGTCAATCAGGCCATATCAAGGCTTGAGGCCCTGTTGAAATATGATGACAGCCTCAAGGACACTATAGACTCGATCCGCAGTGGCATGTATTCGCTTCAGGAGGCAGGACGACACCTCGAGAGCCGTTCAAGTGAAATCGAGCATGATCCCGGCCGTTTGCAGGAGATACAGGACAGGCTCGACATCTATTACGATCTCAAGAAAAAGTACGGCGGATCGCTTGAAAGGCTGTTTGCTTATCGGCAGGAGATCAGTGAATTCATTACATCATACAGCGACAGTTCAGATAATCTTGGTGAACTCGGACAAAAAGTTGATGACATGCTTTCTGAACTGATTGCCCTGGCGGAAAAGTTATCGGACAATCGTCATAAATCTGCCAAAAAGCTGTCTCGTGAAATTGAGAAGGTCCTGAAAAGCCTGCTGATGGACAAGGTTCGCTTTGATGTCAGTATTACGCCCGCAAAATCTTCTCGGGGTGAATACGAAAAGGATGGCGAACGATATATGCTTGGCCAAGATGGTTTCGATGTTGTTGAATTTTTGTTCTCCCCTAATCCGGGCGAGGAACTGAAAGCACTTTCAAAGATAGCGTCCGGCGGTGAACTTTCGCGCGTTCTTCTTGCGATCAAGTCGATAGTGTCCGGCAAATACCATGACGGCTGTTTGATCTTTGATGAAATCGATTCGGGTATCGGTGGCAAAACCGCTTCGGCAGTGGGTAAAAAGCTGGAGGACCTGGCCCGTGATCATCAGGTGCTGGTCATAACTCATCTGCAACAGATAGCTGCCCGCGGACAAAATCATTTCCTTGTCTTCAAGGAAGAATCCAATGGACGTATGATAACCAGAATCCGCAAGCTGACACTCAAGCAGCGCAAAGAGGAGATCGGCCGCATGATTTCGGGAGACAGGATTACCAGCCTGTCGCTCAAGCAGGCCGAGGAAATGCTTAAAAAGAGCGCTACCGAATAGCCCCTTTAGTTCCTCTAAAAGATAAATTCAATTTCAATTCGATGATTTTTGGCCCGGCCCTCGGGGGTTGTATTTGTGGCGATGAAATTAACCGCTCCCATTCCGACCGCCTCGATTCTTTCACCTGAGATTCGACGTGATACCAGGTAGCTCTTGATCTTGTCGGCTTCTCTTTGCGATTCTATCAAAGCCTGCTGGTCACTGACGCTGTTGTCATAGTAGCCCTTGACCACGGCCTTGACATCAGGAAAATCACGCATGGCGGCTGAGATGCTGTCAAGTGTGCTGACCGAGCGGAAATCGATACCGCGTCCGGATTCAGAGAACTGCACCTGCAGGACACGTTTCTGGAAGATCGAATCGAGAATCGCGCAGCCATCCTCATCGACAGGATACCCTTCGGGCGTACCGGGACAGGCATCGATGCTATCCGGTATGGCATCATTATCGGCATCCGGCGGACATCCGGTTGAATCCATGGTAATTTCGGCAAATTGATGCGGACAACGGTCACGGTAATCAGGCACGCCGTCATTATCGGAATCGATCGGACATCCGTACTCATCGACCATACCCCTGGCCTCCGGCGGAGTATCCGGACAGAGATCGACTGCATTGAGAACGCCGTCCAGGTCACTGTCAATGGCGGCTTGTTCATCTTCATCGAGCTCCTCGATATCGGCTTCATCGTAGGAGATACTGATGGTTCCTTTTTCGAGCGGGAAATAGACTGAGAAACCGATTTTTATATCACCGTATCCACGCGATCGGCGATCTTCGACTGACTGCGCGAAATCGGCGCCCATACCGGTCAGGTAATTAAACTGGGCATCAAGTGATAGCGACATATTTTCACGGAAGAACCATTCGTAGCCCGCCCCGCCGGATATGAAGAACTCGCTGGCACTGTATTCGACAAGGTTTCCGCCCGGTTCGGGGACCATGAGGACCTGTTCTGTAAAGACATCGTTGATGGACCAGATCGAAATTCCCATTCCGGCCGTGAAATAGGGGACAAATTCCGAATTGCCTATCAATGAATATTTCAATTTTGCTTTTATACTGGTATTGTTCCAGTAGCGGTCGGCGTTCTCCTTGCCAATTTTAATCGTGCTTGCTGACACATTGGAATCGTTATAAACACGACTGTACTCAAATTCCCCAAAGATGGTCATTTCATCATTTAAGCCGTACCCTGCGGCAATCGAGTAGGCCGGAGATATGACCCATGGCTGCCAATATGGATTCAGTGCCGGCTGACGGGCTCCGGCATTGACGGTCAGCACCAGTTTCTTCTCCATACTCACCTCTGCCATGAGAACATGAGCGGAAAGAAGTAGAATAGATGAAACCAACACTGGAATAAATATTTTGCTTTGCTTAATCATAGCTTATTGAAAATGAGATGTTTTTCTGTTCTTGGCAAGCATTTTCATAAAATTATCCGTTCCGGTTTAATAGGCTCCCGTAATTTCCACACCAGAATAATATCTGCCCAGGATTTGGCGATAACCCTGCCCGGCCCGGGCCCGTCCGATAGCTCCGGTCTGGCACATACCGACACCATGACCATAGCCCCTGCCTTCGGCAGAAAATTCTACGATTTTGCCATGATGATCGCGCCAGACCAGGATTTCGAAATTCGATGATGGCAATATTGCGGTTGGCCTGCTGGGCCGCCTGAAAGCCCAGCGAATTTGATCCTTAAAAAGCAGAATCTCACCATGATTTGTTTCCACTGCAAGATGTGAAATTCGCCCGGATGGAAACCGTTCTTTTACCATGATATCGTTAATTTCGAGCTCATCATATTCAACACCCCTTTTATCGATCAGGTATTCGAGCAGATAATCCTCGAGCACCTGAGGTTCCCATTTCATCTCCCATGTATAAAACTTCGACCATTTGCAGTAATCGGAATCATCAACTGATTTCAGGTAGCCGTTAATATGCTCATTCCAGACATTTTCGACATCCTCGGTCTTCCCGCCGCAGGTGGAATGATAGTAGGCGGTGACAGGTTTGCCCTGGTATGTCAGCACCTCCCCCCGTGTTTCCTCAATAGCCTTATTGGCCAGGTCGTATTCTCCACGGATACCGATATAGACCTGATCCATAATGCTGTTAACGAGGTCGTAAGCTTTATCGGAATTATTTTTGATACGCGAATAGGCATAGGTGCGGGCGGCAACAGACTGGGCTTTGAGCGCCTCAAATGCATCATCTTTGAGCCTGCCGATTTCGGGCGGAAGAACACCCTTGAGGTAGCTTTCCAGATTGAGCACATTTATGACCATCAGCATTCCGCTATCTGCGTTGATCTCCAGTATGCCGCGGAACGGGCTGCCGTTGATCATTATATGGCTCTGCGGTTTTCTGGGCGATACGAATATCTTGAAGATTGCCGTATCCAATACAAAGACCGAGTTTTCATCAGCCAGAGTAATTCCGTTTTTTGCATATATGGCCCTCAATGGCGCGACAGAATAGTAACCCTTGGCTGTGCTGTCGGCCAGGATACAATTTAACTGATAGGTGCCCTGGCAGTCGATTTCCAGCTTATCGGTATTCAGGATATTGACACGGATGTGCGGGTAGGCCAATGACTCCCGGCCCATCTGACGGTCAATATAAGACATACGCGAACATCCGCCGCAAATCAAAGCAGCGATCAATATCAGTATCAATGTTAAAATCGTATTTTTCATGGTAATGCTATTTTACCCAGCACAGTTTTTCGTTGCGCTCCGGTTACGTCGGGCAAATTTGCCGGAATACCTCTTATATTCAGATATGCCAGCAAAGCGAACCCGGCCGCCTCAACATAATCGGGATCAATGCCCTCATCGGCTGTTGTTGTAACCCTGCAATCCGAAAACTCCTCAGCCAGGCGTTTCATGAAGTACCTGTTTCGTGCTCCGCCGCCGCATACCAGAAGATTTGCCGGACATTTATGTTCTCTGTGATATTTTACCACAGCCTTGATAGTAATTTCCGAGGCGGTGGCAATTATATCCTGATCTGAGAGCCTGAGTTGTATCGCTTTTTTCAAAAAGGATTCGACAAATTCCCGGCCGAACTGCTCTCTTCCCAGTGATTTTGGATATGGTTTTTTATACCAGGTCCTACCGATTGCATATTTAAGAAGCGGGTTTGAGACCTTGCCTCTAATGGCAACTGCACCATTTTTATCATAGCCTCGTTTGAACAGTTTTTGCATCAGATCATCGACGATCATATTTCCCGGCCCGCAATCTGAGGCCGATATATTATCTATTTTGTTATTTGCTGGAAGATATGTCAGGTTGGATATGCCGCCGATATTCAATACTGCTATGCTCTCCTTTTTGCGAGAAAACATGTAATGATGACAGATCGGCATCAAAGGGGCTCCCGATCCGCCCAATGCGATATCATCAGTCCTGAAATCAAATACAACCGCCACACCAAGATTTGCCGAAAGGCGTGCACCATCGACAATCTGCCAGCTTCCGCCATAACGATTATGGCGCGGGTCGGCATGATGGATGGTTTGTCCATGAGAGCCAATCAGGCCGGGCATTTTAAATTTATGGCTTTTCAGAAATGACCTGATTTTCTTCACATAGAAATCGGCCAGTTGATTTTCTGTGCTAAACAGGCTGTCTTTTTCGATTTCTTTTGATGCGGCAAGCTCTTTTATCAGCGAGGCTGTTTTTTTGCTATACTTATCTGTTTCCGCTGCCAGGAGCTTAATTTTTATACTGCTTCGATCTCCTGAAATGCGGCACATGGCAATATCCAAGCCGTCGGCCGAGGTACCCGACATCAGGCCGAGAACATCCAGGCTTTTTCTTTTAAACAGTTTGAGCAGCGCTTGCATTTTTTTTGATCTTATCTTTTAATTTCAATATTCGGGAAATTTTCTGCATTATTGAATCTTCATCCAGACGGCCATTTTTTATAGCATTCTGTACTGCATCGAATGCTTTCCGCTGATCATCCCTGTTATGGCAAAACAGCAGCATATCATGCCCCGCATCCAGGCACCTGACGGCTATTTCATCTGCACTCATATCCTTGATTGCGCCCATAGCGAGGTCATCGCTGAATATAACGCCCTCGAATCCCAGTTCATTGCGCAGATATGTTTGGCAGATTTTGTTAGAGAATGTTGCTATGTTAGCGGGATCGAGATTTGCGGCGTGAAGATGAGTGGTCATGACTGTTTCGATGCCTGATTCAATCAAATTCTTAAATGGCTTCCAGTGGACTTTCCGAAAATCCTCCAGTGATATCTCTGTGGTTGCAGTTTTAACATGTGGATCGATATTCGATGATCCCAGTCCGGGAAAATGTTTGGCGCAGCATGCTATGCCATTTTGACTATACTCGTGATACACAAGTGCACTATATTCCGAAACTGTATGCGGGTCATTGCCGAATGCGCGTGTCCTGAGCAGTTGATTTTCATCGGCAGTGAGCACATCGCATACCGGTACCAGATTCATATTGATGCCGATTTCAGCCAGGCTGCGGGCGCTTGTGCGGCAGGCAATTTCAAGGCCCTCACGATCAGAATTGTCGGCATAATAGCGCGCCGATGGAAATGTTGGAAAATCACCTTCAAGGCGGTTTACATTTCCGCCTTCCTGATCGACACAGACGATCAGCCCCGGACCGGAGACGTCTTTGATCTCCGCGATCTCATTTTTCAACTTCTCGGCCGAGGCAAAATTGCGGTCAAAGATAATTATTCCGCCCAGCCCGAATTGCGAGGCGAAGTCTTTTACAAACCCGAGATCATGCGGCTCGTATCCAAATATGAATAGTTCGCCAGGATTCACGCTAAGAGTCCTATTCCTCAGACAGCGCAGACCATATTCTTTCCCGCGCCCTTGGCACGATATAGAGCCATGTCCACTGTCTGGACCAGTTCCATGGTCGAGAGGCCGTTATCGGGATAGGAGGTTGTACCTATCGAGACCGTGATTTTGAGACCTGTTACGCCGGTGGCAATGCCGAAATCATGCCTCTCGACACCTTCGCGAATGCGTTCCGCAAGCACATTGGCCTCATCCGAACGGGTCTGGGGCAGGATAATAATGAATTCCTCTCCCCCGTAACGGCAGAATGTATCTGTATCTCTAATACAGGATTTGACCACCTGTACAATATCCTTCAAAACCAGGTTGCCGACCTCATGGCCGTAGGTATCATTGGTTTTCTTGAACCAATCCAGGTCCAGCATAATAAGCGACAAGGACAGGTCATAGCGTGCCGAACGTCGTTTTTCTTCTTCCAGGCGCTGTACGAAATAGCGGTAGTTATGTATGCCGGTCAGGTCATCGATGAGAATCAGGTCGGAGATGCGTTTATGCAATCGTGCATTTTCGATTGCCATACCGGCCGATGCGGCCAGGATCGTGAAGAGTTTTTCATCTCGGTCATTAAAGGCGGCGATTTTTGATGATTCGGCATTCAAGACACCGATTATCTTGCCCCGGGCGATCATCGGCACAGCCATCTCACTGCGCGCATCGGGCAATGCCGCGATATAGTTGGGCACCGATGAAAGATCGGCAATACGAATTATTTTGCCGGTTTCTATTGCCTTGCCGGCCACACCCTTGAGGCTGATAGCGATTGGATTTTTAAATATTTCTTTTTTGCCGCCAGTCATTTTAGCTCTCAGTTCCAGATGATTCTTCTCCTTGTCGAGCAGCAAAATACTGCACATCGGGTAACCAAGAATATTGTCGGCAATATTGTTTATTTCAACAAAAACCTCGTCCAGATCATGGATTTCGCCCAGGGAACGCGAGGTTTCATAGATTGTTTCGAGCTGTATCTGCGTGCGTTCAAGTTCGGTCGTACGTTCATTGAGCGTATCCAGAAGATGCAGGAGCTTGTCCCCGGAATGCTTGAAATGCTTGGAAAACATTCCCACCGCCAGCACATAGAACCATGCCACCGAGAGACGGATCGGCATTTCGATTACATCGCGTACCCCGGTAACCTGCTCCATGTTGACAAGGAAATAGGCAATTGTGCACAGCATGGCGATAACCGCGCCGCCCTGCAGATCGAGATAGTAGGCTGCAAAACCTACCACCAGGTAATAAAGCAGGAAGAACACGCTGTTGAGCCCGCCGGTGCAGTAAACAAGGGCCGAGATCATTACAATATCGAAGACAAAGCTGAAATTATAAAGCGTGGCCATGGATATACGGCTGCGTACAGCCAGGAGCTTAAAAAGCGCCAGGTGAACAGCAAAGGCAAGCAGAATTACCCAGGAGGCTTCGGCGTAATAATGAACAGGTTTAGGTGCCGCCAGGAGCCATACGGCAATCACCATACTGGCCACCAGACGGGTCAGTACATAAAAGTATTCTGCTCGCGGAAATAAGGATCTGTATGAACCTTTTTTCATGACCTCACTTCGGGGCGATAAATAAAAGACTTCTATTTGTTTAGATATCGGCAGAAAGGGGGCTTTTCTTTCTTGATAGGGGTCATCTTTTGCTAATTTTGATTTATCCGGGCGCGATCAGAAGCGGTACAATGCGGGTTATGTTTCCAATCGAAACAGGAGACGGAAATGACTGCTATTTGGCAGGATGAACTCCGGCTTTGGCGGGACCTTTACGGGCATGCATGCGGATTATCGTATTGGCAATCAAGGCCGCAACCGAAACCGCCAGCAAAAGCAGTATGACATCGGTGACAATCAGTATCCAGTTATTGGCGGGGATGTAAGATTTGAGCAGCAGGTAGATCAGCGATGCCAGGGTGGTCAGAATCATGAAAACCGCCGGTATCATGGTAAACCAGAACTTTTTGCCCCTCATATAGAGCCATACCGTTACCGCCATTAGGGTTAATGAGGCCAGGAGCTGATTGGCACTGCCGAAAATCTTCCACAGGCTGGCGAAAGCATTGGAATAGCCCATCAGGAACATCAGGATTACCGAAAGACCGGAATTAAACCAGTATTTTCTCATAAACCCGGGTACATTGCCGGAAAAGAGTATATTCCAGAGTTCCTCAAAGAGATAGCGGTTGAGCCGTACGGCAGAATCGAGTGTAGTGATGATAAAGCCCTCGACCATTAGAATTCCGAAAACCGCTCCAAGAGCAACGCTCACAAAGGGAAAAGCATTGTGGACCAGATTTCCGACTCCCAGCGCAAAAGCGAGTATTGGATTGCCGGATCCGGTTGCGGGCCATACGGTTTTCAGGTAATCTGCATGTCCAAGAGCTGAGGCCAGGGTCAAAAGTACCAGGGTGGCCAGAATGCCCTCCAGGATCATGCCGTAATAGCCGATCCGTTTGATATCATTTTCCGATGAAACCTGTTTTGATGTCGTCCCGCCGCCGGCCAGGGCATGAAATCCGGATATGGCACCGCAGGCGATAACAATAAACATCATGGGCCAGATCATCCCCAGGTTGGCGGTCCCGGTCTGAAGATCAAATCCTGGCGCATTGACCGAAAGGCCCCCGAATCCGCCGATCAGAAGTGAGACCATTAGAATCAGCATGCCGCCATAGAGTATCTGCACATTGGTAAAATCACGGGGTTGAAGGATTATCCAGACCGGGATTCCTGCGGCAATGAATGTATAGACAGTGATAACACCCATCCAGATTTTGGGATCTAATGCTACCGGATGGCGAAATCCGATATAGACTGAAACTATGCAGAGTATGAATGCGAATAAATAGGCGTAAATCGTTTTCATTTTGCGACGGTAGATCAGGTAGCCCAGAAGCGGCGCAATCATGGTGATAATTATAACCGAGGTTGATGCAATCCCGCCGATTATGCCCTTGACAACACCATCCTGCTCGAACGTTTTCAGGAGAGTTTGATCGGGCCCCAAAGTGAGTTCCTCGATTGGCCACATTGAGGTCAATGAGGTTGCCGCCGCACCCAGGAAGGCGGAGGTAACCAGGATGATCATAACCAGGGTGAAGAGAATAAACAGGATGAAGCCCGGTTTGCCCAGGGTTTTACCGGCGATTTCGGCCATGGATTTGCCCCGCTCGCGTACAGATGCAAACAGGGCGGTATAATCATGCACCGCGCCGAAAAAGACAGCGCCGAGTACTATCCATATAAGGGCCGGGAAAAGGCCGAAGGCGAAGCCCATGACCGGGCCGATAATCGGGCCGGCACCGGCAATTGTAGCAAAATGATGCGCAAATAGAATATGAGCCTTTGTGGGGACATAATCGCGGCCATCGTTGATATCAAGGGCCGGGGTGGTGCGGTTTTCATCAGAACCGATATTCCTGGCAATGAATCGGGAATAAAAGCGTATTCCCAGACCGAAAAAAACGAGTGATATGAGAAGGATCAGGAGAACATTCATTTTTTGTTGCCATGCAGGAGCTAATTAATATATTTTATCTGTTTAAAGGCCATTATCAAGCAAAAATTAATGAGCCGATTCAATCAATCGGTCAAGAGAAAGTTTAAATGCCCATCACGATCCATCTGAAAACCATACGATGTCTTTCCATTATATTGCTGTTTGTTTTATTGATGCTGTTGCCTGCGGGACTGAATGCAACGATAGCGACCTCTAGCGACGGCGTGGATACATTGCCCGATAAAATATTCGATGATCTGGTGATTCGCGACAACAGCGAGATATCAAAGAAACTGAGTGAAATTCAGGGCGATCTGATTTTATCATCAGAAAAAATCAATGTTACCGTGAACCAGGTAACGGGCAACATCAATGCCATCGGGTCGGAGGTTTATGTCGGCGGACGAATCAGGCAGTCATGCCGGATGCTGGGCAGGATTATCAGTACCGATGCCACTATCGGGCGCAATCTTTCGGTGGTAGCCTTTCCCTCACGCAAGATATTCATTATCGGAAGCCGGGTTGAAGTATTGCGGGATTGTTCGGTCGGCAAGGATGTCGATATTCAGGCTTCGGATATTTACCTCGATGGTGAGATTAGCGGTATGGTGCGTCTGAAGGGCGAGAATATTACGCTGGCCGGTACATTTCAGGAGAATGTCGAGGTCGAGGCATTGAAATCTTTGCGGCTGCAACCGAGTTGCCGGATCGAGGGGGTGTTGACCTACAGTTCGCCCAAAAAAGCGGTGATCGAAGAGGGCGCGCAGGTCATGAGCGGCGAGATCAATTATACAAAAATATCCCGCACGGGATTGTTCTCACTTTCATGGAGCTGGAGATTGACCCTGGGATTCGCGGCACTGATTGTCGGGCTGGTGTTCACGATGACCTGCAGATCACAAATCAAAGGCATGACCGATACAATGCTGGGAAGTTTCGGGCAGTCACTGGGTATCGGATTCATCAGTATAGCGGTGATGATACTCTATACCGCATTGTATTTTGTGACAGCGATGTTTTCGCTTTTCTATCAGCCGGTTTTCGTGCTTGTGCCGCTTTTGACCATCGTGCTGATTATTCTGGCGCTAATGTTCTACTTTGCCAATATCCTGGTAGCCATTTTCCTGGGCAGGCTGATCGTAATGCGCCTGACTGATAACAAGCAGTGCTCTCCGGGCAGGTCGCTTGTGATCGGTATGGTAATACTGGTGCCGCTGTATGCCATCCCATATATCGGCAATGTTATCTTCGTACTCACCCTGATGCTGGGTTTTGGGACATTTGTGATCGAGATATTCAGAAGGTACAGGGCAATGACTGCAGCTCAATAATCCTGCTGACCGGTTCATAACCTGCGAACATTCATATCAAAAAAACCCGGATCGGTATCACCCTCGGTGTTTAACAGCAGCACAGTGGATCCCCTGTCCAACCTCAACTCTTTTCTGGCTTCTGTAAAGCTGTCGTCGGCACAGAGCATTTTCAGCGCGGCCATCGATGAGGCACCCGATTCGCCGGATATTATTTGCGGATCATTTTTTTGCGGATAATAATAGGTTTTCATAGCGTCCACTACCCGGCTGTCATCGATTGACTGAAAATAGGCGATGCCGGTTTTTATAATCGGCCAGGCCAGGTATGACGGTGTGCCGCAATTTAATCCGGCCATGATCGAATCCTGCCCGCCCTTTATGCTTATCGGATCGCCCTTGCCATACGTGATTGATTGCAGCAGGCAGGCGGCCGAAGTCGGCTCGACAGAGATTATGCGCGTGTTTGAGTACGCAGGATTGGCATTATAGAACCAGGTACAGGTTGCCGCCAATGCTCCTACTCCGGCCTGCACAAAAACCACATCAATCTTTTCGCCATCTTGAAGCTGAGCATGAATTTCTTCAAACATTGTGCGATACCCGGCCATGATCCATGATGGTATCTCCTCGTACCCGGGCCATGAAGTATCGGATATTATCTGCCAGCCATGTTCCTTGGCGTCATTCCTGGATTGATCAACCGCATCATCATAGCTGCCCCTTACTATTCTGACTTCGGCGCCTTCAGATTCGATATTTTTAATCCTGGCCGGTACGGTATTTTCGGGCATATAGATGACAGCTTTTTGTCCGAGTATACGTGCGGTCCATGCCACCCCGCGACCATGGTTACCGTCGCTGGCGGTTGTCAATGTATGACTTGCAGGCGGAAGTAAATCAAAGTTTTGATAGAAATTCTCGGGTTCAGGCAGATCATTGTCTTGCGCATGCAGAGTTTGTTTAATAAATCGGTAGACTGCATAGCTTGCGCCCAGTGCCTTGAAAGCTTTTAGTCCAAATCTATGGGATTCATCTTTTACGATTATTCTGCCAAGGCCAAAATTACTGGCCAGATGATTGAGCCTGGATAGTGGCGTGGGTTCATAACTCGGCAGTGATGAATGCAGTTTGAGAATATCGTCGCGCTCAAACTCGGATACCAGTTGAGAATCCCATGACGGATATTCCTGCCGGTATGGACTTGTGATTATTTGTTCCACAGAGATTAGCGTGGTAAAGAGTTAAACATCTCTGCCGCAGCATTTTTTGTATTTTTTGCCTGAACCGCAGGGACAGGGATCATTGCGGCCGATTTTTTTGCCCCTGCGCACGAACGGCTGACGTTTACCCTGTTTGGGCGAGGAGTCCTTGACCTCCTTGCCGTCAGCTTTGACCGGCCCGGTCTGTGAGAGCTTCCCGGCCGGGGCGCTGTAACCCAGCGATTCCTTCTTGTCGTGCTTGGCTTTGGCGGCCGCTTCGGCTTCACGTTGGCGGCGCGACATTTCGCCCTGATCAGCAGGTCTCATCCAGTAACAGAAACGTACCGCTTCAATATCGATCTGCTCCAGGAGTTCCGAGAACATGCGATAGGCTTCCTTTTTGTATTCAATCAATGGATTTTGCTGAGCATATGAACGCAGTCCAATGCCGGTGCGCAGCTGGTCCATCTCGTACAGATGATCTTTCCACTTCTCCGTAACCGTATTGAGGAAAGCCATTTTTTCGATACGGCGCATGACATCCGACCCCAGCGCCTCTTCTTTCTGCTTGTATACTGTAAAGGCCAGATCCTGTAACTTATCGCTAAGCTGATCCTGGGTCAGGTCTTCGATTTCTTCTTTGGGGATTTCCAACGGCTGCAGGAACATCTTGTGCGATTCCATAGCCAGCCCGCCCAAATCCCAGTTTTCCGGAAGCTCATCCGGATCGGTGAAACGGTTGATCATGCCCTCGATAACATCCAGAATCCGTTCGCGCACCTCTTCATGAATATCATCGGACTTGATATACTCGCGCCGGCGGGAGTAGATAACCTCGCGCTGCACATTCATGACATCATCATAATCGATCAGCCGTTTTCGAACTGAGAAGTTCTCCGACTCCACCCGTTGCTGGGCCTTCTCGATGGTTTTGGTGACACGGGAATGTTCGATCGCCTCGCCCTCCTGCAGGCCCAGGAAATCAAGTACGCCGCTGATCCGGTCAACGCCGAAGAGCCGCATCAGGTCATCCTCGAGCGAGATGAAAAATCTGGATGAACCGGGGTCTCCCTGGCGCCCAGCTCGTCCGCGCAGCTGGCGGTCGATACGACGGGACTCGTGACGTTCGGTGCCAATGATATGCAGGCCCTGGATTTCCTCTTCTTCCATTTTTTCGATGTCTTCCCAATATTCCTGCTTTTTGGTCAGCACGCCTTCGCCCAGCTTGATATCGGTACCACGGCCGGCCATATTGGTAGCAATTGTGACCGCGCCTTTTCGTCCCGCAAACTGCACGATTTCCGCTTCACGCTGATGCTGCTTGGCGTTGAGGATTTCATGCGAAATGCCCTTGCGCTTGAGCATGCGCGAAATTGTTTCGGAGACATCGACGCTGACTGTGCCGACAAGAATCGGACGTCCCCAGCTGTTGTAGCGTTCGATTTCATCAATGATAGCATTATACTTTTCGCGCTTGGTACGGTAAATCTGATCCGGAAAATCAATTCGGCGCACAGGCTTATTGGTCGGTATAACGACCACATCAAGCTTGTAGATTTCCCAGAACTCATTTGATTCGGTCTCGGCCGTACCGGTCATACCGGCCAGCTTGTTATACATGCGGAAATAGTTCTGCAATGTGACCGTGGCGACCGTCTGTGTTTCCCCCTCGATACGCACTTTTTCCTTGGCTTCAATAGCCTGATGCAGCCCATCGGAAAAACGGCGGCCGGGCATGAGACGGCCGGTGAATTCGTCGACGATGATGACCTTGCCGTCCTGAACGACATATTCCACATCGCGTTCGAACAGGCTGTAGGCCTTAAGAAGCTGGGTGATTGAATGCAATTTCTGTGATTTCTCTATATGGTGTTTATAAAGATGATCCTTGGCCTTGGCTTTGTCCTCGGCATTCATCTTCTCATCATTGTCGATATCGACAATACCCGAAGCAATGTCGGGGATTTCAAAGAGCTGTTTATCTGAGGGAGAAAGCTCATTTAAGCCCATCTCCGAGAGCCTGACCGAATGATCCTTTTCATCGATAGCGTAATAAATGCGCTCATCGATTTCATTTAAATTTTTCTTTTCGCGCAGCATGGCCAGTTCGGTATCGCTGACCAGCTTCTGAACACCGCTCTCTTTCATCATCTTCAAGTATTTCTTATTCTTGGGAGTGGCCCGGCGAACAGTCAGCAGGTCATACCCGGCCTGATCATAATCGCCCTCCTCGATCGCCTTTTCCGCTTTGGACAGGAGCTGATTGGCCATCAATGACTGTTTCCTGGCAATCCTGTCAACCAGCGGCTGCATATCACGAAAGGCCTGATCGATTGTCGATTCAACCGGCCCGGAGATAATCAGGGGCGTACGGGCTTCATCAATCAGAACACTGTCGACCTCATCGACAATGGCATAGAAATGACCGCGCTGACGGTTGTCCTCAACGCTCCAGCCCATGTTATCATGCAGGTAATCGAAACCGAATTCGGAATTTGTACCATAGGTTATATCGCAGCTGTACTGCTCGCGGCGTTCCCGTGGGCTCTGGCCCTGCTGGATCACACCCACTGTCAGGCCCAGGTATTTATATACCTCACCCATCCATTCAGCGTCGCGGCGGGCCAGGTAATCATTGACGGTAACCAGGTGAACACCCTGCCCGACCAGGGCATTGAGGTAAACCGGCATAGTGGCGACCAGCGTTTTGCCCTCGCCGGTAGCCATCTCGGCAATTTTGCCCTGATGCAGGACAATTCCGCCGAAAAGCTGGACATCGTAGGGTATCATATCCCAGGTGACCTTCATACCGCCCGCATCCCAGGTTTCACCTTTCAGGCGACGGCAGGTCTCCTTGACCATGGCAAAGGCCTCGGGGAGAATCTGGTCAAGGTATTCATTGATACCCTCGCGCATCTTCTCTTTGCGCTCTTTGTCTTCCCACTCTTCATCTTCGGCCTGCTGTTCGAGCTCGGCCCAGACTTTTTGCGCCTCTTCCCGGAATTTCTCGGTTTTGGCGATCAATTCATCCCGGGAAAGATTTTCCAGCGTGGGATAGATTTCATTGATCTGTTCGACTATCGGATTTATTTTTTTCAGGTCACGGTCATGTTTGGTGCCGAAGACCTTTTTGACTAAATTTCCAAGCAAAATAGAGCTCCTCCAGATTTATTCATCAAAGAGTAATACACAAAACAGCCGCTTTGGTTTATATCATTACACGCCAAACGATATTTTGCAAGCAAAAACAGGCAGGATCATCAATCTTTGGGCGTCAGATTGCGCCGTGTGAAGATATAAAATGTGGGCAAAAGCACAAGCAGAAGGAATGTTACGAAATAGGCCAGTTTCTGAAATTCGCTGACACCGCCGATCATCGACTGGCGGGCAATATTGCCCCAGTTGGAGAGGATATTGTATTCCGGTGTGATATAATAGACTACTCGCGCCAGAAGTGTCCAGAATCCCCATTCGGTGTTTATCATCAGTTTGGCGATTCCGGGCAGAATAAATGAGGCCATGACAATGCTGGAGGACCAGATCGGATGCATGAATATCGAAAGAAATGCTGTCACGGAAATGATCAGAAAATACAGCAACAGGTCATATATGAAGGCCATGATGACATTTATCGTGATACCATAGTCGGTGGCGGCAAACATGAAGATCAGGAAATATATAACTTCGAAGATCCAGAATATGACTATCAGCCAGAAGGCGCCGATTATTTTACCGAGAATAAAATCCGTGCGTGAAATTGGCTTGGCCAGGTACGGAAAAATCGTGCCGTCACGAATATCCTGCACAAGAACTATTGAACCGATAGTGACCGATGCCAGTACGCCGAAAATCGTGTAGGTCTGGGTAAATGATGTCAGAAGCATCAGAACCATTGGCCCGCCGGCTCTAAATTCCTCTGCGGCAAGAATCGGGATCAGGATAAAGAGCAGGATCAGCAGACCGCCCAGAAAGAAGGCCCAGTAGAATTTGCTGCGCAGAAGCTTGGCCAGTTTATTCGTGCTGATTGTCAGTACTTGTCTGATTTCCATTTTCCACCAATTGCATAAAGATCTCTTCCAGGTCACTGCGCGGAGGGGTAATCGATATAATGTCCGCGTGCAAATCGGAAAGCCTGGCCACGAGATTCATTTTTGTCTTTTTATCACCCGCCAGCGTGGAGTATACTTCGGGATCTTTTCGCTCATATGTCAACTCCGCAGGAAGCTGGTCGATTTTGGCGGGATCGATCGAGAATATAATCTCTGAATCATCAGATTTTTTGAGCAGGTTATCAACCGTATCTATCTTGATCAGGCGTCCCTTGTTGATAATGGCTACACGGTCTGCTATCTGCTGGACATCCGAAAGTATATGCGTACTCAAAAATATGGTCTTGCCACGCTCTTTCAGCTCCTGGAATTTGCGCTTAACCTTGGCTTTGACAATCGGGTCCATACCTGACGTGGGCTCATCCAGGATCAAAAGATCGGGATCTGACAGCATGGCCTGGGCCAGGCCGATTTTCTGTTTCATGCCCTTGGAATATGTTTTTACCTTGCGGCTGATCGCTTCCGGCATATCCAGAAATTCCAGCAACTCTTTGGAGCGATTATCGATCTGATCGGCAGGAACACCATGCAGTTTGCCCATATAATGCAAAAGTTTTTTGCCCCTGAGAAACCTGTCGAATGAGAATATTTCCGGCAGAAAACCGACAGAGCGCCGGCAGTTATAGTCATTGACCGGTATCCCGAAAATTTTGGCCGAACCGCCGGTGGGCCTGATGAAATTCATCAGGTTGTGAATCGTGGTTGTTTTTCCGGCGCCATTGGGTCCCAGGAAACCGAATATCTCGCCCCGATTGACCTCGAATGAGATACCATCCAGCGCACGCACTTTTTCATTGCCGCGCATATCGCGGTAAACCATTTCAAGTTGATTGATTTCGATTGCAGGCGTGCCGTTATTCATTGTTTCTGCCGCCTTCCGATGTGTCCGGTTCATCCGGAACTTTTTCCGGGCCATGGATAACAGTCGTGTCGCCGTCCTCGATTTTTATAATTGAATCACCCGCTTCAACTTCCTCTTCATCTGTATCATATTCCCTGTCGAGCCGGTAGCGAATATTATGCTTCATATCCGGATCGAAATGATCCCAGCGCTTTTTCAGGGATCCGTCGATCGAGAAAAAAATAAATGTCGGTACTGAGCGGATAGCGAATTTATCCACCAGCTTGTCATCGGGATCAAGGCCGACCTTGCCCTGATAATTCCAGGCCATTACAAATTCCTCTACCTGCTGGCGCGGATCGCCGACATTGACGGCTATAAACTCAAATTCATACTTATCGCGCCAATAATCGAGCATATCCGGCAGGGCCTCGAAAGTCAACATGCTTGGATCGGAATTGACTGACCAGAAAAGCAAAATTACAGGCTCTTTACCCTGGTAATAGCCGATCGGCTCAAAACCGCCATCAAGAAGGTTAATTTCCACATCTGAGAAATCTTCCCCCTTGGCAATGTTCTTAAAAAAGCTGGGTTGCTTTATGAGAATATGTTGTACCAGGAAAAGTACGAACAGAATTGAAATCAGTATAAAAAATCTTTTACGGGTCATGGTCAGTTAAGTATAAGGTTCGATTTTCTCTTTCTTACGCTGAATACACCAAAATGTTATCTATTATTCGATTTTTTTAATTTATTTGCGCAGGGGGCCGATCAGATTTTTCCAGCGCTCTTTTTGAGTCTCCGAAGGAGCATCCATTTTCACGGCACGATAGAGATTTTTCCCGCCCAGTTGCAGAGAGGTCGTATTGCGGGACTTGGCCCGGAAATATTCGATTTTAATTTTGTCGCCCGGATCCCTGCTTTCAATATATTCGGCGAATGGATCGACGCCGCCTATTTCGCGGCCGTCGATCTTTACAATCTTATCACCGACTTCAAGACCGGCTTCGGCAGCAGGGCCATTGCGCTCGATCCTGTCGATTGTAAGGTCAGTAAAAGACCTGAAAGCCATACCGGGGTCGGGAATCCTGTTGGGAATTATTTCCAATCTGATCCCGAAATCCCGGAGAAGTTCCGGCATCGGTATTTTCGTTTTCAGATTCAGGCAGGAATCGATAAATGGGCGCAGGAACTGGCCGCTTAATGTATCTATAAGCTCGAACATCTGCTGATCGGTAAAGACGTTGGTATCACCATGAAACCTCTCCGCCAGGGAAGAAAGCAGCTGATCCAAAGATGACCTTGTTCTTCGCAGCCTGAGGTCGACTGCAATCGCGGTCAGCATTTCGGCCGAGGTCACATATCCCTGTGCGCCGGGAATATCCCGTGCGGTGCGCACTGATACATTACGACGTTCATATTCCGATGAATAATGCTCGTAGGCAGATACAATCCTGTTCAGGAACTCAGTTTCGCTAATGATTCCTGTCCGCAATGGCACCAGTGCCTGGTAGTAGTTGGCGCTTCCGGTGATTAACCAGTTGGAATTTATGCGGTCAGCCGGGAAAAATGTAATCGGCAGCCATTGAGTAAAGAGATTATAAACAAACAAACCAGCCTGACCATCAAGCTGAGCCGGTTTTAAATCCTCATCCAGAAGGATATTTATCGAGGCGGGAGATGATGCACCGGTATTGACCATTTGTGGAATCCGTTCGCTGAATGGATAAGTGGATATGATCATGAGCGGATCAAATTCCGGGGAATGGTCAAAGATGGCAGTTAGCTCTCCCCAGATTTGTCTCAGGTTGCCAAAAAGCTGATCATCGCCGAAATCAAAGGCCTGCTTCTGAACCGCTGTTTTCAATGGAAACTCAGCCGGGCCTATCGTGAGGGAATCATAATTCCCGATGGCCCAGTATGAATCGATAATGTAAGCGTAGGAGGGAACAGTATAGCTGTCTTCATCAATTTGCTCGAATGGCAGAACCGCTATTCCGCCGGGACCGGGATTGACATGTATGTCGATATTGACCGGAATCTGATCAAGTTCGAGTTCGGGGTATATCGTAAAGGCGGTTCCGATAATTACACCGGCATTCTTTATAAAAAATGGGGTTTCATCGACACCAAATTCGCTGGGCTGGCTGAGATGCCGCATGGGAACATAATAGCTCAACCGGTAATGTCCCTTGAGATCGCGGGCAATCCAGTAATTGGGCTCTTTAGCTTCAAGGCTGATCTTATTGGAATCCGAATCAATGAGTTCAATATTTTTAATGAACTGCCCATATCCGGAGGAATAATGATTGTCAACGTTTTCTATTTTGAAAGGCACAGAATCCAGCTTTTGCGGGAAATTGAAATCGGCCCGGATAATAAACAGCATGCGATCAGGATTGAGTAGTTCGATCGAGTAGGAAGCTTCAACTCGTTTGCTTTGCGCATGAAGATTGTTTGCGACGCACAATATGAAAACAATAAGAAGAGTGATAGATAGAACTGCGAATCGTTTCATGAGACCATGCCTTTCATCAATTTTAGCGGTTATTGATTGTACAAACGGACTGCTAAAAGTTGCCTCCGCGGGCTGTCCAATTTCTGCTCAAACTTCAATTGCAGAAGCGGATTAGTCCTGCACTCTCAATCCTCCCAGACCGTCAGGCCTGCCTTTTCAAAACAACTGAAGGCATAATCGATGCCTTCCTGTATTCTGGAATCGGGATATTTATGAAATTCCTTCAGGCAGTCGATAAAGGGCTCAGTATATTCCGGTTTACGCAGGCCGATTTCCCCGATTGCCTGTGGCGCAAACCAGCAGTTATTGCCTGATTCCTCGTTTATCATCCAGACCAGCTGGCGCAGTAAGTCGCGCGTCTTTTCCTCTTCGAAAACTTCGGCGGCGACTCCGAATGCACGGGCCGCGCCCCAGCGTATGTCCTCATCCATATTGTAAAGATGACGTTGAATCTTGCGGATCAGTCCCGGATGTTTTTTAAGTTCCTGTTTTATAAGCTCCAGGTCTGATTCTTTCAGTGCCCTGGCGAGTTCATCTTTGCTAAGCATAATTATTTTTCACTTTCATTCAGCAAACGTTAGGCTATTTTAACTAATGGAACATTTATAAACAAGAGGAATGTTTTGAATGTTATAAGGGTAATATAGCAATTTTACAGATTAATTTGTTTAGATAAGTCGCAATTATGATTGAACACGATATTGAAAGATGGCAGCATGCGCATGACTACGCCATGGATGTAAGGCATTCCGAGAAAAGAACATACATTGTCATAGCATTGACCGCGCTGACCATGATCGTCGAAATCACGGCCGGTCTTTTGACCAATTCCATGGCTCTTTTGGCTGATGGCTGGCATATGAGCACGCACCTGGCGGCCTTAAGCATTGCCGCCGCCGCCTATTATTTCACCCGCAAGTATTCCAAAGATCGCAGTTTCACATTCGGTACCGGTAAAATCAGCAGCCTGGGAGGCTTTGCCAGCGCGGTTTTTCTGGTTATCGTTGCTGCTTTGATGATCTTCGAATCTATTCAGAGGTTTTTCGAACCGCGCGGAATTCATTTCAATGAGGCCATTCTGGTGGCCATAATCGGCCTGGTGGTGAATATAGCCAGCGCATGGATTCTGGGTGGCGGGGCCAAACATAAAAAATCGGATCATAATCTGCGCGCGGCTTATCTGCATGTGCTGACCGATGCCCTGACCTCACTGACCGCCATAGCCGCTCTCCTGACCGGAAAATATCTGGGCCTGGCCTGGATGGACCCGGCCATGGGGATCGTGGGCGGCATAATTATCATAATCTGGGCCCAGGGGCTGATTCGCGATACTGCGCGAATATTGCTGGATAGGAAACCTGACAGCCAAGTCCAGGAGCAGGTCAAAGAAATCCTGAATTCGCAAGCGGATACCGAGGTAGCCGATATTCATGTCTGGAACATAGGTCAGGACAATCTGGTGGCGGTGGTATCAGTTGTAACTCATTCTGATTACAAGCCGGAGTATTATAAAAGCCTCCTGAAAGATGTCACCAGGCTCAAACATGTTACCATCGAGGTCAATCATTGCCAGGCCGGAGAATGCAAATAGCAGGCCGTACAGTAATCGGTATGGCTATTTGGCTTCCATATCGGTCCTGTAAATACCGAAAATAGTTCCCTCGGGATCCTTACAATATGCGATCCATCCAATGCCCGGAATGGCAGTCCTGGGAACCACTACCGACCCGCCGGAACTGCTGATTTTTTCGGAAAAATCCATAACCGAGGGTACATCGATAACATTGGTTACCGGCGCAAAATCAAAATCACTGGAACGCCTGCTCAATCCCCCGTCAATTCCCGGTTTGTCCTTATCGCCGGTCGAAATCAGCCAGTATTCCTGAGGACCATCCCACTTCTCGAATTTCCATCCGAAAACATCTTTATAGAATTCAGCCGCCCTTTTCGGATTGGTCATTTCAGCCTCCAGATTTTTTCTCCTGGTTATTTTTATTCCAACATTCGCAGTGTTATCAAGTCCATGTAGCAGTTAGCAATATAGGCTGTCCCGCATTACGATACAAGATAAATTTTATATTAATTTCCTGTAGATGATTGACGAAATGTAAAGATGTGGGATCAGGGCTGATTAATAATCCAGGGTCAGGATCCGGCCGTCGGTGAATTCGAAGAACCTGTTTTTGTTTGCGACTTTAACGCCTTCCATCAGGTCCTCCGGAGTATAGTTCAGCGCTTCAAGACATCCCGGGCAGGCCATGACATCGACACCCTGTTCAATCAACTTTTTGATCTGAGTATGTGATGATGGAAATTGCGCGAATGTCAGGTCCTCGGAATCTTTAAGGACTGCCTCGATGCCATGAATATCGAAATAGACCAGTACATCCTGTGTCTCAGACATCATAACGGCCATCTGCAATCCCATCAGCACGCGATGAACATCCTCTGGTCCATGGCTGATATGGATGAACACTCCGGGGGGAGCATCGGACATATTGTAGCTGGTTCTGAACTCTGCCTCATCCTCGCCGCATCCGATAAGCATCAGTGCCAGCAATGCAATCCCCAAAATTGCCGCATGTTTCATATTTGTTCTCCTTGTAAATCAATTATGGTAGTTATTCAGATACAATATTGGTTTATTTGGACCGATTTTTCAAGTTTTTACTTTTGCAGACGAAAAAAAACCGTCCCATTTGAGACGGCTCAGCAATAGTATTTTATCTAATTTCAGCAATCGATAACGGAATCACCATTGACATCACACGGTGCATAACCGCTTACGAAGACATAATTGATGATCCAGACCGCATCGCTGATATTCTCGAGCTGATCGCAGTTTGTATCAGCTGATTCCAGCGGATCAGGAGCCGGCGATCCGGCAACGAATACATAGTTAATGATAAAGACCGCATCGCTGACATTAACCTGGCCATCGGAATTGGAATCGCCGCAAAGGAAAATCGGCCCGAAATCATGCCAGAAACCGGGGTAAAAACTCACGCTGTCGGATTGCGTGTTTGCCGATGCTGTCAGGCCCGCGGATGTGGCTGAGAGATAGCTGGTGCCCGATGAAACCTGCGCACCTGATGACATTGAATACCATTCCAGCTTCTTGTTGCCTTTATTTTCGGCGTAGGTATGGTTCAGCATAGCCAGCACCAGACCAAGGGCAAACAATGCCAGCACAAAAACCCGTGCAGAAAATTTCTTATCGGCAGGTTGCATACCTATCACCTGCCTTCCCCGGAATCCAGGTTTTCGATCAATTTTTCCAGCCTGGTAATTCTATCTTCGAGTTCTTCAATACGATCAGTTTTCTGCTGCAACTCCAGTGAGGTTCTATATAATGCTTGAATGGCTGCCAGCGCTATTCCATCGGGATCAACGGTGGCAATTGATTTATCATCATGTCCCAGTCCGAAAAGCCGGTAGAAATCCTGGGATGTCGGCCCGATATGACGGATATCCCGGCCATCCTTTTTGTAGTTCCATTCATTGATTTCGAGTTCTGCCAGACGGTCGATTATTTCATCGTTATTCACTTTACGGAAATTCTCTTTAAGGGCCCGATCCGATGAGTTTACCCATGTGCCTCCGCTGGAGAGATATGCACCGCTGGCGGTATTTATCAGACGGCTGGGATTGAATGGTGCAACGCCTCCAGCTGTGGCGATATAGATTCCGCTGTCGGCACGTATTACAAACTGCTCCGGCCCTCCTGAGAATATATAATCGGCCCCCGGTGCCACCCATGTATTGGCTGACAGCACTATTGAACCATGATGGTTGGCATACGCCAGCACACCCGCGGCGATTGCCGAGGTAGCGGCAGAGACATTGGATTGCCCTCCCAGCACGCAGGCATAATTACCGTTGGCGATATTATCAGAACCTCCGCCGATAAAGGCATGGCTACCGCTGGCGCTGTTGGCTTCACCGCCGACAACAACAGAATGGTTGCCATTGGCGTGGTTATAGGCGCCTCCGCCTGTAAATGCGTAGAGACCATTGACACGGTTGGATGATCCCCCGGCGACCGTGCCGCCATTGGCATTTACCTGGTTAAAATATCCGCCGCCAACAGTACCATGTTCACCATCAACATGATTGCGTTCACCGCCCCCGATAGTGCCTTTGTCGGTAAATATGTTATGCCTGTGTCCTCCTCCTATGAAACTGTGTGCGCCGATAATTGAATTGGAATCAAAATCGGTCGCGCCTCCGCCTCCGGCAATTGCAGAATAATCACCGTAAACGCGATTCTGCGATCCCAGCACATGTGAGGATATGCCGCTATTGATGTTCGATGGCCCAAAATTAACCCGTCCATCGGTAGCGAGATCGTCATCATCGAAGCTGACCCGGCCGTTTGAGGATGCAATCGTGCCGGTATTGCCATCAAGGACAAGCGAATTACCGCTCGTAATCGTGCCCTGGGCATGAAGTGTGCCATTGACATCCAGCCTGGCCTGCGGATCATCGGTACCGATGCCCACATTTCCACTGATACCGGAATAGATGTCATTGCTGTCGGTGGTAAAGATCCAGTCCAGATCCTGTCCTTTGTAGACTGAGTCCTCGGCCGCAACCCATGCGCTGCCGTTCCATTTCAGCACCTGCCCCTCAGAGGCGCCATTTTGATTGAGATCAACCGCCATAATCGAGGCATCCTGAATATGCGTGCTTGTGACGCAGCTTTCGGTCAGCTTCTCCGATGTTACCGTGCTGTCAGCAATATCAGATGCATACAGGGCCTGATCGGCGTTGAGCGCATGCTCTGCTTCTGACGCAAATGCTGCCGTGTCGCTGTAGATGGCGTCTCGGGAAGATTCTGCATAAGATGCGCTGTCCGATTGAACAGCCGATAAGGCCATTTGCGCAAAAACCGCGCTGTCGGAATGGATTGCATTTTCCGAGTTGGATGCAAAAACGGCACTGTCGGACAGGAGTGAATGGTAGGCATTCGCGGCAATACCTGATGAATCGGCGTTTTTGCTCTGGAATGCATAGGGTGACCGCAGGAGCGGAGTACGCGGATACATCTCCGCATCGCCACCAATCTGCATGCCCACATACAATGCGCCACCGTTAAAAATGTCTTCAGGTATGGGATTTTGAAGCCCCAGGATTGTATTAAAAAGCCCGTCTTTTGTGTTTAGTTCAAGAGTCTCGGACCAGAGCAGAGTCGCACCCTGCTCGGGACCATTGTAAATACGAAAAGCGATAGAATACTGGCCATCCGCGATTGGCAGACCGGAGGGTGACATGGTCAACCGGCCCTGAAAGCTGAGCGCATCCGGAACCTGCGCAAACAATGCGGTCGGCAAAAGAAACAGTAGCAGCAATATCGCCATCGATGTATGAATTCCCTTTGACATGGAATCCTCCTTAAAAGATGCATTAATTTTCGATATGCAGCCGTTTTTTATAGCAGTAATTATTCTGTTATTTTCCTGAATCCCTGGAGGCTGTTTTTATTTTATAATGAGCCGTAATCCATTACAGGCGCTACTGATAATCACTTACAAGATCATCAATTTTGCGGATTTGTCAATGAATTATTGTGCCGTCGATTACGGGAAAAAATGGAGGGCTCAGTCTCAAAACTTGAGATTGACATATTTACATAATAAATTATCTTTCAATCGACTAAAGGGGACCTGATAAATTGGCTAAATATCTGATTGCATTCCTGTTAGCAGGAATTCTGTGTTTCTCGCTGCTGTCATGCGGAGGGGATCAGGATTCCAAATCGATTCCGCTTGTTGAAAATCCCGCAAGTCTGCCCTATCGTTTTACCAAAATCGGCAGTACAACCCAGCCGATTCATCCGATTGTAATCGACAGCAGCGGTAACATCGGCGGGTTTACGATCCAGAATAACTGGCGCGATACCGACACTATGAGCTCGGTTGTTTTCTATGCCGATTCATATCTGGAAGCGCGCGCATTGACCCAGTTCAATTTTATCACCTCGTCAATCAGATCCTATCGGGCTGCTAATCTCGACCGGGATAGAGAGCAGGAACTGATAGTATCCTACACATATCGCGACACGGCCTGGACCGAAATTGTGGATATAAAGGATCGACAGTTGGGCAGATATATGCTGGGAACCGGCGAGGATATTAATGCCAGCGGCCACTGGGACGGCGACGCATTTATTTGTGGCGCGGAGGATATCAATGATGATGGCCGTGCCGAGATTTTCTATTCGCTTTTTACAGGCTATGATCAACTCCCGCGCCAATTGATCTGCCTGGACTGGTTCAATGATAAGATCCTCTGGAACTACAGCCAGCCGGGCTTTATCTCAATGAATCATTTTAACATCGTCCATCACCCTGAAAGCGATGAGATAGTGCTGATTTTCGGGGCCGGGTCGCATGGTAACGGAGTCGAAATCGACGGCATTGATGACAGCCACTCATATCTCTATTGCCTGGATGCTAACGGTAATCTCAGGTGGCGTATTCAGGCAGGCGGCGTGTTCACTCATCTCTATCCAAAGATCTATGATTACGATGATGACGGGGTGCCGGAGGTGGCCTCAAATATGTATTATGGCCCTCATGCGGAACGAAAAGACGCGCTTTATATATTTAATCTGGATGGCCAGCCGCTGGATTCAATCGTGCCGGAGAGATTCTTTTTCAAATTCGACATCGAGAATATCGATCCGGATAGTCAGCCTGAGGTTATTTTATCCATGGACGACAGCATGCTGTTTGTTTTCAGCCATGGTCTTCAGCTTGAGAAAACATTGCGCTACCCAACCAGGCTGAGATTTATGGCGGCAGAGGATTTTCTGGGCGATGGCAGTAATCAGATTCTGCTTTATTCGGAATTTGAGGGACTGCTTCTGGTTGATCATGAATTCAATCCGCTGGCATTTCATGCGCTGGAATCAAAGCCCTCTTCATATCATTCTCTCAATTCCAACAGAGCTGTAATGATCTGGACCAGGGCCGAATGCAATGTTTATAAATTCACATCATCGCCGTGGTACACAGTATTTTCTCGCAAGCCCTGGCTGGCATTTTTGCTGGGTGCTTTGCCGATCGCAATGCTTCTGGGCCTGGCGATTTATATCCTGCTCAAATTCAGGCAGAAAAACAGGATTATCTCGGAACAGAAAGAGGCCCTGGAAGAGACCTATGGTAAACTGGTTGAAATCGAAAAATTCAAGCAGGTCAAGGATTTCTCGGGCAGCCTGACTCACGAAATCCGCAATGCCCTGTTCCCGATTCATGCCTCGCTGGCAAGACTTGAAAAAATACAGATCGACGATCCGCAGCAAAAGGGGCGGCTTAACTCCCAGCTCGAAACCATGTCGGCCAGCCTGGCAAAGGCATTTGAGTACACCGACATGATCGCGCATTATATCCGCCTGGAGGAAATTCATCTGCCCGAAAAGGTTGTGCTGTCCGAGGTTGTGCAGGATGTAATCAGGGATAATCGGGATCGGATCGAGAGTGAGGATGTAGAGGTGCAGGTTAATGGCCCGGGGGACACGTCTATCCGGTCCAACCGCAAGCAGTTTTATTCGGTCATGAATAACCTGTTTTTGAACAGCCTGGATGCATTACGTGAAAAACGTAACGGCAGGATTCAGATTAACTGGTCCGAGAATTCATCCATGGTCAACCTGGATTTCAAAGATAATGGCGCAGGTATACCGCCGGAACAGATGGAGCGGATATTCGATGCATTCTTCTCACTCAAAAAAGACCAGGGTATCGGACTGGGGCTGGCGATTGTCAAAAAGACTGTGGAGATATATCGGGGTAAAATCGATGTCATCTCACAGCCGGGCCAGGGCACTACATTCAAGCTGAAACTTCGCAAATTCTGATTAAAAGCCAAAACTTATCAGGGGATTGACCGGGATAAATCCGGTGAAGATATTCGACTGGAACTGGATGATAAATGGTATATCTGTCATGCGCAGTGTGACGTCTTTCAGAAAAACTACCGTTTTCAGGGCATAATGGGCGCGCATGTCAGCCAGCTTATCACGGTTTTCAACCTGTATCGAATCATAGTTATAATCGAGTGCGAATTTATGTTCATTCAGGAAATCATAGATAATTTCACGTGGTTGATTTGCGACAATACTCAGATCGATCTCATAGCCGACTGTTATTGAGGTATCGGGCTGATTGGCAGTTTCCGTGCTGTCGGATTGTATTGGATCGTCCGCCGTTGCCAGCCCGGTTATCATTATAAAACTGAAAGCGAACATTAGCGCCGCCCACCTGAGCACAAACACCTCCCGATTGGTCAATGTCTGTTATACGATTAATGGAGCGGCGGGTTTATTTTTTAGCGACTAACTGCAAAACTCGTCTTAGCCCTGCAGGGCAGGATCCCCGTGATCCTGCCGCCATTTAACTTTCAAATGCCCAATGGCAGGTTCGCAGGGAACCTGCCCTACGATACTGTTATACTCCAATTGCTTTTCACCACTACAAGTGATGCTTCGGGGGCTATTCCAATAAAAGAGCGACCTCCTCCAGCATTACCATTCCCAGCAGCAATTCCGGCAACATGAGTGCCATGGCCATCAAAATCTATACCCGGAGTTGAGTCAGTTATAAAGCCGTTAATCTGAGTTGAATCATACATGTATCCATAGTTTTGCATGGGATCATTTATATCGGGAGGAGGAGAATTCGGACCACTTGATGTTTGATCCCAGTAGTAAAGAATTCTAGTATTATTATTGGAATCCCTAAAACTCTTATGTAGCCAATCAATCCCTGTATCTATGAATCCAATCACTACAGAATCGCCACCGACACCAAACTCATTATAAATTATATCAGGACTGCCATTAATATCGCCGGTGCTGTGATTCAGATTGTAACCACCTGTAGCTGGAAGCTTAATTCTTTGTACGCTTGGCAATTGACAAACTCTGGGAAGAAGATGGATAGGAACTAGAGCCAATACTCCGTAATTTTTCAAGCGATGTTGATGTACATCAACACCAATTGCCCGTAAGTCATCACCGTTCCCATCCGTTTTAATCTCGACCCAAAGCATTAACTCCCCCTGCTGGTTTTTTACAAAATCAGTAGAATCATATTCAGGAGTAGATACTTGTGGCCAATCACGTTTTAGTGTTGAATCACCTCTTCTTGAAAAGCGGGTATCTTGTTCGACTGAAGACCGGTCGTATTCGCATGTCGGATCTCCTATTATGGGGAAGCAAACCGGTGGTGCATCAGGTATACCACCGCTGGTATTTGGCTGATAATCGAAGTGAGGTACCACCGACATACCCGAATTATCAGTAAATATCCAATGAGCGGCAGGTGGCAGGAATACGTTATCGATACAGAATTCCTCTCCGATAAGTGATTCGTCATTGGGTAATCTGATTTGCATTGAGTAGAGGGTAGTTTCAGTTGGATGAATGTCGATCAAGCCTTCTCCCGGAAACCATGTCCCTCCCAGAAGAAGGCTGTCCGGATAGCGATAGCATCTGGGCATAGTTGCCACCCAGGGATTGTGATCTACAAAAGCTGAATCATGTACTTTTATTACATTTTCAACCGGCGAGAAGTTGGGTGTGATATTGCCATAGTTTTCCACCCAGGTGAATTGATTTCCCGCGGTGCAAGAAAATTCGAAGCCAAGCTGAAGACCTTGTAGCAAAACGCTGTTTTTAACTCGAAATTCCAGAATATTATCTCTGCCGATATACAGGCAGTTATCTACGCCCCCGAGGTTAAAACGTACGGACACATTATCGCTTATATTTCTAAAGCCATCCCTTCCCAGCAGGGTTTCTATATCGCTATATAGAGAATTTCCTGTCAACTGCTTATAGATATCATTAAGCTCTATGCTTGCCACCCTGAAACGATTTTGCTCAGAGTATAAAACACTACATAAAATTAGTATAATGAAAAACACCAAAATTATACATTTAAGCATAACAACCTCATCTCTTCTCATTTAAGCCCGATCAGCCACCTCTGGGCAGAACAAAAATGTAAAACCAAAATCCCTTAAAAACTTACGATTCTCAATGCCGAGGGGCTTTCAGCATTGGAAATGTGGTTATCTTAATTTAGTATTTATTGCCAATAATGTCAATGAAATCGTTATAATGCTCTATGATTGAACCAATTGTTAATACAAACCTCTAAAAATAATTGTGGAGTGAATCTGTCTCATAAATTTCAAGACCTGCCGGTAAAGCGCAATAGAGATACGGTTCATCATATGTTGCATCCTTTATATTTCCCCACAAAGCACTTCCGGCATATTCCAGGGATGCATCATCATAGCTGTCTTGTGCTATATTATCTGCCCTTGTTTGGCTTGAATTTAACAACATTACCAACAGAATGAAAACCAGGAAATACTTAGAAAATTGATGTGCATGCATGTATAACCCGCTGAATCGTGTTCTACTTTGGCCCAATATCCCCACAGGCAATGTACCCCTATCGCCATTTATACTATTTTATCTTAAATGTGACCAAACATAAATTGGTAATCGTTGACAAATCTGTCAATATAAATTTCATATCTAATGTAATTTTAATAAGCATCCACCTACAAACAAGCGCAAAATACTTATAAATATCATCCTTAACTTTTCAATGCCCAAAGACCAAAACCAAAAGAGGAATATCACACTTATGCTTTTACAGGAATCAATCTGGAAGATAGAAGATAAATTAAATACTATTATCGAAAGCCTGGCTGACCATGATGCTGACCTTATAAGGATAAAGTCCAAGCTGCAAGCTCTTACACAGCGAGTTAACTTGCTGGAATCAAAAATTAAATCACTCACTAAGCCGTGTAGGGCAGGATCCCCGTGATCCTGCCGCTACTTAACTTTCAAATGCCCAATGGCAGGTTCGCAGAAAATCCGCCCTACGATAATATCCAAATCCCACCGCTAAAGCAGTGGGGCACCCCCGGTATATATGGATACATACTAACTGGTCTATATTCCCTATATAAGACTGTTTTCCCCTCAGGATGTCAAAATAATACTGTTTCTGCTATTGTCGCAAAATATGAAGATAAAAAGTGTAAACCATGTGCCCGGTATGAACTGTAAAGGATCTGCCCGGAATATACCAAAAAAGCGGAGAGGCTGGGATTCGAACCCAGGGATCCCGAAGGATCAACGGTTTTCGAGACCGCCCCGTTCGACCACTCCGGCACCTCTCCGTCAAAAATATTTAACCGGCCTATATTGAAACAGCTTTATGGCTGCATGTCAACCGGATTTTGATACGTCGGAAATCTATTCGAGATCCTCGAAATCAAACGGCTCGACAATCTTGTGGATGAAATCGGGCCGCGGACGGATCATCATATAGCCCAGTAACGACAAACAGCACATCAGCGTAAACAAATCCTGCTGCCCGCCCAATATATAAAACAGGAAACCGTAAACCGCCGGCGACAGCGCCACCACATATAATATGATATACAGTGTCAGAAGCTGTCCGCGCAATTGCTGAAAGCTTTTTGCACCGGCGAACATGGGATTGTCCGAGCGAAACCATTTGCGCTTGAGCAGATAGGCCACGCCCAGTTCGATCGCCGAAACAGCCAGGAGCGCATAGCCCAGCACCCGCAAATCCTCGGCCGGCACCTCCGATATGAATCCGTATTGATCCAGCACCAGCCCGCCCAGGTAAAAGGCCACAGTTCCGCCCACGCAAATCCCCAGGCCGATATAGAGGATTTTCATGGCTACCGATGAGCTTTCGTATTTTGACGGTTTCACAGTCTTTTCTCCCTCAACTTTTTGAAAAATGCCTGAATAAGTTCGCGCGACTGATCCTCGAGAACGCCGGTGACAATATCGCAGGTATGGTTCAGGCGCGGGTCCCTGGTGATATTGTACAGGCTTCCGCAGGCGCCGGCTTTGGGATCACGCACCGCATACACGATTTTGGGAATGCGGCTCAGGACAATCGCCCCGGCACACATCGGGCAGGGTTCCATGGTCACATACAACACGGTATCCTCGAGGCGCCAGCTTCCGTTCTGCTCGCAGGCGGCGGAAATGGCGATCATCTCGGCATGCGCGGTGGAATCATTGAGCCGTTCACGCTGGTTGTGACCGCGCCCGATAACCCTGTTGCCGTGAACCACCACACATCCGACCGGGACCTCATCCTCCTCGAACGCGGCCCTGGCCTCGCGCAATGCGAACTGCATCCAGTATTCATCATCAAATATAGTCATATATCATAAGAGGATAGCAATATTAGCATAAACAGGCAACAGTAATCGTCGGGTCCTATTTATCATTTCGGGCGAATCCCGACCTGAGTATCATTATCTCCCCCAGCTTGCATCCGATATCGCGCGCCACGACATTACATTTGACAGTCAGCAGGAAAAATATCCTTCGTCCGGCTTCGCTTAAGGATTCGTAATTGCCCTGACCCTTGCAAATCACCAGGTCGGCATCGAAAAAGCCCTCGCGGATTTGCGGATCGCATTTATCGAGGATTAGCGCCGGGGCATTGTAACCGTCGGGCAGGACTTTTGCGATTTTTGTGATGCCGGTTTTCTCGGCATCTTTGATGGTGGCGTCATTTAATATTGGCCCGCCGCGGACTATGACCGTGACTTTGCCTTTTGGAAGTTCCTCGATCAGCACCCGGTCGAAATATAGTTCACCGCAGTTATCGGCAATATACCAGATATTTTCGGATTCATTTATTCGTTCGATCAAATTTTCGGTATGATCGATTTCGGGAAGCTGTTCCAGGCCCTGGGCGATGGTATCGCGGACCTTCTGCTCATTGATTTCATCGATCGTGAACATGCCGAAATCTATGATATTGCCGGTCACAGCCAGTTTAATGGCGGTTTTCAGGCGGTTGTCGGATTTTTCAACGATTTCCTTTACATATGGATATAGCAGTGCCCCGATTTGATTTGATATACGCTTGTGTTCGAGGTAGGCATCATTGACGCCCAATACGGACTTGACCACCTCCTCGACATCGCGCCTGATCGCCACCGGCGGACGGTCGAATGGCAGTTCAGTTATCAGGGAAAGCATCTCTTTCAGGGCTTTTTCCTGCAAAAGGGGGTCATCGGTGCAGCGTTTGACCACATCGGTGGCCTGGCGAACCTTACATGCGATACAATCTACAAAAGTTTTCATATTTATATCCTCTCGAGGAATGCGGAAAAGTAGCTGAAATACATTGTTTTGTCAAGAGTTGCATGGAAACGCGCAGGAATTGCGGTGGCGCAGATTTTGCGACACAAATATGGAAAGCCGCGAACACCCTGAATGCCTGTCAATTCCGATTTTCCGGCGCATGTTATACTACTCTAAAAAATTATTTTGCGCGCTAACTTGTTCTTGACAGATTATGGATAAATTGTTATCATTCGCAGGTATAGCAATGCCTTCATGGCATTGCTCTGTTGTGAATTGGTACGCAAGGTTGGTAATAGATTTCTCATTAAATACTTCCCTAATTAGCTGACAACCGGGGAACTACCAATTTGATTTAACATTCAAAATTACTATTTAAAAATTGCGCAAGAATTTCATTCAAAACAACTAATGTATAACATCAATCGATTAAGGAGGTGTGTGGTTATAAGTGTATTATTTCCGCAAGATTTTTGAGTTTTGTGGTTTTTAACTTGTCTTTCTAACTCTGAAAGGAGAACCTAATGCTGAAGAAACTTTCAGTCATTCTTTTCCTCGCACTGTTTCTGGTTTCCACTGCCGCATTTGCCAAAAATGCCACAGTAGGAAATACCGAGGTTTCTCAGTATCGTCCGGTTAAGTATAATCTCTTTGACACCGGCGATAATCCCTCACAGTTTGCGACTAGCTCCAAACTTTCATTTCCCTCAACATCACTGGCCTTTGCTCCGACTCGTCCATTGTACGGCGGTACAACCACGATCAGGGACTTCCAGCACAATACCGCCACAGGCCGTCAGATTGCCTATGGTGGTTATTTCAATGCTGCCTGTGATTTTGTTTACATGAACTTTGCCGACATCAGCCTTGTCGGTTCAACCGAAATCCGTAATGTCAAGCTGGCCATCTTTGACTGGCTGGTCGGTGACTGGGACACCGGTTCTGGCGGTCAGGTTGCCCCTGCAGGTATCACCCCGTCATATTATCCCAATATGGATGTTACTCCGGATGAAGGCTGGGGCGTGATCGGTTATCACTCCAGCGCCGGTCTTGCCGGTGGTAATGTCTGGTCCTATGTGGCCTATGCCGGTAGCTGCCCGGTTTATACCTATACCGAGGACAGCCTGCCCGGCCCGCCCAACACAGGCGGTGTCCAGACCGGTTATTGCGGTGATGCTAATGCATCGGTAACGCCGTACATCTGGCCCAAGATCGATGTCGATACCACCAATGCCGGTGAGGTCATTACTCACGTCGCTTCCAACGAGAACGGCGGATGTCTGACAGTTCCGGCCGATGCTATCGAAACCAAATCTCTGGTTTATTATCGTAAAGTTGAAACAACCGATGGTGAGCCCTGGACCGGTACCTGGGAAGGCCCGATCTTCATGGATTCGGCTTACCTGATTTCAAATATCGTACGTGCCGACAGAAACAGCGAAGATGTATATTACATCTACCTCAAGCCGTCCTACTACGACACCGGCCCACCCAATCCATGCGAAGCCAATGGTATCGGCCATTACCAGTTGACCTCTGAGGTTGTTTATCGCAAGTCAACCGACGATGGCCAGACCTGGGGTCCTGTGGTTTCCGTAACCGACTACAAGAGCGGTTTTGCCACCAATAATACCGAACCGGCGGTCTATGATATCTCCGGTATGGTTGACCCCAACGGCAACCTGCATCTGGTATGGGTTTCCAATAACCGTGACCCTGAAGATGGATGCGCACTTTTCTTTGCTTCCAAGATGTGGCACTGGGACAGCCAGAACAATTGTATTTCGGTTGCCTACGATGCCAGTCATCCATCGCTTTTTGTCGGTTCGACAGGTACCTGGAACAACGTTGCCACCAAGCCCAATATCTCCTGGTGTGATGGCAATCTGTATATTTCCTTCACACGCTTTGGCGGCAACCCGGTCGGCGACACCTCATTTGACTATGGCGCCGGTGCTTCCGGACAGGCCGACCTGTTCCAGAACGGCGAAGTCTTCGTGGTTGCATCAGACCTTACCGGTGACCTGGGTAAGACCTGGACAGACGCCATCAACCTGACCCAGACTCCTTCGGAGAGCTGCCTGGTTGGTGACTGCTTTAGCGAGACCTGGACCACCATGGCCATGTATTCCGATGACAGCTTGATGCTGCAGTACATTGAAGATAAGGATCCGGGTGCGCATTTCTACAGCGCCGAAGAAGGCAGCGAGACCGACAACCCGGTCTTCTTTATGACCTGGCCCTGCTTCA
>CAZVLB010000013.1:0-151436 GCA_964627935.1 uncultured Ignavibacteria bacterium
CTCTTTTTTCATAATTCTCCAATAAACATTAAAAACTTTTATACCATAGTAACTATCGGGTGGGTTTTGCTATTGCAGGCGAAGGCTGTCAGAAGGGTGACGACTCCGCTCAATGCAAATGACAGGATCGAGGCCGGGCCGGCCTCGCCGGCGGCAATACCGGTCAGCACAAATATGCCCGCGCCGATCATCGCACCCACACCGATCATGGTGGCATCGAAAAGCCTCAGATCGCGCGCGAATGTTACCTCGTTGGATCCCTGCCGATTTTTATTGTCATTCATCTTAAACGTGAAATCCCTTCGCTCCCGATCACCCCAATCAAAGAAATATTATATCGAGTTTAAAGGATATCAGCAAATGATTTTAGATTATGCAGATGATTGTTGCGGTGTGATAATTATTTACTGACTGTGTAAACCGCCTGAATAACCGATATATTGCCCTCTTCGAGATTGCGGATTACATTGCGCGATTTCCGGCTCATGTCATCGCCCACGATCAACGACAGATTAAGCTCCGGCAGACCTCCGCGATCCATCTTGTCGGCCATGCGCTTGAACCATTCCAGTGACCTCGCGCTGACATCCTCCCAGTAGATTTTCTGGAATCCATGATCCATTAAAATCGTTTGAATCCGTTCCGGCCTTTTCAGAAAATCTATCGAGGGATCATTGGCCCAAAATACGGGATAGTGGATATTATTCCCGTTGCCTTCCATAACCTCATGAAAAATATAACTGCCCCAGGGCCGAAGAACGCGCCGTATTTCACTGAAAAGCTTATCGGTATCCTCGATATTGGCAACCGTATGCTGCATCCAGACCGCATTAAAGGAATTCTCGGCAAACGGTATCTCCAGAGCGTTGCCATGACGGAACTGCACCTTGCTGTCCAGGCCGGTCAGACGGGTCAGCATCGAGGCCGCCTCGCAATATTCCTGTGTATAGTCCAGCCCCATAACCTCGCATCCGAATTCCTCTGCCAATGTGCGCGCCGGACCGCCCACACCGCTGCCGATATCCAGCACAGTCAAACCATTGCGTAATGCCGCCGCTTTGGCAAGTATGCGCGTTTCACGACGGCCGCCGATATGGAACTCCTCGAATGCGATGATATCATCACGGGTCAGCTTGTTCAGATCCTTGCCCGCGTCTCGCAGGGCCTGGATAATACTGGCGCTCAATTCACGACGTCCGTAATGCCTGTTGATATTGTCTTGATATTCCGACATTATTCCCCACCCCATTGTAGATTTTTCTTTGCGAAATGGAATACACGATAAATAAAATCTGAATTGCCATTGACTCTAAAATATGTATTTGATCGTTTTAGTCAAATGTAAAATTGCCCTGATTCCGTTTTCCAGGCAATAAAAAAGCCCCGCCATTACACGGGGCTCCGAAAGTAAATGATCAAAATTATTCTTCTTCATTTGTCAGCGTAGCCTGTCGGTCACCCTCAACCATTAGCTTGTTTTCGATTTCCATGGCATTGGTGTTGACCATCGGTTTGTTAGTGATCCACTGCTTGTCACTCTGATCTTCCACAAATCCGCGCAGAGTGATAGTGCCGTTATTAACCAGGATATGAACCGGTGTCTGTGGATCATATGAATAATTTTCAAGTTTCGGATCATTATAGATTAATCGGGCCGCCTGATGCCTCAGTTCGTCGTCGAAGTCGGAATTTGGCAGTATCTCGATATTATCGATCACGCCCTTGACCCCTGCAACCTCCTGGGCTTCCTGCGCAAACTGATCGCGATACCAGGTTTCATTGACCCAGCCCTCCAGGTAAACCATGCCATCGATCGATTTTACGGTTACCCAGTCGAACATATCGTAAAAGACATGGCTGTTGATCTTCTCGGCCACATCCCTGGCAATCTCAGTATCGTTGACCTGCGATTTTCTCAGCTTGATATCATTGAAGACAGTATAATTATTACCGTACATCATGGCATACCTGGATGCCTTGACTTTCTGGTCGAAAGTACCGACTGTACCGCCGAGCATGATCTTCCGATCCTTGACCATTACCTTGATGTCATTGTCTTCCATCAGGTCATTGGTCTGCAGTTTGTTTATGATTACCTGCTTGACATTTGTATCCGGAAGATTCATCTCCTGTGCAAAAAGATTTACCGGATTATATAATGAATAATGCGAAAATCAGCATAAATGCCGAAACCCAAAATGTACTGTTTACCTTTTCATGGTAGGCTAACCCTCCTCTGGTTTTTATTTCGATTCGGTTTTCTTTTGTTTTTCTCGGTAGTGTTTACACTAATTAGAAAAAAGCTACAGCTACGATGTTCCTTGCGCAGGCTCAAATACGCAAAAACAGTCTCCAAAGGAACCATATATGCGCCAAGCTGTTGCTTTATAGTGGCTTGGATAATCAAGCCGCGATCGTGGCCCGCCGATAATAAATCCGGGGTTTATCAAAGAAATCTTGACATGAATCGTTAAATATATATTATGCAAGCGGTAAAGTGTCCCGAAAACCGGCCCGCCTTATGAGGGGCCACAGCATATTGAGAGGAGTTGATCTTATTGGTAGGCGTTCGTGTACGCGATGATGAATCATTCGAGAAGGCACTGAGACGGTTTAACAAGTTCTGCGAAAAGAACGGTATCCTGTCCGACATCAAAAAACATCAGCATTTCGAAAAACCATCAGACAGAAGAAAACGCAAGATCAATGCGGCCAAACGCAAAAATCGCCGCAAAGATTACAGAAGATAATCTGATAGGGAAAGATGTCTATAACAGAGCGAATCGAATCTGACATAAAGGCGGCCATGAAAGCGCGCGAGTCCGAAAAACTCTCGGCCCTGCGCAATTTCAAATCCGCATTGAAATACAAGGAAATCGATAAACACGATAAGCTCACGGAAGCTGAGGAAATTGCTGTCCTCAATACCGTGGTAAAACAGTTGCGTGATTCGCTTGATCAGGCCGAAAAGGCCGGCAGGCAGGACCTGGCGGCCAAAAACAAGGCTGAACTCGATCTGGCGCTGACTTATCTGCCCGAGCAATTGGGCGAGGAGCAAATCGAGACGCTTGTCAAGGAAGCTATCGATGAGGTCGGCGCCGAGGGGCCTGCCGATATGGGCAAGGTTATGAAGGCGACCATGCCCAAAGTCAAGGGCCGTGCGGACGGCAACATTGTGAAGGGTATTGTACAGAGACTGCTGTCTTAAAAGAATTTAATTAAAGTCAATTTATGGCATGGAGGCTGTGTATGAATTGGCTGGATTTTGTACTTATAGCGGCACTTTTGATCGCCCTCATCCTGGGCACAAAAGTCGGCCTGGTACGTTCCACGATGCGCTTTTTCGCCCTCGCTGCAGGGATAATTATCACCACCAATAACAGCGATATTATTGCCGTTGAGGTTGCTCGTCATATCGACGCTTCCCCGATGATTATCGCTATTATCAGCTTTGCGATCCTGCTGGCTGTGCTCTACGGCATGTTCCGGCTGGTCGTGATCATGTTCTACAAGGTCTCGAAAGTCCAGGACCTCGGCAGAACAGATAAAATCGGTGGTGGAATTATGGGCGCGGTGCGTGGATGGGTTTTTCTCGGTTTCGTATTCTTCCTGGTGGCGCTGTTGCCCATGCCGGAGGGATTCGGACGTATGGTCGATCAGTCGGTCTTATCCACACCCATGATGCGTACCATTTCGGTCATTTACAATGGCTCGAAACCGCTGCATCCATCCAGCGATGATTTCGTCCGGCAGGTTGAAAATTCACTGATCGAAACCAACAAGGTTCGTTTCGATTCTCGCGGGGACTCGGAAAGCTCTTTCGAACGGCAGATGGCCAACGATCAGGTGCGCGAACGGATGCACACAGTGCGCAAGTATTTCGGCAAGCTCGAGGATAATCGCTGATACAGTTAAAGCTGTTTCTCCATTTCCGAAAGCTCGTCCTGTGTCTGCTTGAGTTTCTCATGGAGCTTTTCGGCGGTTTCGCTGTCTCCTGAGTTGACAGCCTTATCATACTGCTGAAGAAGCTCTTTGATCTGGTCCCGGTAATTATGTCTCTTCAACCGGAGAGCCTGCTCCGAAAACATCCTCTCCGTATCCGTGGTGTCCAGCTCCATATTGGATGCGCGCGTAATCAGCGTATGCAGATGAGGTTCCTTGAACTGATCCATCAACCGCGATGCCTCGATTGCAAGACCCTCGTCATACATTTGCAGCATGGCCATGAAAACCGTGTGAATATCCTCATCAGTAAAATGATCCGGCGGCAACTCACGGCTGGCCTTGTCGAGGAGCATCGGATTCTCCATCAGGATCGCCAGTATCAAAAGCTGCGTCTCTTTCATAGGCGAACTGGTTGTCTTTCTTTGCGGCTCACGAGATGGCTGTTTCGCATTTCTGCGGGCAGTATCCAGGTCCGCCTTCAATGATTCCAGGTCGATATCGAAAACCTGGCTGACCTCCTTTAAAAATATTTCCCGCCGTATTTTGCTTTCCGAATTCGATGATATCGCTACCATCTCATTTAAAATCTGTTCCTTCTGGCGGGCTCCCAGCTCCTCCCACGACGGCTCGATCGTCTCATATATAAAACGCGGGAAACTGAGCGCATTCTCGATTTTCTCAGCCATCGCATCGGCCCCCAGGTTACGTGTAAATGAATCCGGATCCTCCCCCTTCGGTAGATAAATCGCCTTGAAATCGACATCCACGGCCATCAAATCCGGCGCGCATCGACGGGCCGCATTGACGCCTGCCTGATCGGAATCGAAGAGCATGACAACGGTCTGCGCATGACGGGCTATCAGACGGGCCTGGTCAAATGTAAAAGCCGTCCCCGATGATGCAATCACATTATGAAACCCCGCCTGCCACAGGCTCAAAAAATCCATATAGCCTTCCACCAGCAGGGCTGTCTCACTCTTGCGGATTTCCGTTCGTGAGTGCTGCAGGCCATAGAGTATTTTGCTCTTATTGTATATTTCCGTTTCAGGTGAATTTATATACTTGGCGCTGTCCTCGCGCGATAATGCCCGTCCACCGAATGCTATAGTCTTGCCGGTCATGGTCGTGATCGGAAACATCAATCGCCTGCGAAACCTGTCATAATATCCACTTCCGCTCTCACGCTCCACAGCCAAACCGGCTTTGGCCAGCATTTCCGGCCCCAGGTTCAATTTTGCGAAATGGTTGATCAGTTTGTCCCAGGCGTCCGGCGCGAATCCCAGGCCAAATGTATCGATCGTATCATCGCTTAATCCGCGCACATCTTTCAGATATTTCAGGACCTTTTTGCCGTCCTCGGTTTCCCACAACTGCTTGCGGAAGAAATTCGCCGCCACCTGGTTGGCAAAGTAAAGCCCCTCATAGCGTGACTTCTCCTCGGAACTGATCTTTTTCTCGGGCAGTTTGATTCCGGCCCTTTTGGCCAGGTATTTGACCGCCTCGATAAAGGTCATGTTTTCGTATTCCATCAAAAAGGTATAGACATTTCCACCCTTGCCGCATCCGAAGCAATGGTATATCTGCTTGGTGGAGGAAACCGAAAACGAGGGTGTCTTCTCGGAATGAAACGGGCACAGTGTCAGATAATTTGCGCCGCGCTTCTTGAGCTTGAGAAAATCCGAGAGCACATCGACAATGTCATTGGCCTGCTTGATTTCATCTATCAGATGTTCCGGGTAGAGATTCGCCATGCTGAAAATATATCCCAAACGGAGATATAAGTCAATTTTGATAAAAGAAGACTTTTTCGTTGAATTTAAGTCAGATAATTATAAATTACCCTCTCATGAGGGAACGCTATCGCAAAGAAATCAAAGCAGGTCGTTACAGGATAAGCTATTATGCCAAAGGACGGGGCCGTCCGCTGATCCTTCTGCACGGCATTCTGGGCACTTCATACTCATTCCGGCATATCTTCGAAACATTAGCATTGACCAAAAAAGTGATCGTCCCAGACCTGCTCGGATGCGGTCAGTCGGGAAAGCCGGCAAAATATGACTACAGCCTGAAATCTGACGCCGATGTCCTCAGGAAGTTTATTGAAGAGCTGAAGCTTAAAAACATCGCCCTGTGCGGAGTCTCCACAGGCGGTGCGTTGGCGCTGAAGTACGCGTTGGAATACCCGCAGGATCTGGAAAAATTGATTATAGTCGATTCATTCGGCCTCAAAAAATCCGGCAGGAAAGCTCTTGGAATCGACCTCGATCATCCCTCTCATGATGAACTCGCTGATAGGCAAAAACTGACAAAAATAATTCTAAAGCAGTTCAACCAGGAAATCGTTCTCTCGGATAGGGACCGCGAGAAAACAATCGGCGATCTTCTGGCAAAACCCGTCCCCGAATGTATGCAGAAACGCATCAAAGCCAGTGGCCTGTTCGAGGTCGGGGGCATTGAAAAAATCGCTCTGCCTGCTTTGATAATCTGGGGCGAACGGGACCGGGTTCTGCCCAGGTCGATGGCCGAAAAATTCGTACGCAAATTAAAGAATGCCCGCTATGTCATGATCCCGGAGGCGGGTCATCTGCCTCACGAGGAAAGCCCGGAGGATTTCATGACTGTTCTGCTGGATTTCCTGCAGGACGGTATCCCGCATCCAAAGTGATGACAGAACCGGGATCAATTAGCGTATATTTTTGTTCGAGGATAAGATGATAGATAAATACAACGGCATCACAGTAGAATATTTCCCGGTTGGTATGATGGAGGTCAATTGCTACCTGGTCTATGACGCCGAAAGCAAAGAGGGCATAGTCGTAGATCCGGGCGATGAGGGCTCGCATATCATGCACATGATCGAGGACAGGGAACTCAAGGTCGACCGCATAGTCCTGACCCATGGCCATGTTGATCATATCGGCGCACTTGAATACCTGCGCAAACGCATGGGAATGAAGTTAGCCATCGGAGCGGGAGATGAAAATATGCTCACCGATCCCTCGCTCAATCTATCCAGCGCCATGGGTTCGGCCATATCACTGGGGGGCGCGGATATCAAGCTCAATGACGGCGATAATGTCGGCGTGGGCAGATACGAACTTCAGGTGGTCGAAACACCCGGTCATACCGAGGGCGGAATTACATTAGTCGGCAATGGTTTCGTGATCAGCGGCGACCTGATTTTCGCCGGCTCGATCGGAAGAGTCGATCTGCCCGGCGGCAATTACAGCACAATCATAAATTCAATCAAAAGCAAAATACTGCCATTAGGCGATGATTTCGTTATCTATCCCGGCCATGGCCCCAAAACCAGCGTGGCACAGGAAAAAATATATAACCCGTTTCTGATAGAAGGCTGACATGATTTTCAATCACCCCATAGGCGACCAGCACGTACATCCCGATTTTTCCATCGACGCCAAGGGATCACTGCGCGAATTTGTCAAAAAAGGCATCGAACTTGGACTCTCGGAAATTATCTTTACAACTCATGCCGATGGCAACCCGGCCTTTGCCGATTACAATTTCATCATCATCGACGGCCAGAAAAATCCGGTCAACCATGACAGCCTGAAAAGATACCGCGATGCTGTCTATGATCTGATCGAGGGAGATGATCCGGTTCATCTGCCGATCAGGTGCGGCGTTGAAATCGATTACTATCCCGAAATCGATCCCAAATTCCTGAAAATGATCGAGGAGCTTAATTTCGACTATGTGCTCGGCGGGGTGCATTTTATCGATGAACATATCCTCACGGTCGAGGATTCAGTCAGGGCCGCCCTGGAAAAATACAGCCCGGTTGAATTGATCGACAAATATTACGGCATTGTCGAACGGGCCGCCGAGGTGCATATCTTCGACTGCCTGGCCCATCTTGATCTCTACCGCAGGCTGGGCACAAAACTGTTCCCGGAAGAAGCCGCAAGGATCGACTATGAAAGTCATGATAGAGCGCTTGAAGCGCTCGTCGAGCATAATATGCCGATCGAGGTCAATACAGCCGGAATCCGCCACGGCATCGGCGACTGGTATCCCTCCAAACCGCTTTTGCACAAGGCCCGCCAGGCGGGAGTTATCATCAATGGCCTCGGAAGTGATGCTCATGCGCCCGATCAACTGGCCACCGATTTCGAAATGGCTCATCTGATCGTTCATGAATCCTTTCCCCAGCTTTACGAGGACTGAGCTTGATAAAGCTGGAGCGCTCATTTTACGAACGTCCCACTCTCGAAGTCGCCCATGATCTTTTGGGCAAAATATTTTTCTTTGAAAACAATGGCCTTTATGCGGGACGAGTAGTGGAGCTTGAAGCCTATATCGGCACTGATGATCCGGCTTGTCATGCACGCTTTGGCCCGACCAAACGCAATCTGGTCATGTTTGGACCCGGCGGATTTACATATGTTTATTTCATCTACGGCATGTACGACATGCTCAATTTCGTGACCGACAAAGAAGGCAGCCCCGCGGCGGTCCTGATTCGTGCCCTGGAACCGCTTGATGGGCTGGAGCTTATGATAAAGAATCGCGGCACAGATAAAATCATAAACCTGACCAATGGTCCGGGAAAACTCTGCCGCGCATTCGGCCTGACAACCGCCCACAGCGGACTCGACCTGACCGGCGATACAGCCTGGGTGGCAGATGACGGCTTCAAACCCAAATCTGTTAAAAGATCCAGGCGTATCGGAATACGGGAGGGTCTGGATAAAAACTGGCGGTTTTATATTGACGGGAACAAGTTCGTTTCTAAAGTATAAGAACTGGAAACGAAACAATGATATATGTTGTTAGAATTTCTGTGAGCGAAACCGGGATAATAAAGAATGTTTGACATCGATTACGAAAGAGCGCTTCTGTCAATACCAATCTTCCTTTTGGCTCTGACAGTTCATGAATTCGCCCATGGCTACGCCGCCTACAGGCTGGGCGACAAAACCGCCTTCAGGGCCGGACGGCTGAGCTTTAACCCGATTAAGCATATCGATCCGTTTGGTGCGCTGGTATTCGTAATGTCAAATTTCACATTCGGATGGGCCAAACCCGTGCCGGTCGATCTGCGCTATGTCCAGGATCCCAAGCGCGGCATGCTGGTCACCGCCATTGCCGGCCCGACCTCTAACATAATTCAGGCATTCATCATTGGCATAATTATCCGGCTCGGAAATTTCCCGGTCTGGATTCTGTCTTCACCCGAAAATAATCTGCATACTGTCATTGGCAAATTTCTCTGGTATGGGATCTTCGTTAACTGCGCCCTGGCGTTTTTCAATATGCTGCCCGTTCCGCCCCTGGACGGCTCCAAGGTTCTCTATGGTCTCTTGCCCCGGGGCCAGGAACATATCGCCCTGCAGCTTGAAAAAGTCGGACCCATGCTTCTGATTATATTGATCGCCTCCGGATTTATATTCGGCTACAGCCTGATCTGGGCCATCATCGGACCATTTGTCAAATACACAATCCTGATCTTCACCGGCCAGCAGGTCTTCTGATCATGCGTATTATAATCGCAGTGTCATTATCACTGATTCTGCTGTTTCTGGCTTCATGCGGCCCCTACACCAAACTGACACCCATCGAAAAGAGCAGGCTCGAGGACCAGTTCGAAACAATGCTCAAAAGCAGAAAACAGATGCAGAAAAATGCCGCCTATCTGGTGCAGGTCAAGCTCAATACCAGTGAAGTAAAAAGGAAATTCAAGCTGGAAATCTATGTCACCTCCGATTCGATTTCATTCTATTCCCCCGGATTTCTGGGCAAAGGCACGTTCAAGGGCATAATTTTCGGCGATTCACTGAAGTTTTATCTGCCCTCTGACAATGTCTATTATCTCGGGCCATGGCATGAACTTACCGACCCTGACCTGTCGCGCTGGCGGGATGTCTTTGTTCTCATGCGGCGGATATTCAAGGGTGATCTGATGCCCGATGATCCGGGCCGGCCCAAACCCCGTCAGTACAAAGCCGATCCGGAACAGGGCTATGACCGTATCAAGGGCCAAACCCGCGTCTGGGACTACGTCTTTCTGTTCAAGGGCTTCGATTTCAAGTACGCCGTCTACAACTGGGCGGACGCCATGCTGGTCATGAACCATAAGATCAGGAGCTTAAGCGACGATTTTCCTTATTTTAAATATGACATCGCCAACCTTTTCTACACAAATGAGATAGAGCGACGATCCCATCCCGATCAGGAAAAATTCAAAAGCGAAATCCGGCTTGAGTTCATAGAGCAGTTTTATAACCTGGATATCCCTTTAGAAAAGTTTGAGCTTAAAATCCCGCAAAGCGCCGAGGAAATCGAGGAACTGATTATCGAATAAGCTTTCTATTGACAATCAGTCATTTCTGTAATTACATTTACGTATTCACCAGGGAAATGCCTGGTTTTTTATTTAATGAGGATAAGGTGAACCTGTATCGCAAAATATTGGACTATCTCCTGCCCTACTGGAAGCATATTGTTGTCTCGTCGGTTTCCATGATCCTGTTTGCGCTGTTGTCGGGTGCCCTGATCTGGTTATTGGGCCCCTTGATGGCCACTCTCTTCGAATATGAAACCGGCCTGACAGCAACACAGACCGAGATGGTCTCCGAACAGGAACGGCCCCAAAGCGAGGGGCAGAAAATCGCCAGCGGTTTCGAAAGACTGCGCGAATCGATCAAGGGCATGGTCAATTCCATAGTGCTCGCAGATACAAAAATCGGCACCTTGCGCAACCTGTGCATAGCCGTAGTGATAATCGCTTTGGCCAAGAGCCTGTTCTTCTATATCCAGGGCTATTTCATGGCCTATGTCGAGCAAAAATTCATTCGCAACCTCCGTGTCGACCTCTTCAAACACTATCAGCGACTTTCACTGGCTTATTTTCATGGCACACGAACCGGGCAGCTGATATCACATGTTACCAATGATGTCATGATCCTGCGTGAATCGCTGGATCAATCATTCAACCGCATAACCCGCGACCCGCTTCTGGTCCTAATCTATGTCTCATTTATGTTCGTAATCAGCTGGAAACTGCTCCTGATCTCGATATTCGTACTGCCCCTGACATTTTACATGATGTTTGTCATTGGCCGCCTGCTCCGCAAATATTCGGCCCAGGCCCAGGAACGTATGGCCGATGTCAATACAATACTCGAGGAGAATGTCTCCAATATCCGCATCGTCAAGGGCTTCAACACCAATGACTATGAAATTGGCAAATTCAGCACGCAGGCCGATGGTTATTTCCAGACACTCTTGAAAATATCGCGTGTACGATTGCTTTCAAATCCGATCAATGAGCTTCTGGGCACAGCGGCAGTTGCCGTGATTCTCTGGTTCGGCGGCCAGAAGGTCTTAGGCGGAACCGGCCTTTCCGCCCCGGATTTCGTGCTCTTCTCATTCGCCATGTTCTCATTGATTGCGCCCGTTAAATCATTATCCAACCTGCACATCAAAATCCAGGAGGGTATGGCGGCGGCAGAGCGAATCTTTACCGTGCTGGGCAGCCCGATCGAGGTCAAAGAAGCGCCCGATGCGGTCGAAATCAAGAAATTCGACAATGAGCTGAAATTCGACAACGTCAGCTTCTCTTATAAGACAACGCCGGATGTGCTCAAAAATATCAGTTTCACCGCCGGAAAAGGAGAGCTGATTGCTATCGTGGGACCCTCGGGCGCGGGCAAATCGACGTTGTGCGACCTGATACCCCGGTTCTATGATCCCAGCGATGGCAGGATTACTCTCGATGGAATCGACCTGCGCAAAATAAAGCTGGAATCATTGCGATCCATGCTGGGAATCGTGACCCAGGAGACAATGCTTTTCAATGACACGATCTATAATAATATAACTTACGGTCTCGATGGCATCTCGCTCGACAAAGTTATCCAGGCCTCTAAAGTAGCCAATGCCCATGATTTCATCAAGGCATTCGAAAAAGGCTTCGACACACCGATCGGCAATAAGGGGGTCATGCTTTCAGGCGGGCAACGCCAGAGAATCGCAATCGCCAGGGCGATCCTGCGCAATCCGGATATACTCATTTTCGATGAGGCCACTTCATCGCTGGACACAGAATCCGAACAACTCGTTCAGGAAGCCATAGACAGGCTCCTCAAGGGACGCACGACATTCGTAATCGCCCATCGCCTCTCGACCATTTTGAATGCAGACAAAATTCTGGTAATTAAAGACGGCGAGCTGATAGACAGAGGCACTCATCAGGAGCTCCTCTCGCATGAGGGGCTTTACCGCAAGCTTTATGAGCTGCAATTCAGGGAGCAAAACAGCAATGGGTCTTGATACCAAAACATGGCACGGCAGGACATTAAAATCGATCGAAATCAACTTCAAAAGATTTGTCTTTTTCCTTTTCAGGCTGTTCGGAGGAGTAAAAAAAGCGAAAGGCGAATTCGATCCCGATAAAATCAAAAAAGTGCTTTTTATCCGCCATGATAAACTTGGCGATATGATCATATCATTGCCGATTTTCCACAACCTGAAGCAGAAATTCCCGCATATACGCATCGATGTTGTCTGCGGAAAAGACAATTACGAAATTGTGCGCACAGATCCGCATATCGACAAAGCCTATTTCTACCACAAGAAGCCATTGCGAGATATTGCCAGCATCCGCCAGATGCGCAAGGAAAACTATGACTGCGTGGTCGACCTGATTTTCGGCGCCTCTGTTACCGCAACGATCTTGGTTAACCTGATAGCAGGACGGGGATTCAAGCTGGGTGTGGGCAAACTGCATTATGCAAAATACTTTGACAAAACTATCGAATGCGCAAGGCGCAAATATCATATCATCGAAAGCACCGGACGGGTACTAAATCTATTCGGTATCGATCTCAAGGGCTGTGACATGACGCCCAAAATATATCTCGAGGATATCGATTTCAAACCGGGCCGGGAATTCACAGACAAATTGCGCCAGGGCTATGATACAATCGCCTGTGTGAACCTCTCTGCCGGACGGCCCGCAAGAACATGGCCCTTGAAAAAATATTTCGCGCTGATGAAACTGCTTCTGGATGAATACCCCGATTTTGTCTTTGTCTTAAATCATGCCCCGGCAGAAAAATGGAAAGCGGATGAGGTGCAGAAGCTCTATAACGGCCGGGTCAGGGCCATCCCCGAAGGCATGAATATCCGCCAGGTGGCCGGCATGTTGAGCCGGTTCGATTTCCTGATTACACCGGACACCTCCCTGACTCATATCGCCAGCGCATTCGATCTGCCGACTGTAGCCATGTTCTCCGGCGATGACGGCAACTTCAATGAGTGGGGACCCTACAACCCAAAAATCCGCGCTGTCCGTTCACCCGACTTCTATCGTATCGAGCAGATCCAACCGGAAAAATTATTCAACGAATTCAAAAAAATGGTCAGCGAGGAAAAGGCAGGCGTGGAATATGGAACGCGCTAAACTTTCTGTAGCCATGATAGCCCGCAACGCCGGAGATCAGATCGGCAATGCCCTTAAATCGGTAGCATGGGCCGATGAAATCTGTGTCGCCGATACAGGATCCATTGATAACACAAAAAAAGTTGCCGAGAAATATGGCGCAAAAACAATCAGCATCGAGTTCGAGGGCTTCGGCAAAGCTCGACAGCAATCAGTCGCCATGGCCTCGCATGACTGGATCCTGGCGCTCGATTCCGATGAGATAGTCGATGACCACCTGCGTGCCAGCATCATACGCTTCCTGGAAAATCCACATGATTACATCGGTGCCGAAATTCCACGTGTGACCAATCTGGGCGGCAAATGGATCATGCATTCCGGATGGTATCCTGAATTCGTTTTTCGCTTATTCAATAAAAATCACGCCCGTTTCAATGACGCCGATGTTCACGAATCTCTTATTTTTGACGGCAGAATCCGGAGACTGGAGGGCAGACTGCTCCATTACAGCTACCCGACATTATCCGTATATCTGAAAAAGGTCTATTCCTATGCCGAGCTTGCCTCGCGCTCACGCAGGAAAAACCCATGGATTTTGAACCTGATCTATATGCTGGTCAAACCGCTATTCGTGTTTTTTCGAAAGCTGATTATTCAAAAGGGCTTTGCCGATGGCCTGCCCGGATTGTGGATAGCTGTATTATCGGCCTATGGCCAGTTCCTGAGATATTATTATGCACTCAGATAAATTAGAAAATACTCATATTGTCATCTGCGACACAGGCAAAAGTTTTCGTGGCGGCCAGAGGCAGACAGTCAACCTGGCGCATGGCCTGGTGCATGCCGGTTACAATATCACTATCCTCTGCGACAAGCGCAGCAGTATCGAGAATCATCTCGAAAACAAAAAAATCAATATTCAGGATATACGTTACCGATCGTTCGAACTGCCGCTTAAAGCCATGCAACTCGCCACCTGGCTCAAAAAAGAAGGCGTAAAGATCTTCCACGCCTCCGATTCACACAGCCACAGCCTGGCGGTCATGATCAGGAAATTTTATAAACAGCTTAAAATTGCAGTAACTGTGCGCACCCATCTGGGCAGGGCCGGCAAACTGAGCGACGGCATAAAATATGCCGGTGATGCGATCAATGCCTATATCGCCATCAGCAGGCCCGTGGCCGACAGGCTTCTTAAAAAAGGCGTAAACGAGCGCAAAATAGAAATCATCCCCAGCTCAATTGACAGGAGTCGGTTTAATCCATCCGATGGAACGCAAAATCAAATCCTGACTCTCGGCACGGCCTGCGAATTGAACCCCGAAAAAAGGGTTACAGACATTATCAATGCACTCGAACTGGCCGCAGATGAAGACCTCGACTTCAGATTCCTGATAGCGGGGGAGGGCCCTCAAAAAGATGAGTTAGAACAGATGATTCAAAAAAAGCGTTTATCTGATAGAATTGAATTTGCGGGCTTTGTTTCCAATATGGCCGGATTTTACCGCAAGCTGGATGTATACATACTGGCCTCGGAATCCGAGGGGCTGGGATCATCGCTCCTTGAAGCGGGAGCATGTGGAGCGGTGCCGGTCGCCTCAAAAAGCGGTGGCCCGCAGGAGATTATAACAGATGGAATTGACGGCTTTTTGTTTGGTGTTGGCGACTACAAAGAACTTGCGCGTATAATCAAATGCCTGGCTGATAATAATCCACCCCGGCAGAAGATTGTAAAAGAGTTTGAGAAAAAGCTGAAAAACTTCGATATAGATACTATAACCAAAAGATATATAGAAATTTATAAAAAGATATTGAATTGATATGTTTGGCAGCAGGGTTCCGGAAATAAGTTACGGCTATATGGCCGCCAATGAGTTCGTGCAGAAGGTATTGCGCATCAACCCGCGTATCGATGCTAAGCTCCTGATGGAGGCCTTTGTCTTTGGCGATAAGGCTCATGAGGGACAGAAACGCGCCTCCGGTGAAAAGTATTTCACCCATGCTATCAATGTAGCCATGATCCTGGTCGGCCAGAATATGGATACAACCACAATCGCCGCCGGCCTTCTGCATGATGTGGTCGAGGACACCGAGGTCACCTTAAGCGACCTGCGCCAGAAATTCGGCAATGAGCTGGCCGAGCTGGTTGATGGCGTCACCAGGATCTCATCTTACCAGGCCAAGACCTCAATTGAAACCAAGGCCGAATATTTCCGCAAAATGCTCCTGTCCATGGCCAAGGATATCCGCGTTATCCTGATCAAGCTGGCTGACCGCCTGCATAATATGCGTACCCTGGAATACCTGTCCGAACGGCGCCAGAAAAAGATCGCCACCGAAACCTATGAGGTCTTTGCTCCGATTGCGCATCGCATGGGTATGGCGCTGGTAAAACGTGAACTCGAGGACCTCTCGCTCAAGTACCTCGAAAGCGAAGAGTACGAGTATATAAAAACCCGGCTCAACGAGACACTCGAAGAACGTGAAAAATTCGTTAACCAGGTCATCAACCCCATAAAACGTGAAATCAAATCCAGCGGCCTCAAGGCGGAAATCTACGGCCGCGCCAAAAGTATCGATTCGATTCATCGCAAGATGATCAAGAAGCAACGCAGTTTCGAGGAAATCTATGACCTGTTTGCCATCAGGATCGTGGTCGATACTGTCTCTGAATGCTATCACGCCCTCGGCATAGTGCATTCACTTTACCTTCCGGTTGGCGGATTCGATGATTATATCGCCAAACCCAAGCAAAACGGCTACCAGTCTTTGCATACCAATGTCATCGGCCCCGAGGGACATGTGGTCGAATTCCAGATTCGCACAAGCGGTATGCATACACGGGCCGAATTCGGAATCGCCTCCCACTGGCTCTACAAAGAGGGCGCAAAAATGGGTGGCAAGGGTATCGAGGAGGCCGACAAACGTCTCAACTGGCTGCGCGAGGTGCTCGACTGGCAGAAAGACATGACCAACCCGGCCGAATTCCTGGAATACCTGAAAATCGACCTCTACCACGATGAGGTCTTTATATTTACGCCGGCAGGCGAGTTAAAACATCTTCCGGCCGGATCGACCGTACTGGATTTTGCATTCACGGTGCATACCGAAGTCGGCATGAAATGCGCCGGCGCCAAGGTCAACAACAAAATCGTACCATTATCAACAGAACTGAAAAGCGGTGACACGGTGGAAATCATGACCGCGCCCCATAAACAGCCCAGCCGCGACTGGCTCAAGATGGTGCGCACATCCGGCGCCCGATCCAAAATCAGGAAATTTCTCAAACAGCAGGATTTCGATGAAAACCTGCAGCTTGGCAAAGAGATCCTGGACCGTCACCTGAAAAAAATAAGAATGCCCATGCCTTCCAATGACCAGCTCCTGGATGTGGCCAAATCATTTTCCTACAATAATCTCGATACATTCATGGCCGCTATCGGCCAGAATGATGTCTCCATCGTAACCGTCATGAACCGTCTCTTTCCGCAGAGCGAGGAAGAGGATGGCGATGACAGGGAATCGCTGGAGGATATTATCAGCGGCCGCTATCAGCATCGCGGAGGTATACGCATAGATAACATCAAGTCCCTGCAGTTCAATTTCGGCAAATGCTGCCAGCCGGTTCCGGGCGAGGATGTGGTCGGCTTTATCACCCGCGGAAGGGGAGTGACTGTTCACCGTGTCAACTGCCCCAATATCCAGCGCGCCAATATCGATCATGAGCGAATAGTCCAGCTCAACTGGGATGTTTCCGATTCATCCACATTTGTGGTCAAAATCAATTTGATTATGGAGGACCGCAAGAATATATTAAGAGATATACTGAACAGCATCGCCGATGATGAAACCAACTTGAAAAACAGCAGTATCTCCGCCAGCAAGGGACTGGCCCGGGGAGAATTTATAGCCGAGGTTAAAAACCTCACTCATTTAAACAGCCTGATCGAAAGGATCAAGCGGGTCAAGGGTGTCATCGATGTCAGCCGCAGCCTGGGATCCACATAAACCTGACCTGCCGAAATTTTATGGGGCATCTCGATCTTTCACGTTTGGCAAATACGGCATTTCGCAACCTGCTTAATTTTGTTTATCCTCCGCAATGTGTGGTCTGTGAAAGCTTGCATGAGTCACCCGATTTCTTTATCTGCCCGCGATGTGTCCGGGCAATCGATAGAACAGAACTGCCCTTTTGCATCAACTGCCGCATCCCGATGGATTTCGGTGAATCCGGATGCCTCAAATGCGGTTCCGTACAGGCCATCTCGCAGGTTTATGCCATCGGCCGTTTCGATGACCGCATCCGCCCGCTGGTACATGCGCTCAAGTATGAGGGTGTGATTCCTGTGGCAGAGTTTTTTGGCAGGTTGCTTGCGCATACAATCACTTCCTCCGCTGAACATTTCAAGGCAGATATAATCATACCCATACCATTGCATCCGTCACGACAACGCAAACGAGGATTTAACCAGAGCACGCTGATCGCCCAAAGTCTTGGCCGGAACCTCGATGTTGAAGTCGCTGAGAGCATAATCAGGCGGGTACGCCGCACCAAAGATCAAACCGGCCTGAAACGAAAAGCCCGCATCGAAAATATGCGCGGCGCATTCAGGCTCAATTCCTCTGTCGATATCAGGGGCAAACATATAATCCTCGTCGATGACGTCACCACCTCCGGCGCAACTTCACTGGAAGCCGCGCGCGAAATCAAACAGGGCAAACCGGCTGATATATGCCTGGCTGTGGCCGCATCCGCCATCAGGTCCGATGGATCCGGTGATTCCTGAAAGATTTTATTTGCATTTACCCGCTTTTATTCTTGATTCACTTCGGGGAGAGAAACCATGAAATCCGATCAAATCAACAGAAGGCTGATGCTCGATTTTCTGGGCTACGCAGATCTGGAACTGAACCTGGCTTCAAATACAATCTCGGCCTACCGTCAGGATTTGACCGCATTCATTGATTTTCTGCAATCCGATGAACGTCCACCAGTAAATAACGTCAGCGATGCCGATGTCCTCGATTTCATGATCGGCATGCGCAAGAAGGGCATTTCAGCAAGATCCGCGGCCCGCAAATTATCGGCCCTCAAGCATTTCTATAAATTCCTGCAGGGTGAAGGCAAAATCAAAACAGATCCCACATCAACCCTGGAATCACCCAAACTTTTGCGTGCCCTGCCGGAAATCCTCAGCCGCGAGGAAATAGATCGCCTGATGGATGTTCATTCAGCTGACGATCCCTTATCATTGCGCAATAAGGCAATTCTGGAGCTATGGTATGCCTGCGGGTTGAGAATTTCGGAAATTTCCGGATTACGTACCGGAGATATCGTATTCGAAGCCGATATAATCCGAGTTAAAGGCAAGGGCAACAAGGAACGTCTGGTGCCGTTCGGAAAATATGCCCGCCGGGCGCTGGAAAAATATTTACGGGATGCTCGCCCCAAGATGTTGCGGGATAACACATTCGATGTTCTTTTTGTCAGCCGAAAGGGCGGACGGCTGAGTCGTATGGGGCTCTGGTCGATTTTCGAGAAAGCCGTTAAGCTGGCGTCAATTACGCGCAATGTCACCCCCCATTCCCTGCGTCACACCTGTGCTACACACATGGTCGAAGGCGGTGCTGATATCAGAACAGTAATGGAATTCCTCGGCCATGCCGATATAACTACTACACAGATATATACTCATTTGGATCAGAAGTATTTGAAGGAAGTCCATCGGCGCTTCCACCCCAGAGAGAAAGAAAATGAGCCATCCAGCGACCCCAAAATCATCAATGTGGATAGTTCCGACAACCCGGAAAAAACCGGGTAAGGCTCTTTTTAACCTTGCTATCTACCAGGACAATCTCGATATCTCGAGCGATTTGGAAAATGTTTTCGATGACGAAAACCTGCAGTTCCATTTCTTCACCGACTCCGAACAGCTTGTCAGATGTTGCAAACGTTATCCGATCGATATGATTGTCATGGCTGTCGGCAGTGATTTCGCCTCGGTTGAGAATATTATCAATGAGGCCAAGGATCAGATGTTTCTCTCGATTATTCCACTGGTGGTATATTATCCCGATCCGGATGATTCAATCTATGAAAAAGCGCTTGACTGTGAAGCCGATGAGCTCCTGGTCGGGCAATGGGATCATCTCGGCTTCCGGGTGCGGATCAAGATGCTCCTGAAGAGATCGCGACGTGACCTTGGGGTTAATCCATCCTCGCGCCTGCCCGGACCCTCGATGATCGAAAAACGTATCAATCGCCTGATTGAACAGGAAAAAGATTTTGCCGTCTGCTATCTTGACATCGATAATTTTAAGGCCTATAACGATTATTACGGCTATTTCTACGGCGATAAGGTTATCCGCATGACTGCCCAGATCGTGCGCGATATAGTCTTCGACCTGGTTCCCGATGGTTTCATCGGGCATGTCGGCGGAGATGATTTCATCTTCGTGATTCCTTACGAGAAAATAGACCTGGTCTGCTCAAACATAATCAAGACCTTTGACCGCCTGATACCATACCGCTACAGGGAAGATGATCGCGAAAGGGGAAAGATCGTTACCCGCAATCGTTTTGAAGAAGATGAGGTCTATTCGCTCCTGACAGTTTCCATTGCTGTGCTGGTTTGCCAGAATGGCGCATTTTCTCATGCCGGCGAGATGTCGCATATGCTGGCCGATCTTAAAAAATACACAAAGAAACTTGCCGGGTCGAATTACATGATCGAACGCCGCAAGAAATACTGATCCAAAAATTATTGCCCCATCATATTCAGAAGCCGACGGGCCCCCGGATTATCCGGATCATCCCGAAGAACCTCCTGCACAAGATTACGCGCCTGAAGTTCCCGGTTGGTCCTCAGGTACAATTGCGCCAGGCTGATTTTGGCCGAATTAAGCTCCGAATCGATTTCCAGCGCCCTGATATAAAACTGTTCGGCCTTCAAAATATCGCCGGTCTGGAAATATAGATTCGCCAGCGTAACGAGCGCCAGGCTGTAATCCGGATTGAGCTCAACCGCCCGTTCCGCGGCATTGATTGCCTGCTCGAAATTCCGTGCCCGGGCCAGCGCAATCGAATAATTATTCAGAAGCGATAGATTACTGCTGTCTCGGCTATATGCTTTCTCATAGATTTCCAACGCCGCATTGGGCTGATCCATTGCCTTGTAAATATTGCCCAGGTTGACATAGGCTTCGATAATGGTCGAATCAATAGCGATCGCATTCATGCTGGCGGCGCGGGCCGTCTCCAGCTCATTCATCAGGTACAGGCAATAACCCATGCGTGTATAAGCAAAAGCATCGCCGGGATTCAATTCTATCGCCTTGCGGTAATACTCTACCGCCTCAGAATAATTCTCTTTTTGCTCGAAGGCCAGTCCCAGGAAATCATAACCGGCCGGATCATTCGGATTCTCCTCAATTGCCCTGCGCGCATATACAATCGCCGAATCGGCCTGGTTCTGACGCAGAAATATCGAGGCCCTGGCCTGGCTGAAACGGGATTCCTCTGATGGCTTGACACCGAACAATGTTGTATTGCAGAAAATCAGGGTGACTATAATTATACCCGCGGGAAGCATTATCCGGGCCAGATCTCTTCTGTAAGCAATCAGGTAATCAAGCGCAAATGCCCCGGCCATTATCAAAAACGGAATCGTCGGCGCACGGAAACGTGATGTCACAAAAAACGAAATCAGTATGATCTGATATGCAATAATAATTCCAATCAAAAGAAAATAACGGTTTTTCCAGTTCCTGAACATTATAACGATGCCGGCAATCGCCAGAGGGGCCAAAAGCCCGAATGGAAAACCGATAATTTTGTGCCACAAAAGAACCGAGAATAGCGATGAATACTCTCTTTGCGAATAAATATCACGGTTGCTTTCGATCTCATAAGCGTTCCATGCAAAATAGAACTTCTTTATCATCAGCCCCAATGCCTGCCCCGGATTGCCCGCAATAAACTCAAGCCCCTTGCCATACCAGTATGATGATATCTCGGATGGTCTCATTTCCCGCCCGAGGTCCATCTCGGCCACCTTCTCCGAACTGAATTTGACATTATCCTGATACTCACCGTAGGCCTTGAAATGCCCCGGTGCGCCGGCGGTTTTTCCATCGGCCTGCTCATTATTGCCGATCCAGAAATTCACTCCGCCCTGATACGAAATCAGTACCAGGTCATTTCCAACCGCATAATTGCGAATCGTCACAGGCAAAACTGCACTCATAATCCCGGCAATTACCAGCAAACCCCTGATCCAGTTATTTCCAGCAGTGCCCTTCTTCGCTTTGCGGTAATACAGGATCCAGAATAATAGAAGCGGCACGAAGATCAAAATCGTCGGACGGGCTATCGCCGCCAGGCCCATCAGAAAGCCCAGCAAATATATGCGCCCATGCGATGATTCCGATTTTGTTCTCAGCGCAAAATAAAAAAGTAAAAGCGCCAGGAAGATAAACAGGCTGGTAATCAAAAGCTCATTATCGAAATAGATCAATATCGGATAGAACGCCGCAACGAATCCGGCAATTATGGCGGTGCGCCGGTTAAAAATCTCTCTGGAGATCAAAAATACCAGTACGCATGACAACGATCCGAGAATTGACTGAATTACCCTGATAGCATTCGGGCCGTCACCAAATAGCGCATAAACCAGTCCCAAAAAATATGGATACAGTGGCGCCCGGAAGAAGACCTCATCTCCGATGACATTCCCGGAGGCAATTTCGCGTGCCCAGAGATGATGCCAGAGCGCGTCGATCTGAGGGAAATTTAAAAACGGGCTGTCCTGAATCTGCACAAGATATATGATTCTCAAAAGCAGGGCGCAAAAGAAAACTATAAATACTGCCCGATCCTGTTTGCTGATTTTCTCGATCAATGCTGACATAGATCAGCAATTTAAAAGATTAAGCCCGCGAATACAACCGCTATCTAAATCAAAAGGGCGAGGGTCATTTTTGAGCCCTCGCCCTTTTTCCTGTGATGCGGAGTAATTTTTATGTTACTGTATCCCTTTTTCTCGTGAAATGCCACAGCGCCATCATCAGGCCGCCAAACAGCGCCAGCGATAGGATATCTCCCCAGGGCGCCCCGAAAAGGGAATCGGCCGAATACTTTGCCACATAATCCTTATAACCGGCAAAGAACTGGATCTTGTCAGCAAAATACAGAAGCATGGCAATACCGACGCCGATCAGTGCGTCGCCTGCCACAAGGCCCGATCCGAATAAAATTCCTCTCTGCTCTCGCTCCTTAAATGTCACCTCGTCCTTGCTGGTCTTGCGTGTCATCAGCGCCAGAAGGCCACCTGCCATGATCGGTGTGGAAAGATCCAGCGGAAGATAGAGGCCGATTGCAAACGGCAATGAGCTGACACCCAGAAATTCCACCGCCAATGCTATCATGCCACCGGCGATAATAAACTCCCAGGGCAGTTCGCCGCCCAGTATGCCCTGCACCACCGCCGCCATAACATTGGCCTGTGGCGCAAGGAGCGGATCGGGATGCTCTACCGTTTGTACGAAACCATATGTATCGGCCAGGAGGAAAAGGATCCAGCCCATCGTGATTGCCGAGGCCGCCAGCCCTACGAATTCCAGCATCTGCATCTTGCGCGGAGTTGCTCCCAGAAGATAGCCGGTCTTCAAGTCCTGTGCAATATCACCCGAAAGGCAGACTGCAATACAAACCACCGCGCCAACTGTCATGGCCGTAACCATCCCAGCCGCGCCGCCGATCCCGAATGACGCCATCGTCAGACTGGTAACCAGCAATGTCGCGATGGTCATGCCGGATACAGGCGATGATGACGATCCCACGATACCGACAATCCGCGCCGCCACAACGATGAAGAAAAAACCGAAGACAACTGTCAGCGCAATTGCAATAATATTGATATTGGTTCCGGGATAGGCCCAGATCGCCAGGATCACCAGCAATGTGCCAACCAGCACCACCCACATCGGAAGATCCTGCTGGGTCCTGTGCAGCTTCTCTTCTTCAACACCCTTGCGCTTGATGATCTGCTTGATACCGGATGAGAATGATGATATAATTGTCGGGAATGACTTGATCAAACTTACGAATCCGCCGATCGAAACCGCACCCACACCCAGATATTTGATCACATGACCTCGGATGAAGGCCGAGTCGACCATGTCCGGCAAGGTCCCCGGGCCGCCTATCGCCAGCAGGTAATCCATCCCGACATATTTAACCATTGGCGCAATTCCCAGGTAGCCCAGTACGGCACCGGCCAGCATCAATGCGGCAATCCGTGGCCCGATAATATAACCTACACCCAGAAGGGCAGGGGTGCCGTCCAGGCCGATCACACCGCCATCCATCGGCTTGAATTTCAGGTCCCTGATCGGAAATTCATTCCACATCAGCGCGCCGCCCATGAGCGCCTTATAAAGCGCGCCGAATCCGATTCCCCAGAAGACTGTCTTGGCCTTGGATCCGCCCTGGTCACCGGCCACGATAATTTCGGCGCAGGCCGTGCCCTCAGGAAAACGAAGCTTGCCATGTTCCTTTTCCACCAGGTAACGGCGCAGGGGGATCATCAAAAGGATTCCCATTGCGCCACCCAGAAGCGACAGGGCCACAACCTCGAGGCCGCGCAGTTTGAAAATCTCGTTTATGCCCAATGTGTTATGAGCCTCCCAGATCAGGAAGGCAGGGAAGGTGAAGATCACACCGGCCGCCAATGATTCACCGGCCGAACCGATAGTCTGCACCATATTGTTTTCCAGTACCGAGGCCCGTTTGAAAAGCCCCCGCAATATGGCCATCGAAATCACCGCCGCCGGAAGGGAGGCCGATACGGTCATGCCGTAGCGCAACCCCAGGTAGGCATTGCCGACCCCGAAGACTATCGATATCAATGCCCCCAGGATTATGGCCCGGAGGGTTACCTCGCTTCGCGGTTTATCGGAATAATCATAGGGGCGAAATTCCGTGTTGCTCTTGTTTTCGGCCATAAACCTCCTCGCATATCAGCGATAATCTATTTTCCTGAAACTATTTGCACCGTACCTCTGTGTCAACTAAAAACTGGTGAACAAATCTCTCGTATATATATTAAATAAATGTTATATTAAAAATTCTAAAGGCAATCGTGAATAAAATCAAAAACATCACCAACACAGACACTGAAGGCATTCAATACATCCTGGAAAAATGCCGTTACGAAAAAAACAAATCGGAGGACTATATCCTGGAATCCCGCTGGACAGAGAACATAATCAGCTTTCTCAAAGACGATGATCATCATGGCCTGGCATTGGTTGAAAACGGTCACATTCATGCCCTGCTGGTTTACCGCCTGGGCGACAAATCGGTCTACATTTCGTTGTACTATCTTGACCGCAAAGAAAATGCCTCCGCGGACCTGTCACGTCTGTTTGCCGAACTGAGCAACCGTTACCCCGACAAACGAATACTGGTAACCGAACTTTCCGCAGGCACCGATCCCGACCTCCAGGCCCGTACATTCCTAAAACTCGGTTTCGAGGAAATCAAACGTCTGCGTATGGAACGCAATCATCGCCTTGCGCCCCCCGATACCAAACGGCCCGAGGGTTTCGAATTCAAGAAATTCAACCGTGCCTTCGGCCAGGAGCTGGTGCGCCTTGAAAGACGGGCCTATCGTGGTATGACCGATGAAATGATCCTGAATGTCTTCCTGGATATTGGCAATGCCTCTCCATCTTTAAGGATTGTCACTTCGGGAAAAAAGACATTTGAAAGCCGCCTGAGCTACTTTGCCTTCAAAGATGACAGGCTGGCTGGTGCCATAATTTGCACCCGCCATGGTTCCGAACTCGGAATCGCAAATATTGCGGTTGACCCGGACTACAAAAAAATGGGTTTGGGCAAAATTTTGATGTATAAGTCTATATTGGGCATGAGGGCGCATGGTTACAGCAATTCCGCTTTGCAGGTTACCGCCGACAACCATCCTGCCATAAATTTATATAAAAAATTTGGATTTAAATTGAAACGAATCTGCCCTTACTTTGTATACCCTTTAGGACAAGGAGCAATCTATCTTTAACATAGCATACCCAGAATTTATTGGAAACTCTTCACGCCCCGAGGTTGTTTGTAATTACTGACAATAATCAACTGCATAGGAGCGTTTTTTTATGACAGTGGAGCAAGTAAAAATAGCATTAAAAGATTGTTACGATCCCGAAATCCCTTTGAATGTCTTAGATCTCGGCTTGATATATGATGTTCGCCTCGATGATGGCGACGTGGAAATAGATATGACTTTAACCGCTCCGGGATGCCCCATGCATACGCATATCTCCCGGGATATAGAGGAAAAAGTTAAACGAGTAGAAGGAGTTAAAGACGTAAAGGTCAATATGGTCTGGGATCCGCCCTGGACCCCCGAGAGAATATCCGAGGAGGGGAAGAAAGTTCTTGGATTCGGGAACTAATCTATTATATTCTTAACGGTTACCTAACAAAAATATACTTGACTTGATAACAAATAATACTTAGCTTGGGTGTGGTCAGAGTCCAATCTTCGAACCTCACGTAACTGAACATGCCTGACAAGAGTTAACTGATTTCGGAAAGAAGAGTTATGTTTAATTGTTCAAATCTTAAAACCCTAGGAGGGGGTGGTTACCTGATGAAACGTGTTAGCGTAGTGGCTATCTTAGCCGTTTTCTTGATGGTGTCGATGGTATCGGCCAAGAACCTTGTAACCTTTGGCGAGCCTGTCAAGGTCTCTGATAATGAGATCATGGTTCCGATGCAGGTATACCATGAGCAGGATATTGCAGCTATGGATATCCCGCTGGAATGGACTCCCGGTGTGACACTTACTGATGTCACGTTTACCGAACGAGTAAATTATTTCGATGCCAAACTGGCCAATATCAAAGAGGCCGACAACCAGGTACTAATCGGCCTGATCGCCATGGTTTACGAGCGCAAGCCCGCTCTGTCCAAGGCCGTTGCAGGCGATCCCACCGTGGCTAACCTGACATTCAGAATCGATGATCTCTCACTCGAAAGCTTTGAGATTTCACCGTTCACTCAGGATGTTCCCAGCCACGAGTTGAACCTTGTCTACAACGACTGGTCAGATGGTACACCGGTTGTAAGCACAATCTCACCGGAATTCACCGGCGGAACAATTTCGTGGGCGGCCCAGAAGGCTGTTCCGGATGCGTTCGAAGTCGGCCAGAACTATCCCAATCCGTTCAACCCGTCAACCGAGATCGCTTACGCTCTACCCGAGGGCGCCAATGTAAACGTTGAAGTTTACAACATCCTCGGCCAGAGAGTAAAGACCTTGATTAACGAGTTCCAGGATGCCGGTAACTACACTGTTACCTGGAATGGTGATGATGAGTACGGTTCGACCGTCGCCAGCGGTGTCTATTTCTACCGCGTAACCGCCGGTCAGTACAAAGACATCAAGAAGATGGTCATGATGAAGTAATTCATCACATGCATCTTTACCAGAAGGATTAAATCTGGAAAAATTGAGAGACGCTTATAGAGGAGCGTCTCTTTTTTTGTCAGGAATTGATCAGGTAATCGAAGATTCTAATCGCCAGCGCTTTGCGGTTGCCGCTGTCCGAGGGCGGCGGCCCGATACAGGAGGGACACCCGAATTTACAGGGACATTCAGCCACAACCTCACGGGCCGCGGCATAAATATCCTTGCGCATCAAAAATATCTTCTCCGAAAAACCAACCCCGCCCGGAACACGGTCATAGATATATATCGTCGGCTTCTCGGTGAAGGTCGCCTTGACATTGGAAATCGCCCCGATATCCTTGCGGTCGCAAAGTATATAAATCGGTGCTATATCACCCAGGCAATTGGCCATTCCGCGCAATGTCTCGCCCAGCTTGTCGCGGTCAATCTGCAACAGGTCATATATCTCTGCCGGAAGCTCCTGCCAGAATGATGTCGTGCTCATCTCCAGCTCCGGCAGGCTGACCTTGCCCGAACCGACATTCTCATGCGTAAAAAACTTAACCTTTTTGAACAGCACAGTTACCGTGGTCAATGATATCTCGCCCCATCCGCACATGCTCTCCCGGTCTTCACGTTCCACAGTCAGAATCTTCAAATCCGTCTTCGACTCGGCATCCGTGAAATAATCGATACCCACTTCTTTGACAATCGCCTTGCGCCCCTCCCAGTCCAGTTCATCGACCTGGTACTGATTGGCGCCATGCAGGTATATCGCCTGCGGATGAAGCATCTCGGGTGTCGAAAACAGATCCATCTCACCGATCACGCGATAATTATCCGAGCTGTTCAAGATCACGAAATTGTCATTGATAGCCGAACGCAACGATATCTCATTGGCCGGATAAATATCCGAGGTCCAGTGGAATTTCCCGCCCGTTTCACGCAGGATGCCCTTTTTGGCAAGGTACTGCAAAATCTCCGAAGTCGTCTCCACGCCGAACTTTTCATCCTGCTCGAACGGCAGCTCAAAAGCGGCGCATTTGATATGCGATGTCAGTATGATAAAATTGTTGGGATCGACCACACCCGCCTCGAACGGCTGATCGAAAACATAGCCGGCATTATTGACGATAAACTGATTCAGGGCCGAACTGTTGGCCACCAGCACCACCATCGAAATCCCCTGCTTGCGACCGGCACGTCCGGCCTGTTGCAGGGTAGAGGCAATCGAACCCGGATAGCCGGTCAGCACGGCCGCCTGAAGCTGGCCGATATCAATCCCCAGCTCAAGCGCATTGGTCGATACCACCCCACGGATCTGGCCCGATTTCAGTCCCTGCTCGATACGCCGACGTTCATTGGGAAGATACCCGCCGCGGTAGCCGAAGATCGCCTGACGGCTGTTGATCGAACCGCCCAGACTCTGCCGTAAATATGTCAAAAGAATCTCTGTCGAGGTCCTGTACGGCACGAAAACTATCGTCTGAATATCGTTGGCAATAAATTTGGCGGCAATATTTTTCGACGCCAGAAGAGAGGACTTCCTGATCCCCAACTGCTGATTGACAACGGGAGGATTGTAAAATACAAAATGCTTCTGCGCACGGGGCGCACCGTTGTTGTCGACCAGCTCGACCTTCTCTTCCAGAATCCTTTCAGCAAGTTCCACCGGGTTGGCGATTGTGGCCGAGGAACAGATAAACTGCACCTCTGAATTATAAAACTTCAGTATCCGTTTAAGCCGCCTGATGACATTGGCCAGATGAGACCCGAAAACTCCCCGGTAATGATGAAGCTCATCAATGACCACATATTTGAGATTCTCGAACAGCTTGATCCAGCGCGTGTGATGCGGCAGGACACCGGCATGCAGCATATCCGGATTGGTGACCACAATATGCCCCGCTTCACGAATCTTTTTGCGCGCGGTTTGCGGGGTGTCGCCATCAAATGTATATGTCTTTATATCCACTTCCAGAAGTGTAATGATATCATATAACTCGCTGACCTGATCCTGGGAAAGCGCCTTGGTCGGGAAGAGGTACAATGCCCGGCTCTCGGAATCCTTCAGTATCCGGTTCAAAACCGGCAGATTGTAGCACAGGGTTTTCCCTGAGGCGGTCGGCGTAACCACGACCACATTTTTGCCCTCGGCTATCAGGTCATGAGCCTGGCGCTGATGTGTATACAGCTTCCTGATGCCCCTCTTGCCCAGGGTACCCACCAAGCGAGTGTCCAGCCCCTCGGGAAAATCGGCGTATTTGGCCTCCTGCGCCTCGATAGTCTCCCAGTGAGTCACGCATTCCATGAACTCGCTGTCTTTTCTGAGTGTCGCGGCAAGTTGTTCGATATTCATAGCTGTATAATATTGTGCACTTTTGAGATTTCAATAAAAACAATCGGGACAATGCGAGAAAATGATTCTGCTCAGATCATCTTGAAGTATTCACGCTGGCAGATATCGCAGAGTTTCATACGCTTATCATCGATATCACGCATCTCATTGGAATAATACAGTACGCATTGGGGATTGCGGCAGACCCGTAGCCCCATCATGCGGCAGACCATCCGAAATGTTTCCTTGTACAAACGCGGATAGACCCATTTTTCATTCTCAGGCAACCCGTAAAAGTCGGTGCGAAAATGCTGAAGTGAAATCACCCCGCAACCGGTCAACGTGTCGACATCGGAAAGCACGAAATGATTGTTGGCATTGTAAATCTCCTCCTCCAGAATACCCAGAACCAGTTCACGTTGATTGGATTTGTTGATTTCCAGCTTCTGCAGGATCACCGATGAAAAATATTGCCCCCGGATGATATTGTATGATTCAGTCGGAATCGGCGTATTTTGCAGAATATTGGTGGCCAATGATAACGTCGAGGAGATATTGGTAGCCAGCTTGTTTATCATGAAGTAATCGACCTCGCCCAGAGGCACGATCACCAGTCTTGATCTTCTTACTTTCATTTCGCCACAAAAAATCTTTCGCTGGTACCGCCCTTACCGATCTTGATCTTTACCCTTCGCAGGCAACGGGGACATCTGCCCTCATATGCGGTACCGGCCCGGTTTTTGTAAATTCGCGAGTATACCCGACAGCATCGGAAGTATATTCCCAGGTAGGGCCTGCCCTTAAAAGAATCGCTGCCTGAACCTGTTTTCATTGCTTAATCAAGGTAATGATTTTACGCTTCGATGCAATCTTTTCCTTGCCTATTTTGAATGCCCCGGCAAACATCTTTCGGGCACTGTTTATCTTCTTTTTATCGGCCGAGAATAATTGCAAAACAACTTCATTTTTACGCACATAATCGCCGATCTTTTTGGTTAAAACCGCCCCCGCAAAGGGATCGATTTTGTCCTCGATCCGGTAACGGCCCGCGCCCAGTACCTGGCATGCCCGTCCAATCAACTCGCAATCAAACTCATGAAGATAACCGCTTTTGGAGGCCCTGATGTAACCCCTCGACTTCGGCCTGAAATACTTATCCGGATCATCCAGCACTTTCTTATCCGCACCCGAAAGCAGCGCATACTCCCTGAATTTTTTTAGCGCATCACCATTTGCAATCAACTCATCGAATTTCGCAAACACTGTCTTTTTTGTAACACGCCTGTCGCTCAACCGGATTATCTCATATCCCAGGTTATATGTGACCTGACCAATATCCTCCGGCCTGCCGGTTTTCAGAAATTCAAGCGCTTCCATTACCTCAAGGAAATTGCCGACATTGTATCCCAGCGGTTCCGACATATCAGTCATCAAACAGGCCGCCGGACGTTTGAAGCTCCTGCAAACATTCAAAAGCGACCGGGCCAGCTTCGAGGCCTCCCGGCGCGTCTTCATAAATGCCCCCGACCCGACCTTGATATCGAAAACTATGCCGTCGGTCCCAAGCGCCAGTTTTTTTGACAGGATGCTGGCTGTAATCAATGGTATCGATTCCACAGTAGCAGTGGCGTCACGAAGGGCATACAATTTTTTATCCGCCGGGGCAATATCTTTGGTCTGCCCTGAAATGGCAATCCCGCATTTTTTCAAACGGCTCCTGATCTGCTTTTCGGTCCAGAACGGGTTCAGTCCCTTGATCGATTCCAGCTTGTCCAATGTCCCGCCCGTATGGCCCAGTCCGCGCCCGGAAAGCATGGCGATATTGATCCCCATGGATGCTATCAGGGGAGACAATGTCAGGCTGATCTTATCGCCCACCCCGCCCGTCGAATGCTTATCATAAACCGTATCGGCGCTTTTGGGAAATTTAATAGACCTGCCCGACTCGAGCATAGCCCGGGTGAGAATATATGTTTCCTCATCATCCAGGCCCTGAAGCAATGCCGCCATCAAAAACGCCGAGGCCTGATAATCGGCTATACCGCCCCCGGTATATTCATCAACAAAATAATTAATCTCGTCTCTGCCGAGCTTAGCGCCATCCCTTTTCCTGGAAATAATTTCGATAATATTCATTTCGAGCTTCTGTTCAGGTATTCTTCCATGATTGCCGCGCCGGAGGAGGTCCCGATCCGTGAGGCACCCGCCTCGATCATCGCCATGGCAGTCTTCATGTCCTTGATCCCGCCCGAGGCCTTGATCCCGACTCGGCTGCCGACCGCATCAAACAGCAGGCTGACATGATGAAGCGTTGCGCCTCCGAAAAAGCCTGTCGATGTTTTCACAAAATCCACGCCCGATTCAACCGCCGCCTGCGCTGCCTGAACACATTCGTCCTCCGTGAGCAAACTGCATTCCAGAATCACCTTCAATGTCGTACTGCCCACCAGCGCCTTACGTACCGCGGCTATATCCTTTTTCACAAGATCAAAATCAGCGGCTTTGATAGCGCCGATATTGGCTACCATATCGATTTCGTTCGCACCCGCATTCTCACACATCTCGGCCTCGAACCGCTTGATCTCAGGCTTGGTTGCACCCAGTGGAAATCCACAGACCGTGCCGATCCCGATACCGGTGCCGACCAGCTTGCGCAGGGCATGTTCAATATAGGCCGGATTAACACAGATTGTCCTGAAATTATATTTGCGCGCCTCTTCGCAAAGTATCTCTACCTGTTCCGGTGTGGCTTCAGGCTTCAGCAATGTATGATCTATGAATGATTCAAGTTTGCTCATACAGAGAATCAGTCTCTCTTAAATCTGAACGGCAGCAGTTTCTTCAATGATGAATACTCTTTCTGGCCGTCGGAATTGACCGAGATGATCTTGAGATCATCGCAGAATTCGGACAGCACCTGAAGACATGCGCCGCAGGGGAAGATGTTTGTATCCGACGATGAAGCCAGTGCGATAATCTTGAAACTGGTAGCCCCCTCGGATACAGCTTTTACCACCGCCGCACGTTCCGCGCAAATCGTCAATCCAAAAGAACAGTTCTCGACATTCGTGCCGGTGAAAATACTGTTGTCATCGGCGATCAATGCCGCCCCCACTTTGAAATTTGAATATGGTGAATATGAGTTCCTGAGAACATCCTGCGCGGCCTTTATTGCGGCCTGTTCAACTGATACCATCTAAAAATCCTTTTCCATGCGGAAATTCTTCCAGATCGAAATTCTGACAAATCGTCCGGGCTACATCGGCAAACGTCTCCCGCACACCAAGTGTTCCCATGCCGTTCAGTTTGCGATTATACACTAAAAGCGGTACATACTCGCGCGTATGATCTGTGCTGTACTCCAGCGTCGGATCGCAGCCATGATCGGCGGTAATAATTAGAAGATCATCGTCACCCAGCAGCGCGGTGATCTCCGGCAGGCGACGGTCAAAATCCTCCAGCCCCTGCGCAAAACCATCGACATCATTGCGATGCCCCCAGAGCATATCAAAATCGACCAGGTTGACAAAAATTAAGCCGCCATCAACCTCGCGAATCGCCCGCAATGTCCCCTCGACACCATTCATATTGCTGTCTGTCTTAATACTGCGGGTTAATCCACGTCCCGCAAACAGATCGACGACTTTGCCCACCGAGACCACCTCGTGACCATCGGCTTTTAGCCTGTCCAGCACAGTCTCAGAAGGAGGTTCGATTGAAAAATCCTTGCGTTCCGATGTGCGCATATACTGCCCCGACTCGCCTTCAAACGGCCTGGCAATCACACGCGAGACACCCCATTCATCCACCAGCATCTCACGCGCCAGCTTGCAGACCCGGTACAGCTCCTCCAACGGCACCGTATCTTTATGAGCCGCTATCTGGAATACGCTGTCGGCCGAGGTGTAAACTATCAGTTTGCCGGTTTCTCTGTGCTGATCTCCCAGCTCCTCGATTATCTTCGTCCCCGAGGCGGCCTTGTTGCCGATTATCTCGTAGCCGCTCAGCTTTTCGAATTTTGCTACCAGCTTCGGCGGGAATCCTTCGGGAAAAACCGGGAAGGGTATGGCCATGATCAAGCCGGCCAGTTCCCAATGGCCCACTGTCGAATCCTTGCCTGCCGATTTCTCAGCCATCTTGCCGAAATACGCCCCGGGCTGATCAGCCTGGGACACACCCTTTATATCGATAATATTCCCCAGGCCCATTTTGCCCAGGTTGGGAAGATTCAATCCGCCTCTTTTTCTGGCAATATTGCCCAACGTATTGGCACCCGAATCACCGTAGTTCTCGGCATCCGGAAGTTCTCCCGCACCGCAGGCATCCAGAATCAAAAGTATAATTCTCCTGAATTTTCTCATGCAGAGAATATTGCATAAATAATTATGAATGTAAAGGATTTAATAGGAACTAACGCTGCGCATAAAAGAGCACACGTTCAGCATCTTCCAGCGCAGTTGCGGGAGGGAAGGGCTTGACTATGATTTTGCCGAAGCCGGCCTGGTTGAGGTGATTATATGCCCGATCCAGCGGGATATAAATCTCATCAAAAATCTCACGAATGTGGACAGTGCCCCCGCTGCCGTCATTGATAAACGCTTCGATCTTGACCCGGGCTTTGTCCTCGGATTTGATAAAGCGCGCCTCCTGGGCTACATAATAATGATCATCCTTATTGTTATAATAATCCTGCCAGTTCTGCAGGCCGTATTTCGTGACCATATCAAACAGGAACCATCCGCCGCTCTCCAGATGATTGGCGGCACACATGAATGTTTTCCTGATCTGCTCACGGTTCTTGAGATGATTAACTGAATCGAAGAAACAACCGGCCATTTTGAATTTGCGGTTCAACTCGAAATCCGTGATATCGCCGACCAAAAATTCGGGGCAGGAGCCGTTACGTGAGGGCTTGGCGCGGGCCCTCTCGATCATATCGGGCGAGATGTCAATGCCGGTTACATGGATTTTCTGCTCGGCAAGCTTCCAGGCCAGAACTCCGGTTCCGCAGGCAAGATCGAGAAAATTCGATGGTTTGCCTCCGCTTTGCCGGAAAAACTTTTCCAGATAGGGGTAGACAAGATCTGAGAACTCGGACCACCCCAACATGTCATAGTATGCAGCAAAAGATGCATACGGCGTGCTTGGTGCCTCTATCATTTTTGATACTCCCTCAAATATAGCATCGGCCATACCACAATTTAATTTAGCACGCTACCATACTATTGGGGAATAAAAAAGCGGGAAGACAATCTTCCCGCTCTTAATATATCGCTTTGAAACACTATTAACTGTTTTACTCAGTTTTCAAGGCGGTTGTCTCCGAGGGTTCCAGTATCTTGCCATAATGATCCTGGTTGTGCAGGATCTCCAGCGCCTTGGTAACATACGGATCGGTCTTCAGAACCATCTCCTCGTAAACACCCTTTTCGCCATAAAGCTTGCGGATGATCTCGCGCTTGATAGAACGCTCGATCCATTCCCTGCTTTCCATCAGGTCCTGCTCCTTTTCGGCTTCAACAAGCTGACGAAGATCCTCGATCTCATCCTGGAACAGATCCTCTTTTTCCTGATTCTTGACCGCCTTCTCGAATTCATCCAGCCTTACCTGAAGAGTGCTCTTGTAAGTGAATTCCTTTTCCTTCAGGAATTTCTTGAACTCCTCGAAAACCTCTTCGCTGACTTCGAACTCCCGGCCAACCTCAGGGTGATCCGCAGTATAATGAACCGCGAAGTCGAAGAACATTGTCTGACGTTCCAGGTTGATCTCGATCGGTTTCCACTTATCGCGTTCGATTTCGATATCCGGTACAATACCGCCGCCACCATAAACCGGACGGCCGCCCTTGGTCAAAAACAGCTCATTATTCTCAGGAGTCTCGGAATCTTCAATCTCCAGATCGATCTCCTCATCGGTCAGGAGTTCGGGATGCTTGGTTGCTCTTTCGGGACGCTGAATACATCTGCCCGAGGGGATATAGTATTTCGCGGTTGTCAATTTTAATGCGATATCAGGATCATTGGTGGTGAATATCTGCTGCACCAGGCCCTTGCCGAATGTCGTGTTGCCGATAACCACACCGCGGTCCCAATCCTGCACCGCACCCGATACAATCTCAGATGCTGAGGCGGTACCGCCGTCAACCAGGATTACCAGAGGCTTATCCGGATACAGGGGCTGATAACGAGCAGTGTATTCACGCATTGAGGCCGGTGAATAGCCACGCGTGGAAACCACCTCGCTGCCGGATTTTAAAAACAGGTTGGCAATATCAACAGCCTGCGACAAAAGCCCGCCGCCGTTGGATCGCAGGTCAAGAATCAAACCATTCATGTCAGCCGCTTTCATCAGGCTGTCGATCGATTCCTGCAGTTCCTCTGTGGCGGTCTCGGAAAATTTTGAAAGACGAACATAGCCTATATCACCATCCACGATGCCGGCATAATTGACCGACTTGAGCTCGATGATCGCACGCATGATTTCATAATCAAGCGGCTCATCCATACCCGGTCGCTGGATCGTGATGTTTATCGAGGTACCGGCCTCGCCGCGCATCAGGTCCGAGGCCGCATCCACGGTCATGTTTTTTGTGTCATTGCCGTTAATCTCGATTATTTTGTCACCGGCCTGTATACCCATGTTCCATGCCGGCGTGCCCTCGAATGGAGAAATCACCGTGATATAATCGCCGCGCTTGGCAATCACGATTCCCAGGCCCTCATACTTGCCCTGGGTTTTTTCCATCAGTTGGTTATATGACTTACGTTCCATCACAACCGAGAACGGATCAAGCTGCTCGAGCATGCCGTCGATCGCATGACGGGCCAGTTCCTCGGCCTCGATCGGCTCCATGTAGTTGTTGTGAATCTTATAGGCCATGTTGGCCATCAGACGGGCATAATGCGAGATCGTTTTCGGCTTTGTATTTGATGCATCATCTGCGGATGTATCGCTGTCTTCCTGGTTCAGGTCAACCGTGTCGACCACGAACAACTGCTGTGCGTTGGCGGAGGCCTCACCCGCTTCACCATGCCCCACAAACCAGATCATGGCCAGGGCGATTAATGCCAGTGTAATCGGGTAAAAGCTCCAACTCTTGCGTCTATACATAAAGCCTCCGTTCCATTAATGTTCTCGCTGTAAATCTAATCTATTTTATTTATCTGTCAAGTTGGGATGATTCTTGATAGGTCCAGATAACTTCCGCAACTTCTTATATGTTTAACGATTACGATAACGGCAAAGTTTCCATTAATCAAGGCTCTCCTGTTCCGACTATAACTCCTGACGATTCAACAGTTTATGCCGTTCAAGCCGATGCTGATACAGGTCCGCCCTGTTTTCTTCTGCTGTGCGCCCGGTATACAGCTATAATCGACTGCCAATCATGCCTTTACAATTCGCTTGAATTCAATATCCGCACTGCCTTAAGATTATACAACAAATCGGACACATAGTCTCGTAAATAATTGCGGAAACAAATCTTAAATGCCAATTTCAGCACATAAATCAGCCCTGTTCTCGAAAAATCGACTTGCAGACTTGACAGAAAAACAGTTGATTATATTTTGAAATAAAATTGTGACATAAATTGTAGGAATTATATATATGATCCAGAAAAAAACAAGCTGCGTGGCATTGTTTTCAGGCGGGCTCGACAGCGCCCTGGCAATACTGCTGATGCTCAGGCAGAATATAGATGTTACCGCCCTGATGTTCCTGACACATTTCGGATGCGATATTACCGACAAGTCATCCTGCTCCCAGGACCCGGAGCCGATTGCCAATCAGTTCGGCTTTAAGGTCAAGATGATGCATCTGGGCAATAAATTCCTGGAGATTGTCAGGAACCCCAAATACGGTCACGGCAGGAATATGAATCCCTGTGTCGACTGCCGTATCCTCATGTTGCGCGAAGCAAAGGAATTCATGCACATGAGCGGCGCCGATTTTATCATCACCGGCGAGGTGCTGGGGCAAAGACCCAAATCGCAGTTTAAGCATTCCATGAATGCGGTCGAGCGGGATGCCGGTGTCGAGGGCATACTCCTGCGTCCGCTCTGCGCCAAACTTCTGGAACCGACCAAACCCGAACTGCAGGGCCTGGTCGACCGCGAACAGCTCCTTGATATTCAGGGACGATCCCGCAAGCGCCAGATCCAGCTCGCCAGGGAATTCGGCCTGGAGCAATATCCCACACCGGCCGCCGGATGCCTCTTGACCGACAAACGCTATTCCGACCGCCTGCGCGACCTGATCGGCCATAAAGAAAATATAACCTTCGATGATTTAAACCTCCTGCGGGTGGGACGACATTTCCGTTTTAATGACCGTAGCAAGGTGATTGTCGGACGAAACGAGGAAGAAAACGACAAGATCGAGGCCTACAAAAGCGAACATGATCTCCTGCTCGAGGCCAAACAGACCGGCTCGCCGATTGTCATGCTGTCGGGCGAACACTCTGATCAGGCAATCGAGTTTGCCTCTCGTTTAGCCGCCCGTTACTGCGACCTTAAAAATGAACCGGAAGTCGAAATCACGGTTAGCAATTCTAACGGCGAACGAAAACTGACAGTTCAGCCATTCAGCCCCGACGAATCCAAAAAATATATATTATAATGTGGTAGCCTTATCAAATATCCCCGAGCCGGCAAAATTCTCTTTCAATCGGAAACTATAAACTGTACCCCACCCGGCGGGCGGGATTTCCATTCAGTTGTTGTGTTATGGTCTTGCTTCCGGCTTGCCGCAAATTTCCTTTTCAGTTGTTGTGTTATGGTCTTGCTTCCGGCTTGCCCGAAGTGTGACCTGACACCATGAAATGAGCTATTCAAACGAGCGGCAGTTCACCGTCCCGATAAATCGGGACTAAAGAACTACCGCAACCCGCAATCTGATTATTCTCTGACATCATTACTAATACCTGCGCGGTCAGGATTCCTATCCTGATCGAAAAATCCATTCAGTTGTTGTGTTATGGTCTTGCTTCCGGCTTGCCCGAAGTGTGACCTGACAGTTTCCGCAAATCGATATTACCATCCTCAAGTACCAAAGCAATCTCCCAAAATAGAGTTTATGTCTAATAAATATCTAAAAATAAAATTATATGTCACATATGGGAACAATAATTGTCTAATATCGTTTATCTGTTTAAACATTGATTCGAAAACAGGCCTAACAACTAAAAAGGAGTCTCAGAAATGAAAAAATTTGCTTTTACAATCATGGTTTCAATGCTTTCAATCTTCTTTGTATCATCCGCAATGGCTGAAAACCCTGTCCGTCAGGGCAATATCTACATGGCCGGAGCATGGAACGCCAACCTGACAATTGCCGGCGGTGATCTGTATGAGCCCGGCGAGGATGGTATCACCCATTTTGAGCTCGATCCCGAGGTCGGCTATTTCATCATCGATAACCTGGCAATCGGTGCCCGATTCAGCTTTGCCAGCACATCACAGGGCGATGCCAAAAGCACTTCCTGGTCGGTCGGGCCGACTATCGGCTACTACTACAATAACAGCGATGATGTCAAGATGAAGATCATCCCGTTTGCACGGGCCTCTTTCCAGATCGGCAAGGTCAAGGATGAGGATGGCGGCGCGCCCAGTATCTCGCCCGAATTCCCCTTCTACGGCGGCGGATCATACAGCATGGTCTTACAGGAAACCACCTATGAGGCCGATATCAACCGCTTCCATGTCGGCGCCGGCGGAATCTGGATGCTTTCCAATAGCTTCGGCGTGTTCGGCGAGGGTTTCTTTGAGCGCGACAGCTTCAAGCAGAAAGAACCGTCAGAATCCGATGAGTCGATTTCCGGTTCACGTTTCGGTGTCAACATCGGCGTCAAAGGATTCTTCAATTTCGGAATGTAATTCGATTGATATAAATCTATGAAGCACCAGAAAACGGCATGTAACCCATGCCGTTTTTTTTGTGAATTTCCGGCGGGAGGGATGTCGGTTATGGTTCCGAATAGGCGTAGTGAATGAGAATCCTGACAACCTGCCCCCCATCATGTGAGTTTGCATTTTTGGTGGTTGTGTCACGGTCCTGCTTCCGGCTTGCCGGAAGTGTGACCTGCCACTCTGTAGAGTTTGCTAATCAATCAATCGGTGGTGGCTCACCCATTTATGGGTGGGGAATTTAGCCTTCTATATCCTCCATGCGCCGAACCACAAAAAAAGCGACGGGCCGTATTCCTTACCCGCCGCTTATCCGCTAAGCGAAAGTATCAATCGAAATAAGTAGCCGGCATCAGGGGGGAATGATGCCGGCGGCTTTGACGAACAAAATATTGACCGGCTGGGGATAGATCAGCCGGTCAGGAGGAGAAACAGTTTATATGGAAAGCCCTTACAGGGTCATTTTTACGGTAGAGAGGCTCAGCTAAGAACCTCTCCCAACCTCTCGAACCTTATTCTCGTCACTCAAGCCACTTACCAAATTGAGTCGCTTACCTTTATGCCTTTTGGCAAGACCCTTAAGTAACACGCACTATATTATATACAAACCCCATGCCAAAAACCTGCCTTCCCGGCCAGGTCTCGTAACCCATTATCCCCCAACATGATTAATGTCGCCCTCAAGGTCCTGCGCAAATCCATCAACGCATATTATGCGTCCCAAAAATAGAGCTGGATCGGACCCCTCAGCAAAATATATTGGTTATCAATGACTTACACCGACGCAGAGGCTGCGGTACGATTTCTCGCGCATCCCGGTCTGTTTTGTAACCTATATCCCCGGTTTGTACCTTCTAAGTTGTTGTGTCATGGTCTTGCTTCCGGCTTGCCGGAAGTGTGACCTGACACTTATGAAGGATGACCCAATCATACGAGCGGCAGTTCACCGTCCCGATAAATCGGGACTAAAGAACCACCGCAACCCACAATCTGATTATTCTCTGACATCATTACTAATACCAGCGCGGTGAGGATTCTATCCTGATCGAAAAATCCTCTAAGTTGTTGTGTCACGGTCTTGCTACCGGCTTGCCGGAAGTGTGACCTGACACTTATGAAGGATGACCCAATCAAACAAGCGGCAGTTCACCTGCTGGGGTGGGTTCACTATTGCACCCTTTCCTGCATATTTATCCCCTTACTAAGAATGTGTCCACTTTTTTGGGGCAACCTCAGTTCTGAGCGCAGCGAAAAACCCGGCAATTTCCAATAAACCCAGAGCGAGAGCGAAAAATCGACAATTCTCAAAAACCCATTTCCTGTAATAAAAAAAACCGCCAAAAGCGGATAAAAGAAGAGGGAGGCTGTCCATGGGAATAAAGCGGGGATTAAAATGAATTAATATGCTTTTGGCTTCTTAAAGGACCCAGTATGACAGCACTCCCTGACATTCTGCGTTTATAAAATAACCCCGACCCGCTAATAATGCAAGCGGAAAATGCCGTTATTATGCGCTTTTTACTACATTTTTAACCCTTTTTTTATCCCGGGCGGATATTCAAAAACAGGAGGATCACCAATTGAACCGTTTTAAAATGTTAATAAAAAAAGTCCTCAATAAGCCGGACTCCCCGGCAACAATTTATCCCGCGCTCGAAAACTCCGGCAAATTCACATCACGCAAATCTCTTGACCGCAGGCCCTATCATCCCGGCACATCACTTGCAATCTCCGGATGGGAAACCTCGCAGTCGGCCAGAATCAGCATGTACCGCTTCCTGATCAACTCGATCCCGGCATTGGATGCCGCCCTGTGGACATGGACACTCATGTCCGCCTCGCCGGTCAGCTTTGAATTCAATGCATCGAATCAGGGTATCAATGACCGGGCCATTTCAGCTGTCGACAATCTCTTCGCACGCATATTCAATGATTCGTACCGATCCTCCGAAGGTGTGCAGTCCCTTTTAACCGAATACTTCCATTCCATCTACAGCACCGGATCGGTCGCGGGCGAATTCACGGTCACGCCCCAATCCGATGGCATCGCGCAATTCTATTTTGTCGACACGGCGACATTGCGCGCAAAACTGAATGGCGGCGCATGGAAAATCTATCAGGGGCAGGACAAGCGCAAAATCTATCTCGATAAACCGTCAATCTATTTTCACGGCCTGCGTGCCGACTGCAATAATCCCCTGGGAAGATCGCTCCTGAAAAGCATCCCCTTCGCCGCCCGCGTGGAACAGCAGCTTCTGAACGATATGCACAAGAGCATGCACAACGCCGGCTATCATCGTATCCACGTCCAGGTCACACCGCCGGAACGTCTGCCGGGCGAATCCGATTCCAATTACACCGACCGCGCCAACACATATTTCGAAAAAACCGTCTCTATCTTCCGCGATTTCCGGCCCGAGGACAACCCTGTCACATGGGATGATGTCAGGATCGAATATATCGGTCCGTCGTCGAAGATCTCCGGTTCCAACGCATGGTACCTCAATCATAAATCGGTGATTGAGGATATCTGCGCCGGAACTCATCTGGCGCCGTTTATGCTCGGCTATTCCTATGGCACCACCCACAACTGGGCCATGTTCAAATACGAGCTTGTCCAGCGCGAGGTGCGCGCTGTACAGGCCGCCGCCGCAAAATTTCTGGAATGGCTGGCGGATATCGAACTGGCCCTTAAAGGTATCGAGGCAAGCTGTCATGTCACCTTCAAAAACGAAGTCATCTATGGCCTCGAGGAACGCATGAACGCCGAGAGTATGCGCCTCAAAAACATCATCCTCAAAAAAGAGGCCGGGCTTATCGATCAGGATCAGGCCCGCGATGAAGCCGACAGAAACAGAATTGCATGAGGCCGGGATTTTTATGCAGATAATCTCAAAACAAAACAGGTGGCGACAGGCGGTGACCGACCCGGTTTTCTTCGCGCGCGAATTCCTGGAAATCGAACCGCATCCGGGGCAGATCGAATGGCTCAGCAAATCGATCCATTCTGAAAACCTGCTTCATACCGGCAACCGCTGGGGCAAGAGCCTGGTGCAGGCCATAAAAATCCTGCACCGTTGCATATTCAAGGTGCGCGATATCCGCTATGACAAGGCCAAAAAGTATCAGGCCATGAACTGCTCGATCACTCTCGATCAGGCAAAAATCATCTTCAACAATGTCAAGCGCCTGATCAAGGGCAATAAGCTGATGGAGATGCTGGTCAACTGCTATCGTTATACTCCCTATCCGCGCATCTATTTCGGCAATGAGGCAGTCTTTACCGCACGTTCCACACAAAGGCGCGGCGAATATATTCTCGGGCAGGATTATGATTATGTCTGTTTCGATGAGGCCGCGTTTGAGCCGGAATTCGAGTATGTCGTCAATGAGGTCCTGCTTCTCAGGCTGGCCGACCGCAATGGCATGATCGATTATGTCTCCACGCCCAAGGGCAAGAACGCATTCTACCAGAAAGCCGAGGAACTGAAAAACTACCCCGGCCTCGCCCATGTCCAGCGCGGTGAGACGATGCAGAATCCCAATATCAGTTCTGATTATATCAAGCGCAAAATGCGCACATTGCCGGAACTAAAAATCCGCCAGAACCTGAAAGGCGAATTCGCCGACACCGGCAAGGAATTTATCAGCCAGGATTTGATCCAGACTGCTGTCTCGAAATCATCCGGCCTGGCAGATCCGATGCAGGGCAGGACATATGTCAGCGGATGGGACCTTGCCCGCAAGTATACATTCACAGTCGGCGTCACCCTTGATATCACCCAACGGCCCTATCAACTGGTCGCCTTTGAACGGTTCCGCGGCCTTGAATGGGAGGAGATCTTTGCCGCGATCAGGAGACGAAAAGCGAAATATGGTGGACGGGTCGTGATCGATTCCACCGGCCTGGGTGATGTGGTCATTTCGCAGATTGCCGATATCGGGCCGGAGGGATTCAACTTCGGCCTCAAGGGCGGCAAAGCCAAAACCGAACTGCTTTCCAACCTGGATATGTTTCATGCGCATGGCGATATCGCCTATCCCTATCTGGAGCAGAGGGAGGATGATGGTTCGGTCTGGTCGAATCTGCGCGAATTTCAGCAGGCCACCTGGGATGGCGGTATCGAGGGGGATTTTATTATGGCGCTGGCACTGGCATTGTGGCCAATGCGGGGATCATCCGATGAATTCAAACGCGGAAAACTGGACGCCAAAATCTCAAAAGCCTAAAATAAAACAACATAAAAAAGGCCCTCCGCCTATGAGGGCCATTACACATGACTGCGCACGGGTATTTAATCAGTGCCTAATTTTTCTGTATAATGCGAACGATCCGATTCCCACCGCCAGCATCACAACAATCGCCGGTTCCGGTATATTCGGTATCGATTTGCCGTCTTCCTCTGTCCCGCCGTACTCAAAATTGTTGGCCGGGAACTCATATTTGTAATTGAAGAAATTCTCCTGCCATGATTCGGTGGTCAGGTTGTTGTCACCACGAAGCCAGGTGTCGGTCTTCCAGTTGATCCGCTCAGCATCATAGTAATTATGAATGTACTGCGGATTCTCGTATCCATAGGCTGTGCTGTAGGTAAAGCAGAGGTAGATAACAATTGCAATAAAACCGATGATAACAAGTCTGATAATCTCTCTTGCGTCTCTTTTTTCGTAATCTCTAATCATAAGTAACCTCACAGGCTCATGTTCACGGCCTTATAGATTGCAAGCGCTGTGCCGTTTTTGTGGAATTTCATAACATCCACACAACTCGCTGAAATGATTGCGCTTCTACATCTGTGCAAAAACTGAACAGCATAGCAGTTGCCCGAATGTCTGCACGGCTTTGCAGCTTATTTCGCTCTCATATATGCATCTCAAATCAGTGGTAACTTGATGGTGATTTTCTGGCGGGAGGGTATATGAAAGGAGAAAATTCGATGAACCTCTACGGCAGGATAAAAGTCAATCTATCTTTCGAACATAAAAACGACGAACAGAATTTCGCCGAAATAATAAACCGTGTCATCCGGCCCCCCCGCCATGTGGATAACGATGATATCTATGTGCGCGCGATCTACCTGGTCTCCGATCAGGTCAATTCATTCGGCGGACGGTTCCCTGCAGATGAGCTGGAAAACCTGAGCCATCTGATTATCGATTCACCGGTTCTGATCGGCCATCGCAAGGATCATCTGCCCATCGCCCGCAATTTCAAAACCGAAATCGTGGAAGATGATAACTGCCGATGGATCAAGGTCTGGTTCTACTGGATGAAAAGCGCGCAGGGAAGTCATGAGCTCCTGGAAAATATCGATGGCGGTATTTTTAAGGAAGGCTCGATCGGCTTTATATTCAAGCTCCCGGAATGCTCAATCTGTCATAATGATATCCGCGAATGCAATCATGCGCCAATGAAGAAATATGAAACCGGCGGCCATCACCAGATCTGCCATTACAATTACCGTCAGATCGAAAAAGTACTGGAAACATCACTGGTGTTTCGCGGCGCAACCCCGAATACGCGCACAACAAATGAGCTCGCATCAACCGAAAGAAACAGCGAATCTATACTCGATGATGAGGGCTTCATCCTGCAGGACGATATCTACAGCCTGCGACTGATCGATACAGCCGGGTTGCTTCATCTGAAATCGAATGGCACAGACATGGCGATTATCTTCCCGCAGTTCAATATCCGTGCACTGGATGAAAACCGGGCCTTAGTCGGTTATCCACTGACAGGAATCGACAGCGATATTCGCCAGTCGATAGAAAAGATCAACGGCGGTTCGATTGACAGTGGAAAGATCCTCTTGCACCGAAAATCAGCGGGCAGTCAGCTCTTCAAACTGCGGGGCAAATTCCTGAATGGAATCTACAGCCTGAAACCAGCTTTCTGGGATAAGCACAAACTGATTTTGCTTAGCAGAAATGATCAGAATTAGTCGTCATAGTCGCTGCTGATCATGAGCACATGGCTCTTGCCGAAACTTCCGCTGGAATACATGCGTATCAGGCCGATTCCCGACACCAGGTATTCCTTGTCGGTGCGCACAACCTCGGCAGTGCCGCGCAGCCTGTATTCAGTCTGAATGATGTTTGCGGTATAAGCACCTGCCGGAACAACGATATCCTCTTTGCCCATATATGTGCGCATGATCTCATAGCCGAAGCCGTAGTTGAGATAATTCGTGATCTGCGGCTGGCCATTACGGTATATCGGCGGAACATAGTAGCTCCAGCTTTCGCTGGCGGAAATCCTGGAGGGCAGTATTTCCGGGATATCTATGAAATAGAAGAGCGAATCCTCACCCTCGATTTCCTGGTAAAAGCCGGTCATGGCTACTGATTTGGATGTAATAATCAGGCGCGCCAGCATCTCATCACTGACTGCGATATCATACATGTTCTGGTTCGGGCCGGCCTCGTAAACACTGAATGTCCGGATGCTTGTATCGACCGTGATCTGATATGTGGGCGTGTAGGTGATCAGGCTGTCGAATTGCTGATACACGTTGGTATGGTTGACTGAGAGCCCCAGAAGACCCTCGGTCTGCGAGCCGCCATTGGAAGAAATACCATCATTATCTGAGCATGACAGCAACAAAGCGGCCAAAATAAGGGCGGGTAAAAGAGCAAATTTCGCCTTCATAATCACAACCTCTCTTTCTGAAAGGAAAATAAATCAATGCGGCAGGTAGTCAACAAAAATAATGCTTCGGTGCGTGACAGCGGCCCGGTCAAGCTCAATTTCCTGCTGGCCCTGGTGGTTGCGCTGTGCGGTATGCTGGCGGGCTATTTCGCTACTATCTACGAGATCAAAATGGAGCTTACCGGCAAAGCCGAAAATGATGCCCTGATCAGTCTCGAAAAACGGGTCCTCGGCCTGGAATTCTATCTCAAGGAAAGCATGCTGACACGAAGCGATTTTCAGCAATACAAGGAAACCCTCGAACGCCGTCTATATGGAATGGAGATGTTTGATGAAAAATAAAGCAGGGGAGAATCAAATGGAAAATATAGTGCTGGCCCTACTGGAAACGGCCCGTGAACTCGAGCGGTCCAATCTGGGTGAATTTGACCTGGGCAAACTCAAAAACACCCTGGATCAGTTCGAAAAGATCGCCCCGGATATTCTCAGGATCGAAAAGGAACATCGCCTGATGAAAGACCGGCTGATTCTCACCGCAGTCAGCCGCCTGAGTGCACTGGAAAGAGCCGGCTACCAGAGCAGTCTTCTGCCATGGACCGATACGCTTTCCCGTTCGACCAATCTGGAGGCGCACAAGCTGATCGAAATCAACCAGGCCCTGAAACGTGAACTCAACCGCGCTTTCAACACAAAGCCGGTACTTCAGCAGACGGCCGAAAACGCAAATGCAAAAAACAGCAGTGATGAATTCAAAATCGGGAAATAAAATATCCCGGCAAAAATATGAAAGGAGCAATGAGTGAGTATCAGAGAGCAGAACCTGGAAACCATCGCACCGGTTTTCGCCACCTTTTCAATCCACCAGACAGCCGGAAACGACGACCTGGCGGATGCCAATATCGGGCAGGCGGTAACATTGACCGGAAATTTCGAAATCGGCCCGGCCGCTGACGGCGATATCGTACTCGGCAAACTGACCGCCCTGACATTATCCGACGCCGACAACGGCCTGCGTCAGGCAACCGTGCAGATCGGCGGCATTATGACCCTGCCGATCACAACCACTTATCCCGTGGCCGGCAACCGCATTGTGGGCGGGGGTTCCGGCAATGTCAAGCAGGCCCCGGCTCTGAACGGCGATGATCCCGCCGGCGGAAACATCGCCCGCGGTACCGTACTGGAGGTCAGCGGAAATTCAACCTGTACAGTCTATATGCCCTGAGGAGGATTTAATGAATAAAGAACTTTTCAGCAAATTGAATATCCCCGCCGAATTTCTGAAGCTGGCGGAAAAAGAGGAACAGCCGCAATCCGAGCTGGACCTGTCGCGCGCATCGGAAATCAAAGTCGGCCGCGAAACATATCTGGAGGCCCAGTCACGCGGCATGACCTTAAGCACTCTTCTGGAAACCGATGACTACGATCCCTCGCCTCTCGGATCGCCCCTGGATGCATTTGAGCGCCAGTTGGCCGCCAGTGGAATCAAGGTTTCCGGCAAGGATGCGATCACGGTCGAGCAGTTTTTTCAGTCGGCGCCGGCTCTGATGCCGGAATTCATAATGCGCGAAATCCGTCGCGGTATGGGGCTTCGCCCCGAATACAACCGCCTGATTGCATCCAGTTCGCAGATCAATTCCAACCGCTATACACCGCTTTATATTGATACCTCGGCGGCAGATTCACGGCTGTCCTTGCGCAGGATCGGTGAGGGCGCGGAAATACCGCAGATTCATATCAGCGAACATCTCAATACAGTAACGGTCCCCGATTATGGTGTGGCCCTGAAAACATCATACAAAACCCTGCGTCATCGCTCAACAGCGCAATTCAAGGTCGTGCTGTGGTACATCAGTTTCCGTCTGCAGGCCGATAAAGTGGCCCTGATATCGGAGGTGATCCAGAATGGTGACGGCAATGACAATGCCGCCGGAGTTGTCCAGACCGCCAGCTCCGGTACAGTCGCCTATGATGATCTGGTCAAGTTCTGGGTCGAATTCGCACCATTCGAAATGAACACGATCATCTGCCACAAGGATATGATCCGCACCATACTGGGCATGGAAGTCTTCCAGGATCCGCTAGCCGGATTCAGCTTCCAGTCCACCGGCAAGCTGGTCAATCCGCTCGGCGCCACGATTGTGCGCTGTGATGAGGTGCCCTCCGACCTGATTATCGGCCTCGATCGCAGGTTCGCGGTGGAAGAGGTAATCAGCCAGCCCCTGATGGTTGAGTTCGATAAGATTATCGAGCAGAAATTCGAGGAGGCCGTGATCACAGAATCAGTCGGCTATGCGCGCGTGATCAATGATGCCGCACTCGTTTTGGACAGCGTTTATTCCTGATAAATCAAAATCTTTACCGGCGGCCGTCCGCTGACAAAATTCCGGACGGCCACGGGGGTGAATTAATATGCTAAAATTGATTTCAGAATCTGATGCCTACTATGGCGTCGGCCTTGGCCTGCAAAGACGCTTTTTCAAGATGAAATCCGGGCCGTATGCCGGACGGATCGTCGCGCTTCATCCAACCAGCCAGTCATCACTGGCCCTGTCGCATTCCGATCCGCCTTATCGCCAATGGAGCAGTATGGCGGGTGTGATAAACAACAGCGCCGATTATCCCTGCGCGGGCTGGATGGATGATGACGGCCATATCTATCTGGTCTATACAGTCGAAAACAGCCTCGATTTGACGATCTGCAAGATTCTTTTTCTGAACGGGCTCTGGCAGGTTGAATACAATAATATCATCTATAACCTGGACTCGAATTATTATCCCGGTGTCTTCAAGGATTATCTGGGCAGGTTATGGGTGAGCTGGACACGCTATTCGGGCGGACAATATTATATCAATGTCAAGGTCTCCGGCAACGATGGCCAGAACTGGGGCGCCGGGCCCGATGATCCCGGTGAAGAGCTTGTCAGCGGAGCATCCTCGGCCTATTCGCGTTTAGAATTCCTGGGCAGATATATTTACAACATCTACTGCTATGGAGGCAAGCTGGCTTATCGCCGTTTTGATATGAACGGCATGCTCTGGTCGGCCGAAACTGTGATCTTCGATGGCACAGATACCGGCAACAGATTTTGCAGCGCAGTATCCGAGGACCAGAAAATCGGGCTGGCATATATTTCCGATTCGGATTTGTATTATAAGGAATTCGACGGCACAGCCTGGAGCGGAAATTATGAGCTGGATAATGATGTGTCCTATGCGCCGGTCGTGCGATTCAACGGCCGAATACCATTTGTGTTTTATGGCAGGGAGACAGGCACCGAACAGGTCGAACTGTTCTATTCTTATAAAGACGGCGCGGATTTTTCAACTTCCCAAAGATTGACCTCGGCCTTTTCCGCTTTCGCTTCCGTGCTGTGCTATAAGCCGTCTGCGCCTGCCATGTATTACGATCGTACTGCCGAAGCGGCTGATGATACACCCGGGGATATCTACCATATCGAAGGGGGCAAGATGATTGCCGATGATGGCGATGCCGTCTTATTCGGCCAGGATCGCCCCTTTTATCAGATCAGGGTTGATCTCTCCACTGTTGGAAGCGGTGGAGCGGTTTCATGGTATTATTGGAACGGTTCGCAATGGCATGAACTCGTGCCCTCATCCGGCGCATATAATTTCGATTCATCACCGGCAATTCCCGTTTCTGGATCAGGGCGGAAGTATCATCATCCTTTGCAACCGCTCCGATCGGAAGCCAGATTACCGCCGCTGATGAAATCGACCATATTTCAATTCTGCAGGAGGGATGATGCCATTTACGAATATTACCATAATCAAAAAGCACCTGGCCGATCTGCGCAAGACATTGCGGACGATCGAGGATTTTAATTTTCGCCTGACCGGAAGTGATGATCTTGATCTGCCACACAAAAATATCAGGCAGGAATCGGAAAAGATCAAGGGCCGTGAAAAAAGCAGTCCCGAATTTCAGCAGGTCGTGCTTGCAGATGATCCGGTCAGCCTGAATCATACCGAAATCATACCGCAAAGTGTAGCAGTGGCATCAGATCAGTCGCTGGGGACGGTTTACCGTGAGAATGTCGATTTCCATGTTGACCACAAAAACGGACTGATCAAACGTTTGCCCGATGGTTCGATTTTCTCCGGCAGTAATATCGCGGTCTGGTATTATCATTATCGCATATATACTCGCAACACCGATTATGCCATGTTCTATTCCGCCGGGAAGATCAAAAGGCTCCCAGAGGGCGCAATCGAGGATGGTCAGGCGGTCTGGATCGACTATGAAATCGAGGCCGGATCATTTTCCGATGACATGCTTTCTCAGGCTCTGGAAGAAGCCAATGCGATTATTCGTGGTCAGATCAGGGAGGAGTATCTGTCATCAGATGACAGCAGACTGACAGTTGCCGAAACATATCTAACGCTTTCGGTTCTTGCGCGCATGAAAGCTCTGGAGATGCTTCAGTCGCAATATATCGATGCCCATGATAGAAGCGGAATGGCCGATGAATACATGCGCCTGGGGAAAACGTATTCCGAGCAGGCCGACAGTATCCTGTATGATTTTCGCAAGGCTTTCGGCAGTATTTCATTTCCAACCAGGATCAGAAATTAAGGGGGGTGACAATAATATGAATGATACACTTGCATATCTGCGCGGGCATCGCATCTGGCTGGTACGTGATTTTCAGGTCTGGGGCTCATTGGCGGCCAATGAATTCATGTTTCTGATTTCGGTCAATGGTCAGTCGAACAAGCGCATACTGTTTATGAATACGCCCCTGGGAGGTGAACTGCAGAAAGTCAGCTTTGCCGACCTGAAAGATTTTCGAGGCAACAGCCTTCCGGAGAAACTGGTCAATCCCAAAGTGGCCGTATTTTCGAAATCATCCAACAGTGTCGTTATTGTCGGCCGTGAAGACTCCGAGTCATTTTCGATCGCGCGCACATCAACAAAAGATCCGGGGCCCTTATGCGATCTGCTGATTATCGAACTGGGATAAAGGAGGTGTTGGAATGTACACGTTCAATCTGAACATATGCCCGCATTGCGGGCAGATTCTTTTTGACTGCAAAATGCTGGATGGTTTCAAGTGCCTGTATTGCGGGCAGAGCCTGAAAGATTCCGGGCGTGATTTGATCGAGGTGAGGCTGGCGCAGTGACCCGCAAAAAGAAAACCGAGGCGCGCAAGATGATGCGGAAAAAGCAGGCGCAGGAAGTCGATTTCGATGACCTGGAAATGCTCGAGGAACTGCAGAAGGAATTTCTGCAAAAGCTGCGCGACAATGACTACGAGCCCAAAGTCGCTGATCTTCTGCGCCTGTTGGACATGAAAACCAAACTGAAGCTTTCCGATGACGGCAAGCGGAAATTCTGGGAACTGATCGATCAGATCAGGAGGGAGGAACTTGCCCGCAAAAATAAAAAAGACAACTAGTCTTGTCATCATAACAACTATGGCGATTATGGCTGTCTTATCGGTTGAGATTTATGCCGGCAGGATTGCATACATAATCGATAACCCCGGATCGATTGGCGGCGATACGATTTTCGTGAACCGTCTCGAGGATCGTCTCGGCTATCAGGTCGATTTAATTGATGACAACGATGTGGATACGTTTTCCAACTGGAGCGGTCTCTATGACGGGATTGTTATTTCTGACCAGGTTTATTCCTACAGGCTGGATGTGTTGCGCGATACCTGCGTGGGAATTCTCAGCATGGAACGCTACACCGAGGGGACATTCGACCTGGCCACAACAACATATCGTCCATTCGGACACAGCATGAAACTCGTCAATCTTCGTGCGCTTGATTTTGTCTGCCGGGTCTTTGCCGACACGCTTTATCCCTATGAATATGATAATCAGTATCTATACTATTTCGGTGGCCTGGCGCCGGATGCTATCGTGCCATTTAACACTCCGGACTGGGTCGGGCATGACAGCGCCTGTGTTGTTTTGATCGATAGCGGTGGTGAACTGGTCGGTGGTGACAGCGCGGCCGCCCGACGAGGATTCTGCGGTTTGTTTCGTAATCCATCGATAATCGAAAAATACAATCTCTGGCATCTGTTCGACAGGCTGGTGACATGGGTGGCAAATGATACGGCTAACTCCGATCTTCCGGGCTCTGCCTGTTTCAGCGGTCACCTGGAAATCGACGCCTGCTATTGTGAACGAACCAATCAGCCCGATGATTCGGCGACCTATAATTCTGAAGTAAGATTCGGATTCGATGGCGATGAACTGATTGGCTTTTTCAAGCTGAATGCTCCTGGCAGAAAATTGGCCGATGGTTTTTCCTGCGACAGTCTCGTTCTGAAATTTCCAGTTTATGATATGGTTCTGTCCGGTTCACCGCCGGATACAGTGATGGATATAACAATATCAGCTTACAGGATAATCCGTTCGCGAAAATGGCACGGGCCGCCGGTCAATTCGGGCGGTGATCCATATACCCTTGATTCCACCTGGGTGACGCGCTGGGATGTTGTCGCAGGGAGTTCTCCGGTATCATGGGATACGCTCGATTTGCGCGCGGGAGCAGATTATGACATTACTGCCCTGGCATCATATCATTTGCAATATCCGCAGGATTCTATCGGTGACACAATCAGCTTTGCAATTCCGGGATCGGTTTATAATCTCTGGGGCGGCGACAGTTCATTGAATAACGGCCTGGTAATGAAAGTCAGTAATGTCTCTGATTCGCTTTCCAATGTCCAGTATCTGTGCCATGGCACGGGGGATCTTTTCGCCTCCGATCCAATGAATATAACGGCCTGGTTCAGCCCATCACAGCCAGCAGAAAATGACCGGATAAAAAATCTGATTTCGGAGGGGATACTAACATCTCCGAAGTTTGACCTGATCGAATAGGGAGGAATGCTAATGAAGAAGGGTGAAAATATAATTGTGATGCTGATGCTGTTGCTTGCGGCCTGGATGATATCCCGGGATTGCCATGCGGTCGACATCGTTCCGGATTTAAGCGGCAACGGATCATCGGACAGCGTGGTTGTCTTTTTCGAAGTTTTTGATACCACATCATTGCCGCAACTTGCCGATGCGGACAGCCTGATGATTCTGCGTTATGGTCCGGATGGCGGCCTGGTCGATTCACTGGGTGAGAACAGTTCCAGTGTGATCAAGCCTCGCACCGGATCATACGAGGTTCATCTGAAAAGCAGCGACGGATCATCATCGGCAGGAAGATACACGGTCCGGGTTTATGCATATAAAGGCGGGCAGATCCGGGGCGCATCATCATCGGGGTACTATGTTCTTGACTGCAGCCAATCAACGCTGGATTCATCGGCACTGAATATAAACTCGGTACTTGACACATTAAATGATGGTTTTGCCAGCCAGACCAACCAGGAGAATCTCGATATTGAGGTGTCGACCAGATCGATTTTGACTGCTGATGACAATATCGGGATCGACTGGCAGGATATAGAAAACATAAACACATTTCAGATTTTCCCCGGCACATACATAGCGGGTCTTCAGAATCCGGTCAATGTCGATACGGTCAAGATCGCCCGTTCGGTCTGGAATGATGATGTTGTGCCGGAGTCTGAGCGAGTGGTTGATCTTTCTGGATGCCAGTCCGGTTCGGGAGCTTATGCGTGCAGCCTGTATGTTTATGATCTGGCCGACAGCTCGGCCACACAGGGTGTGACATTACGGATCATGAATCAGAGCCAGACATCGACCCTGGCCATGGGCCTTACAGATTTGGAGGGGCTGTTTGTGGCGTCACTTGATCAGGCTATGTATATGGTCTGGCCATACAAATCGGGTCTGAGTTTCGAGATTCTTCCGGATACCATTGATCTGGCAGGAGAGTCACTGGTTGATACGATCTGGGCCTCGTCATTCGATCCTGGCGATCCGGTCTCGCCGCAGTTGTGCCGTGTATATGGCCGGGTCTACGATCTTTCCGGGCAGAGCCTGGCGGGTGTGACTGTCAGCGCGCGGATTTCCGATAATGGATTGCGTTATAATGGCGCGGCCATATCGCCTTACAGCAGGTCGGCTGTGAGTGATTCAACCGGCTACTGGTATATCGATCTGTTTCCGAATGAGGTCCTGAGCCCATCGGGAAGTGAATATGAATTTGTAATCTACTATGATCCCGGCCGAATTGTGCGACTGAAAACATCGGTGCCCGACCTGGCGAGCTGGGAATTGAACTGGTAAAAATTTAAGGAGGGATAAATGGATTTCCTGTTTTCATTTAAAAGCGGATTAATCGCACTTCTGGGTCTTCTGGTGGCGTTTATCGGCAAGACCTATCTTTTGCCTTTGCTGAGGATCGAGAAGAACCGCCGTTATGCGATCTGGATCGCGCATCTGGCGGATGAGATCACCGATGACCTGATCCGTCGCTACCCGGACAATCGCTGGCTGGAATTTATCGATGACGCCGTGGATAAGCTGATCTCGATCTGCGGCATAGAGCGTGAGATAGCGCTTCGGGCGGTCAATTCCGCATTGGCACGCAAGAGTGCCTGAGACTTGAAGTAAGCCTCGCAGAATCTGCGGGGCTTTTTTATTGGCGGGAACAGTGGCGGTTTTATTGGGTATTAGATTATGTAAAAATAAGGCAGGGTTGGAGTTTAGTTTGTGCTTGACTTGAATTAGGTATTTATATAAAATGATGGTTTAAGCTGGGCCCATAGCTCAGTTGGTTAGAGCAACTGACTCATAATCAGTGGGTCGCAGGTTCAAGTCCTGCTGGGCCCATTAATTAATTGTCAGGGCGATTAGCTCAGTTGGTTAGAGCGTTCGGTTCACATCCGAGAGGTCACAGGTTCGAATCCTGTATTGCCCATTTGAAAACAAAAGGCATAAGAGAAATGCTTTTATATAAAGAACAGATGTTTAAATGCTGTTACTGCGAAAATTTTTATCGAGATCTTAACAAGTATTGCAATGCGCCCGAATGGGTGCATTTTTATTTTGCAGGAGATGGAGTAGATCATGCGAAAAGATATTGAACTCCTTTTGAAAATGCAGGAGATCGATTACTACATTGGTGAACTGGAACGTTCCAAAGACTACATCCCGGACATGATCGAAAACCTTAAGAGGGAAATTGAGGAATGTTTCGAATCCTCGAAGAACTACGCCGAGCGCCTGACCGAGGCCAAACTGGAGATGAAAAATCTCGAACTGGAGGTTAATGCCACCAAGGAGGCGCTGGAAAAATATCAGGAGCATATGTTGACGATCAAGACCAATAAGGAATATGATGCCCTGGTCAAAGAGATAGACAAATCCAAGGAGACGATCGCCTCGGGCGAGGATAAGATCCTGATGTTGATGGGCGAGATCGAGGAATTGACCACCAAGGTGGAAGAATTCGAGGGCAAGTGTGACGATGTCAAGAAGGAAAATGAGGCCCAGCTCGAGCACCTGCAGTCGCAGGTCGATTCAGTCGAGGACAAGCGCAAGATAAAAGAGGATGAGCGCCATAATGTCGAGGTGCGCATTCCCAAGAATGTCATGACTGTTTATGAACGGATTCGTCGCGGACGAGGCGGAATGGCTGTGGTGGGTGTCAGGAAACGTGCCTGCGGCGCATGTTTCAAGCAGCTTGAGCCGCAGTTGATACAGGAGATCAAGAAAGGCGATCGCCTGATCACATGTGATTCCTGCGGAAGAATCCTGGTCTGGACCGGAGAAGAATGATATGGGTTCGAAGGTTGTCGGCACGGCATTGACTTATGACGATATCCTGCTGCTTCCGGCGCGCAGCAATGTGCTTCCGAGGGAAACCGATGTCAGCACCCGTCTGGTGAAGGGGATTACGCTCAATATCCCGATTGTCGCCGCCGCTATGGATACGGTCTGCGAGGCTGGCCTGGCGATTGCCCTGGCCCGTGAAGGGGGACTCGGTTTCATACATAAAAATATGAGCATGGAGGAGCAGGCGGCTGAGGTCGATAAGGTCAAACGTTCCGAGTCGGGCATGATTGTCAACCCGATAACATTGCCGCCGAATGAGGTGATCGGCAAGGCGCTGGAGGTTATGGAGCGGTTTTCCATATCCGGTATTCCGATCACGGATGAAAACAACAAGCTGGTCGGTATTTTGACCAACCGCGATTTGAGATTTCATCGCAATTTGAATTTGAAGATATCCGAGGTGATGACGCGTGAGAATCTGATCACCGTGCCACCGGGAACCGATCTCGAGCAGGCCAAGGATCTTCTGCATGAGAACCGTATCGAGAAACTGCCGATAGTTGATGAGAACGGCGAGTTGTGCGGAATGATAACGGTCAAGGATATCATGAAAAAAATTAAACATCCTAATGCCTGCAAGGATGAGGGCGGACGTTTGCGTGTCGGTGCCGCGCTGGGGGTGACCGAGGATATGCTCGAACGTGCCAGGCTCCTGGTCGAGGCCGAGGTGGATGTGCTGGTGATCGATTCATCACACGGCCATCATGAGGGTGTGCTCAATTCAGTTAAGAAAATCAAGCATAAGTATCCCGATGTGCCCCTGGTGGCAGGTAATGTGGCCACCAAGAAGGGCGCGGAGGCATTGATAGAAGCGGGCGCGGATGCTGTCAAGGTAGGTATCGGCCCGGGGTCGATTTGCACCACCCGTGTGGTGACCGGTGTGGGTGTGCCACAGGCAACGGCGGTGATGGAATGTGCCGAGGTGTGTGGTAAGCACGATATACCATTGATTGCTGACGGCGGTATAAAATATTCCGGCGACATTACCAAGGCGCTGGCCTGCGGGGCGGATTCGATTATGATCGGATCGCTGTTTGCGGGTGTCAGGGAATCGCCGGGCGAGATGGTCCTGTATGAGGGCCGGTCATATAAGCTCTATCGTGGTATGGGGTCGATCGAGGCGATGAAGAAAGGCTCCGGTGAGAGGTATTTCCAGGGCAACGATGCAATGAAGAAATTCGTGCCGGAAGGTATCGAGGGCCGTGTGCCATATAAAGGCGAGCTGGCCGAGACGGTTTATCAGCTGGTGGGCGGCCTGCGTGCCGGGATGGGAATCTGCGGAACAAAGAATATCGAGGAGCTGAAAAAGAATGCTCGTTTTGTGCAGATAACCAATGCCGGCTTCTCCGAGTCTCATCCGCACAGCGTATCGATTACCAAAGAGGCCCCCAACTATCGGGCCAAGATGTAGATAGATTTTCCGTTTCCCGTCGCATGTGGACATTTGACGGGCACATAAATCTGTGGGCGTCTGATGGCTTAGATAAATGTTTATGCAAATAAAAAAGCGGTGTATGGGAATTACACCGCTTTTTTTTTCAAGTCTTTGACTGGATGCCGGAATGAGCTGTTTAGGCTTCCTGCATTTCCATCTCGGGGATTTCCGGCATATCGACTTCGGTGTCATGGATATGGTTGAAATAGTTTGAGAGCGTTTTCTGGGCAATAACTGTAATTACCTCCGGAATGTATTCATCATCGTAACCGGCGTTCTTGAATTTTTCGATATCACCGCTGTCAACAAAACCCCTGGTATCCATGACCTTTCTGGTAAACCACCAGAGAGTCGAGTATTTTTTATTATCGGATTCACCGTTTAACAGATCCTGAATTTCGTTTTCATCCATACCCGTCTTTTTGAGGCCATTGTAATGGGCTGCCTTGCAATAGCTGCAGTCATTTTCCCAGCTGGCGGCGAGACGCGTTATTTCCGCTTCACGTTCATTCAGCTTGCCCTCGCTGATCAGTTCGTTCAGTTTGAGATAGGCCTTCAGGGCTGTCGGGCTGTTGGCCAAACCCTGAAACAGATTGAATACCTGACCATATTCGGATTTAAGATCCTTATAAATATCCTTAATTTCCCCCTGTGCATCTTCCGGTTTTATATAATTAAGTCTTGGCATGACTTAACCCCTTTCTCTCTTGTGTGTGACAGATTTACATTATCCCCTTTATTAATTGCAACTAAGCTTGTCCGATATTGTTCCGGGGGCGGTCCCGAAAGATGAAATGGGGGGAATTTTATGGCAGGAAGGGATTTCTGCCAGCGCGGGAAAGGAGCATTCATTGATGGCAGATTGGGTCTTTTCCATTGCGGTGTAAAGTGATGATGGGGTTCGCTTCCCGTCAGATGTGGGCATCTGACGGGCACAGGGGGAGAGCAGGGGCATCTGACGGGCGCAGGAGAGAGCAGGTGCATCTGACGGGCACAGGGGGAGAGCAGGTGCATCTGAGGGGCGCAGGGGGAGAGCAGGGGCATCTGACGGGCGCAGGAGAGAGCAGGTGCATCTGACGGGCACAGGGGGAGAGCAGGTGCATCTGACGGGCGCAGGAGAGAGCAGGTGCATCTGACGGGCACAGGGGGAGAGCAAGGGCATCTGATGGGCACAGGGGGAGAGCAGGTGCATCTGAGGGGCGCAGGGGGCAGTTTGTGCATCTGACGGGCAAAAGGATCTGTGAGTTTATGCCTTGTAAAGCAGCATATGTTTTTGGCTGATTGAACAGGGTTCGGGGACGGCAACTATCTGTTGGGCTAACGGTTTGTCGTGCGGATGCCGAATAAATATATATGGATTCAGAATGGGAGTATGATTGAGCGGGAATACTAAGTCAAATGAAAAAGGCCATGCGCCGAATTTTATTGTCTGGAAAGACAGCCGTTTTTCGATCGGCGTGGATGAGATCGACAGGCAGCATATGCGCCTGATCCAGATATACAACAGCCTGTATGATTCGCATAAGAACGGCGACACATTCCAGGCCATGCGTGAGGCGATCATTTCGATTGTCGATTATGCCCGCACTCATTTTCAGAGTGAGGAGCAGTTGATGGATGAGGCCGGTTATCCGGGCCTCGATGATCATCGCCGTCTGCATAAGGCCTTTATCAAGGATATCAGCGACATATTGAAAAGGCTGAAACAGGGTCGTGAGGTCAGTATTTTTAAGCTGTTGGCATTTTTGCGGGAATGGGTCACGACGCATATTCATGAAGAGGACAAGAAAATCGGCTCATTTTTGCAATCCAGAAAGACGCAAAAATCCCCCAGCATATAAGTCAGGTTCCAGAGTAAATATTGAAGCTGTCCGGTAATGACCGGACAGCTTTTTTTTATAAATATGTAACAATTTGGTTTTCTTTGTGTTATGTCCTATAAAAAGGAAATAACGACTCCGTATTCTATTATCTAAAGGGAGGAAATTATGGCAAAGAAGGTTAAACTCGAAGTCAGCCTGGTCAGCAAGAAGGCCAAGCCGATGGTCTTTATCGATGGCAAGGCGTTATCATTCAGGGGCGGAGTGGCCCGTCCGATGGTCGAGGTCGGCCAGGAACATATGCTGCACTGGTATATTGGAGGTACCAAGGGCAGTGTTTATCATATCGATGTTTCGGCCAGCGGCCGTTATGTGGTCACGCCTAAGGCGACATTCAGCAAGCCGATGAAATTCAAGATGAAGAGTACGATGGAGGTTCGCAGCCGCAAGTTCTCGGTCAGGGAGAAGAAGGTTAGCGAGATTTAGGGATGGCAGAGGGACGGCGGAAGCCGGTATTGTATTCCGCCAGGAAAGATTCCTGATGGCGCATTGCGGGGCAGTTTTTGTAAGCGGCAGTTCACCACTGCGTTAAAGAACTGCCGCAACAAATGCCGCTTTTGCTATAAGCTGGGGGGCGTTCAGGCTCAGGCGAAACTACCCGTCAAGCCCTTTCAGGGTTTGACCTACTGCTGCTATTGGTGGAAACGCCGGGCAAATCAGATCGGCAGATACCGGGCTGGCGGGATTCGCAATGACATGGCTGTGTTATCCTGGAATTCACCACAGCGTTAAAAGAACTGCCGCAACAAATGCCGCTTTTGCCATTAGCTGGGGGGCCGTTCAGGCTCAGGCGAAACTACCCGTCAAGCCCTTTCAGGGTTTGACCTACTGCTGCTATTGGTGGAAACGCCGGGCAAATCAGATCGGCAGATGCCGGGCTGGCGGGAGTATGGGGTTCCCCGGCCCCATAAGTTCGACTGCGGGCGTAAAACAATCGTTGACTTTTGCGGGCCCATTTATTATTTTCTGCCTCAATTTTCGGTGAAATTGTATAGCAGGAGTTAATTAGTGAAAGAATACAAAATTGAACAGATTCGCAATCTCGGGATAGCCGGGCATGGTACCTGCGGTAAGACCTCATTTGTGGAAGCGTGCTTGTTTGCTGCCGGGGTAACGAACCGTCTGGGAAGCGTGGATGAAGGTAATTCGGTAACTGACTACAGCGAAGAGGAGATCAACCGCAAATTCTCAATTTCAGCTTCTGCCGTCAATTTCGATTGGAAAAACCATAAATTCAACATGATCGATATGCCTGGTTATGCTGATTTTGTAGGCGAGGTTGTCAGCGGGCTCCGTGCGGCGGATATGGCTGTTATAGTTGTTGACGCCCTGTCGGGAGTGGAGGTCGGCACCGAGATGGCTTTCCGATATGCCGATAAATACGATTTGCCGCGCTGTTTTTTCATCAATAAGATCGAAAAGGAGCATGCCGAATTCGAGTCCCGGGTGGAACTGCTCAAGAATCATTTCGGCGTACATGTCGCTCCGGTGCAGATGCCGATTGGTGAAGGCCTTGAATTTAAAGGAATTATCGACCTGATTTCAATGAAGGCCTACAGCTATGATGAAAATGGCAAGGCCTCAGAGATGGAGATTCCGGGTGATTTGAAGGATCAGGCGCAGAGCGCTCATGATGCCCTGATCGAGTCGATTGCCGAATCCGACGATGCTCTTCTGGAGAAGTTTTTTGATGCGGGCGAATTAACCCCCGAAGAAATCAAAAAGGGCCTGGCCAATGGCATCGAGGCACAGAATGTTTTCCCGCTGTTTGTCGGTTCCAGCCGCAAGGTGGCCGGAATGGCCACATTCCTGGATTTTGCCGCCGATTATTTCCCGCATCCGGCCTCGCGTGCGGAGCTCAAGGGTCTCAAGCCGGATAGCGATGAAGAAATCAGCCGTCCCGTATCTGAGGGCGCACCGCCGGTAATTTTTATTTACAAGACAGTTTCCGAGTCTCATGTTGGTGAGCTTTCTTATTTCCGTGTGTTTACCGGAAGTGTGGCTCCCGGAGATGAGCTTTTAAATACAACCTCGGATGAGACCGAGAAGATCGCGCAGATTTATTTTGTCAGCGGTAAGAACCGTAGCGAGGTCAAGAAGGTCAAGGCCGGTGATATGGGCGCATTTGTGAAATTGCGCGGCACCCATACCGGAGATACATTGACGGCCAAGAATGATCCGATGCAGATTCCAAAGCTGCAATTCCCGGAGCCTGTTATCGATGTCGGCATCCGTCCGGCAACCAAGGGTGACGAGGAAAAGATGGCCTCCGGTTTGAATAAGCTGCATGAAGAGGATCCGACCTTTTATATGAAAGTCGATCCGGAAATCAAGCAGACCCTGCTTTTCGGCCAGGGCGAGCTGCAGATGGAGATTGTGTTCAACAAGCTCAAGCAGCGTTTCGGCGTCGAGGTACAGGTCGATAAGCCGCGCATACCGTATCGTGAGACAATCAAGGGCAAGGCCGAGGTGCAGTACAAATATAAAAAGCAAACCGGCGGCAAGGGCCAGTATGGTGATGTTCATATTCGCGTATCGCCTCTTCCGCGCGGTGAGGGATTCGAGTTTGCGGATGAAATCACGGGCGGCGTAATTCCGGCCAAGTTTGTTCCCTCGGTTGAGAAGGGTATTGTGGAGACAATGGAAGAGGGCGCATTGGCCGGTTATAAGGTCGTGGATGTCAGGGTGGCGCTGTTTTATGGCTCTTACCATACAGTGGATTCCTCGGATATGGCTTTTAAGATTGCCGGTTCGATGGCCTTTAAGGACGCCTTCCTGAAATGCAACCCGATCCTGCTGGAGCCCATTTACAATCTGGAAGTAATTGTTCCGGATGACTATACGGGTGATATTATGGGTGATATCTCCTCGCGCAGGGGTAAGATTCAGGGTATGGAGCCGGAGGGCACATATCAGCGGGTCAAGGCCCAGGTACCGTTGGCGGAGCTCTATAAGTATTCGACCAGCCTGCGTTCGATGAGCCAGGGTCGCGGTATTTACACGCGTTCATTCTCGCATTATGAGGAAGTTCCGCGTGAAATTACAGAGAAAATTGTTGAGGAATATAAGCAGCAAAAGGAACAATCATAGCTTTTTTGCCGTAATAGCATTGTAAAAAATAAAAGTTTTTGTTGATTTGATTGTCTTCAGGATAGTTTATAGCAAAAGGCTGTGGGTGAAAAATATGTCGTATATTATAGTATTCCAATAACATATGAGGAAAGGGAGGTGTTGAAGGTAATTACTTGCTAAAGGATTAGCTCATATATTTTCGATTGAATTGTAAAAAAAAGAATAATTTAAGGTTTTAGCTATTAGTGAAATAATAGCAAGGAGGCATTTGTGAAAAAGGTACTTATTATTGCAGCATTACTGGTCTTTGGGACCTTCTCGATGGTAACTGCCCAGGATCTGAAGGGCATGTTCAACCTGTCACCGTTCGCCGGCCTGGGTATGCCGATGGGTGATCTGGCTGACGATGACCTGGAAAATGAAGACGGACTATATCGTAAAATGGGCTTCAAATTCGGTGTCATGGCTGAATATTTCTTCACCAATAACATCGCGGCCGGTCTTAACTTCCTTTATGCCATTCATGGTGCCAAGGATATTGAAGGATTTGAGTCCGATGACAAGTTGCACACTATGAATATCGGCGCTCATGGTAAATATGTCTTCATGACTGAAGGTATGCTTCGTCCCTATGGTATTCTGGGTGCCGGTATCACCATGAACAAAATCAAAGATGTCCCCTTCGATACTGAAACTGATGTTGAGGTTAAGCTGGACAGCAAAATCTTTGTCATGGGCGGCATTGGTGTCATGTACTGGGTTTCCGAGATGATTTCTGTCTTTGGTGAACTCGGATTTGATTACCTGATGACTGACGGCGCCGGCATTGAAATTGATGGCGAGACAGTCGAAGATTCAGAGGTTGGGGCAAACTATTATTTCCTCGATCTCAAAGTCGGTATCAATATCTGGTTTGGCGGCCAGGAATAATTTAGCTGCAAAATAACCCGATTATGATAATAGCCCGTCTGCTGATGCAGGCGGGTTTTTTATTTGTCCAAACCATGAAATAGTATTTTATAACAGGATAAAAATAGTTGACATTTAGGGCGATTGGTCTTAGTTTGTTCGGCATACCTGAAAAAATGGGACAAATAAGTAAAAATATTACCTGATAGAGTCATGGAAGAAGCGTCAGTACAATAGCTGTCGCTGGATAAGGAGGTGGGAAAGATTCTGTTATTATACTCGAGTATAGTCAAGAAATTGTGGTAATTGGAATTTGAATATACAAAACAGGGAGATGTGGATTTGAAAAAGACTGTTATTATTTTGTGTCTGCTTATTTTCGGCCTGACAATGGTGGCCAAGGCCGATGCAATCGAATATCGCAGGGGTATGTTTATGGTCACGCCGTTTCTGGGGCTGGGTCTGCCGTTTGGCGATATGGCTGATGATGATTTTTCCAATTCGGACGCATTGGCTCGCAAGATGGGGCTCAAATTCGGTATTATGCTGGATTACTGGTTGAACCAGAAGATTGCGGCCGGTTTGCAGTTCAAGTATGTGAATTTTCCCTCCAAGGACATTGAGGATTTCGAATCTGACGAAAAGCTGAGACTTCTTAAAATCGGCGCCGCTTTGAAATACGCAATCGTGACCCAGGGGGCGATGCTGGCTTACCTGGTTGGCGGGGGCGGATGGATGTTTCCGAAATTCACGGATACAGAAATTTATAATCCGGAAACCGAACAGACCGAGCAGACCAGCCTGGATATCGACGGCAAGCCATATTTTATGTTTGGCGGGGCATTCAACTACTTCGTGGGTGCGACAATAGCGTTGTTTGCCGAGCTGACTATCGATTATCTGCTGTTTGACGGGGCGGAGGTAAAACATAACGATATATCATTCGGAGAGTTTCAAAAGAACTATCTCTATCTCGACCTGGTGTTCGGGGTGTCATTCTTCTTCGGCGGCAGCGAGTAGAGTAGTTATTTCGTCTCCTTGCTTCAGGGCCCGTCAAATTGGCGGGCCTGTTTTTTGTTGATATAAGCAGGTTCAGTGACAATATTGAAAAAAAGCAGTCAATATTCAGCGGAGGATAGATGAACATCAAGGGCATAATCATATTTTTAGCAGCGGCGTTGTTCCTAATCTGCGGAGATTTGCAGGCAAGGGATTTTGAGGGGCAGTTCAGCCTGGGAATATTCGGCGGGCTGGGATTGCCGACCGGTGATCTGGGCGATGATGATCTGGATAATGAGGATGGCCTGTATCGCAATGCCGGCTATAAGGGCGGTTTGCAGGCGGAGTATTTTGTGACCAATAATATCGCGGTGGGGCTGAATTTTATGTACAGCATTTTGCCCAACAAAGTGCTGGACGGTTTCGATCCGAATGATGAGCTGGTGTCGATTTTTTACGGGGCGCATGGAAGATATGTTTTCAGGCAGATGGGCGATTTTTATCCCTATGGCCTGGTAGCGGTGGGGCTGGTCGACAATACCCATTACGATTCCAAGTTGCAGGAACAGGCGGCGACGGCCAATCGTGATTTCGGGTTCGACCCGTTTGTATCATTTGCCGCAGGTGCAACATATCGAATGGCTGAAAAGGTAACGGTATTTTTGGAACTTGGCTATGATTTGATGCTGACGCGGGGCTCTACTATCGAGATCGATGGGACACCGATAACCGATCCGGATACGGGGGAGCCGTTGGAGCTGGACGCCAATTATTATTTTGGCGATTTACGTCTGGGATTTAATTACTGGTTCGGTGAGTAGAATTTGTCGGCGGCAGTTCACCGCTTTGCTCAAGAACTGCCCCAACGAGTGCTGTTTGGCAATGACTCGGAAAATCCACAGTGGTTGTGTCATGGCCTTGCACACGATTTATCGTGGGTGTGACCTGACACTTATTTGTGGGCCTGCCCTGAGCGGCAGTTCAGCGCTTCGCTAAAGAACTGCCGCAACATATGGAATCGGACCTGGCTGTCTGATGGCACAGCATATCGTGATTATGAAAAAAACACCTGTTGGGTGGGGTACAGTTGTTTTGGCCGGTGATGAATACTCACGGGTTTTGATTGTAAATGACTATAAGCCATATTTCCTGTTGATTTTTGCGCGTCGGATATTAAATTGTTAGCAAATCATTTAAAAATTTAAAGGAGAATAAAAATGTCAGGTCACTCCAAATGGGCCACTATAAAACGCAAGAAGTCCAAGCTGGATGCCCAGCGTGGCAGGACGTTTACCAAGTTGATCAAGGAGATTTCAATTGCCGCCCGTAATGGCGGCGGAGACCCGGATTCCAATCCCAGGCTGAGGACCGCGATTCAGACCGCCAAGGCGGCCAATATGCCCCAGGATAATATCAAGAAGGCTATCCAGAAGGGTACCGGCGAACTTCCCGGCGTGGAGTACGAGGAAGTCAATTATGAGGGCTATGGTCCGGGCGGTGTTGCGGTTATTTTAGAGTGCGTAACCGATAACAAGAACCGCACTGTGGCCGAGATTCGTCATCTGTTCTCGAAATATGGCGGCAACCTGGGTGAGACCGGCTGTGTGGGCTGGATGTTCGATAAGCGCGGCCAGGTGATTATCCCCAAAGACAAGGCCGATGAAGAGAAGTTAATGGACCTTGTGCTCGAGGCCGGGGCCGATGATCTCAAAGGCGAGGGCGATTTCTTTGAGGTGATAGCGCCTTTCGAGTCATTCGAAGCGGTGAAAAACGCGATTGAGAATGCGGATCTCGAATATACGGAGGCCAAGGTCGATATGGTGCCACAGACCACTGTGCAGGTCGAGGGCAACAAGGCGGAGTCGATGCTGAAATTGATGATGTCTCTGGAAGAGCATGATGATGTGCAGGAGGTCTACGCCAACTTCGATATCGATGAGTCATTGATGGAGAAACTTAGTGCCTGATGACATGGTCATCATGGGGGTTGATGCCTCCCTGTCTGCCAGCGGAATCGGTATAGTGCGCACGGATGGCGACAGTTTTGAGATGATCCATAATGAGTTGATTCGCACCTCCGAAAAGGAACCTCTTCAGCACAGATTGAAGAAAATTCATCAGGCCGTAATCAGGTTGATAGAAGAATATAAACCGGATATCCTGTCATTGGAGGATATCTTTTATTCCCGTAATATTAAGGTGGCAGTCAGTTTGGGCCAGGCCCGTGGGGTGATTATGCTGGCCTGTGCCCAATGGGATATTCAGCTTGCGGAATATTCGGCTCGTGAGATCAAGCAGTCCCTGACCGGTAACGGCGGCGCCTCCAAGGAGCAGGTGGCCTATATGGTCAAGGGCATTCTCGGGATCGAGACCGAATTCAAGAGCCTGGATATTTCTGACAGCCTGGCGGCCGCTATATGTGCCGGTTTTAAAATCGGCAGTCAGGTATCAGGATGATAAGTTTTGTCAGCGGACGGCTGGTGGAAAAATCGGTCAACCAGGTAGTGATCGAGAATAACGGCATCGGTTACAGCATGATGATTTCCAACACCACATACCAGGCCCTTCCGGAGCAGGGCGGCAATGTTCGTCTGCACACCTACCTGCAACTTAGCCAGCAATCGGATCAGCCCAATTTGTTCGGTTTTTCGGACAAAGAGGAAAAAGAGCTGTTCCTGACCCTGATATCTATTTCCGGCATCGGCGCCAAGGGGGCGATCAAGATCCTTTCCGGCATATCGCCCCGTCGCTTTACCGAGGTGATCGCCAGGGAAGATGTGGCTTTCCTGACTCGTCTGCCGGGCATCGGCAAGAAAAGCGCCCAGAGAATTATAGTGGAACTGCGCGAGAAGCTTCCGGCGTTGGTCGAAAAAAAGCAGCTTGTTGCGGGCATGGGCACGGAGAAAACGGAAGAGGCGATGCAGGCACTGGGGGCATTGGGGCTGTCATCATCGGAGGCGCGCAAGGCGCTGGAGCGTGTGGTGGAATCAATGGGCGCCAAAAAAGTCTCTGAACTTACCGCGGAAGATTTGATTCGTCAGGCCCTGACAGTAGGGCGATAAATACATTTTAATCTTTTAATATCCAGGGGGATATTAGCATGAAGCCAAAAGCATTGGCGGTTTATCTGCTGTTTGTTATTGCTGTGGGCTTTGTGTGTGCAAGGGCAGAGGAGATCAAAGGCCTCCATGGCCGTCAGGTGTCGCCGTTTCGCGGGGAACTGATCTGGTTTGTGGAGGGGATCAATCAAAGGGAGGTTGCCTATGATAATGGCGCGGTTTTTAATGTGATGTATGTTACCTGTGAGCCGGTGAGTTCGGCTATTGCGGTTCGTTTCGATGGGCTGAACTGGCCTTATTACATTGACACGCTGAAGGCCATGATATCCTCCAGCGATACCGATCCCGGCAGCCCGGGTGACCAGTTCTCATCATTTTATCTATCAGTACATGAGGATTCATCAGGCTCGCCGGGAGCATCTATTGCCGGCCTGGAACCGGCGGGCGCGGAGGGAAACTGGATTAATGGCGCGGAATGGGTTGCGATGCATGCCGGCAATCTGATTACGGACGCCGATCGATTCTGGGGGCGGATGACCTGGGATGCGAGCACGCCCTGTGCGCCGGGGCTGGCCGGTGATGGGGGCGGGTTTTCAGCTAACACATTTTATTCGGCTGAGAGCATTGGATGGTCATGGAGAAGCTGGCAGACTGCAAATGCGATGATCCGTGCAGTGATCCTGGAGAATGATCTGGAGGGATTTTCTGATCCCGAAGATGAGTTTCTCCTGCCGGACAGTTTCCGGGTTTATTATTCCGGACAGCCATATCTTTATCCGGCCGAACAGTTCCACGACACAACTATCATTGGCGCCTGCCACAGCCGTGTGGTTCTTGAGGGCCCGGAGAATTATTTTCTGGTGACCGCGTTCAGGGATGGCCAGGAGATTGATACATCGGGCATTGTGATGATTAGCGGCAGTTCGAGTGAATACGCCAATGTCGATTTTGAGCCCAATCAAATTGCCATTGATCTTGTCTCAGGAAGCGATACCAGCCTATTTCTTGAAATCAAGAACAACAGCCATCTGGAGTTAAACTACCGTTTTGAACATATCGATTTGCTTCAGGAAAAGACCATATCGGCGGCAACTGTGACTGTTATTCCTTCAGAGGGAAGCATTATCGATGATCTGACTGATACGATCAGGATAGATATTAATTCCAGTCCCGGATTTTTGGGAGATTATCTGGTGAATATGAGAATAGTATTTTGGGACAGCCTGCAGGGATATATGCCGGAGGATTACCATATAGCACTTCATCTGGATCAATATACCGGGATTCATGAAACAGACGAGGCTGTGCCGGATGAATTCAGCCTGGGACATAATTATCCCAACCCTTTTAACTCATCGACTTTGATACCATTTAGTGTTCCTGAGGGTGCCGGAGAGGCCCGTTTTCATGTCTTCAATATTGCGGGCCGTGTTGTTCTGGAAGAAAAGATCAGGGCCGGAAAAAGCGGTTTCTACGAATGGGACGGCCGGGATGCACATGGCAACGATATGCCCTCGGGGGTATATTTTTACAGTCTTCGAGCAGGTGATGTGTTTCTATCAAGGAAGATGATTTATCTTAAGTAATCTTATTTATTCAGTAAGGTAAAAATTAAATAAGTTCTTAAAAATCAAGGCCGTTTAGATAAAAAAACTTGACAAATCGGTCTATTAAGGTTTGATTTTCAACAGAGACCTCTGCCTCTGCAACGGGATTACACAACTCGCCAAAAATTCCGACTTTGCACAAAGCTTTCTTTCCATCAGTCAGGCGTCCTGCCTGGAATCAAATTTAAGGGAGGTATCATGAAAAAATTAGTATGCCTTTTGCTGGCATTGATGTTCTTGCCGGCGGGGCAGTGCCTTTTTGGAGACTGGATTCCCGATGACGGACACAAGATGCATTATCCTCAATTTCCGGACCTTACGGGCTGGAATGTGAACGCCACCAATCCATTGATACTGGCCGATGACTGGATGTGTTCATCATCCGGACCGGTTACCGATGTTCATTTCTGGGGTTCATGGATGGGTGGAATGACCGGCGAGATAATCAGCTTTAATATAAGCATCCATGCCGATATCCCGGCCGATCCGCCGCAGGTGCCTTATAGTATGCCCGGGGTAACATTATGGGAATACGAGGTTCCTTTTGCGAATGTGATTGCGCAACCATTTGTGACCGATCTGGATGAGGGCTGGTATGATCCGGCCCAGGGTATCTGGAATTATCCGGATCATAATGAGTACTGGCAATACAATATTTTCTTCGATCAGTTTTTGCCTCCGGAAGAGTTGTTTGTTCAGCAGGAGGGGACAATTTACTGGTTAAACATTTCTGCCACAGTAGTCGATCCGGCCGCTACCCTGTGGGGCTGGAAATCCACCCAGGATCACTGGAATGATGATGCCGTATTTGCTTTCTGGGGCAACCTGCAATGGGTTGATATGTATGAACCGCCGGATTTCGCGCAGTCGCTCGATCTGGCATTCGTGATTAATGGTCCGGAGCAACTGGGTGCATGCTGTTATACCGATCCGCCGGGACCGGATATGTTTTGCATACAGGCAACCCAGGCCGATTGTATAAATATTTATAACGGCGTATACCAGGGTGATGGAAGCCTGTGTCAGGGCATGCAGGCCTGTTGTCTGCCGGATGGATCGTGCGTGATGGCTGATGCGCTCTGCTGTGTTAATGAGCTTGGCGGCAACCCGCAGGGGCCCGGCACTGCCTGCGGAGCTTTGGAGGCCTGTTGTATGCCCGATGGTACCTGTATGGATCTCGATCCGCTCTGTTGTATGGATCAGGGTGGTGCGCCGCAGGGTCCGGGAACGCTATGCGCGGGGCAGACTATTGCCTGCTGTCTGCAGGATGGTACGTGCCTGGATGTGGATCCGATTTGCTGTGATGACCTGGGCGGCTTTGTATCGCCATTCAGCACTATCTGCCTGGGTGACGGGAACGGCAATGGCACTGATGATGCCTGCGAGGAGCCGGAACCGGAAGCCTGCTGTCTGCCTGATGGAAGCTGTGCCAATTTGCCTCCGGCTGATTGCCAGAATCAGGGCGGAACACCGCAGGGTCCCGGTACGCAATGCTCGGCAACCACAATTGCGTGCTGTCTGCCGGATGGTACATGCATGGATGTCGATCCGCTCTGTTGCGATGACCTGGGCGGTACACAATCGTCATTCAGCAATGTGTGTCTGGGTGATAATGACGGCAATGGCACAGATGATGCCTGCGAGGAGCCGGAAACCGAGGCCTGCTGTCTGCCCGATGGAAGCTGTACCGATCTTACTCCGGCTGATTGCCAGAACCAGGGTGGCACACCGCAGGGTCCGGGCACGCAATGCTCGGCAACCACTGTGGCCTGCTGCCTGACGGATGGAACATGTATGGATGTCGATCCGCTGTGTTGTGATGACCTGGGCGGAACACCCTCGCCATTCAGCGGCGTCTGTCTTGGTGATGTCGATGCCAATGGCATTGATGACGCCTGCGAGGAGCCGGTTGGGGCCTGCTGTTTCGATGACGGATCATGTTCGATCGAAACCGCCGCCAACTGCAATAACCTGAACGGTACATATAAAGGCCATGGTACGGTTTGCAAGGGCGACAGTGACGGTGACGGCAATGATGATATCTGTGTCGATCCGTGGCCGGATCACAAGATGCATTATCCGCAGGTTCCCGATCCGTATGGCTGGGATGTCAATGCCACCGCGCCATTGGGAGTTGTGGCCGATGACTGGAGATGCAGCGAATCCGGTTTTGTAAAGGATATCCATTTCTGGGGATCGTGGATGGATGACAATGTCGGTACGATTACCAGGTTCTTCCTGGTGATTTACAGCGATATACCGGCCGATCCGCCCAGCATACCATACAGCAGACCCGGTGATGTGTTGTGGTCGGCCGAAATTACCGACTTCGTTACAACGCTGTGGGGTGATACGACCAGCGAAGGCTGGTACGATCCCGAAGCGGGTATATTCATGCCCGACAATCATCAGCAGTATTTCCGCTATGATATCGTGCTGGAAGAGCAGTTCTGGTTCGAACAGGTTCAGGGCACCATTTACTGGCTGGGAATTTCAGCCGAAGTGCTTGGGACAGGCGGTGAACAATGGGGCTGGAAGACATCGCTGGATCATTTCAACGATGATGCCACCTGGCTGAGCCAGCAGGGTGAATGGAACGAGCTGTTTGAGCCGCCCGATCCAATGTTCAATATGTTCAGCATAAGTATGGGACCCGCCAACCAGCTGTTGTTCGGATTCGGTGAAAATGCCTATGGCGAAGGCTGGTATTTCTATCCGACCGGCTGGTGGAACATCTGGTTCTATGATCATCCGCTGGACTACAATGCGATCAAGGATATGGCGCTGGATATGCCGATGGTAATGCCGACAGATCCTAATTCGTTCATTACCATTGCCTTTAACTGGTCGACAGACTTGTGGTCGCAGGAGGGTAATCCTCCCGGTCCGAGACGTCCGCCATTACCGGGAGATGAGCCGGAGGAAAGTTATATCGGCCGTGAGATAGTATATTCAGGTCCGACAGTGGAAATGCCGCCGAATCTGATTTTCAGATTCCCGGATTATAATCCGGAATGGGTTTCGGTGGATGTAATGGGCGAAAACTTCGAGATCGTTGATGCGATGCTTTTACATGACTGCCGTCAATCGCTGGATATGGCTTTTGTGATTACTGCCGGCAGCGATTGCTTCGGTATCTGCGGTGACGCCAATAATGATTTTAGTGTAAATGTTTCCGATGCGGTCTGGATTATCAACTATGTATTCGTGGGCGGTATGGCACCTGTGCCGGTCAAGGCCTGCGGTGATGCCAATGGCGACTGCGATGTTAACGTATCCGATGCGGTCTGGATCATTAACTTCGTGTTTGTCAGCGGACCTCCTCCGGGAGATTGCTGTCCGGGCGGACCATTGTGGATTGACGGGGACTGCTGTCCGTATGTTCCCCCAACTCCGCTTAAATAAAGGACTGATATTTGGGAGGATGCTGAACGGTGTCCTCCCAAATGAATATAAGAATCGCGCCGCAATCATGTGATTCAGTCAGCGTCTTTTTTTCAGAGAATGCCGTCTATTTTTCGGAATAGGCGGCATTTTTTGTCCGATTCTGGAGTATTTGGGCATAATTTGAGCATATTATGTAAAAGGGCGCGGTATTTTACCGATTATATTAGTGATGAGTATGCCACAGGCAGTTAAAAGCAAGGCAGATTTCGCCCCCGTGTTGATTCGCGAAATCGAGGCTGCGATAAAACGTTTCAATATGTACCCGGCCGGTCATCCGGCATCCAAAACCGCGGCCCAGGTGCCGTATAACACCCTGAAACAGGCTTTCGAAGAGAGCAAGCTGGTAGTGATCGGCTTAGTTGAAGGTAATCTTGCGGTTAACGGCAAGCCGCTGGAGGGCCTGCAGGGCAAAATCGTGCTCAAGGAAGCACTTACCCATCTGAATCTTCACAGCATCTCATTTTCCACCGATATCGACGAGGAAAGTTTTCAGAAATTCCTGGTCTATTTCATTGGTAAGACAGGTGGTAAGATAGACTGGAACGATCTGGAAGAGTATATCCGTGAAAATTCGATAAACGGCATGGCTGTCGATGAGCTTCGCTATGAGCTGGTCGGCAAGGATCAGACTGTGGTCAATGGCAATGCTATGGTTATCGGCGGCGGGGGTGGTTCTGGCGGTGCGGGAGGTTCCGGCGGCGGCGGGGTTCCAATCAGCAAACTTTTCGAGGAACATCCCGACCTGATCCTGGGCCTTCTGGCCAACAAGGATTCGGCCCGCAGCGGAATTTCGGAAGAATATGCCAGTGCGATTGATTTCTCGAAACTGGCCGGTAACCTGGAAGAGGAAATGGGTGAGATTTCCGATGATCAGCTTCTGACGATTATCGCCGCCGGGCTAAAGAATAATGTCAGCGAAGCGGGTGATTATGATGAGGTTGATATTCAGGAGACATTGTACAAGATCACCGATATGCTGGAGAAGCGCAATCAGGCCGAGATGGTTCCGCGCATCAAGAAGATCGCCGAACAGCTTCATCTAATCGATGACCGTTATATCGATCTGATCCTGGACAAGAAGTATTCGCGCAAGAAGCTGGCACTGGATGAGCTCGAAAAGGCTCGTGAGGATTTCGAGAGCGGCAAGCTTGATTCCGGGCGTATCGCTATGGCCGCCAAGCGGCTGGAGATATACGACGATAAGGATTACACGGTTGCATTTGTTAAGGACCTGACAGACAGGGTTAATTCCGACTCAGATGACTGGCAGAAAGTGGGCGAAGCATTCGGCAAAATGGTCGAAACCGCCGCCGAGAGCCGTGGGGAAAAGACCCTGGAAGAATTGTACCTGCGAATACTGGATAATTTACGCAATTACGATCTGAATGAAGAACGCTTCGTTTATTACCTGGAGCAGGCCGAGAAGCTGGTGGGCTGGCTCTCGGACAAGGAAAACCTGCCTAAACTGAAAGAATTATTTGACATAATCTCTGTTTTTACGTCTAAAGAGTTGATGACCTCGGTTGAGAAACGTGAGGCCGCCCGTGATTTCTACGAGCGGATCGGCACGAATGAGTTGACCGGGAAACTGATCAAATCGCTTGAAAACAATTTCGAGGAGCTAAACCGTCTGACCTTTGATGTACTCAAGCAGGTCCCAGTGCAGGCGGTTGTGCTGAAGATCTGTGAATACCTGAGTTATCACGACAGATCAATCAGGCTGTTTACGATCCGAGTGCTCTCGGAATACGAGGTGATGTCCCCACGGGCATTTCAGTTGATTATTTCGGATAAGAAGCTGAAGGATCGTCCTCCCGGCCAGAATCTGCTGGAGCAGGAAAAATGGTACAAGCTGCGAAATATAATACTGGTCTGCGGGAACATTGCCAGCCCGGAATCGATACAAATATTGGAAGGTTTCGTTTCCGACCCAGATCCTCGAATTGCCGAGGAAATGATCCTCGCGCTGGAGAAAATCAGGTCCGAAAAAACCGTTGCGATGCTGACATCGTACCTGTATCACAATGACAGCAAAATCCGGCTTCGCGCGGCTGTGGCCCTGGGCACGATCGGGGATGAGACCTGTCTCGGCAAGCTGATCGACGCTTTCCGTCAGGAAACCGAGGTAAGGTCGCAGATGATTCCTGTCATAGCTCGTCTGGGTCAGGAAAAGGCTCTACCGTTTTTCAGGCAAATACTTTTTGAACAGAAGGAATCGATTTTGAAATCATTTCTTGGAAAATCATCCGATGATTTTAAATTGCAAATCCTCTCGGCCTTAGCTAAAATACCTTCCACAAAAACCTTGCAGCTTCTGGATGATTTCAAAACCAGCCTGAATAAGGGATTGGGGTCATTGTTCAAAAGCAATAAGGTGCTGGTCGCTCTGGAAAACACGAAGAGAAGTATCAGTTCAAAACTCGAATAATTTATCTTGCATCCTGTTGAGGTTACAGCTTTGCGTAAAATCAAAATTCTGCTCATAGCGGCGGTGCTCCTCTGCATAATACCGTCGGTCCTTTCGGCCCAGTTCTATTTCGGCAAAAACAAGGTCAACTACGAGTCATTTGACTGGTCGGTGCTGGAGACGGAACATTTCCGGATCTATTTCTACGATGAGGGCAAATGGCTGGCGGAGATTACGGCCCATTATGTTGAAGAAAGCTATCTCGAGCTCGAGAACAGGTTCAATCATCATATATTCAAAAAGATACCGCTGATTATCTACACCACGCCGAATTATTTCACACAGACCAATGTGATACCCAATATCCTGCCCGAAAGTGTGGGCGGTTTTACGGAGTTTTATAAGGGGCGCATGGTTGTGCCCTATGACGGGGCATTGTATGATTTTCTGCGCATTGTGCAGCATGAGCTGGTGCATGTGTTCACGTATTCCAAGCTGGGCCATGTATTGCGGGATCATCGCAAGCTGAATCTTTATGGCCCGCCCCTGTGGTTCACCGAGGGAATTGCCGAATACTGGTCCCGTCCCTGGAGCCCGGAAGCGGACATGATGATTGCCGATCTGATGATTTCGGGTAATTTTATCGGCTATGATAATATCTATGCCATATCGGGTACATTTCTGATGTACAAGGTGGGCGAATCATTGTGCAAGTACATGGCCGAGGAGTACGGCGAGGAAAAGCTTCTGCTGATATTCGAGAACTGGTGGAAAGAGAAATCATTCGAGAAAGTCGTCAATTATACATTCGGTGTTCCGCTCAAGCAGATATTCGAGGACTGGCAGTATCACCTGAAGAAAGAATATTTCCCGACCCTGGCCGATTCGGACTATCCCGGCAAATTTGCCACGCGCAGGACCGATCGGGGCTTTTTTGTCAAGCCGATTATTGCTGAATATAACAGCGACAGCGGCGTGGTTCGTGAATTGATCTACAAGGCCAATCAGCTTGGTTACTCGGGCATTTATAAACGGCCCCTGGATGATCCTCGTGGGGAGGAAAAGACAATATTGAAGGGGGAGCGATCGTCCAAGTTTGAATCGCTGCATCTGATGCGTTCGTCGATATCCGCCAATGGCCTGGGTGAGATGGTATTCGCTTCGCGCAATTACGAGAAGGATGCGCTTTATTTTCTTGATCTGGAATCGGGAGAGATCGAACGTACGGTGAAATTCGATAACCTTGTTTCGGTTAAGTCGCCGGCTATTTCAGCAGATGGCAGCAAGGTCGCATTTTCGGGTGCGCTTAAGGATGGCATGTTCGATCTGTATGTATATGATGTCAGCCGCGATGAGCTGAGGCAGTTGACCGATGATATCTACAGCGACCGTGACGCATCATTCTCGCCGGATGGCAAAAAAGTGGCTTTCAGCTCGGATCGGGCGGCATTCGGATTCGAGGGTTATCATAATATCTTTGAAATCGATCTGGCAACGGAAGAAATCACGCAGTTAACCTCGGGTCAGTTCAAGGACTTTTCGCCCGATTACAGTTCCGATGGAAAATGGCTCCTGTTCAGCTCGGAACGTGAGGGCAGGTCAAACCTGTACGCCCTCGACAGCGCCAATAGATTATATAAACTCGGCAATACGATTACCGGTTGTTTCGATCCCAGTTTTTCGCCGGATGACAGCCTGATTGTATTCGGGGCATTTCAGGAATATGGCTTCCAGGTCTATACCATGCCGTTTATCGATTCGGTCATGACCCCGGTGGAACGTGAAGAGATATTCATGGCGCACTGGCAGCCGTTGAAGATACAGAGGAACTACACAGAGGGGATTGTCAAGTACGAGACCGATTACTCTCTGGATGTGGCCCAGTCGGCTGTGGCTTATGATGCTGTTTATGGTTCGGCGGGCGGTATTCAGATCGGGCTATCTGATATGCTCGGCAATCAGAGGTATCATTTCCTTGTATATAATACCGCGCAGGAAAGATCGGACTTCTTCTCGTCATTCAATGTCGCGGCAACTTATCTGAACCAGTCCCGCAGGTTGAATTATGCCTATGGCCTGTATCATTTTTATGATGAATATGATGACCCGGTCGAGGGGATTTTCTCGGAACGTCTCTATGGCGCATACGGGGGATTGAGCTATCCTCTGAGTAAATTCCGCAGGTTCGAGACAAGCATGTATTTCCGCAAGTCGGAGAAGTATAAGTATTTTCAGGAAGAATATCGTGATGCCTGGCTCAATACTGTGCTGGTGTCCTATGTGAAAGACAATTCGATCTGGGATTTTACCGGGCCATTGGATGGATCGCGCTATATTATTTCAGCCGGTTATACATTCGATGTCAAAAGCGGGACATCGTTCAACAGGCTGTTCATGGTCGACCTGAGGAAATATTTCCGTATAAAACGCTATTCGGCCTTTGCCATGCGGGCCTGGTACTACACCTCGGGCGGCAAGGAACCGCAGAGAATCTATTTCGGCGGAAGCTGGTCATTGCGCGGCTATGATCGTCGCGAATGGTATGAGCGCAATGTGTTTTTGCTTTCCAATGAGCTGCGTTTCCCGTTGATCAATCGCCTGCTGATCGGTTTGCCCGTGGGCGCGATTGGATTTTCCGGCATACGCGGGGCGGTGTTTTTCGATGTCGGCAATGCCTGGGATGATAAATTCGATCAGCTCTACGGTTCGTTCGGAGTGGGGGCCAGGGTGGCGCTGGGATATTTCCTCGTGCTGAGGTTTGATTTCTCGCGCACGACGGATTTTGAGAAGATTGATAATGACTGGAAATTCGATTTCTGGTTCGGATGGAATTTCTGATGAGAAATATCAAAACCATATATATAGTATTGCTGCTGGTTATGGCCGCTCTTCTGATGACTTCCTGTACGCCGGGCTTCAAAAGCTTTCGGACAATCGATAATGCGCCGGATGAGTGGAGGATGTTCCGCAACAGCTTAAACGGCTATTATCAGAAGGGTGTGTATGGCGCTGATCTGACCAAACTTCTATGGCGCGGTGATCTGAAGGCGCGCAGCTATTCCTCGCCGGTGGCGACCGAGTCATATGTGGCTGTGGCCGCTTTGGACAATAACCTGTATTTCTTCGATCTGGAAACGGGTGAGCGAATCAATATTTATAAATTCGATGCTCCTCTTTCGCGCAGTCCTTTGATTTCGAACAAGATTATCTACGCCGCCAGCGGCCATGAGGAAGATTTCATTGCAGGAATAAACCTGATTACGGGAAAGAGTATATTCCGTGAGCCGATGGCCGATGTTCATTCGCCGATTATAGGTGACGAGAAACATCTGTATGTGGGTGATTACAGCGGTAAATTCGTGTGTATGGATAAATTTGCCGGCAAGGTCTTCTGGGATTTCCGGGCCGGGGATGCGATCCTGAATGCGCCCGCGGTTCATGAGGGCCGTGTCTTTTTCGGATCGCTGGATCAGAAGATGTATGGGCTCGATCTGGAGGATGGCAGCCTGTTGTGGAGCCATGATGTGGGCGGGGCGATCAATTCCGCGCCGGCTGTGGATTCACTGGTTTATTTCGGATCGTATGATTACAACGTGTATGCGTTGCGGGCCTCGGATGGCGAGATGATCTGGCAATTTCCGACCGAGGGCCATGTGTTGTCATCGGCGGTGATCGACGACAGCAATGTGTATATAGGGTCGAATGACCGCAATCTATACTGCCTGAGCAAGCTGAACGGTGAGCTGCAATGGAAATTCAAGGCCAACGGTATTATCAACAGCACGCCTCTGGTGCTTGAGGATGTGGTTGTGTTCGGCTCGGGCGGGGGATCATTGTATATACTGGATAAATTCAGCGGCACGGAATTATATTCATATAAGACGGGCCATCAGATCAAATCCACACCGATTTATTATGACAACAAGATTTTTATTTCCTCGCTCGATAAACGTCTGTACTGTTTTGGGAAGCAGTAGAGATATCCTTCCGAATTAATCAATTTATATTGTGATGGCAGGATTTCTTTCCTGCCAAACCGTCGTCTTTTTGCTCCCGCTTTGAATCTGATCTGTTATTGCTATTTCCTGCATATAGATGGGTGGGGCATCACCAGCTTTTGAGGTAAGAGTGTCAGGTCACACTTCCGGCAGGAAGCCGGAACCAGGACCTGACACAACCATCGTATCTTTTCGCACATGTAAATGGGTGGTGGCATCCACTGCATTAAAAATGTCAGGTCACACTTCCGGCAGGAAGCCGGAACCAGGACCTGACACAACAATCGTATCTTTCTCATTCATATATGGGTGTGGGCACCACCTGGTGTACATTTCACTAGATAGGTAACAGAATAAACTCACTACACATTATTTTCAAGTCTGTCAAAATGACATGATGGCCTGTCAGGGTGGCGGTTGTTGTGGCAGTTTGTGTGCCATTATGGCATGTCTATAATTTTCATAGAATTGGGGCTAATATATATGTCATTGTAATTCATGGCCTTATGGATACGCTCGGTTTTTGGCACGGGAGTTGTTTGTATATAGGGTGACAATGAAAAAAAGAAAAAACAAAAATAGATTTTGCAAGAACAAGGAGGTGTTACTATGACACTGATCAGATGGAAACCGACAAGAAGCGCTAATGCGTTGCAGGAAGAGATGAACAGGGTTTTTGACAGCTTTTTTAATTATCCGATGCGCAGGAGCGAGAATGTATCCGGCTGGATGCCTGATGTCGACGTTATCGAAGACAAGGACGGTATCAAATTCATGGTTGATCTGCCGGGTATGGAAAAAGATGATATCAAGGTTTCAGTCGAGAATAACACATTGACGATCAAGGGCGAACGCAAAGGCCACAAGGAAGAAGAGGACAAGAACTATCACATGATCGAGCGTACCTACGGTACATTCACCAGGTCCTTCAGTCTTCCCAGCAAGGTTGATGGCCAGAAGATCAAAGCCAATTACAAGAACGGTGTTCTGAGCATTGATCTGCCCAAGGTCGAAGAAGAGAAACCGAAAGAAATCCCGATTAATGTGGCATAACTCTGCCACCCGACTCCTATCTGGTTTTATAGATGCGGAAGCCCACCCGTAGGACTGGTGGGCTTCTGTTTAAAAATAAATTCGAGTGAGAGTTTGAAGCAGAGGTAAGAGGGAAAAGTTACAAATTAGAAAATTAGAGAGGTGAATATAAATGAGTAAGGTAATAGGTATAGACCTCGGAACCACCAACAGTTGTGTGGCGGTGATGGAGGGCAAGGAGCCCAAGGTTATCACCAACTCCGAAGGCGGACGCACGACACCATCAGTGGTGGCCATATCGAAAAACGGTGAACGCCTGACCGGCACGGTCGCCAAACGCCAGGCGGTGACCAATCCGATCAATACCGTTTTTTCAATCAAGCGTTTTATGGGACGCAAGTATGCCGAGGTAACGGAAGAGATAAAGAACTACCCATACAAGGTTGTCGAGGGCGACAATGGCGAGGTCAAGGTCGAGATGGAGGGCAAGAATTATGCACCTCCCGAGATTTCGGCCATGATCCTGGGCAAGATGCGTCAGACAGCCGAGGAATACCTGGGCGAGAAGGTAACCGATGCGGTTATCACTGTCCCGGCATATTTCAATGACTCGCAGCGCCAGGCCACCAAGGACGCCGGCAAGATTGCCGGGTTGAATGTCCTCAGGATTATCAATGAGCCCACGGCGGCATCATTGGCCTACGGCCTGGACAAGAAAAAAGATGCCAAGATCGCGGTCTATGACCTGGGCGGCGGAACATTCGATATATCCATCCTGGAAATCGGCGATGGTGTATTCGAGGTTCGTTCGACCAACGGTGACACGCATCTGGGCGGTGACGATTTCGACAAGCGCATTATCGACTGGCTGGTTGATGAGTTCAAGAAAGAGCAGGGAATCGACCTGTCCAATGATCCGATGGCCATGCAGCGCCTTAAAGAGGCTGCCGAGAAGGCCAAGGTCGAGCTTTCATCGACCAGCTCGACAGATATCAACCTGCCCTTTATCACGGCTGATCAGAACGGCCCGAAACATCTCAATGTGACCCTGAGCCGTTCGAAGTACGAGCAGATGGTTGATGACCTGATCGAACGTACAGTCGAACCGTGTAAGAGGGCAATCGAGGATGCCAGGCTGAGCACCTCGGATATCGATGCGGTCGTTATGGTCGGCGGTATGACCCGTATGCCCAGGGTATATGATGTGGTCAAGGACTTCTTCGGCAAGGAGCCCCATAAGGGCGTCAACCCGGATGAGGTTGTGGCGATCGGCGCGGCCATTCAGGGCGGCGTGCTGACAGGTGATGTCAAGGACGTACTGCTTCTGGATGTCACTCCGCTGTCACTCGGTATCGAGACATTGGGCGGTGTGTTCACCAAGCTGATCGAGCGCAATACGACTATTCCGACCAAGAAGACCGAGATCTTCTCGACCGCCGAAGACAACCAGACCTCGGTAGAGGTTCATGTGCTCCAGGGCGAACGCGAGATGGCGGTTGACAACAAGACGATCGGCAGATTCCATCTTGACGGAATTCCGCCGGCGCCGCGCGGTGTGCCGCAGATCGAGGTGACATTCGATATCGATGCCAACGGAATACTGAATGTATCGGCCAAGGATAAGGGCACAGGCCGTGAACAGAACATCAGAATCGAAGCCTCCTCCGGTTTGACCGAGCAGGAGATCGATAAGATGGTCAACGACGCCGAGTCGCATGAATCCGAGGACAAGAAGCGCAGAGAAGAAATCGATGCGCGCAACCAGGCCGATAACCTGGTTTACCAGACCAGGAAGAATATGGAGCAGTTCAAGGACAAGGTCGACGAGGAGACAAAGTCCAAGATCGATGCCGCGGTTGTACGCACCGAGAAGGCGATCAAGGACAATAATGTTTCCGAGATCAAGTCTGCTTCAGAGGATCTTCAGAACGTCTGGCATGAAGCCTCGGCCAAGATTTACCAGCAGACTGCCGGCCAGCAGCAGCCGGGTGCGCAACCTGAGGGTGAAGCCGAGGATGCGGTCGATGCCGATTTCGAGGTTGTCGACGACGACAAGAAGTAGTTTGAGATAGATGAATCGTTCCGGCAGGGAGTAATTCTCTGCCGGCGCGGTTTTGGATTACCTGAGGATTGGCTTTTTTGGCCGATTCGCTGGTGTTTGGCTGTCATGTCACAATTCAGACAAAAGTCTGAATCAAGACATGACAGAACCGGAGTTGTGAGATTTAACCGATACGGAAGATATTCCTGCTGGAAGGGATTCCTGCCGGCGCGGTTTTGGATGGTCTGATTCAAGACATGACAGAACCGGAGTTGTGAGATTTAACCGATACGGAAGATATTCCTGCTGGAAGGGATTCCTGCCGGCGCGGTTTTGGATGGTCTGATTCAAGACATGACAGAACCGGAGTTGACGGGTTCGGGGTTAAGCCTGGATCCTGATGAAATAGCACAAAGAGTTTTGGTTGGGTCTGATCTTGATTCCCGATTTATCGGGAATTGTGATCTGACCCTAAATAGAGAATGGTTATCATGAGGAATTGTTGATGCCGACTTACGATTACAGATGTAAAAATTGCGGGTATGTTTTCGAGAAGTTTCAGATGATCACAGCCGAGCCATTGGGTTCGGGAGATTGCCCGGTTTGCGCGGGTGATGTCGAGCGGTTGATTTCGGGTGGTGCCGGTTTGCTGTTCAGGGGTTCCGGATTCTATTTCACGGATTACAGGTCGGAAGGTTATAAAAAAGCGGCCAGTGAAGAAAAGAAATCATCTGAAAAACCGAAATCCGAAAACAAGTCAAAGCCCGGATCGAAAGCGAGCGCGGCTTAATTTTGTCGAATCGCTTGCGGTCAAAGTTTGTTGGGTTAAATTGTAAGGTGGCATCGATGCCGCCTTTTTTTGGCAACCAATGGGTGATGACTATGAGAAGCTTTGATCCGGATTACTATGAACGTCTGTCGGTCGATAAGGATGCCGACCAGGAAGATATCAAGTCGGCTTATCGCCGGAAGGCCAAGGAGTATCATCCGGATATGCAGCATGAAGGAGATGAGGATTTTATCAAGATGAAGGAAGCGTATGATACGCTTTCCGATGAGGAAACGCGCCGTGAATACGACCATTACCTGGACCTTCTGGCGGGCAGTAACAGTCTGCTCGAGGTCAAAGCCGAGGTCCGGGACCTGTACGATGATATAATCGATTATTTCAAGCAGATGGGTGGATTCGGCGGCGGTTCCGGTTTTGAGATTGTTATAGACAGAAAATATCAGTTCAAGGACAAGATTGTACGTTTGAATGTCCCGGTCAGGAGATACTGCCGCAAATGTTATGGCACGGGCGGATCATTGATTAAAACATGTCCGGTGTGTGGCGGAAGCGGGCAGTATGTCTATGAGGAAAGTTTGGATTTAATGATAGCGTCTGGAAGCAAAGACGGTGAAGAGATGGTTGTAAGCTTAAGGGGACATAAACTGAAGTTCAGATTGAGGTATAGATAATAGAGGTATAGATAGATATGGCGGGCAAAGATTATTATGACATACTGGGAATTTCCGAGGACGCATCGCAGGATGATATAAAAAAGGCCTATCGCAAACTGGCCAAGAAATATCATCCAGATATCAACAAGGGCGACAAGCAGGCTGAGGAACGGTTCAAAGAGATTTCCGAGGCTCATGGCGTGCTCTCGGATCCGAAGAAACGCGAGCAGTATGACCAGATGCGCAAGTATGGCGCGCATTTTGGTGGAGGCGGCGGTTCACCGTTCGGACAGGGCGGATTCGAGGGCTTCGGGGGTTTCGGAAGAACCGGCGGCGGCGGGTTCCGTACCGAGGATTTCGGATTCGGATCACTGGGCGACATATTCAGCTCGATATTTGGTGATGCCGGTATGCGCACGCACAGCCGTAAATACCAACGGGCCCGTCAGCGACCGATGCGCGGTTCCAACCTGAGGCTGACATTGAATGTCAGTTTCGAGGAGGCGGCACTGGGAACATCGAAGACGATAAAATTGAAACGTGATGAAAAATGCGACCGCTGCAACGGCAGCGGTGCGGAACCGGGTTCGGGCGAGACTGTCTGCCCGGAATGCCAGGGCTCCGGTATGGTATCGATGCAACAGGGTATGTTTTCGATTTCGAGGCCGTGTCCGAAATGTCTGGGATCGGGCCGGATAATCGGCAAGCCCTGTACAAAATGCGGCGCAAGTGGCAAGGTGAAATCCGCTAAGACCATCTCGGTCAAGATACCGGAGGGTATCGAAAGCGGCAAGAAAATCCGCCTGCGCGGAATGGGCAATGCCGGGCCGAACGGGGCAGATTACGGCGATTTGATTATTACCGTAAATGTCAGGCCGGATAAATTTTTCGAACGCAGGGGAAATAATATATATACGACCGTGCCATTGACATTAAAACAGGCGGTCGAGGGTGTGAAGATGAAAGTGCGCACATTGCACGGCAAGGCGATGCTGACCATACCGCCGCTGACAAAGGATAATACACTGCTGAAATTAAAGGGTCAGGGTATCAAGGGCGGCGACCAGTATGTGCGCGTGAAAGTGAAATATTCAAACAAGCCTTCGGAAGCAGAGAAGGAACTTATCGCAAAGCTCGAGGGCGAAGATGTGGATAAAGAGAAGGTAGGAAGTGAAAAGGCTTAAAAGAGGGCTATCGAGATAAAAGGGTGATAGCGTTTAAAAAGGTGATGAAATATGAGATTCGATAAATTGACACAGAGATCGCAGGATGCGATACAATACGCCCAGGAGCTGGCGCAGTCGAATTCCAACAGCCAGCTCGAAGTGCTGCATCTTCTGGCCGCGCTCCTGTCGCAGGATGACAGTTTCGTGGCCTCGGTGCTTGAGAAATCGGGCGTTGATGTTGCCGGCATGAAGGACAAGGTCAAGGATCAGATCGAGCTTTTGCCAAAGGCTTATTCTGATGCGCAACAGATTTATGCTTCACCGGAATTGAACAAGGTGCTGAACCATTCATTTAAAGAGGCCAATAATTTCAAGGATGAATTCGTGTCGGTCGAACATCTGCTCCTGGCGATGATCGAGGTTGACCGCAGTAAGGTTCATGAGCTGTTCAAGGAATTTGGTGTCGAGAAGCAGAAGGTGCTGGCCTCACTGGCTAAACTGCGCGGACATCAACGTGTAACCGATCCCGACCCGGAATCGAAATACCAGGTGCTGGAGAAATATTCACGCGACCTGACACAACTGGCTCGTCAGGGCAAGCTCGACCCGGTAATCGGGCGTGATGATGAAATCCGCCGTGTGATGAAAGTGCTGTCGCGCCGTACCAAAAATAACCCGGTGCTGATTGGTGAACCGGGCGTGGGCAAGACCGCGATTGCCGAGGGGCTGGCATTGAAGATTGCCCAGGGCGATGTGCCGGAGTCATTGAAGGATCGAAGGCTGATAGCGCTTGACCTGGGATCGCTGTTGGCCGGATCGAAATTCCGTGGAGAATTCGAGGAACGTCTCAAGGCGATCCTAAAAGAAGTCGAAAAATCCGAGGGGCAGATAATCCTGTTTATTGATGAGCTGCATACATTGGTCGGTGCCGGTGCGGTCGGCACCGGTTCGATGGATGCATCCAACATGCTTAAACCGGCGCTGGCGCGGGGAGACCTTCATTGTATCGGCGCCACGACGCTGGATGAATACCGCAAGCATATTGAGAAGGATGCCGCCCTGGAACGCAGGTTTGCGCCGGTATTGATCGGCGAGCCGTCGGTGGAGGATACCATCTCGATCCTGCGTGGATTGAAAGAACGCTACGAGATTCATCATGGTATCAGGATTACCGACAGTGCAATTGTGGCGGCGGCATCATTGTCGGAAAGATATATCACCGACAGGTTTCTTCCGGATAAGGCGATTGATTTAATCGACGAGGCGGCGGCGACATTGAGAATAGAAATCGATTCACTGCCGGCTGAACTGGATCAGATAGAGAAACGGATCAGGCAGCTCGAGGTTGAAAAAGAGGGCGTAAAGAAAGAGAAGGATGCTCCCGAGAGGCTGAAGCCGATCGAGGAGGAGCTTGCCGATTTGTATAATCAGCGCTCGAAACTTAACGACCAGTGGCAGAAAGAAAAGAAGGCGGTCGAGACTATTCAGGGGCTGAAATCGAATATCGAGGAGATGAGGGTCAGGGCCGAGCGCGCGGAACGTGAAGCCAATTTCGAGGAAGCGGCAAAACTTCGCTATGGCGAAATTGCACGCATGGAAAAACTATTGGAATCTGAGCAAAAGCGTTTGAAAGAAGTGCAGAGCCAGATGAAGCTTTTGAAAGAGGAGATCGAGGAAGAAGATATTGCCGATGTGATTTCGAAATGGACCGGCATACCTGTTACGCGCCTGACCGAATCTGAAACCGAGAAGCTACTCAAGCTCGAGGAAAATTTGCATAAACGGATTGTCGGCCAGGACGTGGCTGTGCAGTCTGTATCGGAGATAATCAGGTCCTCGCGTGCGGGCCTGGCCGATCCGCGCAGGCCCCTGGGATCGTTTATATTTTTGGGTCCGACAGGTGTTGGTAAAACAGAGTTGGCCAAGGCTCTGGCGGAGTTTTTGTGGGGCGATGAAGATGCCATGATCCGTATCGATATGTCGGAATACATGGAGAAACATTCCGTGTCGCGCCTGATTGGTGCCCCGCCCGGATATGTCGGCTATGATGAAGGCGGTCAGTTGACCGAGGCTGTGCGCAGGAGACCATATTCTGTGATACTGATGGATGAAATTGAGAAGGCCCATCCCGAGGTCTTCAATGTGCTCCTGCAGGTTCTCGAGGATGGCCGTCTGACCGATAACCAGGGCCGCACGGTATCATTCAAGAACGTGATCATGATTATGACTTCGAATATCGGTGCGACCGATATTATGGAAATGTCACGCAGTATGCCGGATGAAAATCCTGAGGTGGTTTATAATAAGATGCGGCGCAAGGTGCTGGAACATCTGGAACGCAGTGTTCGACCGGAATTCCTGAACCGTATCGATGAAATCCTGGTGTTTGAACCGCTTTCGAGGGAGCATATCAAGCGGATTGTCAGATTGCAGTTTGAGACAATCAGGGATCGTCTGGCTGAACAGAAAATTGATGTGGAACTGACCGACAATGCGGCCGATTACCTGGCCCGTGCGGGTTATGATCCGACCTATGGCGCCAGACCGTTGAGACGCCTGATGTATCGTGAGGTGGTCAATCAGATATCGAAGGAGATATTGAAGGGTACATTCAAGGCCGGTGACAAGGTTGTGATCGATTCCACGCCGGATGGTATGATCTTTCGCAAGGATGAACCGTGAAAGGAAACTGTCAGCAAATAAATAGAAAAGGCAGCGTTTGAATAACGCTGCCTTTGTTTTTTGCATAGCCTTTTTATCGGCTTATCTTTTTAGCTTCTTTTGCGAAGTAATCCGGCGCCTGCCAGGCCCAGTCCTACCAGAACCAGAGTCATCGGTTCAGGAATGGCCGGGACGGTATCGGGATTATTCTCATCGTCACCATCATCGATCTCGATTTCATCGATTGGTCTGCTGTCCAGCATAACCGCGGGATTATTTCCGAAAGTTCCGTTAACAACATTGCTGTTAATTAAAGATTCAAAGCTGTAGTCCGAGTTTCCATTCAGATTTTCACTTTCATATCCGCTGGTATTACCGGAATAATTACCATAATCGATAAAAACCGAAGGATTGTAAGAAGCCATAGCCTGCCCGCCCCAGAGACATAAGGCTAAGATAGCCAATAAGATAGTTACTTTCTTCATACACGTCTCCTTAGCTTAGGGTGTCATTCATACAATGATGTTGCAAATCATGTGCCACGAAATTAATGGCATGTCTCACAAGCAGTTAGATTAAGTCAGCATGAGTCTGGTGTTACAATTGTGTTAGTTATTTCGACAAGATAAATGTTCATTTGTGGAACAACATGTCCTTAATGACTATCATGTATAGATTTAACCAATATGATAGAAGTGTCGGATTTCCTTACAGAAATGATTGTCGGCAAATTATTTAGCCTTATTTTACAGATATTTGGATGAGATGGAGCAGAACGTTTGAAACTGAATAGGGTAAATATTGTGTGGTTTTTTTGTTGAAATCGGGGGCCGATATTTGTAGCTTAGATTCTGTTCTGATAACGCATGGGACGCAACCACTAAAATGGATACCGGCTGGTAATTTATAATGCCCCAGTCACAAACTCAAAGTCAGGATCAGGGACAGGAAAACCCGCGTCTTCTGACCCCCTCATTTAAAATCCTTGTCGATGGTCAGGCACTCAGGCCGGAGGTGGAATCGCGCGTGATTTCAATTCGGGCCGAGAGTAACCTGCAGATTCTGGATATGTTCGAAATCCGCTTATATGATTTCGACCTGATGCTGGTTAATTCGGATGATCTGGCAATCGGCAAATCTGTGGAGCTGAAGCTGGGCTATCAGGAGAGCAATCTAATATCGGTGGCCAGCTGTGAAATAGTTTCCTGGGAACCGGAATATCCTCCCGGGGGTGCGGCATTTTTGACAGTTCGCGGTTATGATAAATCCTTCAGATTATCAAGGGAGCGCAAGAGCAGATCATTTGTGGAGATGAAGGATTCCGATATTGCGGCGCAGATCGCGCGTGAGATGAGCCTGACGCCGCATATCGACACGACCCCCGAGGTTCATCCGTATGTTTTCCAGCGCAATCAGACCAACCTTGAGTTCCTGATGGAGCGTGCCCAGCGGATTCTGTTTGAGATGTATATCGATGGTAATGATCTTTATTTCCGGAAACCGCAATCCGACCAGAGCCGTCAATTGAGCCTGACCTGGGGCGAATCACTGGTGTCATTTGCTCCGCGATTGTCACTTGCCAGGCAGGTTTCCAAGGTCACAGTCAGGGGCTGGGATCCCAAGACTAAGAAGGCGATTGTCGGTACAGCCGGTGGCGGGGATGAACATTCCACGCTGGGCGGTTCGCAATCGGCGACACAGATTTCTGAATCGGCCATGGGCACTGTGGAGAGTTTTAAGGTTGACCAGCCGATACACAGCCAGGCCGAAGCGGACGCATTGGCGCGCGCTCATTTCAACCGCCTTTCGATGAATTTCATAACTGGCGAGGGGCGTGCATTGGGCGATCCCGCTATCAAGGCCGGGGCGGTTCTCGATATTGAGGGGCTGGGCGATAAGTTTTCCGGATCATATTATATTGTCAAGGCCACGCATTCATTTACAGCTTCCGGCTATGCAACATCATTTGAGGTCAAGAAAAATTCACTGGGCCGTCAGGCACAACCCCCTCCGGGAGAGGCCGAGCAGGGTCCCGAAGAAGGACAGCATTTCCTGGATATCACATTGCAGGACGTTCTGGGCGAAACGATCAGCGGGCTGGATTATATACTGGTTGGCCCGGATGGTACCGAGTTTGCCGAGAGTGTCGGGTCGGATGGTAAGATTCATAAAGACAACCTGGCACAGGGTGAATGCCGGATCATATTCAAGCAGTTGCGCAATGCTCACTGGGAGGTTGACCAGGTCAATATCGGCGATGAGATCAGGCTGCTGGTTGATTGCCCGGGAATCGATTCGGGCCAGTCGGTTGAGTTCAAGATATTTGAGCTGTATTCGGAAAGCGATTCCGACGCAGTGACCACATTGAATGGCACAGTCAATGAAGAGGGTCAGGCCGAAGCGACCTGGACCTACGAATATAACGAAGAGCATGACGGCACCAGGCCCAGGTTTATTTTTAATGCCAAGAACGGTTCGATGGAAGCCAAGAGCGATGTCCTTACTGTTGTGGATGTGTTCGAGGCGACATTGAGCACCGAAGAGGGTGAATTGATCATGGGCGTGGGCTATACGCTGACATTGCCGGATGGTTCAACCCGCGAGGGTACGACTGATGATGACGGCAAGATTATCGAAGAAGAGATGCCGATCGGGGATATCAGGATCAGGTTGTCGGATGGTTCGGCGCTTGAGATGAGCGAAGGCGGATCATCGGGCGGCGGTGGTGGCGGTGGAGGCACCCCCAGCAAAACCGGCGGTGGCGCAAGCAAAACCGGTGGCGGAGCCAGTAAGACCGGCGGTGGCGCAAAGAAAGCCGGAGGTGGACCAAGCAAGACCGGTGGCGGTACTCAGAAGACTGGCGGTCAGCCTAATAAAACGGGCGGCGGTACCCAGAAGACTGGTGGTCAGCCCAATAAGACCGGTGGTGGTACCCAGAAGACTGGCGGACAGCCTAATAAAACCGGTGGCGGTACTCAGAAGACTGGCGGTCAGCCTAATAAAACAGGCGGCGGTGCCCAGAAGACTGGCGGACAACCCAACAAAACAGGCGGTGGTGGCGGAGGAAGCCATTAAGACAGAAAACAGTTATGGATGATATAGTTCGTTCAACAGATATTGAGCATGTAGTAGCTGTACCCTCGCAGGTATTGCGGGCCTACTTTACGGTCGAGAATATCAAGCCTGGTGATGAGGTCACGGTTGTACTTGAAACCGAGATGGTGCCCGACAACACCAATGTCAGCGTGGCTATAGTGCCCGAGGATGATCCCGATGCGGAACCGTTGAACACGGCCGAGGGGCAGGTCAGTTCCAATCGCTGCGAAGTTACTTTGACGCCTATGGAGGAAACCGAGGATGAGGCGACACTGGATGAGAAGCTGGGCCAGGATCATTTTCGGACATTCATCGCACGGATCGAAATCGAGAGCCATGAGATAAACTTCGACAATCCCAGCAATCGTCTCAATATCGGTCTGCCGGGTGTGGTGATAGAATCAATCGATGAGATGTTCGCGCCGCATCATGAGGAACTGAACATAAATTACCGTTTTATAGATCTGCTGGATGAAATCAAGGGCGCCAAATTAAAAGTCTATGCCAGCAACTATAATGGCAGCAGCTATCCCGATGACGGCGCGATTGTGTATACTCGTGATCTGACTGCAGATGAACGTCGGCATGATGCGCTGGATGTGATCCGCTGGGCGGGCGATTCCAACGCCGAAGGCGGGCCATTGCAGGAATCAAATGATAACACATTCTTTATAAATCCGCTTTATTCACCCTACACTGTGGAAATAATCTTTTCAAAGGACAACGAGGATCCCGACCAGGATTCCAATGCCAAAAAGAATTATAAACGCATCCTCGAGGATGAAAGCGAGGTCGACTGGCAGTTCAAGGTTGAATATCATTCTATTGAGATGGAGCTGGGAAGCTATCTCAATCCGGATGATATCCCTGATGCGCGTACGATTAAATGGCTGCAATGGCGATTGAACACATTGGGTTATCCCAGCGGGCCGGTGGATGGTGTCCCCGGTGCGCAGAGCGAGGTGGCCCTGCGTAATTTCCAGCGGGCGCACTGGCGCGTGCCCTGGCCGGAGGATGAGGATGCCGACCGGACGCCATTGGTTGTGGATGGTTTGCCGGGGGATTCATCTTATAGCGTGCTCGAATCGGATCAGGTGATAAAGCGCGAGCTGTTTTCGTCGGAGGCGCAGCTTTTTGATCCCAGTGCCGAGGTGAAGCTGTATACATGGGCCAATATATTCTATTCCTATCAGTCGCCGATAGAAAATGGTGAACAGGAGTGGAATAATACATTCCGCAATGAATTTTTTGACAGCCGCTTCAATCCGCGTCAGTTCCCCCGTCATGAGAAGGAAGCCCTGGTGCTGAATCGTCCACGTATTCCGATTTTAATCAGGATACTGGTCAAGGACAAGACAGGCGAACCGGTTTTTTCGCCCCGCGCTGTTGGAGATGTGCGTGTCAATTTCCGTGTCGATGATCCGGATGAGGATATGGAAGTTACCGCGGGCTTCGAGGACAATGTTTCGCGCACCTATGTCAACCGGGCTCGTCAGGAGGTGAATCCCGCCACGGGTGACAATTGCCCTGAGGATCATGCCGGACGGCGTTCCGATGATGCCGATGAAAATTTCAAGAGCTATATCCATGTCGGCACGAAATATCCGCCTTTCGAAGCGCAGGAGGACAGTGATAAAAAAGTCGTCTATATAGAAACTCCGACAGAGGGCTGGGCCATGGGTATGGCCGGATTTTTCTTCAGGCCCTCCTATCAGGCCGGCGATAATTTCAAGCTGAAAGCCGAACTTGATTTCGAGGGTCATGACAATGAGGAAAACATCGAGTTCCAGGAATCATTCCGGGCCGAAAGCGCGAAAATTACCAACTGGCGCAAGATGAAACTGGCCGCGCATCTGGCCTTTGGAAGCCGTCAGGAACGCGAGGGCGAGGACAACCGGGTCTCGGATATTGTCAGGCGCGGATTGGATTATTTTCAGAAGGCCTTTATTGAATTCGATGATCCTGAATTCACCGGCTCAGTGGAGCAGTTCCTGAGTGAGGATGAGTACAAGCAGGTTGTGGAAGATACCAACGAATTCAGCGATGAACAGAAGAACAACATACAGTACAGGCCCGATGATTTTATTTATCCGCTGGATGTGCGGGAGCAGAATGACGGTGAGGAACCGCGTGACTATACGCGCACGATTCGCGGAGAGGTGCGTGATTTCTGCGACAACTCATTGGAGACACTGGGAAAGACAATTATAAATAATATTCGTAAGAAATGCCGTGAGGGCGCGGTGATGATCGATTTCCAGGCCGGGCCATTGCTGGAGGTCTACCGCAACAAGGGCGAAGATGATGAAGAGCTGATCACGGATGATTATATGCCCGGCTCGTATTGCATCGGTCTGCCCAACGGCCTGGTTTATCTGGATATCTATTATGATGAGAGACGGGACTGCCCGCTTGATTTCCTGATCGCTCATGAGCTCGGACATACATGCTTCCTGATGCATTGGGAGAACGCATCCACCGGAACACTGTCTGACGAAGACAATTATGAGGCGGTTGAGAATTTCCGGAGCAATGTTGATGATCATGACCACAATTGCATGATTTGTGCGATGAGTTACCCGATCGATCTGGGAGTGTTTCCTGCGCCTCCCGATGATCTTGAACTGGAGGGCACGGAGATAGGCAGTCGCGGCGATTATATCGACTTTATCAGAAATAAGGGACAGGATCATATCCGTTTTCATCAACTGGCGGAAAATTACAGCCCCGAGTTTTGCGGAAAGTGTTTGCTCAAGCTTCGTGGCTGGGCGGTAAAAGAACTCCCGCAGCAGTATTGAGGAATTAGCAGATGGCGCTGACATTGAACATATCGACCAATAAGAAGGAGTATCGTCCGGGCGAATCGATCCTGGCCGAGATGGTGCTGGAAAACAACAGCAGTTCGGCCGAGACCGTACCGGAATTTACATTCAACTCCGATAATACCTCGATTATTGTGCTGAATGCTGAGAAACGTGCGATTGCCACGGTTGATGATTATACATTGCAACTTCGGCTGGGATATGATATGACCGAAAGGATCGATGCGCCGGCTGACGAACTCAAGCCGGGAATGAAACGCAGGACGGTCTGGGACCTGACCAGCTATATCCGCATACTAAAAAAAGGTATGTATTCCCTGCATGCCCGTTTCAAATACCCCGGTGATGAAATTTTATCCGAGCCGTGTGAATTTGAAATCCTGGATGGTGATGCGCGGGGTCTCAATCATGCCTGGCATATGCGTCGGGGGGCACGCAAGTTCTGTCATCTGGTTTACTATGACAGTAAAGAGCTGTTCAACATGAAAGGCTATGGCAATAACCCGGAAGTCACAAAGTATAATCTGCCGTTAAAAAGCGAGTACCTGTCGGAAAGGATCGTGCCGTCCCGTTCATGCTATGACGGGGATGATTATCAATTGCGTCTTGTAGGTATGAATAAAAAGGACCTGATCGGAATAGCTGTCGAAAAAGATGAAATCAAATCGGATCTGGAGGTTGTCAAGCTATCCGGTGATGTCGCCTTTGACGGAGTTTATGAAACCTGTAAGCAGGATCTGATCGTGCCCGAGGTGTTCATTCAGGATGGCAGTGGCAGGCTGCGATTTCATGTCTTTGATAAATCCGGAAAGAAAACTGCTGAAAAGACTATCGATGTGGGTGCGGACTGCGAGGTTTATGATGCGCGCGCGTACCGTGGGGGCGAGTATCTTCTGGTCTACTGCGAGGGTAAGGGCAAAGGCAATGATATTTATTCCGCCTTTGCGACAAAGCCCGACCTGTCTGACCTGAAACAGACCCGCCTGCTGGGTTCCAGCAAAAATTTCAGTGATGCGCTCTTACCGCCCGGCACAAAAATGCCGAAGGAATTTTATGCCGTGGCATTTGATCCGGAGCCGAAGGAGCTGATGATCTACACTGTCAACCTCGATCCGGATATCAAGACCAATGCGCCTCCCAAGCAGATACTGGAGACTAAGGGCGCTTTGCAGTATCTGGATTTTGCCATGGAGAAAAATGGCGCGATGTATCTGTTGTTTATCGAGGATGACCATAAGCTTCTGTTCTACAATCAATCATTGAACGAATTCCGCATGATTACCGGGGATAAATTTGATGATGCGCAGTTGATCATCACCGAGCGCCATGGTGTCTTTGCGGCTTATATCGACAAAGACAGGCTGGTTCGTTTCAAGCATCTGGAGTTTAAGGCTGAAGTACACTGATGGAAGAACAGATACTCACCGTTAGTCAGATCACAGATTTAATCAAGGGTCAACTGGAAGAATCATTTCCGGGGGTATGGGTTACGGGCGAGATTTCCAATTATCTTCATCATTCATCGGGGCACAGATATTTTACATTGAAAGACAGCGGGGCGCAGATTAAATGTGTGATCTGGAAATTTGTCGGACAGCATCTGGCGGTTGAACCTGAGAATGGCATGAAGGTCAAGCTGTTTGGAGATGTCACGGTTTATCCCAAAGGGGGAGCTTATCAGATTCGTGTCAGCAGGGTGATGCCTCTGGGAGTGGGCGACCTGGAGGCGCAGTTTCAGATATTGAAGGAAAAGCTGTATGAAGAGGGGCTTTTTGATGAAGAGTATAAGAAACCGATACCGCAGTTTCCATTATCGATAGGAATTGTGACCTCGCCCACCGGGGCGGCGATCCGCGATATGATCAATATCCTCATGCGCCGTGCGCCCTGGGTGAAGATCATCCTGGTGCCGGTTCATGTGCAGGGGGATGGCGCGGCGGAGGAGATCGCGCATGCAATCGATATGTTCAACCGTTATGGCAGGGTGGATTTGATAATTGCCGGGCGGGGCGGGGGATCATTGGAGGATCTGTGGGCCTTCAATGAGGAGGTCACGGCCCGTGCGATTTATGCCTCTGAAATACCGGTAATATCTGCTGTGGGTCATCAGGTCGATTTTACCATTGCTGATTTTACGGCAGATCTTCGCGCACCCACGCCCTCGGCCGCGGCGGAGCTTGCGGTGCCGGATATTCTCGATCTGCGTGCTTATCTTGCCAAGACTCGCGCCAAGTTATCACGCGGGGCGTTGACATATATCGAGCTGGCCCGCGAGAAGTTGACCGGGTTGCAGAGGTCCCCTGTTTTCAGGAGGCCGCTGGAATTTATCTATATGCGCCAGCAGGAACTGGATGATCTTCGTGCACGGATGTTAAAGCAAAGCGGCTTATATGTTCGCGACAGGAAGAATGAACTGAAGAGCATATCCGACAGGCTGGTTGCCCTGTCGCCATTGGCCATATTATCACGCGGATATGCTGTAGTCAGGTCTGATGACGGCTCGATAATCCGCGACGCAAATGAGACCTCAGAGGGCAGGAAGCTTAAAATCCGTCTGCACAAGGGCGGGCTTGAGTCGACGGTGGATCGGGTTATTTCAGAAAGCGATTGACTTGACCAGGTTTCTGCGATAAGTTTGACAGATACTCGACGAGGACAGATATGCCGGAAAAAAATAAAGCTGAAAAGATCGATTTCAGGGGCGGTATGGAACGCCTGGAGGAGATCGTTGACGAACTCGAGAGCGGCGAGGTCGATCTCGAGGACGCATTGAAGATTTTCGAGGAAGGTATAAAAATTTCCAAGCAACTTTCCGGACGGCTTGAAAAGGCAGAAAAGCAGATTCGCAAGCTGGTGGAGAAGTCCGACGGAAGTGTGGAAACGGAGCTATTCGAGGAGATCGAGGATCACGACGAAACACTATAAACTTGACCCGGTGTGGGAGAAGCGCTTCAGTGAGAAGCGTAAACTGATCAACCTCTGGTTGGAAAAGCTATTGCCGCCGGAGGATTCGGTGCCGCAGTCCCTGCATGAAGCCATGCGCTACAGTGTCATGGCCGGCGGAAAACGTCTGCGTCCCATGCTGACCATGTATGCCTATGAGCTTTCCGGCAAGAACTGCGAGGATATCGCCAAACCGGCCTGTGCCCTTGAGTATATTCATACATACTCCCTGATTCATGATGATCTGCCGTGTATGGATGATGACGATCTTCGTCGCGGCAAGCCCACGGTTCACAAGAAATTCAATGAGGCGATTGCGGTTCTGGCCGGCGATGCGCTGCATGCTTATGCCTTCGAGCTTCTGGCATCCTGGGGCGATTCGCTTATTGTCAGCGAAGTGGCTAAGGCGATCGGCACCTACGGTATGCTGGGCGGGCAGATTTGCGATATACTGGCCGAGAACTCGGAAATCGACCTGGAGACGGTCAGGAATATCCATACCCGCAAGACCGCGGCCCTGATTCATGCGGCCTTGAAAATCGGCGCCATGATGGGCGGTTTGCATGAATCCGACATGGTTTATATATCGAGCTATGGAAAAAAGATCGGCCTGGCATTTCAGATCGTCGATGATATCCTTGATGTCACCTCAGATACGGAAACATTGGGCAAGACAGCCGGCAAGGATGATATAAGCGGCAAGGCGACATATCCGCGGGCAATCGGCCTGGATGAGTCGCGCAGGATAGCCGAGGAATTGATTGTCTCCGCCCATGAAGACATTGCCCGCTTGAGCATGCCGGCCGAGGTTTTCGCTGTGCTGGCCGATTTGATTCTTTCGCGCCAGTATTGATCCGCCCCGGACATATCAGGTCCATTTTATCAGCATAACTTCAATCCTTGACAAAGCGTATTCTTTAATATTATATGATCAGCTATGGTACTCGGAGTGCTGGCAAATATAAACAGGCCCCATGCCCGTTCGGTGGTCGAGCGGGTGATCAGATGGTGCCGTTCCAACGATCAGGAATTTTACCTGGCTGAGGATCTGGGGCAGATATCATCGGAGAAACTGCCGACCCTGGCCGATCGGGAGCTGGTGGATAAATGCGATTATCTGCTGGCCATGGGCGGGGATGGCACGATGCTGGCCACTGCTCGGCTGGTGGGCAAAAGCGAAGTGCCGATTCTGGGAATCAATATCGGCAGCCTGGGTTTTCTGACCGAACAGACCCCGGCCGACCTCGAGAGCAGTTTGAAAAGGCTTCAGGACCATAATTTCGAGATCGAAAAGCGCATAGTCCTGAAAGCCGAGTTGAATGACATGAGCTTCTTTGCCATGAATGATTTCGTGGTCGATAAGGGGCGGATTTCACGCATGATTTCTCTCAGCCTGGCGGCCAATGGTGATTATATTTGTTCCTATAACGCCGATGGTTTGATTGTCTCCAGTCCGACCGGATCGACAGCCTATTCGCTGGCCGTGGGCGGACCGATTTTGAATCCGCTGATGCAGGCCATGATCGCCTCACCGATAGCGCCTCATTCTCTGGCCTCACGGCCGCTGATTTTTCCCGCTGATGATGTGCTCGAGGTTAAGGTGGAATTCTGCCACAAAAACGCTATCCTGACCGCCGATGGCCAGGTGGATACCGATGTGGCTGTGGGTGAGACGGTGAAAATCATGATTGCCGATCATCATGTGCGCCTGATCCGTTTCCCGGAGAACTCATTCTATTCGGTACTGCGCTCCAAACTACACTGGGGAGTCCTGCCAAAAACTTCCAACAGCAACAACAACTAATTTTAAACGTTTTTTCTCGGAAAGTGTTATAATATTTGAACATCCTTGCAGGGGGAGCATCATTGATTTATATTAGGGCATCGGGTCATTACAGATGAAAAATATAACCATAAAGCCATTTGCAAAATTCCCCCTCACTTTTGTGGTCAGCCTGGTTTTTTTGCTGGCGGTTTTTTGTATTGAAGGTTTTGCCCGGGAAAGGCTGATAATCAAGGTCAAACCATCCCCGCTTGCGCAATCATCATCATTCTCAAATCTGCTGGATTCACTGGAATTCAATAAGCGAATTATAAGCGAACCTGTTTTTTCGCCGGGCACCGGCAATTCGTTGTCTCAGGGTGATGACGATTTCGGCCGCGAGCTTTATCAGACGGTGACTATTCTTGATATGGACCAGGTGGACATAATCAGGAATCTGCTGGAGGGACAGGATCTGATCGAATGGGTCGAGCCGGATATGCCGATAGAGCTTTTCGAGGTGCCCGATGATCCCCTGTTCAATCAGCAGTGGTATCATCAGAATACCGGGCAGAGCTACCCCGGAATCGACCGTTATCCGGGCAGTAATAATGATACATTGCGTATGAAAACGGGCCTGGCGGGCGCCGATATAGGCACTCCCGAGGCGCGTGATAAAGAGGGCAATACTGTCAAGCCGTTGATAGTGATAATCGATACCGGATTGGACAAGGATCATCCCGATGTTGTCGATAACCTGTGGCACAATCCCCTGGAAATACCGGATAATGGCATCGATGATGACCGTAATGGTTTTATCGACGACTACGAGGGCTGGGATTTTTCGGGTGACACAATTCAGTTTTTTAACCTGAGCGGCGACAATGACGCCACCGATCAGCATGGGCACGGTACTCATGTGGCCGGAATTGCCGCGGCCGTGTCCGATAATGGTATGGGTATTGCCGGTGTGGCTTCAAATCCTGATCTTTTGGGGCTTAAGATATTTCCGAATGCGTTTACATCGGTGGGCATGCGGGCGATTATGTATGCCACAGATATGGGCGCTGATGTGATCAATATGAGCTGGGGCAATTTTTATCCTTCGCGCGGCCTTGAAGAGGTTCTGCAATATGCATTGGAACGAAATGTCGTGCTGGTGGCGGCAATTGGCAATTTTGGCGATTCCACCGAAGCATTCCCGGCCGCCTTCGATGAAACAATAACAGTGGGCGCATCGAATTCGCTGGATCAGGTGACGTATTTTTCGTCCTATGGTTCATGGATCGATCTTGTTGCGCCGGGCCTGGATATACTCTCATTGCGCGCGGACAGCCTGGATATGTATGGCGAGCAGGGTGAACCGGATGTACGCATTATTGATGAGATGTATTATCTTTCGGATGGCAGTTCGATGTCGGCGCCGATGGTTGCAGGAGCGGCTGCTGAAATTCTCAGCTACAGCCCGGGCATATCACCCGACAGTGTCAGGCAGATACTCAACTCCAGTGCGACTGATATTGTCGATCCGTTTGGACTGAATGAAAATTATCCCGGTTTCGATGTGTTTTCCGGTCATGGGCGTTTGGATCTTGCCGCAGCGCTCGATCTTGTCGAGGGCCGTCTGGCAAAAATCAGCAGACCCTATCAGGGACAGCTTGTGGTCGAGGCTGTGGATATCGGCGGGACAGCTTTTTCCGAATTCGGTGAAAGCTATACCCTCACTATTGCGCCGTTGGATAACCTCGATGATATCGATATCATTTCCAGTGGCAGTGCCGATATCCTCAATAATGATCTGGGGAGCTATAATGGCTGGGGTGAGGATGGACTTTATCGCCTGGTTCTCAGCGTGGGCCAAAATCAATATATCCAAGAGATATATTATGCCTCACAGCCGGTGATCGAGATCAGCTCTCCTATGGATGGCGATACGATCAGCGGTGTGCTCGGTTTTCGTGGTACAGTTGCGGCGCCGGATTTTAGGCGCTGTGTTGTAACCATGTATCCCGAACTGAATCCCTCGAATGTGGATACTGTAATAGTCAACACCGGCTTTGTGGCCGATTCATTGATCGGCGAATTCTCTGTGGGACAGGTTAATGAAGGAAGATATATATTCACGGTAATTCTCGAAACTGACAACAATGCATATTCCGAGCAGATTTCGCTGTTTGTATCCAACGGCTTTGTGCCGGGCTTTCCGGTGCCTGCCAGGGGAATAGTAAATTATGCGCCGGCCGTATATGATGTCGACGGCAATGGTTATGATGAGGTCGTGATTACATCCAGAACCGGAGTCAGCGTCTATAATCACCTGGGCAGTTATGTGCCGGGCAGATGGAAATGGGCCGACAGCCTCGATGCCGATGGTCCGCCGGCGGTATATGATATCAATAATGACGGCTATGGCGAAATCGGGTTTGTAACCAAACGAGGGATTCATCTGATGACCCATGACGGTTATGATATGCCCGGTTTTCCGAAAACCGTGCCGGTTAGACGCGGACAGAACGGATTCCCGACGGTTTATTTTGCGGATATGGATAATGACGGTTACGAGGAGATCATCTACGCAAGCATGGATGGTACGGTGTATGTTTATCGTTATGACGGCAGTTCCTATTTTGCCAGCCTGGATGGTTTCTTTGCCGAGGTTCCGGGTTTTATGATCGAGCATGTGCCGACGGTGTTTGTGGAGGATTTTAATCGCGACGGTCAGAAGGAAATGATCGTGGTCATGGCCAATACGGTTTCGATTTTCAATACCCATAATGGTATCGAACCGGACTGGGTCGACAAGAGCCTGATTGCCGAGCTGCGCATGATCAGCGGGGCCTGTATGGCTGATTTTGATGGCGATTCATTGCTGGAACTGGGCGTTGTCGGCAGGCAGAATGAGACCGAGTTGATTTTCTGCGCGATCATGGAGCCGGACGGCACGATGCTGGAGGGCTTTCCGAAATACTTTGACCGATTTAACTTTTTGATAAATTATCCCGCCGCGGCTGATCTCGATTTCGATGGCCAGGCGGAGCTCCTGTTCACGATATCATCATTTGATTTTGCCGAGATCTGGGTGGTCAGGTCGAATGCCAGTACATGGGGACGATCCGGTGCTGTCGAGGATGAATTCCTGGCGACATTTTCCGGGACTTCGGGGCCGCCCATGGTGGCCGATATTTCCGGCGACGGCAGTTTTGATATTATCGCCCGGCAGGGAAATTTCTTCCCGGGATCATTTTCCGAAAAAATCCACGCTTTCGATCTCGATGGAGTGCCATTGGAGGGCTGGCCGCTGTTTACATTGACCATACCGGTTCATGTCTTCTACCGGCTTCATATGCCGGTGATCGCCGATTTCGGAGTGGGAGATGAACGCGGAATGGCTGACCTGGCGGTGACCGCCGATGATTCCTCTTTGTATGCATGGCGAATGCCGGTGCCCTATGACAGCTCGCTTCTGGGATGGACGCAGTGGGCTTATGACAGCCGCAATTCGGGCATTCTTCCGCCGACTTTTGATATGGATCCGCCCAGCCCGACCGACAGCACGGTCACACCGCCCCAGCCGGCGTCATTCGTGCTGGAACAGAATTTCCCCAATCCCTTCAATGCCGAGACGCATATCAGGTTCAGGCTGATGAGAACCAGTGATGTCAACCTGAGCGTTTATAATCTGCTGGGGCAGAAAATCAGGACGGTCATTTCCAAAGATTTAAGCCCGGGTGAACATGTGGTAGTCTGGGATGGAAGAAATGATGATGGCGATGATGTCTCAAGCGGTGTATATTTTTATCGCTTGAAAACAATAGATGGTTCTATATCGAGAAAGATGATACTATTGAAATGATTGAAATGGTAATGAGGCCCGTAAGTTTTAAAAAACAAACCATGATCGGACTTGCTGCGGTTCTGATAATTTTTGCCGCTGTGTTTTGTCCGGCGCCTGCGAATGCTCAATCGGATGATATGGATCCGCTGAGCTTTATGAGCAGCCATTTATGGCGGGGTGTGAATGATATTGTACCCGATGAGGATGTGCTGTTCGTGATCTATAAATCCGGGCTGGCGGTGGTCAGGCCATTGGATGCATTTACGCGCATCGATACGCTGGCGCTGTTGCCGCTGGATCATCAGTATCAGGATGGTCTCGTGCTGGAGGATGAGCTTCTACTTTATAGTATTGATGGCAGGGTGGCATTTGTGTCGATTTCCGAACGCGCAAATCCCCGGCTGACCGCCGAACTGGAACTGGAATCGGATTTTATTGACCTGGCCGTGGTGAATTCATTCATTTTTGTGGCACGTGGTTTTGATGGCACCGATGTATATGACATATCCGATCGCAGTGAGGCCATCATGATCGGCAATCTTCTGGATGCGGCTCATACTGTGGCTGTTGAGAGGTGCGGGCAGTATCTTTATGTGGTCGATGACTATAATGGCATTTTTGTATATGAAGTCACAGATACCGAAATATCACTTCGGGTCAAGAAACTGTTTGAGAAGCAGCTTATGGATGTGGCCTGCATGGATACGATTGCCTATGGCGCCAACAATGAGGGCGGTACGGTTATCCTCGATATCTCCGATCCAGTTGCGCCGCAGGTTGTCAGGACCTATGAAACTCCCACTTATGTCACTGCTGTGTCGGCGCAGGATGGCTATATATTTGCATCAGATGTTTACGGTAACGCCGAAGTGTATCATCCGGATTCCTCGCAGATGATCGCCTATATCGAAAACGCCCTGATTACCAAGTCACCAGAGCTTTATGAAGACATTTATGGAAAATTTCTTGTGTCTGTTGATTCGGGCGGGGCCTGTGTTGTTTTCAGGACAGATGATGACTGGGGAATCAAGCATATATTGAGATTTGGGGGCGGGGCTCAATTCGCGAAGTTCGGGGTTGTCGATGATGTAGTTTATGTGGCCAATGATCCGGAGAAAGTGAAGCTGCTTCGTGTCAGGCCGGATGGCAGGTTTATTGAGCTGGAACCATTATCGGTTTATGCGGCCGATCTTGACCGTCTGGACAATTGGATGATAACGGCGGATACCATGAACGGACTCCTGCAGGTTCATGATATAGTTAGTTCGTCATGGCTGCAGTTACAGGTCGGATATGATATCTACTGGCCGTTGTTTAAAATAGAAGCGCGTGATGAAGAGGAAAGCCGAATCTATGTGGCAAGCCTGGGAGAGGAAACAACTTATATCCTGGGTCTCCGATTAGAGATGCCGCTTTTATTCTTCAGCACACGAGTATTCGAGTTTGAACATCCGCAGGCATTGGCATTTTATGGAGATAATCAATTTATCATGGCCGGTGACGGCAATCATGGTGGAATTTTTGAATTGACCGATCCGGCCATGGCATCGGGTATTTTCGAGTGGCAGGACTCGGTGACGCAGATTTATTTGTATGGGGATTCGATTTTGACGGCCGGGAGTTCCGGTTTGAATGTGTATGCCATTGAAAATAATATGGCGCTGGCCACAGGTGAGGAATTGCTGATCGATGGCGGTATAAATCAATTTGTAATCGACCGTACCAATCTTCCCGTCAAGCTCTATTGTGCGGCCGGGGAGAATGGTATTTATGTAATAGATGAAGAAAGCTTCAGCCTGCTTCAGCATATTCAGACCCCGGGGTATGCTGAGCATGTGGACAGGGTCGACAGTCTTCTGGTGGTTTCCGACCGTAACGGTGTTCTGGTATACAAGATTAATACCGCGCTTGTCGATGAGCCTGTTCCGGAAGGGAGCGTCAATATTCCGGATCAGATTGTCAAAAACTATCCCAATCCATTTAATCAGTCAACACGCATCGATCTGGATTTGTCTGAAATTGAAAGCACATCACATCTTGAGATAGACATCTACAACGGCCTGGGGCGCAGGGTTCGCACGCTGATTCATGAAAATGTAATTCCGGGGCAGTATTCATTTGAATGGGACGGCCGTGATGATAATGGTTCCGAGCTTGCCAGCGGGCTGTACTTCTGCCGGATTAAGGCCGGAGCAGAAGAATTCTCATTGAAAATGCTGTTACTGAAATAAGCGCACATGAACCGTTATGCCCCCGCTTCGTACAATTATTATGTGCCAATAAGAAATTGACAATGCGCTTGAACTTTTCTAAGTTAAAATAAATGGGAGGAGGCTCATGAAAAGGCGTATAATGGCTCTGGCTGTATCCCTGATTTTGCTGTTTGCTTCCAGCCTGCTGGCCGATAAGGCCGGGGAGGTGATTGGCGACACCCTGTATAAAGACCTCGGTTATGGATTTACAATCACTCTGGAAAAGGGCTGGGAAGTAGGCAAGATTAAGAAGGATAAAGATAAGTTTCGGGTAGCGATCAAGAAAAAAAGCCCGGTAATTCCGCAGAAATATCAGGAAAATCCGGCTTACTTCACGGCACCTCGTCTGACAATCCTTGTGGACAGCACAGCTGTTTCGATCGACAGCCTGGATACATTGATTCGCAAGCAGGAACGCAAGGCGGATATAGTCAAGGAAGCCGTGAAATCATTTTCATTGATCCAGTTTTCCGAGCATCGTCCGGAATTCAACCCCTCGATGCGGTTCAAGGTGGGTGATATGCAGGGCTATTCTGTTCATGCCCGCAAATACCTGGGCTACTCCGATTATATTCGCGGTGTGATATATATCCTCAAAGATCCGCAGACTGATTTGACATTTCTGATCGAAGCGGTCGCGGAACATGAGAGGTTCGGCTTCAATGAACGTGAATTTGAAAGAATGGTGCGTTCGATCGATTTTCCGGATGGCGAGAAACCGAAGACCGAAAAGAAACAGGAGTAATAAATTTTTGTTTGACAGCCGGAACTCAAAACCATAGAATGATAAAAACTTAACGGGAAAAGGCTTATGTGGCTTGTTAGACTGTTACTTTTCATTATTGCAGTTATCGTACTTGTGGGGTTTATCCTTTTGAATCCGAATGAGCGGGTCAATGTCGATCTGTACTGGGCCGAGTATGTTCAGGTACCATTGACATTCGTGGCATTCATTGCTTTCGCGGTGGGAATGTTCGTATCATTTTTGTACTCGGTGTTCTACTTTATCAGGATAGCGGGCGAAATCCGCGAAAAGAATCGTCAGATCAGGCAACTCGAGGTGGAGCTGTCGGCCCTGCGTAACCGTTCGCTGGAGGATCTGGATGAACCGTCCCGGGAAGATGAAGAGGCCCCGGTCGAGAAGGAGGAGTAGGCTGTGCTTGAAGTTCTCTTGGTAATTCTGTTAATACTGGTGGTGGCGCTGATCGGTGTTGTCTACTACCTTTACAAAACGGCTCCCAGGGCTAAATTGTCGCCGCATGAGACCTATCTGGAGGCACTCAAGGCGCTTCTGAATAATGACAGGACCACGGCCTACCTGCGTTTGAAAGAAACGGTCATGGCCGATACATCCAATATCGACGCCTATTTACGCCTGACAAATTTATTGCGGGGGCAGGGCAAGGCCCGCAAGGCTCTGCAGATAGATTCAGATTTAAACCTGAGACAGAATCTCTCCACATATCAGAGGGGCGAAGTGCTGATTTCTCTGGCCGAGGATTATCTCGCGCTGGCGCAGTATGATGCGGCCGAGAAGACACTGGAACAGCTCAGGTCCCTTCCTGACCGCAAGGCCCTGGCGACCGGAAAGCTGGTCAAGCTGTTCGCCATGAAAAAGGACTGGCATAAAGCCTACGATCTGCAGAATGAATATCTGAAACTGCAGAAAATAGATGACAAGAGCTCACTGGCCGAATTCAAGCTTAAACATGGCCATGAACTCCAGGAAAAGGGCAAGTATCATGATGCCCGGGTGGAATATCGCTCCGCCCTGAAACATGATCCGCGTCTGGCCGAGGCGGTGATTGCGATCGGCGATTCCTATGAAAAGCAGGATCGTCCCGAGGATGCGGTCAAAGCCTGGCGGGGAATTATCGATGTCGATGCCTCCCGTGCCGGCCAGGTATTCAACAGAATTCAGAAAGTTCTCTTCGATCTGGGGCAGTATTCCGAGATCGAGGAATTTTATAATCAGGTCCTGGACAAGGATCCGCGCAACCTTCATGCTCTCCTGGGGCTGGCGACGCTGGCCGAGAAGAGAGGCGAGGGCACGTTGGCAGAGGATTATTATAATCAGGCGCTGGAAATCGATCCGGATTATATGCCCGCACTTCTGGGGCTTATCCGCTTCTATCAGCGTCAGCAGCGTACCGATGATGCGGCGCGGGTTATCAATCAGACGGCCCAGGCCTTACTCCATTTTTAATACGCCATGTTTTCTCGCAGAATTATTCCAATAGTGCTGGTGTTTGCAGTGCTGTTTTTATGCCCGGCGCTGTTCGCCGATTACAGCGAAATCCGTGAGCTGATCCGTCGGGGGGATCTGCGTGCGGCAGAACAAAATCTTGCGCAGGAATTGAATATCTCCCATGAGGACTGGGAACTGGCCTATCTGAAAGGGCTGATTCAGCCGGATGGGCGTATCTCGATCAGCGAACTTGAGAAATCACTGCTGATGTGCGAGGATGACTGCGAGGACTTGATTTCGGCTTTGATCTCGGCCTATTATGCAGGCGGCGATTTTGTGCGTGTGTTGACCGTCTACGATAAGCACAAGGGCAAGCTGGATGACGATGAGAAATCATTCCGGGCCCGCTGGTTTGCGGCACTGGCGGCGATGCGCAACGGTGACCTGGAAACGGCTGAGGATATTGTCAAAAAAGCCGATGATGCGCCGGATCGCTATTCCCCTTATGCCGAGATACTGAGGGCCAATATTCAGATCATGCGTGGTAAGGACAAAGACGGCAACAAACGTCTGAACGAGGTCATATCATCATCGGGGCCGAGTTCATTTCTGGCTTTATACAGCCGCACCTATCAGTATGCCAGCCAGGATGATATGGATCGGGCGCTGTCCGGATTTATGATGCTCAAGGAAACGCGCGAGGGGTTTATCGGATCGGATGATCTTTTGCGCCTGATGGAACCGCAGGAGGAGTCCTCATCGGACGGCAGTGCGGAACGGATTGTCGGCGTGACCTACACGATTCAGGTCGGCACCTATGGCGAGCGGGATGAATTCAATGAGATGTTCAGGCAACTCAAGAATGAGGGCTGGACCTGCCATGAGAGCAGCCGTTATGTGGATGGGCGCAAATACTGGGTGCTCTCGGTGGGATCATTTCCGACGGTGGAAAAGGCCCAGACCTCGAAACATATCCTGGAAAAGCGTTTCGGCGGATCGTATCGTGTGGTCATACTGGAATAGCGGGCCCGCAAAATCCGCAAAATTATTGACTTGTAACCCCTAAACATGTAGCTTTTAATGGGTCGGTGTTTATTGTACATCGAAGCCTGATCAATCTTTTCCGCCGGATGGTTTTCCGGTTGCGGGGTATGATTTCATGAGCAAGGACAAGCTGACACCATTGATGGAGCAGTATTACCGGATCAAAGAGGATTATCCGGACAAGATACTGTTTTTCCGCATGGGCGATTTTTACGAGATGTTCGGCGAGGATGCCGAGGAGGCCGCGCCGATTCTCGAGATCGCGTTGACCTCCCGGGCTCATGGCAAGGCCGCGCCGAAAATACCGTTGGCGGGGATACCGTATCATGCGCTGGAAAAATATCTCGGACGTTTGATCGAAGCAGGCAAGAAAGTCGTGATCTGCGAGCAGACCGAGGATCCAAAGTTGGCAAAAGGGCTGGTCAAACGTGAGGTGGTTGAGGTGATCACCCCGGGAACATATATGTCCGGCAATGACAATGGCCATAAGCCGGTTTACCTGGCCGCGGCTGTTCGTAACGGCGAGGGATTCGGCCTGAGCTACCTGGAGCTTTCCACCGGAGAATTCTACCTGGACAGCGAATCGGAAGAGGATATCATCGACCGGCTGAAAACGATCTCGCCCAAAGAGGTGGTCCTGGCCGAAGAGGATGAAAACCTGCAGTCGAAGATCAGGCTCTACCTGCCCGCAACCACGATCAGCAAAATCGAATCATGGAAGCTGGACAATCAAACAGCCTATCATAAAGTGCGCGAGCATTTCAAGGTAGACAGCCTGGAGGGGTTCGGGGTTGAGGAAGGCAGCGACGGCATCTCGGCCGCGGGCGGGATTCTTTACTACCTGGATGAAAACAAGCTGATCGATTTGAAGCATATCCGTTCTGTGAAAGTCCCGCATTTCGATGAAAACATGTTCCTGGATTCATCCACGATAGAGAATCTGGAGATATTTTCATCATCATCGGGCAAATCGCTTTTTTCGATTCTAAATCGTACCCGTACAGCTATGGGCGCACGCAATCTTCGTCAGGCCCTGACCAGCCCGTTTCGCAATCTGGAAAAAATCAGAAGCCGTCAGGATAACATAGCCGCCTTAATCGAGGACAGGCCGTGTCTGAACGAGCTCAACGATCTGCTCAAATCGATTTCCGATATTGAAAGAATCGCCGGTAAACTGGGACGTTTCAAGGCCGGGCCACGTGATCTCCATGCCCTGCGTGTGTCTCTCGAAAAGACAGTCGAGGTGACGGAAAAAGCAGGCGATCTGAATCTTGCAGATAATGCGCTCAATCATGACGACAGAAGTCAAATCGAAAAGACCGCCGAGCTAATCAAGAGCGCAATTGTCGATGACCCGCCCATGCATTTTGGCGAGGGAGGAATTATAAAGCCGGGCTATGATCGGACGCTGGATGATCTTAAGGCTTCGATTTCCGAGTCGCAGAAATGGATCGCCTCGCTTCAGGCTGTGGAAAAGAAAAACACCGGCATACCATCATTAAAAGTAGGCTTCAACAAAGTTTTTGGATACTACATAGAGGTTACACGGTCTCATCTGGACAAGGTCCCGGAAAATTATATACGCAAGCAGACACTGGTTTCGGCGGAAAGATTTATCACCCAGGAGCTGAAAGAGAAAGAGGAGATAATTTTATCTGCCGAGGAGAAGATCAACCGCCAGGAGGAACATCTTTTCCTGCAACTGCGCGAACTTCTTTCGGAGAGAATCGAGCTATTGCAAAAGGCGGCTACATATATTGCTGAAATTGATCTGTTCTGCGCGCTGGCGGCCTGCGCGATAAGTTATAACTATAGCCGTCCCGAACTCGAGGAATCGAGCAGGATCAGCATCAAAAACGGCCGTCATCCGGTTATAGAGCAGATCCTGCCCTCAGGCAAATTCGTACCCAATGATACCGAAATCGATGCCAAAAAGGATCAGATTCATATCATTACTGGTCCCAATATGGCCGGAAAATCGACATATCTTCGGCAGGTCGGACAGCTTGTGCTGATGGCGCAGATCGGGTCATATATACCGGTTGAGCAGGCCCGGATCGGGCTGGTGGATCGGATCTTTACCCGCGTGGGCGCGACCGACAAGATCACACTGGGGCAGTCGACATTCCTGGTGGAGATGAATGAGAGCGCCAATATTTTGCATAACTGCACAGATAAAAGCTTGATTCTTCTGGATGAAATCGGACGCGGCACCTCTACCTACGATGGCCTTTCGATCGCCTGGGCGGTAAGCGAATACCTGCATGAAACAAAGGGCAAACAGGCCAAGACATTATTTGCCACACATTATCATGAACTGACCCGTCTGGCGCAGAGATTCAAACGGATCAGGAATTTCCAGGTGGCGGTCAGGGAATGGCAGGAGCAGATTATCTTTATCAGGAAGATTATCCCGGGCGGATGTGACGACAGCTATGGGATTTTTGTGGCGCAACTGGCGGGTGTGCCGCGCGAGGTTACCGATCGCGCAAGAGTTATTTTGCGCGGCCTGGAAGAGGGCAAGTTTATATCTGATACAAAAAGTGATGAATCAGATCAGGAGACATTGTTCAGGCATAAGTACGGCAATGCCAACAGCGCCCACAAGCGTGTCATAGATAAGCTGAAAGCGCTCGATCCGGAGCAGACCACGCCGCTTCAGGCCCTGAATTATCTGACCGGATTAAAAGAAATGTTAGGAGATGACGATTGAGGCAGCTTGCGATTCTCCCCGAGAACCTGATCAATAAAATTGCCGCCGGCGAGGTGGTGGAACGTCCCGCCTCGGTGGTCAAGGAACTGGTCGAGAATTCAATCGATGCCGGCGCGGATCATATTCATGTGGAGATCGAAAAAGGGGGAATGAAGCTGATCAAGGTCAGCGATAACGGCAGTGGAATAGAAAAAAGTCTCTTGCCGATCGCCCTGAAACGTCACGCCACCTCCAAACTGGGATCACTGGAGGAGCTGGAATCGATAGCCAGTCTTGGATTCCGGGGCGAGGCGCTGCCCTCGATAGCCTCGGTATCGTTATTTGAGATTACATCCAAGACCGAGCAACAGGTTTCCGGCTACAAAATCAGGCTGGAGGGGGGCAAGGTTGTGGCCGAATCGGACTCGGGTGCGCCGGACGGCACATTGATTGAGGTTCGAGAACTTTTCTTTAATACCCCGGCGCGCAGGAAATTTATGAAAACACAGGTGACCGAGACCCGTCATGTCATAGATACAATCAACGGCCTGGCGCTGGCCTATCCGGCGATTGGTTTTGAGCTTGTTTCGGAAGGGCGTGAGCTTTTTTCATATTCCAGGGCATCGGATTACAGTCAACGGGTTCGGGATGTGTTGGGGATGAGCGATTTCAAGAACATGGTCGAATTTTCCGAGGAGGCGGAGGGACTGAGGTTGTTCGGTTTCACGGTCAAGCCGGAGTATGCGCGCAAGAATCGTGCGATGGTCTATTTTATTGTTAATGGACGCAGGATACAGTCGTCGCTTATGTATTCCGCCTTGCGCAACGGCTATGGCGAGTTTTTGATCAAGGGCCGTTATCCGCAGGCGGTGATTTATATCTACATGGATCCGTCGGCATTGGATGTCAATGTCAGCCCGACCAAAAGCGAGGTTCGTTTTTCCAATGAACGAATGATCTACGGCTCCCTGATGAATTCGGTACGCAAGGCCCTGAGCCGTGATGATATAATTCCCCGCGGCGAAGAGGGGCAGGAGATCCATGGGCGGTTTCCGCAGACTTCCGCCAGGTCGGCGGATGCAAATTATCGTGAGAAGATTCGAGATGCGGCCGAACAGTTTTTTGCGGCGCAGGCCTCGCGGGATGATCAATCGCAGACATCGCTGGAAATCCGTCCGGCAATAAAAACAGCGACACTGGAAGAGATAAATCCGCTTGAAATCAGAAGGCAGCCGGAGACAGAAGTTCGTGTTGAGCAGAGACCAGTTCCGGAGAAACGGGTGCTGGGATCATCGCCTTATAAAGTCGAACAGTTTGCGGATATGTTTATAGTGGCCTTTTCGCGCGATCAGGTGATGATAATCGATCAGCATGCCGCTCATGAACGGATCCTTTATGAACGGGCGCTTAAATCATTTCAGGAGCAGAAATTAACTTCCCAGAAACTGTTGCTTCCGATTAATATCGAGATGGAGCCCTCGATGATTGCGGCGGCCGAGCAATATTTTGATTTGCTGGATTCGCTGGGCTTCGAGCTGGAAAGATTCGGTCCGAGGGCATTGGCGGTCTATGGTATTCCGGCTGTGACAGGGGGCAAAAATCCCGAGGGCCTGATCAAGGACCTGCTTTCTGATCTCATTGAATACGGTTCCGAATCGGAGGACAGGTTCAAGCTGGCGGCGCAAATGTTTGCCTGCCGGGCGGCGATCAAGGCCGGGGATCGTCTGGGTGAGGATATGATGAGGGGTCTGGTCAGGGAGCTTTATAATGCCGAGAACCCGTATATATGTCCCCACGGCCGTCCCACAATCATCCGTCACACTGTCGAGAGTTTAAGGCAGAAGTTTGGAAGGTCATAAGGGTCATAAGGTGCTGGGGATAGTAGGTCCCACGGGAGTGGGCAAGACCGGCATTGCAATCAAGGTATGTAAACAGCTTGGGGGTGAGATAGTATCCTGCGACTCACGTCAGATATATCGGGGACTGGATATCGGCACGGCCAAGCCGACTGAAGAGGAAAAATCCCGGGTAAAGCATCATCTGATAGATATAATCGAAATCGGGGAACAGTTTTCGGCCAATGAGTATCGTCAGATGGCTCTTGAGGTTATCGACAATCTTTTCAAGAACGGTATTAAGCCGGTGGTGGTTGGCGGTACGGGCCTGTATTACAGGGCATTGACTGAGGGCTTTTTTGAGATTCCAGAAAATGATCCGGAGTATCGCAACAGGCTGGAACTTGAAGCGGAAGAAAAGGGCAATGAGTGTTTGTGGGATAAACTAAATCAGATCGATCCGCAATCTGCGCAGAAAATTTCAAAATCCGATAGGTTCAGAATTATCAGGGCCCTGGAGATATTTCATCTGACCGGCAGAAAAAAATCCGAGCTGTCTGCCAGCGGAGAATACCCACAGCCTACTTATAATTATATAACAATTGGACTTAACCTTAAACGGAAACATCTTTACAAACGTATTAACAAAAGAGTAGAGGAAATGTTTGATGAGGGCTGGATCGAGGAAACCCGCCAATTAATTTCATCCTCGCGGCTGAATTCGAGAAACATTAGCAAGTTAATGGGGTATAATACCTTATATTACTATTTGAGAGGAGAGCTTGAGATTGGTGAGGCGTTTGAGAAAATCAAGCAGGCACATCGCAATTATGCCAAACGTCAGCTGACATGGTTTAAAAGGGTCAAGGGAATACGCTGGATATCATCGGATGATCCCCGGGCTGTTGAGAAAATAGTGGAACTGTTTAAAGAGCAGTAAGTTATCTTCAGAAAATGCCGATTAATATAGAGAATAATAGTATTATAATAATGATTATAAAAATATCTTGACAAAGTATCAGAACACTTTTTTCATTATGTTGTCAATCAACAGGTTGCTCATACATGAAGGGTAAGTAAATGAGAACATCATTGATCATTCTAATAGTGGCCGCATTCCTGGCCCTGGCATCATGCTCGAGCCAGGTGCGTAACGGTGAGATTCAGCAGGCCGACAATCCCCCGCAAAGCGAGAACTCGCAACAGTCATCCGATCAACAGCAGGACTATCAAGTAGCCGATAATCCGGCCCAGGATTCAGATCAGGAGGCGATTACCTCGGAGATTGCCTCGGAGCCGGAACCGACTGGCCTTACCGATGAAGAGGTTATCTATAAATTCAGTGTGGCGGAAGAATATTATGCTTTCGGTGTTGCCGCCAATCTGCGCAAGGACTGGAACGAAGCGCAGTATTATTTCGAGAAGGCGATTGAGGAATTGACCACGCTTGAATTCGATTTCGATTCGACTGATTCTGAAAACGTGATCCTCGAGCACAGCTATCGTCGCTTGATGAATGAGATTACCTCGGATTACAAGTTGACACTGTTTAATTTAAATATTCTCGATGAGGAGGCTTCGCCTTTCGCGCTTGATGAGAAATTCCGTCAGCTGGACAGCCTGTCGGGTTTTGCCGGTGATACAATTGTTACCCGCGAGGTTATCGCGCAGCAGGTCACTTATGATATGCCGATCACGATCAATGATAAGGTTACCAAGTGGATAATATATTTCCAGACCTCGGCGCGCAAGAATATGGAGCTGTGGCTGGCCCGGTCGGGTATGTATATACCCTTGATGGAAAAGATCCTGGAAGAAGAGGGCGTGCCTCATGACCTGGTCTATCTGCCGATTATCGAAAGCGGGTTTTCATCGCGGGCTTATTCTCGAGTGGCCGCGGTTGGTTTCTGGCAATTTATGTCTTATACGGCCCGTCAATGGGGCCTGAAGATAGACTGGTGGTATGATGAGCGCCGTGATTTTGAGAAAGCCACTCGAGCCGCCGCCAAGTATCTGAAGTATCTCTACGGAGAGTTCAATGACTGGCGGCTGGCCCTGACCGCTTATAACGGCGGGCCCGGCAATGTCAACAAGATGATAAGATATAACAAGGGCAAGGATTACTGGGACTGGCGTATCCGTAATCGCGAGATGGGCAATTTTGTGTCCAAGTATATGGCCGCCACGATTATCGCCAAAGAGCCGTTGAAATATGGTTTCGATGTCGAATACGGCCAGCCCCTGAAATGGGAAGTGGTCACAATTGACCGGGCTGTTTATCTGAAAGATATAGCCAATGCCACCGGAGTTAGTGTCAAAAAGATCAAAGAACTGAATCCGGCCATACTGCGTGATTACACTCCGCCCAATATGAAAAAATTCAAGCTCAGGCTTCCGGTGGGAACCTCCAGCAGGTTCTTCGCCGATTTCGGCAAGATGGAGAGCCCGGAAGAGACCAGCTTTGTGCGTCACAGGATCAGCAGGGGTGAGACTGTTTCCACGATCGCCCGGCGCTATGGTGTGTCACAGCAGGCGATTATACAGTTCAACAACCTCAGGCGCCCGTATAGAATTATAGCCGGCAAGACAATAGTAATCCCGGTGCCGATAGGCGGATCGTATGCATCCAGCAGCGGTAGTTATGAGCTGACCGGAAACCATTATATCGTCAGGCGGGGCGACAATCTTTCCAAGATCGCCCGGGCATTCCGGACCACGCCTGAGGCGATAGCGCAGTTGAATAATCTGCATTCAAAACATCAGATAAGCGTGGGCCAGAAGCTGAATATTCCCGGTAAGTCTACGAGTCAGCCGTACACAGGCCAGTATTTCTCATATCGGATCAGAAAGGGCGACACGCTGTCAAAACTGGCTCATCGTTATGGCACATCGGTCGGCAAGATCTGTAGTTTCAATGGAATCTCGCGCTGGACAACGCTTTATATCGGCCAGGAGCTTAAGATTCCGGGCAGTGCGCCAAGCAGCACATATGCCTCAACGGGTTTATCCGGTTCAGCGAGCTCAAGTGGTGATTATTTTATTCACACGGTCACAAGGGGCCAGAACCTGACATATCTGGCCAAAAAATACAATACATCAGTTAACGCTATATGCGGTATGAACGGTATATCCAAGTGGAGCACATTATCCATCGGGCAGAAGCTCAAAATACCGGGAAAATACACAGTTGCTGATGTGCCTTCGCATACCGGCAGTAAGGCTGAATACGTGAATCACAGGGTAAGAAGCGGCGAGACGCTTTCCCTGATAGCCGGAAAATACAGGACATCCGTCAATGATATATGCACCACAAACGGGATTTCGAAACATAGCACGATCTATGTCGGACAGGTTCTGCGGGTTCCGCTCGGCGGCGGAGCTGTAACGAATAATGATTATGTTATTTATGTGGTTAGAAGGGGGGACACATTATGGGATATAGCCCGCACGTTCGACACCTCCACGCATGAGATCATCAGGCTCAACAACCATGTAAATCCGCGTAATCTGAGGGTTGGCGATAAGCTTAAAATCAGGGTAAATTGATTTGGCCGGACGTCGTAATTTAGTACTGGGAATACTGGTGGGGGGATTTATTTTCCTGTTCCTGCTGTTTTTCGTGATTGGCATTGTGAGCATGATGGGTCGCGAGGATGGCTGGAGCGGATTTGGCGACAAGCTGGCTATTGTTGAGATAGAAGGCACGATCCTTGAATCGGAGCAGGCTGTCAGCAATCTGCGTGAATATGCTGACAACAGTTCGGTCAAGGGCATTCTCGTGAGGATTAATTCTCCCGGCGGCGTGGTAGCGCCCTCGCAGGAGATTTATGATGAGATATTGCGAATCAGGGATGATGGGTTGCCGGTAGTGGTTTCGATGGGTTCTGTGGCGGCCTCGGGCGGTTATTATATAGCCTGTGCCGGGGATCGTGTTTTCGCTAATCCGGGAACTCTCACCGGTTCTATCGGTGTAATATTGCAGTACCCTGTGGTTAAAGAACTTATGGATAAGATCGGAATACAGTATCAGACTATCAAGACCGGCAGGGTCAAGGATGTCGGCTCTCCCTTCCGCGAACCGGATCAGGCGGATATCGAGATGCTGAGCGCGGCTATGGAAGATGTTCACGCGCAGTTCGTGAATGTAGTTGCGGAGCGTCGGGAACTGGATCCGGACAGTGTCAGGACTCTGGCCGACGGTTCGATATTTACCGGACGCCAGGCAATGGAACTGGGGCTTGTGGATGAGCTGGGGAGCTATGAGGATGCGCTCGAGTACCTGGCCGATATCGCCGATCTGGATGGTGATTTCTCGAGACTTAAACCGAGAGAGCGCAGTGAATTAACGATTTTTGACCTGCTGGGTGAGGCGGCCCTGGATTATCTGGATGAAATCCGGACCGGTGGGCCCCAGCTGATGTACCTGTACAGGTGATGAAATGCCTTTGTATGAATATAAATGCAGTCGATGCGGTAAGGAATTTGAGGAGTTGATCAGAACGGCCGATCAGAGTGTGGTATGTCCCGCTTGCGGATCGGAAGATTGCCCCAAGCAGTTTTCGGTTTTCGGATTTTCAGCAGGAAACGGCTTCGTGTCATCGGGCTCATCATGTTCCTGCAGTGGCTGCAGTTCCCATAATTGTAGTGGTTGCAAATAAAATAAAGAATGATAAATTGGTCAACTAAGGAGGGAGAAATGACCAAAGCAGATTTGGTAGAACAGGTTGCCGAAAAGACCGGTCTGACCAGGACCGATGTGGCGGTGGTAGTGGATACGTTCCTGGACACCGTCAAGAAATCAATGGAGAGCGGGAACAACATTGAGATTCGCGGTTTTGGGACTTTTAAGATTAAACTGAGAAAAGCCAGAAAGGCTCGCAATCCCCGTACCGGCGATGAAGTACCCGTTCCCGACAGGAAAGTGCCGGTATTTAAGCCGTCCAACGAGTTCAAGAACATGATTACCAAGCTTCCGTTGGAATAAGTTTTCGCTTGATTTCGAGTATCTTTCTGGCTATCTTGAAATGTTAAACTCTAGATGATAGCAGGAGGATAAATGCCATCAGGTAAAAAAAGAAAGCGTCAAAAGATCAAAACGCATAAGCGTAAAAAGAGAAGAAAACGCGATCGACACAAAAAGAAAGTAAGATAAAAGAATCCCCGGCAACGGTCGGGGTTTCTTTTTTTGCTCAACAATATACCAGATAAAGAAAGCCGTCCGGCAGGTCCGGACGGCTTTTCTATTTCAATCCGTATTTTCAGTTCGTTTGTTTACGGACAATTCGAACATGGCGCGGGGCCATCGACAAAGATGAAGTTGACGATGTATACAGCATCGGATACATCAACCTCTCCGTTGCAGTTGGCATCAGCGGCTTCGATCGGATCGGGGGTTGGTGATCCGCTGACGAAAACGTAATTGACAATATAAACAGCATCGCTTACATCTACATTGCCAGTTCCGTTGGCGTCACCGCATATATACGGGATATTCTCATTCACGGTCAGATCGGCCAGAACAGTCATGGGATCGTTCTGCGGATCGTTGTTGTGAATCATGATATCGGCCGTATAGTTGCCCGGTTCGAGATCCATAGAGGTCCTGAACTTGACATTGATTGTGTCGGATGCGCCGGGATCGATGATACCTTCGAATGTATCCACAAAGAGCCATTCATACGGTTTCCAGAATTCAATTGCCAGACCGTCCTTCAGATAAGGGGCATAGTATGCCACCTCGAGACCGTCGTTGCCATAGTGGTTCTCGATACCGACAGCGCAGGTGCTCGAGCTGAAATTAGCGGCAAATGACTGGTACTGGTATTTGATTCTTCCATCGGCATAGATGATTACCTGGCCGGAGAAGATATCGCCGGCATCGGCCCTGTACTCGGGATAGTCAACGAAGCTGATCACGAATTTATCATCCATGGCTTCATAATACAGGTGGGCGCCGGGGTTATCGGCATCGGTCGGATCAAGGTCATCCCAGATCAGCGCAAGGATCGTATTGGGCGCATAAGAGGTCGGAATTGGCCTCGGTGTACGCGCATCCATGCTCGCTTCCTCGAATCCAACGATACCGTTGGAGCCGATATAGACCTGCGAATAAGGTCTGCCGTAGAAGGTGAATTCGAATCCGAGATCGAAGGGACCGGCATAGTTGTCATCATCCATGCTGGCGATGATATCCGTGCCGCCAGAGATATCGATCCATTCGTAAGCCGGGCCACCGGCAGCATCTGAATCCTGCCAGTAATAGCCGAAGTTATCCGGGCCGCCGCGATCATAGCGGTTTGTGAAGCCCTGGAACTGAATATCGGTTCCCTTGGCAACATCGGCGTAGACCTCTTCAGGATAGATATGGCTGGCTTCTTCGTAGCCATTGTCGCCTGTGGCCTTGGTGAAGAACCTGTCGCCGAGCACATGCGGGACCAGGTCGACTTCATAGACCAGTCCGCCCTGACCGCTGTTTTCGATGATCATCTCGACCATGGCCGAATCGCCCTGCAGGAGAGTCTGTGACATGGAAGAGTGCGAACAGGCCATTGCCGGAGGATAATCGATTCTGATGTTATCGACGAACCAGTAATCCTCGTTGGCGGCTGAGCCGTTGCTGCGCAGGCGAATCTGCAGGCTGTTGTGATGAGCGTCGGCAGGCAGCTCCACGCTGACATATTCGAATTCAGTCATGGATTCACCGCCGCCTGCATGCATCTGCAGGTTGGTCCATCCGCCAGTTGAATTACGGTAATCTATATACAGATTTTCGCCCGCATCCGGCATATTCATTCCGCCGCCCTTCTCATAGAAGTATGAGAGCAGGACACCGCTCTGACCGGAAAGATCGATCAGCTGAGTGCTGGCCGTATCATTGCCGCCGTCAAGGCAGAAGCTGTAGGGCATGGAGGGCGGATTGGAGGCCAGAGTGCTGACCGTGACACCGATAAATTCAAACCAGTGCTGGGTCATGAGCGTGTCCTCGGGGAATGTTTCGTACCACGGAATCAGAGCGGGAGTACCGGCCGAGATTGTCTCGACCATGGCATAGGCGCTCATGTTGGGATCGCCGACCGAAGTGGCGTAAACCGTGGACATGTTAAGTTCATGTAATGGTGTTCCGTCAGGAACGACAACCTTGACAATAACGTCAACCGAGTCACCGCCCGCGACCGGGCCGATGGTTGAGGTCTGGTTGAAGCTGGCATCGAAGAAAGCTACATCCCAGCCGCCGGTTGAGGTCATCGTGAAGCTGTCATCAAGGAAGCCCTTATTGAGAATCGTCAGGGTATATGTACAGCTGTCACCGGCAGGGCCGTACTGGCTCTGCATGCCCGGTGTGATGCGCACATCGTAATCGGACGGATGGCCGACATAGAGATCATCGAAGAACCAGTCGTCATAGGCGCCCGATGTGGCCGTACAATAGATTTTCAGACGGAACTCGGCATGCATGGCGTCGGCCGGAAGTGTTAGTTCGACTTCTTCGAACTCGGTCATGTCCGGGTCGGCACCGAGATGACGATTAAGTTCCTGGTATGAACCGGTGTTATCGAGATATTCGATAATCAGGTCATCGCCGGCATCCGGGGATTCGCCGTCACCGGTCTGCTGGTAGTAATACTTGACGATAATATTGGATTCATCCTTAAGATTGATCTTCTCGGTCTCGATCACATCACCGCCGGTTGACTGGCCGTTAAGGTTACAGCTGTAGGGCGGGCTGGGTTCATCGATACCGGTCTGATTAATCGTGGCGTCACCGACGGATTCCCATTTGGTCATATCAAATGATGTTGTGGCGAAGACCTCGGTGAAGGGAATCGGCCAGGGCATACCGGCCGAGACGGTGGAGATGGCGGTGCTGCCATAGACGGACGCATCGGCAAGCGATGTGGCCGTGAAGGTGCACTCATCGATTTCCCCCTCAAGGCTGGCGGGGATAACGACCTTGATTTTTATATCAAAGTATTCATCGCCCAATAATGTGCCGGTTGAAGTTACCTGGCTGGTTCCGGTAGCATCCCAGATAGTGGTTTCCCAGGTATTGCCGGTAACCGCCAGCGAGTATTCATCGGCCAGCACACCGTCATTGGTCACGCGGATGTCATATACAACCGTATCGTCAACTGGTGCGGTCGTGGAGAGTTCATCCGGTGTGACCAGGATCTGGTAATCGATGACTTCGAACGTGAAGACATCGGTTGTATCATAGAAACCGTCGGTGTTTTCGGCGGTCATGTAATAGCTGATCGAGGTTCCGGCGAGCTGTACCGGGATATAGGCCTGATAATCCTCTTCGATTACCTTGAGCTGGCTCATGAGCTGCTCGACCCATCCGGCACCGACATCATAATGAAGCTTAACTGTGTTGCCAATGATGGTATTGCTGGAATAGATGGTACAGTTGACTTCATAATCATTGAGTGTGTCTTTGCTGTTGGGCAGAGGATCATGAACGATAGCCAGGTCGGAGGCGGCCTGGATCGAACCGGTGAAGACCTCTTTATTAAAAGCCGTGACTGTCAGGGTTACGCTTTGGCCAATCGGCAGACTTTGTGTCAGGGCAATGTCTGCGAAACCGGTAGCATCGGTATAACCGGTGCCGTAGATTACGCCGTCATAGTAAAGGGCGCAAAGGGCGTTCTCAACGCCGACAACCTCAACCTGGACTGTCGGAACATTGAAGAATACCGCCGCCGGGTAATTTACAGTCAGGGCTTCCGGTGTATCGGTTCTCAGAAGAACCGAGGGATCGCCGAAGATGTGCCATGTGTCGTACATATCGACGGCGTTGACCTGTTCCAGCATGTAAGCGGAACCATTAAATGAGATACCGCCCGAGGTTACCATAGTCTGGGCCACGAGCAGGTCTACCGCTTCATCCTGGGCATACATGGGCGGAGCCCATGACTGGTTGATGGATGAGCAGTAGATACCGATAGCTCCGGTAGGCGCGCCATTGCTGTTGTTGGTAGCGCGCATCCAGGCCTCGCCAAAACAGGTATAACCGTCAAATTGGCCGTTTACGCAGGCCACGCTGACGATATAGGGAAGCATATTGTCATTTGTGAGAGCATTGATATCGGCATTATTGAAGCCGGTTGTGCTCCAGGAAGTAGTCGATCCATGACCGCAGTAGTTGGCAATCGAACGACCATTGTTCAGGGCATTGGTGACCATAGCGTCGGTGGCTGTGGGATCATAAATCTCATCAACGAGAGTATATGTGAATCCGAGCAGGTCATCGCGAATGTAGCCTATGTGAACATAGTCGGCCTCGCCATAATGGCCCGAACCGGCGCCCTGTGAGGAGGCCACGCCGAAGCCCTTGTGGAACCAGTCGCCTGTTAGCGGGCTCTGTTCGTATGTGATCGTACGGTCGACCTGGGTATTTACCTGGTCAATCGTTTCGGCCGAGAATCTTCCGATAAAGGCATCGGGATAATTATCTCCGCCGGCCAGCTTGACATAACTGGGATCCGATGATCCACCCGATGAATAGGGCGTTGCTACCTGGGCCGCGTCGCCGACCAGCAGGATATAGGCCAGGTCATGGTTGGGATCATCGTACATTGTCTGAATATAGCTTTTAATGCTTGTGCTGTTGTTGCCGATTGTGCTGACATCCACCATAGTGGTCGTAATACCCTTCTGCATTTTCCAATCCACGAAAGGCTGCATGGCGGTCATAAAGGGACCGTGCGAGATGATCAGCAATTCACCGACCTCATCAACCAGCGTATACTTGGAGGACTCTATTCCGAAGTTGATGAAACGGCGTTCATAGAGAAGCTTGAAATCCGGTTCAACAGCGTTTCTTTCGGCGTTTTCCAGGATGTTGATCTGTCCCGGGCCGACATTTTTGACCTCGACAGTTACCGAGGTGTAAACTCTGAGTGTCTGTTTAACGGGGTTGTACTGAACCGCATTGAAATCGATAACCGTGCCGCGGTAGTCCCTGATGATAAAGGGTTCACGGATCGAGGCCAATCCCCCCGGATACCATTCATCCTGAGAATAAACAGGACCGAATTCGTAGGGAACATCTTCAGGATTTACCGTACGAAGCAGGTTGCCTTTGGATGGTATCACCGGGTGGTCGGCGATATCGACGAATTCCGATGACAGTACTTCAATGTCCATTTGAGCGTCATCGGGGATAATGATGCTACGGCAGATTCTGGGGAGTTCAGGCTCCGCCGCATTGAGCAGAAAACTTTCTCCTGCCAGACGGACAAGATAGTAGTTGTCACCGTCGATATTGACCTCATCACGGTAATAAGCGCCAATATCGAACTTGACCACAACTCTCTGGTCGTTGGACTCGAGCACCTGCACCTGCAGATCCTCACCGAAAGTTCCAAGATCGATGCGCTCCGCTGCATAGACCGATCCAGCAGCAAAAAGCACAAGGATCACGGCGAGTAGCAATCTCGTGCGCATGTGGATCCTTTCTTCTTGTTATGGTTTGATTTTTGTTTTTATCTTCGCACTTAAAGGTATCACACCTAATGACAGTCCCAATAATGAAGCTTTTCGGTAGCTTTATTACAAGTATACGTTGAAAATATAGTATATAATTGAGTTTTGGCAACATAAAACTTAATGCTATCTTGAATGTTAACATCCGGTTAAGCCCCAAAAATAGGGGGCTAAGGGCCATTTTGTAGTTTGCGGCAGCAAAATAATCTAAAAAATCCCTATAATAATAAACAGGATGTTATTAGTGGTATATGCAATGAAAATTAAGGGTAGTCTTGAAATTACAAAAATAAAATGTATTTTAGATCAGTATTAAATGAGTATAATTGCCATGTATAAAATTGAAATCTCGTAATTGGAGTATGAGATGATTGAAGAGATCACCAGCGAATCTGACATAGATATTTTATATGAGAAGAGCAAGACCGGACCGGTATTTATGCTGAAGCACTCGTCAACCTGCCCGATTTCGGCCGGAGCCTGGCGTTTGTTTCAGGAATTTTCGGGCAATAATCCTGATATTTATTGTGGTCGTCTGATGGTGCGGGAGCATAAGGCTCTTTCCAATCTGATCACGGAGAGAAGCGGAATTCGTCATGAGACACCGCAGATAATTTTGTTTTCCGGCGGACGGCCGTACTGGACAGCTTCGCATTATGGTATCAGCGCGGATGCCATGGCTCGTGCGCTCAAGGCCCTGAATGCCATTGATGAAGAGGGCGAATCATAAGTAGACGCTCAGGCCAAACAGGACCCCCTCAGACCTGAATGATAACCTCCTTGCAATAAAATGCCCGCGCAAGCTGTAGTCCCTGCTTTCCTCGTAATACCGCCACATTAAGGAAGCTGTATACTCGGCCGTAAGGCTTAGATTTTTACTCATACGCCATTCGGCGCCCCAGCATGTGCCCAGGCCCAGCATATAGGCGTTTCTCCTTATATATCTTGAAGATTCGTTTCTATCCCGGTTAAAATCATAATCGTATGAGATTCTCGGTCCGGCTCCAATATAGAAGGCAACCGGGCGATTAGTATTGCTTGCGTGGATATATTTCAAATCCAGATCAAAGCGGACATCATCCCTTTCTCTTATCTGGGTTGTTTCGAAGTTGTCCGGGTAATATCTTTTTTGATCTCGTTCCGCGTTTAGATTTACGACTGTAAGGCCCAGCCTCAGAGCTGAATTAGATGATAGATTTCTGCTGACAGAAATCATTGCTCCGCCAAAGCTTGTTAATCTGAAATCCCGGCCGATTGCGAACTGGAATGAATAATTTCTGGCGCCATAACTTTTAGCATTATCCGAGTAAGCGGAATTTATGGATAACAGCAGAAAGAGCAATAATGCAAAAATGTAAGTCTTTTTGATACTCATGATGATCCGCTCCTAAAAATATACCGAAAGCCCAAAATCAACCGAGGCGGAGAAAAACCGAAATTCATCCGTGTCCGTTTCTGACGAGAGCAGGCCATTTGCTTCGGTTTCATTTCGAGATGTCGTATAGCGCAGTCCCGCGCCATATTCGCAAATCAGGCTGATCTGGCGGGTCAGGAAATACTCCAGCCCATAGCTTGTTATTGCTCCAAATGCCAGGGTGTGAATGGAGGTTTTCTGTGTATTATTGCCCTCTTCAGTCTCTGTCATGGATGAGTTGTAGTGCAGATGCGGTCCGATTCCAAGATAAAAGTTGATTGCCGAGCCGGGCGATGTGTAATGGATGTACTGACCGTTAAGCGTAAACGCATATGAGTCTCTGTCCTGATATCTTGCAATATTGTCCGAATCGGTATTTTCGAGGCTGAAATCTGCGGCGATCCCAAATCTAAAAGCGGATTTGTCGCTGAAGTGCCGTTTGGCGCTGATTAATGTACCTTCAAAAGATGATAACTGGAAATCATTGACAATGCGAAACTGCATCGACCAGGAGCCATCGACCAGTGAATTCCTGGGCGCCGGTTGCGGGGTGCCGACCTCCTGTGCGAATATTGGCAAGCACAGCATGAGAAGAAATACCGGCAGGATAAGGGCCAATTTGAATGCTTTGCGATGAACAGGCATGATTCCTCCTATGAAAAGTGTCCAATGTTTTTTTCAAAGCAGCGGGTGAGCGTGCATGGTGTGTCATGACGGCTGCTATGGATAAAAGAAGCAACCCCCATGCCGTTTAAGTGATGATACTGGATAATAAGGTCACTAACAAGAATTATGTTGAATATAATATATGCCTATGCCTGAAAGCATGAGAATCCCGCCAAAGAATTGCACAACGATTGTGCAGAATAATCTATGGCCTGCATCTTTTTTGTTTAAAATGTGTCAAATATCACACAAACAATGATATTTTGCAAGGGTTAGAATCTGCTTGCCAAATCGCGTTTAAGCTTGTAAAATCTTGAGTTTACAGAGAAGTTTCCGATACAAACAGGGTAAAGGACAGATATGCTTCCAGTAGAAGAACAGCTTAAGATAATTAAACAGAATGTGGTCGATCTTCTTCCCGAGGGCGAACTTGAGAAGAAACTGGAACGATCGATAAAAGAGAACCGTCCCCTGCGTGTCAAACAGGGCTTTGATCCGACCGCGCCGGATATTCACCTGGGCCATACGGTCGGCCTGCGCAAGCTGAAGCAGTTTCAGGACCTGGGCCATAAAATCGTGCTCATCATCGGTGATTACACCGGTATGGTGGGCGATCCCTCGGGACGTTCGGCTACCCGTCCGCAACTGACCCGCGACAAGGTCGAGGAAAACGCCGAGACATATCAGAAGCAGTTTTTTAAGCTGATGGATCGGGAAGAGACCGAGGTTCATTACAACGGCGAATGGTTTGCCGAGATGAAGTTCAAGGATATCCTGGAGCTGACCTCGCGGTTTACCGTGGCGCGTATGCTTGAACGGGATGACTTCGAGAAACGTTATAAATCCGGAGCCCCGATAGCGATTCATGAGTTGCTTTATCCCTTGATGCAGGCTTATGATTCGGTGGCGATCAAGGCCGATGTCGAGCTGGGCGGTACAGAACAGCTATTTAACCTTTTGGCCGGACGGCAGATCATGGAGGCTTATGGCGTGGAACCGCAGGTGGCCCTGACATTGCCGATCCTGGAGGGTGTTGATGGTGTACAGCGGATGTCCAAGTCGATCGGAAACTACATCGGTATCGATGAGGATCCCAAGCAGATATTCGGCAAGATCATGTCGATTCCGGATAATCTGATCATGAGCTATTTTCGTCTGACAACGGATCTCGATCTCGAGCAACTGGCAGAGATAGATAATGCGTTGAAGAATAAAGATGTCAACCCGATGGATTACAAGAAACGTCTGGGTGAGACGCTGGTGAGCATGTATCATTCCGAGCAGGCGGCCAAAACCGCCCGTAAGGATTTTGAGTCTGTTTTTTCGAAAGGCAGGGTGCCGGATGATATGCCGGTGATCGAGGTTTCATCAGATGAATTTGCGGAGACCGGTGAAATCTACTGGCCCAAATTCCTGGCCGATCATGATCTGGCGGATTCCTCCAGCAAGGCCCGTAACCTGATCAAGCAGGGCGGATTTCAGATCGACGGAATCAAGCAGACTGATTTTGCCACCAAATTGCCGTTTGATGGCGAGCATATTTTGAAGGCGGGAAAACTGCGCTGGGCCAAACTGATTATAATATAGAACTTTCCGTGGACTCTATGGTTTAAAGAATTGAAATGAAGGGTTTTAGCAGACATATTACGGTGATTTTGCTTCTGGCGGCCCTGTTTCTGGCAGGCTGCGGCCCCAAGCCCGAGGTGATCACAGAGGATCTTACCCCGGCCGAGAAACGGATCGAACCGATTCCGCCGGTGGCCTTTTATCATTATATGTCGGGCGTGATTGCGGAGCTAGAGGAGAATTACGAGCTGGCCGCCAACTACTATCAGAATGCGCTCAGCCATGCGCCGGAAAGCTATGATATCCGTGTCTCGCTGGCCAATATCCTGATGGGCATGCGCCGCCATGCCGAGGCCTGGCAGGTGCTTAAACCGCTTGAAAATATGTACGCCGAAGCGGTGCTCCTGAAAGCTGACTGCCAGAGATCCCTGGGCAACTGGCCGGAAGCAGTCAAATATTACGAGCTGTCCGCCAAGCTGGCTCCGAATGAGATGTCGCCCTACTGGTACCTGGGCAATTATTATCGTCAGGTGGGTGAATACGAGAAGTCGATTCATAATTACGAACGGCTTTCACGTTTGAACAACAGCCCGCAGGTTTTAAACGATCTGGCGCTATTGTATCTTCATACCGGTGATTCGTCAGCCGCTATAGAAACATACAAGTATTCCATTTCATCCGATCCCAGTACCGGAAATCGTGATGCATATATAAATATGGGACGGATACTTTCGGATCAGGGCAAAAAAGAGGAAGCGCAGGCGGTGCTGAATGAATATATAGCGCAGGCCTCCAGCAGTATCGAGGCCCGACTGGAGTTGATCGAGGTCTATATCGAGGGCGGCAACAGTGAGGAAGCGATCGACGAAGTGCGCAGGCTGGCCGATGAGTTCCCAAACCGTTCGAGGCTTTTGGGACAGCTGGGAGCCACAGCCCTTGATTTGAATGAGGTCGAGCTGGCCAAGGACCTGTTCCGTCAGCAAATAGAATTGGATCAGTCCGATTTCGTGCCTTACTACTATCTTGGCAGAATTGCGTTGTTCGAAGAAGATTTGGATGCTGCCAAATCAAATTTCGAGCAGGTGGTCAGTATCAATGATACGATACCTGATGGCTGGATCAACCTGGCCGAGATTTACCGTATGCAGGATTCATTGGATCAGTCAATCGAGGTTCTGCAAGAGGCGATGGGGCGGGTTACGATCAACCGTGAGGATTTGAGCGGCTTCCTGGCACGCTACTATGCCCAGAAGGAAAAGTATCAGGGTGTGATCAACATTCTCGAAGGGGTTGTCGATTCCTCGACCACCGATTTAAATCTGCTGTTTACTTATGCCTCGGCTCATGAACGGGTCGGCAATTTCAACCGCGCTGTGGAATTGTTCGAGCAGCTTCTGAGTGAGAATCCGGAGTTTCATCCGGCGCTCAACTACCTCGGATACATGCTGGCCGACAGTGGAATTCGTTTGCAGGAATCAAAGCAGATGATCGAGAAGGCGCTGGAGTATGATTCCACCAATGCCGCTTATCTTGACAGCTACGGATGGGTTCTGTTTAAGATGGGTGAGCTGGAAAAGGCCGAGAAGTATATAAAAATGGCAATCGATTCGATGGAGACGGCCGATGTGATCATCTACGATCACCTGGCTGAAATATACTTTGCCCAGGGACGCCAAGAGGATGCTCGTAGATTATGGGAGAAGGCCCTGGGAATCGATCCGGATAATATGGCTATCAGGGAGAAGCTTGACCGGTGAAACGACTAAACGGCGTATTGCCGTCAATATTTTTTCTTCTGACATTTTTAATCATTTTATCATGCGCCAAGATTGAACTTCCCCCCGGCGGACCGCCCGATGAAACCCCGCCCGAAGTAATCGCCTCGGAACCATCAAAAGGCGCCACCAGTGTCCCGCTCGACGCGGATGTGCGGATTACTTTTTCCGAGAAGATGAAAAAAGTTGATGTGGTCTCACAGATCGTGATTATACCTGAGCCGGAGGAACCGCCCCGTCTGGATTGGGATGGTGATCAGCTTGTGATTGAATTTCGCGACATCCTGGAGGATAACAGGACCTACCTGGTGACAATCAAGACCGGCATGGAGGATCTGCGGCGCAATAAGCTGGAGAGACCGTTTATGCTGGCCTTTTCGACAGGTGAAAAGCTGGATAACGGTATTGTGCGGGGTCAGGTTTTTGAAAACTTCAAGCCGGCCAATGCGGTCGATATCTGGGCCTATGATTATGATAATAATAATGGCTTCGATATCTTCGAGCGCAAGCCGGATTATATCGGCCAGAGCGACAGCCTGGGAAGATACAGCCTGGAGTATATGGCTTATGGCCAATACCTGGTCTTTGCCGCTCAGGATCGTGCCGGTAACAGGATTTATGATCCGCTCTCGGATAAGATAGCGATACCTTATCAGACAATCGAGCTGGATTCGTTCAATGCCATAATGGGCAGATTTGACCTGATGTTGTCGGATCAGGATACGGCCTCATTGCGGATCGTATCGGCTAAATTCAATCAGGACAGATTAATTGAGATAAACCTGTCATCGAGAATCATGATAGACAGTATATCACCTGAGAATATTGCAATACTGAAAGACACACTTGAAGCGGGGGAATATGATATCAGGATTTATGCCCCCTCGGATTCCTCGACAACTTTATTGCTGGCAGTCGATGGCCTGGCAAACGGTGAATGCATGATTCGTCTTAGCGGTATAGACAATATTCGCGGGCGCGGATTTGCCGGGGGCAGTGATACTGTGCGTGTCATGATTGAAGATCTTGCTGATGAAACTGCGCCTGAGATTGTGGGCACATGGCCCGATATCGGCAGCCGGTTTGTTGCGATAGATACCGAGATCAGGGCTTACTTCTCGGAACCGATTCAACTGGATTCAGCCGACAGCTCGGCAATCTATCTGGTCGATAAGGATTCATCGTATATTGTTGAGGGGGAACTGTTAGTCGAAGGAATGGAGGTCAGGTACGTTCCATCGGACACCCTCAAGGCGGATGCCGAGTATGTGATCTATCTTGATCCCCGCAGGATTCATGACCGTGCCGGTAATTATGTCGAGGGCGATTCGGTCGAAACGATCAATTTCAGGACACTTGATCGCAGTGAATACGGTTCGATATCGGGACGCCTTGAGGTTGATGATGCCATGGATGATCGGGTGCTGGTGGTGTCCAGTGTCGATCGGACTATGGAGGAAAAAGTTATTCTTGATGATTCATTATATTTTTACGTGGTGGTGCCGGACGGCAAGTATTTCTTTTACACTTTTTTGGATGTAAATGACAACGGTAATTTGGATTCAGGGGCATTGAAACCATTCAGATATGCGGAGAGATTTCATATCTTCCCGGATACGATACCTGTGCGGGCACGGTTCGAGACCGAGGATGTAGTTCTGGATTTGCCATAACTTGATTATCTGCTTATAATTCCGATAATATATAAAGTTTTTTGGTGCAGATGGCGTATACACTAAGTATAATTATTGTATGAGAAGGCGCAGAATAAAAAACGGTAAAAACCGTTCGGATAAGAGGGAAAATCAGAAAAAAATCGGGATCAGCAGGAAAACGATCGGCCTTTTGGCCCTTGCTATCCTGGTTTTGAGCAGTGGAATTCTATCGGCGTATATAATTCATATTTACAACAACGATCTTCCGCCGATCGATAAGCTCTACAATATCGAACCCTCTCTGATAACCCGGATATATTCCCGTGACGGCACGGTTGTGCAGAAATATTTTTCCGAGCAGCGCAACCTGGTAACATTCAACCGGATTCCGCAGCGTATGATCGATGCCCTGATATCGGTTGAGGACCGCAATTTCTATAATCACTGGGGCGTATCCTCGAAGGATTTGATGCGTGCTGTGGTCAAGAATGTGCTGCATGGTTTCGGGTCCGAGGGAGCCTCGACAATTACCCAGCAGCTTTCCAGAATGCTGTTTTTGAACCGTAGTGTGAGTATCGGCAGGAAGATCAAAGAAGCCTTGACGGCGATCAAGATCGAGCGTTTGTATTCCAAGAATGAGATTCTGGAAATGTATCTCAATCAGTATGATTTCGGTAATCGTTCATTTGGCATTTATGAGGCGGCCAAGAATTATTTCAACAAAGATGTCGAATATTTGACTGTGGAGGAATGTGCCCTGCTGGCGGGACTGATTAATGCCCCCTACAGGTATTCCCCGATCCGTCATCCGGAGCGTGCCTTAAAACGCCGCAATACCGTGCTTGATGATATGGTCGAGACGGGCAAGCTCAGTCGTGAACAGGCCGACAGTTTAAAGCAGGTGCCGATCAGGATCGATCAATCCAATGCGCCCATGCAGTACGGTGATTATTTCTCCGAATATGTGCGTCAGTACCTGGTGGATAAATATGGCGACTCGACTGTTTATTCCGGCGGGCTTTCGGTTTATACCACGCTCGACCCATATATCCAGAAAGTCGCAGAAAATGCTGTTAGTGAAAGATGCGGGCTGATCCAGAATCGCATCGATTCGGTTTATACCCCGGATCATCCGGATTTTGATGCTTATGGCACCGAATACTATGACGAAGAGGGGGACTCTACGGCGATTCGTCATAAACAGGTGCAGGCGGCTTCGATAGTACTGGACAATGCCACCGGCGATATCCTGGCGATGGTGGGCGGAAAAGACTTTGCCGAATCAAAATTCAACCGTGCTGTGCAGTCTCTTCTTCAGCCCGGCTCGGCATTTAAGCCGTTCGTATACACGGCCGCAATCGAGAATGGCATAATGCCCTGCACCCAGCTCTGGGACACGCCGGTAGTCTACACGATTCCCGGCGCAAAGGAATGGCGTCCGCATAATTTTGACAATAAGTTTGACGGTAAGATGAGCATGCGCGAGGGATTCTACCGTTCACGTAACCTGATTGCAATTAAGCTCTTGAATATGGTTCAGCCCCAGCAGGCGATTTTCTTCGCCAAAAAGATGGGCATAACCTCACGGCTGTCACCCGATTTGTCACTGGCGATCGGTACCAGCGAGGTTCGTATGATCGATTTGGCGCAGGCTTATTCAGTCTTCGCCAATGGCGGTGTCAAAGTCGAGCCGAGATTTATATATAAAGTCGTGGATCGTTACGGCAATGTGCTGGAGGAGAATCCCGTACCGGAAAAGGAAGAGGTGCTCAATCCCCGTACGGCTTATATTATGGTGGACATGATGAAGTCGACCATGGATGAGCCACGCGGCACAGGTCATGGCGCCCGTCGCCGGGGGTTTCATCGCGATGCCGGAGGCAAGACGGGTACCTCGGATAATTTCTGCGATAACTGGTTCTCCGGCTATACGCCGCAGATAACGGCCACGGTATGGGTCGGTTTTGATGTCAAGACATCGCTGGGAAGAAACCAGACCGGTGCGGTCAATGCATTGCCGATCTGGACCAGGATCATGATCGCGGCGCATGAAAATATACCGGGCGATTCGCCGGATGCGCATTTCGAGCAGCCGGATGGTATCGTGTATGCGCATGTTTGCTATGATTCGGGTGAACTGGCGACAGATAAATGCACTGATGTCGGGCGTGAGATTTTCACCGAGAACACATTACCCAAAAAGTTCTGCCATATCCATCCATCATCAGGCGAATACATAACCCAGGACAACGAGGACTTTAATCTCAATCAGCCCGATACGACCGATGACGGAATTCAGAATTGGTAGAAGACGCTGAAAAAATATCCGCGGGAAAACTGGCCGATAAAGGCAGGCGGCGTGTCTGGATTGCCGCCATTATGGGCTTTCTCTTTCCCGGACTGGGGCAGATCTACAACGGCCAGATTATTCTGGCCGCAATCATATTCCTCATTATTACAGCATCAAACTTCCTCATGGCGGTACCCCGTCCGGGGCTTCCGATCATGCTGGCTCTTGTCAACATGATCATATATTTCCTGGCGATTATACAGGCGATAATCAGGGCCCATAACCTGCGCGACGCTTATGTCGAAAGGAAATTCAATAACTGGATTTTTTATATGCTGGCCCTCATGCTGGGGATAATCGTGACATCCTTTCCGGGCCAGTACCTCTATAAAATTTACAAGGTCGAAAATGATTGCATGGCCCCTGATTATGTGCAGGGGGACATAGTCTATATAAATAAGATGCATTACTATTTCAATGATCCCGAGATCGAGGAGATTGTCCTCTTCCGGCCCCATCAGGATATAGCCGAAAAATCGCTGGCCCGGGTCTGGGCGCAGTCCGGCGCCGATGTCAATATCCGCGAGAATGATATTTATCTGGATGGCTACAGGATTTTAAGCGCCGCTCCTCCGGTCGGCGGTGTGCCGCAGATTGACGGCGACAGCCTTGTAATAGTTGAGCGGGATATGAGCCGGGAGTTCGATGTGCCGGATGGGAGCTACTTGCTGATGGGCGATAATGCATTGGGATGGGCCGATGAAACCTGTGTCGGGATTGCGCCCAAAAGTGTTATCGAGGGGCGTGTGGAATATGTATATTTCGAAAGTACGGGAGATGAACTGGAGGATAACTCCAGTATCAAGTTGCTGTTTTATCATATATTCTTCCATTGATCAGGATTGACCGGATGGCCGAACTACCCAGCTTAAAAGATGTTTCTGCCAGGCAGGGCCTGCGCGAGCTGTTTCATCCCCAACTCGATCATTATGGCCCCGAATTTAAAAGGTCATTGTACAAGCAGGCCACATTGCCGTTGTTCGTGGCTTTGGCCGCAATTCTGATTGCCACCACCGAAGTCTTTCTGTATACGATTCTTGAAAATATCAATACCTACTCGCTGGATGAGTATTTCGAATATGCTCTTGGATTTGTGGTTGTTATCCTGATCCTGCATTTTGTGGTCAGGCATGATAAGTTTGATTACTATGCGCTTTTTGCGGTCATAGTGGTGATCGCCTCTGTTGCCATTATAAGTGACCTGGAAAGGATCGCGGCCAATGACAATCGTTATGGTGTGTTGATTGTCATGTTCCTGTTTATCGGCATGCTGTTCATGCCTTATCGCCCCTATGTGCCATTTCTGCTGGGATGTTATTGCGCCGCCCTGGTTGTATTTCTGGCACTTTTTTCTCTGGAACCGGCGGTTAATGAGGCCAGGGAAGGTTCCGGGCATCCCTGGCTGCTCCTGAGCCTGTATGCCGGGCAGTATTTTGTGCTGGGACTTGTTGTGGCGGTATTCCGGGCCTTTAAGATGCATTTTTATATTCGCAGTTATCTCAAGGACAGGCGGTTGCTTCTGGCTGAGGAGGACCTTGACGCCGCACGCAGTCTGCTTCTGAGATCGGAAAGCCAGTATATTGAATTTAAATCCAGCGCCCGCTATGATTACCGCATCAAAAAGCTCAATAAGGACCTGGAGCAGGTGATCGTCAAGGCCATCGCCGGATTCATGAATTCCGAGGGCGGGACATTGGTAATCGGTGTTGATGATGACGGCAACCCGCTGGGGATCGAAAAGGACTTGGAATCGCTTCGTCGCAAGGACCTGGATGGTTACGAACAGCTTCTGATCAGCCTTGTTTCGCAGAACCTGGGACGGGAGTACTGTTCCAACCTGCGGGTGTCCTTTTTCCGGGAGGGGGAGAAGGATATCTGTATTGTCAGGATACTGCCCAACAGCAAGCCGGTTTTTGCCAAAAGCATGGAAAACGCCTTCTATGTGCGCACCGGCAACAACACTCAGCGCCTGGACACGCGTGAGGCGATGGAATATATTGACAAACATTTTCAGATTTAGCTTGAATTTTTTTGCCGTCTGATTAGTATAATAGCGAAGAAATGCCGGAGTGGTGAAACTGGTAGACGCGCTGGACTCAAAATCCAGTGGGGTTCACCCCCCGTGCCGGTTCGATTCCGGCCTCCGGCATTTTTTTATTGGGGAAACTGCTTGTTTGAATATGATTGACATCACCTGATTTTCATTAGTTATTATAGATACGCAAAGTAGAAGGATTGCAATTTTGACAGGTTCAAATCTGACCTCAGAATTTTTTGGAGCCCTGGTTAGCCTTGCCGAGGCGTCAAATAGGGCAAACTTAGGCCATAGCTACTGGGGCTGGTGGGTTTTCGACACGAATTGTCTATCTGAAATTATAAAACAAAAGCAAAATGGCAAAAAGCAGCAAGTTTTTGACTTTTTAGAAAATAGACCAGTTCTTATAAGTCTTGAAAATATTATTGAATTGGCCAAAAGACCAGATCTGTTGTCAGATCTTCAGTCAGCGATGCAGTCGGCATATTTGTTTATTTTATATGATCCCTTAGCTTTGTGGAAATTTGAAATAGAAAGAAGCTTTGGATCAAAGGACACCATAGAAGATTTCTTTAGCATAACGGGGATAAAGTACTTGTCACGATATGAAAGCAATTGCCCCTTTAAGGGAAGCTCGTTGATGGTAGAGATTATAAAATCCAATAAGTTAGTTGATAAGGTTTATAAGCCTAGGGTGTTGCAGTTGATAAGCCGAAAATCTGTAAAGCATGAACCATATCTTCAAGCGGTTCATAGAATTAACGAATGGGTTAAAGGCAATTGCCCAAAAGAAATTTCAATTGCCGATGTTTTGCCTTCTCTTTTTCAGTCCTTTTTTTCATTTTTTTACACTCAATATTATTGGTATAAAAAACAGCCAAATACGAGAATTAGGACAAATGATTTTGCCGATATTTCCTTTTCACTAATTAGTCCCTATTGTGAAAGATTATATTGCGAAAGAAGATTGGCACATGTTTTGGAACAGGTAAAGAAAACGAACATCCCATCTCATGGAGATATAGCTAAGATTTTAGAGAAAGAAAAGCGGATTGATAGAGGATTTATGAATTACTTGAAAAATAATTTGAGTACATTCCATTCTAATGACTCTATCTTAAATAACCTTAGAATATATCGAATCGCTGATTTACGGGACCATATTCAGTGTACAAATTAGCTTTCAGTTTTAGGCGGAGTTGGTCTTTAGTTATATGCTCTTTTGACGATATGTTGATCCATCGCTACCCTCAATCAGATCAAGACATATCTCATAGTTAATAATTTTATTGACATTATTATTCGGATCGCTATATTTAAATAGCACATCATGTTTGTTTTGACATATGCGAATTGGCATCAGGGGGACAATGCCGGTTAGTGCGGTTTGCAGGCTGTTTGAAATATGGCCGGGCCTGGATAGATTCCGGGTTTGGCTCGTTAACGGACGGCCCGTCTTATGTAATGTAAGGCGGGCTTTTTTATGTTTGAGCCGAAAATAAGCCAACTGTCGGGCCGATAATAAATTATACGCAACCCGAAGCAAAAACTCTATCTTTTAACAAATTAGCCCTTGTGCGGATGCGTAATTTTATGTAGGATAACCGATTGAAGCCTTGACAAATATCAACATTAAAGTAGATTATAACAAGACATGCGTAACTACTTCGTACTCCTGTACTACCGCCCGAAATTGGAGGTGTAAAATTGCATAAGCTTATCATCGAAAAGGGAACCCGCAGCGCATTTTTATTTTCATTTATAATTTTAATCACCGCATTCCTGATCCCGAATCTTCAGGCCGAGACTGCATCCAAACAGGAAATGGATAACGCCGCCGCCAACTGGCTGGAGGTGATGCTGTTCGAGAAAGGCACCTGGGCCGAGGATATCCGTCCCGAAATCCGCGAAAGCCATGATATCCTGGTTGAGGGCCGTCTGGTAGGACGTCTCTACCTGATCGATCCGCAGGGTTATATCGTGGTGCCGGTCCTGAAGGAGCTTCCGCCGGTTAAGCTGTATTCAGACGAAACCGAGATTTATGTCTCCGAGGACGGCGGTATGATGGAGCTGATCCGGGATGTGCTCAAAGACAGGACAGATTATTTTATTCAGGAATATGGAAGCCTCGAAGCAGAGCAGACCGACAAGGAAGGCAATCCTCATCGGGCCATGTGGGATACATATGCTCTGCCCACATCGGAATTCATGATGAACCTGGGCAAATCAAGTATGGCCGAGGGTGACCGTCTGCTTTATCCCAATACCTGGCATCAGGGCTATCCCTACGATCTGTATTGCCCGCAGGAGAGTTCGGGATGTCAGACTGTGGTGGGATGTGTGGCCACGGCCGCCACGCAGATCATGCATTACTGGCAATGGCCCCCGGCCGGTGTCGGTTCGCACAGCTACTGGTGGAATGGCGAACAGCTTACAGCCGATTTCTCCGATCCCTACGATTGGGACAATATGCCCTATTCATGCAACAGCGGATGCACCTCCGATCAGAAGTATGCATTGGCGGAACTGGCCTATGAGGTCGGCGTGGCCCATGAAATGGATTACGGCTGTGACGGTTCCGGAACATGGCCCTCGATTTATGTCTGGAAGACTTATTTCCGTTACGATGAGTCGATTGCCTCCGCCAACCGCAGCAGCTACACGGCGCAGTCATGGTTTGACCTGATTACAAGCGAGATCGAGGCGGGTCGTCCGATGCCCTACATTATCCCGACACATGCCATAGCTTTAGACGGCTGGCGCGTATACGGCGGATACAATCAGGTGCACATGAATTACGGTTGGGGTGGATACAAAAACGGCTGGTATACGGTTGACAATCTGTATTATCCCGGCGGACCCGGCAATGAGTATATGTTTGTTAATGTACAGCCGATCCAGGATGCCGACGAGGACGGCTGGCTCAATGATGAAGATAACTGTATGGTGGATTATAATCCCGGCCAGGAAGATATCGACAATGACGGCGTCGGGGATATCTGTGATAACTGTGTCAATGATGCCAATTCCGATCAGAGCGATGTCGATTTTGACGGCATGGGCGATATGTGCGACCCGGATGCGGATGATGACGGATTTTTGAACGAGAACGACAATTGCTGGCTGGTCGGCAATGTGGGGCAGGATGATGATGATGGCGATGGTGTCGGCAATGCCTGCGACAATTGCCCGGATACACCCAATCCGGATCAGGGCGATGTCAATGGTGATGGTGTTGGTGATGCCTGCGACGGAGAGGTCCATATCACCGGCGACGAACCGCCCAACGGATTATACAGCTACGAATATTTCTATCAGCTCGAAGGCGTAGGTGGCACTCCGCCCTATCACTGGTCGCTCGTTTTCGGCGCCCAGATCCCGTATGGCTGTACATTCAACGGCGATACACTGGGCACGATTTCCGGGATACCGAATTATGCCTCGACCTTTGTGTTTAAAGTGCAGATGATGGATGAAAGCGATCCGCCACTGGTCGACACCGGGATTTTTGTGATCACAATAGAGACGCCGGATTCGATTTGTTTCGACAGCGATGGTGATGGTTACGGTGATGCGGGTCATTCCGATAATGATTGTCCCCTGGATAACTGCCCGGAGGCCTATAATCCCTCACAGGATGATACGGATTCCGATGGCCTGGGCAATCCCTGTGATCCCTGTCCCGATGAGGCCGAGAATGATGCCGATGGTGATGGATACTGCGCCAGCGAGGATAACTGCCCGGAGACATATAATCCCGATCAAACAGATACCGATGGCGACGGTATCGGGGATGCCTGCGCATTTATGTGCGGTGATGCCAACAAAGATCAGCAATGCAATGTCAGTGATGCGGTCTGGATCATCAACTATGTCTTTGTTGGTGGTGATGCGCCCGATCCGATTGAGGCGGGTAATGTCAATTGCGACGCCGATGTCAATGTCAGCGATGCGGTCTGGATCATCAACTATGTTTTCACATCCGGCTCCGCGCCATGCGATTGTGAATAAAAACAGACTATCAATAGAAAAAGCCCCGCCTGTATGAGCGGGGCTTTATTTTTTGCCATAATTTTTTTTAGTTCAACATCCAGGGGCTGAGGGTCCATTTATGTTCCCATCCGCCGCCATTTTGTTTGCTCAGGCAGACAATTGTGGCCGCCTTGAAATCGATATCCTTGTTATTGAATTTCTCGCCCAGAAGATGTTCGGCCAGGTTGGCCATGAAGGGCAGATGTCCCACCAGCATTATATCATCATTGGTGCCTGACAATTTTTCATCCCAGACTTGCGGAGGATCCATGGGATCCAGGTCCTCAGCTGTTATCAGGCCCTCGGTTGGATTTATGAACCTGGAGATAATTTCGGCTGTCTGACGGGCGCGCGTTTTGCCGCTGTGATAGATAACCGAGACTTGCTGTATCTCTTTGTATTTTAGATGATTGGCGGTCAGCTTTATCTCTTCGCGGCCCTCCGGGCTGAGGGATTTTTCGGGATTGTGCTTGTCATAGCTTGCATGTCGAACGAGGTACAGATTCATCGAATTCCTCACATTATCAATGTTACCGTCCTTTAAAATTCAGATATAAATATAATTTTCGATTCAAATAATCAAGCTTAATCGTATAATGGAAATACGTATTTATCACGATAATAGATAGGTAAAAGGAGCTGCCGGGCGATGAAAAAGGCATCCCGTGGCTGATTTTTATAGCAAAATATCGATTTGACATTATAAAACAATTTAAGATATTGACAAATCGCCGCAAATAGTATAAGCTTTTGCCCTTTGAAAGGTGCCCCTATGATTTATTCAATGACCGGCTATGGACGGGCCGAAGTTGAAAATAACGGTCGCAAAATCACGATCGAGATAAACTCACTGAATAATCGCTACTGCGAAATCCTGATCCGTCTGCCCAAGGCGATATCCCATTTCGAGTCCGGATTCAAGGAAATTATCGGCCAAAGAGTGAAGCGCGGCAAGGTGCTGGTGAGTATCTCTGTTGAGGAATCGCAGGAAATGCTGGCCTCGCGGCTTGAGCTAAATCATGAAACGGCTGAGGTTTATTACAGGATATTCAAGGACCTAAAAAAAGAGTTTGATCTTTCGGGAGATCTGGAAATCGGCCATTTCGCCATGCTGCAGGATTTAATCAAGCCGGCCGAGAATTCCATCGACGAGAAATCCCTGAAACAGGAAATCACGGAATGCCTGCATCTGGCGCTGGATGATTTCATGCAGATGCGTGCCCGTGAGGGCGAAAGCCTGATGAAGGATATCGTATCGCATATAGATAAAATCGAGCAATCGGTTCTTCATTCGGAAAGTTCGGCGCAGGAAAATATTGCCCTATATAATGAGAAGCTTCGCGCCCGGATCAAGGAGATGATTGGCGATATGTCGGTTTCCGAGGAGATGATCGCCAATGAGGCGGCCCTGGTCGCGGATAAATCGGATATTACTGAAGAATGTGTGCGCATCAAGAGCCATCTGCAGATGTTCCGGGATGCGTACCACTCGGATGTGCCGGTGGGCAAGAAGATGAATTTTATTTTACAGGAATTGTACCGTGAGGCAAACACAATCGGCTCCAAATCGATTTCCTCAGAAATTTCTCATAAAGTAATATTAATGAAGGAAGAAATCGAAAAGGTACGGGAACAGATACAGAACCTGGAATAGATGCCGGAAAGCGAGAGATACATAAAGGGGCCCATGCTGGTGGTCATATCCGCGCCCTCGGGAGCGGGCAAGACCAGTATTTGCAGGGAACTTGTCAGCCGCCATGCCAATATAAATATGTCGATATCGGCCACCACCCGTCCACGTGCCAGGGGCGAACGAAACGGCCGCGACTATTACTTTCTGGATAAAAAAGATTTTGAAACAAAAATTAAAGAGGGATGGTTCGTTGAATACGCGCGGGTCTTTGATCATTACTACGGCACTCCCCAAATGGAGGTCGATAAAAATATCTCGCGCGGAAATGTGATCCTGTTCGATATCGATGTACAGGGTGGCGAAACGATTATGGGAACTTATCCCGATGCTGTAACTATATTTATAATGCCTCCTTCAATGGATGAGCTCAAGCATCGCCTGAAGTTACGCAAGCGCGACACTCAGGAAGAAATAAACAAAAGGCTGGGCCATGCGTTAAGGGAAATTGAATACAGGACGAAATATGATTACACGGTTGTTAATAAAGACCTGGAGCAAGCGATAAGCCGGATGGAGTCGATATTGGAAGCCGAATCTCTGCGTTCCGGTCGCTTCAAAGCAAAGGAGTTCAAATAGTTATGGGAGGAAAACACAAATATCAAAACCTCGATCTGGTTGATCAGAAGATGAACAACCGCTATGAGTCGGTGATTGTGGCCGCCAAACGGGCCCGTCAGATCAACTCGGATCGTCTGGCAAGATTGGAACTTATGCCGGAAAACGAAGATATTGACATTGATCCTCGCAAGGTGACAACCAGGGCAATTGAAGAATTAATCGAGGGGAAAATCGATTTTGAGCGCTAAAACAAAGAAATCAAACACCAATCTATTAGTGGTGGAGTCACCCACCAAGACCAAGACGCTAAAAAAGTTTCTGGGTAGAAATTACAAGATTATGGCCACCAAGGGCCATATTATAGACCTGCCCAAAAGCAAGCTGGGTGTCGATATCGAAAACGATTTCGAACCGCAGTATCTGGTAATCAGGGGCAAGAAGTCGGTCATCGATGAGATCGCCAAAGAGGCCAAGAAGGCCGGCAAGGTGTATCTTGCGCCTGATCCGGATCGCGAGGGCGAGGCCATAGCCCAGCATCTCTATAGCCGTCTTAAAGATCATAATGATAATATCTATCGCATAACCTACAATGAATTGACCAAGGATGCGGTCAAACGGGCATTGAAAGAGGCCGGCCAGATCGATTCGGATAAGGTCATGGCCCAGCAGGCCCGCAGGATTCTGGATCGGCTGGTAGGCTACAAGGTCTCGCCGATTCTGTGGAAGACCGTGTTGCGCGGTTTGTCCGCCGGACGAGTGCAGTCGGTGGCATTGAAGATCATTTCCGAACGTGAAGCGGAAATAGAGAAATTCGAGCCAAAGGAATACTGGAAGATCAAGGCTGAGCTGGCGACTGAAAAAGGTGATAAATTCTATGCCATGCTGGCCAAGATCAATGGCCAGGATTTTGAGATAGGCGATCAGGAGCAGGCTGAAAAGGCCTGCACTGAAATTCGCGATGCAGAGTTTTCGGTAAGCGAAGTAAAGAAGGAACGCAAAAAGCGCAATCCTCTTCCGCCATTTATTACATCAACTCTTCAGCAGGATGCCTCCAACCGCCTGCGTTTCGCACCGCAGAAGACAATGTATATCGCCCAGGAGCTGTATGAGGGTATTGACCTTGGCAAGGAGGGCGCGGCAGGCCTGATTACATACATGCGTACCGACTCGGTGCGAATATCGGAAGAAGCGCTGGGACAGGCCCGTGAGTTCATTCAAGCAAAATTTGGTGATAAGTATCTTCCCGATGGGCCGCGCAGATTCAAGAGCAAGAAATCGGCCCAGGATGCTCACGAGGCGATCCGTCCGACATCACTCCAGTATCATCCGGATGAGGTCAAAAAGTACCTGAGCCGTGACCAGTACCGTCTCTACACTCTCATTTTCAACCGTTTTGTCGCTTCGCAGATGGTACCGGCTGAATATGACAATTTATCTGTTGATATAAAGGCCGGCGACTATCTGTTCCGCTCCACCAGCTCACAGATCGCCTTTGACGGTTTCCTGAAAATCTATCAGTATCAGAAAAACGGCAATGGCAAAAATGGTGATGATGATTCGCAGGTGCTTCCGGAACTCAGGGAAGGCGATAAGCTGACTCTCGAGGAACTGATTCCCAGCCAGCATTTCACCAAACCGCCCTCGCGATTTTCCGAGGCCAGCCTGGTACGCGAACTGGAGCAGAACGGCATCGGTCGTCCCTCGACATATGCGCAGATCATTCATACTTTGAAGAACCGCAAATATGTCAAGAGCGAGAAGCGTGTGCTGATCCCGACCGAGCTGGGTCGTACGGTCAATGATATCCTGATGGAGCATTTCCCGCATATCTTCAATATCAAGTTCACCGCGCATATGGAGGATGAGCTGGATAAGGTCGAAGAGGGCAAGGATGACTGGGTTGGTGTGTTGCGTGAGTTTTATGCACCGCTTTCAAAAAGCATAGATGAGGTCACTCCCAAGCTGAAAAAAATCAAGGAATCATTGCAGGAGGATGCCGGGCAGGAATGCGAAAAATGCGGTTCGGCCATGGTCGTCAAATGGGGCCGTAACGGCAAGTTCCTGGCCTGCAGCAACTATCCCGAATGCAGGAACACCAAGCCGTTGAATGGCGAGGATGGTATCGAGGAGCTGGATCGTGAATGTCCCAAGTGCGGCAACAAGCTTGTTGTGCGCAGTGGACGATTCGGACGCTTTATCGCCTGCAGCAGTTATCCCGACTGCGATTATACCGAGGCGATATCGACCGGCGTGAAATGTCCCCGCGAGGGATGTGATGGTGTGCTGGTCGAAAAACGATCCCGTCGCGGCAAGCAGTTCTTCGGATGTTCCAATTATCCCAAGTGCGATTATGCTGTCTGGAACAGGCCGGTAGAAAAGAAATGCCCGTCCTGCGAACATTATTTCATGCTCGAGAAAAATACCAAAAAAGACGGCTTGCATTATAAATGCCCTGAATGTAACTTTGTACTCAAAGAAGAAGAGGAAGAACAAGCGGCCGAAAGGCTTGAGAATGCCGTTAAATAAGAATCATCTCGAGCGATTTATTGAATACCTGAAAGAGGAAAAGAACTATTCTGAAAATACACTGACAGCATACAGGCGTGATATCGAGTCCTTCCAGGACTTTTTCATTAAGTTGAATATAACAGTTTTAAAGCTGGACAGAGATTTTGGCGATCTCTTCCGGCTTTTTTTACAATCGCTGCGTTCGCGCGAGGTCTCCAATCGATCAATTGCCCGCATGCAATCGGCTCTCAGGCGCTATTTCAAATACCTGTTTACTGTGCGGGTTGTCAAAAGTGACTGGGGCGGACGGATCAAGCGCGTTAAGTTCAGCGCGCCATTGCCGGATGTGGCCAGCAAGGAACAGGTCGGCCAGATTGTCGAAAATCCGGCCGGGGCGTCAGTCTGGATCATGCGCGACCGGGCCATACTGGAGCTTTTCTATTCCACGGGCATGCGTCTTTCGGAACTTGCCTCGCTTTCCATGACCTCGATCGATAAAAACGCGAAAATGCTCAAGGTCAGGGGCAAGGGAGGAAAAGACCGAATAATCCCGGTGGGACGGATCGCCATGCAGTGCCTTCTGAATTATCTCAAAAAGCGTGATGCTGAACTTGATGATTTCGATGTGCAGGCGGTCTTTTTGAATCGCCGGGGAGGACGATTGACATCGCGGTCGGTGGCACGGATTGTGCGCAAGTATTCCAGCCAGAGCGGGCTTCTGAAAAAGTTTTCTCCGCATTCATTCCGGCATGCCTTCGCCACGCATCTTCTGGATGGCGGCGCTGATCTATCCGCGGTGCGGGAGCTGCTGGGGCATAAATCTCTTTCCACAACACAGATCTATACCCATGTATCATTGGAAAGGCTGAAAAGGGTCTACAAACTGACTCATCCACGGGCATAAAAGGAGCATCAATGAATTATAAAGCGACGACAATACTGGGCATACTTCACAAAGGTAAGGCCGCTATTGCAGGTGACGGTCAGGTGACGCTCGACGATACTGTCATGAAACGTACCGCTAACAAGATCCGCAAGCTGGACGGTGACAATATCCTGGCCGGATTCGCCGGTACCGCGGCTGATGCGTTCACATTGTTCGGCAGATTCGAGAGCAAGATCGAGGAATTCGGGGGCAATCTCCCACGTGCGGCGGTTGATTTGGCCAAGGAATGGCGCACTGATAAATATTTGCGCCGCCTGGAAGCATTGCTGGTAGCCCTGAACAAGGACCATGCGCTGGTAATATCCGGTGACGGTGATGTTATCGAGCCGGATGACGGCATTGTCGCAATCGGCTCGGGCGGACCTTATGCCCTGGCGGCGGCCCGGGCGATGGTGCAGAACACCAAACTGACGGCTGAGACAATTGCCCGGAAATCACTTGAAATCGCGGCAGAGATTTGTATCTATACCAATAGCAACATCGTCGTCGAAACGCTTTAAAGGGGAATTTAGATGGCAACCGAAATGCCGGAGTATTTTTATCGGCTGACCGGTGATCGCCAGGTTTACATATACCGCAATGATACCCTGGTGCGTACCCTGAAAGGTAAACGTGCTGCCGATTTTGTCAGGCAGGTTCGTGACCTGACCCGGGATGCCGCACAGGAAATGATGAAGACGATCGCCGACAGCTAAAGCATTGTCGCTCTATGGCCAAATTAATCGCCCGCGCAGCCGGGCCGCTTCTGGCCCTGCTGGTAATTCTTTTACTCGATCTCGATCCGGGAAATCGTGAAGTCACCCTGACCGCGGCGGTGGCATTATGGATGGCGGTCTGGTGGATTACCGAGGCGATTCCGATAGCGGCAACAGCACTTCTTCCAGTTGCCTTATTTCCGATTCTGGGCGTGGCTTCAGGACGGGATATCGCGTCGCAGTACTTTAATCATGTGATCTTTTTGTTTGTCGGGGGCTTCATGATTGCGCTGGCTCTGCAAAGATGGAACCTGCACAAGCGTATTGCGATCAGGATCATGCTCCTGATCGGCACCAGCCCCTCGCGCATTATACTCGGTTTTATGGCCGCCTCCTTTTTTCTGTCAATGTGGATCTCCAATACGGCTACAGTTATGATGATGCTGCCGATTGCCATGGCGGTTATTGCCAAACTGGAGGGCAGTTTTGAAAAAAGAGGTGTTAACCGCGTGGCCACAAGCATTCTTTTGGGTACCGCTTACGCATCCTCGGTGGGCGGTATGGCAACACTTATCGGCACTCCGCCCAATCTGGCGTTTATCAAAATATTCGAGGAGACATTTCCTCAGGCGCCGGAGATATCGTTTGCCGGATGGATAATATTTGCATTGCCGATATCCCTGGTATTCGCCTTTATTATCTGGATCATACTTACTGCCCGGGTCGGCCTGGGAAAGGGGCGTATGGCGGCTGACAGGTCGATTTTTCAGGATGAGTACAGCAAGCTGGGCAAGTTTACATTTGAGGAAAAAATTGTCCTGGCAGATTTTGCGATCCTGGCATTTTTATGGCTCTTCCGCAAACCGATTGTAATTGGGGATTTCGTGATTCCGGGATGGTCCGGCCCTCTGCCGGTTCCGGAATTTATCGATGATGGCACGGTTGCGATTGCAATGGCCCTGATATTGTTCCTGATACCGTCAAAGAACAGGCCGGGGCGGATGATTATAGACTGGAAAACGGCGGTGTCATTGCCGTGGGGGATTGTGATCCTGTTCGGAGGAGGGTTCGCATTGGCCTACGCTTTCAAGTCTTCTGGTTTGTCATTATGGATCGGCAGTCAGCTTTCCGGACTGGCCGGTTTTCCGCCGCTTCTGATGATTATGGCGATCTGCCTGATGATGACGTTCCTGACCGAGCTAACCTCGAATACCGCTACCACACAAACATTACTGCCAATTATTGCCGCTGTCGGGATTGGAATCGGTGTCGATCCGTTGCTCCTGATGATTCCGGCCACATTATCGGCCTCGTGTGCCTTTATGCTGCCTGTGGCGACACCGCCCAATGCTATTGTGTATGGTGCGGGATGGTTCAAAATAGGGGAGATGTCGCGGGTCGGAATTATACTAAATTTGGCCGGTGTATTTTTGATCTCTCTGGGCTTCTATTATGCGGCGCGGATATTTCTGGGGATCGAATTGGGTACATTCCCGACCTGGGCCGCGCCATAAATCGTTACTTTTCAGGGCACAAAATTATTTCCACCGCACTTGACATTGTATAAGAATCCTGTAGATTTCGGAGCTTACAAGGAGATGAAATGCAGAATGAATTGACGCCAAAAGAGATAGTACTAGAACTTGACAAATATATAATCGGACAGGATCAGGCCAAAAAGGCCGTAGCGATAGCATTGCGTAACCGCTGGCGCCGTCAGCAGGTGGTTGGTGACCTGCGCGAGGAGATCCTGCCCAATAATATAATCATGATTGGCCCGACCGGCGTGGGCAAGACCGAAATCGCCCGGCGGCTGGCATCATTGGCCAATGCGCCGTTTATGAAGGTTGAAGCTTCCAAGTTTACCGAGGTCGGATATGTCGGCCGGGATGTGGAGTCGATGGTGCGCGATCTTTCTGACCTGGCAGTCAATATGGTCAAAAAGGAAATGGGCGAGATTCATCGCGAAAAAGCCGAACAGCTGGTGGAAAAGAAAATTCTCGACCTTTTGATACCCCCTCCGCCGGGAAAGGCGCAGATCAGTTCCGGTTCGGGTACCACTGAACTGGAAGCGGGAGACGATGAGTCATGGAAAAGGACGCGCGAGAAAATGACCGAGCTGCTGAAAAAGGGCGAACTGGATGAGCGCATTGTTGAGGTGACTTTGCCCAATAACCGTTTCCCGATGATTGAGATTTTCTCACCTATGGGTATGGAGGAGATGGGCGTCAATCTGCAGGAGATGTTTTCCGGCATGGGGCCCAAAAAACAGAAGAAAAAACGTCTCAGCGTAGCCGATGCCCGCAAGGTGCTGGTGCAGGAGGAGATCGGTCGTCTTCTGGATATGGATGATGTGATCGAGAGGGCCAAGGATCGGGTTGAAAATTCCGGCATCATCTTCATTGACGAGATTGATAAAATCGCCGCCAGCGAAACACAGTCGGGCGGGCCGGATGTTTCACGTGAGGGTGTTCAGCGCGATATCCTGCCGATTGTCGAGGGCTCCAACGTGATGACCAAGTACGGCATGGTCAAAACCGATCATATACTTTTCATAGCCGCAGGAGCGTTTCATTCAACCAAGCCATCAGACTTGATTCCTGAATTGCAGGGACGATTCCCGATTCGTGTCGAACTCGACAGCCTGGGCAAGGAGGAATTCATCAGAATCCTGACCGAACCGCGCAATGCACTGGTCAAGCAGTATATCGTTTTGATGGAAACCGAGGGTGTTAAGCTCACCTTCGATAATGACGCGATTGCCGAAATTGCCGAGATTGCCGATACGGTAAACAGCCGTGCCGAGAATATCGGCGCCCGCAGGTTACATACGATCATGAACAACCTGCTCGAGGAGGAGATGTTCGAATATCCCTCGGATGGCCCGAAGACTATTACCATCACGAAGAACAAGGTCTCCCGTCGCCTGGATGAAATCGTCGAGGACGAAGACCTCAGCAAATATATACTTTAGTGAAATTAATGGTTGCCTTGTTTCACTATTATTAATATAATGATACTGTAGTAGCAAGTCACACCCTTTCACCGCATATTATACACAGGGGACTTTCTCTTCTGACGGCCTGTCATCGCCTGCCATAGTCTTAATGGGAGGCGGATATGTTTCATATGATTTCCGTGGATGTTGAGGATTGGTTCCAGTCCACTTATGATCTCGATGCCGAAATAGGCGATCGTGTCATCACCAATACCAGGATCCTGCTCGATTTACTGGGGCGATCCAATACCCGTGCAACTTTTTTCTGCCAGGGCTTGGTGGCAGAAAAATACCCCTTTTTGATAAAGGAAATTGCTGAGATCGGCCATGAGATCGGTACTCATGGATGGTCGCATCGATCTGTCAAACAGCTTGGAAAGAAAAAATTCAGGAAAGAACTTTTTAAGTCGGTCAGGTTGCTGGAAGATATAACCGGCCGGAAGGTAGATGGGCACCGTGCGCCCGATTTCAGCATTGATCTTGAAATGGACTGGGCCTTTGAGATCATGCTCGAAGCCGGGCTTGAATATGATTCCAGCATTTTTCCAGTAAAGGGAAAAAGATATGGCGATCCGGAGGCTGATCTGAAGCCATTTCGTCATAAGAGCGGGCTTTGGGAAGTGCCTTTAACAGTGATTAAACTGGCAGGGAAGAGGCTCCCGGTATTGGGGGGAGGATATTTCCGGCTTCATCCTGTTGCAGTCAGTGATCTGTTCTTAAGAATGCTTCAGAAAAACAATCGCGGGGCGGTAGTATATCTACATCCGTACGAGCTCAATGCAAATGAATTGAAAACGGCAGAGGTGGATTTCAAAACGAGAATCCATCAGGGTTTGTTCAGATCGAGGGTTCGTTCACGGCTGAAGCATATATTAAAGCGATTCAGATTTATAGCCATACATGATTATATCAAGCACCTGGAACTGACAAGGGAATTCACTCTTGCAAATCAGCAGAGTGAAAGGCTGCAGATTAGCGCCGACTGAGCATTGATTCAATTACTTTGACTACTTGTGCGGAGATAGAAGAGCGTTCCAGGTGATTTTCAATATAGGCGCGGCCATTTTTGCCGAACGATCTGAGATTATGTGAATTAGTCATCACTTCGATTTGACGGGCAATATTAGTGGGCGTTGTTTCTTCAAGCACTATTCCTGCCCCGGCTTTTTTGACAATTTCCGAGCCCTCGCTGATTCCGCAATGAAGTATGGGAATACCGGCGGCCATCATTTCGAACATCTTGGCCGACCGCACTATCTTCAGCCCCGGGAGATCCTTATGGCTGACAAGTCCGACATCAAAGATGGAATATATTTTCGGCAATTCATGATGCGGCACCGGATCATGGAATTGTACATTCGTCAGATCATTCTGCCGGGTATATTCAATCAGCATAGATTTCTCGTAGCCGTCGCCAAAGAAAAGAAAGATCAGATCATCGCGGTTGCGCAGTTTCTTCGCCGCCTGCAGGATCGATATGAGATTATGGTTCCTCCCATGCAGGCCGGCATAGCCGATCACGAATTTATTGGCGGGATTATATTTTGCCAATCCATCCCTGTCTTTATCCATCGGTTTGAACAACCCCGTATCGGCGCCATTGGGCCAGAGCAGGGGATCTGTTTCGGGCAGTTTGGATTTTATATCCGCGATCAGGCCCTCGGTTTGGGCGGTCACCAGAAGACTTTTGCGCATCAGTTTCATCTCGAAATCTTCGAAGCGCTTCAATACAATATCCCAGGACAGGTATTTGTGTTCACGGATAAGCCTTGTCCACAGGTCGGCGATATTTGTGATGAGCGCAGCATTCCATCGTTGCGCAAGTTTCAAAGCTGTTTGTCCCAGAAATATAGGGGGGTATTCCCACAATAGGATATCGGCCGAATCGATTTCGCGCCATCCGACATCATAGGCGCTGAAGGCAAAAGTCAGATAGGAAAGTACTGTGGGTATGGTTGAGCGTGTGGGATGAACATAAAGCCAGGAACGTATGACCTCGATATCCTCTACAAACTCACGCTTCTTGTAGTATTTTCGGTAGTCCTCGAAAATTTTTCCGGTGGGATAATTGGGCAGGGCTGTTAATACGGTAACCTGATGTCCACGGTCGCGAAATGCCCGGGCCAGCGCCATAAGGCGATTCTGAGCCGCACCCATCTCGGGCGGAAAATATTGTGTCAGAATCACCGCTCTCATCGATATTTAGATTTCTTTTTCGGGCCTTTCAATGTGGATATCGCCCATTGCGCATTTGGCCAGAATCTTGACCCGTGTCTGCTTGTTATCGAATTCAGGATCGGCATATTCGCGCGAGATGGCCATACCGCTCTTGCGTTCGCCGAAAAGACTTATGTCGCCGATTCCGCAGTTGCAACGGATTTTGACCGAGGTCACACGGGGCAGGATAATGCGCAGGTCGCCGAATGCGACACTGGCTTCAATGTATTGTTCACCTAATGCGAATGAGGTTGTCGACAGGTCAATCCTCAGGTCGCCAAAACCAACCTTGTATTCTGCGCCTTTAGTATCGATCTCATCCGGCTTGACATCGATTCCCCCAAGTGATTTGGTACCGGTCATCTCTGACGTGTGGGCCCGGAAGCGTTTCTCCTTTCGGGTCTGCTCGTAAATCATATATAGCCCGATTATAATCAGCGCAATCGGCCAGATATCGCCCACAAAATTCCAGAATCTGAAATTGATGGCATCGGCCTGATCGAGGATGAACAGGATTCCGAAGATAATCAGCAACAGGCCGATGATAATATTTAATGCGTATGAGCCCATATTCCCCTCCCGGCCGTACGATGCGGCCCTGAAATAATCTGTTGCCCAAATATAAGAGCTAAACGGATTTATTCAAGCGATTTATAAGACCCCCGGGGCGCTTATGCCTTCTTGCTTGACAGGAGCCCTTTAAACGGTATTTTAGCCGTCAAAAATTATGCAAAAGAATGAAAAGGAGTGAATCATGACCAAAGATTTTTTGATGATTACGGATTTTACACGCGATGAGGCGATCGATGTGCTTAATCTTTGCAAGCGCATGAAAGACGGCGAAGTAGCCCCCAAACCGTACGAGGGTAAGACTGTGGCCTGCATTTTCCATAAGGCCTCCCTGCGCACCAGGATTTCTTTTGAGGTCGGTATTAACGAACTGGGCGGCAACTCGCTCTATATTACCGACAAGGAAATCGAGCTGGGCAAACGTGAATCGATTCATGATGTTGCTAAAGTGCTTTCCCGTTATGTGGCCACGATAATGATTCGCACATTCGATCATAATCATCTGGTGGAGCTGGGCAAATACGCCACAGTGCCGGTGATCAACGGCCTGACCGATCTGACCCATCCCTGCCAGGTAATGGGCGATATCTTTACATATTATGAGAAGACCGGCAAATTCGAGGACATAACCATAGCATTTCTGGGCGACGGCAACAATATGTTCAATTCATTCATGAACTTAGCCTGCCTGTTCAAGCTCGACCTGAGACTGGGAACCTCGCCTAAAACATTGCCGGATCAGGGCATTCTGGATAAGGCCAAAAAGGCTGGTGTTTCAGAAATAAACATCTACCACAATCCTAAAGATGCGGTTGCCGATGCCGATATCATCTATACGGACGTATGGGCCAGTATGGGTCAGAAACATCTTGCGGATGAAAGGGTCAAACTGTTATCGGAATTTCAGGTTAATTCGGATCTTTTAAAATTAGCCAAGCCTGATGTTCAGGTGATGCATTGCCTGCCCGCCAATCGTGGACAGGAAATCACCGACGAGGTAATGGATGGACCCAATTCAGTTGTTTTTGACGAGGCTGAGAATCGCCTCCATATTCAGAAAGCCATAATGGCCACCTTGATGGAAAATAGAGCTTAGGTAGGTCATAAGAGGAGAGGGTTATGTACAACAAAAAGTATGTCGGGCTGACAGCCGTAGTTTTTGTAATCGGCTTTTTACTTCTGGGCACGCTTTTCTGGGGATGTTCCTCAGACAGCACCAGCTCGACAATCGTGCAGGGTAATCTTGATGATCCGCTTTTCACAGCTATCCGGGCCGATCTGGATGATGCGGTGGATTCGATTCTTGCCAACATTCATGCCCCGCTTGACAATCGCTGGGGTTTCCCGCTGGATTCGACAAACTGGCAGGATGAGCAGGATGAATGGTGGTTCGGGCCATTGAATCCCGATGATACCGCTGATTATGAATATTCTGATGATGGCTGGCATACGCTGTATGTTGTACATTTGACAGCCTCCGGTTCACAGGTGTTCTACGATAGCGTGGGTTTCTTTGTCAATGGCAGCCCGTGGATGATGTATACGACCGATGTTGACGAGGTTAAGTATCGCGGTTCCTATCAGGTTGATGATGATGAGGGCGGCGAGACCCTGACATTGAATTATACCACACGTGTTGATGTAAACAATGTCAATACCACTCAGGCTGATGCCAATGGTACGGCCCTGGTGGGTGTTACCTCGGAATACACCGAGGGCGCATCGAGTGTGGTCGAGGTGTTCGATTTTGATGTCAGTTTCGAGGAATTGAAATTCAATCGTATCGCGACCGACAACTGGGATACATATTCCGGAGTCGAGGGTGAAGCGGATGTGGTTCTGACATATTCAGCAGAAACCACAACCGGCGATAATGTAGTCGCACTCGATCAGGACTGGACGATAAAGATAACATTCGAGGGCAATGTGGCTCATATCGACGCAACGCTGGAGAATACCCGCTGGTCATATGACCATAATATACAGTAGTATTCTGTACACATTGAGAATTTACACACCGGCCCCTGCCTGCATATCAGGCAGGGGTTTTTCATTGCAAGGGGGATAGGGGTGTGTATATCGGCAGTTCACCACTTCGTTAAAGAACTGCCGCAACATCTTGCAAATGTGCGTGGCGTACGTTAAGCCTGTCCGGCCCATGACGGATGCGCCGCGGAATGACACTTCTCCGGGA
>CAZVLB010000014.1:0-117828 GCA_964627935.1 uncultured Ignavibacteria bacterium
TTGCATGTATGAAGCACGCCGCCAGCGTTCGTTCTGAGCCAGGATCAAACTCTCCAAAAATATTATTATTATATTATTTTCAAAAAGATAGAATCGATTTGAGGCTCCGACACTATTTGTCTCGAATAACCGAATGCTATTTTGTTTTCAAGGATCAAACGCCCTTTTGGGCGATTAAAATACCCTCACTTTTTCAGAGTTTCAGGAGGGCCATTCAAAGAACTAATGCCGATTTGCTCATCGGCAAGCCGGAATATACGAGCATCACAGGAAAAGTCAAGCGCTTTTTTAATTATTTTTCACTTTAACCTAATTCCCTATGCCCTAATCTTCTATCGGATCATACCGGCATTTACTTAACGCAACTGTTATAACCACGTTAGACCCATTCGGTTCCAGAACTTTTTCAGTTTTATTCCCGACTCTGCGCAGTTCCAAATGGTGTCAGGTCACACTTCCGGCTAAAGCCGGAACCAAGACCGTGACACAACCACGGTAATGCCCTGTGCATCTGACGAAGGCCGGATAGGCTTGATGTGCACCGCGCGCCCGTCAGATGTGAGCCTCTGACAGGCACATGGATTTTTTCTATGGACCGCAATTGTTGCGGCAGTTCTTGAGCGAAGCGGGGAACTGACGCCATACGCCCTGCATTGAGTGTCGGGATTCTCGCTTCGCACGGATAACCGACCTGCTTTGCCGCGTACCTTCAAAATTTGCTTGCCAAATCCGCTCAAACTGATTAATTAATCAACTCCTAAGCCACCGTAGCTCAGTTGGCCAGAGCAGACGATTCGTAATCGTCAGGTCGGCGGTTCGACTCCGCCCGGTGGCTCTTTTTATCTCTTCCCAGCATCACCAACTCCACTTCTATTTTTTCTGTTGACCATCACAAATCCATCCATTACTATGATCTCATGAATCCACATTTAATAGGAAGAAAAATCAATCTCAGGCGGCTGAGGATGTCCGATGCGTCCTCGCTGGCCGAACATGCCGCCGATTGGGAGATCGCCCAATATACGTTTATCCCCCACCCCTATTCGATCCATGACGCCCGGCGCTTTATCTATAACTGCTTCGGAGGATACCGTTCCGGCAAACGAATGGCCTTCGGGATCGAACACAAAGAAACCAAAAACGTTGTCGGCATGATATCGCTGATGGGCATCAATCAAAAATACTTAAGCGCCGAAGTCGGCTACTGGCTGGGCAAAAGGTTCTGGGGCTCAGGCTATGCCCGCGATGCCCTGCAACTGGTCACAAAGTTTGGATTCGAGAACCTGAAACTTCATCGCCTTCACGCCCATGTCATGCATCCCAATCTCGGCTCCATGAAACTGCTGGAATCTGTCGGCTATAAGCCGGAGGGCATCCTCAGGCATCAAATCCGTACGCGCGGTAAATGGATGGATGCACACTGGTATGGTATGCTGGCCGATGATTACCATGAACTCAAAAAAAACTGGTAATCCACCTGCTATCCCCCAATAAAAAAAGGCCCGGAGGTCGGGCCCTTTACAATGCGGAATTCTACGAACTAATGATTCGTTATGTTAGATTATCGCCATTTTGACGGCGATCTTAAGACCAGCTTGAAGATAATCTTCTTTTTGCTGCAAATAAATTTCAGGTTCATAGGCCTCGATTCTATCATGTTATAAGATGTGTTGCTATTAATACGAATACCGTTAATATCAACACCGTTAAGATGGCGTTTTTGTAATTCATTCGACCCTCCAGAAAGAAAATGTCACACTCTTCACCACATATCTTATATGAAATTCCCGTGCCGGTTTGAAACAGATTTAAAGAAATGCTTAAACTCTGCGAGGCAACGATTTAATCAAATAGTAATTTTGTTTAAATGATGAATTTTGCGGATTGCTGTGGAATCCTGCCACATGCTGTACTTTTATCATACAGCGAAATTGGCAATTCAGGAGCGTTTGAACAGGCCGGAGATGTACCCCCAGGCCAGCCCGGCATGAATCGTGACAAAGATAAACGGCAGGTTTTGAATATAATCCGGCAGTTTGGATTGATCCTTCTTTGACTGCTTGAAAATAATCATCAGTGTGGCAACAGCGATCCCCACCAGGTAGAGAATCGTGAATCCAAGCGGAACATCAACCAGCCCCGGAATAAAAATCGACAAGATATAAAGCAATAACAGACCGCCAAAAAATAATGGCGGAACGAGATTGCCGGAAATCAATTCTTGGGGATATTTTTTGGTCAGACGAAATCGTCCCAGCCCGTAACGTTCCATCTGATGAAACAACCCGCCATAGCTTTCACGAGGATAATAATAGACTGCCAATCTGGGACCGGTGTATGATTTGTATCCTGCTTCAGCAATGCGATAATTGAATTCATAATCCTCGGCCGCATCGAAATCCTCATCGATATAGCCCACCGAATCGAAAAGCGAATAGCGATACATAGCCGCACTTGAGGCCGGATTGACCTCCCCTTCATATTCCATATCGTAGATAGTCGAATCGAGCCCATGCCCGATCACAGACTCGCGGGCCGATGCAATGCAGTCCTGGAATATATTGTTGTCCGGCGGACGAAGCGGTTGGGGACGGCTCAGGACCTCGTATTCTGTGCTTTCGAATATCTGCACCATATCCTGAAACAATGTCCGGCTGGGAATATAGACATGGCCATCGATCACGATCATGTATTTGCCTCGGCTCTGTTTGAATGCCATGTTACGCGATGATGACGCTTTTCTTTTCGGATTTGTCAGTATCTTCAGATTGGGGATTTTATCGCGATATAATTCCGCGATTTCAACAGTGCGGTCATCCGACTCGCCATCCACAACAATCACCTCATACCTCTCACGCGGGAAGTTCTGTTCGCTGATCTGTTGCAGAGTGCCGCCGATAAAACGTTCCTCGTTGCGGACCGCCATAACAACAGTTACTGCAAGTTCCGGTGATTTGCCTTCACTCACCAGCACAGCCCCTTGTATTTCGGACCGGTATCGGAGATATCATCGACTATGCGCACCAGGTCAATTACAACCCTATCCGTATCGAGATTGGCCAGGTACTGAAAATCGGGATCATTGGACCCAATCAGGATCACATCCGATGCGCTGAAAACTTCGTCAACCGATGTCGCCAGCAGGTTTGAAATATGCGGGATCTCTTTTTCAATATAGGCCTTGTTTGCGCCGGTAAGTTTTGCCAGCGATACATTTTTATCGAAAATCCTGAGATCATAGCCCTTGCCGATCAATGTTTCGGCGACTGTGACTAATGGCGACTCGCGCATATCATCGGTGCCGGCTTTGAATGCCAGCCCCAGCATCCCGACCTTCTTCGATTTCTGGGCATAGATCATGCGCAGCGCCTGCTCTATCTGGTTTTCGTTGGAAGGCATAATAGCATCGATCACTTTGGGCTCATAATCCAGCGTCTTGGCCTTATAACGCAGGGCGCGGATATCTTTGGGAAGACACGATCCGCCAAAAGCGAAACCGGGCTTGAGATAGTAGCTGGAAAGATTCTGCTTGGTATCCAAGCAGAACAGGTTCATGACCTCATGCGAATCCACACCCAGCTTCTTGCAGATCATCCCGACCTCATTGGCAAATGCCACCTTGAGCCCATGGAATGTATTATTGACATATTTTAGCATCTCGGCCGCTTTTAGCGATGTCTTATATAGCGGCGCATCGATGAAAGCATAGAGCTCATCCAGCTTTGACTTCACCGATGTATCCTGCGCACCTATAACGGTAAAGGGTGGATTATAGAAGTCCTTTATCGATGATCCCTCGCGCAGGAATTCCGGATTGAAATAGACATCGAAATCCTGGTAAATCTTTTTGCCGGAATTCTCCTCCAGGATCGGAACCAGGAGGTCCTCGGTCGTGCCCGGAAGCACGGTGGAGCGAAGTACGATATCATGAAAGCTCTTCTTGTTGGCCAGGCTCTGCCCGATTTTGGCGGCCACCCTTTCGACATAGGTAAGCTCAAGATCGCCGTTTTCTTTGGAGGGTGTACCGACAGTAATCATGGTCATATCGGTTTCAAGCACAGCTTTTTTGGCATCGAAAGTGGCCTTCAGCCTGCCATTTCCGACTACTCGGCCGACAAGATCTTCCATGCCTTCCTCGATAATCGGAGTTTTGCCGGAATTGATCAGGTCGATCTTATCCTGGTTGATATCGACTCCCAGCACCTCATGTCCCTCATCGGCCAGGCAGGCGGCCGAAACACATCCAACATATCCCATTCCAAAAACTGATATCTTCATGATCGAGATTCTCCCGCAATATCGCCCGCCGGTTGACTGGCATGGCGACGGTTTAATGCCTCTTCAAGAGCATCGGAAAAAATTCTGGCGACATTATCCCAGCTATATTTCTCGGTTACAAGTTTGTATGCATTCCCGCTGATTCGGGATGATAGTTTATTATCATCTATTAAATTACAAACAGCCTCGGCAAAATTATCAGCTTCATCCCTGATAATAATATCCTCACCATCAGTCAGGGGCAATCCCTCGGCGCCGACAGTTGTCGAAACTATCGCTTTCTTCTGCGCCATGGCCTCGAATATTTTCAGCCTGGTTCCACCGCCGATCCTGATCGGGACGATATAAACAGCCGCCCGATCAACATAAGGACGCACATCATCAACAGTACCGGTCACCACAATCGAGCCATCCGGCTTTGCAAGCCGCTTGATTCTCTCCGGCGCGCGACGTCCGACAACGAAAAAACGAACATTCGGTTTTCTCGCTTTTATCAATGGCAATATATCCTTCACAAAATACTCGACCGCATCCTGATTGGGCAGCCAGTCCATGGAACCGACAAAGACAATATTATCATCCTCCATTTTATCAAGATTCGGTTTAAAGAAATCGACATCCACACCGGTCGGAATTACAGTCGTATGCGGGACATCATAATCCTTTTCAAGAAGATTTGCATCGGATTCAGAAACCACCAGCACATCGTCAAAATGCGCGCAGGCCTTTTTCTCGAACTCATAGAATTTTCTGTAGTCGATATACAGGTAGCCCTTCTTGACCGGGTTTTCATTTATCTCATAATGACGGCGCCAGATTTCGGTTTCGACATTGTGCTGAAAAAGCACCCGGGGCACATCCGTAAGGTCCATGCAGTTGATTGCCATCTCCAGAAAATCGCAGACAATAATATCGACGCCCTTATCGCGCACATACTCCCTGATTCGTTTTTTGATCTCATCATTATCGTATTTGCTGATCACATACGGCAATGATGAAAACAAATTCTTAAGCAGAGCGAAATAGAACTGCGCGCTGAATTTAGGCTCCGGATCAAAGCGAATATACTCCACCTCTTCGCAGAATTCCATCAGGTGATCTATATCCGAGTTTTCCGGCTTTTCCTCGCTCAGGCAAAGATATGAGACATCATGCGTATCCGCCAGTCGCTTGAGTATATTATAGCTGCGGATCTTACCGCCGACATTGGGCGGATACAAAAAATCGGATTTTATCCAGAGAATCTTCATAGGTGTTTAAGATATGATTATGTATCACTGTGGCAATTTAAAACTTAAACCAGCGCAATCGAGCCGTAATCTTCTCTTTCCAGAAATATTCTCTGCCACAGTTCAAAGTTTATCAGTGTCCAGATCTGATCGGAATAATTTTTGTCACCGTTCTGATGTTTGTTTATGATATGCTCCACCGTTTTCTGATTGAAGATGCCGCGTTTGCACGTTCGTTCATCGAACAGTATGTCTTTCACCATGTCCTTGTAATCATGACGGAACCACTTTTCGATCGGAACCGGAAAGCCCTTTTTCGATCGCGAAAGAATCGGATCGGGAATCCTGCCCTTCATCGCCAGCCGAAGAATCCGCTTGGTGTCGAATTTCTTCAGTTTCAGATGGATCGGGAGCGATGCTGTGAATTCGACCATCTTATGATCCAGAAAGGGCACCCTGCTTTCTATCGAGGCGGCCATCGACATCTGATCCTGCTTCATCAGGAGCTCCAGCAGGTAAGTCTTGATATCCGCGTACAGCATGCGATTCAAAAGATCATACGCCTCGCAATCATGAAATATCTTATGATAGTTATAATACAGCTTATCGTAATTATAGTCATTCAGGAGGCCATCGGCATAGAGACTCCTTTGCATCTTACGCGAAAATGTCGAATAGTTATCCAGAAATATCGTGTCGATATCGTTGTCCAGATAGACCGTGGTCCTGATAGCCTTGTTTTTGTATGGAAAACGATCCGGCAGAATATCCAGAAACGGCCGGAATAGATACTGGCGAACCTGCTTGAAAAGCGGCGCACCCATAATTTTGCCCGCCTTAAGATTGTACAAAGTCTGATAATAGCGCTCATAGCCACCCAGAAGCTCATCTGACCCCTCGCCGGTCAGCACCACCTTGACATGTTCACGGGCCAGTTTGGCCACGAAATAAAGCGCCACCGATGATGGATGCGCAATTGGCTCATCTTCCTGGTAAATCATGTGCGGAAGTTCACCTAAGAATTCATCCGGCGACATCAAAATCTCATGCCGATCCGCTCCGCACATCTCCGCCGCCATGCGCGAATATTCCAGTTCATTGAATGCACGTTCCTCAAATGCCACCGAAAATGTCTGTATCGGACGGTCGACCATACGGCTCATCTGCGCCGCTATGGCCGAGGAATCGATTCCGCCGGAAAGGAACATCCCCAATGGCACATCAGCCATCAGACGCATCTTCACGGACTCATCAAAAAGCTCGGTAAAACGCTCAATATACCATTCATCTGATTTGCTGTAATCCGGCTGAGTATATTCGATATCCCAGTATTTGCGGATCTTTATCGAGCCGTTTTCGACCATCATGCAATGACCCGGCAGAAGCTTCTTGATGCCCTTGAACATAGTCTGATCATCCAGAGTGTATTTCAGCGCCATCTGCTCGGTAAGCGCGTTCAGGTTGAGCTCGCGCGGCACATTGTCATATTCGACTATTGCTTTTATCTCCGAACCAAAGGCCAGAAAATCATCATTGTCATAATAATATAGCGGTTTGATTCCCAGCCGGTCGCGGACTATCAACAAGCGTTCTTTGTTGTGATCGATGATTGCGAATGCGAACATGCCGCGCAGATGATCCACGCAGTCCTGGCCATATTCCTCATAGGCGTGAATTATCGTCTCGGTGTCGCAGCGGGTTTTATATTTATAGCCCTTGCTTTCTAGCGTTTTGCGGATTTCAGCATGATTGTATATTTCGCCGTTATAGACGATCCAGATCGAGCCGTCATGATTAGACATCGGCTGATGACCGCCGGCCAGGTCTATAATCGAAAGACGCCTGAACCCCAGCCCGAGGTTGTCGCAGACATATTCGCCCGAATCATCCGGCCCGCGATGATACAGGCGGTCGGCCATGGATTTGACAAGCGACTGCTCAACATTACGGCTTTTATCTTTGAAATATAATCCGCAGAATCCGCACATAGGCTAAACTACAAACTTCCTGATTTCTCCATCCAGATTGGCATCCAGCTTTTTGTCCTCATGCCTGATAGAATTGATCCTGGGCAGATAAAGTTCACACGGTCCCGCCAGGCTGCCATCGACTATCAGCTTTTTGCCTTCCACACGGGCATGAATCAGGGCTTTCTGCTCAGAATACCAGAGCTTCTTACCGATGATTTCGATCTTGTTGGTATTGATCAGGGCAAAGCTCAGCACTTCATCTTCCTCGTCAAGGCGTACAAAGGCGGCCTGATCTTCATTGCCGAAATACCAGAAATCGGTGAACTCCTCTCCATGAATCCGCCACCAGCCATCTTCAGTCTGGCTGAATCGCGGTTTCCAGTCATTTTTGCTATATGGGAAAATGCAGAATGGTATGCGGATGTTTCCTTTTATTTCAGGTTCCAGCACCAGCGTGGTGATTTTCTCGAGCTGAGCGTAATCCGGAGAGTACCACCCCGAGGGGGGATTCTGCTGCCCGCTTTTTGAGACCAGGCTGTAATCCAGGTCGGTCAGGGGCTTCAGGATCACCTTCATATTCAAGTTCTCGAGTGTTATCGCGCTGGTCTTGGCGGATAATTTATGTGATGATATCGGGGTATGGAAATGAAACTTGGCCATATCATCGGGGGCTTTTTCTATCCTGTCATACAGAATCACATATGAATCGGCCACTCTGAAAACAGAACGTTCATGTTTGAATTCGGGCGCCGCCTTGCGAATATAATGCGCATCGACATAGTCAAAGCCTTTGCTCAAAAGTATTCGTCCCTGGCTGACATCCTCATGATTGGCCCAGGCAAATGTATCATCCGGGTCGGCACAGCCCTTATCATTAACCAGGGCAATATTGTGGCACCGCGCTGACCTGAAATAATCGCGCATCTTTTTGTCCATGGTATAGCAATAAGTCCCCGGGTCGATAAACACGGGGTGATCGCCAACCACAAATTCTATATTCAAAGCATCTGCATGACTGTGCACACAATCCCGGAATCCGAATTTGCCGATATCAAACAGCAGATATTTATGCAGGTCCTCTGATCTGAGAATGGCATAGCCTGCCTGTTCATAGACTATCGATTTATCTTTGCCAGGCTGCCCCGACTTTTCCTCATGAGCCTGGACTGCATCAAAACCAAACAGCCAGGCAGATTCAAATCGTGATTTCTGAGGATAATATGAGGGCCTTTCAAACAGCAATGCGGCATTGGAAAGCACTGCGCTGTAGTCGCGTACATCATCGAATTCCAGCCAGACCAGTTTGCCGCCATCGGAATCTCCGGTCTGCGGCCAGAGACCATCGGGCCGGCGCAAATTATCAAGATAGTCCACCATTTTCCGGGTCTTATCTATAAACTCCGGCTCGAGTTCAATATCATTCAGCCTGCAAAGCCGGATCGTATGCATATAAAAGTCTGCACTGTATTGATGATAATAGCTGGAAAGCTCGGCATGCACACCCTCATCGGTGAACTGATTATTGAGTTCATCTTTTAATATCTGCAATCCGGTATCTCTGAATTCCCGGCCACGCTTATATTCCGGGAAAAACAGCCCGGCCACAAACAGGCCGAAAGCCTCGCCGGTCAGATGAGTGTTGGGCGAAAAATAGTATGACAGATGCGAGCCGATATGGTCGGCATGCTGATATACATTATAAGCGATCATCTCGGCCATACGATTATCGAGAATCTCGATGTCGCGAAACAGCTCGATCATCCAAACCAGGGCATAGATACGAAATGCGCATTCCAGGCTGGAGCTCCAATTGATCCCGGTCTTGGGCTGATTTCTGCGCAGCCAGTCCTCCACCAGGCCAAAGGCCTTAAGCGCATAGCGGTCGATTCCCGTCAGCAGGTAAGCCATGCCCAGCGGATAAATAAATTTCAGACGCGACAGCTCCCAGACTATCTTGGAATCGCCAACCCTGTCATAATCGAGATATGGAATATCATCATAAAAATCGGGACCGGATCTTTTGTCAGCCAATGGATCGTAAAACCAGTCCGGCGGATCGCCGAAATCGAGAAACTTATCGCCGAAGATGGGGTAATTGTCACGCAGGATTTCCTCGGCAATTTTTATTGTGCGCTCGGTTTCCTGCGGATACTGGACGGCAAATTTGCCGATATCAGTCATCTTGCGAGTATTGAAAAAGAATCTGGGATATTCACGTCCCTTGAGGGTATTGCTCAGGCCCTTTTCCAGAAGTTCAGGATCATGCAGAAGAGGCTTGAGCCGGGATCGTTCAAAATCCAATGCCCTGGCGGCGGCACGATGCCTTTCGCCTATCTTGCCGATCGCCTCTTTGCCGCGATGAAACAGCTCCGGGAAATCGGCCTGCAGGATTTTCGTTCCCAGTTTGACTATCTTACTCTTGCCCATGATACAGCTCCGAATATACCCTGTGCCAGCCGCTTCTCACCTCCGGCCAGGTATACTTCACACATTCCTGTCTGGCTCTCTCAATCAATTTACCCCCCAGGCCATTATCCTCAATAAGAGACAGCATGGCCCGGGCCAGCGCCCGATGGTCATCCCTGTCAACAAGCAGGCCGGTCTCCCCGTGCTTGCAGATATAGGGGATCCCGCCGGCATCGGTCGATACAACCGCCAGGCCCGATGAATACGCCTCCAGAAAAGAGACGGGCATATTATCGATATCGGACGAATTCAGAAAAATATCATGTTCTTTATACAGCTCAGCGATTTGCGACCGTTCCACACGTCCCGTAAAGGTCACATCCGGGATATTCTCACGCCTGACCATCTCCTTCACCGCCGATTCCTCGGCCCCCGCTCCCACCACCGTCAATTGGGCCCCGGGATATTTCTCCTTCACAATCTGATAAGCCCGGATCGAAGCCGGTATATTATATAGCTTTTCAAGATTGCGGGCTACTATAATACGGGGCCTGATTTTTGGACGGCTGTGATACTCGAATACTGAAAAATCAACCAGGTTATATACATATTCGGCCCTCAGCCCAAAATCCGCAAATTCATCCACGAGGTACTGCGACGGCACCACTATCTTATCCACCTGCCTGATAATTGGAATGGCAATTTTGCCGTGGCGTTCCAGATGATCGCGGCATTCGCCCGACCTGTAATTCAAAATGATCTTCTTGCCCAGATACCTGGCGATCAGGATAGCCGGGGTGGGCGAAATTAAAAATGACATGTAAGATGCCGAAAAGATATGAATTATATCATAATTGGGTATATGCCACAACAGCTTAAAAACATAGAAAAACGACACAGCCAGCGTGCGCACATATTTTATTCTGGTAAGATTATACAGCTTTCCCGGTGGCCTGGGATTATGGGGCACAAAACCGACCCGCACGCCCTCTTTTTTCAGATTTCTGTACAATAAATCGGCCTGCACCGCCTGCCCGCCCATGATATCCAGCGATGGCGCGACAATCAGCACCTTATATTTAGGATTATTTTCGGTCATAAAAAAATCTACACAAACATTTTTCCCGCATGGAAATTGTGCATAACATCCTGAAATACAAGATAAAACTTTTCCAGTTTAGCTTCCATTAGAATTTATCCAAATTTGATGGTTATACCTTTAGCGACGATTTGACATTACTGCGGATATTTCTGTATCTACCCCCGGAATCTTTTTGAAGCGCATTGGTCTGCACAAAATCCACCTTAACTTCCTGCTCGAACAATCGCGCAAAACTGCTTGTAATATAGCGCCTTATATTTTCACTCAAGGTCCTTTCCGAGACATAATTAATCACAAATTCCGCAAGATCATTTTGCACAATCTGAACCGGGCTGTTCAGTTCCGATTCGCGCAATACGCTCAAAAGCAGGTTGCCATTGAGCATCTCCCCATCCGGCTTGATAATAGCGTCATCAATCCGCCCGATAACGCGTCCGATTTTAGGAAGACTGCCGCCACATTTGCAACGGGTATAATCCAGCCTGACAAAATCGCCAATTTTGTATCGAATCAACGGCATGGCGTAGTTCCATAAATCGGTTACCAGCAGGCTGCCCGGACGAAGGCCGCTTGAATTTCCCTGACGATCTGCGGTTTCCAGAATTATACCGGGCGCAAAATAATGCATGCCGCTGTGTATGCGGCATTCCGAGGCCACCCAGCCGATCTCCGCCGCGCCATAGCGATCATATACCCAGGCCTTGAAACACTTCCTGAAATAATCCCGCTGATACTCATAAAACGGCTCTGATGAACAGACTATCTTCTTTAATTTTATGTACTTACCGGCCCTTTCCAGCCTGCCTGCAAAAGTGTATAGAGAATTGGGATAAGCGAACACAAAATCAGGATTCAGCTTTTTGATAAAGGATACCGCTGATGCCAGTTCCTTCTCATCCTGAATCGCATCGATATCCAGATACCATTTGCGCGAACCGAACAACCTTGCCGGTCCCGAGCCATAAGCCTGGTCATCAGGAGCATACAGGCATAAAATACGGTCACCCGGACGATAGCCGCAACGCATATTCAGAAGGAGTTCCATGGCATTTTTCATATCCCGGCAACTGCGATCCATGTAAAGGTTCAAGGCATCGCCGGAGGTTCCGGCAGTATGGATAGCCACACGCCGTCTCATCGGATAATTTTCAGCAAGTATCTGATCAAGATTATCACGCAATTCATCTCGAGTCAGAATCGGAAATTCCTTGAGCTTCTCGAAAGTTTCAAAATCCATCGGGGTGGCCCCCAGCTCGAAAAAGATTCTCTTGTAGTAGGGGCAATTTCTATAGGCGTGCATAAGTATATTTTCAAGGCCTTTTTGCTGATGCTCCGCCAGGTCGTAGGAATTCAGTTTGGACAGCTTGCGAAAATCATCGATAAAGCCGAACTGCCCCCCCAGGCCATGCTTCTTTAAATACAGCCTGTGTGTTGTATTACCTATGATTCTATTAATGATACTCATGCCCGAATCCTGAGCGTGTCATGGATCTTCCGTGCGCCGATTATGACTGATAAATTGCTCTGATTTAACGAATTCAACCCTATAATTTAAATCGACATTTTTCATTTGTGACTGAATGAAATCGCAGGATAATCGATTGTTTTTTGATATGGAATTTAGCGGGCCTGGCCGGTCACAACCTGGTCATACAGATTCACATAGAGCGCCTGGTACATCTTCACCATTAAGATTGAATTGAATTTGGACCAGACATGCTGCGTGGCACGCTTGCCCATTTGGGCCCGCAGCTCTTTATCATCAAGCAGTTTATTCACTTTTTCGGCGATGGCCCTATAATCACCGGCTGGAAGGATATATCCGGATTTGCCATCCAAAACCACTTCACTATTACCGCCTACATCGGTGGCAACAGCCGGAATCGATAAAGCGCCATATTCTATCAGTGTATTGGAAAGCCCCTCGGCGGTTGATGTCAACAGGCCGACATCGAAGTTTTTGACATAAGCCAATGGCTTATGGATCGAGCCCATGAACTTAACTGCTGACTCAAGCCCCAGCTCCGTTACAAGGCCCTTCAATTTCGCGGTGATTGCTTCATCGCCGGAGCCGATGATAACGAAACGGACATCCGGATCATCTTTATTCACCTCATGTGCCGCTTTAATGAATGTCTGTATGTCTTTAACAGGTCGATGATTAGCTGTTATGCCGACTATCTTATTTTCCGGCTCGACATTCATCTCCCTGCGCGCTTCCTCTATCTCCTTTGTGCCGATCCTGAAGCTGTCCTCATCCAGGCCGTTATATATCACCGAGAATTTATCCTTGTCGATTCCCTCCCTGCGACTTATTTCTGCGGCCACCAGCTCAGAATTGGCCACAAAGCGAGAGACTTTTTTATTGGCAAATTTCGTGGCCATAAGGACTTTGCCGCTATAACTAAAGCCGGTATTGCGCCGCGTGGAGATAATTATTCGGCAGCCCGCCTGATATGCGGCAATTACTCCGATGATATTTGAGTCGGGGAAAAATGTCTGCACCACATGAAAATTGTTCTGATGAATAAAATCACGTAACTGGTTAAATTTCAATAGCCCGGATATCGAAAAGACGGAGCCCATATTCAGCGAGCTCTTATCACAGGGATAATGCTCATCGCTCTCGAGCCACTCTGAGGGCCTCAGGGCCAGCAGGTAAGGGTAAAAACGCTCACGATCCAGCTTGCGGATCAAAAGCGACAATTGGCTCTCGGTACCGGCGTTAACGCTTGTGATTTCGTCAATTATAAAAAGTACTTTGATCTGGCTCATCAGGTTTTCGACCCGGCTCGATATTTCATCCTGTTCAATAATCAATTTAAACTAAACCTGTTTTGATGCAAATGTTCCTGGTTCTCGCTGAAGAAAAATGTAGTTTAGTTCATCGGCTTACCGGATTAAAAATCAATGCTTTATCATCTCAATAAAACGCATACCCTGCCTGTAAGCGGCATTCAAAAATCCATCCGGCTCCTGGTACACAGTATGAACCATCTCGCATTCCAGGGTAATATTCGGGATACTGCTGAGCTTGTTTAACTGGCTGGCCAACCCGGGAAGATCGGTTTTGCCCTCAAATGGTATCAGGTGCAGATCTTTCTGTTTATCGTTATCATGCAAATGAATTACCGCCAGCCTGCTGGCATATTTCTCCAGAAGTTCCGGCCGGTCATGGTACAGCGCTTCGTGGCCATTATCATAGCACATCTTAAGATATTCGGATTCAACAAGATCCATGGCATACTTAAACAAAACTTCTGAATCGGCATCGATATTTTCCAGTGCAATTATAATCCCCTTCTCCTCAGCCTTTTTGACCACTTTTGGAAGGGAGAGCTTGATTCTTTTGATCCGTTCAGCGACATTGCGGGGCCTGAAAGTATTCAAATGCAAAATAAGGTATTTAGCACCCAGATCGACCGCGGCATCAATTGCCCGTCCGGCTTCGATAACTGCGCCCTGCAAAAGAATATCTTCCGGCTGGGTCAGATCGCAGGTTGGATCGAATGGCGCATGCACCGAATCTATGCGCAGGCCATAATTCTGGGCGGCGATTTTTATCTTTTGACGGCCCTCAGGTTTATTGTATCCGGAATGGCGCGTGTTGCCGCCTATCGAGATAAAATCGAATCCGGCCTTGGCGATTGACCTGAGATTTTCCTCGATCGGTATGCTATAGCTGAAGCTTGTCGATATTCCCAGTTCCATGGTCTTTAAAAACTACTATTAAGCCCGCCTGTCAAGAAAATTAATAGTGCTCATAATGTTCTCATGCGGAATTTATCCGGCAATTATTGGTTTTTTTTGATCTACTATTGGATTTGCTCCATATTTTTGGCAAACGGCATATTCATGTACTTCTTCACCAATTTAATATATAACTCTATCCTGTAACAAGTTAACACTAAAATAGAGCGGGTGGTACGCCATTTGCGCTATGATCCGGCAGAAATAGCACATAAACATCACTTTCCAAAAGAGGAGGTATAGTGGGTAACCGAAACAACATTTTGACAGTGATATCGATAGCGCTTGTATTTGTTGCTATGACGATATTCTGGGGCTGTTCGGAGAGCAATCCGATCAGCAATGCGGATACCAACATGTATCTGGGTAACGGAGGTGACAAAGATCAGAATGACAATCATAATGATGATCTTGGTGATCTTCCGGTCGTCCCCAACGTTGACGGAGGCAAATATGGTGATGAGACCCTGCCGGAGCGTCTCAGCTTCAGCCTGGCGTCCTCAGTAACCTATAAGTCTGTCAGCAAAGAGATCGGTGTCAATGGTGACGTGATCGGAACCACAGTCGACGGTTATTTCCATCAGCTGGCGGTTCTTCCGCACGCCGTTATCGAGGACACTGAACTTGAATTTACCCTGCGCAAGGGTGAGAACAACAAGGGTGAGACTCTTTACAATTATCGCTTTGGACCTGATGAAGTCAAGCTTCAGAACTGGCCGGTCCTGGAATTCCAGGATGCTCCTGATATGGGCTATAATCCCTCACCGGTTTATATCCTGTATTATAAGGCTTCCGGTATCTGGAAAGAGTATGGCCGTTGCTACGGCAACACCACTGGGCTCTACAGGTTCTATATCCCCCATTTCTCGGAATATGCGATCTTGAAGCAGAATGGTCAGGTGGCCGACGGATTTGAACTTTAAAATATAGGCACACCTCCCCTCAGGCGTTATGCCTGAGTTGCTTGCCCACTAGCCGGTGAGAGCTTTCTCTCACCGGTGTTTTTTTATTCTATACGGGCTTCCAGTACGCCCGGAATGCTGCCCAGCTTATGTATCAGGCTGGCGCCGATATCGACTCCCCGGCTGCGTATATAATAGCCCACAGTAAGCTCGCCGGTGCGGTTATTGCGGCCATAATCCGTACTCAGCACAAAGGCATCCAGCCTTTCGATCTCCGACCTGCATTCATCCATGAATTTCTGCGAATTCTCTATCCGCCCCGAAATCTTTATCTGATGATATGTATGCCTGTAAATTGAGCCGCTGACTCTGGCCAGGAATACTACCAGCACAACCTCCATCACTGTGGCAATGACTGCCACCAGGTAGAAACCCATGCCCAGCAGAATTCCTATACAGGCAGAGAACCAGATGGTGGCCGCAGTCGTAACGCCGCGCACGAATTCCTGCGTCTTGATGACCACCCCTGCCCCCAAAAAACCTATCCCGGTTATGATTCCGGCTGCCAGACGGGCCGGGTCGATCACATAGCGCCCGTCAAAGCCGGTGTCGCTGATTATGGCCGGAAGGGTTCGCGAACCGATAATCAGAAGCGTCGCCCCCAGTGCCACCAGGATATGTGTCCTGACTCCGGCGGGCCGTCCATGAAGCTCACGTTCCAGCCCGATCAAAAATCCAAGCGCCACTGCCAGAAACAGCTTTATTCCATCATCCAGCCTGAAAATTAAACCGGCATCATCCATAAATACTCCTTTACCTGAAAGGAATACGAATGATGCCGGCCAAGTCAATTAAAACAATTTCAATCTTAGAACATCTTGTAAGTGACACCGAGTCCCAGAGTTTCTTTAAAGCGACCCTTAACTGAAACCTGCTTATCATACAGAAACTGCATATACAATGATACGGTTACATACTTGGCCACCTGGGCAGAGATGGAATTTTCAAAGTTAACATCGATCGCTTTCCAGTAATCCTCACGGGGTGTGCCCTCGACCTTATCCTTGTCCGAGAAGAGCAGTGCCTTATAAAGAGTAAGCTTGCCGACATATTTCAGCGATTCCGAGAATGTCAGGATAGCATCAGTGACCGATTCGATACCGCCGTCGATCTCAGTCTCCCAATCTGTTTCCTGAGCAGCCGAATCGACAATCACCCGGCTGATATTCTGCTTCACGGCACCGCCCAGACGGGTCAGGAGGTCATGCTTTTCAGTTTTAACCAGCCGCCTTGCAAATCCTGCGGATTCAGTTAACTCGATCGGATTAATATAGCGATCCATATAATTCACAGAGGCGTCCAGAAACTGGCTCTGAAAACGCACCGCCACATACGGATCGACATAACCATCCAATGTAAACAGTCCCAGGTTTTCTATATCGATCTTGTCATCCGACTTTTCCGGCTTCTCCCAGTTTTTGGTTTCATTATCCTGGATATGTGTCTGGCCGAATGCCAGCCTGGTTTGATTCCTGAACTTGAATTTTGGCCCAAGCTGCTTCTCGAACAGGCCGTTGGCTTTCGCCACCCAGGCGATATTGCCCGCCTCACCACCGGTCCAGCTATCGGAATAGGCATTCTGGGTCATGGTAAAGCTGAGGTCGAAGGTTTTCTCCCAGCCCTGGGCATTGAGCATTGAAGCGATCAAAAGCAAGGCGATAGTGATCCAGATAATTTTGCGCATAACATCTCCCTTTGTTTAACAGATCCTTATTTGCCGACTAAAATATAATCTAAGAAAGCGGAATCAACCTAAAATTGATGCCATAGAGCAATAAAAAAAGCCCCGATCCTGGCCGGGGCTTTTTAAAACTGACTGCCTGGTTATTTCTTTTTCTTGCCGGGTTCGGGAAGGTCCTCCTCAATTCCCGCCAGACGTTTGGCCACATCGACAGATTTTTCCAGACCGCCGAAGATGCGCACAAACAGCTTGGCGCCATCCGGCGATCCGCCGCCATGCATACATCCCGGGACGCCGGCACCCTGCGTGGACCATTCCACCAGCCGCGCCGCCCGCATACGTGTCTCGGCCGAGGCCGCGGCTTTCATATATTTCTTGATCAGGTGACCATAGTTTTCGTCATTATAATCCACAAATGAGGGCATACATCCGGTTTCGCCTATACCGCCGGCGATATCCTGAGCCATGACAGAAGTTTCATAAGGCAGTTTTGCCACAAGTGTCTTATTTATATTGGAGAGAAGCGGATCCGGTTGCCAGGCACCTGAAGGATGTTTTCTGCCCATAACCGCCGCCGCTATGCCCATGCCGAATGTTGTCTCGTTATTGATATACATCTGGGTCAGTTTGTCCTGAAACACTTTCGAGGAGAGACCGTTGGCACGTGCAGTCAATATGGCCGCACCAACCTTGATATCGCCCTGCCCGGCCACACATCCGCCGATGGCTGACCTGTAGGGCAGGATAAAATTCATCACGGCCGTTCCCGAATACTTATATTCACCGGCCATAAAGACACGTTCTTTTGGCACGAACACATCCTCGAAAAAGAGGTAGGCCTGCGTAATGCCGCCATGCTTGACCGGATTATCGAATGATTCCGGATCCTCCATTTCGCGCGTGTCATTGGGATGACGGGCTTCCACAATGGTCAGGCCCTCAGTATCGCGCGGGATAACGAATGACACCGCCCAGTCGGCATCTTCCTCTTTATAATTGCTGCCCGGCAAAATGAAGATCTCGTTGGCCGCCGCAGTACCACAAATCATTACTTTGGCTCCCCGCACGATGATTCCATCATCACGCCTCTCCACAATATGCAGGTTCATATCGGGATCATCCTGCTCAGAGGGTTTCTTGGTGCGGTCGCCCTTGGGATCGGTCAATGCTCCGGAGATCGTTATATCGCGTTCCTGGGCCGATTTGAGCCATTCTGTGAGGCGCATGTGATATTCGCTGCCCATTTCCTGGTCGATATCATATGTCGTCGCCCACATGGCATTCAGGGCCGACCATCCGGCACATCTGCCGCCGGTGCATGTGCCCGAGCGATGAAACATAAAACGCTTCATCTTCGAATTGGCGATCTGGTCCTCGGCCGATTCAATTATCGATAAATAGCGCGATACCGTTTCGCCGGTCAGATGTGATTTGGTGGTTACGATTTCCTTGAATTCAGGGTCATTTTGAGCTTCATAGATCTGGGCATGTCCCTCGACTGTCCATTTGGTGGCGGGATGAGTGGTCACGTCTTCAATTACTTTTCCAAACTTATATACATTGGGACGCATTTCCCGCAGGCTTTGCTTGTATTGTTCTGCCGTTTTAAGTGCCATTATGCCTCCTTGGATGCTTTCATCTAATATACGCTGCTAAACACGGATGACAAAAGAAATGATAAAAAAAGCCGCCCGATAAATGTCGAACGGCTGATATAAACTATAGCTTTTTGCTAAAACTTCAAAATCACAGGATCATAGCCGCGATGCGGATTTTTGGCATTGTCACCCACAGTCGCCGAAAAGCCGTATTCCTCCCCGATCTCAAACTGGAAGTCATCGGCGTTGCCGGTATTGAGTGCGCGTTTGAATGTTATCGTCCAGTATCCGGTGGCCTCATCGAATGTGCCCACAGCCTGGACATCCCATCTGCTTCCCTCGGGATTAGGTGATAGCACAAAACTGGGGACGAATACGCTGTCCTCGTTGGTGGCATCGACAATACGGCCGAAATCGGTAGCCGTATAGCGCACCGTATCTTCGGCGAACAGGAAGTCCTGATTGGAGATAGTAAATGAGGTGTCATCACCGACAACAGTCGTATCTACTTTGTGCCAGTAGAGCGGTATGTCAGAGTCAAAGTTGATATTGGGAATATATCCGGGACTTGTTTCCTCGTCCATGCCGTTAAATAATGTGTCTGTGTCGAGTGAATCGACAAACCACAGGTCGGCCGCATAGCCCAGAGGGTTGGTGGTCCCGGCGCGCCAGTACCAGCCGTCAACCTCATATGATGTTTCATTGACCATCACGAAATCCTCTTCATGGCAGAGAGTAAAGCAATTCGGCCCGAGAGCCTCGGCGCTTTGCGACAGCCCGGCCCAGGTTGTGTCGGTGCTGAAGAATACCGCAAAATTGTCTTCCCTGTCATTAAATGACTGGCGCCAGGGATTAGGACGGGGCACGCTGTCCCAGATCCATTGACGATACCTGACATTGCGCGTACCGTCTTTCCAGGTCGCGGCCAGATACAAATTGGTTGAATCTGAAAGGGCGATGATATTTACCAGTGTTAGTCTATTGGATGGATTCTGGTCGGAATCCTCATCGGAGATCAACTGCGCAGGCTGAGCAGCCTCCCAGATACTGCCCTCTTCAACCAGGCCATTGATCGGAGGAGCCTGATCGGGTGAAATATAGAAGACATTTATCTGATCATTGGTCGGGAAAATGACCGGCGGTTCGTCATCGCTGCCGCAGGCCAGGATAATAATCAGCGCTGTTAAAGACGCGAAGGTTAGAAATGATACTACTTTTCTGAGAGCCATTTTGATCTCCTGATGATTTCAATTCATTTAATAGAAATTATACACCGCAAAAGTAGATAATTTCCTTTTAATGTCAATTATTATGTCGGCATTTTTTGCAATACTATGATTAGCGGACCATTAGCCGATCCTCTTCGCTCACTTGACCTTTATTATCATAATTGTCAGATCATCGAGTGAAAAGTCCTCGGACTTGTAATCCAATACATTTTTAACGATTATATCGACAATATTGCGGGCGCTTTTCTGGCGATTTTCACGGATTATATCGATCAGGCGCGGTGTATCGAAGAGCTCCTCGTTTTCATCCTGGGCCTCGATAACACCATCTGTAAAAAACACCAGCGTATCTCCGCTGTTTAAGCCAATCGGACGTTCATTGTAGCGCGCCTCCATATCTATGCCCAGCGCCAGGCCGCCTTCCGTCAGCTCTTCATAACGGCCATCGCTGCGAATCAGGATGGGCGGATTATGGCCGGCGTTGGAATATGTGAATATGCGGCTGCGTGAATCCAGCACACCATAGACGGCGGTTACAAAATTACCTGAATCCAGAGATTCGGTCATCAGCCGGTTGACTTTCTGCATGATCGCGCGGATAGCATAATTATTGCGAATCTCGGCAATCAGCGAGGCCCGGAAAGAAGCCATGATCAACGAGGCCGGTACACCCTTGCCGACAACATCGGCAATCACAAGCCCGATCTGGCTGTCCTCGATTTTGATATAATCGTAATAATCTCCACCCACCTGTCGCGATGATATATTTTTGCCGGCCAGGTCGAAGCCCTCGATTTTAAGCTCCTCGCGGGGAAGAAATGTCTGCTGAATTGAGCGGGCAATCGAGACCTCCTGATCGAGCTGCTTTTTCATTACAAGCTCGCGATAGAGCGTGGCGCGTTCTATTGCTATAGCTGATTTTGCTGCAAATGTCGAAAGGAGTTCCAGGTCATGCGCGGTAAATGCCCCGGGACGATCCGATTCGATGTTGAATGCGCCCAGGACCCGGTTTTTCAGGGCTATCGGCACAACCATCTCGGAGCGTGTCGTTTCCCGCGCTTTGATATAGCGGTCATCCGCGGCGACATCATCCACCACAACGCCCTGAGCGCTGCGCGCCACCCATCCAACCAGCCCCTCACCGGCCTTGACCTCCAGCATATCTCTGCTCTGGTCCTCATAGCCGCGCCAGTGAATCGGATCCAGGTTACCGTTTTCACGGGCCAGGTAGATACTGATGCCGTCATAATCGACAACCAGCTTGACCGCCTCGGCAATGGCGGCGATCACCTCATCCAGCTCGAGCACATTGGCCAGCATCTGCGAACTGTCTATCAGAAGCTTGTTTTCGAGGCTCTTGCGCTGATAGGCCTCGCGCAGTTCCATATTTTCGTAGGCCAGCGAAAAGCTGTCCGCCAATGCTTTCAGGAAATCTACAAGATGCTCTTTTTCGAATATATATATGTCATCGCTGTAGAAATCCAGAAAGCCGGACCATTTACCCCGCAGAAAGAGAGGTATACGCAAACGATACTCGAATGCAATTCCCAGTTTGGCCTTATAGAATTCATTCCACTGGTTATCCGGCGCCAGCTTTTCGGGACGGGCCATCGGTTCATGGTCCTCCTCGATGCTGTACTGCTCCGGATCTACCTCGAATCGTTTCTTGCGCCCTTCGTGCAGGAGATAAACCACTTCCGCGCGACGGGAGTCATCCTGAAGCACCAATGCCGCCAGATCGGCCTCGGAAAGACGAGCCGACTCCTCCAGTATGGTGGTAATCAATTCTCCACGTTGCAGAGGCTGGTTCAAAAGCCTTGAAGTCTGCGAAAGAAAATGCAGGCTCTCTATGTATTTATGATCGTATTCCATTTTTATTACAACTGTTTATCTTTAAATATATTAGACCTCTAACTGTTCCATTTGTCAACTAAATTATATATAATACATATCGGGTTCCCCGACTTTGCGCCTTGGCGTTAATCGAAAAAGAAACAAAAAGCCGATAATAAGAATTGCCAGCAGGATAAGCACTACTTCTGCTGACAGTCCGCCTTCCCTGAATTCTATCCCTTCCTGCATGCTAAGATGCGATGAAACGACCGCCATGCCGTTTACAATCACATGTGCCACAGCAGAATACAAAAATGACCCGGTCCGGAATGCAATGATGCCAAAGATAATCCCAAGCAGAAATAATACAATTCCATCCGGCCAGACAAAATGAATCAATGAAAAGATAAAGGCGGTCAGCAGTATGCCCGGAATAATACCCAGCTTTTTGATCAGGGCCGGTTGAATTGCAGACCGGAACAGAAGTTCCTCGCAAATGCCCGGTATCAGGGCCACCGCTATGAGTGTCAGCCATAATGGAGTTTCGGGCGGATTCAAAAGCTCCGTCTTCCATTCCATCATCTCTACACTGTATGGGAATATACGCAGCAGCAGATCCATCAATTCCACGCTCAGAAACACAAAGACAACCGCGATTAGGATAGTCACCAGGTTCAGGTCAATGCGGAAGAAATTCTTATAGCGAACCAGATTATAAATATTGTAATCTTTGACCAGCGCGACGACTATGACCGGCAATGCGAAAAAGAAGATCTCGACCACAATACCGGCATAGACAATGTTGATAAACATGTTCAGGACAACCCCGGCCGCGCTGCCTGCGATAATGGCGATCGTCAATACCGCCACAGACTGTCCGGCGCTAAACAATGGCTGCGGATCTATCAGGTAGCCTTTTTTCTTTTTTCTTCTGAACACTTAAATCCTAAATGAAAGAGGGCTAATCAGCGGTAACATATCTTTGGTAATCGAGACCGGCGGCTTTTCGCAATGCGGCCTCGGCGGTTTTTATTTGATAATATAGAACAGCCTGTTTTTGATTGGCACTGAAAAGCGCTGTCTGCGCATCCAGAAACTCGATCTGCGATGCCAGGCCGTTTTCATACTGCACACTTGTAATCCGGAAATTCTCCTCGGCGCTCTTTACCTGCTTACGAACCGCCAGCCATTGTACGTGCAGGTTTTCAAGTTCATACCAGGCTCGGCTGACCTCAAGGCTTATTGCATTTCTGATATCCTCCTGCACATATTCGATTCTGCTTTTCTGGGCCTCGACCTGTTCGATCCGGTCGCCACGCGAGCCAAAATCGAAGACATTGAAATTCAACAGGAGCGACACATTCCAGTAATCATGGTCAAATCCGAATCTATACTTCTCTCCTTCCCAGCCATATACCGCCGAAAGCGCCAGTTGGGGATAATATTCAGCTCTATATAAGCCCTTGAGATTTTCAAGAGCATCAAGATTGTGGCGAATTTGCTTGAGTTCAAAGCGGTTTTCTTCGGCCCGGGATTTATAATCATCCGCAGATACGGAAAGCATATCAGTAATTGCATCATTTTCGGGTATGTTTATATCCTGCGAAATTTCAATTTTATCTTCCAGGGCATTATCAAGCAGTCTATTGAAATAAAAACCGGCCAGGCGAAGGGCATTTTGATTTTCGGCCAGTTCCTGCTCCATGGCAGACAGCTGTACTTCGGCCCGGTAGACATCATTTAAGGCAACCTGTTCGGCATCATAGAGCTTGTGCGCCACACGCAGATGCTCCTCGGCCAGAGATTTGTTTTCGGCGGCTATTTCAACCAGCCGGCTCCCGAGCACATACTGATAATAGGCTTCGCTGACATCAAAAATAATCCGGCTTTTTTGGGCCGCCAGTTCGGCCTGTCCCGATTTTAATTCCATCCGGCTGGCATTGTAGGCTGAACGTATCCTTCCACCGGTGAATATCGGCTGATTGAGACTGAAACGAGTATCATGCTCCTCCTCACGCAGAAAATGAACCTCGACCGGATCGCCAAGTTCGATACCGGGCGGCAGGCTGCCCTCCAGAAATCGTGAGGGATCTATTCTGAACGTTCTGCCTCCGCCAGCGCGGGAGTAACGGGCATTGAAATCGATGCGTGGGAAAAATGCCGAATAGGCTTCATCGCGATGGGCGCGAAGTTCATCCAATTGTGCCTTAAGCTGCTGAATTGATAGATTGGAGCGCAGGGCCTCATGAATATATCGATCCAGGATATCATCCCCGGAAGCCATGACCGGCAATAGCAAAAGAGCCGTAAATACAAATGCTGTAATCGATTTAGACATATCAAGGCGAATATAGCCAATCCCTCGGGGCGGGCAAGAAAAAGTTTGCGGCCTCTATTTTTTGAATTTGCGGAAATTCAGGTTTTCCACGCCCTGCACGCGCACGCTCCTGGCGGCGATATCATTAGCCTGTCCGGCGGCCTTGATCATTGAACTGCCCCGCAGAACCGCCGCGCAGAAAGCACCGCCGAAGATATCACCTGATCCGGTTGTGTCTTTGACCTTGCTGATTTTGATCGGCTTGATCAAACGCGCGGTCTCGCCGGAACCTGTTTTATAGGCCAGAAGTGCGCCGTCCCTGCCCGCAGTAATTATCACAGCACGAGGTCCTATGCCGGAGAATGAATTCAAAAATGCGATCAGTTCCTGATTAGAGGGATCGAATACGGACAGAAGTTTATACTCCTCGACATTCATCTGCAAATAATCGGCGCAGGCACAATAACGGCGCCAGTTGCGTGGACGACGAAGATAACGGGTGCCATCCTTGCGTATACCCAGGGTCAGGCTGTGAATATCTATATATATATCACCATTGAATTCAGCCCGCAGCTTTTCGAGTGTCTTGAGACTCAGATCCACTCCGGACACAAAGTTCACCAGAGCAAAATTGCACTTCTTTAAAAGAGCTTTTAAATCCCGAAAACGGATCGGCGGCACACCGCCCTTGAGCACCTCACTCTTAAAATCATCATCCAAGTATTCTATCTTTGCATGATTATTCTTCTGGCGCACTGTTTTGATGAAATCAGTCTTTATCATTGGATATTTTTTCAGTATTTCGAACACCGGCTTCCTGCTGTCGCTTCCCAGGTTGACCACAGGATATATTTCATCCTCTTTTCTCAAAAGTCGCGCCAGGGTAATCAAACTATACAGCAGGCCGCCATAGCTCTGATATTTTTTACCGCGGGGCGGTTTAATGCTGTCCTTGTTGATTGTGCCGATGACCATAATTCTATTGGGTGCCATTTAAAGCCCCTTTCAATAAATTATATATTTCCTCAACACTGATTACATGCATGCACTCATTGGGAAAATCTTCCCTCGGACAGACATTCTTCACACAGGGCGCACAGGGCAGCTCTTTTCGCACAACCCTGCCGTTTTGCGCAAGCGGACGGGTTTCATCGGAATCATCCGCACCCGAAATCGAGAGCACATATGTACCCGATGCGGCCGCCAGATGGGCCCCGCCGCTGTCATTGCCGATATAGGCCCGGGCCCGTTTCATAACCTCGAAGGATGTCAGCAAATCAGCCTTACCCGCCAGATTAAGATATTTGCGACCCGAATCCCGGCCGACCTGTTCCAGGATATCATGTTCATCAGGAGCGCCGCTCAGGACAATATCATAGCCGGAATCATCGACTATTCTCCTGATCAACAGGGCATATTTATCGTAACCCCAGCGCCTGGAGGGGGCACGGCTCTGAGGTGCAATGGCCACGAATCTATCAAGATGGCCGACAAGCGTACGGGCCTTTTCCTGAGCCTGTGCGGAGGAATATATTTGCGCCGGGGGACTGTCCTTAAAAGGTTTGATTGATCTTAACAGATCAAGATATTTTTCCGAGCGATGAGTGGATCGCCCGGGATCATCATGCGCATCAGTCAGCATAAACGATCTCAGGTCACCCCTGTACCCGATTCTTTCTTTTATACCTGCGGTAAAAAAAATGAATGCTGAGGAAAATGACTGCGGCAGTATGAGTCCAAACTTGTAGCATCTTGATGATATTCTCTCGCCGATACGAATGTATTCAATCAAGCGGAACCTGCCCCCCTCATCATCGATGGCAATTACCTCTTCCACCCTGGGATCATAACGAAAAAGGCCCGCCAGGTTTTCGCGGATCATAATATCGGCCTGCCAATGCGGAAAATGCTGCTGGACGGCCGATAAAACTGGTGCAGCCATAATGCAATCTCCAAGCCAGTTGGGAAATCGTATAATTACCCTGGTTCGTTCCATGTCCGTACTCATTTGTAGTCGATCAATCCTTTGAAGCGCTTATGAGTCCAGAGCCACTGATGCGGATAGCGTCTGATCATGCCCTCCATGATCTGATGATAATGCCTGAGAATCGACCTGCTATCCCGGAACGAATCATCCTCGCCAGCCATAATCGCCTCGGGCACCTCTATTATATGGTCTCCGTTTGATTTGCGCCTTATAAAACTTATAATAATTGGAATTTTATTCTTAACCGCCAGGTCGACCGCACCGGATAATGTGGAGACCTCGTGGCCAAACAACGGAATATCGATTCCCTCTCTGCCACCGTAAACATCGAGCAAAACCGCCACCCCGCGACCCTTTTTGAATGCCCTGACAATTTTTAGGGGCTGTGTTTCCGCGGTTATCACCTCAAGCCCGTTTTTGCTGCGGATTTCCTTCAAAAATCTGTCGGTTTTTAAATTGTGCTGCTGGCGCACCACCACACTGGCGGGCAGATTCTTGACAGCAACGGCCTGGATCAAGATTTCCCAGTTATCGAAATGGCCCGAAAGAAAAATTACACCGCGATTAAGGCGGTAGGCATTGATAGCATTCTCAAAGCCCACAAATTCCAGCTTGCGGCTGTAATCTTCCCGTGTATATACTTTTATTCGCGAAAACTCGGCCGCGGTCATTCCAAAATTGTGAAACATGCGCCTGATAATCCGCATTCTCTCCTGATCAGACTTTCCAATTCCGCAAAAACGCATATTCTGAAGCGCTATCTGCCGTCTTTTACGGGCGATAACAAAAAACACCTGTCCCAGAATTCTTCCAAGCTTAAGTGCGGTTCTATCATTGAAGGAGGAGAAGAATGAGACAAACAGCTTTAGAAGATAAAGCTCAATCCCATCGCGAAGAGTCTTCATAGTCGAAATCTGTGCTCTCGTATTTTTCCTCTTCTTCCCATTTCTTATAGATGTCTTTGCGGCGTTTGCGAATCAAAAGATAGCCGAGGATAAACAAAAGAGCAAGGCCAATCCATAATATGTTCGGGTCGGTTAACAACATGATCCAATGATAATTACGATTTATGTATTTGGCAACCATTTTATCCAGGCCATCCATATCCGTGCCGATCACCTGCCTCAATGTAACATCGGCGGACTGACCCATAGCAAGACCATCCAGGATGCGCTGGAATGTTTCCTGTCCGAATGTATCGAAGATAAATTTCACTGCCTGATAGGATTGCGCATAAGCGATTTGTGCCTGGGTGGTATTGACCATATTGACATAATCGATTTCTCTCAGATGGAAAAGCGATCCGGTCAGATTGGCCCTGGTCAGGTAGATATCATCGCTGAAGGTCCATTGATGGGCAAACATCATGGCGAAGCCCTCATTCATAAAGCGGGGTATCTTATTGCCCTCAACCCGCCTGTGGATGGCCAGGTGAGCCAGTTCATGCCTGAGCACCTCCTCAAACGGCAGAGCAAAATTCTCCTTAACCGGAGACATGACCGCGATCAGATTTCTCCTGGGGACAGCCACACCGACGCCCCAGTCCGGAATGCCACCGAATGTCAGCGTGTCGAAATCATAGCGCTCAGCGGCGATGAATACGCGAATGGAATCTGTAAGCTGGGTGCCGAGTAGCTGTTCCAGTTCAGGTTTGGCGCTCAGCAATGTTACCCGGGTTCGTTGATAGAGCTCATTATTGGGCGCCTGTATATAAAAGATATCTGCCGGGCCGCTTTCCGCCCGGATGTTGGGAAGAAATGTCAGCAGGATAAGAATTACGAGAGAAACCAGAAGTGGGGTTTTGAAGCGCATAATATCAATCTTCAATTGGTTCCTTGGTAGGCAGAAGCGGCATGTCGACGCGCTTGCCATCCAGAATTGCGATTTTGCCGGGCGAACCGACCACCGTGCAGTTATCGGGTACATCTTTCATGATAATAAATGTATTGGCGCCGATACGCACATTGTTCCCGACATTCAATGGCCCCAGAAGGGTGGCGCCGGTACCGACGAAAACATTATTGCCCAGGGTTGGGTGCCTTTTCTTCTGATGTTTCCCGGTTCCGCCTAAGGTAACATTATGGAATAATACGCAATTTGCGCCGATTTCGGTGGTTTCGCCGATCACCACGCCCATACCGTGATCGATGAAAAAACCCTTGCCGATCCTGGCCCCTGGATGAATCTCTACACCGGTAAGGAAGCGGGTGAGCTGTGAAATTATACGTGGCAGGAGAGGGATTTTCAGTTTCCAGATCAGATGGGTCAGGCGATGCATGGTTATCGCCCAGAATCCTGCATAAAACAGGAATTCTATATTCCGTGCGGCCGGATCATTGCGATAAGTAGCTTTGATATCTTCAAATAATGCTATCACGGCGGTTTTTCTAATTTTTCTTCAGAAGTTCATCCAGAAGGTTACGGCCTTCTTCTTTAAGTCTCTTATCGGCAGATTTTGTAATCTTTGAACGATCCACAGAAATTTCCGGATCGCTGTATGTCCCGCTAAGTTTAAGAGGAAGCGTAACTTCACCACCACCAAACAGGTCCGACAGCTCGCTTAAGGGCCCTGATCCGCCGATCATCTTTTTATCTATCGTGACATTAACCAGGTAATCCAGGCTGCCATCAAAACCGACCGAGCCGGAGGCCTCCCAAGCACTCTGCCCCAGGGCCATGCTGAACTGGTCAAACCGCAATCGTCCATCCTCAACATGGAAAGTATTATTCAAATTACGAATCTCCTCGCCCTTGAACGATCCGAAGCCCAGTTTATCTGTGATCTGCTGCAATAGCTGAAAATTGCGCAGTTTGCCATCCTCCAGCGTAACCGTGCCATTGGCCCTGAGGCTGTCCAATACCTCCTCGGGCGTACCCATCAGGCCTGAAAAGGATGATTTCATAAAAGCCTGTCCGCTGATTATATCCTGCATACCCGCCACACGGCTCAGGAAGCTGTTGATCTGGATTTGCTCGGCGGTATAGTCTATGCTGAAGGCGGGATTCTGCATATCTTCGTAATCGACTATCACCTCGCCCTGGAAACCGCCGTCATAGACATCGGCATTCATCTGCTCGAAATGCAGAATATTATCCCGCAGATCGTAAGTCGAATTGAAATTCTCGAACTCGACCAGTGCATATACGCCCCGCTCGATGTTGATATTGCCCCTGGCTGTAATCATGGCCAGCTTCTTCTGGAACCTGACCGCCATAACGGAATCCCGGGCGGTCTCCCGGCCCACAGCCTGCGTATCGATCGGCATAAGTTCACTCAATTCATCCAGGTGGAAACTTTGCGCATCGAGATTGACAGCAATCATGGGTGAATAGCTGTTATCGGATTGATCGGCGAGGAATGGTATGATCTGGTTCATATCGCCACTCAGGCTGAAAACAGAACTGCCGATTTCCGCCTCGAACTGATCGATTGTGATATCTGTTTTATTGAATGCAAACTCGCAGTCGATTTCCTGAATTGTGCGTGTAAGCTGCTTGTGTTTCAGGAGCAGGTCCTCCACAACCAGGCCGCCATCGATCCTGGTTGTCTGCGGATTTTTGATATCGCTGAATATATTCAGGTTGCCGTAAATCCTGCCTGCCAGATCCTGTATATCGTCATTGAAATCCTCGAACCGTTTCAGGTTGGCGCTGAATGACAGGTCGGCATTTATGGTTGGTTCGAATATATCCTTGATATAGACCTTAATCGAGACCGGCTCATTGGCAAATGTGCAGCTTTCAAATAATATATTGGCGGCCTTCTGATGCATATTGATTTCGCCCGACTGTATACTGAAATCGCCGTTAACATTGGACATACTCAGGGTTACATTGTCGACAGACACTTTGCCGGAGAAATCGAGTTTGCCCGGCTGGCCGAACTGGCCGTTCAGGGATGCTGTGGCAAACATATCCCCTTTGCCGGAAAGTTTTTCGAGCGTTGGATTTATATCCGGAGGCAGCAAACTCAGGAGCTGTTCGACGGTAAACCGTTTGGTGCGAAAATTAAGGTCGGCCGAGGGCTCTGTTAAAATCGAACTCAACTGCCCCTCAAGCTGCCCCTGAAGATCGGCCAGCTTGATATCGATACGGTTGATTTCCAGGAGCTCAGTTTTCATATTCAGACGCATATTCATATCGGCCTGCATGGTCAGATAAGGAAATTCATAGGTTTTGGCGCTGTCGGCGAATGAGAAATAGTCAAATTTTAGTTGTCCCGAAGCCTTGTAGGAGTCATCGAAACCATTCCTGGTCATACTGCTCTTGAGCGCCATTTCCCCCAATGTTACCGTTGTATTTGTGGAATCGTCGTAATAAACCAGTCGGGAGTTGCTGATTAGCAGATTGTCGAAAATAAACGGCGCCCTGGTGGCACCTTTGGCCGGATCGACCTGCTGCCCTTCCTGCTGCCCGAGATCATCGAAATTCAGTTCTCCGGATTCATTCTTTTCCAGGTTTGCGGTCAGGCCATCAAGGGAGATCATGCCGAATTCGAATTTGCCCTGCAAAAGCGGGAAGAATTTGAGCTTGACATCCAAAGCCTGCAGGTTGAAAAAGTCCTCATGCGAGAAGCCGGGGTTGTTTTTGACTTCGAGATTTTCCAGCTTAAGGCCGATGCCGCCCCAGATCGATACCGAAGCCTTTTCGACCGTTACCTGGCGGTTGAGAGACTCCTCGAGATTTTCCACGATCATCTGCTGAACTTTTTCAGCAGGAAAAAATATCTTAACCGCAGCAACAAGAATCAGCGCCAGGACGACAATTACTGACGCTGTCCACAACAAAATCTTCATCCCCTTCGACACAGCAGCCTTCCTTCTTAAATATATTTATCCGGGTAATATTTTAATATACCCGCATACGTTCTTATAGTTGCATGCTATCGCCCACATTCAGGATTTCCGCTTCAAATCCTTTGGCTTTAAGTTTCTCCTTGAATTCTTCCGGATCGGCCTTGATCAGATCAAACGTATTGTAATGCATCGGCACGGTTTTCTTCGGTTTCAGGAATTCAACCGCACGAACCGCATCATCTATGCCCATCGTAAAATTATCACCGATCGGCAGTATCGCAACGTCAAGATTCTCTTCGCCGATCAACTGCATATCCATAAACAGGCCTGTGTCGCCGGCATGATAAATCTTTTTGCCATCCATGGTCAGAATGAATCCGCATGGATTGCCGCCCAGGTCGAAATCCGATTCACCGGCCGAGAAACCGTGATGGGCGATTGTCAGCTTTACTCTGCCAAAGGGAAAATTGTAACCGCCGCCGATATGCATATTATGGGCATTGAGACCCTTGCGTGAAGCGAATACGGCTACCTCATTCGGTCCAATGATCAATGCATCGTTGTTCTTGGCAATTGTCTCGGTGTCACCCCAATGATCGCCGTGACCATGTGTCACGAGAATGTAATTGGCCTTTACATCTTCAGGTTTCGTGGTTGCCTTGGGATTGCCATTCAAAAACGGATCGATTATCAGGTTGTTGTCGCCGTCTGAGATAGTGAAGCATGAATGGCTCAGGTATGTGATCTCAATCATATTTCCTCCTTGAACTTCTAAATCTAAGCTATGGCTCACTAATATTCTATAAAAAGAGACCTGCTTGTCAATATAATTTAGAATCGCTCCTTTGTGGCAATAAAACGGGCATCGGGGAGTCTTGTTCCCCTCAAATTATTCTTGCCTAATGATAAAAACAATCTAAATATCAAGCAGTTATGGTCCATTCTCGGAAACAATCAATCATCTTTTTGATCATCCTGGCAGCCATTCTGAGCGCGGTCTTTTTGCGCCATATCAGCTCCGACCATACGCTTCTGGACAATCCCACCGGGCTGGCAGAACTCCTGGGATCTTACGAATCGGGAGACCCGCAGGAGTGGAAAAGCTCGGAATCCCCGGCCATGCGCTATCGCCTGCTTTTTAAGGCCATAATCGAGGGGACAGCAGAGCTATTGGGCAAAGATGTCTCTGATCAGGCTTTTTACGGTATCTTTGTATCATGGAGCTATCTGCTGACCCTGGGCTGCCTGATCGCTTTTTTTCTATTCCTGAGAGAATGCGGCCTGGGGACGTCATATAGCTTCGCCGGCAGTATGTTTGTGCTTGTAAGCTTCCCTGTTTTGTTTGCCTACAATTATCCTGTTTTTGTCAAGGAGGATATCCTGGCATATTTGTGGATTTGCATCGGGCTTCTTTTTATGGCCCGGCAAAACTACCTTATTGTCGCCATAATCAGTGTGGCGGCCATCGCCACGCGTGAAACCACAGCAGTACTGCCATTTACTCTGCTAATTATGGCGCGTACCAGCCTTGTAAGACGGATATTATATATCCTCCCTGCCATTATAACATTCTTCTTGCTCAGGATTTTGGTTGGCTACGAGTCGTATAATATGCTGGCCGGCTTCTATCGCAACCTGAAGCTTCCGCTGGAATCGCTCTTTTTCCTGTTCATGACTTTCGGAGTGTTATGGCTGACAGCAGTTCTGGGCTGGGTCGAACTGAAGAAGGACCAAATCAGGAATGAGGCAGTAAGGATAATCGTGGATAGCTTTCCTTATGTGCTGGGATTGATGCTTATTGTTGCGATGCTTTTCTCCATTCTGCGCGAAAACAGAATTTTGTTTATAGTTTTTCCCTGGATGATGACATTATCTGTATTCTGGATAAAGCGAAACATGGATACGATCAGGCTGGCTGCCAGAGATTATATGTTTTCGCTGCCCCTCTTATTGGGTACGGTTCTAATCTGCGCAACAGCGCTTATATTCCTGCAATCCGGGACCAAAATCGGTCTGCAAGGCATAATCGGTTCGCATATTCACCTGGCCCAGGTGGTAAGCAAATATCCTGATGTCAGGATCTGGGCGGTTATGTTTGTAGTTCATGCCGCCCTGACCGTTTTTGTTTTGTACTCCCGGATGAAAAACAGGCGCGGAACCGAAGGTTCGGATTAAAGCACTTCGTTAATTATGCCACCCGAAAGAACCACATCCTGGTTATAAAAAACCGCCGACTGGCCCGGCGTAACCGCGCTGATCGGCTCATCGGCCCTGATCTCACACTGGCCGTCATCGAGCACAGTCAGGCGCACATCGTACTCTTTGGGGGAATAGCGTATCTTGGCCCGGCAGTCAATTGTTTTTTGGGGCTCTGCAATCGAAACCCAGTTGGTCTGGATCACCCTGAATTTTTGCACCTTGATCTGCTCGCCGGTGGCGACATGAATCTCGTTTTTGGCCGGATCGATTTTCTGCACGTAGACCGGCACCCCCAGGGCGATATTCAGGCCGCGTCTCTGGCCCACGGTATAATTAACCACGCCTTTATGCTCACCGACTTTATTGGCATCCTGATCCAATATCGGTCCCGGTTTCGATTCTATGCCTCCGTATTCCTCAAGGAAGCGGCGATAGTTATCATCGGTGACAAAGCAGATTTCACGCGACTCGGGATTATCAGCAGTGCGCAGCTTATTTTCGCGGGCAAGCTGACGGACCCGCTTCTTGGTCATTTTGCCGATCGGGAAAAGGGTCTTTGACATCGCCTGCTGGGTCAATCCCCACAGGAAATAGGACTGGTCACGTTTCTGGTCAAGCCCCTTTTTGAGAATCCAGCGATTCGATTTGGGAAAGAATTCGATCTGCGCATAATGACCGGTAGCCAGGTAATCGGCGCCCATGCTTTCGACTTTGCCAAGCAGCGATTCCCATTTTATACGCGTGTTGCAGACCACACAGGGATTAGGTGTACGGCCCTGGGTGTATTCGCCCACGAAATTGGAAATGACCGACTGTTTGAAATCGCTGGCCATGTTGAGCACATGATGGGGGATATCATACCTGGCACAAACGGCTCTGGCCCCTTCGATCAAATTTATATTGCAACATGATGACTGCGTGTTTATGGCACCGCCGACTTCATCCTGATCAAACAACTTCATGGTAACGCCAATAACATTGAAGCCCTGTTGTTTCAGGAGAATCGCGGCCAGCGAGGAATCCACCCCGCCGGACATAGCAACAGCCACCGTCTTTTGTTCAAGCATACTAAAATCCGCAGTTTATATATACGGCCGGTATTCCATACTGCAGGAATATCAACATGGCCCCCTTTATTCTCCGGCCCGCGCTTTTTATTTCGATGAATAGAAGGGCGACATCATTCTTAATTTCTCAATCGCCTTCTTGACCGAATCGACAATATAATCCAAATCCTCGGGATTATTATCTTTACCAAATGAGAACCTGATTGCAGACTGTGCGATCTCCGGTGGAACACCCATGGCCGTGAGCACATGTGAGGGTTCCAGCGCTCCTGAGGTACAGGCCGAACCTGAAGTGACACCGATACCCATCATATCCAGGTTGAGAATCGTGGCCTCGCCCTCGGCGCCTTTGAAACAGAGATTAACGGTCGCCTTTATACGCCCCTCCTCGGGACCATTAAAGCGCACATCCGGGATCTCATCCATGATACGCTTACGGAATTTCTCGGCCATCCCTGAAATTTTGCGGTCACGCTCTTCCATTTCGGCCAGCGCCAGTTCCATCGCCCTGGCATAGCCGACAATTGCGGGTACGTTTTCGGTACCGGCACGAAGATTGCGCTCATGATGTCCGCCGGTCTGCCAGGCATGCAGACGGGTACCCTGGCGGATGTAGATTATACCGACACCCTTGGGGCCGTATATTTTATGCGCCGAGGTCGACATCATGGTCAGCGGCGTTTTCTTAAGATCAATGGGGATCTTGCCCGCCGCCTGTACCGCATCGCTGTGAAAGACAACGCCTTGTTCCTGACAAATTGCCGCCAGTTCATCCATCGGCTGAATCGAACCGACCTCATTGTTGGCATACATGATCGAGACCAGCGTTGTATCCGGCCGGATGGCTTTGCGCAGATCATCGGGATCGACAAAGCCCTGATTGTCAACCGGCAGATAGGTGGTCTCATAGCCCAGCCGCTCGAGGAACATAAATGATTCCAGGATGGCATGGTGTTCTATTTTGGATGTAATTACATGCTTGCCTTTGTCGGCGTACTCGAATGCCGCACCCTTGACGGCGAAATTATCCGATTCGGTCCCGCCGGATGTGAAGTAAATCTCCTCCGGCAGACAGTTAAATGCCCTGGCGATAATTTCGCGCGATTCCTCCAACCCGGCCTTGGCCTGACGGCCGAATTGATGCAGGCTGGAGGCATTACCCCAGGCCTCACGATAATATGGAAGCATGGCCTCGATCACGCGCGGATCGGGCGGAGTGGTGCTGTTATGATCGAGATAAATCCGCTTATCCAACTTAAGCCTCCGTATTTATTTTTTTCTCGACAATCTCAGACCGGGACTCGAAATCATCCAGGAGATCCTTAAGCGATGTATTATACAGCTTTTTGTTGATCATCTTCCTGAGGTCCTCCCAGAATCCGATGGCCATGCAGTTTTCAGGGCCGATACAGGTTGAATTCTTGTCGCCCGGATCCTTGCAGTCGGTAAATTCAATCGGGCCATCGAGACACTCGATAACATCACCGACACTTATCTCGGTAGGATCCTTGGCCAGGTAATATCCCCCCTGGGCGCCACGGACCGATTTCACAAAGCCCTTATTCTTGAGCCTGAAAAAAAGCTGCTCAAGGTAAGGAATGGTGATTTTCTGGCGGTGCGAAATTTCCTTGGTGGAAATCGGCTTTTCATCATTGTGACGGGCCAGTTCCAGAACCGCTCTCAGCCCGTATCTTCCTTTAGTCGAAATCTGCATAAGTCACGCTCTTTTATTTATGACCGTTAAAATGTAACGGTCAAGTATATCAAAAAAAACAGGATTTGTAAAGATTTGTTCATGCATAATATCAATCATGCCCCGGTCTTATATTTTACGGCCTGATCGACGAAGTTTTCAAAGATTTTCCAAGAAAAATCGCTGACCGGCTCCACCTCCGGGTGCCATTGAACCGTTTGAATATAACCCTGATCGGTACCTTCCAGGGCCTCGATTACGCCATCTTTCGATTTTCCGGCCACCCGCAGACCCTCGGGCACACGCCTGATTATCTGATGATGAGCGGAATTGACTACAATCGTATCATCTCCGGCGAGCTCCCGCAGGCGTGAATTTTCCTCCAGGTAGATCTCATGAATATTGGAAAAGTCTTTTTCCGGGGTCTGGCGATGATTCATGGTCTCTTCCTCGCGCTCATCCAGGTCCTGGTACAATGATCCGCCCAGGGCGACATTGATCAGCTGATGTCCGCGGCATATTCCCAGAAGAGGCAGGTTACGCGTGGTTGCCTTGAATATCATCTCGCGTTCAAAATTATCCCGCCTGAGATAACTCGGGCCCATCCTTTCCCCCGCTTGATCTCCGTACATTTTGGGATCAACATCCTCACCGCCAACCAAAAGCAGGGCATGAATGAACCCGATATAGTAATCGGAATGATCCATATGCTGGGTATTGGGCAACGGCAGTATTACGGAATCCAGCTCCTCCAGGATCTCGTAGTATTGCTGTTTGAAAAATTCGAATCTGTAGCCCGGATATATATCAGGATCATGATCCTCCATTGTAAGTCCCATGGAAAGCCCGATTACCGGCTTTGTTAGATTTTGAGTCATATCAATCCCTTTTTGCAGTATCTGTTAAAATGCATACAGTATCGATATATGAAAGCGTCCACCGCCAGCCACAGGTTTCCAGGCAACGCGCTGGCCGTAATCGAGCCGAACCGGACCCAGGGGCGACACATATTGAATACCAAGACCGACGGTGGCCAGTACATCCTCAATACGGGCATCGCGCACATCGCGCCAAATCCCTCCGATATCCAGAAAAGTCGACATCCAGAATTTGCCAATCAGGTACCTGCGCCATTCATGATTGGTTAAAAAGTAGAATTTCCCGCCCAGTGGATCTCCATCGGCATCCTTTGGGCCTACCGAATTTTCGCTGTAGCCCCTGATCGTATTCGCACCACCAAGATAGAATCGATCGGGACTGGGAATAAATTCGTCATCTTCAAAACTAGCCGCCCAGCCCATCTTGATACGGAAAGCATAAACATCCCAGCGTGAAGCACGCAGATAACGGGACCATTCACCAACTGACTTGAAGAAATTCTTATCGCCGCCCAGGAAACCGCCATATAACTGTCCATTCAGTCGTGTGACCGATCCGGATGTCGGCACAAATATATGCGGCCTTGTATCGCGGTCATAGGAGAGCCAGATAGATCGTCCCACCTCGATATCTGCATCCGATTTAAAACCGGGTATCGAATCCTCGGCAATGCCTTCGATGTTGACTTTTTCGAACTCGAAACCGGTGCGGATTTTGGTGAACTTGCTGATTTCTTTCAGCGTGCCCAGGTTAAATCTGAAAGCCTCGATCTTTATATCGCGTTCCGGCCGCCTGACACGCGGTTCCCAGGCAAACAGCAGATAGAGCGGCATGCGGAATCCAAATGGCCAGGGCTCGGTGTACTGAAATGAGAAGCGTTCCTCGATCAACTGCCAGCCCGAAATTACGCGGAAACTCAACGAGGGACTGAAGCGGAATGATCGTCCCAGCCCGGAAATATTTCTGCTGCCGGTTTCCAGCGCGAGGTCCCAGACCAGGTCATAGATTGTATCCTGCGCCGCACCTGTCTGTACACGGATAAATTTCGGCTTCTTTTCATTGCAGGTAATAGTAAGATCGGGTTGAACTTCTATGGAATCGGCAGGCATATTGGTCTTGAAATCGACATAAGTGAACAGGCCGGTGGAATAAATCCGCTGGCGGCTTTCCAGGAGCTCCTCGCGGCTGTAAATATCGCCCGTCTTAAAAGTCAACTCTCTCTTCACCACTTTAGCACTGGTATGAAACAGGCTGTCGACCTTAATATCACCGAACAATGTCAATGGCCCGGGGTCGAAATCAAAGATTACATTTTGTGTTGTGGAATCTTTTTCCAGCGGTTCAAGGCTGTACCCGATCCAGGCATAGGGATAACCGGAATTGGCATACAGGGTTTTTATATCCGAGGCCACTGTCTTGATTCTGAAAGTATTGAGCACATCGCCCGGCTTAAGCTGTGAGGCGATCTTTTTAATCCGCTCGGCCTTATAGCCGATATCCTCGGGCAGGATAACATTGCTGATATGATACTGCGGACCTTCCTCGATATAAATCTTGACTATAGCCGCGCTGTCCATGCCAACTTCATATTCAAAGCTGAACTGCACATCGCGAAATCCATTTTTGTTGTAGAGATAATGAATCGCCGCACCATCCAGTTTTTCGCTGTCTTTGCGCAGACGGTTCTTTTTCTTGAGTCCGATTGTCTGCCAGAATCCCTGCTCCTGCGTCGAGATAGCGTCCTTGACCCCGCCGTCTGAGATTTCCTCATTGCCGATCACCTCGACCTCTTTCACGATCGGTTTTTTGGAGCGCCATTTATCGAGCGGATCACGGCCATGAAGATCTGCGAAACTCAGCAGAGTCAGAACAGCCACTATGTAAATGATCAGCTTCTTCAATTAAAAATCCCAGTTCAGATTCAGATTCAGATGATACAGGTCGTCTTCATCCCTCTCGCCGGAGATAAACAAGCGCCTCGAAAAACGGTACTCGAAACCGACCTCCCGGGCCTGGCCCAGGTCGAGTTCGGTTGCACCGTAAATATACAGATTGGCGGTGGGATACAGGCCCAGCCGAATCTCGGCCTGTTCCAGAATCATTTCATCACCTTCATAATACGGATTGATTTCCAGAACTTCGAGACCGATCCGCCGTCCCAGGAAATTAGCCAGTCGATTCATGGCGATCTCCTGCACGCCGTAAGAGAGCCGTTTGTCGAATTCCGATCCCTGCTCATCGCCCGGGGCAACCAGCCTCTGGAATGTTATGTATTCCATAAACTGGTTTTCACCAACCTCGGAATCGGCTGTGGCTGTTAGCTGCGGCTCCAGCAATGTGCCAGACAAAAGCAAACGGGCCTTGAGCCGTTCGCCGTATTGAATGATCGAAGTTTCGACAATGATATTCAGTTCAGGGTTGAATTCATCGATGTTGTTGAAGCGTATCTCGCCGTTGGGGAGAACTGTGAATGTCTGGTCGAAGAAATAGTATTTGCCGCGCAATGTTTCCAGTGTACCCAGGAAATTTATAAAGTCACCTTCTTTGATGACTTTCAGATCACCGCTCAATTCGACATTGAAATCCTGATTTACGACTTTCAGATTAGAGGGAACAGTTATATCAAGATTGTAGTTAAACGCGCTCTCATCCTGCACGACCTGCATGGCCTCGATCTCTATGGCGGGCTCGAATGATTCACCATAGAAGAACGAGTTCAATGACACATCGCCAACCGCAAAAACAGTATCGCCTCCGGCAATTACGATATCAGCCTGATTGATGACCCCTTCAATGTCTCCCAGGTCATAGCGGAAAGGAAAATTCTCCGCCTGCAGGTTCAAATCAAGTTCAGGTTTTAAAATGCTTTCCAGCGAGATATTTCCTGTGACAACCGCAAATCCGGGGCGGCCGTCATGGCGCAATTCGCTTGTCATTGAATCGGAGATAATATAGCGATCCTCGAAACTCAAGTCAGCATGCACATTCTCGAGCACATTTTCCAGATAGTAGACCTTGACACTGCCATTCCTGAGATGATAGCTGCCATCAAAATATGGATCATCCGGCGTTCCGCTGACCTTCAGATCAAGCAGATTCTCTCCCTCGATCCATTCAATATCGGGCAGGACCACGGGCAGCATATAATAGGATGTCCCTCGAGAGGCGATTTCCAAATCCATCTGCTCATTATCGACCAGCCTGCTTTCGGTCGCATGCAAGGCCAGGTTAAGGGGTATCGTACCGGATGCCTTGGTAAGATTGTTTTCTCCGCGCAACACAATGCTGTCGACACCGATCAAAGAATCGGAATAATCAAGAGAGAATGACAGGTCGCCATAAGATTGACCGTACATATATGTATTCTCCGCCTGACCCTCAAGATCAATGATCGGATCGGCTATGGTACCATTCAGGTTACCGCTGAACTTGACTATGCCCTCAAACCCCGGTTCGGGAACATAAAAGCTCAGAATCGGGGCCAGATTGAGATTTCTGCATCGGGCGACAAAATCAAGCTGCTCCTGATTTATTACCGAGCCATAAAGATTAAGCGAACCGCTGTCTGTGGCCAGCGCCAGCCTGTTTATATACCACGATGTGTCGCTGACCGTGAATTCCATCCTGTCCACTGCCCTGATTGTGAATGTATCTATCACGGCATTGAATCTGGGTACGCTTATGCCTATCAAAGTATCAGAGATGTCGGCAATCAGCTCGAACTGCGATGTGAGCCTTGACGAAATCAGATTGACCGAATCGGCAATCAACAGGTTCGAGTCAAAAAGCAATCTGCCTGTCAAACGATCGCCGTCATAACGGTCATAATGAAATGATCCGCTGTTCAGATCAATTGAACCATCCAGAGCAGTTGCAAAACGATCGAAGTTAACCGCCAGGCCCAGGCTGTCGCTGATGACATCATAGGCCTGTGCCGAATCGGAGATGAAAGAGGCAATCAGCGAAGGATCTTCGATCGAGCCCTGAAAACGAAACTGCCCCTGGCCCCGTCCACCCATTTCCTCCAGCGTCAGATACTGCATCATAAAGGGCTGCAGATCCGTTGAGCGTGCATTACCCTGAATATCAATAATGCCTTCGTATTCGATTATCCCTTCAGCATTCGCCCTCGTGCCCTGGAAAATGGCTGTAATCGGCTCGCGGAATATGATCGAGTCATTGTAAACATCTGCATCGCCAAAGACTGAATCGAATGGATATATATCGAAATATCCGCTGTCCAGCTCGGCCCTGATACTGATTTCCATTTCATCCGAGGAAAAACTGCTGCCGTTCAGGATAATCGCGCCGGTGAAAGAGGTGTTGAAAGTATTGTCAATGATATCATTCAAATTGAAATCACTCATCCTGCCGGAAAACAGGTATTCATTGGGCGTGGAAACGAAATCCAGAAGACCGTCGCCCTGCAGGTTGGCTCCCAATGCACCGCCACGCAGGTCATAGAATGCCACCTCGCCCCCGCTGTATTCGACTGTGCTGTTGATATTGCGAATCTGACGGCCAAAGATATCACCGCTGAAACTCAGATCACCCGCTACGGAGACATCATTGCCGCGCAGTGATCCGCTCAGAATCATCTCCCCCTCCAGCTCGGCGTCGAACAAATTTCCAATCTGCTGCAGGTCAAATGATGATTGCCGCAGATCGGTGCGATAATCGAGACGGTCGATATTTGCCATTTGCGCATCGAAATCTATCCGTGAATCAAGTGTACGAATCTCCACGCTGTCTGCGAAAAGAGAACTGTCTTCCAGGGTAAACAAACCACTGATTTGATTCACATCAAAACCCATATAGCTGAATGCAAAGCTCAATGAGTCAATGCTGGCCTGGATTTTGTTTTGTTCTCTGAGAAGGGCAAGTTCGAGATGAATATCCCTGGCCAGGGTTTTATTTTTTCCGGAAAAATCTCGAATCAGGCCCGATTCAATGATCAGCTCCTCCACCTTGAATTCGGGCAGGCCGGAGGTTTCGCCCTCATCTCCCCCGCCTTTGAATTTTTCCAGCAGTTCATCATGAATCCCGAATTCGAGATTATCGATATGAACACTTCTTATGATCCATTGCTGTCGCCAGAAATCGGTCAATGAATATTCCACTGTCAGGCCGCTGATGTATGCAATTTGAATTAATGAATCGCCGCGCTGATAATGCAGAAACAGGTCTGTCAGGCGCATGCCGGTAACCAGCGAACCGCTGATATCATCCACGCTCAGGACGACATCATATTTGTCGCCCACCATTTTCTTGAATGAGCGCGAAACAACTCTTTCGGGGAGATTGGTCTGGGTAATCAGGATATAGGCAATTATCAACAGTATCAGAAATACTGCCAGAACACGCAGCGGGGCTTTAAAATGCTTTAAAATCTTCATTCCTGAAAGACGGATTCAAATAATTTCCTGGCACGCTGGCCCTTTGACTTCGAGCAGAAAGCGGAGGCGATCTCGACGGTCTGCTCAATATCGTTTATACCCGCGCCGAGGTTCCTGGCTCCACGCATATGGGAATGAAGTTGATTTAGATCGGATGACACTGTCAGTGCGGCCACCGTGCACAGCTCACGCATCACGCCCGCCAGCACACCCCGCGACAGCACCTTGCCGTAACCCTCGACAATCATCCACTCGGAAAGCTCCGGCGAAATTTCGCCGATACGGTCACGAAGCTTGTCGTAGTTTTTGCCATAGACCTTCTCACACAACACCCGCCCGCGGATCTTCCATTCCGACCAATAGTTGTACTTGAAATTGATTCTGGATGGTGCCGGTTCGTTCTCGGCGCTGGTCTCGCGGAAAATCTTGATTCCCTCCAGCGCACGCGGATAACCAAGGAACAGATATGATTGAAGCAGTACCTCATAGATTTTGGAAAGCGGCACCTTTTCTTCAATCGCCTCTCTCATCAAATTTTTCAAAAGCCTGTATTTCCCCGCTGCCAGGCAGGCGGAGATCTTTATCAGATAAATATTAATTTCCGTCAGGGTTTCTTTTGAGGGTGTAATCCGTCACCTCGCTTTTTTACATATACGAATAGTCTCTTAATGTAATCGAATATTATAGAATTTGTCAACAAGCAAAACCATTCAACATAAAGGAATTAGCGGATTTTGAGGAAATTGGTGCCGACCGCCGAGAGACCGTTTTTCTACTTCTGCGAGCTGTCCGGTTTGGGATAGCTGTTCTGCCCGGAACCGGCATTGGCCGCGGTGGGGCTGAATTTTCCCAGTACAGCTTTCAGGTTCCTGATCTTGCCGGCCCTGAGGATCGAAATCTCCACCTCCGAACCCGGGCTGTCGTTGACAATCAGCTTGCGCAACTGGGCTGAATTTAAAATCTGGTGCCAGCCATATTTGAGCAGGATATCACCCTCACGTATACCTGCTTTATAAGCCGGGGATTTTACCTGAACAGCCGTTATATAGACGCCATGATTGATATTGAAGACGCGCTTGGCCCAGTCGAAATCAAGGTTCTCCGGTACGACCCCCAGAAAACCGCCCTGCTGATAATTGCCCGATATTATCTCATCGGCTGTCTGCCTGATCCTGTTGGAGGAAACCATCAGGCTGTAGCCGCCTACCGGCAAATCGATATCGGCTTTGCCCAGGACAAGCGATTTGCGCGAGGCTTTTGACTGGTCCTGTATATCGATCGAATTCAGGCTGATCGGTTCTGTCAGCTTATAGGCGATCATGCCCACACATCGCCCATCGGAATTGACCACCAGGCCACCTGCACTGCCGGGTGAGATATCGGCTGTTACCAGGATATCGCCGTTGTTGTTTACTCCGGAGGCTATGCCCTCGGCGAAGGATGGAAACATGCCGAAAAAATTGCCCACAATCCCGATCCATCGCCCCGGTTCGAGCGAATCCGAATCGGCCAGAAGAGGCGGCGGGAACGGCGGAGAATTGACTTTAAGAATTGAAATATTGTGTTCAAAATCGGTACCGACAAGTTCCCCAAAACGTGTGCTGCCATCGGAAAAGCTGATCCGGAAAAGATTACCGCGATCGGTCACGCTCGAGGTAGTAATAATATGCCCCAGGCTGTCGAGAATAAATCCGCTGCCGACAGCGATCTCGTAGTTATTGCTATTCGAGGATGGTACGAATGAATTTTTTCCGCTGGGCACAGCTGACACGTTAATCGTTACCGTGAAATCTTTGCTGCGGTTAAATATGCCGGTCAGTTCTTTTTCGTAGGATTGAATGCGCCCCTGAGCCCGGGTCGCGGACATAAAAATACCCAGAAATATCATGCACATAGCAAGTCTGTATGTCCAAACATTTCCGGGCATAGCCCACTTCAAATTTATCAATAAGGATTTCTTTCGGTGTCGGCGTTCTGAATGACCGGGTAAATATAGCGGCGTGAACGGTTGTATCTTTCACGTTCCGCTTCGCTGGCGGCATTGATCCGGCTGTTGAAACCGCCAAAATTATTGGCCGCATCCAGACGCATACGATCGATCATCAGCTTATTGTCACGAAGAGAGGTCGCCACCTGTAACGATTCCAGCCGGGCCACATCCAGGGCGATCTCATTGGCAGAAATCTTGAATCCCTGCGGCAATGGGCGCACCGGCGTTTGATTAACGTTTTGAATCAATGTCTTTTCATTTTCCGCCAGACTGCCTTCACCGGATCTCAGAATGGAAAGCTGATTGAAGCCAATAAAGGCCGCAATCAGGACCACTGTCGCGGCGACAAAAGCCGGTGTAAAAAGCTTCACCCTGTAGCTGATCGCCGAGGGCACATTGCGAATCCTTGTAGCCGAATCATCGGTTCGCGGAGCGGAATAAATCCGTGCAAAAAGCCGGTCATTGAAATCATCGGAGAGCTGATCCGTGGGGATTGATTTCAACCCGGCACGGACCTGTTCCATGAAAAGCATTTCCTTCTGGCAATGTGTACAATTCTCAATATGCTTTAACAACTCTGCTTTTTCACTGCGCGAAAGCTCTCCATCATAGTACTCCGAAATGCAAGAGCGAGCCTTTCGACAGTTCATAGTACTCCTCCATCTTGGGCTTTATCTGATCCCGCAGGAGATTTCGGGCACGGTTTACGCGAGACTTTACCGTACCGAGGGGAACAGATAATATCTGGGCTATCTCCTCATAGGAGAGTTGATCTATGTCTCGAAGAATAAATGCTTCCTTGTATTTACTCGGCAATTTCTTGAGCGCCTTCTTGAGATCGGACATAATCTTGGTCGGATCTCCCGGCACCTTCTTCTCCGGTGCGGACAGCTTCTCCTTGAAATCCTCGATATCAAAAAATGAGATACGTTTGCGACGCCTGAGTTCGTTGCGTGCAAGATTCAATGCGATGGTGTAAACCCAGGTCGATACTGCAAACCTGAAATCGAAGGAATGGCAGTGCTGGTGAACACGCAGGAAAGTCTCCTGCACGATTTCCTCGGCCTCTTCCTTTGAATCAAGCATTCTATTGATAACGGTAAATAATCTGTTTTTATAGCGGTCCACAAAGATATTGAATGCAACCATATCCTCTTTCTGGATACGTTTCATCAATTCAACATCTGTTAATTTTTCTCTCGTAGTCATATTGTCCCTTCCGCTTTATCTTATATACACCTGTTCTTTTTTTTGGTTCCCGGCGATCTTGTTTAGAATCACCGTGCTTAATATGTCGCAAATAGCTTGCCAAAAAACACAGATGAATCCGGCGGATATTATAATTATCGGCATAAGCCGAATAAAATCAAGAACTTCCGTATCCCAGCACGAGCCCGATAATAAGTGCCGCGGTAACAAACGCCGCCGGGCCCAGAATCAATGGATAGACCTTCGAGAAACTGGTTTTGAAATATTCTATAGTCAAAATAAGGCACAGATGAATCGGCGATATCATAACCCCGATAAGCCCGCTGCCATAGGCCAGAACAATCATGGCCATGTCCGGTTCGGGGTTGATTAATATAGCGATTAAAATCGGATATACTATTCCCACATAAGCAGTTACGATTCCCGCCAGGATGCCGATCAGGAAGCATGACAATGAAACTACAAGCCAGTCGGGCACGCCCCATGATTTTATTGCTGTGGAAAGCTCGACCGCCGCACCCGAATCTGCGATGATCGACTGAAAGACCATCACACCCAGCATCAAGGAGATGATGGAAAATGATGCACCCTCTTTGACAGATTTTAGTGCAGTAGAAATTTTGGGCCGGTTAAGTACCAGAAACAACACTGACGAAATGATTAAGCTGTAAAGTATATCAAGGCCCGCTCCTACAGTGATAACAACTACAAGAAGAATCGGCCAGAGCCCATAGAGGATATCTTTCCAGGACTGCATTTTCGACTGCAGGCGTGGAATATGTGACACACCCCTCATGGGAAATATCAGAAATATCAAACCGCCCAGGATAAAGGCGATAGAAAACGGCGACTGCCAGAGAGCAATATCGCTGACCTCGATTTTTAAAATCGCCGAGGCCAGAATAATTCCGGGATAAATCGGCCAGCAAAATTCGAGAATATGCCTGAACCAGTAATTTATGGCGGTCAGCTTATGCGGGGCTATATTCTCTCCTTCGGATGCCTCCTCTACCAGGGGCGCAGACAAAAGTGCCCCGCCGGGCATTGGCATGAGGCCGATCAGTGCCGGGCAGAGTACCATGGAAGCCTTGACAGAACCTGAAAGATTGCGAATGCCACGCACCATCTTGTGATTTATATCAAGGTATTTCAGAAGTGTACCGAGGCTGCTGATAATGCTTACCACCAGAATCAATCGCAATGTTGGCCATGAAACGACGCCGTGAAGAACAGACTTCCCGACTTCAAGCGGATTCTGTCCGAACAGAAAACCCAGCGCCAGACCGCCAACAAAGATGGAACTGCCCACATTCAACTTGAATTTAAGGAGAGAGAGAATAACTATGAAGACCAGTGCCAGTTTGACGATTTCCATAAGGCCGTATTATATTCATTTTAGAGAGCGGAATCCAGTATTTTAAAGACAAATAAGTTGACAGCCAGAACACATTTAGTAGCTTGTTGAAAACCAATAACGGAGCATCAGATGGATTTTTTTGAGACCATTGAAAAACGCAGATCAATAAGAAGTTACGAGAAAACACCGGTCGCAGAGGAGAAACTGCGTAAGATACTGAAAGCGGGCCAGACAGCCCCCTCGGCCAACAATTACCAGGACTGGAAATTCATTGTCGTTCGCGATAAAGTTAAAATCCAGAAACTGACCCTGGCCTGCAAACAGCAGAGCTTCGTGGGCGAGGCACCGGTCCTGATCATAGGATGCGGCACCAATCCTGAATATGTCATGACCTGCGGGCAGGAAGCTTATTCAGTCGATGTTTCTATTGCCATGACGCACATGATGCTGGCTGCTGCGGCCCTTGATCTGGGTACCTGCTGGCTGGGAGCCTTCCACGAAGAAAAGGTCAAGAAAGTGCTGAGAATACCTGAGGAGGTTCGTGTGGTGGGTATTCTCACTCTGGGCTACGCGCGCTACAGCCCGGCGGCAACAAATAGAAAGTCACTGACCGAGATAGTCTCATTTGATAAATGGGATTAATATTTGTGCATCATAAATGCATGCCTGCACAATAATTGTGCGGGCATTTCTCCTGATCAAATCAAGAGCAATCATCATTAACCGCAAACCCATTAAGATAAACCATTTATCTCAAATCTATGGTTTCTTTGCGGATGGCAAGCATTTTGCCATATATAGCACAGAGACAACAGGATGTTTTAGTTGACCGTCCTGATCCCGCTATTTTTCTTTAAAATGAAGAATAATATCCGGGATAGGAGGCAGGATGCCAAAAACGATTTTCGCCTTGATTATAGGACTGACAATGTTTCTTACAGAAAACCTGAATGCACAGGATCTGATTCTCGATGATGAGCCCCAAAACGCTCCTTTGCCGATACAGATCGTTGACTTCCCCACCGCGGCAACATTGAGCCGGGGTACATTTACAGTCGAGCTCGATGCATTCGGGAATGGCGGAATAATCAGCTATATCGATATCGGCCTGCATGATCGTTTCATGCTGGGCATCTCCTACGGCGGCGAGGGTATATTGGGACATGAGGATGCCGATTGGTATGAACGTCCCAATTATCTTGTCAAACTGCGTATACTAGATGAGAAACTGCGCTTTCCATCCATTGCAGTTGGCTTTCATTCACAGGGCACAGGGCCCTATGATGAAGATCTGGAAAGATTCAGGTTCAAGGCCCCGGGATTTTTTGTGGTCTTCTCCAAGGGCTATCGGGCGTTGAACTGGCTGGCCGGTGTGCATGGCGGCGTGCATTACAATCCGCTCGAGGATGATATCGATAAGGATGATGACGTATCGTTTTACGGCGGATTCGATATCGTTCTCAATAACAGCGTATCGATGGTGACCGAATACCAGGTGGCCTTAAATGATGACAGGTCGGGCAATCCCTACGGTCGCGGACGAGGATATCTGAATGCCGGCTTAATCTGGAAATTCTCTGAACGGCTGGAACTGGGCGCAATTTTCAAAGACCTTTTAAACAATTCCCGCGCGACCGAGTCGATTACACGGGAGTTGCGAATTACATATTCAGAAAGTTTTTAAAACCGGAGCAGACGGTATGGCAAAAAGAATTGCATATGTTTTAACAGCTTTGATAATGGCCGCTGTGGTCTTTCAGGGATGCTACACCATGATCAAACATCCCCGTGTCGAATCGGCAGACTATTCGGCCCAATACTACACCCGGCAATGCCAGGACTGCCATGCCAATGTCTCCGAATATCCCTATGGCTACAGCTCCATATCCTATCCCGATTACTGGGGCGAATACCATCGCTGGGGTGATTACTACGCCTACCCGTGGTGGTGGCAGTCATTCTGGTGGGATATTTACGATGACGGCCTGCTGATTAAAGGCAACGAGGATTACGATCCTGATGCTCATCCTGATTATCGCCGGGGAATCTCGCGCAATCCCTGGGACAGGAGTTTCGATCCGGCCGGTATTACCAAACCGACTCGTCCTGCGGGCGGAAGCGGATCGGGCGGAACCTCGACAGGTTCCGGCGATGACGGCTCCGGCAATCAGGGAGATGACAAAAAAGACGACGATTCCACGAAAAAGAGCGAAGATAAAAAGCCGGAACGTCGCAGGATGCCAAAGTAGGAGGTCTGTGTAAATGAACGTGTATATAAAAATATTTCTGGTACTGCTCCTGTGTGCGGTGCCGTTCATAAATCTCTCGGCCCAGGGTGAGGATATCATCCCAGAGGCTGTGGCCGGCAATTTCTTCGGTGTTGGCGCAAGAGCGATGGCCATGGGTGGAGCGCATACTGCGGCGGTTATGGACGGCAGTGCGCTCCTGTACAATCCGGCCGCGTTGGCACGAATCAGGAAAATCGAAATCCTGGGCGGGCTCTCCCATCAGATGCTCGACAATGACGCCGATCCCGACCGGCTCGGTAATCCAATCAGCGGATTGAACAGCCGCGATCAGAACAATACCAGGCTGAACACATTGACATTTTCCGTTCCCTATCCGACCTACCGTGGAAGCCTGGTTTTTGCATTCGGGCTCAACCGAGTCAGAAGTTTCGATAAGACGTTCAATATCGCCTATACCAATGCAGACGAAACCTTAATCGGCACCGAATCATCAACCGGATCGATATATGCTCTCTCGGCCGGAGCCGGTATAGACATCTCACCGCGTGTGTCATTGGGCGGAGCATTGAATTTCTATTTCGGAACCCACGATTACAACTGGCGCCTGGATTATCAGTCATCCGAAACAGAGTATATCTATGATGACAACATTGAGGACAGATACACCGGTGTGTCGGCAAAAGTGGGAATCATGTTTGCCGCCAGCCGGGTCCTGCGCCTGGGCACATCGATCGAGACACCGATCCAGTACAGCATCGCAGAGGAATATATCCTGCGCACATTCGACCAGGGCGGAAGCGACTATGATTTCGGCAGCTATGAGTATGACCTGCTGGCACCATTTAAGCTCGATTTCGGTATGGCCCTGAACCTGAACATGCTGCAACTCGCGGCTGATATAAATTATGTCGACTGGTCGCAGATCGAGTATCAGGATGATGCCGCGCTGGAACGGAACAATATTTTCATCAATGATTATTACCGCGATGTGCTCGGGTTTTCGGTCGGGGCCGAATACATGATTCCCAAACTGGGCCTGATGGTGCGCGGCGGTTATCGTTATGATCCCCTGCCATACAACGATGAAAACACCTTTATCAACGAGGGGCAGCCTGTTGCGACCGGAATTGACATAGTCGAGGATCGCAAGTTCGTGACATTCGGTTTCGGGTACCTGATCGACAGAGTGATGACAATTGATATCGCTGTGGCATTGGGAGGATATGAGATCATGGATAACGATACGCAAATCAGTGAAGAATACAGCCTAAAAAGAATTTACGTTTCTACAGGTTTCAGACTGTAGCTTTTCCCCTCCTTATTTAGAAGCCCCGTTAAATTATAACGGGGCTTTATATTTTAGCTGAGTCTGCTCTGTTTTCAGACAGGTAAGTTGGCTTGCCAGTGATCCAGAATATACTTCAATGTCTGCGCGACCTTTTCCTTCACCTTGACAGAAAAGACCTTGCCCCTTTCATAATCGAAATCCGGCTCGCCTTCACCTTTTTCATTGTAAAGCAGAACCGTACCGGGCACAGGATAGACATCGGTACCGGGGGAATTTTCATAAACCAGCATCTTATCATAGCGGCCCTTGTCGGCAAGTTCAGGGTCGATTGAAACGACATAGCCGGTTTCATCGATGCCGGCATGACCGCCCTCCATGCCATAAACCTCTTTGGTAATCTCGGAACAGAGAATCCACCAGTGTATCACGGCCACCTGCAGGCCCATCTCGCGGAACGCTATCGAGGCGCAGTCCTTGAGCACGCTGTTGTTGCCGCCGTGACCGTTCATGATAATGATCTTCTTGAAATTATGACGCTTGAAAGACCGGAGCAGATCGAGGATATAGGCCTGCAGGCGATCCGGCTCGACTGTCAATGATCCGGGATAATCCAGAAGAGATCGGGTGATCCCGTACCAGACCGGCGGGGCCAGAATAAAATTGAATTTTTCGGCGATATATTCGGATATATCAACCGGAATATAAACATCGGTACCAAGACACGCCGCGCCATGAGCTTCAATCGTACCCACAGGCAGGATCACGGTATCGATCTCTTTGGGCACCAGGTCACGCACCTGCTGCCAGAGCATCCGTTCTAATTTGTAGATCATGTTAAGCCATCTTTTTGAGGATTTCATCCAGTATATCTTCGGTGCAAGATGCGGATTTTTCGTCACCGATCTGGCGGAAGAAATTAATATCGCGGATCAGGAATTCAAAATCCTCCGGCTGCCTCAGATCATACCATAATTCCATTTCATGCCATTTCAGGGTTCGGTTGTCTGCAATGCTTACCATCTGACTGTAAACGGGCTGACCTCCGTTCCAGTTTACTTCTTCGAAAACCTTGTCAACCATCTGATTCATTCCCACCAGGTAGTAGCTGCCCTCGAGAGTCGGTCCGAAAACAATATCCGAATTCCTGAGTCTCTTATAAGCGTCCTGAATAGCCTTTTTGGAAAGAGTGGGTGTTACACATCCGATTAACACCACCGGACTGCAGCCATCGTCAAATGCTTCCTTGAAAGCGTTGCGCAGACGTTCGCCGTGATTCTTGCCCCTGTTTAAGAGCACATTGACCTCATCGCTCTCCAGCGAGTGAATCTGCTTGCTGGTCAATCTTTCCTTGAGAGTATTTATCGAATGCATCACTATTTTCCTGGCGTCATCAGAGGGATAATTTATTTTCACCGATGTATTCGGAAGAGTCAGGCAGGTATAAATCGTATCACCCAGGAAAGCGGTATAGAGCCTGTTCTTTTCCTGGGTGGAGAGGTCATCAGTCAGCCTGCTGTGAATGATAGCACGGTTTGTATCCTCTAAAAAAACTATGAGTGCCGGCTTTGTTTTTTTTGCGGGCATAAAATCCTTCTATAAACAGTTCCTGTCGAGTTTTCTCAAATATAAAGAACGAGCAGGAAATTTCAAGAGGGAAAATCAATAAATACGGTATCAGGCAACCAATGACTGCGACCATCTTTCGAGCACGCCGAAGAACATCATCACAGCCAGGGCAACCAGCAGAATTCCGCTGATAATTTCGATCACCCTGAAATGCCTCTTGATCCAGTTGAAAACACCCAGAAGAGAATTCATGGCAATCGCGGTGAGCATAAATGGTATACCCAGCCCGAGAGAATAGGCCGAGAGCAGGAGTATCCCCTGCCCTACATTCTCACGAGTAGCGGCAATGCCCAGAATGGATGCCAGGATCGGCCCCACGCAGGGTGTCCATCCGAAAGCGAATGCCAGCCCCACGATATAGATGCTGATCACATTCATCGGTTTTACCTGGGCATGCGCCTTCTTTTCGAAGGCCAGGAATTTAAGACGGTAGATGCCGAGGAAATGCCCGGCAAAGATAAGTATTACAACCGCGAAAATTTTCGAAATTAGATCCTGATAATCTTTCAGCAGACCGCCAATAGCCGTGGCGCTGGCGCCCAGCAGAATAAATACCGTGGAAAAACCGAGCACGAATATAAAGGCCGTGAAGATCGTTTTCTTCAGCACCGCGGCACGGTCCTCGCCGGATTGCAGCCTGTCTATCGATACGCCCGAAATAAATGACAGATATCCCGGTATGAGTGGAAGTACGCAGGGTGAAATGAATGAAAGAACGCCGGCCGAAAAAGCGGCCCAGACACCCGGATCGGCAACAGGTGAGATCGGCCCGATGTCAAATCCGCCACCGCTGCCGCCGAATCCTGTCAACACTGCCAGTGAATGAATCCAATTCATAAATGTCCTCGGTTGTCAAATGTTCAGATGGATATTGTGCAACGGAAACGGTCAGATGTCAATACTTTTTTAACTCTGAAAGGATATCATCAAGAAGATGATTCAGGTTCTCGCGCGGAATCTGCTGAACAATTTTTTCCGCCAGCCTGCGAGCCAGTTCCTTGATCAAGAGCTTTTCTGCCAGCGCCAATTTGCTGTCATCAGATGGAACCTGATGATCCGGTTTGGAAGCGTCGGAATAGAGTTCCTGCGGTTCATTTTTGTCAGATTTGGAACCGTCGATTTGGACCTTGGATGTGCCGATCTCCTCCACTGTGAAATGGCCTGTGGTCTGCCCCCGGTCGGCCGGATTGGGACCGGAATCCTTTTCCTCGGTCTCCGCCCTGGCCTGCGCGGTATCTGCAGTAGCCTTCGGCTTATTCTCGATTTCGTTTTTCATTTCCCTGATGAACCAGTTGTAATCGTGCGGAGTCTCTACTTCGGGGGGTTCAAACGGTTCCTCAAGACCATATTGATCATCGGCCAGCCGGATCGGATCATCGGCTGATGAATTCTTCTTATCCTGATCGCCCATTTGCGTGACCTCGGATTTTTTTTCTTCGCCTGTTAATTCTTCCAGATCGGAGGAACTCGAATCCTCCTCTTTAACCTCATCGGCAAGAATCTCGGTCAAATGAACATCATTCCCGTCGCTTTTTTCCTCATCCGCGAAGACCGATTCAAAATCTATTTCCTCAGCAATCTGATCCTGATCCAGATCCATTTCCGATACCGAACTCTGCAACTGGTGATTTGCGGCGTTTTCCTCCGAAACCGGTTTCTCTCCCAGAAGTTCAGCGGCACGGTTCATAAGATCAGGAGGCGCAAACGGTTTATTCATGGTGCCGTCAGGCTGGGCGGTTATCAGTTGATGCTGATTGACTATTTCAGAATGGGACAGGAGCAGCAGAACTTTGGTCGATTTGAGACGTGAATCTTCCTTGATCATTTTCGCTATGGAATAACCATTCATGGTGGGCAGAGAGGAATTCAATATAGCCAGATCGATTTTGCCGCTTTTAATTATTTCCCAGGCTTCCGGGCCGGCAGATGCAGTCAGGACTTCATGACCCCTCTGGCGCATAATATTTACGGCCACAGAACGGATCGCATCGGATTGATCCGCAATCAATATCTTCTTTGCCATCACTCTTTCCTGCGCGAAAGCGCATCAGATGCGCGTTCCAGGATTTTCTTCTCTTTTTCCGACAGGTTCTCGTAACCCACCCTGGAAATCTTGTCCAGAATCTGATCGACCTCTTCCATCAGTTTCTCGGTGGTCTCTTGATTCTTTCTCTCCTTCTTGTACCTAATATCCGACTTGATATTGGTGATCTTACGCTTGAAACGCAATAGACGCCAGTCGGATTTCATATACAAAAAGCCGATCAATGCTCCGCCCAGATGTGTGAAATGAGCCACACCGCTGCCATGGCCACCCGACCAGGCTGCCAGAAGATCCATACCAACCAGAATCATCACCAGGTATTTGACCTTGATCGGAAACAGGAAGTACAAAAGCACAACACGATTCGGATCGATTACCGCGAAAGCGACCAGCACGCCTATTACGGCTCCGGATGCGCCCAGTACGGTTATGGTCGAACCGAATATATTGAATATAATCACCGTCAGTATGCCCGCGCCGGTGCCACACAGGAGATAAAAGCGCAGGAAACGTTTGCTTCCCAGCGAGGCCTCCACCTCGCTGCCGAACATCCACAGCACAAACATATTGAAGAAGATATGGAAGAAACCGCCATGCAAAAATTGATAGGTAAATACCTGCCAGAAGGCGGGAATGGTCAGGACATTGCGGGTATTAAGCGCCAGCTGATTTGTGATATACCCGCTGCGGTCGATAATCTGCAGCAGAAACATCACCCCATTGGCAATCAAAAGCCATTTAATCATGGGGGGCAGCCCTCGTCCAAACCCCATTCTAACCTGTCTGTATCCGCGATTGTACATAATTCTATAAGTATTATCGGTAGATTTATTCCGGTATTAAACCGGTAAACCCAATTCACTCAAACGGTGTCAAAACTCCTTAAAATGCTGTAAACACCGGCAAGTAGCTGAAAAATCTACGTAAGTTAAAGCAGGTGTTGATGTTCCTGCTTGATGCACTTGTCCTGGATCACTATCCGGCCGGCATCGACCACCTTCTGTGCCTCTTCGTCATTCCTGATACCCAGTTGCAGCCAGACAATCGGCGCATCCGTCTCCAGAGCGTTATCAATAATCGGCCCGACCTGCTCCGGCCTGCGAAAAATGTCCACAATATCAATTTTGTCCGGGATATCATTAAGCGATGGATAGGCTTTTTCACCCAGGATCTCATCATGCCCCGGGTTAACCGGAATAATCCGGTAACCGTTTTTCTGGAGATAGCTGGCGACATCATTGGAGGCCCGGTCAGGCTTGGGCGAGAGACCTACAACAGCCACGGTTTTGGCTTCTTTTAAAATCTTCCGGATCGCATCCGATGGCGGATTTACTATTTCAGACATTTTACCTCAAATGTACTTTTCAATATGTTCTTTGATCGTTTTCTTGGGCACAGCGCCCCTGATTGTATCCACAACTTTGCCACCCTTGAATATCAATAAGGAAGGAATAGACATAATCATATAATCTGCCGCAATTCTATTATTGGAATCAACATCAATCTTGACAACCTTTATCTTACCGGTGAATTCCTTGGAGAGTTCATCCACTATGGGGGAGATGGTTTTGCAGGGGAAACACCATTCAGCCCAAAAATCGACCATCACAGGAATGTCGGATTCTAAAACCTCAGTCTGAAAGTCTTTCTCGGTCACATGTTTCGGCATCTTTCCTCCTCATTATATCAGCACCAGGCTGTTACGCCCGGATGGCGCCTTTTTACTGTTCTGTCGAATTCTATCTTATCAGTGATACTTATTTCCTGAATTAACGTTCCTCAACTAATCACCAAACATCATATCTGCGATCAAATCCTTTTCAATAAACAGCATGCGGTTAACAATTGTTCACATCAATTTCCGGCCTTGATATGGGCATAATTAACCGGCAGTTTGGAATATAGAGAAACATGCGGGCAAATCAATAAAAAAAATGATTTAGTGCTCCACCATGCCGCGGAACTGACGCGCCTGATGCACGAACGCCTCCAGCTTGAGCTCATCGGATTTATCCGAAAGCCCCTCATAGGCCAGGTTGAGCCATGGCAGCCCCTCTAAATCGCAGGAAACTTTGCGTGAGATAGCCGAGACAATCGTGCCCGGCATGCACATGAACGGCAAGGTGTTAACTATCCCCCCTGCGCCGTTGTGGCAGTATTCTATGGCCTTGCCGATAGACAAAATAGCCTCGCCGGAAAGGCTCACATCGACATACGGTTTGGCCAGCCTGATTAAATCCTCAACCGGCGGATCATAGGCCGAGGGAATCTCCTGCGCAACCAGGTTCATGAGCTTTTTCTCTTCCTTATGCTGCACAAAATTGGTCAGGTTGGCAGTCAAAAATTCCCTGATATTGCGCTCCGATTTGAGCCGTTGACGATATGTGAAATTGGTATAGAAAACCCATTCCGACATGGGCGCCAGCCAGACCTCCGCTCCCAGGTCCTCCAGATGCTGCACAAGGAAGTTGTTGGAGAAACGATTGGCCCGCAAAAATATCTCGCCCACAACACCGATAACGGGCAACTGACGGCCATCCTGCGGAGCAAAGCGTTTAAAATCCGCCAGGGCCTCGATAAAAAACTGCTGCAGGTCATTGCGATGCTCAATCGCATCATCAAGCTTGGTCAGATAACGCCTGTACAAAGCATCTATTTCCATTTTGTCGGATTGATAAGGACGATAACGATGATATATCTTGAACAGCAGATCGGCCGAAACCATGCCCCGCCAGGCCATACGCTGAAACCCCTCGGCAGACAGAACATCGTCATCGTAGCCGGTGCGCGAATTGGGCGAGATAATCGGCACATCGCTAAAACCTAGTTCATCCAGAATCTGCCGCTGATATAGGTGATACTGCCCGAATCTGCATGGTCCCGAGGCCGATGGCATAAAGAAGGCACTGCCCTCGCGGTCAAAATCTTTTGACAGCACTTTATTGACAATATCGCCAGTGGTCACCTGGCACGGGAAGCATTCCTTGCCGGAGGTAAATTTCTTGCCGTGTTCCAATGTTTCCGGGCTGGATTCGGGAAGCGCTTCAGAGGGTATCCCGCAGGAACGGAGTGCGGCCGCAAATGCGCGGGCATGATCGGACATGTATGGTATATAAATTTTGCGCGGACGGCCATTGCGTGAAAAGCTCGAAAGATAAACATTTTTCTTATAGACCGTCTCGGCATCGACGCCCTCCAGGCTGTCCAGAAATGCTTCGAGACGGGTCACTATACCGGCATCTGCGGAATGTTCATCGATTTCAATCTGCAAATATGGCTTCCCGCCCAGTCTTTCGGAGAAGAAATGGCTGATAAATGAATCGGGTCCACACCCAAAATTTGTAATATAGACCGGATACAGGTTTGGTATATCTCGGATGATCTCGGCCGCCGCCAGAATTTTCTGCCCGAAGCGCCAGTACATATTGGCATCCGAAAGCTCACCATAATACTGCGAAAGCGGCAGCGCCTCCATGGGCATAACATCAACACCCAGGCCCAGTAGCTTTTTGGGCAGCTCCAGCGACAGCTTGGCATCACAGCCATTATAGGGACGAGAGATTATGACTATAGCCGGTTGCGAAGGATCGCGCATCTCCAGAAATTCACGCCCCTTCTCGGCCAGCTTCTGATAAAAATCCTTTTGCTTTTCTATTCCTGAATCTATTGAATCCCTCAGCTCATCTTTTTTCCAGCCCATAGCCCTGCGTAATGCTTCAAGCTCTTTCATCAGGTCATCCCGCTCCAACCGCATGGAGAGAGGCACATCGATTATCTCGGTCTTGCTGTTGTCCAGGTCGAAATTAGCCGAAATCGTATAAGGAATCGACTGAATATAAGGACACAGGAAGCTGTTCTCATGCGGATCATCCCCCTCGCGCACATTGATTATCGAGGGCAGAAAGATATAATCCACTTGCTTATCCAGCAGGTCCTTGATATGTCCGGTGACAATCTTGATCGGGAAACATGTTTCGGCCGAGAAATTCTCAAGGCTGTATGACAGTGTTTTCTGATTGGTCTTATTCGACAATACAACCTTGTATCCCAGCTTGCGGAAAAATGAAGCCCAGAATGGATAGAGTTCATGGAATATCAGCACCCGCGGGAAGCCGATCGTTTTATTGCGCCGGTTTTCATCGGTTTTGAACGCCGACGAATACAAAAGCCTTTCACGGAATTTATAGAAATCGAAACGATCCTGATCGGCTTTGGTCTCAGTATCGAATTTCTCGCAGCGTGAGCCATAGTAAAGCGGCTCCTCGCCCTCGATAGTCACCTTGCGAATCTCGCACATATTGGAGCAGTCCTCGCAGGTGAAACTTTCCACCGTATACTTGCGCGAGGAGAGATCAAAACCGCGGAATCGTGACACATGTTCGCCAGGACGTTCCATAGCGATCAATGCCGCCCCGATTGCGCCGGTAACATCATGATGCGGCGGGACTGTCACGGATTTGCCGACAATCTGCTCGAATGCCGCCACCACGCCCTGATTCCAGGCCACTCCGCCCTGGAAAAAGATATGATCGCCGATTCTTCTTTTCTGCACAACCCGGGTGAGATAATTGGATGCAATCGAATATGCCAGGCCGGCTACCAAATCATCTTTTTCCACACCGGCCTGCTGATATGCGGTCAGGTCGGATTCCATGAACACCGTGCAACGTTCACCGCATCCGACCGGGCAGGATGCTTGCAATGCCCGTTCGCCAAATTCCTTGTTGATCTGTATATCGAGTTTTTCCGCCTGCTCCTGTAAAAATGATCCGGTACCTGCGGCGCAGGCTTTGTTCATTTCAAAATCGACGACAACACCATTATCAATAGAAATATATTTCGAATCCTGCCCGCCGATTTCGAAAATCGTATCCACGCGCGGATCGATTTGAATCGCGGCACGGGCCTGAGCGGTAATTTCATTGCGAACAATATCCCCGCCCACGAAATCGCCGATTAAATATCTTCCCGATCCGGTTGTTCCGCATCCAAGAATTTTAAAATCATGCCCGATTTCATCGCCGATTTCCTTTAATCCCTTACGCACCGCTTCGATCGGACGACCGGCGGTCATCAGGTAGCGACGGGCCACAACATTTTTATCCCTGTCAAGAACAACCAGGTTGGTTGAGAGCGAACCGATATCGATCCCCAGATAACCTTCTGTAACCTTCTGCTCCGGCCCGCGCTTAATTGTCAAAGTTGTCGAATAATGCTTTTTATCGGGGTATTCGAATACCAGCCGTTCGCGCGTCTTGATACTGGCATCACGTTCAGCCAGGCTGTCTTTTTCGAGACCATTCAAATCGAATTGATTGCCAAATTCTTTTGCGGCGGCAGTCAATGCCGCGCCATAGGCGCAGAATATTCTATGATCATCGGGTATGATTAATTCGCCGTTATCAAGTTCAAGGATATCCTCGAAGGCTTTGATCATGCCCAGATTCGAGGCCACGCCGCCCACAAATGCGATCGGTTTTATAATCTTCTTGCCCCTTGCAATGGCTGACTTGAAATTACGTGCCACAGCATAACACAAACCGGCCACAATATCATAATCGGGTGTGGCGATCTGTTGCAGGTGAATCATGTCCGACTTGGCAAATACTGAACATCGACCCGCTATACGGGGAGGATTTTTTGATTTCACCGCAAGTTGTCCAAATTCATTTTCGATGGAGACATCCAGGCGATTGGCCTGCTGATCAAGAAATGAACCGGTCCCTGCCGCACAGAGAGAATTCATAGCAAAATCCGCCAGCGCCAGTTTGCCTGCTGTGCGGTTGAAACACAACAGCTTGGAATCTGCCCCGCCCATTTCGATAACCGTATTGGCCTGTGGGATCAGCTTATCGGTGGCATTGGAGAGCGCCACAATCTCGTTGATAAACTCACCGCCCAGATGATTGTGTACGATTTTTCCACCATTACCGGTGGATACCAGTGCTGCGATTGAATCGGTATCCAGGTTCTGTTTCAGGTGATCCAGCGATTCGCACAGGACATCACGGGGCTGGCCGTGAAGCCTGCGATAAAGCGAATACTTCAGCTCACCGTTTTTATTGACAGCCGCAATCTTCAGGGCGACCGATCCGATGTCAATCCCAAGAAAATAGCTAATACTCATTCGGGTGAATTAAGTTAAATGTTTAAATTATGCAATTATTTTATCAACGCTCGGCAATTTTGCGACGCTTCACAAATGCCATCACCGATCCCAGGACTATTACCACGCCGCCGAACCAGACCAGGTTGATCATCGGCTTTTTGGAAATCTCCAGCACCAGGTCACCGACTCCGACTACATCGATGACTACCTGGCCCTGATCCGCATTGATGCGATCAAGGTAAATCTTATAATCGCTGTCCGGGATATCGGCATAACCGGCATCCTGGACCATCTGCGGATTGGGATAGAAATACGGCACCACATTCTGAGTCTCGCCGTTATGCGTGACCTCAAGTACCGCCCCCACTTTCATCGCTCCGCCCGACGCATGTTCTCCGATCCGAAATTCATTGAACTTGATTTCATATCCAAATGCGCTATTGGACTCTCCTTTGGACAATGTCAGCGTGGTGTAATCCGGAATATACCTTTGCGGGGCGAAATATGTATCATAAAAAACCGATTTATGAATGTATGGATTGATGACAGTCTGGCCGGAATAGGGATCCTGATAAAATGCAGGCCTGGCAGTATAGCTTTCACCGCCGCTGCTGACTGCCAGCTTGACCTTGTTATCCGGGCTGAAGAAATTAGTACCGATACCCTCGAAACGGCAATGCATATCCAGCACCTCGGCAACCTTCTCGCTTTCCAGCTTGATAACACCGCTGGATTTTGCAAATCCGCTCGATACAACGAAGCCGATCAGTATCAGGCCAAAACCGATATGGGTGATATTTCCCGCTGACCCCAATACTGACTTGTGTTGCATCGACAGTATCGCCAGGATATTGGCCATGATTGCCAGAAAGGCCGAAAATACCAGTGCCAGCACCGAAGCCTGCCTGACTCCCAGTATAAATGATACCACAGTTGCGATCGCGGCCAGCACCAGGGCTATGATAAACTTCCTGATAAAAACATTCAGCTTGTTGGTATAGAAAATATACAGCGATGATATGGCTGCCAGTATGGCCATGATTATCCCGATTGGCATGGCCACCGAGTTATAAAACTGCTGATCAACACTGGAGGGATTTCCTATCAATGTTGTAAACAGCGGCGATGATGTCCCTACCCAGGTCAATACGGCCAGAAGTATCGTAAACAGCGCACCAAGTATGATAAGGGTCTCGAACCACATCTGGCTCTGAGGTTGATCACTTACCTGCTTTGGCTGTTTGAGTGACTTTAATCTTGTCAGGAACAGCACAAGCCCCAGCAGGAAAAATCCGGCCATGAATATAACCATGACCCAGTACAGAACCTTGCCCGGCGCGACAAACGAATGCACGGAGAATTCCTGCAGGATTCCGCTGCGGGTCAGGAATGTGCCATAGAGAACCAGTAGAAATCCAATTATTGCCAGCCCCAGGTTGGTCTTGCGCAATGTGCCCCTTTTGCGTTCGATCAGAAGGCCATGTATCAATGCCAGGTTGGTCAGCCAGGGGATCAGCGATGAATTCTCGACCGGGTCCCAGGCCCAGTAACCGCCCCAACCGAGCGTTTCATAGGCCCAGTAGCCGCCCAGAAAAATCCCCAGCCCCAGTATTGCGCCGGAAATCAATGACCATGGAAACACTTTGGTCGACCAGTTGGAATAATCTCGTGCAGACAGGGCCGCCAATGCATAGGCAAAAGGCACGGCCAGGAGAGTGTAACCGACAAATACAATCGGCGGATGAATCACCATCCAGAAATTCTGTAAAAGCGGATTAAGTCCGCGCCCATCCTGCAATGGCAGATGCGCCGCCGGTATGCCCATCGCTTCCGTATCGAGCGGCTTAAAGGGCGATTTCACCAACAGCAGCACCATTAGAAAAACAGTCGTCAACAGATAAAAGAACATCAGCTTGTTGCGATGCTCCCATTTCGATTTATACAGGAACAGCCCGACAATCACCGCCATCATGAGCCAGAGTACGAATGTACCGGTCTGCCCGGCCCAAAATGTGGAAAGAAGCAATGGGAAACTCAGGCTGTTAGACGAATAACTGTAAACATATTCGAGTTCGTAATTGTGCGATAGAATTTGTGAAAGGAAAAAGAGCGACAGGACAACAGCCAGGATCACAAACATCTGGTAAATCGCCGCGGCACCCTTTTCATATTCAGGCTTTCTGAATGCGGCCATGGCGTAGTAGGCTACACTTGCGAAACATGTCAATGCGGTCAGTACAAGAAGAATATTGCCGACTATGATCATATGGATTTATCCTCGTTGTAGAATTCCAGTTGACTCTCATCTTCAACTTCTCCCTCATATTTGGAGGGGCATTTTAAAAGCAATTGATCGGCCTGAAAATGATCACCCTTCCATTCGCCGGCGCATGTGGCCTGCTGTGCATATTCGAAATTAGAGGGAACCACCCCGCTGTATACTACCGGAAGTTCCTCGCCCTCTTCATTTTTTATAGTGAATGATAAAACCAGGCTGGAACTGTCGAAATCTATTTTTTCCGGTATTATGGTACCGAAGACCTGCACCCGTTCACCGCTCCGTGCATTCTCAAAGCCGACATGCGGCGAACAGGAACGGACCATGGATGAGAACATTAAGGCGCCGAATGCACCCACAATCACCAGCACAATTATCACGCGTTTGGACATCTACTGTTTCTCCAACTTTTTTAGTCTTATATCTATACGCATGATTATGGCAAATATGCCAAGCCAAACGATTAAATTTGCGACCATGATGTAAATCAAGCTATTCATAGTTTTTCTCCATGCGAATGCACTCAACCGATCCAATGCGCCACCTCAGGCTGAACAGCCAGAAATATAACAGCACAAACGCAAGCAATGATCCAAAAAATATAACTGCCACAGTACCGCCCAGGGCGATTTTGCCCTCCGCGATAATAGTCCCCCTGGGATGCAATGATTGATAGAGTCGTGGAACTATAAATCCGAATGTCGGCACCGCAATAAATGCCAGGATGGCATATACAGCCGAAAATGATCCGCGCCGTTCCTCCGGCTCAACCGCGCTTCTAAGCGCAAAATAAGCGCCATAGACCACCAAAAGTACCACAATCGAGGTCTGGCGAATATCCCAGTTCCAGAATGCGCCCCAGGCTATCCGTGCAAAGATTGCGCCGGTTAATGTTGCCAGTATACCGAATACGAGACCCATCTCGGCCGACGATGCCGCCTTAATATCATCCACAGGATTGCCGCTGCGCAGGTATCTGATCGAATAGACCATGTTTACGAAAAAGGCCAGGAAACTGACGATTGCGCAGGGCACGTGATAATAGAAAATACGGAATTCATCACCATAACCGGGCACCGGCCTGGGCGTTATAAAAGAAAGCACAATAATCAGGCAGAACAAAATGCATATAAATGCCTTGATGATTATTGCCTCATTTTTCGCAAAGATCGATTCCATATTAATCAGGTTAAATCATTTGTGGGTTTAATTGTTCCAGATATAATCAAATAAGAGATAGGACACAGCCGTCACTATCACCGGATATCCGATCAGGATCTTGAGCGAATCGGCCAGCCGTGTACCCTGATCGGGGCCGCCCAGGCAAATGCCGGTGGCGGATATCGCTACCAATAACAGGGGCAGCATGAGCGGAAAAGATAAAATGGCGAACAAGGCACCCCTGACATTAGCCTTGGATACAATTGCCGCTGTTATTGTCGAGGTAGCACTCAAACCGATAACTCCCAATCCTGTAATCACTACAAGCATTCCGACCATTTCCACGGCCGGATTCATCAGTATATAATAAAGCGGCATCAAAATTACAACAAGAATTGTTAGGATTAAGATACTGTGCAGCAGTTTGCCGAAAAACACAACATTGGCGGGCGCATACATACGCAATGCCATCGCTGTCCCGGAGGCCTCTTCGCGCACAAAACTCCCCGATAATCCCTGCAGGGCTGAGAAATAAATCATGATCCAGATCAATGAGGCATGCATGCGGAAATCGAGCCTGGCTCCGGTAAATGTCACGCCCAGGGCAAACAGAGTCACCAGCGCAAAAAGTATCAGCGCGTTGATGGCATATCTTGTGCGCAATTCGACATTGAGGTCCTTGACCACAAGTGCTATTAGCTTAGACATCCAGCTCGATTTTCTTTTCTGCCCGTGCGATTTCATCATGCTCATTGGTGGCAAAAATCAAAATGCCACTCTTTTTCTGTTTTTCCATTAAATTGTAGATTATCTCTTTGCCTTTGCGATCGAGATTGGAGGTCGGCTCATCCAGGATCATCACCTCAGGCTTAATTAAAAGCATCAGGGCGTACTTCAGGCGCACCCGCATACCGGTCGAATACTCTTTCAGGAAATCATCACCTCTTCCATCCAATCCGACCTGTTCCAGTGCTCGGCCATAATCATCATCGGAGCCAGACCTTCCGGATACCTTCATAAAAAAGCGCAGGTTCTCCAGCCCGCTAAGCTCATGATAGAAATTCATATCCGGCGCAATATAGGCGACATATTCGGATATATTTTCGGGCGTGACGGCTTCTTTATCAGAACTGTAATGGATTTTGCCCTTAGTGGGAGATTCCAGGCCCGTGACAATGCGCAGTAATGTGGATTTACCTGAGCCATTGGGTCCGCAGATAACAAGCGATGACGGCGCTGTGAGCTCAAAATCGATATCCCTGAAAATCATCCTGAATCCGTATCGCTTGGCCAGCCCCTCAGCTTTTAGACTAATAGTATTCATCACGGCATGTGAAAATAGCCCAAAATTGCACTACAGTCAAACAAAAACTAAGCGGATGACATTCAGGATGTTAGTGGACACTATTCGGGCAGGGTGCCGAGACGATCCCAGTTGACCCGTTCATGAAAATGAATCAGGTTGTAGGCCAGGTTGGAGATAATCGTCAACGGATTTTGCCAGCTTGTCTCCGGCGCGGGATAATCCAGGTCCCATGACCAGTGAATTAAAAGCGCCTCTCCGAGTATATTCTCGCGGTCGACGAATCCCCACATACGCGAATCCAGCGAGTTATCGCGGTTGTCACCCATCATGAAATACTTGCCTTCAGGTATGATGATTTTGCCGGAATTATCTCGAAATGATGGAAATGGCCTGTAGCCTTCATTGGCAATCCCGTATTGCAATCGTGAGAACTGATACGGATCAGTGGCCGGTGTGCCGCGCGATTCTATACGCGGATCGGCAAATTGCGCAAATGCGGTATCATTATATAATTCGCCATTGATATAAATGCGCTTATTTCTGAGTTGAATCGTATCTCCCGGCATGCCCACAAGCCGCTTGACATAATTGTCGCGCGGACTGTGCGGCGGCCTGAAGATAACGATGTCCCCGCGTTTTGGCTCGCGGAATGATGGCAGACGGATATCCGTAAATGGAATCTTGATGCCATAGATAAATTTATTTCCCAGGATAAAATCGCCCGCCAGCAATGTCGACTCCATCGACGGTGTCGGAATTTTGTAAGCCTCGATAATCGTGGCTTTTATCAGAAGTGCCAGGAGCAGAGCAATCAGGAAGGACTTAATGTATTCCAGAAAAACCTGATGTCCCTCTTTCTCCTCTTCTTTCTTTTTTTTTATTTTGCTTTTTGCCATAATGCCTTCTACCGGATAAAATTATCAGTTACCCAGGTTTCTGAATATATCATTGTAAGTCACAAGCACGATCAGGACAAGCAGAAAAGCCAGTCCGATCTGCTGAAAGATAGCTTTTTGCTTCAGTGTCAACGGCTTACGGCGAATCACCTCTACTCCCAGCAGGAACAGATGGCCGCCGTCCAGCACCGGAATCGGCAATAGATTCAGGATTGCCAGGTTTATCGAAATCAGCACGATGAAATCCATTAATGAGGTCAGGCCCTCGCGAGCCTTTTCTCCCGAGAATTTTGCAATCGCTATCGGCCCGCCCAACATCTTGGTCGAGGCCTCGCCTGTCACAAGCTTCTGGATAAATCCGACCATCAGCACGGTAACATTCCAGGTTGCCTTATTGGCCAGCACAAACGCCTCGCCAATGCCGACCGATAATGTATCGGTGGCCTGGCGTATTCCGATCCGGCCATAGATGACCTGTTCCCCCTTTATATTTTGTGTCGTGTCCGATAATGTGGTTATACTGGCGGAATGAGTTCTGCCGTTCCGTTCCCAGACTATATTGAAATCCTCACCGGGATTCGAAAACACCGTCTCCTGAACATCCGTCAGCTGACTTACCTGTGTGTCGCCAATCGAGCGGATAACATCACCCTGACGCATCCCGATCCTATCGGCCGGTGAACCTTCCTCGACCTGCCCGATGACAACTCTTTCGTTATCGACGACTTCACGTCCATGATACAGAAACAGGCCGGAGGCTATAATAATCGCTGTCAGGTAGTTGGCTAACGGTCCCGAGGCAAAGATCAGGGCTTTCTGCCAGGCCGATTTATTCATCAGGTTGCCTGGATCATCGCTACCCAGCTTCTCGCCCTCCTCGGGATTCTCACCGGCCATCTTGACATAGCCGCCCAAAGGAATCCATGAAATACAGTATTCGGTTTCACCCTTCTTGAATCCTATCATTTTGGGAGGAAATCCGAGGGAGAATTTGTAAACCCGCACGCCAAACAGCTTGGCCATGGCGAAATGGCCCAGTTCATGAAAAAAGACCACCACGCCCAGTACGAAGATGAATGCCAGGATTGTTACAATCAATTGTTTCCCCTTGCTCTAAATGATATACACGGCCACGTAGATCATATTCAAATTAATTTAAAGTATTCACGTTTCATTTTACAGCTTAAACCGATTCATCAGCGGATAGTTCACGTTTTCATAGCGATTCCGTATGCTAATTACTCTATCGGCTCATAATCAACCAGAACATTGACTTTTTCGATATAAACCGGCTCAAGCGGCTGATCAGGCATCATATTTTTGTCGCGATTCGGTCCGCGATTGGTCTGAACACTGCCAATATCCTGCACAACATCAAATCCCTCAATCGTTTTGCCGAATACCGTATACTGTCTGTCAAGCCTCGGCTGGGGCCGTAAGCAGATATAGAACTGCGATGATGCGCTGTTGGGATCATTGCGCCGCGCCATGGCCAGCGTGCCGGCATGATGCAGGCTGTCGTTGAATTCGGCCGGAATCGTGGGCGCTTGTTTCATCCGTAAATCATCGGTAAAGCCTCCGCCCTGAATCATGAAGCCGTCAATTACACGATGAAATATCAGGCTGTCATAAAAACCGGATTTGGCCAGGTTGAGAAAATTCTCGACATGAATCGGTGCCACATCGGGATAAAGCTCAAGCTTGATAGAGCCTTTGGAGGTTTCCAGCTCGACCACAGGTTTTTTCAGAAGAATTACCGAGACATTGATAATCGTATCACCGCCATTGGAGGTGATCTTTATCTGGCCGGTATATTTACCGGGTTCGAGCACTGAACGATCGGCCTTGACCAGTATCGAAACCGGATCGCCTTTGACCACACCGGCAAAAGGCATCGCACTGAGCCATTCCAGATTCTCCTCGATACGCCAGTCCATGGAACCGCCCCCCACGTTTTCCAGCTTGAAAGTGCGATTCACCGCTGATGCACCGAATTCCAACTCATTGTTGGATATATTCAGATCCGGCGAACTGCATCCAGCCAGAATTACAAATGCCGACAAGACTATGATTATAATTGTATTTCGCATAACCCGGAGGCCTCCCGATTCGATAACGGTTTTGAATGTAATCACATGGAAGATATTATACAATATTAAATTTTTGCGGTTTCCCGATCCAGATTTAAAAAAAGGCGCCTCGTTGCCGGCGCCTTTTCAATCTCGCTACTTTGAATGGAATCTATTTGCCGATTCCCTCGCTGATATAAACATCGGTGTCTTTCCTGGGATCAACGCCATTTGAGGGACGCTGTACCACAAGGGCATACGGCTTATCATCTTTTTTGATCGTGACCAAAAGCCCCATATCACCCTTAAGTTCAAATGCCCCTTCCAGGGTTCCGCCCAGAACTTTTTCGATTTCCTTGCGCAGCGTGAATTCAGCCTTTTCTGTTTTCTTCTCTTCTTTCTTCTCAGCTTCTGTAGCATGTCCTACAGGCGAATTGAAACCATCCATGCTTCCTCCCATAAGGTTAGTAAGTTTAAAGAACGAAATCCACCCCGGCCCCGCACTGCGAGCATTTGCCGTCATCTATGCCGACAACCCGCGTGAAGTAACCCGAGCGATTCACCAGTTGATTATCACATTCGGGACAGAAGGTATCTGAGGTACCTTCCAGGTGAGTATTTCCTACATAAACGTATTTCATTTTCTTTTTGGCCATCTCGTAAGCCCGCTCCAGGGTCTTGATCGGCGTGGTCGGATAATCCATCTTGTAATTAGGGAAATAGCGCGAAAAATGCAGTGGAATGGAATTATCGATCGAAGCCAGCCAGTCAATCAGATCCTGGATCTCTGCATCGCTGTCGTTGACATCGGTAATCACCAGATATGTCACCTCGACATGTTTTCCGCCGCGAACTGTGGCCTCGACAGAGTTCTTGACCACCGATAGTTTGCCCTTGCAGATTTTCTTATAAAAATCCTCGCGCATCGATTTGACATCGATATTGATCGCATCGAAATGCGGAATGATCTCCTGCAATGGCTCAAGATTGATATAGCCGTTGGAAACGATCACATTGACCAGCCCGTTTTCATGCGCCAGGCGGCAGGCATCATGCAAGTATTCATACCAGATAAACGGCTCGGCGTAAGTATATGCGATTCCCGTGGATTTCTCCTTTTTGGCGACCGCAATCAATTCCTCCGGCATTAATGTCCTGGTTGGCTCACGAATCTGCGATATGCCCCAGTTCTGGCAATGCTTGCAGAACAGGTTGCAGCCATTCGGCCCGACCGAGAGTATAATTTCGCCCGGATGAAAATGATAAAGCGGTTTTTTTTCGATCGGATCGACATGAACCGCCACAGCCTGGGCATAATTGGTGGCAATCAGTTCACCATCTATGACTTTGCGTCCAAAACAGACACCTTCCTGGCCCTCCTTGAGCTTACATCCCACAGGACAGAGCAGGCAGTGTATCTTGTTATTATCCAGCTTTTTGAAGTATCTAGCAGGTTTTTTCATTTGATTTTGAATGTTAAAATGTTAAAGGGTTTAGGCAAGTGTATTTTTATTAATTATTTATATGCGGCAGAGGATCAGTCGTTCCGGTGCTTTTTGTAATCTTCCACGATCCATTCCGCCGCCTTGAGCACATCGGCAGCGATATGGTCCGGCATGATTGTATCCTCGTGGACCATTTTCTTCTGTTCATCCTTGCCATAACCGGTAAGTACCAAAACCCCCTTGCCCCCGAGATTTTTCGCCACGCCCACATCGGAAAGCTTGTCACCGACAGAGTATGCATGCAACAGATCCATATCATAGTGTGACTGCGCCCTGCGAATCATGCCTGTCCCCGGCTTACGCTCATCGGATTTTATTCGATACTTTTCGATCTTGCCTTCAGGATGATACGGGCAGAAGTAGAAATCATCCGGCACCGCGCCCATCAAGCGCATCTGGCTGAAAACCGCGCGATTGAGCTCCTCGACCCTGCCCTCAGTAAGGTAGCCGCGGGCCACACCGGATTGATTGGAAAGCACTATCAATAGAAAACCGGCTTCGCGCAGAATCTTTATGGCATGAATCGCCTCGCGGTAGACTTTGATTTGCTGCTCATTAATGAGAAAATGCGCCTCTTCAATCAGGGTACCGTCACGATCCAGAAAAACAACCGGCTTTTTCATCCTACATCAGCTTTTTGTCGATTTCATCAAGTATAAGTTCCGGCGTCATATTCAGAAAGCAGTATTGCCTGTCACGGTAGCATGGTTTCTCGCCATGCAATGAACATGGCGCGCATCTCTCATTGGTTGTAATCGCAATCGCCTTCTCACCCGCAGGCTCGAAACCGAGCACCGGATGAGTCGGCCCGAACAGGCCCGCAGTGGGACAGTTCATGGCTCTCGATAGATGCATCACTCCCGAATCATTCGACACAGTGTACTTTGCCTTTCCGATAATTGCTGCCAGGGTTTTGATATTTTGGCCAATTGCAAAACTCAGCTTGCCCTCGGACTTCAGTTTATCAAAAAGGTTGAAATAGCCGAAATGTTCCTTTTCCGCTACCAGTATTTTCAGATTGTGTCGAGCGCTGACCAGTTCGGCCAGTTCGGCCCATAGTTTGATAGGATAATGTTTGGCCGGATGAGACGCTCCAATTGCAAATACAGCGAATTGATCTTTTGCGAAATCAATTTCCTGCAGGAACGTCTGCGCCTTTTTTTCTGCCTTCTCGCCCGGATTCAGATTCGGGACGGTGTATTCGATGGCAAGATTCAGTTTTTCCAATGGCTCCAGATAGTTTTGAATTGTATTATAGCGGGCCTGCTTATTTTTGGTCCAGACCGATATCTGCCTGAAAATGCGATGCTTCTTGTAGCGCATTTTCTTTTCCGCATCCAGCGTCTTGTAGATTATCCTGCTGCGCAGGTTGGCATGAATATCAAGCACCAGATCAAACTTCTGATCGATTGATTTTATTGCCGCTCTTAGATCGGAGGCCTTTTCATGCGGACCCGGAATTTGCAGTGAACGAATTTCATCCAGCGACGAAAACATCTCGACCACATCGGAGTATTGATCACGCGTAAAGTAAGTTAATCTGCAATCGGGAAAATTTGATTTGAGATTTCGGCAGACCGGTTCGGTGAGGATTATATCCCCCATAGATGATAATCGAATTACGGCAATTTTATCCATGAGAGAAAATTATGGCCAGAATGCCCAGAATCAAGGTATAAATGCCGAAGTAGGCAAATTTGCCGGCAACCACGATTCGTCTCAATACGACCAGCGAAACATAGCCGGAGATAAATGCCATGATGATCCCCGGAAGATAGATCAGCAAATTTTCGCTCAATGTGCCCGCCTGATGGGCATCATTTATCTTAAGAAGAGATGCCCCGAAGATGGCCGGCAGAGACAGAAGGAATGAAAAATTAAACGCCACACCCTTATCCACGCCCAGGAACATGCCGGCTGAGATAGTCGAACCGGATCGTGAAATCCCGGGCAGTATCGCCACTGCCTGGGCAATGCCGATAAAAATGCTGTCGCGCAGTTTAAGGTCTCTGCGCGAGGGCCTGGCAAATATGGTCAGGAAAAGTATCAGCGAGGTAACCAGGAGCATAATGCCGGTTATAATAACCGAATCAAAAATCCGTTCGATATGATCCTTGAGGAAAAACCCCACCAGTACAGCCGGGATGGTACCGATCACAATCAGAAGAAAATAGCGGGTTTCGGCCGTAGCTTCAAGTCTATGCTGTCTGGAAAATAGATAGCGGAACGGGGCGCTGAATATGCCCAAAATTTCCTTAAAGAAAAACACTATCACAGCCAGGAATGTTGCCAGGTGCAGCAGAACCTCGAAAGTAATATCCCCCGCCTCCAGCCCGAAGACTGCCCCACCCAGGACCAGGTGCCCGGATGATGATACCGGCAGGAATTCGGTCAAACCCTGTATCAGGCCCAGTATGATCGATTCAAATATATTCATAAAAAAAGCCCCCCGCAGGGGGCATAAAAATTATATTCCAAATCCAACCCCGGCCACGAAGCCCTCATCGATCGAACCGCCGCCGATAATCACTTCGGCGAAAAAGCTGAGGAACCTGCTTACATCAAAGGTCCCGCCGAAGGCAAAGCCGATTTCAAATTCGGTATCGCTCTGGCCATTGGCCGAAAATCTTTCGAAACGAGGATTCAAGCGAAAGTGAGGTGAGATCACCTGTCCCGGATTGCTCAATTCAAAAGGATAGGATATAATACCATTGGCCCCGAACAGCCATCCGCTGACATCCTGGGGCATGCTGTAATATTCGATTGCGCCGCCGATTGCCAGGTCGATAGCATCGCCATAGGAAACATCCATAAGCTGATACTTGATATCCGCGCCTACTCCGAGGCCGGTATGATCGGCATCATCATAGTTGACAATACCCAGCTTGGCGCCAATCTCCATAGCGTCGACCACGCCGAATCGTACATTACCGCCCAACCCCATAACACCGTCAAAAACTGAAACGCCGCCACCAATGACAACATCCTCGGCATTCAATGCGCGCGCGTCAGACATATGACTCATGAAAAACTCGGCCTTAAGCGGTGTGGTCAGCCCCAGTAAAAGAACAATACAGATCAGTGCAGTTACTATTCCCTTCATTACTTTCTCCTTTTGCTCTAAAACATCAAATTTCCATGCGCCTAAGATATAATTCACTGCTTCGCTGTCAACATTTTTTCATTTTACCTGACTTAATCGCATATGTTTCAGTCATTTTTGATAAAGCATAATAATCCTCTTCATTTTCCGGTTTTATCTGTATAAATACATTGACAAACACCATCAACCCTCTATATTGTTCGCTTTTTAAGGAGCTTTTATTATGCCGGTTAATCTGGATTTTGATCTGAAAGAATATCGCGAGAAAATCGATAAGCTGCGAGGTTATCTTTGACCTGGAAAAACGTCAGGAAAAGATAAAGAAGCTGGAGAAAGAGACTACCGCCGATGATTTCTGGAATGACCAGGATCGGGCGCAGTCTGTACTGAAGCAGATCAAAATCGAGAAAAACTGGATTGAGGCTATCGATTCGATTGAACAGGGGCTGGAAGACCTCGGAGTTTTGAAAGAACTGGTCGAGGAAGAGCATTCCGCCGAGGCTATCAAGGAATTTAATCAAACCGCATCCAAATTCGACGAAAAGCTGTCCGACTTGGAATTACGCACATTTCTGTCCGAGCCGGATGATATGCGTGATGCTATCCTCTCGATTCATCCAGGCGCCGGCGGCACCGAATCGGCCGACTGGGCCTCGATGCTATTGCGCATGTATATGCGTTATTGCGATGCTCATGATTTCAAATACGAGACAATCGATTATCAGCCCGCCGATGAAGCCGGGATCAAGGCGGCCACATTGGAAATCCGCGGCGATTATGCTTACGGCTACCTCAAATCCGAATCCGGCGTGCACAGGCTGGTGCGAATCTCCCCCTTCGATGCAAACAAACGCCGGCATACATCCTTTGCCTCGGTTTTCATCTATCCCCTGATCGAGAGTAATATCGATGTGGACATCAAAGACGATGACATCCGCATTGACACATTTCGCGCCTCGGGAGCCGGCGGACAGCATGTCAACAAAGTATCCACGGCTGTGCGTATAACTCATCTCGAAACAGGCATAGTGGTAAGCTGCCAGTCGCAGAGGTCGCAGCTCAAGAACAAAGAGGCGGCCATGAAAGTCCTGCGCGCACGGCTCTATCAGCTATATAAAGAGAAGGAAGACAAAAAGCGCGAGAAAGCCGAATCGGCCAAGAAAAAGATCGAATGGGGATCACAGATAAGATCATATGTGTTTCATCCATATAACCTGGTCAAGGATCATCGCACAGACCATGAAACCTCCAATGCGGAAGGCGTAATGGAGGGCGATCTTGACCAATTTATCAATGCTTATTTAACCGCAAAATAGAGAATTGAGGTATTTGAAATGAGTATCCTGGAAAAACTTCAGGACAAGGCAAAGGGACTGGGCAAACATATCGTTCTGCCCGAGGGTGACGATCCCCGCACTATCGAAGCGGCCAAGACTATTCTGGATGAGGGGATTGCAAAGCTGACCATTCTGGGCGACAAATCCAAAATCGAGAGCCATGCCAAAGAACACGGCCTCGATCTGAGCCATGTGACCGTCATTAATCCATCGGATTCTCCCAATCTGGAGCAGTATGCCGATGAGTTCGTGCGTATGCGAGAGAAAAAGGGTATAACCAAAGAAAAGGCGCTGGAGACAATGCAGCAGGTGCTTTATTACGGTGCCATGATGGTTCATTTCGATGAATGCGATGGTTCCGTGGCGGGCGCGGCCCATACTACAGGCGATGTTTTGCGTGCCGGTATTCAGGTCATCGGGCTGGCCGAGGGAATTTCATCGGTATCTTCCTGCTTCATGATGGTCGTGCCGGAATTCATGGGCCAGACCGATAAGGTCTTCCTGTTCGCCGATGGTGCGGTGATTCCCAATCCCTCGCCCGAGCAGCTGGGCGCAATTGCGGTCTCGACTGCGCGCACAATGAAGGTCCTGGTGGGTGAGGAACCGCGTGTGGCCATGCTTTCATTTTCCACCAAGGGCTCGGCCGATCATCCGGATATCGACAAAGTCCGCGAGGGCCTTGCGGCGGCAAAGAAAATTGATCCGAACCTGATTATCGATGGCGAGCTTCAGGTCGACGCGGCCATTATTCCCAAAATCGCCAATTCCAAGGCGCCCGGTTCGCCGGTCGAGGGCAAGGCCAATGTGCTTGTCTTCCCAGATCTGGATGCGGGCAATATCGCATATAAAATCGTTCAGCGGCTGGCCAAAGCCGAGGCCATCGGCCCGATTATCCAGGGCATGGCCAAACCGGCCAATGACCTGTCGCGCGGATGTTCACCATCCGATATAGTCAATGTGGTGGCGATTGCATCGATCATGAGTACTATCTAATTTTTCAAGCGGAGTTGTTTGAGATGCCGACTTACGAATACCAGTGCAGCAACTGCTCATACCAGTTCGAGGAGTTCCAGCAGATTACCGAGGAACCTATCACCGTCTGCCCCAAATGCGGCGGCGTAACAAAAAGATTGATTTCCGGCGGCGCGGGCCTTTTGTTCAAGGGCTCTGGGTTTTATATCACCGACAACCGTTCGCCCAAATACCAGGCCGACGCCAAAAAGGAAAAATCCGACCAGAAATTCGCATCCACGGAAAAGAAGCTGGACAAAAAATCAGACAAAAAGAAATCCGCCTGATAGACTGGATTTATAAATTGCATAAAAGACCCGGTTGTAGATGAAGCCGGGTCTTTTATTTACGGTGGAAGTGTGCGGCATATATCCTTGTGCCGCACCCAACGGCGTGTAAATGAAAAACACACCTGTTTGTTACTGTAAATGGCAGGTCGGCGTTCAGAATGAAGTAAAACGCAATGAGAAACCCGACATAATCCTGCCATGTCACAATTCAAACCAAAGTTTGAATCAAGACATGGCAGAACATACTGAGGCTAAAAAGTTGCGGCAGTTCTTGCCGGGCAGGACAGGAATCCTGCCCGCGCAGAATAGATGCCGCCACTTGTATTACACCCAACGGGTGTGAAAAATGCCACCCCGTTGGGTTTGATACAAAGTATCGTCGCAACATATCATTTCTAATCACCGACTAAAACGATATCTCCAGTCCGGAATAGAACAACCTGCCGTACACCGGCGCATACACGAATGCGGCATCATCGATATGCTTCTCTTCCTGCACGTAGTCATTCAGGTTCTTCACCCCGACATACAGCTTGTACCTGTCAAACAGGGACTTGGCAATTCGGGCATTCAGGATGACAAATGATTCGGTCTCTTTTATCTTGATATCATTTTCATCAGCCGGTTCGAGCAAATCGATATACATCCTGCCTTTGTATGAGGCATCCACGACTATGTCCCAGCTATTTGGCATGTATTGTATTTTAATTGATCCCGATGATTCCGGGTAGCGCGAGAATTTCCTGCTCATATCTTCCCATTCGGTTCCGATCCAGTCCTCGCGCGGATTTTCATATTCGCTTTTATTCAGCTCCAGATTCGCCGCTAGGGCGAGATTTCTGGCCAGATCGAGATTCAAGCCGAATTCAGCGCCCATCGAATAGCCATCATCCATATTGCGCCATTGATATGTGTATCCCTTGGCACGGATTTCATCTGAGGCTTCCGAAAAATCAATGCGATTGAATAAATCCGTGCGATACAAATTCAAATTGAGCTCTGCATTTCCGACCTGATAATCCATTGATAGTCCGAAACTGCGAGATTTCTCCGGTTCAAGTGAAAGGTCCTTGTATACACGTGGCGAACCGCTGCAAAGATGCAGATCCTCCGAAAATCCATAGGGAACCCTGAAACCGGTTCCAAAACTGCCCCTCATGGTTAATTTTGGAGCGACGGTGTACTTTATAGCAAAACGCGGATTTAATGTTGTTTCATCATATTCAATTGGTTCAAACTCGGAAGCCGAAATATCTCCGGAACCATGAAAATTATCGGTGGACTGATGATAATCAAAACGCAACCCGCCGACCGCCTCGATTTTTGAACTCAGTTTTATCTCGTCCTGAACATAAAGACCGATCTCATCCGCCTTTTTCCTGCTGATTGACGTATATGCCTGCCCGTAATCCGGATCGGACTCATCGACAACCAAATACTTCCCGCTTTCATCAAGGTTGTTATGAGTATACTGTAACCCGAACAGCAACCTGTTCATGCCGCCAAGCGGCAGAAGGAAATTAGCATTGAGGCCATACAATTTTTCCTCGGCGATATAGGGACGCAGTTCTTCCACAGGAGGCATTTCGCCATAAACCGATTCATAATCACCAAGAAAAGTGTCATTTGTGGCATTACGGTCATGTTTTACATAACTGGTTGAAATTGACATCTCAAGTCCGCTGGCATAGCTTTTCTCATAACCGAACTCAAGGCTGTAACGATCAGTTAGAATCCTCTCGGTGCCGGGAGCGAAGATGTTTTCAAACAGGTCATCGACCAGTTCCCCGCCCTGGCGGTTTTCGTTGATCACCTTACCGCGCAAGATCAGGTTATCTCGACCTACCAGATCCTCGACAATCAGATTGAACCCGGCGTTTTTATTATTGGATCGTACACGGTCGCTGATACCATCCGGCTCATAAACCTGCTCACGTGAATATCCATTACCTGTTTCATCAATCAAGTCCGCTCGATTTTGCTGAGCATACAAAAACAGCGAGATATTGTCGAGACGGGTGCCGGCCGAAAGTTCATATTTGTTGGTTCCATACTGCCCGACTTCGATACCCACATGGCCCTCGGTCGCTGTTGGCACATGCGTGATCATATTTACCGCCCCGGCGATAGCATTACTGCCATAAAGAGCGGACCCGGCACCCTTGACAACCTCGATACGGTCAATTTCAACCACGCTCAACTGCTCCAGGCCATAAACCGATGCAAGCCCGGAATAGACTGGCTGGCCATCGATCAGGACCTGTGTATGATCGGCGCCAAGGCCCTGCATACGCAGAATCGTGAAATTGCAGGCCTGACATTGCTGTTCCACACGGATACCGGACATACCATCCAGGGCCTCATAGATATTATGCGCCGATTTAGTCTCGATCTCGCGATGAGTCAGGACCTCGGTATGAACAGGCACATCTTTCACATACCGCGGAGTTCTTGTCCCGGTTACCACTATATCCCCGCCTTTGATTGGGGCCGCCTTTAATGAAATCTCCAAGTCCGTTGTTTCTCCCGACTGGACCTCAATTTCTTCCGTGAATGTTTTGTATCCAATCAGTGAGGATATCAGCTTATGGCTCCCCTGCGGTACATTGCGAAGAGTGAACTTGCCATTATTGTCGCTTATAGCGCCCAGCTTGCTCCCCTCAATTATAATTGTAGCATGGGAGATTGGTTCGCCGCTTTCTGATTCTGTTATTGTGCCGCTGATTGTGCCGCCCGATGATGCCATGACCAGGATCGGGGACAACAGGATCAGCATGATGCTAATCGATAACAATCTAAACATGTTGGTCTCCTTAAAACTTTTTGCGTTGATAAATAATCTTATGCAGGAGAAAGGAGACCGCAGGGAGGGGCACGGTTGGAATGGTCATAATCCAGGTCACAGGAATATATGGGACCCGGACTTGAGCTGCCGATTTTCCAGCGTATGGCCTGGATAGCATAAAGGGCGATCGCAATTATAAGCAGCTTATGACAAATCTGCTTTACAATATTAAGAAATGAATAGTCGAGCTGAGTATGGCTGTGCTTTCCGCCATTATCGCTTTTTCCCGCCAATGGATGGCTGTGAATATACACCCGGCCATCTGAGCTGACATGCAGATGAAGAGTAGCCAGGCTGGTGGCCATAAATGCCGCCAGGAATAACAGCAAAGCGACACATACAATCTGTATTGCAGATTTCGACCGGTATACAGAAAACACACCAATTAAGGATATATTGTATCCTGTATTATTTGCATTGATTGAGGATTTTAATTCTGTTTTATTTTGCAGTCCATTTTCTAACTGCATTGATAATGGCATGTTATTCATAGCCTTATCGTATCCTCCCGGCACTCATACAAGAATTTTGTAAGAGCGCTATTACATTCTATCAATAATCTAAATGTTATACGAATTTGTGAAAATTTTCGCAAGTATTTTTTACTGTTTTTGTAATTTATTTTGCCAAAAACAACTGGCGGATAGGTACTCATCTGCCCGAAACCTGATTTATGTAAGGCATTCCCGCGGCAAATGGGGTCATGTTTGGCGGACCAAAAATCAGAGTGGTCAGCAAATTCCGATAAGGAACGGATTCCCGTTGTTGTGCCAGGCAAACGCCCACATCTAAAGAGGGGTGGCAGGCTCAGGCTTTGCCTGGGCCCAAAGGGCGCAGATTCTTGGTTGTCAACCCCCTGAAGGGGCTTGACTATTCTACTGAATTGAACTCGAATCATCATTGCGAAATCCAATTGAGCTTTGGTCAATTGGGTTGTGGCAATCTAACTTTGCTAATGACCAGAAGCTGAGATTCCCACGTCACCGGGATAAAAATCCCGGACTCCTCGGAATGAAATGGATCGTCAAAGACAAACAGCAAAGCCTGTTGCGGCAGTTCTTTAACGCAGTGGTGAACTGCCGCTTATAATGACTGCTCCAAAGCACGCGCCGTCAGGAATCTTCCTGACGGAATCACATGGCGGCTTTTTCGCTTCGCTCAGAACTTGTGCCACACCCAACGGGTGTGAAAATGAAAACACACCTGTGCTGGTTGTGTCAGCTTGGTTCCGGCTACTGCCGGAAGTCTGACCTGACACATTATGCAGGACGAGAATCCCCGCTCATGTCATTCCCAGACCCGATTTATCGGGTCGTGGGAATCCCCTGCCTTGATCCAAAGACAAAACTGAGCATGGTCGGAATGAAGCGGAGCGCAATGAGAAACCCGACATAATCCTGCCATGTCACAATTCAAACCAAAGTTTGAATCAAGACATGGCAGAACGTACTGAGGCTAAAAAGTTGCGGCAGTTCTTGCCGGGCAGGCCGGGAATCCCGCCCGCGCAGAATAGATGCCGTCACCAGCCACGCGCCGTCAGGAATCCCTTCCTGACGGAATCCCGCCCGCGCAGAACAGAAGCCGTCACTTGTACCACATTCAACGGTGTGTAAATGAAAACACACCTGTGCTGGTTGTGTCAGGTCTTGGTTCCGGCTACTGCCGGAAGTGTGACCTGACACTTATCGGCTTATTCTTTGTTCCGGGATAAATGTTCAGGATTTTTCGGATTGCGATATCTCTTGCCCGTTAAAATAGCCCACTATCTTCTCGGCGTCTGATTTTCCGATTCCGGGCGCCTCGACTATTTCTTCCAGTGCCAATGTCCTGATCTTCTTGACCGATCCGAAATGCTTTAACAACAACTCGGCCTTTTTTGGACCGATACCGGGAATTTTCTGAAGCTCCGTGCCGATCGTGCGTTTCTTTGTCAGCTTGCGGTTGTATTCGATTGCGAACCTGTGCGCCTCATTCCTGATCCTCTGCAGAAGTCTCAGGCTGGGGGAATCCCTGGCGATCATCAACGGCTCCTTGCGCCCCGGCACAAAAACCTCCTCCAGGCGTTTTGCCAAACTGATCACCTGCTGATTTTCAATCTCCAATGATGACAACGCATCCCGCACAGCCGTTAACTGCCCCTTGCCGCCATCCACAACCATCAAGTCCGGAAAATCCCTGTCCTCGATCTTGAGTCGCCGGAAATACCTGAATGCCACTTCGCGCATGGAGGCGAAATCATCCTGACCGCGCACACTTTTTACCTTGAAATGACGGTACTCGCTTTTTTTCGGACGGCCCTTTTCGAAATAGACCAGCGACCCGACTTTATCCGTCTCACCCAGGTTGGAAATATCCATGCAGGCCATTGTGACCGGTGTTTTCTCCAGACGTAAATCCTGTTGCAGACGCATCACAGATTCCGGAATCCGCTCGCGATATTTCTGCTTCTGCAAAAGAAGCTCATTTAGAAGAAGCTCGGCATTGGAACGGGCCATCGCGACCAGTTTCAACTTCTCCCCTTTCTGCGGGATGAATATCTTGACATTGTGGTCGACCTTGCCGGACAACCACTCCTCCAGAAGTCCATGTTCCTCGATATCGGTAGAGATATATATTTCAGACGGTATCGAACTGTTGTGCATATAATGCTGCTTGATAAAGCCCTCGGCAATCTCGGCCCGGGTGGTTTCCTTCTGGATTTTCATATAAAAATGCTGGCGGCCGATCAGGACCCCCTCCCTGATCTGCAGCACCACACAGGCCGCATCAGAGGCCGAGCGTGCAAATGCCAGCACATCGCGATCGACCCATTTGTCGGCCATCACCCGCTGTCTCTGACGGATCGATTCGATTGCCTCGATCTGGTCACGAACCCGTGCCGCCTCCTCGAACTCCATTTCATCGGAATAGGCATGCATACGTTCACGCAATTTGTCCACCAGCTCAGCGGTCTTGCCGGACAGCAAAAGTATGACATCATCAATATGTTTGCGGTACTCCTCCTGCGACACAAGCCCCTCGCAGGGCCCCTCGCAGCGTTTAATATGATACTCGAGGCAGACCTGAAGCTTTTTCTTCGGATCGGGGATCGTATAACTGCAGGTCCTGATCTTGAAATGTTTGAGTATAAAGCGCAATGTCTGGCGCATTTTCTTGACCTCGGTATACGGCCCGAAATAACGCGCCTTGTCTTTTTTCAGCCTCCTGACCACCAGCACCCGCGGGAATGGCTCATCGACTGTCACCTTCAAATACGGAAAGCGCTTATCATCCTTGAGGTTGACATTGTATAACGGCCTATGCTCCTTGACCAGATTGGATTCGAGAATCAATGCCTCGATTTCAGAATCAGTGACATAGAATTCGAAATCTCTGATTTTTGACACCAAAGCCTCGGTCTTGGGGTCACGCGGACGGCCCTTTTGAAAATAGGAGCGCACACGGTTCTTGAGGTTCAGCGCCTTGCCGATATATATAATCTTATCCGCGGCGTTTTTCATCAGGTACACGCCGGGACGATTGGGCAGATTTTTCAGTTTGAGCTTAAGCTCGGGGGATAGTTGGCTCATTTTTTCCTATAATCGAGTATATATAAGTCAGTACCAGGAAATATACGGTAGGAATCCAATGAACGAATAACATTATGAGGTTAATTTCGTTAGGAGGCAGAAGCAGATCATACATGTAGCTGTGCCACCAGATATTGATCCCAATAAACAGGCACACATAGACGGAATAATACACCAGGCCAATGGCCACGGATTTATAGATATTATCGCCTGCACCAACTGTTCGAGAACAATAAGCTCCCAGGAACAGGAACATGGCCACGAAATGGGATACTATCGGCATGCGGCTGAATGTTGCAATCTGCCCGGCCACATCAGTATCGAACAGGTTCGATTCCGAGGGCAATTCCATATCAACAGACCTCTCGGACAATACAAAGAGCATGATCTGCAGGACAAATACAACCAGCCCCAGTGAGGCGCCGGTACCCATTAAACGCAAAAATGAAAGCAGATTTTCGGCGCGCTTGAGCGCAAAATATACCAGGAAAGCCGGAAATACCGCCAGCACAAGGGCATAAAAGGCCTGCTCGATTAAATTGAATTCGGCCGATATATCTCGAAATGGAGTTACCGCTTTGGTCATCACCAACAGCCCGAACAGCGCACCGCCCCAGAGAATCAGTATGATCCAGAATATATTACGCTTAGACAATCTGTCTCCCCTCTTTTACCAGAGCACCCGTCTCGCTCCCCGGTAAGCCTTGCGATAGTATTCATCGTTGATTTTTGTAATGACCACTCCACGTGATTTGGAAGCATGTACGAATTTGTCATTGCCGACATAAATACCCACATGAGAAACATCCGAACCATCGAAAGAGAAAAACACCAGGTCACCATAAGCAATGTCTTTATAGTCGATTCTGCGCAGCCTCCTGAAGAGATCATCGGTATTGGCCGGCAGACGAGTGGCATTGTAATCCCGGTAGACCACATAAACCAGCCCCGAGCAATCTATACCCAGCTTGCCGGTTCCGCCCAGCTTGTAGGGAGTGTAAAGATATTTCGCTATGACCTTGCCCATCTTGTCCTGATTAACTGTTCCGCCCGAATCCTCATTGATATCCGGTTTCTCTGTGGATTTTCCGGGTGCCGGAGTTGAATGATCGGATGTGAATCTCACGGCAGGCTGGCATCCCAGGGCCATCGCCAAAATAAATACTACAGCAAATTTCATACTTACCCTCCCGAACATATTAGCAAGGCCCTATATCGATGGCAACTAAAATTTTATTTTTATACGTGTGTGAGAGGGATGCGTTTCAGGCACTCAGGCGGCTTTCTTGAAAGCCGGGTAATCCATGTCGAAGCGCCATTTATAGTAGGCCCGGGTGGCCAGCACAGTTACGGCCAAAAGCAGGAGATAAACGGGAATATAAACCATAGCCATGAGCGAGAGCGCCAGGATGGCAACCAATGTGGCATTTATGGAATCTGCGATGGTCTTGCGCAGAATGGCGGCAATAAAAAACGGCAATGCCAGACCGGAACCTATTGCCGCGGCATAATCACCGGCCATGACAGCGAATATCAATGCAAAAAACATACGCATAAGCGCCGAGGCCTGAGTGCGGGTGATTGTCCAGATAACGCCGTATGTTTCCTTGCCGACCTTACGATCACCTTCCCTGTCCGGCAAAGTCGTGTTCAAATAAATCGCACCGACAGCGATAAAATACGGCATGCTCTTTAGTACCGCCTCCATATTGATCGACCCGACAACATAGGCCCAGCCAACCAGAAACGGCACAGTGCCGCATCCGAACATATTCGACCAGAGCGCTTTACCGGCCTTGCCCTTGAAATTCGTGAGCGGATGAGAATAGAGCAAACCCAGGATGGCAGTTATCAGAAACAGAATCCCCTCGGTGATATTGATAAAAAATGCGGCAACAACCGCTACAGCCATGAAAAGGTAGCTGATCACTTTTGCCGCGGAAATCGGGATTATATCATCGGATAAGAAGAACAGCTTGCCGTTCTGACGATCCGATTCGATATCATATACCTGATTATAGGCGTATATCGCGCCGAACAGGATGGTAATTAGAAAAAGCAGGCCATATACACCGGGATCACCGATAAATTCGGACAGAATAAACGGGCTCGCGCCGGAACCGAGTTCACCCGCACGCATGCCCAGTATCATAATCGTCCACATCGGGACAATCAGCATCGGCCTTAAAAAGAAGATATAGTCAAGCAGCTTTTTCATCTATCCTCAAAATCAGTCTTTCAAGAAAACAAATCCGTATCCAAAGTCAATTCTAAAATCACAGTTCAACCGGCCATGACTGCTGGCTGTAGGCGCTTTCCCAGAACATATATTCCCACAACGAGGAATAATTGAATACCTCTTGAAGCTTATCGAGCTTCTTATCCGATATACCATCAGTCAGGCGATTATATTCAGATTTTAACCATTCATTCAGCTCAAAAAACTCATCCGAGGCATAGGTCTCGACCCAGTCGCGATAATGGTCCGGTTCCGGAAGGCCTTTTTCCTTCAGCCTGCGCGCAATCTCCACATATCCCCAGCTGCATGGCAAAAGCGCGGCCAGGATCTCGGCCGTATCACCCTCATAAGCCTGGGATATCAGGTATGATGTATATCCGAGGCAGAATGGCGCCGGGCGGGTTTGCTCCAGTTCCTCCGGGCTGATACCGAATCCTGCACAAATCTTGCGATGAAGATCCATCTCCACATTCAATGTGGTATCGAGTATCTTGGCCAGCTGACCCATCTGGGCCAGTGAATCCGCCTTGGCCGAGGCCAGCCCGAAAAAGCGCGAAAAACCGATCAGGTAGACATAGTCCTGTTTGAGATAATACTTGAATATTTTTGGATCAAGGGTGCCATTACCGATGCCCTGTACGAAGGGATGATTGAAATTGGCTTCCCAGATTTTGTCAGCGTTTTTTCTTAATTTATCTGCATTAGTCATGATAGACTCCCCTCTTTAATCCATATATATAAAATACTTCAGCAAAAAATACAAAAGTGGCAGGGTAACGACTGTCGAATCGAAGCGATCCAGTATGCCGCCATGGCCGGGTATCAGTCCGGATGAGTCCTTTACACCCATACGGCGCTTGAACATCGACTCCAGTAAATCGGCGAACTGGCCGATCAGGGCAATCAGAAATCCGGCGATCAGTATTCTCATCAAGGGGATATCCTCGAAAACCAGAAGCGAGAAAACATAGGCCGCCAGAGTGCCAAACACCAGGCCGGCCAGAAATCCCTCAACGCTTTTATTGGGCGATACTGTTGGCGCGAATTTTGTTCTCCCCAACGGCTTGCCGACGAAATAGGCGACCGTGTCACAGACCCATATAACGGCAAACAAAAACCAGACCCAGTATCCCCCCAGGCGGTAATCATCGTAGCGCAATATATCCAGTTCGCGAATCATGATCATGAAATTAAACATCGAAAGATACACAAAACCGTAGAACATATGCACCATACGGGTCGTGGCCAACGCAAAATCACGCCGGAATATATTGGAAAGCATCAGAATCAAAAACGCCAGCAGGATGCTGTAGAATAATGCCGTCTCTCCATAGAAATAGATCAGCCAGGTAGTCGCCAAAGACTGTATCATGATCAGGATTTGCGAAAAGAATCTGACGCGGATACCAAGAAGCTTGTAATATTCCCACAAGGCCAGGGCAATCAGGACATTAACAAATATGACCAGCGGCGCTTTGCCGAATAAAATAACAGCGGCAATGAGCGGGATGGCGACAACCGCCACGAGAATCCGTGTGAAAAGTTCTCTCATCAGGACTTGCGGGTTAGTTTACCGAATCTGCGGTCACGGCTCTGATAATCGATAATCGCCCGGCAGAAATCCTCCTCGCTGTAATCCGGCCAGTAAACATCGGTGATGTGCAGCTCGGTATAGTAAGTCTGCCAGAGCAAAAAATTGGAAAGCCGTTTCTCGCCCGAGGTGCGGATCAAAAGATCCGGATCCGGCAGCCCATGAGTATAGAGATAGCGCTCAAAAAACTCAGGTGTGATATTGCGTGTATTGACCTCACCCTTCTGCACATCCTTGACTATTGCCTTGACAGCATCGATAATCTCGGTTCTTCCGCCATAATTCAAGGCCAGGTTCAGCACCAGGCCGTCATTACCGGCGGTCTTGCGAATCGCCTTGCGCAACATCGTGCGGCTGGTGGCCGGAAGCCCCGAGATTTTGCCGGTGGCGATCAGCTTGACCTTGTTCTCATGCAGCTCATCCAGCTCCTCGCGGGTGGTATTGTAGAGCAGTTTCATGATATAGGCCACCTCGGAGGCGGGACGTTTCCAGTTTTCTACCGAGAATGTGTACAGGGTGAGATACTTGATTCCAAGCGGCCAGGCGATTCTGACGACTCGCTGTACGGCTTTGACACCGGCCTTATGTCCCTCTGTGCGCTGGAGCCCCTTTTGACGGGCCCAGCGGCCATTGCCATCCATGATAATAGCCACATGCGTGGGCACATTGCCGGTCTCCCTGATCTGTTTTTTGAGTTTCTCCAGAGTCAAGGGCTAAACTTCCATTATTTCCTTTTCCTTGGACTCGATCATCTCGTCGATAATCTTGGAATACTTGTCAAGAAGATCCTGGATCTTCTTGAGCCCGTCGTGCATCTGGTCCTCGGATATATTTTTGTCCTTCTCAGCCTTCTTGAGCTCATCATTGGAATCGCGACGGATATTGCGCATGGCCACCTTGCCCTGTTCGCCCATATCCTTGACACGCTTGACCAGTTCCACACGGCGTTCCTCCGACAACGGGGGAATGGGTATGCGGATGATCTGCCCGTCAACCTGTGGGTTCACCCCCAGGTTGGCGGCCTGGATAGCCTTGTTGACTTCATCAACGATAGTCTTTTCCCAGGGCTGAATGATAATCAGCCGCGGTTCCGGAGCCGATATGCTGGCAACCTGGTTGAGTGGGGTGGGCGTACCATAGTATTCAACCTTCACTCCGTCAAGCAGTGATGTAGAGGCTTTACCCGAACGTACCGCCGCCATCTGCTGACGAACCGACTGGGCCGTTTTCTTCAAACGATCTTCCGCATCTTTTACAATTTGGTTTATCATACCTGCTCCTTGGAAGTAATTTTTGTTCCTATTTTTTCACCCTTGAGCATATTTACCAGATCACCCCTGTTATACAGGTTAAACACCAGAATGGGGATGTCGTTCTCCTTGCAAAGTATGGTAGCCGAAGCATCCATAACCTTCAGCTCCAGATTAAGCATCTCACTATAGGAGATTTCATCATAAAACCTTGCATCGGGATTGGTGACCGGATCGGAACTGTAGACTCCATTGACCTTGGTGGCCTTGATCAGCGCATCGGCGGAAACCTCCATGGCCCGTAAAGCCGCGGCAGTATCCGTGGTAAAATAGGGATTACCGGTACCCGCGCCGAAGATCACAACCCGGCCTTTTTCCAGGTGGCGAAGCGCCCGCCGGCGTACGTATTTTTCGGCCACGGCATCGATCTGCAGAGCTGTCATAACACGGGTTTCGACAAAGAATGTTTCCAGGCAGTCCTGGAATGCCATGCAGTTGATCACGGTCGCCAGCATGCCCATGTAGTCCCCCGTGGCTCGCGATACACCGGGGATTTTGCTGCTTGCTCCGCGGTAGATGTTTCCGCCGCCGATCACTATGGCAAGCTCCACATCCAGGTTCTTGGCCGCAACAACTTCGGCGGCGATATACTTGAGCATATCGCCATCCAGACCATATTCTCCCTTGCCCATCAGGGCCTCGCCCGAAAGCTTAAGAAGAACTCTTTTGTATTGCGGCTCCTGCACGGGGCTTATTCTCCCAGTCTGTAGCGACAGAAGCGCCTGATCGACATATTCTCGCCGAGCTTTGCAATCGCTTCATTTAGAAGATCCTGGACGCTCTTATCCTGATCACGTATAAAAGGCTGTTCCAGGAGGCATATCTCTTTGTAGTATTTTTCCATTCGGCCCTCGACGATCTTATCAACGATCTTTTCCGGCTTGCCTTCGTTCAGGGCCTGTGTCTTATAGATCTGTTTTTCTTTTTCGAGCAACTCGGGATCGAGTTCCTCGCGCGTAACTACCAGCGGTGTGGCGGCCGCAATCTGCATACTGATATCATGTACAAGCTGCTTGAATTCATCGGTCTTGGCCACAAAATCGGTTTCGCAGTTGACCTCGACCAGCACACCCAGCTTGTCGCCGGGATGAATATATGATGCGATCACGCCCTCATTGGTGCTTCTTCCGGCCTTCTTGGCGGCCTTGGCAATACCCTTTTCACGCAGAATCTCAACAGCCTTATCAATATCACCGCCGGCCTCCTCCAGCGCTTTCTTACAGTCCATCATGCCGACGTTGGTCTTATCTCTCAGTTCCTTAACGTCTTTCGCGGAAATCGCCATTTTACTTCTCTCCTTCGCTCTCGCTTGCAGTTGTCACTGTCTCTTCAGTCTTCTCGGTCTCTTTTTCGAGCAGGTCCGGCTCCTCATCGGAAGCCGCCTTACCCTCGATCTGCGAACCCTCGCGCAGCCTGTTGACCGCATCGATGGCCGCATTGGCGATCTGATGGGTTATCACCCGGATCGATTTGATGGCATCGTCATTGCCGGCAATCGGGAAATCGATCGGATCAGGATCGGAATTCGTATCGACGATGGCGATAACCGGTATATTCAATGTCGCGGCTTCGGCAACAGCGATCTTCTCCTTCTTGGCGTCGACAACGAAGACCAGGCCCGGCAGACGGTTCATTTCCTTGATACCGCCCAGGATTTTTTCCTTTTTCTGGCGCTCACGTTCAAGGCTGGAAACCTCTTTTTTGGACAGCTTATCAAACGTGCCGTCCTCTTTCATGCGCTCCAGGTCTTTCAGGCGTTTGATGTTATTTTTGATTGTCTGGTAATTGGTCAGCATTCCGCCCAGCCATCTTTCGGTGACATAAAACTGCCCGCAACGCTCGGCCTCTTCCCTGACCACATCCTGGGCCTGCTTCTTGGTGCCCACAAACAATATTGAATGACCGCGTGTGATGATCTCATTGACCTTGTTGCAGGCCATTTCCACGGAGAGCATGGTTTTTTTGAGATCGATGATGTAGATGCCGCTTTTGGCGGAAAAAATAAAGCGTTTCATCTTGGGGTTCCAGCGACGAGTCTGGTGCCCAAAATGGACGCCTGCCTCCAGAAGATCCTTGATAGTAATATCAAGCATTATAATACTCCTTTGGTTAATCCTCCAGCCGCATCATCCCCCGGGGGACATCCTCATCTGAGGATGACCGCCCCCGAAGTCAACGGCTGTGTGTAATTCAAGATGCTAAAATTATCTCTTGGAATACTGGAAACGCTTGCGCGCTTTGACCATTCCGTATTTTTTTCTTTCCACGATACGCGCGTCGCGAGTCAGAAGACCGGCCTCTTTCAGAGGGCTGCGCAGAGCCTCGTCAAATTTGATCAGGGCACGGGCCAGTGCCAGGCGCATGGCGCCTGCCTGTCCGCTGATACCACCGCCCTTGGCGCGGCACCTGACATCGAATTTACCCATCAGCTCGGCCACCCTGTAGGGCTTGAAAACATGGTCAACCAGAAGCTGTCTTCCGCGCACGTGCTCATGCAGAGACTTGCCGTTGACAGACCAGTTGCCGTTGCCCGGGTAGAGACGCACTGTGGCCACAGCTCTTTTTCTGCGGCCCGTCGCAATAATCGGTTCAGCCATTTTTTCCTTCCGAAATCAGAATAATATTTTACAATTCAAGAGCTTCAGGTTTCTGTGCCTGATGCGGATGCTTGTCGCCGCGATAGACGAAGAGCTTCTTGAGCAACTTGCGTCCCAGGCGATTCTTGGGCAGCATACCCTTTACAGTGTCCCGGAAAAGCTGTTCCGGCCGGGTACCCAGCATCTGCTTGAATGTGCGTGAACGCAGTCCGCCCGGATAGCCCGTATGCCGGTAATACAACTTCTGTTCGGGCTTCTTGCCGGACATCATTATTTTATCGGCGTTGACAACGATAACATAATCGCCGGCATCCAGATGAGGAGTGTAAACAGGCTTGTTCTTGCCCATCAGAATCGTGGCGATTTTGCCCGCCTGACGGCCCAGAATCTTGCCTTCCACATCAACCACATACCATTTCTTGTTCAGTTCAGAAAGCTTGGGAATATATGTTTTCATCGGCTCTCCTATATAATAGCGGAAAATAATTAAACGCAAAATTTACATTATATTCCACAAATGTCAAGCACTAATAAATGTTCCTTTTTCAAAAAATGTTCTCTGTAATATATGTTACATGTTCGGCAGACGAACGGTTCATTTACATTTCGATGTGCAGCAAATGATCAGTTCCCCTCAATAAAATGCCCAACTCCCATACAGTATGGGCAGAATCCCATCATTTTAGTCGAAAAGAATGCCCCTGCTCACTTTATGCGCATTGTTCAATTTTGTAATCGATTGTCGCACATTGCACTATAAAAACATGCACAAATGTTTTGATATGGAACAAAAGTTGCAAATTTAAACCGCCGGAAGGAATGACACAGGTATCGAAAGGTAGAGCATGAGAGGGATTAGAACAACAGCGGCAGGATTGACATTAGCCTCTTTTCTTTTAAGTTTCCTGATTATTTTCGGATGTTCCGATTTGCCCAATAAACCGCAAACCGGCCACAGCAGCCTGGTGGAACTCGAATCCATTATGGCCGGGCCATCAGTCGATGTTCTTAACGAGTTCGATCAACCTGCGGTTGAAAACAATAATGTTACCGTTATTTCCGGCGGAACGATTAGCATTCCGGTGGATGCCAACTCATCGGCAGAATTCAATGTACCACCCCGGGCGGTTGGTTCCGATGTCACCATTACTATCGATGTTACACGTCATATTACACGTGATGGCGAACGGGCGCTGATATTCGAATTCGGTCCCGATGGCCTAATATTTTCCAAATCGGCCATATTGACCATAGATGCCGGTGCATTTATAGATTCCACTGTGAACAGCGTTGCCTGGTATTACTACAACCCTGAAACCGGCAAGCTCGAGCTTCAGGACGTATATGATGTCAAGAATGGCAAAGTTGAGATCAGCGTTGATCACTTTTCCAGATATGTGGGAATCTCCCAGGGAGGGCAGCAATAAGCAAGAGAACCTACTCTTAGTCTATACAAGATTTACCCCCTGCACAACCCTACTCTAAGCACAGTAAAAAACCCGCTCGCCAGAGCGGGTTTTTTAATTTACTTGCTGTGTTTTTTGAAAATCTGAATCCGGTTTCGAGCCCGTTCAAGAGAGCTCCTGGCGCGCACGAGATCGATATCCCCACTGTCCAGGTTCATACGTTCCCTGGCACGGTTCAACGCCGACTCCGCACGGCTTAAGTCGATTTCCTCGGCCAGCTCAACCGAATCGGCCAGGATCGTGGCGGTGTTATTGGAGACCTCCAGAAAACCGCCCGAAATCGCGGCAGTCAGTTCGCGATTCTTGGAATCGCGGATTTCCAGCTTGCCGACCTTGAGCGAGGTTATCAGCGGGGCATGGTTGGACAATATTCCAAGATAGCCCTCGCTTCCGGGGGCCACCACAGATTCCACCATATCCTCATAAAGAACCTTCTCGGGCGACACTATTGATAATTTAAACATAAGCTCTATGCCCTCTGCAGTTCTTCAGCTTTCTCTCTCGCCTCTTCGATATTGCCGACCATATAGAATGCCTGCTCGGGCATATCGTCGCACTTGCCCTCGATCAGCTCCTTGAAGCTTTCGATCGTCTCGGAGAGCGGCACATAACGGCCCGGCGTTCCGGTAAACTGCTCGGCAACGAAGAACGGCTGCGAGAGGAATCTCTGGATTCTGCGGGCACGGCCCACGATCAGCTTATCATCCTCCGAAAGCTCGTCGATACCCAGGATGGCGATAATATCCTGCAGGTCTTTATATCTCTGCAGAATCTGCTGCACCGAGCGCGCCACCGAGTAGTGTTCCTCGCCGACCACATTGGGATCCAGGATCCTGGAGGTCGAGTCGAGCGGGTCAACTGCCGGGTAAATACCCAGCTCCACGATCTGGCGCGACAGCACCGTGGTCGCATCCAGATGCGCGAATGTCGTGGCAGGCGCAGGGTCGGTCAAGTCATCAGCGGGCACATAAATAGCCTGCACCGAGGTAATCGAACCGGCCTTGGTTGAAGTGATTCGTTCCTGCAACGCACCCATCTCGTTCGACAATGTGGGCTGATAACCCACCGCCGACGGCATACGTCCCAGAAGCGCGGACACCTCGGAACCGGCCTGTACGAAACGGAAGATGTTATCGATGAATAAAAGTACGTCCTGATGCATTTCATCACGGAAGTGCTCGGCCATGGTCAGGCCGGAAAGACCGACACGAAGCCTGGCGCCGGGAGGCTGGTTCATCTGGCCAAAGACCATACAGGTCTTCTCGATAACGCCGGATTCCTTCATTTCCAGCCACAGGTCATTACCCTCACGGGTACGTTCACCCACGCCGCAGAAAACCGAATAGCCGCCGTGCTCGGCAGCGATACTGCGGATCAATTCCTGGATGATAACCGTCTTGCCCACACCGGCACCGCCGAACAGGCCGACCTTGCCGCCCTTGGCATAGGGCTCAAGCAGGTCGATAACCTTGATACCTGTCTCGAAGATCTTGGTCTCGATATCCTGATCGGTAAATGTCGGCGGAGCACGATGAATCGGGCTACGCTGTGCATCGGCAGGTATCGGATCGAGCTCGTCGATCGGATTGCCTTCCAGGTCGAATACTCGTCCCAGCACAATCTCGCCTACCGGTACCGCAATCGGCTGACCGGTATCTTCCGCATCCATCCCACGCACCAGACCGTCAGTCGAGCCCATAGCGATACATCTGACGACATTGTCGCCGATATGCAAGGCGACCTCGACGGTCAGGTCGATTTCCTTCTCTTTATCGACAATCTTGATTGCGTTGAGAATATTCGGTAGATGATCGGAATCAAACTGGCAATCGACAGTTGCACCGATAACCTGAAGTATCTTACCTATATTCTTCTCAGCCATTGCAATTCCTTTATTAGATATTACTTTTTTTACTGTATCACAAATTCCGCCGCTTATGACGGAACCATTATTCCTTTCAGAGCAGCCTACTTGTTCAATGCCTCGGCACCGCCCACGATATCCAGAAGTTCGTTGGTAATCGTCGCCTGCCTGGCCTTATTACGCTTGAGCGTCAGCTTCTCGATCAGCTCGCCGGCATTCTTGGTCGCCGAACCCATAGCCATCATACGGGTACCATGTTCCGAAGCCAGTGATTCGGCAATCGCCATCTGGACCTGCACCAAAGCGTAGCTGGGCAAAAGACGCTTGAATATCTCGGCCGGATCGGGCTCGAAGATATACTCCAGCCCGCCCGCATGGCTCTCTTCTTCTTCCGCTTCAAAATCAGCCTCGATCGGCAGAAACTGCCGGTCGCTGATTCGGAATGTCGAGAGCGAGATGAAAGCGGTGTAGATGAATGTTATCCGGTCCACCTGGCCTGTTGTGAACATGGTTGTCATGTCATTGGTGATTTCACGCACAAGGCCCATATCCATCTTGCCGGCAAAATCCTGGTAACGCTTGATCACATCGACATGATCCGTGCGGCGCTTGTAATAATCCCAGGCTTTTTTACCGACCAGCACCAGTCCCGGATTTTCATCGGCATGCTCGGACAGCCACTGATTCGTTCTTCTGATTATGTTCGAGTTAAATGATCCGCACAGACCACGGTCGGAAGTAACCGCCACGGCAACCGTCCGCCTGACCTCCCTTTTTTCGAAATAGGGATGATCCACCGCACCCGAGGCGTGCGAAAGATGCGAGAGCATCTCCTGCATCTTCTCGCCATAGGGGCGGAATGACTCAATCATCTGCTGAGCCTTGCGCAGACGGGCCGCCGCAACCATCTCCATGGCCTTGGTGATCTGCTTGGTATTTTCAACCGCTCTTATTCGCTTTTTTATGTCTCGCAGTGAAGGCATCCGCTAATCCTCAGGCTAAACCTTTATCGGCCTTAAATTTCTTCTTGAAAGCCTCAACACCGGCTCTCAGTTCCTTCTCGACGCTTTCAGACAGATCCTTCTCGCTGGTGATCTTGTGACCAACATCCGGATAATCCTTCTCCATGAACCCCAAAAGGCCTTTCTCGAAATCATCGATCATGTCCTTGGGAATATCATCGAGATAACCCTGACCTCCGGCCCAGATAATCATAACCTGCTGTGCCAGGGGCATTGGCTCATACTGGCCCTGCTTGAGGATCTCGACCATCTTCTCACCGCGTGTCAGCTGTGACTGCGTGGCTTTATCCAGATCGGAACCGAACTGCGCAAAAGCAGCCAGCTCACGATACTGGGCCAGCGACAATCTCAGCTTACCGGCAACTTTCTTCATCGCCTTGGTCTGGGCGTTGCCGCCCACACGCGAGACCGAGATACCCACGTTAATGGCGGGTCGGATACCGGAGTAGAACAGCTCGCCTTCCAGGAAGATCTGGCCGTCAGTAATCGAAATAACGTTGGTCGGAATATAGGCCGAAACGTCACCGGCCTGTGTTTCGATAACCGGCAGGGCGGTCAATGAACCGCCGCCAAGCTTCTCGCTCAGCTTGGCCGCACGTTCCAAAAGACGTGAGTGCAGATAGAATACGTCACCGGGATACGCCTCACGTCCGGGAGGACGCCTGAGTAAGAGTGAAAGCTGACGATAAGCAACAGCATGTTTCGATAAATCGTCATAGATCAGAAGCGAATGGCGCTTGCTGAACATGAAATACTCGCCCATTGCTGTTCCGGCATAGGGTGCCAGGAACTGCAGCGGGGCGGGATCGGTGGCGGGAGCGGATACAACAGTCGTGTATTCCATAGCTCCATTCTTCTCGAGCACATCCACGATCTGGGCCACGGTTGATGACTTCTGGCCGACAGCGACATAAATACAGTACATATCCGTATTCTTCTGGTTGATAATCGTGTCGATCGCCACAGCGGTCTTGCCTGTCTGGCGGTCGCCGATAATCAGCTCACGCTGTCCGCGGCCAATCGGAATCATCGAGTCGATCGCCTTCAAACCGGTCTGCACCGGTTCCTTTACAGGCTGTCTTTCCACCACGTTGGGGGGGAACACCTCGGTGGGACGATAATCGTCAGTAACGATCGGTCCCTTGCCATCGATCGGCTGGCCGAGCGCATTGACCACGCGTCCGACCATCGCTTCACCTACTGGTACGGAAGCGATCTTGCCCGACCTGCGTACCGTGTCACCCTCTTTAATGTCGGTATCGGCGCCGAAAATAGCCACACCGACATTGTCTTCCTCGAGGTTGAGAACCAGGCCCATAATATCGCCCGGAAAAACCACCAGCTCCGACATCATAACATCTTCGAGTCCCCACACACGAGCGATACCATCGCCGACCTGCAGCACGGTACCGACCGATTCCATCTTCAGCTCGGTTTCGTACTTGGAGATCTCCTTCTGAATAATGGAGCTTACTTCTTCAGGTTTTAAGGACATATTATTCTCCGTCTATATCATAAAAAATCGTTTTCAAAATCTTTATATATCAAAGCGCAACTTTAATGAACTTTCGTTTCCATGAGCCTGTCTCGCAGGACGCGCATCTCGTGCCTGATCGAATTGTCGATGACCTGGTCTCCGAGCTGAACAATCACGCCGCCCAGTATTTCCGGCCTGACCCTGGCTGTCATGAGAATTTTCTTGCCGGTTTTGGTTTCAAGCTTTTGCTGAAGTTTCTTTTTCTCTTCCTCAGTCAATTTTATGGCCGTATCCACAAACGTCTTGACATAGCCGCGATGTTTCAGTACCAGGTTTTCAAACGCATCGCAGATTTCCACCAGGAACATGCTCCTGCGCTTGCGCACGACAATATCAAGAAATTCCTCCACCGGTTTGGAAACCTTGCCGCTGAAGACATTCCTGATCACCTCTTCCTTTTCCTGGTCCCTGATCTGGGGCGCGGCCAGAAAGTTCAAAAGCATGCGATCTTTTTTAAAGACCTCGCCGATAGACCCGATCTCATCGGCGATCCGGTCCAGCATATCTTTTTCAAGCGCCAGTTCAAATAAACCGGCCGCATATCTTTTTGCAACTTCTGAAGAAATCACTAAGCTTTCTCCACTTCATCGATGAAATTGGAAATTAAATCCCGATGCTTCTGCTCGTCGAGCTTCTCGGAAATCATCTTCTCGGTCGCAAAGAGGGTCATCTTGACCAGATCCTCCTTCAACTGAACCCGGGCCTTCTGAACATCGCGTTCCAGTTCCGACTTGGCGCGCTCGATCAATTCTTTGGACTCCTTGCGCGCCGAGTCCTTGATCTCGGCGGCAACATTCTGCCCTTCCTTGACCGCTTCCTGAATCTTGGCGCGGGCCTCGGCATCGATTTCCTTCAGCTTCTCCTCATACTGTCCCAGAAGCTCCTCGGACTTCTTACGGTCTTTGGCAGCTTCATCAAAATCGCTCTGAATCTTCTGGCGCCTTTCCTCCAGGATATTGGTAATCGGTTTCCAGGCGAACTTTTTAAGAATCCAGAGAGCGATAAGAAAGCCGACAGCATGCGTGAGCAGCATTTGCCATTTGCCGATGTCCTCCACGGTAACTCCTTTGCAAAGAATTTACAGATGGGATGAGGAACGTGCCTCATCCCATACAGTAAACTTTTTAGTGCGTGCCAATCTTGCCGGACAGAATAAAGAAACCGACCAGCGAATAAATCGTGAGAGCCTCAATAAGAGCAGCACCGATAATCATACCGACCTGAATCTTACCGGCAGCTTCCGGCTGACGGCCCATGGCTTCCATAGCGGAACCAACGGCGCGTCCCAGTCCGAGACCTGAACCGATGGCGGCCAGTGCCAAACCGATAGGAAGCGAGAACGATAATGCAGTCTGGAAATCCATTTATCCTCCTACAAAGTAGTTTAATGTTTAATGCTCTTCATGTTCCTCATGCGGCAGCATCATCGAGAAATAAACCGCCGCAAGCAGTGTAAATACAAGTGCCTGTATCGTCGATGTCAATAAAGCCAGAAAATAAAAGGGTAGCTGCAACGGCAGGCCCACCGGCGAACCGATAAAGGCCAGCACCATTACACCCAGTCCGGTGAACGCCGCCAGAAGCACATCCTCGCCCGTGATGTTGCCGAAAAGTCGCAACGAGAGCGAGAGCGGCTTGGCCAGCTCACCGATAATATGGATCGGCAAATTGAGGGGTACCAAAATCCAGGTCACAACCGTCCGCGGCTCGCCCATCAGGTGGTCCACATACTTGACCACACCCAAACGACGAAGGCCGGTATACTGCACATATAAAAAGACCACAATCGCCAATGGCGCGGTGGTGGCCCAGTTGGCCGTGGCCGATTTACCGAATGGAATCAGCCCGAACCAGTTCATCAGAAGGATGTACAAGAAAAGCGTGCCCAGAAACGGAGTAAAATGCTTACCCCATCTATCGCCCAGAATCGAGATAAAGAAACTCTGGAAGCCTTCCACAATCATTTCGACCAGGTTCTGCAGTTTGCCGGGATGAATCGAACGTTTGGCATAAACCCGCGCGGCCACCAAACACATGAATATCAGAACCAGGAATGCGAATATCACATCCTTGTACTCGAACAGGAAATTGACAAACGGTCCGGTGAAATGCAGATGCAGAAATTCGATCACATGCGGCAGTTCCGGCATTGCCGCCGCACCGCCATGACCCGCAACCAGCGAAGATAGATTAGGAAAAATCATCCTTTAACCCGTCTTTCAACTAAATTAAAATTTTTAAAGCCACCCTCCGTGACCAATTTTCCTAAAGCCTTGAGCACAATCACCACGAATATCAATGTGAATCCGATTACGAACGACAAGACCGGGAACAAATTGAACCAGAGCAGAAAGAACCCGGCCAGGTACAGGACCGGAAATTTTATAACCGCAATAATCGCAAGCTTTTTGGCATCCCGTTCTCCCGTGGTGAGATAGCTGACCATAAATTGACGAATGAACCAGAGATTGGCCGAGCCCCACAGCATGCCAGCAAATATCCCCATGCTGTACTGCCAGTCGAAATAGTAAGACCCGAAAATGAATATCAGTGCCCCCAGCAAAAGAGATGTTCTGATTATTCTATTTATAAAGTCAAGACCCATAGGTGCTGCTATACGTTTTCTGATACTCTCTTAACTATCCCGTAAACCTCTTTACCGGCGGCCACAAAACCCAGCACAATGAACAGATACATCAGATAGGGTTCAGTGTTTAGCCATTTATCAAGATATTTGCCGATAAACAATCCAACCAGCGGCCCGACGGTCAACAATGCCGGTATCGCCAGCAGCAATGAAAGCTGACGATACAAGGCCATTTTATCATTTTTATTCTCTGGCGCCACAACTCAAATTTTAAATCGCTATATAAATCCCGTGCTCCCGCAATGTCAAGCATTTTTTAACAATATTGTTATATTTTTCACAAAATAGGTAGATGTGCCCGGTATATGCTACAGGATTTCCCCGACCCCGCAGGGCAAGTCAAATCAATTCAACAGCAATCTGTTAAACAATAACGTGGTCTTTATTAGCGATTATCAACGGTAAGGAGTTGTGCCGGAAAAATGTATATAATCCGATTCCTCGGGGGAGTACAGCTCTTCGTCCTGATCCGCTCCCCTGCGGGGCATACTGTCCATATATTTCAGCAGGCTGATCTCGAATGTGGTGCCGCTGTTCTGCGATGATTCCACCGTGATCTTTCCACCCATATTTTCAACCAGACGTTTGACAATCGCCAGCCCCAGGCCGGTGCCCTCTTTCTTGGTCGAATAAAACGGAGTGAAAATATTATCCTGCACCTCAGGTGTCATCCCCGCACCATCATCTTTGACCCGCAGTATAATCTGATCCGGATAGCGTATCGAATCGGATACGATTTCCACCTCCACCCTGCCTTTGCGTGTTCCCAAAGCATCGATGGCATTCACTACCAGGTTGATCAGAACCTGCTTGAGCTGCTCCTCATCCCCCTTGACGTAAACAGTTGTGTCATCGGAGTTGCTGTTTAACCTGACACCCTTATTGTGATTGGGACGCTGCTGAATCAGATCGAGGATATCCGAAACCAGGCGATTGATCTCGACCTTATTAAAGGCCGGTTGTTTGACACGGGCGTAAACCAGAAAATCGGTCAGTATATTGCTCAGGCGCGAGGCCTCCTTGACAATCAGGTTCATCAGCTTCTGATTCTCACCCTCCACCTGGAGCTCATTGCGCAGAATCTCAACCGACCCGGAGATGGCCGCCAAGGGGTTCCTGATTTCATGCGCAATCGAGGCCGAAAGTTCACCCACTGCCGCCAGGCGATCGGCACGGCGCATCTTGGTCTCAATAACCTTGGCATCCGTCAAATCCTGAAAAATGCCTATCACGCCCCTGACACCGCGCGTCTCATCCTCCAAAACCGAAGTCGAAATGCCGATTGGAATCGACCGGCCATTTTCATCTGTGATAGAGATTTCACAGCGATGTTCATGCTGGGAGGATTTCAGGACAGATAAGATCTTTTCCGAAAATTCCGGCATACGGTCGGCAAAAGCTTCCAGGCAGTTCCTGCCCTTGATTTTGCTCTCGCTGTAGCCGGTAATCCGCTCCGCCGCCTGGTTGAAATATATGATTCGTCCAAAGTGATCTATGGTAATCAGGCCCGAATGCAAATGTTTTAAAATCTCATCCGTTTCCAGCTTGACCCGCGCCAGAGATTCCGACGCCGCCTTGAGTTCCGATTCCTTGGCCTGAATTCGTTGCGAGAGGTAGCCGGAGACAAATGCTACAAGATAAAATATGCAGATATACAAAAACAGCGTATAAAACTGCTCGTCATTTCCTGCAAACAGGTTCTGGATGACTTCCAGATCTATATCCTGAGGTATCGGCTCACCCGACCCGGTCCAGATCACGATGGCATAGGCAATCGACACGAAGGTCGCCGTCAGAAGAGTACCCCACAGCCTGTAAACATAGGCGGCCGATACGATAGTCAGCAAAAACAGCGCGGTAAACGGGCTGGTAACTTCGCCGGTCAGACGAATCACCGCCGCCTCAACAAATACCTCCGATAGTATTTGCAGCATTATAAACATCTGGGCCACACGCGGCGCCCTGGCCGGAAGACGGAACGCCAGCGAGATCAAAAGCCCCAGTGTTGTCAGGCTGTAAATCAGAAAGGGCAGATATATTTCGCTCTGCTCCTTGCGCGTGATCAAAATCACGGCCACAACGATTAAAAAGATCGCCAGACGAAGTGGCAAAAACCAGCTCGACTTAAAATCCTGAACCGTTGATGTATTCTTTGCGGACATGGTCTCTATAAACTATGGGCGTCCCGTGAATCTCATGGAACGCCCGTGTATCGAAGATTCTTTTATCTTATTTGATCTGCCCGATGATATCAAACATAGGCATGTACATGGCAATCAGGATACCACCGATCATGATACCCATAAACACAATCACGATCGGCTCAATCAATGATGTCAATGACGATACCGCGGCATCGACCTCTTCATCGTAGAAGTCGGCGATCTTGCCCAGCATCTCATCCAAACCGCCGGTTTTCTCACCTACGGAAATCATCTGGATCACCATGGGCGGAAAAACATTCGATTCCTTCAATGGCTGCGTAATCGTCTCACCCTCGGCAATCGAGAGCATCGATTTGCGAACCGCCGCCTGAATAACCGAATTGCCGGCTGTCTTGGCGGTAATATCCAAAGCCTCCAGGATCGACACGCCCGATGACAGCAGTGTGCCCAGTGTTCGCGTGAATCTGGCCACGGCTGTCTTGCGTATCAATGTCCCGAAACCGGGCATTTTGAGCTTGATCGTATCCCAGTAGAACCGCCCGGTTTTGTTGTTGGTAATCACCTTGAAAGCAACAACCAGCAGGGCCGCGATAATCAGCATGAGCAGGAACTTGTTATTCACGAAATCAGACACGCCCATGACTATCCGCGTCGGTTCGGGAAGACCGGCGCCGAGGTTCTGAAACATGCGCGCAAAAATAGGCACAATGAATTTCAGCATGGCGATAGTGACGCCTATAGCCACGATCGACACCACAACCGGATATACCAGCGCGCCCTTGACCTTGCGCGCCAGGGCATCGGCTTTTTCACGGTAGTTGGCCAGACGAACCAGAATCGTATCCAGGGCACCGCCCATCTCGCCCGCCTCGACCATGTTCACAAACAGATCATCGAAAATTTTCTTGTGTTTGCGCAATGCCTCGGAGAGTGTTGTACCGGCCTGCACCGATTCTTTGACTTCGCCGATCATCTTGCGAAAAGCCGGCGATTCCATCTGTTGCGAAAGAATTTCCAGACACTGCACCATGGGCAGACCGGCCCCGATCATGGTCGCAAACTGCCTGGTAAAGCGGCTGATTTCGATCTTCTTGATACCCGTACCGATCTGGATGTTGATATTGGTCGGCTTGCGTGAAATCGAATTCACGAAGATCTTGTTTCTCCGCAGAACCTTCTCCACGTCGGCGCGGCTCTTGGCCTTGTACGTGCCCGTCACCTGTGCGCCGGTCGCGGATTTTCCTTTATATTCGAATGTTGGCAAGGCTAACCTCCTTGCGGATACAAAATATGATTACACATTTACGCTGGCGCCTGTCTTGCGCGCCACGATCTCATTCAATTCATCGACATTGGAACTGCGCGCAATCGCATCACCAATCGTGACCTTATGCTGCAGATACAATTCGGCCAGCGACTGATTCATGGTGCGCATACCATATTTCTGGCCGGCCTGGATTGTGGAATAAATCTGATGAATCTTGTCATCACGGATTATCGCCCGCAGGGCCGGGGTAGCGGTCATGATTTCCATCGCCAATGCACGGCCGCCGCCGATCTTGGGAATCAACTGCTGCACCAGCACCGACTGCAGGACGAATGACAATGTTACCCTGATCTGCTCCTGCTGATTGGTCGGAAACACATCCACAATTCGGTTGATCGACTCCGCCGCCGAATTGGTATGCAGGGTAGCGAATACAAGATGGCCAGTTTCGGAAATATTAATGGCCGCCTCGATCGTCTCCAGGTCACGCATCTCACCGATCAGGACCACATCCGGATCCTCGCGCAAAGCGTATTTCAGGGCCGAGGCAAATGACTTCGTATCGGCATGAACCTCGCGCTGATTGACAATACAGCCCATATGACGGTGCAGGTATTCGATCGGATCCTCGACCGTAAGAATATGTTCGTTTCTTTCACGGTTTACTTTATCTATAAGCGCCGCCAGCGTGGTTGACTTACCCGAGCCGGTCGGCCCGCATACCAGCACCAGGCCGCGCGGATAATTTGCAAATTCCTGAATAACCTTGGGAATGCCCAGTTCCTCGAAAGTCTTGACACGATAAGGTATCTGCCTCATTGAAACGGCAACATTACCGCGCTGGACAAATATATTGCAGCGGAAACGAGACAGGTTTTCGATACCGAATGACAGATCCAGCTCCGAGTTTTCCTCGAATTTGAGTTTCTGCTTTTCATTCATCATCGAGTAGGCCAGCTTCTTGGTCACTTCCGGGGTAAGCCGGTCGAAATCCATTTTTTGAAGCCTGCCGTCAACCCTGATCATGGGCGGAGCACCGACTGTGAGATGAAGATCGGAGGCGCCCTTCTTTGCCATTATTTCCAAAAGCTCGCGTAAACTTACCATTTTGAGATCCCTGCTTTATTTTTAATCCTCTGATGATTTCGAGATAACTTCCTGTATATTGGTAGCCCCGTTTCTAAGCTTTTCAATCGCCGCCATACGCAGCGTCAGCATGCCTTCCTCAATAGCCTTGGCACGAATTTCCGGCACCGAGGCATTATCCAGGATCATACGCTCAATTCGTGTTGATATCGGCATAACCTCAAAAATACCCGTTCGTCCCGACATGCCGGTATCATTGCATTCCGAACAGCCCTTACCGTCCCAGCACTCAAAAGTGTCCACCTGGTCCTCGGGAATGCCCAGGCTCAATAATGCCTCCCGCTCGATTTCCACCTTCTCCTTGCAGGCCTGGCAGATTTTGCGGATCATTCGCTGGGCCATGATCAGCTTGGTGGATGATGCCACCAAAAATGGCGGAATGCCCATATCAGTCAGCCTGCTGACAGTCGAGGGTGCGTCATTGGTATGGATGGTCGAGAACACAAGGTGACCGGTCAAGGCGGCCCTGATAGCTATCTCGGCCGTCTCGGTATCACGAATCTCACCGACCATGATGATGTCCGGGTCCTGGCGCAAAAACGATCGCAGTGAAGCCGCGAAGGTCAGCCCTATGTCTGATCTGACCGCCACCTGGTTAATACCGTCGAAGTTGAACTCGACCGGATCCTCAGCCGTCATGATATTCACGTCGGGCGTGTTGATCTGCTTCAGGGCCGAATACAGGGTGGTGGTCTTACCTGAACCCGTCGGCCCGGTAACCAGGATGATCCCGTAGGGCAAATGAATTGCCTTGTCGAAACTCTTCAGTGACTTCCGTTCGAATCCCAGCATGGTCAGGTCGACCATCAGCGACTTGGGATCCAGAATACGCATAACCACCTTCTCGCCGAAGATTGTGGGCAGAACAGATACACGTAAATCGATCGCTCGTCCGGCCACTTTGACCTTGATACGGCCATCCTGCGGCAGCCTTCGTTCGGAGATATCCAGATCGGCCATGATCTTTACACGTGAGATAATCGCCGCACGGTATTTGAACGGCAAGGGCGCCATCTCCTCCAGCTTGCCGTCGACACGGAAACGCACGCGGATCCTCTTCTCGTAACATTCGATATGAATATCCGAGGCGCCCTTCCTGATCGCGTCGGCAATAATCGAGTCGACCAGCTTGACCAGCGGCTTGTCCTGCACCTGTGAGGCCAGGTCCTGCTCTGTAACCGCATCATCTTCGGTATCGATCACCTCCAGATCGGAATCCTCGATATCCTTGAGCACATCCGAGAATCCGCTGGAATCGCTGTAATAATGATCGATCGCTTTGGATATCGCCTCCTGCGGCGAGATCACCGGCTGAATATAGCAACCGGTTATAAATTTGATAGCATCCAGGACATAAATATTATTCGGGTCGGAGATGGCCACAATCAGTGTTTTACCCAGCTTGCTGACCGCGATCACATTGAACTTTCGGGCAATATCCAGCGGTATCAGCTTCACGATCTCGGCATTGAGCTCGATATCACTGAGACGCAATGCACCGATATTGAGCTGTTTGCCGATGAATGCCGATATCTCATCGGTATCATGCATCGCGCCGATTTTAATCAGGGCCTGCTCCAGCCGCAGGTCCTGCGATTTTATCAGCTCCAGCGCCTTGGTAAGTTGATCTTCCGTGATCTTGCCGGAATTAACCAGCATTGTCCCGAGTTCTTTAGACATCGTCTCCTTCTGTCACTAATCCTGAAAGATATCGTCCAGTTTGCTGCCCGCCGAATCGGCGAAATCATCGGTAATACCTTCCTGCTCGTGGCCTCCGCCCTTGAGCGCGGTCTCGAAGATGGTGTTGAGTTCTTCCGAGGTCTCCTTGGAATACAGACGGACCATACCGATTGTGGTCCGGTCATCAAATATGACCACCAGGATTGTTCTCTCATTTACCAGGGACATGTGAATATGGTCGCGTTTGCCCTGATGGAAAAGAACCGAGAACTCCGGTTCGCCGACCAGCCTTGCTATCTCCTTAGTGGATGCAAACGATCCGGCCAGAAGCGCCGCCAGAGCGGTTGTGTCGAGGGAATGAGTGAATCCCTGCCTGGTAATCAAGTGGCCATCCTTGTCGACCAGAAGGGCACATTTCGCCTCAGAGCCTTTTAAAAGCTTCTTGAGAATACCATCGATTTTGGCGGTCTCCTCCTGATACACTATCAGACTATCATTCGCCACTTCTACCTCCTGATTTATTTTCTGCCGAATAACCTGCTGAAAAAGCCCCGTTTTTTCTTCTTATTCCTGACCTTCATCGGTTCAGCCATCTTGGGCTTGTTCGATGGCAAGGCAAATGGATCCTCGGAATCCCCGTCAGCATCTGAATCCTGATCTTCATCTGATGACTGCGGTGCTTCCTCGGGCTCCGTTTCAGCGGTTTCGGGTTGACTTATTTCAGTATCATCATCACTTATTTCGTACTCATGGCCTGCCTGACGGCCCTGCATATCTTCCTCCGCGCCCTCCTGCGGCGCTTCTTTCTTCTTGCGCTCCGGCTCGTTTTCACCGATCACATTCTCCTCAAATGCCCGCGACTGAGGCTCCAGCCGGGTATCGACATCCGGATCATTGATCGACGATTCCGTGAGGGATTCGATCTCGGAATGGTTGATCGGCTTATCCGCCACGGCTGTTGATGTGCTGCTCTGCCCCTCGGCGCTGGCGGCCAGACGCTGTTCCTGAGCCGGATTTGATACAGGCCGGGAAACATGCTCGGGAGTTTTTGCCGCCGGTCTTTGCTCCGCCGGCCGGGGCTGATTCTGTGCCGCCGGACGAACATTGATTTTATCCGTCTGCGGGTCAGAGGGCAGTGGTTTATTCTCTTGCGCAGGCTGAGGCTCGGGCTGCTGTGGCTGTTGCGCGGCGGCCGCCGGCTGATCCACCTGAGCTTCCTCGATCTTCTTGGCCGCGCCCGATTTACGGGCCTTGGCCAGGATCATCTTGATGATCAGCTTAAGCGTATCGAAAACACCCGTGCCCTTATGGGCCACGCTTTCGAATACCGGCCAGTTATGTGTATTTAAAAGCTGATCCAGTTCCTCCACAGACATTATATCCGGAAGATCACGTTTGTTGTATTGCAGGATCAGCGGCAAATCATCCAGGTCATAGCCGTACTCATCCAGGTTTTCCTTGAGGTTATTCAAGCTCTCCACATTTTCGTCAGCTTTGTCGCGCTGGCTGTCGGCCACAAAAATCAAGCCGTCAACACCGCGTAACACCAGTTTCCTGGTAGCATTGTAAAAGACCTGGCCCGGTACGGTATATAATTGAAAGCGCGTGGTAAAGCCGTTGATCGTGCCGATATTGATCGGAAGGAAATCAAAATACAGAGTCCGGTCGGCATCTGTCGCCAAACTGATCAAATCACCCCGCGTTGTCCCCGGAACCTTGCCGTGGATATACTGCAGGTTGGTTGTTTTGCCGGACAGGCCGGGACCATAATAAACGATCTTACAGCTAACCTCGCGATTGGCGTAATTTATAGCAACCATATAATGATGCCCCGCTTTCCTTAAGACTCAAGCCTGTTGATTGCGTTTCTGATCTCCAGTCTAACCAGACCGATATTGACATCCTCTTCCGTCTTAACCACCAGGATTCCGGGTTTGGAGGCGGATAAAAACAGGTTACCCCCTTCTGCCTCGACAGTGATCTGGTCCAGGTCATGATGCTGGAGCCGTTCCAGAGATTTCCTGACCGAGGCTGTTATCGAAGCTGCCAGGGCGCCCACCGCATCGTCCGAATCCGCGGCATTCATATCGGTGGCAATGATAATGCCATCCTCGCCCACCAGCATGCTTCCGACCACACCGGAGGTGCGGTTCAAATCAGCTAAAACTTGGTACATAACTTTCCTCCCGAGCCGAAGTTTCGGGCTTCGCGCTGTATCTTTCGTGATAGAATTTCTTGATCATATTGGCCGCCTGGGCGATCCTGACCTTCTCGGTCTCACCCGATACTTTATCGGCAGCAACGAACAAAAACAGTTCCTCTATTTTTACCACATGTATCCTGTATAAATCGAGGGTCAACTCGAAACCTTCCAGGTCAAAACTGCCGGCCCGCGCCAATGGCTCACGGATCTTGTCGACCAGGTAAATGCTGATTGCCGACCAAAGATTACGGGCACTCTTATCATCGCCGTGAAACGCCACCGGAAGGCCCCGGTTGTCAACCAGGATAGCGAATCTGACCGCCGCCAGCTCGCCCACATACCTGATCGCATCCTCAAATCCCGTGGCCGGTTTTTCAGCCACCGGCTGAGTCTTCAGGCCAATAATCTTGCGGTCGCTGAAATCCTCTTTTTTGACTTCGGGGCGGGTCGGCGACTCCTCTTCTTCCTTTGCGGTCTGGCCCAATGTCTGCATCACGAACGGCGTCTTCTCTTTCAAGTCGATTCCCAGGTGGGCCCGCAGGATGGTCATGAGGATAAATGGTATCGATATGACCTGCAGAAACATAGCCGGCTTGTAGTCAAACAGTCCGGCCGCAAAAGCCATCTTTACCGATGATTCACGGGTGATCAAAACAAGTATCGCGAACAGGCAGCCTACGCCGAGCCTGACGAAAAACGTGATCGTCCCGGAAATAAACACACTGCGCACTTCGGCGCCTTTCATAAAGACAGCGAAAATCACCCAGTAATAGGCCAGTTCGAACAGGAAAAACAGAAAAGGCGATACGTTGATTTTAAGTCCCAGGGAATTCGGGAAAAATATCAGCGGCACGATGGCCACGATGGCTGCCATCAGGGCCGCATGTCTGTATTCCTGGTTTGTAATCTGCATACTCTCCCCTCGGTTATCTATCATGCCATGCGGCTGATCGTATTGGAAATCTTGAGTTTAAGTGAGCCCAGGTTGGCCTTGGCCGCCAGTACCAGGACAAGAATCTCCTCACCCTGGCGAAAGATCCAGACCTTTTCATTGGCCAGCTCGATCAGGACCTGCCTGACCTTGCCATACTCGATCGTGCCCACATTTTCATTGGCGAATCTATAGATTTCCGCCGACAGCGCGGCATAGGAATTTTTATCAAAGCTTTCGGGCAGGCTCGACTCTATCATCATGCCCTTCCGATCCGTGAAGAAACAGGCAATTATGTCGGGAAAAGCCGATATCTGTTCCAGCACCTCGGGCATTCCCAACGGTTTATCCGCTTCTTCACGTTTCTGCGCCTTCTCAACTTCCTCTTCGATATGTTCCTCGGTCTGGGAGTTGTACATGCGCTTGAGCATCATCTGCTTCTTGAGATGCTCCTGTTTGCCCTCTTCGATCAGCGCCCGCAGTTCCTTATAATATTCATTTTGCGGATCGGATTTGAACAGCTCATCGGCCAGGGTTTTGGCTTTATCGAAACGCTGCTGCCGGACATAGATTTCAGCCTGCAACAGATCAGTTGCGCGGGTACGGCCATCGAGACGAATCGCCTCGGAAAGCTCGGCATCGGCCCAGTCATACATTTTGCGGTCGAAATTTATTTTCGCCATTACCAGATGTCCCGGACCATAGTCAGGATGGCGCCTGATGCCCTGACGGCAGATCCTGAAGGCCTTATCCAGCTCGCCCTTTTTGCGCCTGGCATCCGCCAGCGCGGCAAAGATCTGCGATTCGGGATTTTCGTCCAGAATCTTCTCGCATTTCTCTATTCGTTCATCCAGCGCGGCAAGGTTAATCATCGTTTCTCCTTCTCGATGAATTCATCAGGACGAATCCCTTTAGCTCAGCACCTTTTTGATCTTGGCAATTCCCAGCACAAGCAGAAATATGCCCGCCAGCCTGATCGCCATTACGACTGCATGGTTTATGGCAAAAAGCTCCAGCGTGGAGAACAATTCAACCAGTTGTCCCAGACAGATAACGATAAATGAGATAGCCAGGAACTGCCATCCCGAGGCCATCTCTCCTCCCCGTAAAAGCGAAAATATCCTCAATGCAAAAACGAAGCAGACTATCACCAGGAGTAAAATCACGCCATTGAAAATCACGCCCATGCCGGAGACATCATTACCCGATGTATCGGCCATGAGCAGTGCCGGCCAGGCCAGCAAAAATAACAGCGCAAATGATATTAGCTTGATATTGAACATCGCTACCTCACGCACTTTGAAACGGGCGGTATTCCTTCAGCGCCCTTACGAAATCGGTTTCTATTCCATATTTTTTATTGACATCCCTCTTCTCAGCCAGGGGCATGGCAATCTCTTTCTTGATTTCCGACATTACCTGACGGCGCACATTGGTACCCAGAAGATTCTGCACCAGGGTCATCTGCTCCATCAGTATCTGGTTCAACCCCGACAACAGCTTATAAACCTGCACCTCACGGGGAATCTTGCTGACAGTCTTCTTGAACTTGTTCAGGGAAGCATCGAAATTGCCTCCGCTGCTGTTGTAAAAATATCCCCATACGCCGGTATTGTAACTTGATAGCATCTCATTGACTTTTTCATTATCGGGGCCGAGCTTCTTCTCGATATTGCGGCGAATGGCGGCAAAGCTGAGACTGTAAAGCTTAAGCAAAAGCCACCAGAGATGATCATCTTCGGACAGATTGGTCTTTTTATCGGCTGTCTTGACACCCGAAATCTCGACCAGGCCGGCCGCCATGAGCTGATATACGCCACGGTTGGTGATAAATTCTCCCACCGGTGAATCGGCCACTATGTCCGGCAATGTTCTTTCACCGTCAATCAATGACAATATCTGGAACTGATCCAGGGAAAGGGTTACCTCGCCCGATTTCGATTCCGGCGCCAGCACGACCTTGAGAAGCTCATTGTCCTTGGGAAGGCCCTTCTGGATCTCCACCCATTCGTCGATCCGGCGCGTGCCCTCCATCAGGATATTCATGGTGTTGAGCTCTACGAAGAAATCCTTCTCCTGCGGCAATTTGCCTTCCTGGAACACGAACTCGCCTTCATGCCATGAGAATAGATTGTAGACAATCTCTTCAATCTGCAAACGGAGACATTTACTGATATCTTTCCTGCTGAACAGCTCCATATCAACCAGAACCATACCCAGCTTCTTGCCGGTCGACTTATGCAGGTATAAGGCACGGTCCAGGTCGACTCGCGAAATACGGCCCTGCTTCAATAGCAGGTTACCCAGAAAGTCCTCCTCGGCATTCTTGGAATGGGCATAGATGATATTCCCATCCTTGAAGCAGATTTCCTTCTGAACATTTCCTTTTGTTATGACCAGTATCCCGGTCTTTTTGCCACTCGAAAGGAGCTGCAAAATATCAGGAAAAGCTACCGTCTTCAAATTACCGGTAAAGCTCATCTGATTTATCCTGTTTTTTTCAGTAAAGAACGACCTACTCTTTCTCTAATTTTATCGGGTTATGGTGAACGTAACTTTACGAATAAAGTGCATTTAACTCAAAAAGAGTCGCCCGTGATTATAGGGAATTTCCAACATTTTGAAACAGCAGTGGACTATTAATACTAATCTTCAGCGAGAGTTGGCCTTACATCAATATATGAGCTGTCATATCTGATACTCACCGCGCCATTCAGGCGTGTGTTAAAGTATTCGATCCCTTTTTCCCTCAGCCCCTCTTCAAGACGGTAATAGCCTCCCGGAGCGGAATACAGATGGTTATAGCCTGCCATGACCAAAACCTGCGGATTTATGCTGATTATTTTTTCAACAAATTCAATTTCAACCGCATCAGGATCGGGCAGAATAAGTATATCGACTGCCCGTTTTTCCCCCGCGAGGCCGGGATCATATATCGCGTAATCATCAAACAATATCGCCACAATGCGTCCATTATCATGAAGCAGAACATAAGATATTTGTTCGTCAGCGATTCCCTCCTGGCCATGAGCATATAGACTGCCATGATCCCGCACAATCCCATTTTCAACATCTATCCCCGCTTCCTGCAAACAATCGACAAGCTTTGAATGGTCAGAAGAATCGGCCGTTATCAGGCCATCCAGCCTGCCGATACCCTCTTCGATCAGCACCGGCCCCAGCACCCATTGTGTCAGGTTGGAACAATCTTTATCATTAAGCGAGGCTATCAATATGTCCGAATCTGCTGATGATTCCAAACTGACTGCAATATCATTGCCGGCATCCATACAGATTATCTTCGTATCCGCATCGGCAGCTTCAATCAGCGATTTCCATAAAATTAGATTCGCAAACAGCAAAAGTGTTATCAAAAAATACCTGAGGTTTGCGGGTTTTCTAATCACCTGGAATCCGAGGATAATTGTAGTATAGTAGACTGCAACCAGATAAATCGGCGGCGAGGACATCCTGAGCTCGAACAGATCAATTGACCCAAAAAAATCCACCGCGCTGATCGTCAGGGATAACAGGAGATTCGCAATCTCGCCGATTATCTCTCCCAATGGCGCCAGCCATCCCAGCAGGCACATGACCAGCGAGATAATTACGGCAATGCTGGCCAACGGCACCACCACCAGGTTAGCTGCAAATCCCACCGTCGGAATCGTATTAAAATTGGCCCCTAAGATTGGCGCCACAGCAAGTTGAGCCACAAGCGTAGATAAAAATGTCATCAAAAACACCTTGCCGATCTTCCAGAATATATTGCCCTTCAATGATAACCGTCCAAATATGATCGGCAGGAAATAAATCAGCCCGAATGCCGCCGCAAAGGAAAGCTGAAAGCCGACATCCCGGAGCATCATGGGATCGAACAGCAAAATCAGCACCGCGGCCATAGCTATGATATTGATATAGTTAACCCGACGATAGGCCAGCCGTCCCAGGATAAAAAGTCCGATCATCACCGAGGCGCGAATCACCGAGGGCTGATTGTAACTCAGATTACAGAAGATCAGGATGATCAAAAGGGATATCAAATACCTGGCCCGCAATGGTATTCGCAGGACAATCATGATAAAGGCAAATGTGGCAATCACAAGGGCCACATTGGAGCCGGAGACTGCCAGCAAGTGAAGAGTACCGGTATCGCGAAAATCATCATAGATCTTATCCGGGATAAAACGCGTCTCGCCGATCAGGAAACCGGCAATCAATGAGCTCTGGGGCTCAGTAAGATATCTATCGAAAACATCCAGCATATAATTTCGGAGCGGGATAATCAGCCCCGACAGCCATAAATTGCTTTTTCCCGATGATATCAGTTGTATGTCACTGCGATTTTTGATGCTGACAAAACTGCGTATCCCGCGGGTCAGAAGATATTCACGATAACTGAATGTGCCCGGGTTTCTGGCCCCGATTGGAGTTGATAGATAACCCCGCAGTATAACCCTGTCGGAGATATTGAAATAGCCGGTCGGATAAGCGAGCCTGATCATGATTATTCCCGAAATCGGCGCATGAAGATCACGGTAGATAAGGGAATCGGCTGAAAGTTCAAGATAAGTCTTGTCCGGACGTTTATCCGGCTCCTCGGATATCCGGCCAATGATCACTACCTTTTCACCCAGATCATTAAAATGCGAGATATGATTGGAGGCCGGCTCTCCGCTTTCCAGCCCGACACGAAAAACCCCGGCCATAAATAATGCCCCCGCGACCACTATCCAGGCATATGAAATCTTTGAACTAAAATAGATTACAATACCGGCCGTGAAGAATACCAGGGCCATGACAAAAAGCCAGAGATCGGGAAGGTTCAGGTACCTTCCGGCCAGTATCCCCGTGATAAAAAAGATTGCGCTCCAGAAAGCGGGCAGTTTCAAAACTCAGCTCATTTAAACAGAGCCAGTAGCCTGTGCATCTCCCCAATCCTGAATATCCCCGACAATGCCAGGTAGATTGCCGCGCCCCCTCCCACAAGAATCACCAGGTTCACGATTCGAAGCCCCAGGCCTGCTGACTCAAGGTCAAACACCCCAATGCTTTCCCACAAAAGGACCAGGCCCGTCAGCAGAATATTGACGGCGATGATTTTAAGCACCGGCACAATCTGCCCGGCCCATCCGATTTCGGGAAGCTTTATCTTAAGCAATATAAACAATATCAACAGATTAACAAAGCCCGCAATTGAGGCCGCCAGCGCCAGCCCCTTAAATCCCAGGCTGTCCTTTAAAAGATAGCATAAAGTGATATTCACACCCACAGAAGCCAGGGAGGCGAAAATCGGGCGGCTGGTCTGTTTGAATGCATAAAAAACCGGCACGGTAATTCGCACCACCGCAAATGCCACCAGCCCGATGCTGTAGAATGCCAGCGCCGAGGCCGCACCCATTGTATCGGCATAGGTGAACCTGCCATGCTGGAACAGCACGGAGATTATAGCCTCACCCCCGAAAATCAGCACAATCTGCGCCGGTATAACAAGATAGAGCCCCAGACGAAGAGCCTTGAGGTATGTTTCGGCCATATTGGCACGATCATTTTCGGCCGCGAATCTTGAAATCGAGGGCAGGCTGACAGTTGCAATCGCCAGCGCAAATATGCCCAGCGGCAGATGCATCAGGCGGAACGCATAATTCAGATATGATACCGACCCCTCCGGTAATGATGCCGCCAGACGGGTCACGATGAAAACATTGATCTGCGTGGCCGAATAACCTATCGCCATCGGAATCATGAGCTTAATAACCTGCAGAAAGGCCGGATTTTTAAAATCGAAGTTCAGTTTGAACTTAAATCCCTGCCGACGAGCGCTGGGTATCTGAAAGGCGAACTGCCCCGCCCCGCCAAGAATCACTCCGATTGCCATGCCGATAATCGGCGGATCGAAAAAGGGGCAGATCAGGAACCCGGCCGCAATCATACCCAGGTTCAGAAGCATCGGCGCAAATGCCGGCACCCCGAATATTCCCATTGAATTAAGTATGCCCATCAGAAGCGCCGCCAGTGATACCATTAGCAAAAACGGCATCATAATCCGAGCCAAAGTAGTGGTCAAAGATATCTTGCCCTCGATATCCTCAAAACCGCCGGCGATCTCATTAACTATATGCGGCGCAAAGATGATACCGGCAATTACCACCAGCGATACGACCACCAGCAAAAAGCTGAGCACAATCGAAGCGATATTGAATGCGCTGGATCTCCCCTCTTTTGTCAGTTTCTCGGTAAATGTCGGTATAAATGCCGCAGAAAGCGCCCCCTCGGCAAACATGTCCCTGAGCAGATTGGGAACCCGAAAAGCGGCAATAAACGCATCAGCAGCCATACCGGCCCCAAACAGGTAAGCGAAGACCTGTTCACGCACCAGCCCCAGCAGACGTGAGGACATTGTTCCCAAAGAAACTTTTCCGGCGGAACGAATTGAGGCCTGATCGGTTTTATTTATAGCTGACTGATTTTCCATTTGACAAAAATAAAGCCAAGCCTATATTAATGCGATTAAAACTTTAGGACAAGAGGTGATTTTTTGGCTCATCACAAAGCGACAAAGAAATCTATTAAGACATCGGCAAAACGCAATCTGCGTAATCGATCCTATAAATCAAGGATAAAGACAGCAATAAAGAACTTTGAAACTGCTGATACGCCGGAAGAAAAGGCCAAAAGGCTCAAGGCCGCTCAGCAGATTCTGGATCGTGCCGCCAAGAAGAACATACTTAAGAAAAACGCTGCTTCCCGCAAGGTTTCCCAGTTGACCCGCCAGGTCAATCAGGAACGATCCGAAGCCCCGGCTGAGTAGGCCCGCCGCCAATTTGATTCATATAATTTTTCGGTGATTCGTAAAGGGGATGTTAACGGGTATGCCGTCTAAATGCGGTAGTTCATGCCGCTTTCATCTCGTATGTGAGGCCCGGCGATTTTCTCACGTTCCGATTTGCCCAGGAAGAAGACCTGACGGCCGTATACCGCCGTTTTTTCCGATTGCAGACGCATACGCACGAGCTCTTTCAGGAAGGCCTTTTTCTCGCCCACCGGGGCCACCGACTTAAGCACATCCAGAGGAAAATCAAGCCCGATCACTCGATGATCGACATTGTAGCTGAAATATCCGCACGGGAACACGACGCCATGAACCGCCAGCCTTTCTATCTCTCTGATACCGTATTGGGGCGGAATTATCAGCGCGCTGTCATCATCGAAGATCCCGGCCGATTCTATGAACAGGTAATCGGGATATAGTTTCAGGTGCACACTGCAGGTTTGATATGACTCGATAAACTCATTCATTATAATCGCTTTTTTGATTGCACTCTTATGCCCGGAACTTACCGATAGAGCCTGACCATCGGAAAACAGGCAATAAAGCTTCTCCGCCGGCAGACAATCTATCTGCTCCGGCCTTAAATTCTCCTGAGTAACCTGTAAGCCAAGCTGAATAGCAATCTGGGTCAGGTATTCGGGCTTATAATGCCTTACAAGATGGTACCATGTCCCGCAGTCGGCCTGATGATACCTGAAACTGACCTCCTGCACCACCGCCTCCTCGATTCCAATTGTCCGCAGGGCATGAAAAAGATGAGCATCCTGCAATTGAAGATACTTGCCTCCTGATTCGCGGTAGACCAAAAGAGGTGAGGCAAGATGACCCGTCCGCAACAGCTCTCCCCGTGCTGAATCGATTTTTGTGGGCGTAGACTTTTCAACCGGAAGCAGTTGATCAAGTCGCAATATGTTAAGGTTGAAGGGCATCATCTCTTAAAATCCTCAGCCCACTAAAAAGCAAAGCATATGCCGTCAGCGCTTTCCGGTGTAAAAAGAAAATTCAGGCCAAGCGTTATAACATGTTAGCATTAAAGGGGCTACAGAATGGATCGGGAGGTCGGAATTGAAACACAGGAAAGATGTTGGGGATGGCATTAATGATGCAAACCGTTGCACAAAAACAGCCTGAGCATAAATCAGTAATTCATGCGGAAAAGACCGTAATGCGACAGAATCCAGAGCGGATTGCCATCCTGTGAGAATATCACACGCGGGAATCCACGGCTCCAGCTGTCGTATTCCAGGCTGCCGAATCTGACCAGCTTGCCGTTTTGATCAAGAAGTTCCACCCGTCCCTGATTGAACCTGTCCCCGAACGGCATATCGGCGCCGCCATCGATGGCGATCCCGAATGCATACAGGCCGCTTCTTGAATCATGATCACAGGAACTGAACTGATGATTGACATTATCCACTTTATGGCGCCATAATTCCTCAAGCTCGGGTATTCCATAACAGATTGCCTGATCCTTGGTCATTACCAGCACCGAACGGCTGTCATCGCTGATTAAGATCTGACGGGGTGCGCCAAAATCGACCGTTTTGAAATTAGTTTTATTTTTCAGAAAGAACAGCTCCAGGTTTGATCCGGTCAATGCCACAATTACGCGGCCATCCTCGGAAACATCAAAATTCCGCCCGCACCAGATACGATATTGCTCCTCACCGGCATTATTGAATACATACATCCCGGAATCGGTGCTGTGAGCAAAATAGAGATTGCCCTCTGCCGCAAAAAAACCGCTGGTATAATTTGTTATTGTGCGCTCTCTCAGAAATTTTCCGGAATTATCATAGAATTTAAGCGCATTGACCGGGAGCCCCTCGGTACCGCGCACTCCGACTATATTAGAGGAAGCGTCATTCAGAACGAATTTCAAAACATCCGGCTGATTTATTGTATACAGGCTCTTGCCTTCATGATTATATACTGTGAATTTGGTTACTGTATATGCGCCGGCGGTTCGGTCGATCAATGAAGCCGCGCCCCAGAAATTCCCCATCGGCGAGGCATAAACCTTTTCATTGCCCTTCATGCGGCGCGACAGGACCTCATTCTGATCCGAATCAAATACATCGATATGGCGATAGCGTGCAAAATAACTGTAACCGCTGGGTGAACCGTACAGATTGACATTGGTTTTCCATTCCTTGACCGGTTCAATACTGATCTCGGAAGCTTGCTGTCCCTGAAGCGGGGTGTAAAATAATATCAGGAATCCAATCAATATGGCGATAGCGGCGTTAGTTTTCTGCATCAAAATATCCCTCTTATCTGCATTTCTCCGATGATTTCATTTGTTAAACAGCCGATGGTCCGCCCTGTTCCTGCAGCGTTCCATGCTAATCTAATTTTACCTGAAATGGAAGATAAGTTTCATCTAAATGAATTATCGTCAGCGAAATATGAAGATTGAATGAAAAGGAAGGCGAAAGCTATCCTACCTGATAATAATTCCCCTTGGGATTGAATTTGCCCAATGCGGAATCATTGCCGCCCTGGCCGAAATCGAAATCCAGGTCGAGCTGAATTTTGAGCGGGGGAAGCTTGGGGACAAGCTGGGCCGCACGATTCTCGGATCGCGGCACCCATGAGAGCTTCAGATCAAACTTCTTGAGATACATCTTGACCGTATCGCGATAAACCTTGATCGGGCCTGAGAGCGGAAGATCCTGGTTGACCTGATGAACCAGCTGGGCCGAATCGGTTACCAGTTCGAGGTTCTGTTTGGTCAGAAATTCCTGGTTCTTCTCGATAAACTTGACCGCCATAATTGCGGCGGTGTATTCGCATTCTGCCTGGCAACCCTCGAAACGGGTACGGTAAATAACGCCCAAATCGGGCATCATAATGCTGATCAGGCCAAGATTGTCCTGTCCTGAGGTATTGCTGGAGTTGCCAAAGAAGTATAGTTTCATATTTCCCTCGTGCATTATCCTATTGCAAAACCAGTGCCGCACCGGTTTTCTGCCCATCCAACTGTTATACGCCCCATGTTCCGTTGTGCTAAGCTATTAAGACGCATAAGCATAATTTCCGTTCAGAAATCGGGCCGAAAATATCGGAAAACCCCTCAAAAAACTGCCCGATGTGAAATCTTATGCACAATTTCGCATCCTGATTACTGCAATGATTCTTTTAATGTCTCCGCAAGTTCTCCGCGGGCGCGGACATATGTGCCCGTGCCGGTGGCCACCACCTGCCCCTCGACAAGCGCTTCACCCTCGGTTTTATAGATTCTGCCCCGGGAGGAAACAACCCGGCCGTAAAGCTCCAATTTCTGGCCGACATAAACCGGTTTCTTGAATTTTATTTCCATACCGGCGGTGACTGTCAGGATATCATCCTTGAGCACGGCCTTGATCATGACCTCATCCAGCAAAGAACAGACGATGCCCCCATGAAGCACGCGGGAATATCCCACAAACCGTTCTTCGACAGTGTATTCAGTCCTGACCGAGCCATCCTCCTGAACCATAAATCTGGCTTTCAGCCCGCATTCATTATTATCACCGCAGACAAAACATTCGCTGAACTTAACCACTTCACGCATAAAACTTCCTCCGGCACGGAAAGTAAACATGATCCGATGGCGAGGCAAGATTTTTCTGATTTCGCAGATATATAAGCCGATTTCTTTGCGCCGCGCGAAATACAGTTGTAGGTCGCGGTTCCGAATGAAGCGAAGCGCAATGAGAAACCCGACATTCGTGC
>CAZVLB010000015.1:0-40016 GCA_964627935.1 uncultured Ignavibacteria bacterium
AAATCACAATATGGGAAGAAAAAAGCATATTCAGTTCGTCTCTTGATTTTCTGCAAGTTTTATAAATATCAAGTGTCCAATATTTCTAAAGATTATTTGATGAAATTATTAGGAATCATTTATATGAGTATAAAAGGACAACTGTATTGAAGAAAAAATGGATGGTTATCCTTGCTCTTTTGGTAATCGGGATTGCGTCAATTGCAGCGGTCGTAGTTCTACAGGGCAATAGCAGCAGTCCCGGAACAAATGAGACAACAAAGGTCATGAGACGGGATATCGGTTCAACCGTTCTGGCGACCGGGATCGTCAAGCCTATGGTTGGGGCAGAAGTCAAAGTTGGTTCCAGAATTTCCGGTGTCGTCAGGCGTTTACGGGCCAATATTGGCGATCATGTTACGGATGGAGCGGTGATCGCGGAATTGGAAGACTCTGAGCTTGCCACAAGGGTACGCCAAAACCTCGCTGCCGTAGAAAAGGCTAAGGCTGATCTTGAATACGCTCGGAATCAGTTTGAACGCGAACAGGCTCTCTTCAACAAAGAACTCATATCCCAGGACCGGATTGACCAATCGAAAACCGCATTGAGAGTGGCGGAAGCACTGCATGAACAGGCCCAGGCCAACCTGGAATACTCGCGGGTGCAATTGGGTTATACCAAAATTCTCAGCCCGATTGCGGGAGTAATTGCTTCGGTGTCGACGCAGGAAGGTGAAACCGTTTCGGCCAGTTTGGCCGCTCCCACTTTTGTCACGATTATTGACCTTGGTCGATTGGAAGTGCAGGTGTATGTTGATGAGACCGACATCGGCAATATACAGATCGGTCAAAATGCTCGGTTTACCGTTGATACCTATAGCGATACTGATTTTAAGGGGACGGTGACTGCCATCTATCCAAAGGCAATTATTCAGGACAATGTCGTCAACTACATCGTTACCCTTTCAATTGACCAGTTTCAGGGCAAGGTATTACGACCTGAAATGACAACCAATGTTACAATACAGTTGGAGACCCGTCAGGAAGTTCTGGCGGTACCCACCAGTGCCATTTCACGGGAACGAGGTCAACGCTTCATAACCGTCGTCGATGGTGAACAACAAACCACGCGACAAGTTAAAACCGGTTGGCGGGATGACGGCTACACTGAAATTATCGAGGGATTGCAAGAAGGAGAAACCGTCCTGGTGACACCAGCCATTGAGGAGTATAGATAATATGGACCCTGTGATTCAGGCGATTCAAGTGACTAAAATTTACAACAAAGGCGGCACCAGTGAGGTACACGCCGTACGCGATATTTCGCTGGCAGTCAACCGCGGCGAGTATGTGGCTATCATGGGGGCCTCGGGCTCGGGCAAATCCACTCTGATGAATATTCTCGGCTGCCTGGATCGACCAACCGGCGGAACTCTGCTCTTGGACGGCGTCGAGGTGAGTACGCTCGACGATGAAGCGCTCGCCGGTGTCAGGAATAGAAAGATCGGATTTGTCTTTCAGTCTTTTAACCTGCTTCCGCGCACCAGTGCCCTGGAGAACGTTGAACTGCCGCTCATATACTCGGACAAATCCGACACGCAGCGATTGGCCCGCGAGGCACTGGAGGCGGTTGGACTGGCTGAACGCGTTGATCACAATCCGAGCGAGCTGTCCGGAGGTCAGCAACAGCGGGTTGCCATTGCCCGCGCTCTTGTTACCGATCCAGAGTTGATCTTCGCCGATGAACCAACCGGCAATCTCGATAGTGTTTCAAGCCTTGAAATCATGGGCTTGCTCGAACAGCTCCATTCAAGGGGCAGAACAATTATTATCGTTACTCACGAGACAGACATAGCGGAGTATGCCCACCGAATAATCCGCATAACCGATGGATCCATAGTAAGCGATACAAAGAACGACCATCCGCGGGTGGCCGCCTCGGAAGGGGGTGCTTCACATGAAGACTAAGAGAATAATAACTCTGTCGTTCAAAAGTCTGACGAAGTATCGGATGAGGTCGTTCTTGATGATGGTTGGCGTCGTGATTGGTATCGCCGCACTTACCATGATAGTGTCTTTAGGACTTGGCGCTCAGCAAAGGGTGATTGAGCGCGTCCAGAAGTTTGGCCTGGCAAGCATGATGGTGCGCGCCGGCGCTGGCCGAGAGATGGGTCGGCCAGCCGGTTCCCAACCGACAACTTCTCTCAAGCCTGAAGATGCCCATGCCATCAAACAGGAAATTGGTGGCATTGCCGATGTGGCCCCGTTCGTGGTCAAAGGCCAGACCGAAGTTGTTTATCAGGACAAATCGACGACCACCGGAGTCTTCGGCGTTACCCCGTCATGGGCATGGGTTTGGGACTGGGGTGCAGCCCACGGGGATTTTATCTCTAACGAGGATATGGACGGTTTGTCGCGCGTCTGCGTCTTGGGTCCTACTGTGCGAACGGAACTATTCGGATCGTTAAATCCTGTCGGTGAGCAAATCCGAATCGGGTCGGTGCTTTTTGAGGTTATCGGGATATCGCAACTAAAAGGCACCAGCCCGGCCGGCGGCGACATGGATAACCGTATTTTCATTCCACTGACGACTATGATGCGCCGCGTGGCAAATGTCGATCACATCTCGGCGATCAAAATCAGCTTGAGTTCAGCCTCAGATATGGATAAGACTGTTACTGACATTCAGTCTTTATTGAGGGAACGACATCAGATTGCCCCCGGAATACCCGACGACTTTACCATTACGACGCCTACTGAAGTTACGAAAATGGCGGAAAAGGTCTCGGGCACGTTCAACATCTTTCTCGTTTTCGTTGCCGGTATCTCACTGATTGCCGGTGGTGTGGTAGTTGCCAACATTATGCTCATCTCGGTGAGCGAACGGCGAAAGGAGATTGGCTTACGCAAGGCACTCGGCGCCAGATACCGTGATATTAGCCGGCAATTTCTGTATGAAGCCACGGCCATAACTTTCACCGGGGGGATGATTGGTGTGGTACTCGGTACCACTGGGGCTAAGATTCTTGAATTGGTCACCGAAATCCCCGCAGCAATCTCGTGGGAAAGCGTGGCTCTCGGCGTAGTATTGTCGAGCCTGGTTGGGATTGTTGCCGGGTTGCAGCCGGCCAGAAAAGCCGCTGCTCTTCAACCAATAGAGGCAATGCGGGGCTGATGGAACGGTGAAGATTGCACGAAGCATCCGCATCTCACGCAAACAACTGATTGCGCATCCTTTGAGAACGGTACTGGCGCTGACCGGTATCATTATAGGTGTCTCTGCGGTAATTATCATCGTTGCAATCGGGAATGGTGCGCAGCGGGAAGTGCTGTCCAAAATCGAGGCAATGGGAACCAATCTGCTGATTGTCACGCCTGGGCAGGTACAAAAGACAGCCGGCCGCCAGCAGGTTAGCGGGACCGTTACAACGCTTACGGTGGAGGATGCGGAAGCGATCGCGGAGGAATGCCCTACAGTCAGGGCAGCAGCACCGGCGCAAAGCAAGAAAATTCTGGTGAAGTATGATGTTCTCGCCTCGAATACCACGGTCATAGGAACTACCCCGGCATACCTGGACATCAGAAACATCCAGATCGCCAAGGGGCATTTCTTTTCCGAAGAGGAGAATACGGCATCACGCCGTGTAACCGTTCTGGGGCAGACTGTGGTGGATAATCTGTTTGATGGACATAGTCCCCTTGGCGAGACCATTCGAATCGGTCGCGTTCCCTTTGAAGTCATTGGAGTAATGGAGGCAAAGGGGGCGGACCTGAGCGGGACTGACCAGGACGATCAGATTCTTATACCGATCCGAACCGCGCTGCGGCGGGTGTTCAATCTCGACTATATCAATACCATCAATATCGAAGCGGTGCATTCGGATGCCATGAACCCGGCGATGAAGCAAGTCACCGAACTTTTGCGCGAGCGACACCGTCTTAACAAGCGTAATGCGCCGGACGATTTCACTATCCTGAGCCAAACAGACGTGCTTGATGCGCAACGTGAGACAACCGATACTTTCACCCTGCTTATCGGAAGTATCGCCGGCATCTCATTGTTAGTGGGCGGGATTGGCATACTTGCTATTATGCTCATCGCTATTCGAGAAAGGACAAACGAAATTGGGTTGCGTATGGCGGTTGGCGCAGGCCGCAAAGATGTCATGACTCAGTTTATTCTGGAGGCCACAATACTTGGCGTCTCCGGAGGGATAGCGGGAATCGTTCTGGGGCTTTTGGGCACGCTTGCTGTGCGACTTGGGACATCCTGGGCTATCAGCATCTCCGTACCTGCAATTGCTCTTTCATTTGGCTTTTCGCTGATAGTCGGCTTGGTATTCGGTGTATACCCTGCTCGCAGAGCCTCCCGACTTGATCCTATCGAGGCATTGCGAAGTGAATAGATCGAACAGCCACCGATCCGGAAGCCGGGTCATCAACATCAATCGGGCGAATTTATCGCGCCGAGTAACTGGCAAAAAGTACTGGGAGAGTGATATTGAGTTTTCCGGCGCTTGTAATATGTTGCTGGGTAATGGCTTAGAAATGGCGGCCCCGATATCACCCTCCCCAAACTCCAATAAAGTTCCTTTTTAGCGTTAAATCAACCTATTCGACGGCAAGTGGAACCCGTTGGTTGATAATAACATAACTTAAGCCTGAGATATTGCAACCGCCCAACTTGGTCAAGGATGGCCAATCGGTACCGATACATTATAGCGAGGGGAGCAAAACGTTAGGCTTCGCACACAACATTCAGATAGACATCTCGGATGGGGCTACAATAAAGGAAGGATATACAATGAATTCATTATTAGAGCGTTTGTCATCCAGGGCGCAAAAGGGAAGCAAACCACGATGTCACTTCTCGACTCACGGGGATAGAGATGTCATTGCCGAGGACCTGACGAAACTGATCGATCCTTTTGGCATCATTTCAAGCTCCGACCATTGGATGCCAAAGGGTTTTGAGGACATTGAAGAAGCTCAATTACATAAAGCTCCTTTTCTCCCTGAGAACACTCGAAATTTACTTGCGTCCTGGTGGCTATCCAAATCCAAATCATCTGCTACCACTCCGAATTGGGACATCGCCAGTACCTGTTCGGTTGCCGGCAAGAATGGCTTGCTTCTGGTTGAAGCTAAAGCGCACTTTGGCGAATTGAAGGTCGATGATCGCACCGCGGCGGAGGGGAAGAACCGCCACAGCATTAAGAGCGCAATTAGCGAGGCGAATAGCGAACTCAACCAAATCCTTCCCGGCTGGGAATTGTCCATAAACAGTCATTACCAACTTTGTAATCGCTTTGCGTGGGCATGGAAGCTGGCCTCTCTTGGGTATCCTGTTATACTTGTTTATCTTGGATTTCTGAATGCAGTTGAAATGGGCCATTCCTTCGAAACTCATGATAGCTGGGAGTCCGCCGTACGACGCCATGCAAACACCGTGGTTCCAGAGAATGTCTGGGAACATAAGATGTCTGTCAAAGGCATCCCCATATACCCACTTATCAGAAGTTTGGAAATCCCCTTGCCACCTGGAAAGGACTTAGCAATATGAATAGAATTACAGTCATTACAAGTCTTGCGTTAATCCTGGTTGTTACAGCTTTATCACAACAATGTAATGCAGAGGCCAATATTGACTCTGTGCTGGTTTATCAACCGCAGGCAAAATGGATTGATCAGGATGGCACTTTGAGTTGGAAAGCGCAAGTCATAAATGGTACAAATGATACGGCCTACTTTAATCTGTTTGTTCGAATTCTTGATACTGCTGGATTTGAGTTAACCTATACGGGGAAGATCATGGAGAAGATCCCCCCGCAGTCAATTGGAGAGTATAAAGGAACTTTCATTGTCATCCCGAAATACTTATCACAATTCGGACGAGTCGAATTTGCTATTGAGAAGGATGGTTATTCTACTAGGATGGCAGAAGCAGCAAAATCGCGCAAGACACAAGTCAAGTAACAGTGCTTGGCTTCCTTAAAGTAAGAAAGCACCTGCAAACACAGGAGCTCTCGAAATTTATGGCGGCCCCCAATATCACTCTCCCCAAACTTTTGTGAATTTCACCTTTCAGGTCAAATTTGGCTACTCGACCGTCAAGGGAACGCGTTGGAGGACAATATCTTAGTGATATGCGGGGTCAGGCTTTGCACTTTTGCACCTCGATCTCGCCGTCTGCAAAATACTTCCTTCGGAAGAAGAGAGCCACATTCACCAGTCCAATAAGAACTGGAACCTCAACCAGCGGGCCGATAACTGCCGCGAATGCTACACCGGAGTTAATGCCGAAGACCGCTACGGCTACGGCTATGGCCAGTTCGAAGTTGTTGGATGCCGCTGTGAAACTGAGAGTTGTAGCCTTCGCATAGTCGGCTTTGGCCTTCTTACTCATGAAAAAACTGACCATGAACATGACGACAAAGTAGATCAACAACGGTATTGCGATGCGAACCACATCCATCGGGATCTTTACGATCAATTCGCCCTTTAGTGAGAACATCACTAGGATCGTGAACAGCAGTGCTATCAAGGTGATTGGGCTGATTCTCGGGACAAACACCCGGTGGTACCACTCTTTTCCCTTGGCTTTCACGAGGACGAGTCTTGTCAACATTCCTGCGATAAAGGGAATGCCAAGATAGATGAACACACTCTCGGCAATCTGGCCAATGGTCACTTCGACGACAGCACCTTCCAGTCCGAGCAGAGGCGGCAGTTTCGTTACAAAAATCCAGGCGAAAATCGAATAAAAGATTACCTGGAACACAGAATTGAATGCGACTAACCCGGCAGCGTACTCAGGATCGCCGTCGGCCATATCGTTCCAGACGATTACCATGGCGATACAACGAGCAAGGCCGATCATTATCAGACCGACCATGTATTCGGGATATCCGGATAAGAAAACAACAGCCAGGATGAACATCAGAATGGGGCCTATAACCCAGTTTTGGATCAAACTGAGAAGCAGGATTTTGTAGTTGCGAAAGACCCGCCCCATCTCCTCATAACGTACTTTCGCCAGGGGTGGGTACATCATAAGAATCAACCCGATGGCTATTGGGATATTCGTTGTCCCCACTGAGAATCTATCCCAGAATCCGGCGACTCCCGGGTAGAAATGACCCCAGGCAACACCAATCGCCATAGCCGCGAATATCCACACCGTAAGATAACGGTCCAGAAAACCAAGTCTTCTGACCACAGATCCGTCTGCTGTCATATATTCATCTCCTATAATCCACCTAAAGAAGTGAGGCTTTATCTTCGCTATCAGTATGCGATTTGAGCCACTCCTGTATCTTTCTATCAATTTGATCCCGTACTTGACGAAACTTGGCGACTGTCTCATCCTCGTTCCCCTCAAACTTGGCCGGATCTTCAAATGGCCAGGATAGCTTTTCAAGGGCAAAAGGATAGATGCTGGGACAGTTTTCCTCTGCGTGCCGGCAAACAAAGATCGCATACCTAAACGAATGTTTGCCAAGCACAGTATCAACGCCCTTGGACACCTGACCCGAGATGTCTATTCCGATCTCATCCATGACCCTAACCGCCAGTGGATGAACCGGCCGGGGTTCAAGTCCGACGCTATATGCCTCGAAACGTTCCCCAGCGTGTTTACGAAGAAACCCCTCTGCCATCTGACTCCGGCAGGAATTACCGGTACATAAAAACAGTACATTATTCTTCATGTCTTGTCCCTCTGCTGTGTTTTAGGTAGAGAAACTGGCAACTTATCAACAAATTCTTTAATTTCATCCCGCACGCGCCGGTAGTGCGATAGTGCCTCTTCTTGTGACTTTGCGTCCTTGGCCAGCCTGGGCGGATCATCAAAACCATGATGAATCTTGACCGCCTTTCCGGGAAAAATCGGGCAGTTTTGGTCAGCATCCGAGCAAACGGTGATAACGTAATCAAAATCTTTGGTTTCAAGATCAGCAATCGTCTTTGACTTGTGACCGGAGATATCAACGCCCGCCTCAGCCATGACCTTGACAGCATTGGGATTAAGGCCGTGTTTCTCCGTTCCGGCTAAAAAGGCTTCTATAACGCCTGACTTTAGATGTCGCGCCCAGCCTTCGGCCATCTGACTGCGACAGGAGTTCCCGGTGCACAAAAAAAGTATCTTCAACATCGATTCTGCCTTTCACACAGTTCTTCAGGATTGCACTTCAGAATTCTCTTAAGGCGCTTATTGTCCTCTCTGGCCGTCTGGGTGTTTTGGGCGGTTGCCAGGATCAAATCAAGAGCAGCTATTGGAACTCCCCTGGCATCAGACGCGGACAACCTGTAGTAGACCCATCGGCCCTTCTTACGGGACTCGACCAAACCTGCTTCCTTGAGGATTTGTAGATGCTTGGATATGGTGGAAGGAGCCAACTCCAATAATTCCACGATCTGGCAGACACACAGTTCATAATCCCGCAGAGCCAAAACAGCCCTGATCCGGGTTTCATCACCCAACGCCTTGAGTGCTTTTACGTCGGGAACGGTCACTATTGCCACGTACAAACCTCGCTTTTCAAAACAACATTGCCCGCTATATCACATAAGCCAGAGCAAGCAGACCGCAGTTCATCAGCATTCCAATTGAAATATATCCATGACACCATGGATCCTCGCGAAGGCGTACAAAGTCCTGTATCTCCGTTGCGTTTATCTTCTTTGCACGCCGACGAATAGCAGCTACAGTCAGTCGCCAAACGAAAAACGCCGCCACCGTGAGGGCGAGATACAAACATATGACGAAAATTGTATTCATTCCTTATTAAAAGCCCTTTAAGCCTTATCGGATGAGCATCCTTATTCGGCATACTCAAACCTGTTTCAATACTACATTTCGTCATATAACGAATTATATAAGTCTTCTGTTCCAGTGTCAAGAAAATTTTATGGACTATTCGGATTGCCGATCCCGTAAGATGCCTATTGCCTGGTAAAGATTAGTCTATAGCTAAAGCTCACTTTGGGCTGCTCGACATCATTGGTCTTTATTAAGACGCGGCCAGAGGTAACCCGGTTAAGTCTCAAGGCGTTATCATTTGGCTCGGTTTTGATTACATACTCTCTTCCCGTGACAATAGTATCAAGCGCGATTTCTAATAAGTTCTGTTCATCTTCAATGCTCGTCACCTCAAAGCTGATGTTTGGCTGTGTACTGATGACTTTCACATCCCGGACAGCCTGGCCTGTGACCGCGTATGAGGAGTCGATTGTAAAGTGTACCGCCTCCGGAGCAACTCTCACATTGCCCTGGACCGATCCGACAACACGCAAAGTGGCGGCGGGGTGGGAATCGTCGGTTAATTTGGCTGTGACAATCTCGTTTAATCTGCCTATGGGATAATCGGGATTAACCATTACCTGCACATCTATTCGACCGGCATTGGCGGAATTGGATTCGAGTACCTTTGCGGAAATATTTGATGACCCGGTGCCTATTGCAACCAAATTGCGTTTGGATATATCTTTCAGAAGTAGAGTAGCGGTTTTGGTGGCTGTTTCTCCTCTGCTAATTTGACCCATGTTAAGCGTGTTTGTTTCAAACCCAAATTCAACTTCAATTGATGCGGAGATTTTTAGGGTTGCCGACGGCCTAATCGGATCGTTAGATAAAACCATGACGTTTTTCGAGGTCTTTCCTTTTCTCCCGCCACTATTGAAACTCACTTCAATCTTTCCTTCCCCGCCCGGGGGAATATCCGTCGCGGTCAGGACGGCCGCGGTGCAGCCTCACGATCCTTTTGCGCTAATGAGTTTCAAGGGTTCGCTTCCGGTATTTCTAACGGCAAAGGTATGGGAAACCTTTTCTCCCTGGGTAATAGTCCCGAAGTCATATGACTCTTCCGGAAAGTAAATCGAGGGTCCGTTTGGATTACCGGACGCAGGCTGGTCAGTATAGTTTTCCGTCTTTGAGGAACGATCCCCGGCTACGCTTGCGCTCTTGCCCGTGAGGTCGCCAAAACTGTTGCTTAGAAAAATGCCAGCTGCAATTGCCACTATCACCGTTACCGCCAGAATCACATAAGTTCCTCTATAACCCCTCAGATTCTTTTGGGGTCTAACTTTCTGCGTCGATTGATTATCCGCTCGTTTTTTACCTTTTTTGCGTTTCTTCTTACTCATTATATTGCGTCTCCATATTGGAATCAGGTGACGAGTATTCCTTCTCTTAGCATTATGACTTTCTCTGCCCTCGATGCGGCCTGAGGGCTGTGAGTTACCATCACCACTGTTTTGCCATGCTTATTGTTCAGGTCTTGAAGAATGTTAAGAATTTCGTCAGCTAAAGACGGGTCCAGGTTGCCGGTGGGCTCATCGGCCAGAATAACATCCGGTGCATTTCCAAGCGCTCGAGCTATAGCTACTCTCTGCTGCTGGCCGACTGATAGTTCCCTGGGAAGGAAGTCGCTTCTGTCAGCCAAACCGATCGTATTCAGTAAATCAAGGGCGCGCTGTTTTGGAGCTGTTCCGTTTCCTCCGGCAGGCAGCATGGAGAGCATGACATTCTCAACCGCAGTCAAATATGGGACCAGATTAAATGTTTGTAGCACAAAACCTATCGTTTTATTGCGAAAAGCAGCCAGACGCGAGGATGGGAGGTCGTAAAGATTTTGGTTGGAGTAACTGATTGCTCCTTTGCTTGGCTGAATAAGACCGCCCAAAGACAAAAGCAGAGTTGTTTTCCCGGAACCTGACGGACCAGTTACAGCAACAAAATCACCTTTGTCAATGGTCAGCGATACATCGTTTAACGCATGCACCTGCTGTTTTGAGCGAGTATATGTTTTGGTAAGTCCTCTGATATCTATCACGGTTAAATCTCCTGCATAATCACGGCGGGATCAATTCGAGCCGCTCTAAAGGTTGGATACCAACTTCCCACAAGTGTGATTATAGTTGCCACCACAATCGACCACCAGAAATATTCCAGCACAGGAGCTATGTTCAGCCCGGCAAAGTATGGACCCAGAACGACAGCGGCTGCAGTGCCAGCCAAATAGCCAAGGATTCCGCCGGTTAAGCCCAAGAAGATTGCCTTGGCGAAGAACAGCCAATAGATATGACGACGCCCCCAGCCGATAGTGATAAGTGTGCCGATTTCTTTTCGACGCTCTTGGACATTTGCCCACATGTAATTGCCGATTGAGAAGGAGCCGACCAGAATGATTATAATCAGAAGCACCAGGGCAACCTTCGCCATCAGTGCGTTTGTTTCTATCTGGGTGTTGACGATATGTCCAATCGTAGTTATCCTTGTGTCCGGAAGAATATTCCGCAATTTACCCAAAAGGCCATCCGAGATTTCGCTGCAACAACCCATGATTTCAATATTGCTTACCTGGCCTTCGATTCCGAGTAGATTTTGTACCGAGTGCAAATGTGCAAAGACGCGATTATCATCGATTGTGCCGGTTTCAGGAAGCACATGGGCTACCGCAAAGGATTTCCCCTCAATTGGCATCGCCGAACCAGTTCCCAGACTGAGGCGTTCTGCAACCAGGCTGCCGATCCACACTTCGTTCATCCCGAGAGAATCGACCGTTTTTCGTTGGGCCTTAAGGTCTGCAGCGGTTAGGGAAGATTCTTTCTTATCGGATGGAGCACAAGCCAATTCCAGCTCAGCCCCCATCAAACCTGAGGCCTGCCAAATTGGTTTCGAAGCTAATTCGTTTGCAGGAAGTATCCCGGTTAAGATTACCGAAGAACCCTCAATCTCAACTCTGCGGCTCAGTTTGGGTGACATGTTATCAACACCTGGAATCATAGATGTGGCGATGCGATCAACATATTCTTCCGGAAACGTAGGAGCGTCAACATCAGCTGTGTAATAGTCGTCCACGGTAGCCCCTTGAGGCAGGACCATGATGTTTGCACCAAGCAGATCCAGTTTTTTTGCAACAACCTGCCGCGATGCCGATGTGATCGACTGAATCGCTATTATAACCGCTATTCCCATTGTAATAGCCAGAAGGCCTGAGATCAAGCGCCCTTTACGCCGGTTGATTTCCTTGAAAACTATTGTTCGAAATGTGAAAGCCATAGATCACTTGCCGCCTGATTTGCTGGGCGTCGGGCCGCAGCTTGCACTACTTCCTGAGGGACAACAGCCGCTTGATACGACTTTGGTTGCAGAGGCAATCAGGTTATCTACTTCAACTGTGCCCGTGTAGGAACCTGTGACCTGGCCTTTAGCGTTAATAACGACTGTTACAGGCTCCTTGGAGTTCATGTCAACCCGCAATTGCTTTAATAAATCCTCTTCGGCAGGATCATCCATGTTAACTTCGATGGTCGTTCCTTTACCCGTCATTTGCGAGCATGCCGCGGCGCAACTCTTGGTCACCTGGCTTTTGGACGTCATATCTGGGCGAAAGGCGGTCACATATATGGAATGACCTGTTTGTATGGCCTTCAGTATTTCCGCCTTTTTTGGACTCGGCACCATATCCAATAACTTCTGTAGATTGAGTTTTGAGGCGATATTTCCACCAGCTATAATGCCATCTGAAGTAAAAACGAGAATCAGAGGCAATGGCGCGGTTGATAAACGATATTTATTAACGAATTCTAAATTGGATGCTTCGGCACGATTTGATTCAATAATTACTGAACCCGGGACCTGTGCCATGGCTTCCTGTATCAATTGCTTTGCTTGATCCACCCCTCTGGTAGAGGGATCCGTCACCAGTACGAATGCCATCTGTCCATTTTCTGCAGCTGACTGAAGCTGTTGACTTGTGGAGGCAAAAGTTATGAGCGGCATACAAACCACCATAATTATTGCCGTAACGATTCTTCGAGCTGGCATAATCACTCCTAACTTCGTATTGCAGATTATATTAAATATTTCCTAATTTGCGTAAAAGAAGAATTTATCACTTGGATTAAAATTCATTTCACTCATAGAGCCATTGCCACGTATAGAACCTTCAGCATAGGACAATACCACTCTTACAAGTGCCATCAACCGGTCATCACTCGGGCGGCCTTTTTTAGAGATCGGTCATTACGAGAATTCTTTTGTTTCCTGCACACCTCAATCGGGTGCTGTTTTATAATAGCCTTTAGGACCTTGGCATCCCTCTTAATTATTTTTTCCGACAGAAGGTGTTTTTTGGCCCACTCGATTGCTTCAGTTGCTACAATGGGTGCATCATCCGCCAGTCTATAATAAACCCACTTGCCGTTTTTATTGCTCTCTATTAGACCGGCCTGTTTGAGAATAGACATGTGTTTGGATACCGTGGATGGTGCCAATTCAATCAGCTCTATGATTTGACAGACACATAATTCACCAATGCTTAGAGCCATTAGAATTCGAACTCTGTTTTCGTCACTAAGGGCTTTCGTTATGGAAAGAAAATCCCGCATAACATCTCCTACAATTCGCCAACTATCGAATTATTATACACTAATATCGGAAAAAGTTTCCGTTTGTCAATGGCTAATTTCCGGAAAAAATCAAAAGACTAAGATAGAGCGGGAAGCTATCCCACTAAGTCATTGAAAGACAATTCAAAGGGCGGAACTGATTTCCAGCCCCAAAAACGGCGTCTGTTGCCAGTTGTTTGCATTTCTACGGTTCGATTCAAGATCAAAGAAGACTCTCGTATTCAGATCTTTTTGCAAGTGCAGGTCAATGCCCAACCTCACGTCCTTCACGTTTACACGAGACTGATCGCTGTCGTACCGCCATTCTTCGGCTGTCCATACTGTCAACTGCCTGATCGGCGTTTTCCACGCCATCTCAAAGTAGTTGCGGTAGCGATAGAAGCGATCCGTTATATGCCACTCGTTTCCGTTTCGGTCTTTGACCGTAAACGGTCCCAGCCGGGTCGACAGGATGATATCTCCCACCACCATATGTTTGTTCTGATGGCGAGTGTAATTCAAATTTTTGTTGGCATAATAGAACTGGGATGACAACCAGGGAAACATGGTCGGTCTAACGCCTATAAACAGCTTGTTTAGAACCAATCCAGACTCGCGATACCGATTTTCCTCCCTTACGAAAATACTCAGCTTGAAATCCGACTTGTGATCTTGTTTGGCCAGAAGGCTTGTACTGACCTGCAAATAGCTCCGGACTTCGGCGTTTCCTTGGGTAGCAGTCGACAGCATTATCATCATCGTTGTCACGAATATCATCAGGCCGACAAAAGTGTGTCTGGATTGTTTGCACCTTCTCGATTCTTGCCGACCAATCCGGTTATTGTTCCAATCAGTTTTCATACTTTGTCCACTAAGCCACCAGGCTCCAGACCATTTTGGCGGCGATTCCGAGCAGGACGATGCCGATAATGGCCTTCACCTGCGTTCTTTTGAGTTTGTCCGTCATCAGCCAGGATCCTATCACGGCGCCACCGGCCGAGCCAATCGCAGTAAAGGCCAGGAGGGCAGTATCTATATTACCCACCGAAGCGTGCCCCAGGAAGCCTGAGAATGAAGAAAAAATGACGATAAATGAAGTCGTAGCCGAAGCATACTTCGGATTGAAACCAAGCCATACTAAAACGGGCACGATAAAGTTGCCGCCGCCGACACCCAGGAGACCACCCAGAAAGCCGGCAAACGCCCCGACACTAAGCCCTAATGTGATTTGTTTCCACTGAGAGCTGGCTTCCTCACGTTGTTTTGATTGGTAGAACAGCATCATACCGGCGGCGAAGAGCAGAAACCCTGCAAATAGCCATAGCAGGAGTGTGCGATCAAGCCCTTGGCTTACATAGGCGCCCAGAGGGGACAGAATGGTCGCAATAATGAGAATCGGAATGGCTACTTTCCAGAGAATCAGCTTTTTCTTAATAAATCGGTATGAAGCAAACAGCATCGAGATACTGTTCAGTAACAGCGCTGTCGCCATGGAAGTGTGTATATCGATTCCCATAGCGATGAATACCGGAATAAGGATGAAGGCCGCGCCCACTCCCGCGATAGTGAGAAGAGCCGTAAAGATCAGCGTGATTATTCCGGCGAGTATTTCTATGCCCATTACGTCCTCCTTTTTGAGTTAGTGCATAGATTGGCGGAGAGAGCATTAATGCTCTCTCTGCGCCTTCTCGTAGCAGGGTTGACAGACTTTCTTGTTGTCATCAAGCGGTCTACCATAACCCTCGACTACCATCTCGCCACACATGTCGCAGACAAACCCGGAAAAGGACTCTACTTTTGGCGGCACCTCGTAATCGAATACTTCCCCGATATTCAGAAGCATCTCGTCAGGTGTCCCCATCACTTTTTCCACCAGCGGTTCGACTACTTCCGCGGGAACCTTAGAGGCAGGAATGTGCTTCATCCTGTACTCCGTGAAGAATTCGGTCTTCTTGTTTGCAAGCATTGCTTCCGCCTTTGGCGTGACCCGAACGGCGCGCCCGGTTGTAGTGTCAACGAGGGTGACGCCCCATTTACCGTAGTTGAGCTTCTTGATGTTCCCTTTGCCAAACGTACAGCCGGTAATCATCTGGATCCCATCGGCAAAGCAAGTAGCGCAGTGCCCATCTCCAAGCTCGACTAAAGCCAGCAACTGGCCGTCCTTTGCACGCTCCACACCCAGTTTATTCATTGCCGCCGCACCGACTCTAAGGCCCATTGGCATAGCCGGACACTTATGGCCGTGGAAAACTTGTCCTGCTTCGAGGAATTCTTTTGGTTCTACCATGACTATTTCTCCTTTCAAGAGAGTTGTTCCTGTTTCAATTACGTCTTTCATGATTCTATATAGGCAGATGAGTATAGGAACTCATTGATCGCCGTCAATAAGAGGCACTTCTGAGACAAGCGCTTGTGAATTAATAAATTTTCGGGTCAGATTAGAAAAGGAGGGAGGGTTGGCAGGCAGAGTATCATCTACCAATTCATGCGCCCTGCCGATTTGATGGCTTCACCATGCTGCAGTATCGGCGATATTCTCAAGAGCATTTGAATCCAGTATCTGAAACCGATTTCTTTGTAGTCGCTTGAGTATCTTCTTTTCGACAAGGTGCGTAATGGAACGGGAGAATGACTCCGGCGTCAGACCCAATGACTGAGCATATTCGTAGGAGGCAATCGGCAACGTGACGAAGACTGGCCCGCGGGCGCGATTAGGAGAATCTTCCGCCAGCCCCATCAGAGCCGCCGCCACTTTTGGATCGGTCCCTTTGCTCTGTAGTCTCTCAACCGTGTCAAAAGCATCGCGAAGACGCCGAGCCAGGTGTTTCATGAGGACGATGGCCACTTCCGGATCTTGATGCACTGCCTGGCGAAGTCCCAAGCGCGAAATGACATCCGCATCGCAGTCATCCAATGCCTGGGCGTATGCAGGGTAAGGAGCGTCGTCGAAAAACGGCATAAATCCGAACACGGAACCTTTGCCAAAGATATAGAGGGTTATTGCCTTTCCAGTCGGCAGCAAACGGTATATTTTAACTCGACCGGATTTCAAAAAAACCAGCAAGCCGTCCATATCCCCCTCGCTCCAGAGAAGCTGTCCTTTGCGAAATGAGCGCAATTTGAGATATCGTGCTAATACATTTTTAGCTTCTGCTGAAATCCCAGTTTTATTACTGTTGGTATTAGTCAAAGCTTTTATGCCTTTTTTCCACCTTGCAGGTAAAAAATTAAGGAGCTATTTTCATTTTAGCTTGAACAAACCGGCCTTTAGCTTTTGGAGCTGTTCAGTTGCCTGATTCAGAAATTAAGCTGTCCTGAGTATACAGGAAATCATCGATCTCTTTCTGGACATAAGGTATGAATACCTCTGGTTCCCAAGCATAATCCCAGATGCTATCCAGATTTTTCCATTTTGTCTCTGTTCCGTTCAAGCGCTCTGTCAGAATTAATGATGAGTACATAAGGTCATAATCCGTTACAAAATGCTTATTACCCCAGTCTTCAAAGTTCACTATTTCCCATCTAAGCAGACCATTTTCCAATTCATTTAAGTAATAATCCTCGATTGCCTCTTTTGCATGCCCTTCGATTTCCAGACATGTGGGACATCGCTTTGTAGCATGGAAGTAGTAAACAGTAACAACCCTATCAGCGCGCTTTTCATCACTTTTTAAATCATTAGTATTATCTGATACGGCATTATTATTCCCATTGTGAGAGACTTCCTTGGCGATTAAAAATCCAAGACTAAAAAGTGAAAATGTCAGCAGGACAATAGTTATTAGTTTCTTGGCCATAAATAATTTCTCCCGAATGCAGTATTATTGCTGTTAGTATCCCATATTTATAATAGTGGGAGTTCAAATATATATATAAGAATGTAGTAAATTCCAACGAGTATAAAGATCACTCCTGTTATTTTCCTGGCCCACCGCTCGATCCGCTGGAGTTTATTGAAGACTTTGCCAACCAGTCCCATGCTGATCATGATCAGAAAAGCGAAGACCATAACTGGCAGGGCGGTTCCGATGCCGTAAATTGATGGAAGCAGGTAACTGGAGTTATGCTTAACAGACAAGGGTATCAGACTGCCGAAGAATAGGGCCGCTGAAACAGGGCAGAAGGAAAGTGCGAAAATAAGGCCCAGTAGTCCCGCCCCCCAAACACCATAAGAGGCTACCTTTGCCTGCATTTTTTCGCTGAGGCCGCCGGTTTTGAAATTGAGGTTTAATAATTCCAATAAGAACAACCCCACGATGATTAATATCGGGCCAAGGAACCTATTCATGTACTTTTGCAGGTAAAGAGATAATTCCGGAATTGAGAGAACGCTGGCAACAATTAGGATACCCAAACCAAGATAGGCGACCATTCTTCCAAGCATATATAATAGGCCGGAGAAAAGCACCATCCTGGGACTGCTCACGCGTTTGCCGATATATGATATGGCCGCGATGTTAGTTGCCAGGGGACAGGGACTTATTGATGTCAAAATACCAAGCCATAACGCAGATCCAATAGCAATGAAATAGGTCTCCATCAGTTCTCCTTTAGGTAACTACTTATCTCATTCTGCACGTATTTGAAAAACCTGTCCTTAGTGCGCAGCAGTTTCCAAATCTCGGTGAGGTTTTTCCATTCTTTCTGTTTTCCGTTTTCCATATCACTAATGATGAGGGATTTAGTATACAAACGGTAATCTTTGATAAAATGTTTGTTTTCAGGTTCGTCGATATTAATTGAAAGAAATTCAAGCGTACCTTTTTTCAACTCCTCGGCAAAACCGCTTTCAATAGCTTCTCTCGAATACTCTTCAATCTTCCTGCATGAGATACACCTGCGAGTGGTGTGAAAATAATATGCAATGACCTCAGGCGATGTTCCATCGCCCTCTGCTTTTTCAGCTTTACCTGAGACACTCGGCATTGAACTGCCGGGTTGTTCAACTGCTTGCTTCTGATCCCCGGAATTCGCTGTAGTTAAAGCCGCGAAAAGTATTACTGCAATTGAAAAGAGTAATAGCATAAAAAATTGTCTATTCATAATTCATTCCTCCTTTGGCATCCTCCTTTCAATATCTCCTCTGACCGCTTATAGACCTTTGTAATATGCTCCTGGTTTACCTTGGTATGGCCTTTTTCCATGCCAAGCTCTGAAACCAAAACATGATCAAAAGCTGACACTCCCGCTTTCTCCATAGTAAGCTTAGCGCAGTTTTCCGAACAGCCGTCAATAACTATGATACGCTCGGCTGCCTTAACCGGGTCCGTGGAGAAGTCAAGCTTGTTGGCAACCGCTGCCAGACAGCCCATCGAAGCCAGTTTTATGCGCGAAACCCGCCGCGCGGCCTGATCCGCCACCGCGCCGACATCGGATGCGCCGGAGCAGGCAAATACCAAACGGGGGGCATCCCCACAACAGGCCGCTTTTTTCTCATTCTCCGGCAGGTATGAGATTTTCTGTTCGCTGCCGCAACACCCATTGCTTCTGAGTTTCATGATTGACCTCCTGCATTTGATTTCACCGGTTACGAAATAAGTTTCTTTAGCTCATCAGCAGAAGGAACTTTGCCGGTGATTTTCACCTTGCCATCCACTACCAGGGCCGGCGTCATCATAACGCCATAGGCCGTGATTTTTGAAATGTCTTCGACCTTGTCGATCTGACATTCCAGTCCGATTTCACCGGCTGCTGTACGTGTCATCTCTTCCAGTTTCTTGCATTTGGGACAACCCGTGCCGAGAATTTCTATTTTCTTCATATATCCACCTTTCTATCAGTTTTCAGGCAATGCCGCTTTCAATTTGTGATGCTTTGAGGAAATCTTGCCCTCTTTTGCAAGTTGTTGGCCTTATCGCAGTCCAGATTTTCTTTATTCTATAGAAGCTTCAAAGTTCCCTTATTGGCGGAAACCTTATGGCTCTACCAAGGCATAGGTTCGCACAAGTCGTGCAGCCGACAACACAAGCCAACGGATTTTGAGCCTCTGCCTTTCCATCGAAATCCCAGGTATAGACATTTTTGCTGCAATTCATGCTCATGCCACATTTAACGCATTTCTTAATGTCAATCGTTGGGTGCCAATTAATCTCATTTCTTTTGACACCGGCAAACCAAGGCATAGCTTCCTCCTTAAAACGTATTGTTTTAATTATCAATTATTTCTTTGTTGAGCCAGGGCTTCCAACTTATCCATTAACTCACCAACAGACAAAACTTTGCCAGAACTGAGCATTTTGTTATTAACAAACAAAATTGGTGTCATCTTAGTTTCATATTCGCAGACCTTAATGAATTCATACTTTACGCCTGCTCGTTCAGCAGCGGATTTTATATTTTTCTCTAACCTTTCGCACATATCACATCCGCAACCCACAATTCTTATCTTTATCATTTCGATCTCATTATATCAAGTTATTTAGAGTTTTGTCCGCCCATCATGTAAACATATGTTGTTGCCCAATTGCTCAAAACCGTGACAATCCCGAACAGGAATGTCCCCACGCTCATGAGTGCCCAACCGGACATGATATTGCCGACAACGCATCCTCCGGCAATGGCCGCTCCGGTGCCAATCATCAGTCCTCCCAATAGAGCTATCAAAATCTCATCGGGCGGTTTTGGGAACAGTTTAGCACGTCCGGACATTCTGGCCGACACCCAGGAACCAAGCATCAGGCTTAATACCCCCGCTACTAACCACCAGACGATCTTTTTTCCAGCTGGATTTGAAGGTGTTGTTGAAGCCTCCGGTGTGGCTGGCTTATTTGACTTAGCGGGCTGATTAGCGTAGACATGATTGAAATCGTTGTCCACCAGAAGCAACTCAGCCTGCATCACACCATGAGTAACACCAAGCGGGTAATTGCGACCGCTGGCGGCCGATGAGAGATATGCCGGGATCATTAGAAGCCCGATGGCCACTCCTGCTACCCAGGGTTTCCACGGTCTTGTCATAATCCGTTCAAGTAGCGGCTTACCATCTGCCCGAGAGTGGTGCTTTTGCGACTGTCGACGATTCCTGAACACTGCCACTAATACCAGTGTCAGGATCGTAAAAAACAGAGCCAAAACCCAAAACGGCAGACCGGTAACAGCAGACAGACTCACTTTCTCACCTGCGGAAGTGCTGATTACATGCTTCTTCATCCACAGATGGAAGCTGTTCAGCGGGCCGTACTCCACGAGCATAATTCCGACCGGGATACCCAGAATCGCTATTATCGAATTGAGATTACCGGTGGCTCCCTTATACAGACAGCCACTGATACAGCCGCCAGCGAATACCATGCCGACACCGAATATCACCCCACCGATGATGTAGTTTAGATATATTAGTGGCTTCGGATTGAGTTTAACCCAGCCTAACAGATCAAGCCCGGCGAATCCGAGCATGGCAACAACAATCAGTATCCACAGCCCGATCATCTTGCGCGGGTCACGCATCATGATGGTTTCACTGAAGGCCGATGAGCCGCACAGGTCGCCCTTCTGCAGAAAGAAACCGAACAGAAAGCCGACCGGAATTGCCGTCAGCACCCACAGTTTAGTAACGCTCGCAGCGATTGTTATTCCAATCAAAGCGAGCAGACTAATTATCATATAGGCTTGCCAATTGACTGGTGTCGCTCCACGAATCATATTCATTACTGCATTACCTCCTTTATATTCATCGAAATCAGGCTTCTTAAATTTCACTTTCGCCGGTCCGACTGCGGTTGAAAAGCACATACAGGCTCGGCATGAGAAAGAGCACTACCAGTATCTCCATTAACAAGCCACCTATGGCTGCGGCCGCCATCGGCTGAAGCATTTCGCCACCCCCCTCGAGAGACAGGGCCAGGGGCAAGAAACCGATCAGGGTGCAGACGGTGGTCATAACAAGCGGCCGCAAGCGAATTCGCGCCGCCTGGACAATCGCCCGGTCGGCGGGAATATTTTGGGTAGACTGGATATCGCGGGCGAACTGGAGAAGTAGCACGCCGTCATTGACTGTGGCGGCGATAATCACCAGCACACCAATAATAACCGTCGCACCCAAAGGCAGTCCTGTCAGATACATGATGAAAACCAACCCCACCATACAGAAAGGCATGCTTCCCAGGATGAGAGCCGGAAGGCGAAGGCTGTTGAACTGAACGGCCAATACGATAAAAGCGAAGAATATGGCAAAGGCCAAGACCGCGAAAACATTACCCTTCATATCACTCATCATTTCCGCTTGCCCGCCATATTCGAACTCGTAGCCTAACGGCCGATCAATCGAGGCCATGGCGTCCTGTAGTTCGGTGAGAGCCTGGCCAACGCTAACACCAGCGGCATCGCCGCGCACGATGACCTGTTTGATCTGGTCTTCCCGCACGATTTCCACCGGCCCCACGGCTTGAGTGACCTCGGCGACATCCTTAATGCGAAGATATCCGCCTTGAGCACAATTGAGCGGAAGGTTCTGCACGTCCTGACGGCTGGTCATCCTCACTTCTGGCACAAGCAGACGGACATTGTAGTATTCGTCACCATCCCGATACCGTGTCGCCACCGTGCCGGTGATCAGCGACTTCAATGCATCCGAGATATCTGCTATTGACACTCCCAATTCAGCGGCCCGCGTCCGGTCTATCTTGACTTGATACTCGGGCTTGGTCATGTCCATCGATACATAAACATTCGTGAAGTGGGCCAGTTCGCTCATGGCCGAAGCGGTCCGGCGGGCAAGATTGTCAAGGGTGGCCATATCCTGTCCCTTGATCTTGACTTCGATATCCGCATCGCCGAGTTTGCGAATCCCTTTCACTTTCATCTGCATGACCATGGCCTTACCGCCGGGGACCGGCACCTTGGCGATGATTGGCCGCAGTTTCCTGATGTATTCATCCGTACTGGTCGAACGGTCGGCGCGCGGAACGAGCTGGATATTCAGTTCGCCCTCATTGGCAATCTCATACGTATACAGACCCCACACTTTTCCGCCGGCAAGCGCGAACATGCTTTCGATATCATCATCCTGACCTATTCGTTCTTCGATCGCTTCAAGCACGCGGTTGGTTTCTGCAACTGATGTTCCGGTGGGCAGTTTTATCTTTACCATGATCCGCCCATCATCCATCCGTGGCAGAAACTCACTACCCAAATGTCCCGCAATAAACACCGCCGCCAGGAAAATTCCCACGAAGACCAAGACAGTAACACGACGCCGCTTGATGACCTTTTCCAGCGTGCCAATATAGGCATCAGTCACTCGGTTGAAGAACTGGTCGAAACGGGAGAGCTTACTCTGAGAGCCGGCCTGCTTGAAAACAATTGACATCAGCATAGGGGTGATTGAAAGTGCTACGATCAGACTGATAACTACAATGCCCGCGACAACCAGTATCAACTCGCGGAACAGCAGGCTGACCAAGCCCGGTACCAGCAGGAAGGAAACGAACAGCGCCAGAAATGACAGCGTTGCCGCCAGCACTGCTACACCGACTTCAGCAGTGGCACCTTCTGCCAAACGGTTCATTGGTCTGATGTTGTCATCAGACATGTCTCTTACCACGTTTTCTTGACGCCATCGAGTTATATTCTCAATCACAACGATCGAGTTGCTGAGCAGGACGCCGATGGCGATAACCAAACCACCGAGAGAGAAAATGTTCAGTGAGAAGCCGGCCAGCTTCATAAGGCCGAAATTCAAAACCAGCGTCAGCGGTATGGCAATAACCAGGACGAGAACCTGTCGCCAGGAACCAACAAACAGCCAGACGATCAGAATGACGAAAATGGCGGCCTCGACCGCGGCATTCCTGACACCGTTGATAGCGGCCATAACGTAATTGGCCTGGTTTTCCACCATTCCCATAGTGATTCCGGCCGGCAGGGCCGGTTCGAGCTCTTCGATTCTCTCACTGACTGCCCGGGCCACATCAACCGTGTTGGCATCGGCCTGTTTCAGAACACTCAGTTTCACAGCCGGGTGCCCGTCCAACCGGGTGATGACACGGACTTCTTCGCTGCCGTCGACTACCTCCGCTATATCCTGCAACAGGACCTTGGCTGCACCCTGACGAGCTATCACGACAGATCGAATCTCTTCAAGGTTACGAAACTCCCCCACTGTGCGGGCGATGAATTCTCTGTTTCCCGAGGTTACCCGACCGCCAAACTGCTCGACATTCTCCTCCTGCAGCCGCTTGGTTATACCGGCCAGCGTCAAGCCGTGCTTTTCGAGGGCCTCTTCATCAAGACGTATTCGAATTTCGCGTTTCAGCCCGCCGACAATCTCTGTCCCTGCAACTCCCGGGACCGCCAAAAGTTGATCCTGTAACCACTCGTCTGTCCATGTTCTGGTTCTGATCAGGTCCCATTGGTCACTGGTAACAGTCAACTGCACGATAGGAAGTTGTGATGGATCCGCCTTGATAATGACCGGTGGGTCCATGTCCTTCGGCAGCACACGAGCAACCCGTGCCATAGCGGCAAGTGCATCCTGGTACGCAACGTCCACATCGACGCCATACTTGAAGTTGGCCAGAAGAGTGTACATGCCCTCAATTGAAGAAGACTCGAGATAATCCAAATCATCGACAGTGGCCATCTGCCTCTCTACCGGATCAGCAATATTCTTGTCAATCTCCTCTGGAGTTGCTCCGCGCCACCAGATATGCACCTTGATCATCGGATAAGTGATATCGGGCAGAAAATCGACCGGCAATCGCGATAAGGAATAGAGCCCGATAACCAGCAGGGCTACTGCAATAGCGCCGGTGGCCAGTTTACGGCGAACTGCATATTGGGTGATTTTCATTGCTGAGTACCTCCCGAGCCTTTCGAATTTGAGCCGGCTTGAATGATACGGACCTCCGCACCCGGCTTTAGCTTCTCGTTGCCGGCAACCACGACCATTTCTCCGGCCGTTACACCGGACGCAATTTGTACGCGATTCTCCTGCTCGATTCCCAATTCGACTTTCCTGCGTTCGACAGTGCCTGAGTTAATCACGAACAGAATCCGGTCGCCGGCAGGCGTTACAAGAACCGCTTGGTTTGGTACAACGGTGGCGCTGTCAATAGTGTTGAGTGGCAGCTGTAAACGAGCAAACATACCCGGAAGTATCGAGATATCGGCGTCAATCTCTGCTTCAATTGTGCGTGTTCGCATCCGTTCTTCAAGAAATGGATAAATCCTGCTGATGTGCGCCCGGAACCCTGAATCCGGAAAGGCATCGAGCTTCATCAGCAACTGCATACCATTTTCCAGTTGCGCTGAGTATCTCTCCGGGACCGCGGCCTGCACGACAAGATTTGCCGGATCATAGACTTCAACTAAAGGAGCTCGTGGCACCACATAGTCACCGTCACGGACGTTGACTTTCGAGACGATACCGTCCCACGGGGCGAGAACCGAATAATCCTGTACCGCCTCCATGGCCCTCACCAATTGGGCTTTGGCGTTTTCATACGCCGCTCGGGCGCGATCCAGTTCTTCCCCGGGTAATGCCTGACTCTCAACCAGTTGCTTGGTTCGGTTGAGATTCTCTTCTTCTTTCTTGACCGTCTCCTGATACGATGTAATTTGTGCCTCGATGCCCTCTCGGCGTCCGATCGAAAGGAGTACATCGCCCATCTTTACGCGGTCTCCTTCTCGGACGCGCAGATTCATGACGGGACCCTCGGCAGGCGATGCCAGCCGGGCGATTCGTTGCGGCACCACCGAACCCGTAAGTTCAACGATTTCCGATATGGACTCGATCGTAGCTGCCGAACCTCTTACTTGCACCGGTTTCTTCTTTACTGCGTTTATTTCCGATGCCGTCCCGCTCGAAGATATTGAGCGTACGATAATCACGATAATTATTATTAATGCTATTGCAGCGATTAAGATTATCTTCCTGTTTTTCATATATCTGTTCCTGTCGCCAGCCTTAGCTGAGCCTGGGCGATATTCAGGTCAGCCAGGGCACGGTAATGATTTGTTTGTGCAACCAGAAGCTCGGATTGGGCATCCAGTACATCGACAATCGCACCTCTGCCAAGTTCATATTTTTCGCGTTCGATTCGCAGGCTCTCGGTAGCCTGTTCGACCGCCGTTCGAGTAGTCGCAAGTCTTTGCGAAGCCGCTTGTCGATTCAAGACAGCGGTCTCTACCTCAAGCTGTATCTGTTGCTCAATTTGCCTGATTCGCGCCTGCTCTTCGGCCATCCGAGCCCGCTCCACCTGGACCTTTGCTCGAATCCGTCCCCCTTCAAAAAAGGGAAGGTCAAAAACTATTCCTATTCGCCCGATGTCTTCTGAAATGGAAACATCAGGCAAGCGATTTTGATCATCTACAGCCCATCGATAGCCATACGAACCCTGAACAGCAAATGTCGGCCAATAAGCGGCTCTGGCAGCATCTACAAATTTGCCCTGTGCCTCTAATACAGCTTTTGCGGCAATGTAATCATCACGATGGGTTCGTGCGAAAGCCAATATCGAATCCGTGTCAAGCTCCGAAGTCGGAATGGTGCTTTCCAGTGTTCCTTCAATAACCGGAACATTAGTGTGCCCATCAAGCCCCAGCAAATTCGCCAGAATGCGCCGCTGGATATTCAGAGCATTGGTCTCTTGAACCAAACGCTGGTTGACATCAGCCAGACGCACCTCTGTGCGGAGACGATCTACCAGGGCGGCTTTTTGGGCCTCGACCAAAGCATCAACCCTTCTTAGATGTTGCTTGAGGGTTTGCTGCGAAAATTCAACTGACTCTACGACCCGCCGCTGAGCCAGGATAGAATAAAAAACACTGGTAACATTATATATCAATTCTTCTTTGCTTCGATCGAAACGGTGTTTGGCCGACTCTTCCAGCAAAGAAGAAGCTCGAAGGTTACTAATTAGGCGACCGCCGCTGAACAGCGGCATCTGTAATACAACATCCGTGGTGGCAATGTCCCGGCTGAACACTGCTGGATCCTGCGAGTTGCGAGCCGCAACTAAACGCTGCGGGTCAAGCGTATGCATGTATCCACCGGTCCCGTACAGACGCGGCAGGAGCTCTCCAACGGCCATATTTTGTTGCGCCGCGGCTCGCTCAACTTCCCACGCGGCAGCAGTGATACCAGGATTGTTATCCAACGCGATTTCAATCGCTCTGGACAGCGAAAGTGAATCCATAGTAAGTACAGAATCCTTTGCGGAAACCGCTGCCCGCCGCTCAAGGCTTTTGGGCGGGTTTAACTGTTTGTACGGGTTGGTTGGCTGGATTACAGCACAGCCGTCCATGACAGAGGCCAAAGTTATCATCAGTAGAATTGCATATGAAGTGTGTTTACTCATTCTTAAAATGCTCCATAAATCATCCCGCTGATCGTCGCCATTATAACCACCAGTGTCACAAAAACGATTGTCTTCTTTGTCCCCATGACTGATCTGATTACTAACATATTAGGTAACGACAACGCTGGGCCTGCCAGAAGAAGGGCCAGTGCCGGGCCCTTTCCCATACCGTTACCTATCAGGCCCTGCAGAATCGGCACTTCGGTCAGCGTTGCGAAGTACATAAAGGCCCCGACAACCGATGCAAAAAGATTCGACCCCAGCGAGTTGCCCCCCACAGAACCGCTGATCCAATGCGATGGTATCAGCCCTTCCTGGCCCGGACGACCAAGCAATAGACCCGCCACAAGCACTCCGGCGAATAGAAGCGGGAGGATTTGCTTGGCAAATCCCCACGTCTGCGAGAACCATTCGCCGGATTCGTCATCGCGCCTGCTTATTATGAGCGAAAGTCCGATGACCCCGGCTGAGAATGCCAGAAGCGGTTCGTGGGGGAAAAGAAACGCAACGGCAGCCGTGGCAATACCCGTTAGTATTATCTTCACCTTTGACAGCTTAAACCACAATACCAGCATCAATCCCAGACCGATTGATGCTATCCCGGTTATTATCCATTTGTAAGACCAAACCTGAAACCAGAAACTTGTCGTCTCATCAGGCTTGCCCCAGTTAGCAAAAACCAGGATGGCTACCATGGCAGCAAAATACACGGCATTTTGCCACAAGGGTCTGGAGACCTCAGGTTCCGGCATCGCCATCTGGGCATTCGCTTTCTCTGTTTCCTCTTTGTGATAAATCAGATGCATCAACAATCCAATAATGACGCTGAAAACAATCGCGCCGACAGCCCGGGCAATGCCCAATTCAATTCCCAGAACATTTGCAGTGAGTACAATCGCCAATACATTGATCGCGGGGCCTGAATAAAGGAAAGCCGTGGCTGGACCGAGGCCCGCACCCATCCGATAGATTCCAGCAAAAAGCGGAAGAACGGTGCATGAACAAACGGCGAGTATTGTCCCCGATACCGAGGCCACGCCATATGAAAGGACCTTGTTCGCCTTCGCCCCGAGATATTTCATCACCGAGGCTTGACTGATAAAGACCGCAATTGCTCCGGCGATGAAAAAGGCTGGCACAAGACAGAGAATTACATGTTCCTGTGCGTACCATTTGGTCAAGGCAAGAGCTTCAAATATTCCACTTCTCAGTCTCGGATTGTCAATCGGCACATAAAAGAAAATTAGAAAAATGGCGATTATTAAGATTAATGGCTTATATTCTTTTTTCCATTCCATTCGCTGTATCTCCAGAAGTTGTATTAGCCATCATATTTGGCTGTTCAGCCAAATACGTTCATAAAAAAATTTACTTTGTTTCAAGATTCTTCAGGCGCTTGTAATTTGCTGTAAGAACGTCTTCCACACATCCAAAAAAGTTAAGAATACAAGGTACTCGCAAACGATAAAACACTTGTTGACCGCGTTTATCATCTTCCACTATACCTGCATCCTTGAGTATTGAAAGATGTTTGGAGACCGTGGATATGTCAGCGCCGATCATATCCCGCAGTTCACAGACACACCGTTCGCCACGGGACAGTTCATCTACAATAAACAGTCGCGAGGAATGAGCCATGGCTTTGATCACCCTAGCCCGGGCCTCGTATTTCTGTTTGGTTTCGCTATTCATACTTATTCTTATACGCTTTCTATTCTTAATTATTTGGCAAAATAACCAACTAATTCAAAATGTCAAGAACTTTTTCTGAGAGTGATATTGGATTTTTATGGGGTTGTAATTTGTTGCTGGATAATGATTTAAAAAATGGCGGCCCCAATATCACTCTCCCCAAACTTTTGTAGAATTCGAATTTTCGGTGAAAGCCGCCTATTCATCGGAAAGCGGAACCCGTTGGAAGATAATCAAGTAGAGTCAGTGGGGCTATTTCCCTTGCTGATTGGCGAGCGCAACCAGCGCCTCAATCGGATATTGCCCCTTAAGCGGGGACAATAGCGTCCTATGGAGATCGTGGTTCACTATTTCCAGTGGGCGTCCCATATGCAGAAAATCCATCTTCGCCTGAAAGACAAGCTCATTCATCGAACCCAGCACCCGACGATCACTGGTCTTGCAGAAGCTGACGGAATCCAAGGCCGAGGCAATCTTAGTGTCAAAAATATCCATGATACCGTCGAGCGCCATGTTATCGCGCAGCGCTTTCATACTCTGCTCGACAAACGTGCGCCCGTTAGGAACACCCTTACCGGGGAAAACAACGGAATACAAGCTCGCTGAGTTAGTAAGAATGATGCACTGCCACCGCGAGACCATGAACAGGTTGGCCGTCCAATCGAGCAGCGAATTTTCGTGCGGCGGCAAGGCCGCGGCTGGAACGACTTTAATCTTCCTGGCGAGTTTCTGTGTTATGTGGAATATCAAGCTCATAGCATAACACTCAGATTCACTGATATCCCAAGATTTTCTTTATCGTCTGCAATGCTTCTCTGACCCTTTCTACATGTCTTTCAAATTCCTCTTGGCACTGTTCAAGGCTGATCTGCAGTTTTTGACAATCCTCGATGTCGGCGAGCTTATCATCGGCGTGATACCAAAAACGATGAAAAAGATAATTACGATGTTCAAGTGCCGTGTCCCACTCTGTTGTCGGCAAAGCATCCAATTGCTTAGTAATTGACGCTATTTGCTCATCCGAGACGACTCTTCGACTTTCGTTAGTCAACCTCTCAAGATTATTCTGGGCTTGTCCAAGTTTCCCTTTCAGAAGCTGCCCAAGTGTAAACCTGTCGAGTTCTTCCTCTATGCTCTTGCTGTTAGCCTGCCACCACTTTCCCACAGCTTTTTTATTCAGAAACGACTCCGGATCCTTTTTCACCGCATCTTCAACATGCGTGAATAGCTCCAACATTATGAGCAGGGTAATCAAATCGGATTCAAAAATCTGGGCGGCATAAGCAACGCGCCCGAATGCCCTAAATACCTCATCTCTGGCTTCACTTAACTTCAGAGAGTCATCAGGAATACCATCACTCATCAATCTCACCCAAATTCATCTTTCATGACCGAGGCCAACAGCTTCACGGAAGCAATTCCGGATAGCTTTCTCTCAGCCAAGCCATCACATGCTGTCCTAATTTCGTAGCCACCTTCATCGCCGCATCAGTCTCTGCATCCGAGATCATGTCGACTGAATCATAGGTGGCCACATGACGCATTTTCCTGATTTTGTGCAGAAGCTTGATCAAGTCAGCTTCAATCGAGGGCACCGTGTAAGCAAGCGAATCGATAGTTCGTTCGTGCTCGCGCTCATGTGCCGGGCGATAGCCGCAAACATACAGAGCGGCCCGGGGCATACCGCAACGCCGCCGTGTAGCCCATGTTGAGTCTCCATCCGGCGGCAATACCTTCAATCTGCGCACTGCGGATGTCTTCCTCGGCGCTATGTAACAGCGCCTGGATTTCTTCAGCGCTCGTTTCATGGCTATGTACCCAACGGTTATTCAGCCAGTCTACTAAACTCATCTTCAGACCCGATTACATATTCCTTTTCTGACTTTGCTACTGATTTCAGGAAATGATTTTTCTGTGACCACTTCTTCCTGAACTCTGTCGCCGAAAAGAGTGTGGGATTGATCTCACGCCCCATTGCTTGTTCGACAATAGAGAGGACGCTGACCAAATCATCAAGCCCGATCTCACCGATCACAAACAGGTCAAGATCGCTGCTTGAAACCTCTTCGCCTCTGGCAAATGAGCCGTACACAAATGCAATCCTGATCTGCTCACCCAGCGGTTCCAGTGCCTCCCGAATCTTGCCTATCACACCATATGTCTTGAAGATGATATTTCGCAGGTCTGGGAAGATGGGATGCTCTCGATTAACGGCATAGAATTTCTGACGACCTCGTTTCTCCGAGGTCAGGATCTCTGCTTCGGTGAGGCTTTTTAGTTCGCGCTGAATCACACCCTGACGTGTACCGGTCAGTCGAACGACCTCAGAAAAGTAATACTCCTCGTCCGGATTGAGAAAGAACAGCGCGAGTATCTTGCGCTTTGTCCCCGGAAACAGCGCCGCCGATATGTCCTTAGTCTTCGTACCCATTTAAGGTATGAATGTACCCAGATTGGGTAATATTGTCAAGTCAAAAACTGAGATTACAATCTTGGGGATTTAGATTCAATAATCGAAATGGCGGAAAGTACTAGGAGAGTGTGGTTTGCAAGGATTTGCAGGATGCAATACATTGACTCACAACAGCTTATAAAATGGCGGCCCCGACTGCACTCTCCCCAAACTTTTGTGAAATTTGAATGCGAGATCTCGTTCTTCTATAAATACGTAGAAAGAACTCGCTGGAGAGCAATATGTTGCGAAACTTCGTTATAGGCCGGTTTTAAAGATCGGCCAGCTTTCCATCGCTCGGATAAGAAGAATACTATCAGCTCTTGACACATACTTACAAAGTGATTTAAACAAAAAACTAGCCGTTTGGGAGAAATTTTATAATTACGATCGGCCACACGGAGCATTTAATGGAAAAACTCCTTACGAAGCTTTGAGAAATATGTTATAATAAAACTGAAAACTGTCTCACGAGGTACTCTACATCACAAATGGAAAACAACTGGTTAGATTCAAACGGACTAAAATGTCATGCATTTTAGCTGTACGGAATGATTACAAATATGTATTTTTATCAGGAAACAAACCTGTGCGCGGACAAGATAATTCAAATAACCAACATACAATAGGGAGCAAAAATGTTTATTTCCCATTATAGGATTTCCATTTTTCTGCTGTGCCTTATGACGGCATCGTCAGGTCTGTCTACTAATAATAATGGCGATAGCGGGAAAATATCTTCAGAAATCTTGACGCCTGAAATTAATCATTTATTCCTCAATTTGAAGCAATCCAGCATCGATTCAATTGCCCGCACTCCATTTATTTGTGAACATTTTGCCGCTTTTGAGCAGAGTGAAGCTAATGCCGGCAGCGAGAGCTGGTCGGGAACATACTTAATCGGCCAGCAGGCATATTTAGAGCTATTTCCGACAAGCGGAGGATTAGAGGGAGCAAGCGAGGAGTCGGCAGGTATCGGGTTAAGTACGCGACAATTGGGGCAATTCCAATCATTAAAGGAATCGCTATTTGAACATGCTGGTGATCGCGCCGAGGATGGACTGCGAGTACGGGTCTTTAATCAGGACACTATATCCTGGTTTTACTGGACCAGTCTCAAGGACTCAGATTCTTGTCTCCTTTCCATTTGGTTAATGGAATTCACGGATGAATATCTGAATAGGATAGGAGTGGAAATTGACTCCACCAGACAATTCAGCCGCCATAATTATTTGACGGCAGGAGCTACAGAATCCGATGTTATCCCGACAAGTTCAACATTGTTTGATGATATCATATCTGTTGAATTTGAACTCACCACTAAGGAACATTCAGATTTCAAATTATTGGCCGATGCATTTGGAATCAAATCATCAGTCTCATCCAATTCAAGCAGCTTTGATTTTGCAAATTGCAAAGTGAGTGTTCATGTTAATGAGAAGCGGAGCTATTTGGTGCACAAAATTGTCTTCTCCTTAACGGGGGCCGTAGATTCGCCGCGGCAGATAACATTCGGTCCGGATGCGAGCCTTGAAATTGGCGACAGTCAGGCCATATGGCACTTCGGGTTATGAATAACTCTTATGGTTTGCCATGGCTTGCTTAATTTTGCTATCAAGTATCGAGAGTCTACCCTTGCCATGGTACACGCAGAAATCAAAGCGGGGTTGACGAGACTCGAACTCGCGGCCTCCTGCGTGACAGGCAGGCGTTCTAACCAAACTGAACTACAACCCCGCAAAGCGGTAAATATCAACTATTTCAAAGATCTGTAACCTGCTCTCGACAGGTATCCTAATTTATCTTAATACGCAATTTTGTCAACAGGTTTTTGGCACTAAAAAATGGGCGATAGAGGATTCGAACCTCTGACTTCCTGCTTGTAAGGCAGGCGCTCTGAACCAACTGAGCTAATCGCCCGGATTTTCAGCCGGCTGTTCCTCTTCCTCGCGTTTTCTGCCATTGAGCATAATCGCCAGGGGTATCAGCACACAATATCCGGCTATCAGAAGAACCGGCGCGAAACTGATATCACCCAGCCATAACGCTATAAAACCCAAAACTATAGCCGCTATTCCCAGCCCGAAAAGAAGATAGTTCGTGCGCTTGAAGGGAAAATCGGTCGAGGGTTCCCGGCGATCCGTCTGCTGGGGCTTCTGATCGGGAGCCTTCTTTTTCGTATCCTTGGGCTTTATTTTGTACTTTTTCTTAGCCATAGATTCTTGAATTTATTGCAATTACCCCAAATGTCAAGCAAATACTTGGACACATGATTATACACATATTTTGTTGTACGTTTCAATATGGTCTTCCTCTGCAAAAAAAAATGCAATGGCGTTAAGTGATGGACACATCTATGGTGGTAGAGTAAGTTAACAAAGCTCCGTTTTGGGCAAAAAAAACAGGAGAAGTCTGGGAGACTTCTCCTTGACCACACACCCGCAATGGACTGCTATCTATCAGGAGGGATACGCCTGATCCTGCTTTTTGTAGACCGGCGCAGGAACCGGATTGGGAGGTATAAAAACTTTTCTTAATCTATCTAAAATTCTTTTTATCAGTGCCTTCATTCTTATTCTCTCTTATCTCCAAGTTCCACTTAATTAAATGCATTAACCCGGTCAAAAGTTTCAATTTTCGGGAAAATAAATTGCAATTTTTTTTGTGGGAATTTTCACCTATGTCTCCCAATGACTTATAAAAGCAGAAATTGTCCGGCAAAATGATTTGATCAGCGTAACAGGGAAGAGCTTTGGCGATGAATAAATCGGCCATCAAAGTCTATTTTCAGGCCCTGAATTTGCGATATATGATCGGAAGAACCTCGATCAGGTCGGTCGGAATCATGCCCACCGATCCGATCTCCTCGCGCACATAATCCGCCGCCAGGCCATGAAGATATGCTCCGCAACAGGCCGCTTGCAGAGGGGAGAGGCCCTGGGTCAGAAAGGCCGCAATCATACCGGTCAGGACATCGCCCGAACCGCCCTTGGCCAGGCCGATATTGCCGGTCGGATTGAGATAAATATCCCCCTCGGGATTGGCGATATATGTCGGCGCGCCTTTTAAAAGAACGACCTTATTCAATTTTTCAGCCGCAAGCTTTGCATACCTGAGACGATCCGAGGCTATCTCCTTGATCGGTTCATCGATCAAACGAGACAGTTCACCCGGATGAGGCGTAATCACGCACGGGAAGTTTGCTTTGACCAATGGCTCGATATCGCCCTGGAAGCAGTTCAATCCGTCAGCATCGATCACGGTTGGAAGCTCGATACGGGTCATGAGCCGCTTCAATAGCTCTTTGGTCTCATGATGAGTTCCGATTCCGGGCCCCAATGCCACCGCATCGGCCCATTCAAAATACTGCTTGAACTCACCCAGCCCGCGCAAGGCAAAGCACCTTTTCTTCGATACTTCGGGTAGAGTACGGGTAATCGTCTCAGTCAATTTTGCTTCGCAGATATCATTCAGACTTGACGGGATACCGAGGTAACACAGGCCGATTCCGCTTCGCGTGGCGGCATTGGCTGTCATGCAGGCCGCACCGGTCAGGCCCTCCGATCCGGCTATTATAAACAGCTTGCCCAATGTTCCCTTATGGCCGTCCAGCGGATGAATCGGCAGGTTTTCATGAATATAATTATGGTCTATCAGGTTGAGCTCGATGCCTTTTTCCTCGACCACATCCTCGGGAATGCCGATATCGATTACTCGCAAAACGCCGACATTGGCTTTACCGGGATAGACCAACTGCCCAAATTTTGGCAGTGCTAATGTGGCCGTGAAATCGGCAATGATCGAGCTTTCAGACAACTCGCCGGTTGAGGCATTCAAGCCGCTGGGGCAGTCCACAGCCGCCACCGGGATGTCGAGCGAATTAATGAAATCGACAGCCTCCGCGATAGTACCCCGGATATCACCATGAAATCCGGTACCGAAAAAGGCGTCGATTATCAAATCGGTATCGATATCGATTTCCACCTGGTCGATTTCCGTGATCTCCTGAATGGGAAGGTCCATCTCCTCGACCTTTTTGATATTGGCCTCGGAATCCTCGCTGACATCGTCCTTTTTCCCGAACAGGAAAAACAAAACATCTGCGCCCCATTCGGCCAGATACCGCCCGACCACAAAACCATCGCCGCCGTTATTGCCCTTGCCGCAAAAAACGGCTACTTTCTTGTCTTCGATACCGTCCTCGGCCACATCAGCCAGGTACTCGGCGATTCCGCGCCCGGCGTTTTCCATTAACTCCAGGCTGGGAATCCCGCGACCCTCGATAGCGGTCCTGTCGATATCCTGCATCTGTTCAGCTGTTACTATTTTCATGCTGAAAGGATAAAAAGTTCAATGACGTATGTCAAATTGAATAAATGCGCAGATTACCTAACTACGCTTCTTCGCGCAGAATCTGTTCGATAAGAGAGGCTAATGTATGCAGGATGAAAATATGTTCTTCCTGTATGCGCATAGTTGAATCGGAGGGAATCACGATGACTTGATCGCAGATATCTTTGCATTTGCCGCCACCCGCACCCAGAAGGCCCAGCGATTTCATCTTCTTCAAATCGGCGGTCTTGAATGCGCGCAGGACATTTTCGGAATTGCCCGAGGTCGAAAGCCCGATCAGAGCATCACCTTTTTTGCCCAATGCCTCGACCTGGCGCGAGAAAATCATATCATAGCCATAATCGTTGGCGCAGGCTGTCAGAATCGAGGTGTCCGTGGTCAGGGCAATACAGGGCAGGGCGGCGCGTTCCACTTTTGATGACAGGCGTACAACCAGTTCGGCCGCGAAATGCTGGCTGTCGGCCGCCGAACCGCCATTACCGCAAATCAATATCTTTCGACCCTGGGAAATAGCTTTGGCGCAGGTTTCGGCCATCTTGATAAGAGGCTCCGGATAGCTGTTTTTGCCGGCCCGAATCATCTTTTCACGATCCGCCAGCGCATCATAGATCTGTTCTTTAAAATCCTTACTCAATCTCTATCCCGCTTCCTGTCTTTACATGTATAGCATCGGCGAATTCACTGATCATTGTATGGTTGCCTTTGCGCTCGAAGAAATTGCCGGTGACCACGAATGATGCCCCTGCGATTACCCTGGCGCGGGCATCCTCGGGCGTGGTAATCCCACCGCCCACTATAACAGGTATATCGACAAAATCGGCCACCTGGCTCACCATTTCATCCGGAACCGAATACAATGCTCCGCTGCCGGCTTCGAGATAAATCAGCTTCATGCCCATATACTGGGCCGCGAGGGCATGCACACGGGCGATATCTGGCTTGTCCGAGGGTATCGGCATGGAATTGGAAACATATTGCACCGAGGTTACCCGTCCCGATTCGATCAGCATATATCCGGTGGGAATCGGTTCAATCCCGGCCGCCTTTACAATCGGCGCGCCCTTAACCTGTTCGCCGATCAGGAACTCCGGATTACGGCTCGAAACCAGCGTAAGGTAGAGGATCGCATCGGCATGTTTGGAAACCTGCTGGGCCGAACCGGGGAATATTATCACCGGCTTATCGCAGGTTTCTTTGATTGCCTGAATCGAATCCTCAAAATTTTTCGAGAGCAGAAGAGAAGCCCCGACCAGGAAAGCATCCACCCCGGCCTGATCCGCTTCACCGATAAGATCGGGCAGTTTCTGCATATTGTTTTCATCCGGATCGATCAGAAGCAGAAATCCGGCACCTTTTTCATTCCTGATTTTGATCAGCCGGTCGAATACTGTCATCAGCTTTTTCCTGTTTTCTCTTTAATAAACTTCACCAGGCAGTCACGCATCTGCTCGCGCGATACCTGCTCCTTGCTTCCGCCCTGGGCAAAATGGGGTTTGCCGCCGCCGCGTCCGGAGAATCTGTCGTTTATTTCTTTGATCGCCTTCTGGGCATCGATCCCCTGCTCGATCGCGGTAGGGGAGGCGGCGATAAAATAGCTGTTTTTATTTACCAACCCCACCAGGGCCGGTTTATTGGACTTTTTAATTGTATCGGTATATGTCAGGGCGGCATTACGGCCCGCGACAGCATCGACAATCAAAAGCACACCATCGATCTCTTCACCCTCGCCGACCTTGCCCCTGACACTCTCTTTTTCAGCTTTCTTTTTGATCTCACCAAGCTCGCGGGAGAGGTTCTTTTCAGACTCGGTCAATGCGACAACACGTTCCAGAAGATTTTCCGTGGGCACTTTCAGAAACTTTGAAATAGCCTCGGCCTGCTCACGTTTCTGCTTCAGATATCGAATGGCGTTTTCGCCGGTCAGGGCCTCGATACGACGCATCCCGGCCGCAATGGCTGATTCGGATATTATCACAAATGGCCCGATTTCGCCGGTCGAGCGCACATGGGTCCCGCCGCAAAGCTCGCGCGAATAATCCTCGACCTCAACCATACGAACCTCTTCGCCGTATTTCTCGCCAAAGAGTGCCATTGCGCCTTTTTTCTTCGCGGTGTCAAAATCAGTCACTGTCCAGTTAACCGGATGATTCTCAAGCACTACTTTGTTTACTTTATCCTCGATCATTTCCAGTTCAGAATCCTCGACCGCTTTATAATGCGTGAAATCGAATCTGAGCCTGTCCGGCGCCACCAGTGATCCGGCCTGACGGACATGATTGCCCAGGACTTCCTGCAATGCTCTGTGCAGAAGATGCGTGGCGGTATGATTTCTCTGCGTATGTTTCTGGCGTTCACCGGCTACCTCGGCTTGAATCCGTTTGCCGATAAATTTGGTTATATCGCCTGACTTGTTGCATCCGATATGCAGAACCGTATTTCCCTGCTTCTGCGTATCCTCGACTTCGAATTCAAAACCGCCGTTACGAAGCACGCCCGTATCGCCGATCTGTCCGCCCGATTCGGCATAGAAGGGCGTCTCTTTCAAAACTGCCGCCAGGCGTTTGTCATCCTTGAGATCGTAGACATTCTCGAGTTTAGTCTCCAGGACAAAGCAGTCATCATACCCCTTGAATTCCGTTTTCAGATCGGATTCGACAATCTTCTCTCCAAATCTCACACCACGAGATTTATAATCTTCTTTGCTTTTGGCCTGCTGACGGGCCAGTTCTTTTTCAAAACCGACCTGATCCACAGAAAGTCCCCGTTCACGGGCCATGACCTCGGTCAAATCGAGCGGGAAGCCGTAAGTATCATAGAGCTTGAATGCTTCACTTCCGGGTATCTCTTTGTTTCCGGCTGATTCAACCTGCTCAACAACTTTTTCGAACAGCTCCAGGCCGATATCCAGTGTCTCCCCGAAGCGTTCCTCCTCGGATTTGATAATACTGGACACGTGCTCAAGATTTTTCTTCAGTTCCGGAAATGAATCACCCATATTATCCACAACCACAGAAGCCAGCTTATACATGAACGGCTCCTGCAGATCCAGGAGACGGCCATGACGGGCGGCACGCCTGAGAATCCTGCGCAAAACATAGCCCCGTTTCTCATTGGAGGGCACCGCGCCATCGGAGAATGCAAATGTCAAGGCCCGGATATGGTCGGCGATTACGCGATGAGAAAGGCCCTTGCCACCCAGCTCATATTTCTTGCCGGACATCTCTTCAATGCGATGAATGATCGGCAGGAAAAGATCGGTCTCGTAATTGGTCTGGCCATTCTGGAGTATACAGGCAAATCTTTCCAAACCGGCGCCGGTATCCACTGAGGGTTTAGGCAGGGGCTTCATATTGCCGGCTTCATCACGTTCAAACTGCATGAATACCAGGTTCCAGAGTTCGATAAAACGGTCACCCTCGCCATTAACAGTCGAAGGAGGCCCGCCATAATCGAATTTTTCACCACGGTCGATATGAATCTCGGCGCATGGTCCGCAGGGCCCGGTGTCGCCCATGGCCCAGAAATTCTCCTTCTCATCGAAGCGAAGAACCCTGTCGCCGAGTTCGGGCGCAATTTTCTTCCACAGCTTGAAAGCCTCATCATCATCTTTATATACAGTCGCCCAGAGCCGTTTAGGATCGAAACCATAAACCCTGGTCATCAAATCCCAGCAATAATAAATCGCTTCTTCCTTGAAATAATCACCAAATGAGAAATTGCCCAGCATCTCGAAAAATGTATGATGACGGGCCGTTTCGCCCACATTTTCAAGGTCGTTATGCTTACCGCCGGCGCGGATACATTTCTGCGAGGATGTCGCCCGCGTGTAGGGGAGAGTCTCCTCGCCGATAAACAGCCGCTTGAACTGGTTCATACCGGCATTGGCAAACAGCAGGGTGGGATCATCCTGCGGTATCAGCGATGACGACGCCACCTCTTTATGGTCGTGCTTTTTAAAGTAGTCTATGAATGTCTTACGAATCTTGGAACTCTTCATCGATTTCTTTATCCTCTTTTTCCAGTTGCTCAATAAATTTATCGGCCGCCGTTCGTCCGGCCTGATAATCGAATCCCCGATAGCTTAAAAAGTTGCGAATTTTCAGCTTTAAGTCAACCGAATTCTGATTGATGAATCTGGACCGATGCTTTTCAAGCAACTGTAACGCAAGATCCCCCTCATCGGTTTCCTCAAAGGCCTGATCGAGGATGTCATCGATTACCTCTCGATCAATTCCTTTTTGCATTAATTCGCCATACAGCTTCCGCCGGCCGCGCGGTTTCGAGGATAGCCGGGATTTCACCCAGGCCTTTGCAAAATGGCGGTCGTCCAGGTAGCCCTCTTTTTCGCATTTTTCGATAATCGGATCGATTATATCGTTTCCGAATCCGCGCTGTCTAAGTTTCTGGATTAGTTCCAGACGGCTGTGGGGACGGTTGGTAAGGAGGCGGTAGGCTGATTCTGAGGCCCGGAATTTTTCGGATTTATAGACTATATCCTCGAGCACATCGGGAGGGACATCGACACCCTTTTTCAGATGATACTCCTGTACCACATAATCGGGCACGGTACACAAGAATTTTTTATTGATGAACAGGTTGAGCCTGTCCTTATGATACCTGACCCGTTTTAAATCCGTGATCGTAGCCATACAACCAATATATAAAAAATCGTGTCAGTTCACACTCTGATTTCATCAGAGCAAGAACCGACACAACCCCTGTATGTATTTCATCGCTTACGCCTGTTGCGTCAGTTCTTTAGCGAAGCGGTGAACTGACGCTTAGCACCTGCTCCAATCGTGTCAGTTCACACTCTGATTTCATCAGAGCAAGAACCGACACAACCCCTG
>CAZVLB010000015.1:40116-108114 GCA_964627935.1 uncultured Ignavibacteria bacterium
TTTCATCGCTTACGCCTGTTGCGTCAGTTCTTTAGCGAAGCGGTGAACTGACGCTGTTGTACGGCTACTTGTTTTTTTCCGCTGTCGCTTCTTCTTTTTCCGGTTCCGGTTTGGCCTCTTTCGGATCCACCAGGCCGTATTTTTCGCGCACTGCATAATCGATCTCATCACGAATCTCGGGATGATCGATCAAGTAAGCCTTGGCGTTTTCACGGCCCTGTCCCAGCCGTTCGCCCTTGTAAGAATACCATGCGCCGGATTTTTCGACTATGTCGAAATGCGATCCGATATCCAGAAGTTCCCCCTCACGCGAGATGCCCTTGCCATAGATAATATCGAACTCGGCATCCTTAAACGGCGGGGCGACCTTGTTCTTGACCACACGTACCCGGGTACGCGAGCCGACAGTATCACTGCCTTCCTTGATGGCGGCTATTCGACGGATATCCAGGCGCACCGAACAATAAAACTTGAGCGCATTGCCTCCCGTAGTCGTTTCCGGGTTGCCGAACATCACACCGATTTTCATGCGGATTTGATTTATGAAGATAAAGCAGGTTCTCGATTTTGATACTGTACCGGTAAGTTTACGCAATGCCTGCGACATCAGACGGGCCTGCAGACCCATATGTGAATCACCCATCTCGCCCTCGAGCTCGGCCCGGGGCACAAGCGCGGCCACCGAATCGACCACGACAACATCAATCGCACCCGACCTGACCAGTGTTTCGGCAATTTCCAGCGCCTGTTCACCGGTATCCGGCTGAGAGATCAGGAGGTTGTCGATATCTACACCCAGGGCCCTGGCATAGGAGGAATCGAAAGCATGCTCGGCATCGATAAACGCCACCACGCCGCCTTTTTTCTGGGCCTCGGCGATAACATGCAGGCTCAATGTCGTTTTACCGGATGATTCCGGCCCGAAGATTTCAATCACACGCCCGCGCGGCACGCCACCGATACCCAGAGCGATATCCAGTGTAATCGATCCGGTCGAAATTGCCGGCACCCTCTGGGCAACATCGGTGTCACCCAGTTTCATGATCGAACCCTTGCCGAACTGACGTTCGATCTGGCTCATGGCCGCTTCTATCGCACGGCCCCGTTCCGTTTTATTTTTGTCATTGTTGCCAGCCATTTCTATCCTTCCTCCCCGGCGCTTACCAGTTTGATTACCTTGTGAGGGATATAGGTGGGTCCGTCAGGCTTCAAGATGCTCTGGTAAAAAAACACCTCATCAATGATACATTTCCCCGTTTCAAATTTATGCTTATCAAATTCTTTTGTCAGTCTATCGATCATCCTCGTATCCTTGACCCGGCCAATTGTCAGATGTGGCGAAAATCCACGTTTCTCGCGCGGAAAACCGAACCCGAGCATACACTCGTCGATAATCTTCGCCAGGGCCTTAAGCTCTTCTGCACCCCGTTCGATTCCAACCCAGAATACCCTCGGTCGCCTGCTATTCGGAAAACATCCAAGGGCTGATAAATTAAAATCAAAAGATTGTTGATTTGTCAATGACTTTTCGAGAGAATCGAAAATTTGCGGCAATGCCTTTTCATCAACGTCACCCAGAAACTTGAGCGTAACATGCAGATTATCCGGCCTGACCCATTTGACATTGGCACCGTACTGGCGAAGTTTCTCAACCAGTTCGGCGATCAATTCCCTCTGTTCCGATGATATTTTTACCGCTATAAATGAACGCATATCAATGCTCCAGTAATTTCAGCCTGAGATAATTAACTGCGAAATAGACCGAACGCTGACGGTTCATATGACGATCCTGTCCGAACATCTGGCGATGAACCTCAACGCCGCCCGGATGAGCCAGGCTGATATATATCAGGCCCACCGGCTTTTCCCCGCTACCCCCTCCGGGCCCGGCAATTCCCGACACCGCCAATGCGAAATCTGTCCCGGCCTTCTGTCTCATATTGTTGGCCATATGATACACGGTCTGCTCCGATACCGCGCCATATTGCAACAGGCATTCCTGGGGAACATCCAGAAGATCGGTCTTGGCCCGATTGGAATAGGTCACAACACCCTCGATAAAAAACTCCGATGATCCGGGCAGATCGGTGAAGGCCGAGGATATCATCCCGCCCGTACATGATTCTGCGGTCGATACGGTCATTTTTTTCTCTTTCAAAAGATCAGCCGTAAATGTCACCAGGTCGCGATCATCATCGCAAACATAATACTCGGCCACAATTTCCTCCAGCCTTGATGATTGTTCATCCAGGAGCCTCTGTCCATGTTCTTTGTCCTCGCCCCGGTAAGTTAATCTCAGGATTACTCCCTTGACCGATGGAAGAAATGCCAGTTCACAGCCCTCGTGGCTGAATCCGTGCTCATCGAGCAGGTCGGAAATATGCGACTCGAACGTTCCAAAAGTCAGTATGTTCTTATACAGCACGCTGTTAGCTTGTTCCAGCTGTGACAGGTAGGGAAGTACCGACTGCTCCATGATCGCTTTCATCTCGGCCGGCACACCCGGTAATGAAATCACCCGTCGGTTATTTTTTTCGAGCATTATCCCGAAGGCAGATCCGATCGGGTTATGAAACAATGTTGCCCCCTCGGGCTGTTCGGCCTGAGTCTTAACCATCTCCGGTATTTCATAGCCTCGTCGCCCATAACGTTCCATTACGAGGTCCAGAATCTCCTGATGAAATTTCATCTCGCGCCCAAATGCTTTGGCCAGGGCATACTTGGTCAAATCATCTTCAGTGGGTCCCAGGCCACCTGTTGTAATCACCAATTCAGATCGTTCCAGGGCATCATTGACCGCGGCGATAATCTCCTCGTCAGCATCGCCAATCGTCGTTTTGCGGATCAAATTGGCGCCCACCGAGGGCAGACGTTTGGCGATCCAGGCCGCATTGGAATCCAGTATCTGCCCCAGGAGGATTTCATTGCCTATGGTAATCAGTTCAGTTTTCATAGCGTGATAAGAAATCTTGCCAGTAACTGCAGAGTGATCAATGCATATATTCCGGCGATTGTGTCATCAATGGTTACCCCCCAGCCGCCGCGCAGACCTTCGGCCATCTTGGCCGGCTCCAGCTTGGCCACATCGAATATACGAAATAGAATAAAGCCTATCAAATAATATCTCCAGTCAGAGGGATCGGGCAAGAAAAGCATCGTAATCGAAATGCCATGGATCTCATCGATAACAATTCTCTTGGCATCATGCCCGAACATCTTTTCCGCCTTGCCTGCGGCCCAGACTGATATCATAAAAAGGAGAAGCACGGCCCCGATCTGATATTCTATTCCCAGGGGATAAAGAAAAAAGCACAGCACACTGCCCGGAATCGTGCCCCAGGTTCCCGCGAAGGGACGAAGGTAGCCGACTCCCAGACCGGTTGCGATCGCTTTTACGATAGTTCTCATACAGCTATTTTAAGACATTTTTCAGTAGATAGAAATATTTAACAAGATAGTCTATTCCGGTGGCAACCGTTATCACCATGGCCACGAATATCAGCCCATCAAAAAATGTATACACCGCCGGATCATCTAGGATACCCCATTGGCCCCCCATGGCCGGCACGAAAGTCTGCAGGTTGATATATAAAAGAATCAGCCCGATCGCAGTCATCTGCACGAATGTTTTCAGTTTGGCCCACCATGATGGTGTGATTACCATGCCCTTGTATGCCGCCAGTGAACGCAGGCCCATGATAAAGAATTCCCGAATAATAATCGGCAGAACCATCCAGTTCTTGGCATACCCCAAAAAGACGAATGATATCAACGCTATCGAGGCCAGGATTTTGTCCGCCAGCGGATCCATGAATTTTCCGAAACCGGTTACGATATTATATTTTCTGGCGATATAACCATCGATCATATCGGTTACAGACGCGATAATAAAGATTATCAGAGCGATCAGCCGCGACCATACGCCCTCAATCAGGAAAAAAATCATGAAGATTGGCGAGAGCAGGATGCGGGTCAATGTCAAGCGATTGGGCCAGTTCATATTGAGGTGAATTAAAGGGCTTGCGAGGTTGAAGTCAATCTAAATTGTGCTTTTTATCCGGGCCTAACAATCTTCAAATATATAAATTAACAAAATTCGGCGCAGAATCTGCGCTTGCCCTGTAAAAACCAAACGCTGTTTATGTGCCCTCATAAATCATTGGTATGCAAGCTATTGAATTTGGAGTCCAGGTGTGCGCAGGAAATAGCGCGCAGAATATGCGCAATTTATCGCGCATGATGGTTTTAAGCATGACTTCAAATTAAAACAGTATCGATAAGCCATACAACGATATAGAAACAAATTCCGCAACTGTTCAATATTTTGGCACAATCCTTGTTTATATATAGGCGTGAAGTCAGTTACTCTTAAATGGCGGTGATAGGGTACGAAGAGGAGGGGATAAGGGATCTCTTAAACAAGAGATCCCTCTCTCTCTTTTCAGGTTCCTCACAAAAAAGCACGCAAGTGTCCATGTAAATTCTGTCGCCTCTTTTCTACACACATCTCTCGACCGCCATTAATCCAGCTAAAAAATACATATCATCCCCTTACCCTTCGTATAGCCTCACAGTTATTATCAAAAAATTATCACTGCACAGTTGACATCTGTCCGGAAAAACCTCATTTTCCCCAAACATATTTCAGCTTAAGATGTTATATCTCAAATTGATGTTGCAAATACAATCCGCTATAGAAAGGAATTGATGTGGCTGATGAATTTGATGTTGTCGTGATCGGGGGCGGCCCGGGCGGTTATGTGGCCGCGATCCGTGCCGCGCAGCTGGGGCTGAAAGTGGCCTGTGTCGAATCCGAAAAACTGGGCGGGGTATGCCTTAACTGGGGATGTATTCCCACCAAAACAATGATTGCCACCGCCTCACTTTATAAAAAGATGAACAACGCCGCGCGCTGGGGTATCAAGCTGGAGGGTAATGTCGAGGTCGACTTTGATGCCATGATGGCCCGCAAGGATAAAATCGTCACCGGACTGGTCAAGGGCATCGCCGATCTCTTTCAGCAGCACGGTGTCGAATACTATCAGGGTTTCGGACGGCTGGGCGGAAAAAATGAAGTGCTGGTTGAGGGCGCTGATAATTCCGCGCAATCCCTTAAAGCCAAAAATATAATCATTGCCACCGGCAGCGAGCCGGCCAATATTCCGGCTTTTCCACTCGATGGCGAGTATATAATCTCCTCCAATGACATGGTGCAGCTCAAAAAGGCTCCCAAATCGCTGTTGATTATCGGTATGGGCGTAATCGGCTGCGAGTTTGCATTCCTGATGAGCATGCTTGGCACCAGGGTTACAATGGTGGAAATGCTCGATCATGCCCTGCCGCTCGAGGATATTGATATTTCCAAAACTATTGAACGCGAACTGAAAAAGAACAAGATAAAATTTTACACCGGCCGCAAGGTCGGCAAAGTGGAGATTCAGGAGGGCCAGGGTATCCGTGCTGTCCTGGATGACAATACCGAAATTGAGGCCGAAAAAGCGCTGGTATCGATCGGACGTAATTTCAAAGTGGCCAACCTGGGTCTTGAGGATCTCGGTATCGAGCAGAACAAAAACCATTCGATCAAAGTTAACCATAAGATGCAGACCAATATCCCCAATATCTATGCCATCGGCGATGTGGCCGGTAAATGGCTCCTGGCCTACACCGCCTCGGCCGAGGGCGCAATCGCGGCCGCCAATTGTGCCGGGCAGGATGTCGAGATTGATTACAGCGGCGTCCAGAATGCCATTTTCACCAATCCGGAAGTCGGTTCTGTCGGTATGCGTGAACAGCAGGCCGAAAAAGAGGGCCATAAGGTCAAAACCGGCCAATTCCTGTTCCGTGTGCTGGGCAAGGCACAGGCCGAGAACGAGATCGAGGGTCTGGTCAAAATCGTGGCCGATGCCGATTCTGATAAACTTCTGGGTGTGCATATTGTCGGCGCTCATGCTACCGAATTGATCCATGAATGCGCCCTGGCGGTCAGGAAAGGCCTGACTGTCGAGGAACTCGGCAATGCCTTCCATGCTCATCCGGTGCTTTCCGAGGCTATTCTGGAGGCGGCTCATGATGTGCATGGCCTGTCGATTCATAATCCCAGGAAAATATGATGGATTTCGCCGGCTATTTTTAATATTATTGAAACTTGCCATCAGCGCAGACATATATCATATTAGTTGTGCGATGGATCTGTGAATAAACCCGAATGCAGAATGTATACATAATATAATTAACGGAAGGAGAGACCGTGAAAAAGCTTTTAGTCTATGTTTTCTGTGCTGCTTTTGTACTCTCGCTTTCATCCCTGGCTCTGGCCGAGATGACCGGCGATGAAATCATCAAAAAGTATCTGGAAAACACTGGTGGTATCGAAAATTACAAGAATCTCGATGCCGTGATGATGACCGGCAAGGGATTCGCCGGAGGTGCCAATTTCAACATGACCATGATCCGCAAGGCTCCCAATATGTCCTATATGAAAATGGATTCGGATATGTTCCAGATGGTAGCCGCCTCAAATGGAGAAAAGATCTGGCAGAAATTACCGATGCTCGATGGATATATCTTTGCCGAAGGGGAAGAGTTGCAAAGACAGCTCGAGAGCAACATGCTCAATCCTTACCTTGATTACCAGAAGAGAGGCGCCAAGGCAAATTATGTCGGCGAAGACAAGGTCAAGGGGGTCCCGGCCCATAAAGTTGAATACATCATGGCCACTGGCGACACAACTTACATGTATTTTGATCAGGACAACTACAATCTCCTGAAGGAGACCATGCCCGATGGCGAAATCCTGTTCTCAAAGTTCGAGCAGGTCAACGGATTCACATTTCCCAAGAAGATGACCATGTTCCAGCAGGGACAGCGTATCATGATGGTTATCAATGAGATCGAGGTGAATCCCGAAATCGCCGATTCACTTTTTGTGGCTCCCCCGGATTCCCTGGCAGTTCCGGATGAGGTGCTGGAGCAGATGAGACAGCAGCAGGGACAGTAAGACAGAGTCGAATTTTTGAAAATAAAAAAAGCCCCGATAAGTTCGGGGCTTTTTTATATTTAGAGCTTACTTATCTGTTATTTGAAAGCTTTGATCGCATCTTCAACCGAATCCTTGACATCGAAAACCTCGGTCAGACGAGAAATGACCATGATTCTTTCCACCTTGTTGGTCAGATTGGCCAGCTTCAACTCGCCGCCGGCATCCTTGAATTTCTTATAATGATGAATCAGGATCGAAAGGCCTGAGGAATTGATCCAATCGCAGCCTTTCAGGTCGACTATGGCCTGCTTTTTTTCTTTACCGATAATCGAATATAGTTTCTCATCCAGTTCGCCGGTATCCGGGCCGCCCATCAGCTGCCCCTTAATCTCAACGACATGAACTCCGTCTTTTTCATAAGTGTTGAGCTTCATTTTTCCTTTTCCTCCAAATATGACAATTACAAAATTTGCATCAATATAAGTATTTTTTGTCCTCAGGCAACCAAAATACCGCTTCACCAATAAAACCCGGCAAACAGGATTTTGTTCAACGATTATTTGTCGTACTGGAGCAAATGACGAACTGCCGATTCCAAAAGGCCGATATCCACCTCGGTGTTTTTGCAGGGGCCCTGGGGACGAATATTGGGCAGGCCGATAACCGGAATCTTGGGATTGATCTCAACAAATCCGCTCAAAAGGTCACGCTCGCATGCTACCGCGATTATTGCACGTGGCATAAGCATGCGGATTTTCTGACGGGCTGCCTGTCCACCCCCAACTGTAAACATCTGGAACTGATAGCGTTCCTTGAGTTCACGAAGCTTCCTGAAATAATCACGCCCCAGACAGCGGGGAAGGAGAATCAGAAGCTCCTGGGGTTTTAAGCGCATATTCCTGAGATGCATGAGTATATTGTGGGCCTTGAGAAATGAATTGACCATTTTGTCGCGCGGGATACCTATGAATTCGCCCACTTTCAAGGTCAGGTTGAGCAGGAAATTTATGAACCTGGGCACCAGCACCAATGGCGCTATCAGCCGGATATTGAAAAGACTGCAAAAGACGAACAGGCTCAGCCAGATAATTAAAATTACCGCCAGGCCGAATACAGAATAAACCATGACCCGGGCGAAAAGCGGGGAGATTTCCACTAGCCTGGGATGAATCAGCCACAGAAAAACCAAAACCACGCCAACTACGGCAAATACGCCCAGCACCGAAACCAGCAGAAACAGCTTGCGCTTGGTCTTCTCCAGCGATTGCTCGATTTTGCCGTCCCAGTCAACCCATTCATCACCAAGATTGCGATGTTCCTTTTTCGAAATATTTTCCTCAGCCATTTTTATCCTCGACCCACAATTCTGATATTGTTCACTTTAAAAGTCGGCGAACCGATCATACCATCGATCGGTTCCCATGACAGATCAAAACATACATCGGAAATGCTTTCAAGCAAGTTAAATAAATTACCGGCCAGCGAAATATTATCCACGGCATGAACCACCTGGCCATGCTCGACCAGCAGACCCTTGGCGGGAACCGAAAAATCGGCGGTAGCATGATTTATCCCGGCATGCAGTCCGGAAAGCTCGGTGACAATAACTCCCGACTCAGTCCTGGCGACCAGTTCAAGCGGATTGCATTTGCCGGGAAGCATGTAAAAATTCGTAGGATGAATTGCCGGCTTGTTGGAATAGCCCATCCTGCCGGCATTGCCGGTAGATCTTGTATTACCCTTTTTAGCCGTATATGAATCGTAAAGATAGCTTTTCAAAACGCCTTTTTCTATCACCGAGGTCTTACCGGTGGGAATCCCCTCGGAATCATATGGTCGAGAAGCCAGCCCTTTGGGCATAGTGCCGTCATCGATTATAGTTACAGTATCCGCCGCCACCTTATGGTTAAGCTTGCGACGAAACGGCGATTTGCCTTTTTGCACCGAATCTGCCTCTATCATGCCAAACAGTGAATAGAGAAGCGGAATACCCGCCTCGGGTGGGAAGATCGCATCGAGACTTCTGCTTTTAATATCCCTGGCATCCAGCATCCTGACCGCATATTCCGCCGCCTTTTCGCCGATCTCCTCCGGTTTCATATCATTATAATAACCATACGCTTTGGCGAATCTTCCGGTTTGGGCATTTCCGTCGTTGCGGGCATAACAGTATGCAAACCCATAGCATGAGGTTCCGCTGGAGGTAACATCGATGCCGCTGGAACTGAGCACTCGATATGTCTCGGTCACATCACCATACAAGATCCACACAAACCCGGCCACACGAGGATCATAAGCAAGCCCTGCTTTTTCGATCTGGATCGCAGTTTCGATCTTTTGCGATAGAGGAGTTTCCGCCAGCGCTTCATCATAAATCTCGACTATCTCCGAAGTTTGCTCACCCTCCCAGACCGGCAGGACGTTAAACGGATCCGGCGTATGAAGACGTGTCGCCTTGACAAGATTGCGAATATTTTCCACGGCACATAACGGTTCGATGCGGTTGGATGAATAAAAGCCGATCTTCGAATCAACCAGCACACGCATGCCATAACCCTCATCGGTTTTGACATTTACCGATTCGGGCTTTTGATTATTGATCGTAATTTCCGTCTCGGTTTTCTCGGCCAGAAATATCTCGGCTTTTTCTGCGCCGTTATTTAATGCCGTATCTACCAGGTTTTCGGCGAAATTATCGGATATCATAAATCACCACCGCTCAGTTCACTTCCGGTTCCGCCCACAACCAGCTTTTTGACCCGTACCGTAGGCATGCCTACACCCACCGGTACCTCCTGGCCCTTGCCGCAACGGCCCGGCGACGGATCAAGTAACATGTCATTGCCGACCATATCAATATCCCGCAGGGCATCGATACCGACACCCGTAATCGTGGCGCCTTTGACCGGATAGGTTAGCTTGCCGTCCTCGATCATGTAACCCAGTATGATACTGGTGATAAACCGGCCGGTGACAACATCCACCTGCCCGCCAAAACCGACATCAGCGGCATAGAGCCCCTTCCTTGTAGAACTGATAATCTCCTCAGGATCGTCATCCCCGTCCAGTATATAAGTATTGCGCATACGGGGCAGAGGCGGGTATCGGAATGACTGCCTGCGGCCCGAGCCGGTCGGCCGGGTGTTCATCTGCGAGGCGGTCAGCCGTGAATGAAGATAGCCGCGCAATATTCCTTTTTCTATCAAAAATGTATCCTGGGCCTCGATACCTTCATCATCGAATGCGAAACTTCCGGGGAAACCATCGATCAGGCCGGAATCCTTAATCGTTACCTTATCCGAAGCCACCTTGCTGCCCACCATCCCTGCAAATGAACTTCCTTTCTGCACAAGGTCCGCCTCCATACCGTGCCCGCAGGACTCATGAAAAAGCACACCATTGGGCCCCGGCGCAAATACCACAGGCATTTCTCCCGCGGGGCAGTCACGAGCCTCGAGCATCAGAAGTGCCTGTCGACAGGCCTCTTTTACTAGGTTCTCCGGAGAATATTTGCCCTCCAGGGCCTCCCATCCACGATAAAATGATTTCCCGGACCATCCCAGCTGACGTTCCTTGCCGTTACCGGCATATACGATGGAAATAAACTCGATCAGGGCCAGCCTCTGGGTCATGATTTGCTGATCCTCGCTGGAGACAAACAGCACCTCGCGATCGAAATCTGAATAGCGGATTGTGGCCTGCTTGATTTTGCCGGAATAGCCCCAGGCCGTCTCCTCGGCCGCACGCATCATCTCGATTTTGTGCGGCATGTCGATATCGCGTGGGTCGCGCCGGGGATTATAAATGGTTGCCGGGGCAGCCATCGAAAGGCTGACCGATTTCCCCGAGCCCTCACTTTTTAACCCGGAGGCCAGTGTACTGCTCAGCTCCATAATATTTTCCGGCTTGTGGCTGTCGGCGATTATGCTGAAATCGGAATTATCCCTGATCGCTCGAATACCGATGCCGATTTGATCATGGGCCGAGGTGGATATTTTGTGATCATCCGAAACCGCATTGAAATAGCGGCTCTTTTCGGCAAAAATATCGGCGTAATCGGCGCCCGCATCGAGAAGTAGCTGTATGGATTGGGAGAGTGTTTTCTCGTCTATCATCGATGATCCCCTGTTGTCTCAATTATACTACAACTCAAAGCCTTTGGCAAGAATACAAATGACCGCCTCAGGACTGCTCAATATTGCTGACAACATCCTGAATCATACGTGTCCTGCGGAATTCTCTCAGTTCATCGATATCCAGTATCTGGCTCTGAATCCGGGGTCTCTGCTCGTTTTCCGGGCTGACCTGCCAGATTATTCCCCAGGGCGCGGCCACCAGCGAACGGCCGTTGAGCGGATTTCCGAAGATATCCCCCAGGCCGCAGGTTTTTACCACGAAAGCATTGGCCAGCCTGGCCCCGGCCACGAAAATCATTTCGTCCCGCACCTGTTTTTTGAATGGTGAATCATCTTTTAAAAGCGGGGAGATTGTCGGTATGAATATTATATCAGCGCCCAGCCTGCCCATTTTGATGAATGCCTCTTTCCTGAGGACATCGGCGCAAATCAGAACGCCAACTTTTAAACCGTCGGTCTCAAATACGATGAATTTATTGCCCGGGACTATCCCGTGTTCCTGCTCTTTATCAGTCGGATATCTTTTGCGGTAGGCGGCCAGTTTCTCGCCCCGGCGGTAAACATAGCTGGTATTATAAAATGATGAACCATTTTTTTCGATCACTGTGCCCGCTATCAGGGTTGTATCCAGTTCATTGGACAGACGGGAAAGGTATTTTGTGTTACCGTCATAGCGGGAAGCATAAAGCAAGTAGTCGACAGATTCAGTTGGCAGCAGGAAATATTCGGGCAGGCACACAAAATCCGGCTTCCGTTTGAAAATATGAATCTTTTCCGCCAGTGAGATACCCCCGCCGATCTTCAACTGGCACAAAACTACATTGATCAGCATGACACAACCCATCTCCAAAAACATGCAGGTATTTTTATTATACAGACGGCCAGGGGAGAAGTTTGTTGCATGAGGAAAATGTAAATCGAAACAGATGGCCTAAAGATCGAGAGCCATTTGCATGGCCGCCTCGCCATCCGGGCTGATTACACTGATCCTGAGTTTTTGCGGTGCGACTGCCAGGCTATCCGATATCGCCAGTCCCTCAGGTGGCTGTATGCGCCATCCCCGCGAGCTTTTCATGTAAAATTCCAGATCCAGGCTTTCGTGCTCCTTGAGCGTTATTTCCAGCGCGCCGGGAGTGATTTTGTCACCGCCCCAGTATTTGGAATTCTCCAGCTCGATCCATTTATCGATAGAGGGATAATACAATTCACTGCTGAAAGTCCAGATTTTTGATGAAAGGTCTGTGTTCAGACCCTCCTGGGATCGGGCTTCATTGTGTTTGCTGATATCCAGTGTGAAATTGCCTTCGCGGCTGCCGGTGTTGGTGATTTCCAGCGCTATCACTACAGTACCCTCAACCGGTTCACCGTCGCGGTCGATACGTTCCTGTACGCTCAGGCTGGTGATTTCGATATCGGCCGATCCCAGGCCGGCGATACCGCGATAGATCAGATATGCCAGTACCGCGATCAATATGATCAGGATGATATTGACCAGGCAGCCCGGCCCTTTTCTGGATGATTTTGCCATATAATTATTTATACAAGCGCTAAGAGGAAGGAGTTCTCCCTGGTTTCCATAGAATCGGAGCGTGATGCCATCACATAGGGCACCTGGCCGCCGACTACAATTGCACCCGAGGGGGCCTGCACGAAACGGGTGAAGGCCTTATGCATGCCGTATGCGGTTTCGATATTGGGTGCAATCAGCACATTGGCATTGCCGGCCACCTCGCCGGTTACACCTTTGCTTTTGGCCGCAAGCTCAATTACCGCGCAGTCCATCGATAATGGCCCGTCCACTAAACATCCCTTGAGCTGTCCACGGTCGCTCATTTTGGCAATTGCCGCCGCTTCAATCGTATGCGGCATAACCGGATACACAGTCTCAACAGCCGCCAGCAGGGCCGCTTTGGGATTTTGATCGCCCAGTTTATGCGCAAAACCGACAGCGTTATTGACCAGTGCTATTTTCAGATTGAGGTCCGGAGTTGGGTTTACTATCGGATCGGTGACAATCAGCATCCGGTCAATATCCTTGACATAATGGCACGACAGCCCGGAAACGACCGCCCGGCCGATCCGAAAGCCTGTGTTGTGGCCAAACAGCGCCTTGAGCGAATCCTTAATCCAGACAGATCCGCGAACTATGATATCAACTGCATCCCTGGCCAGTTGATTTTTTATCTGTTCCGCGCCCTCATCAGGAGTCAGCGCCGAAAGAAGCTTATATTTTGATATATCCACACCTGCCTGCTCAGCAGATTTTTTAACAGCTTTTTCTTCGCCCAGCAGAATCATTTCGATTTTGCCATCGCTGTGATATTTGTCCAGTATTTTCAGCCAGTCGGCATTGTCGGCGCCCCACAGGAGCACATTACGTTTTCCTTCCAGAGCGGCGGCATGTTCCCTGATCTGTTCGAATGTCTTAAGCATTGGCACCTCCTTCGCTCTGCAGGTTATGGGCCACAAGACAGGCAATCGATAATGATGCCAGCCTGTTTTGCGCGCTGTCGGTGCGTGAAACAAGCGAGACGGGGACTTTGGCGCCCACAATCACTCCGGCGAAAATGGCTTTGATAAAAAGGATCATAACCTTGCTGGTAATATTACATTCCTCAATAGAATCAACCACAAAAATATCCGCATCACCCGCTACAGGATTATCTATGCCGCGGATTTCGGCCACTTTTTTATCCGTAGCAGCGTCAAATGTCAGCGGTCCAAACAGTTCACAGCCGGGAATTTTTCCAGCCTTGTAGTAATCCATAATACGGCGATTTAATATCGTCGACGGAAAATTATCATCGACATAGTCAATTGCGCCCGACAGGGCCACCTTAGGCTTTTTAAATCCAAGCGCATTGAAAATCATCGTGCTGTTTTCGATTAACTGAAGCTTGGTTTCGAAATCCGGTTTTACTACCATACCGCCATCAGTGATACCGATCATCTTGTGATATCCGGGAATATCCAGTACGGCAGTATGCGACAATGTATTCTTGCTGCGCAGTTTGAAATCGCGCGAGAGGACAGTTTTAAGCAGGGCAGAGGTCGACACAAAGCCTTTCATGATAACATCGGATTTGCCCTCATCTGCGCTTTTGACCGCTTCATAAGCGGCCCGCATCGGATCGGCGTTGTTGACAATCTCGATCTCCGCAAGATCGATATTATGTTCTTCGGACAATTGCCCGATTTTATCCCTGTCGCCATAAAGAGTGGTCGTGCAGATGCCCTTTTTAACCGCGTCGCTAACCGCCTCGAGAACAGCCACATCAGAGGCGGCCGCCACAGCCACGTGTTTAGGCTTCTGTTTTGAGGACAATTCCTGCGCCGCGGAAATTATACCCTCACCGGAATGAATCTCCATTATCTATACTCCAATACCTGTTCCTTGTTATCGATTACCCGGAATGCTCCCTCGGCCAGGGCTTTCATCTCCAGCTCGCCGGGGCACTCGAATACCCGTCCATGATTTCCCACATGCTCTTCAATCTTGTCGAGCAGTTTGCGTGAATTAGCCATGCCTCCGGTCAGGATGATACCATCCAGCTTGCCCTTGAGCACCGCGCTCATGGCTCCGATTTCTTTGGCGATCTGCATCGCCATGGCATTGAATATCAACTCAGCCTGTTCATCACCGCCCTTGATCATCTCTATAACTTTGGGCAGGTCGGATGTTCCCAGGTAGGCCAGAAGCCCGCTTTTCTTTGAAAACAGGTTCTCGATTTCTTTCTGCGTGTATTCTCCTAAGAAACACATTTGGACCACACCGCCGATCGGCAATGCTCCCGCCCGGTCGGGTGAAAACGGCCCCATACCCAGCAGGGCATCGTTGACATCGATAATCCTGCCGCCGCGCAGTGCACATACTGAGATACCCCCGCCCATATGGCATACCACGAAATTAAGTTCCTCCAGGGGCTTGCCGAGTTCCGATGCGATCCTGCGTGCGTTGGCCTTTATATTCAGGGCATGCGATCGGCATTTGCGGACTATCTGCGGCACTCCGGAAATTCGTGACTCGGGGATGAATTCATCTGTTGTGATCGGATCGGTGATATAGGCCTTAACGCCGTATTCCTCTGCCAGCTCACTGGATATAATCGCGCCCAGGTTGGAAGCATGATTGGAGTATTTGCATTCCCGCAAATCCTCAAGCAGCGCCTGATCGACATTATATGTTCCGCCTACCAATGGCTTCAATGGCGCGCCGCGTCCGGCAATCGCCACGATATTATATTGGTCCACATTTTGATTCTTGAAACATTCCCGGATGGCCTTGAGGCGAAGCTCGAACTGCTCCGTGACCTTGTCGAATTTGGCAAGTTCTTCCGGCTCATGGCGCACATTTTCATCGTAAAGCGATCCCTCGCGGTCATAGATAGCGACCTTGGTAGAGGTTGATCCGGGATTGATTACCAGGACAACTTCCTTACTCATATTTACTTCCCAGCGGGTACGGGTTCAAAACTGTATTGACGGCCCTTTTGGAAGGCCTCGAGATTATGATCCACATACTTTTTCGGCACACGTTTTTTGATCACATCGATCCAGATCTCTTCGGGAATATCCATTGAAATCGACAGCGCTCCCAGTAGAATCGTGTTGACCAGACGTACATTGCCGAGATCATGCGCAATTTTATCCGCGTCCAGTATTTTTGCCTCCGGAAGCTTTTCGCGAATCTTTCCGGCCGGATCGTCAGGATACTCAAAATCACCGATTGTCGTGATCGGCGGCACCATGCGGGTCAGGGAACTGATCAGGGTTCCGCCCGGCTTGAGCCAGTCCAGGGCACGCAGTCCCTCGGCGATTTCAAACGCCATCAGGAAATCGACATCGCCGTGATCTATCAGAGGTGAATGCACCTTTTCGGCAATACGCACATGCGAGGTCACCACGCCGCCACGTTGCGACATGCCATGCACCTCGCTCTTTTTAACATCCATTCCATGACGCATGGCCACATTGGATAAAATCTCCGAGGCCAGCAGGACTCCCTGTCCGCCCACACCAACTATCAGAATATTAGTTACTTCACCCATGTTCGCGCTCCTTTTGCGGCGGGACTATCCGCCCTGACTATGCAATCCTTGGGACATACCTGCGCACAGATTGTGCAGCCGGTACAAAGGTCCTGGTCGATTATTGCCTTGCGATGGCCCTTCTCGGTTTTTTCATCCGAGGCATAAATTGCCGGGCAGCCAATTCGGTAGCAAAGCTTGCATCCATTGCATTCATCCAGCAGAACAGTATATGGATCCTCTTTGATCTTGTGCGGCATCAGTACGCAGGGACGGCTGGTGATTACCACGGAGGGACCATCAAATTCCAGCGCGCTCTTGAGCACTTTCCTGGAGGCATCCAGATCATAGGCATCGACCTCATGAATATCGGTCACACCCAAAGCCCGGCACAATTTGACAAAATCGACCTGGTAGGTCTCCTCGCCCATCAGCGTCTGGCCTGTGCCCGGATGATGCTGGCCGCCGGTCATGGCCGTGATCCTGTTATCCAGAATCAGCACAACGATATTGGCTTTATTGTAAACCGCATCCAGAAGACCCGTGATGCCCGAATGCAGGAATGTTGAGTCTCCGATAGCAGCCACCACGCCCTTGGTCTCTTTACCGACCTGCGCCATCCCGATAGCATTACCCACCGAGGCGCCCATACAGACGCAGGTGTCCATCACTTCCATCGGTTTCAACGCCGCCAGCGTGTAACATCCGATATCGCCCGTGACAGGAACTTTCATCTTTTTCAGCGCCGAGAAAATTCCGCGATGGGGACATCCCGGGCAGAGCACCGGCGGACGGGGAAAAAGCTGTTCGGCGGGGATGGTAGTCTTGACCTTTTCTTTCAGGACCCCGGCCTTGACAAATCCCTTATGAACCTCGCCGGGAGAGAGTTCGCCGTAATTGGTAAAATATTCTTTGCCGTCGCAGGCAATGCCCATGGCCCTGATCTGCTCTTCCAGGAACGGTTCCAGCTCCTCGACCACAAACAGCCGTTCAACCGAATCGGCAAACTCGCGAATCTTCTTTTCCGGCAGGGGATAGCTCATGCCCAGCTTGAAGTAGGAGGCATCCGGCATAATTTCTTTGGCATACTCATATGAGATACCGCTGGTGATTATGCCGATCTTCTTATCGCCCTCCTCGATGATATTCAACGGGGTCGTCTCGGCAAAGGCTTTGAGCTTTTCCAGACGTTCCAGCACGACTTTCCTGCGCATACGGGCATGCCCCGGGACCATCACGTATTTGGGAATGTCTTTCTCGAACCCGGAGGGTTCATGCTCCACACGCTCGCCCATCTCGACCACACCCTTGGAATGTGAGATGCGTGTGACCACCCTGAACAGCACCGGTGTATCGAATTTTTCTGAAATATCATAGGCCTCGATCAGAAGATCCCTGGCCTCCTGCGAATTGGCCGGTTCCAGCATCGGGATGATTCCAAATTTGGCATAATAGCGGTTATCCTGCTCATTCTGCGAGGAATGCATGCTGGGATCATCGGCCGAAACCACCACGAATCCGCCTTTGACACCGGTGTAGGCGAATGTCATAAACGGATCGGCGGCGACATTCAAGCCGACATGTTTCATACATACTAGTGCCCGCGCACCGGCGTATGATCCGCCGATTGCCACCTCGAAAGCCACCTTCTCATTGGGCGACCATTCGGCATATATATCCTCTTTGACCAGCATCGCGATTGTCTCGAGGATTTCAGTTGAGGGCGTACCGGGGTAGGCTGTGGCGATTTTCACGCCCGCTTCCCAGGCCCCCCTGGCGATCGCCTCATTTCCCGAAAGAAGCATTCTCATAATTGACCTCTATGCTTTTGTAATATATTACTTTCCAAAGTATTGCGAATTATAATAAAAATACGAATCCACGTCAACTTGCTACGGGAATAATTTCACAAAGTGGATAATACAAAAACCCGCTTGGCCGAAGCCGAACGGGTTTTTTATTTAGGGGATCAGGTGTACTGATTTATTAACAGTCAGGTACGCCGTCATTGTTGGGATCGCAAGGCGCGAATCCGCCGACAAAAACATTGTTTATAATGCTGACACCATCACTTACATTAACCTCGCCATCGCAGTTGACATCAGCCGCTTCCATCGGATCGGGCGGGGTGCCGTTGACAAAGACGTAATTGATGATATAAACAGCATCACTGACATTGATCTCATCATCGCCATTGGAATCACCGCAGGTGTATGTCTGCATACCGCTCAACTCAAGCTGAGCCATGATCAATGCTTCCAGGTTGGCCGGATCATTACAGCTCAGGTTGATATCGGCATTATATGTGCCCGGCAACAGATCAAGCTCTGTCGTAATCAGGCAATCGATAGTATCCGCCTCGCCCGGGGCGATATAGCCGCTCAGCGGATCGAGATGCATCCACTCGTATGGCTTGGAGAACTGTATGGCAAGGTTGTCCTTGAGATAGGCCGCATGATAGACCACCTCAAGACCGTCATTGCCGGCTTCGTTCTCTATTCCAACCGCGCAGCCGTAGGAATCGAAGTTGTCGGCGATATCCAGGTACTGGAACTTGATATTACCCTTGTCGTCAAGAATAATCTCGGCCGTGACAACATCACCAGGATCGGCGCGATACTCGGGATAATCAACAAACATGATTACCAGTTCCTCGCCATCGGAATGATAGTAAACATGCGCATCAGGATTGTCCGCATCGGTCGGATCGAGATCGTTCCACAGCCATGCCAGAATATTGTTGGGCGCATAGCTGTTCGGTAACGGTGTTTCATTACGTGATGACATGCTGGCCGCCGAGAAACCGACTATACCGTTTGAGCCGATATAGAACTGATTATAGGTCTGGCCATAATATGGGAAGTCGAAACCGATATCAAACGGCCCGATAGCGTTGTCATCCTCAAGCTGAGATACAACATCGGTGCCAACTGCCGAAATATCGATCCAGTTGAAGACCGGGCCTCCGGCTTCATCGGAATCCATCCAGTAATAACCGTAATTATCGGGGCCGCCGGCATTGAACTTAACATCCTGACCCTTCAGCACAGGAGTCTCTTCCTTGCCCAGGTCAGTCTGATAGAATTCGTTGCTGTATTCACGATTGGCAGGCTCTACCTGGCCACTCTGTGAAAGCGCGGCAAAGACTGAGCTCATCATATGATACTGGATGCTCAGATCGTAATACATGCCGCCCTGGCCGGTATTCTCGATCACGAACTGATCGGTCAGGGTGTCGCCCTGTAGCGCGGAATGAGCCATCATGGATGGCAGTGTGCCCAGTTCGGGGGCATAGTCGATAATGATATTATCAACAAACCAGTCATCGTCATTTGCACCGGAACCGGCTGTTCTCAGGCGAAGCTGGAATCCGCTGTGCAACGCGTCGGCCGGAGCCTCGACATTAACATACTCGAACTGCTCCATGACAGGATCGGCGCCTGCGTATGTTGCCAGGTTGGCCCACAGGCCCATGTTGTTTTTGTATTCGATCCAGAGATTGTCATTCTCTTCCGGAGCGTCACCGCCGCCTCCACGCTGATAGTAGTAGGAGATACGCACGCCGCTCTGGCCGGAAAGGTCGATCATTCCGGTTGTGACTGTATCTGTTCCGCCGTCGAGATTCAGCGCATATGGCTCAGTGGGCGGTTCCAGGCAGTCATCGTTGATTGTCGCACCGGCATTGTAGAACCACTGCTGCATGTCCATGTTGGATGTCACAAACTGATCATCCCACGGAATCGCGGCGGGCAATCCGGCTGAATAGGTTATCAGTGTCGCGGAATCCTTGGCCAATGCATCGCCCTGCGAGGTAACGATTACCAGGTTGGTATCGCAGTCATGCATGGCAATGGTGTCCGGGATATTGACCCAAGCCTGGATAATCGTGGAATCGAGCGATCCCACCTGGCCCGTGCTGGTGATTTCATTCTGTCCCAGTTCATCATAGAACACGACATCCCAGTCACCTTCTGAACCCAGGCTGAAATTATCCATAAAGGCGCCACGGTTGCGTACGATTATCGGGTAGACCGCATAATCGCCGGCCGGGCCGTACTGGCTCATTTCTTCAGGGCTGACACGGACCTTGTATTCGTTGCCGTTATAATAGCCCTTGAGCTCGATATCATCAATATTCCATCCGCAATAGGTAACCGAACCATCCGTCGGCCCGATACCCCAGCGCATCTGGAAATTCATGTTTTCATCAGCGTAAATTGAGAGATCATAGAAGCTCTCGGTCCAGCTGCTTTCATCTACGGATCCGCTGTTTTCGAACAAACGTACCCATTCTGTGCCGTTGTAGACTTCGAAGATAGCATGGTCATAATTGCTGGATTCAACGCCCAGCCAGTGATAGTATTTCATCTGGATGCCGCTGTAATCCTCGCAGTCGATAATCGGTGAATAGACCCAGTAGGTGCTCGACAGGCCGCTGTTATAATCGCCGCCGCTGCCGCCGTTCAGGTCATTTCCGAGAACCATATTGTCGGCTGTGGGAGTATGATCATTGGCCGGGTCGCCGACACCGCTGCCGCCGTCACCGCCCTGGCATGATCCGATTGTCCATTCGCCCGAACCGCCCAGACCTGTCCAGCCCTGATCGGTGGCGAAATCATCCCAGTGAAAGACAATTCTGTCGCCGACCGTGAAGTCGAAATACAATGTCTCGGCATATCCGCCGTAGGCGCTCAGGTCGAGCTGGAACTGCATGGCATAACCCATCGGGCAGCTGGCATCGGCTTCCACGATAAATACATCGCTGGTATTGTCGCCGCTCATACCGGAGGCAATTGTGCCGTACTGGGCCGAATTGTCGCTGACAGTAACGAACATGTCAGTTTCGCTCAACAGCGCCGAGAGGTTTTCGGCATCGCCCGAACCGCTGTTGTCCAGCGTAATCACAAGCTGTGCCGTCTCACCCGGATCGAGTATGCCATTGCCGTTGCCGCTGTTGTCATTGACATCGACAGAAACGAAACTGAGTACCGGGGCATGCACGTTGATTGAGAAATTGCTTTCCCATGTGATCCGCTGATCACCGGTTACCGTCACATCGAAACTGACCTTGTGGCCATCCGGGGTACTGCTGGAAACATCGAATGCAAACGCATCGGCAATATAATTCGTGCCGTCATTGCCCAGCACCGTGCCGTAGACCTCCGTGTCATCCGTGATGGTGACATACGGGTCGGCGGTCGAAATTGTGGTGCTGACATTGATGGCATCATCCGGACCAACATTCTTGAGCTGCATGCCCAGAAGGATGCTTTCGCCGATTTCGACTGTGCCGTTATTGTTTCCGGCAATGTCATTTATATCATGTGTATCATGAATTACGTAAGGACCGTCCGGCGCGATTACCATGGCTGTCTCTGTCACCGGAATCCTGTTCTGGGCAGTGATCACGATATCGATTTCACCCGGAACGATAAAGGGGTCGATATCGATATAGGCCGCACCGGTAGCATCGATAAGACCTGCGCCGTGAAGCACTCCATTACGCGAAAGACCGACATATGAACCGGGATCGGCTTCGATATAAACCTGGTTATCGGTAATCAGGATTGTGGCCGGCAATGTGTAATTGTTGACAGTCGGCACACCCATATAGCTGATCACCGAGGGATCGCCCATCAGGTGATATATCTGCCAGTAATAGGCAATTCTGCTTGAGCCTGATTCGGTCACCGCCATATTGCCTGCAAACATAATTGCGCTGTTGGTGACATAATGCTGTGATACAGGTTCGCCATGATCATGGAAAACTCCGTCATAAGCACCAAGACCGGTTTCCGCATAGGTCGGGCCTGCGCCCACAACCGGGCCGTAACCGACGCCCCACCAGTAATCTTCATCCCAGTAGGTCGAATTGGTACCGCCGATATAGCCGATACCGCCGCCGTCCTGTTTCTGCAGCCAGGCTTCACCCATGCAGGGCGTGCTGTAGTCAGCTCCGAATGTGTTCGCCAGACAGCAGTTTCCGATACCAAGGTTGTATTTATGAGCATTTGTCAATGTGCTCACATCCGAGGTAGTAAATGATGGATCACTGTGGCCTGTGTGGCCACAATGCGCGGTATAGTTAATTAATCCGATACCATCATTGACAGTCTGGATAACCGCCGCGGGAACCCCCGAGCCATCCGAGGCCGGATAGAGCCATGTGTTGGGAGTGATTCCATGTGCGGCATTGAAATATAAATTTGTGCCATAATTGATCTGCCCGTTGCCATGTGTGATCGCGAAAGTACCATCAACACCGGCGATCAATGTTACCTCGGCCAGGTATGACGGATCGGGCATGGTGTACATTTCATATTCCAGGGTCTTGTCAATCTGGGGCTGAAGCTGTGTCGTGTTCTGCGCGGAGAATCTGCCATAATAAATTTCAGGGAAATTGTCATTGGTAAATTCGCAGTAAGGCAGATCAGATATATGCGCACCCAGGTCATGAGCCGGAATCTGCTGGTCATCACCGACAAACAGCACAAAAGAGGGTGCCGGGTCTGTCGGAGGATTGGCGTTGTTATACAGGGTTTCGATATAGTTGCCGATAGCTGTGGTCGATGATCCGATCACGTCGGTATAGGCCACCTCAACCGTGAAACCCTTCTTGATTTTCCACTCGATAAAAGGCTGCAACTGCGCTTCAAACATCCTGTCCGAAACGATGACATATTTGACCGGATAGGTCACCAGGTCATCCTTATTACCCAATGTCGACTCGGAATAGTTTATAGCCTTGTTATAAATAGCCTTGAACATGGGTGAATGGTACTTGCTGACCATTTCATCCTGCAGGGCCCAGTCCGCACCTGTGAAATCGATCCTGACCTGGATGTTGTGGTAAACACGCAGGGTATGGGTGATCGGGTTGTACTGCACAGGAGCGATCTTGACCATGCCCATATGCATATCACGCATCGTTCCCAGCACCTCGGACTGCGCCAGAGGCAGGCTGTAGAACTGATCGATCTCATAAAGCGGCTGATTGAATTCAAAGGGTACCGATTCCGGATCATCCGACTTGGAAAGCGAGGGCTGAACCGGCATCAGCCAGTTATCAACACCCAGGTCCGCCAGGCTGTATTCGCTGACATCATAGCTTTCCACGCTGGCCGAAATCTCGCTTCCAAAGGGAATCTGAAGAATTCTGTTTACCACGGGAAGATTCGGTTCCCCGACTTTGAATGAGCGCGAGAAGCCGGGAATAGTTGCAAGTGTGAAATTGCCTTCTTTCGTGGCCACATCATAAAACTCAATCTGGCCGATATCAATCTTCAGTGTAACCCCCTGATCACTCTGATTGAGAAGGCTAACCCCTGATTGAGCCTCAGATACCTCAAGTGTCTGGGCCGCAAATACGTTTGAAGTCATTCCTGCAAGGAGTATTGCAAGCAGGCCTAATCCAATTAGAAAATGCCTCAAAACTACCTCCGATATTTAGTGAGTTAGCTGAACAAATGTTATTTTTCTGATATGTAAATTCCGCTTCGCAGTAAAGTTACGGAAGATATTAAATCCATTACTTGATCCCATAGGGGATGGCATTCGCCTCCAATCCTTTCATATATATATGTATAAATCCAATTTTTCAAAGTGAAAACTTGGCGCAACTCAAAGAATTGCAAGGATTTTGGATTGTTTTTGTCTCGATTTGTACGGCCCGGTAATATTCCAATCATCTCGAAATGGTTGGGGGTTGGATGTAACTTGTTGCCTAATAGAGGCGTAAGTGTCCATGATTGCCGGGAAAGCTATTTTTTGCTGTTCAATGAAGCCGCAATTTTGGCCATCAATCTACGCGGGCTGAATCGTGTGCTGAAGATCAATAACCAGTTTGCAAATCCTGCGATTTTTGTGGATTTGCCCTTCATCATCGCTTTATAGCCGATTTCGGCCACTTTTTTGGATGACATGGTGTTGCCCTTTTTTAATGCGGTCTGCATCATGTCGGCCCGCTCGAAAAATTCAGTCTCGGTCGGACCGGGGCAGAGGACAGTCGCGGTTACATTGGAATCCCTGATCTCCTCCGCGATTGCCTCGGTCATGCTGATCACGAAGGCCTTGCTTGCATAATAAACCGCGCTGTATGGGCCCGGCACAAATCCGGCAGTGGAGGCAACATTGAGTATTCGGCCCTGATTACGTTTGAGCATAACCGGAAGATATAATTTTGTCAGACGGTAGAGGGCCAGCAGGTTGACCTTGATCATATCCAGTTCGCGATCCGCGCGGGTTTCGGCAAGTTTGCCCCAGCTGTTGAACCCGGCATTGTTTACCAGATAATCAATCTCGATATTTTCTGAATTGAGCGTATTGAAAATCCGGTCGGGAGCATCCAGGTCGGCCAGGTCCTCGGGCAAAACCCTCGCTTGTATGCCATGCTTTGATCTGAGCTCATCAGCCAGGTCATCCAGACGCTCCTGATTGCGCGCTACCAGCACCAGATTGTGGCCATCAGATGCGAACAGATGAGCCAGGTCGAGCCCGATCCCCGATGATGCCCCGGTGATCAGGGAAGTTTTTTTATTTGATTCAGAAACCATAAACCCTCCGCTTTTTGAGGATAATATTAATTACTCAAACAAGTAAAGCAAGCGATTAACAGAGACCGCAGTTGAAATATGTGATAGGTGGCGGACTTTGATCCTGAGAGGCGTTGATATTCAGTCGTAGGTTGGGTCTGGTTGGTATATGGGAATCCAAAGCCTGTTCCAGATGTTTGTCGAAATTTGTATATGAAAATAAGAAAAAGTGACGGCAAGATACTGGTAATATATTTTTAAATAGCAGGATGTCCCACTGCTTTAGCCTGGGATTTGGGAGAAAGAAGAACAAAGAGACCCCCACCCATAAATGGGCGGGCCACCAAACCTACAAGGCTTTAACGCCGCGCACATAGATGATAAAGAAATCATACCCATAAGTGTCAGTTCACATCTTTGGCAAAAGCCAGAGCCAAGAACTGACACAACCACCATATAAAATTCATGGGCGGCATATCTGATACTATCTATGATTAAACAATCACTCCGGCAGGGTGAGTGAGAGGATTGTCAGGATCAGTCCGGTGAGCATGGCCTGCAGGTTGATCTGTTTGGCCTTCTCCCGAATCATGCGGAACTGCTCGTCATCCTCGATGCGAATATCGCCGGCATCCAGGTTCATCATGCGCTGTGAGGCCAGGGCCACACATGTTTTTTCACGGTACTGCAGAAATCCCAATGCGGCCATGGTAAACGGTATGAACAGAAACAACCGCCACCATCTTGAAAGCCCCATAGTTATCATGATAATCAGGACAAGAATCGTAATCGCCAGCGCAAAGATTCCGAAAAACAGTCTGCGTCTGCTCTGAGCAGGACCTATATTGGATATCATAGCTTTCCTTTCAGCATAACGAATCTCTCCCTTTCAATATATATATAACAGGATAAAGGCCGGAAGGTACAGTAAAAAATACCGAAGGCCGCGGGTTATGTGACCACGGCCTCCGGCATTGATTGAGCAAATGTGTCAGTTACAGGCTTTCAGTAAACTGAAAATCAAGTGAGCCCATACTGATATCTATGTCAAAGTCGAGCCGACCTTTTGCGGATTTATAATTATTGGTTTCGTAAATGCCCTTTTCAACCTGATCAAAAATCCTATCCGGGATACCGACACTCGAGGTCCAGTCATCTTCATAATGAATCCTGATACCCATATCGGGATTGAGAATGATGCTGGCCGAGGCCATCCCGGCGTCAATCTCGACATTGCCGTCAAATTCGCCCCAGCCGGTGAAATCCAGGTCAACCGAGGCCATACCGGCATCGATAATCATCTGCTGGAAATTGGCGTTGCCGAGGCCGTAACATTCAAATGAGCTCTTTCCGCAATCCAGCACAAACCTTTCGATCCGTCCTTTGTTGGGCTTGTTGAACATGATCGATCCGGAGGCCATGCCGACATCCATCTGCAGGCCGACAATTTCCAGGCCGGTGAAATCGAAATCCGCCTCAGCCATACCGGCATCGAGGCTCAGATCGAGCGGAACCATATCACCCAGCAGAATTTTCCATTCATTCTTTGTCTCGCCTCGGAAATTGAACAGGCTGCGCTTTTCCTCGACCTTGATAATCAGTTCGGCCTGTTTGCCCTCGATATATTCAACTTTAACCTTAAATCTTTCAGGGTCATAGCTGCCATGAACCTGGGCCACAAAATCCCCCTGGGCCCGTCCAACCTGCAACTCTCCCATACCAAAATCAAGAGTCACGGTGACTTTTTCTTCGCCGTTATACTGGATGTTTCTGGTTAATTCTTCGGTTTTGGTATCATCGGCTGCATATGCAATCGATGCCACAAGTATCAATGCGGTAACTAATATCAGGAGCCTTTTCATGTTTCTCCCTCCTTAGGCTTGAATAATATCCACTTTAGTTTAGAGATTACGGGCTAAAATGAAAAAGGTTGCGGAAGAGAATAAAAGAAGAAAATATAATTAGAAATAAAATGCTGTATCAGCCATCAGAAGATTCCAGAACTGTACCGGTACCCAGTTTTTGCTCACGATCCTCATAAAGCGGATGCTGGCTGACTTCTTTGGGTTGTGAACCGAAACGGGAGAAGAAAACCGCTCCCAGCCCGGTGGAAAACATTATAAACTGACCGATCAGGAATATGATCTGGAACGGCCAGGCCAGCGGATGCAGGTTGATGAAGTTAAAAAAGGTGGCCAGGATCAACGGGCTGCCCATCAGGATTGCGCCGGCAATTGTGGTCCGAAGGAACCCTCGATAACGCAGGGTGGTATGACGGCCGAGCATATATCCGGCGAACTGGGTAAAGCCAATTGCGCCCAGTATGAATGCGCCGGCAACAAGGAACGGGAATATAAACACCGCCACCGGAATTCCAACCACCGTAATCAGCAAAAGCACCCAGATCGGCAGCAGGGCCACGATCAGAAGTACGCCAATCAGGAAGCATCTGATGAACCCGTTATCGACCTGGAACCGTACCCGTGCGATCGGTTTGGGCATAATCAGTGATGTAATAGAAACTGTAAACAATACTACCGCCAGGAGAACTGCCATGGCCACCAGTGTCAACGGGCCCAGAAATTCGAGGTTTGCAAGGTCGAGTTGAATCGGCGTATATTCACCACGAAACTCGAAATATTCATCCCAGGTCGGTTTGTTCAGCTGCTTGGCGGATATATCGCCCCATACATGAGCACCGGAATCGAGTGTTACGGTACCAAAACAGTTAATTTCACCCTCGATACTGCCCGTACTGCCGACCAGTATATCGCCCACCAAAACGGTGACATCGCCCTTAACATAACCCTCGACGGCAAGATTACCGATCAGGATCACCACCTCGCCGCGCACCGAATCGATCGGCCCTATGGTTTCATCTTCACCGATTTTGATGATAGCATTTGCGACCGATGACCTCGCTTTCCGGCCATCCTCAAAACCGGGCCGTTCGATCAATGTGTCGCTGCCGTCATCATAGGTAATCTGGATCTGGCCAGTGGATATATAGACTTCGACCGCCTTGGTGACAGTGTCGGCCTGTGCCGATGTGTCAATTCCGAGGGTGTCCTCGTAAGCGACCAGATGCGAGGCAAGAAACAGCGTCCAGAACAGGGCTGTAATGATTAACGATTTTGCTGAAATGTGAGTCATTGATTCGCGCCTCTCATACAAGCAAACAAGCCGTGCCCGGCGGAGTTTCGATTTAATACTGTGAAAAACTTAAACAGGATCAATCAGAGACCTTTCAGTTTCTTCTTCAAAAGCTCACGGGCCCGGAAAATCCTGGCCTTGACAGTGCCGATCGGAATTCCCAGGATCTTTGAGATTTCCTCGTAGGATTTATCATCATGGTGCCTGTAAACGATTACCTCTTTATATTTGGCAGGCAGGGTCTTGATCGCCTCCTCGATAGAAACCAGCTTCTGTTTGCGTAGAAGATATTCCTCGGGATTGGCGCCCGTATCCTGCAGTTCCATCTCCACCGATCCATCCTGGGTTTCATACGGCTTATCCATGGAAAAAGCCTTGATTTTCTTTTTGCGCAGGTAGTCAATCGAGCAGTTGGCGGCTATTTTACAGAGCCAGGTTGAAAAACGGAACTCGGACCGGTAACTTTCGAGCGTATTGAAGGCCCGCATAAATGTTTCCTGGACAAGGTCCTGAGCGTCATCAGAATTCCTGATTATCTTGATTACAATATGATAAACAGTCTTCTGATAGCGTTCCAGAAGCTTTTGATAGGCCTCCTGGCTGCCATCCAGCGCCCGGCCGATCAATTCGCTGTCAGGTGGGTTATTGCGACTGTTATTACTCATAAAGAACAATCCGCCAAATCCATACAAGAAAAACTCGCTCTATAATAAACATATCCGCAATGTTATACAATTAAAATATTTGCCGTGCCCTGAGCAGGGATAATCGGGACAGAAATACGATCCTTGACCTGAAAGTGATTATAGGGGAATTCCATAATCTGTCGGATTTATCCAATAAATTCGACGGGAGCCCCTCTCGGCTACATTCCACAGATAATGACCTTGTTGTCCGCTAATGAGTTAGGCCCGATAAATATGTATGAATTCTGCACACGGGTCGGGCACAAACGCTGCTCCTATATCCAACCGGAGATAAAGTATTAACCAAAAGTGCCGAAACGAATGGTAAGAGACTTTTGCCTGCGTTTCGGCAGGAAAGGCTCTGGGAAGTGGGTAAGAAAAAGAAAGACAACTACAAGATGCCGAAAAAAGTATACTGGCATCTGTATTCCCTGCAGACCCTTAATACGGAGAAATTCGTTTCGGTGGTCAACAAGATTTTGAAGCAGGAATTTCATGTGATCAAATAAATCTGAACAATATGTGCTCAAGGGGTTTGCAGAGGTAAAATTCAGGGTTGAATAAAAACAGGTTCGTTTTGTCGATATAAATTTTTGCTTGACAATGAGATTGAGTAGTCATATCATTGCAAAAATTTTTGAATGAAAGCCAGGACGGCACCTTACGCGGGTAATATTATGGCAGGGGAAAAATTTTCAGTTTTAATCGTGCCTTCATCAGGAGGAAGGCCGAGGCAGTTTTCAATATCGAAACTGTCGATCTATATAAGCGCGGTCCTGGTGCTAGCCTTCCTGGGCATTAACGCCTTCTTCACTTACGGATTTTTCTCCAAAACATATCAAAATCAGACAGTCGCCAACCTTGTGCAGGAAAATGAATACCTGGCCTCGCGGGTCAGCTATTTCTCATCCGAGATCGAAAACCTGAAGAGCAATTATGCCTTCATGGTGGACAGGGAAAAGGAAATACGGACGATTTTCGATCTGCCCACGATCGATCCACAGGAACGAGCGCTGGGTGTCGGTGGTCCGGTATTTCAGCCCGAGGATCCGCCCAGCTATTCGCGGCAGATTGCCTACGATACTGAAAACCGGCTGGACGAGCTGATTCGCCTGTCATCCTTCGAAACCGAACAATACGACACAATCTATAACGCACTCATAAAAAGAAAAGAAGATCTCGACCATATCCCCTCAATCATGCCTTCGCAGGGCTATGTTACACGCGGATTCGGGGTTCAGCCTGACCCGTTTACAGGCATCAAACGCATGCACAGCGGAATTGATGTATGCAATCGTGAGGGCACACCGATTTGCGCCAGCGCCAATGGCACGGTTGAACGGATTACCCGTATGGGTCAACTCGGCCTGACCTTAATTGTCGATCATGGCAACGGGATCAAGACATATTATGGTCATATCAGTAAAGCTACCGCCAAACGTGGCCAGAAAGTGGAACGCGGCGAAAAAATCGCCGAAATGGGCAACTCCGGAAGATCAACCGGTCCGCACCTGCATTACAGTGTCCAGATCAAGGGACGCTGGGTCAATCCCATGGATTACATCTTCAATCGAAACTGGCTGGCAGATAATAATTGACAAAGCCCAAAAACTTTTTTATTTAGGCACAAATAAGACAAAAATAGTTTAGTATAGACCTTTTTGTCCATGTTGCGGTCCCGATTTCTGGGATAATCCTGGAACGATCATGGATTCGGCAGTTATAACAGATTGGTATAATAATCGGGAATTAAAAAACCGACAGTATCATTGGGGAATCGTGAACGTTAGCATCAAGAAGGAAGATACTTCGATATTACATACGAAATCGTGACTTCCGGAACAGCATTTCAATCAGGAACTGTATCATCCGGGCGCTGTTCTATAAATGGGGATGCAATTATGACAAGAAAGGTCGTGATTTAGATGAAGATAACCAGGCCGGACAGGATAAAAAAAGAGCCTGTGGCCGGTGACACCGGGACAGAGAAGAAGAAAAGCAAAAATATCATAAATTCGAATGAGAAGTTTGAACATGAGACAAAAAGGATAATCGAGCGAATACGTTCGGGCGATGAGATCGCATTCAACGACCTGATCGAGCGCTACAAACGTCAGGTGGCCGCGATTGCCTTTCGCATGGTGGGCGATTATGACGAGGCCGAGGATATTGCCCAGCTGGTCTTTGTGAAAACTTCAAAGAACCTGAATAAATTTGATATCAGCAAGAAATTTTCAACCTGGCTCTATCGGATTACGGTCAATGCTTCGATTGATTTCATGCGCAAGTACCGTCGCCATAAACATGAGCTCCTGGACAATTATTCCGAATCTCTGGAGAATGAGGACGACAATCCGGAACAGATCTTAAACCGCAAACAGCTCAGAAATGTGATCCTGAAGGCGGCCGAGGCATTGAATGAAAAGCAGAAGGCGGCATTTATCCTGCGTGACCTGGAGGGGCATCAGATCGACGAGGTCTCGGAGATCATGGATATGCCGGAGGCGACAGTGCGCTGGTATCTTCATCGGGCCAGAATAAAGCTGCGCAAGGAGCTGAAACGCCATTACAGCGGATTTATCGGGGCTGTATATAATCCAGGCTCCTCATATCGCGGCAATTGACTGGCCGCCGGGGGGCTTTTTCTTTTATCTGAATTGCGGGGCTTATAAGAGCAGGGGATGAGATGTGTCGTTTCGCCCGGTCGGGATGGCTTCCCTGATTCTGTGGACAATATCTATTGATGGCCGGGCATCTTTCAGGCCATATCCTTTACCCTCGAGAATTTTTTTATACACAACGGTATGCAGATCAGTAAACCCGCCCGAGAATTCGACTTCCTCGCCATTCATCGTCAGGCTGCGATAACTCGGTTTGCCGGCTTTTACGGCTGATTGGGGCAGATCTTTCTTATCGATCGATAGATACCATTTGATACGCGCCTTTTCCAGCTCGAGGTAGCCGACCACACGGGTCGGCGTGGAGACATGCACCTCGGAACGGACCACATCTCCGAAGAGCCAGATCAGGAGGTCGAAGAAGTGCACGCCGATATTGGTGCCCAGGCCTCCCGAGAGTTCCACCTGGCCTTTCCATGAATAATGGTACCAGGGGCCGCGCGGGGTGATATATGTCAGCTCGATATCATGCTTCTTGTCCGCTTTTTCCATTTCCAGCTTCTTTTTCATTTTGATGATCGAATCGTGGTGACGAAGCTGGAGCACAGTATATGTTTTCAGGCCCGTTTCCTCTTCCAGTTCCATCAGGGCGTCAATATTCCAGGGTTTGATCACGATCGGTTTTTCGCAGATAGGCATTGCTCCAACACGCAATGCGAAACGGATATGGGCATCATGAAGATAATTGGGAGAACAGATGCTGACAAAATGGATGCGGTTTTCATCGCCTTTGCGGCGCAGTTTTTCGATATGGCGGTCAAATCGCTCGAATTCGGTGAAAAAGCTGACATTATCGAAATGCTGATCGAGCACTCCCACGGAATCATGGGGGTCGACTGCCGCGACGAGATTATTGCCGGTGTCTTTGATGGCTTTCAGGTGACGGGGCGCGACATAGCCGGCACAACCGATTATAGCGAAATTCTTTGACATCATCTCTCCCTTATTATCTCTCTATAACTACAGGCCAATAATGGTAATACGCGATGGTTATTTTGACAAGCGGAATCTTTTTGACGTGATATCGCAGGGGGGCCGGTTTTCAGGCGGCAGTTCACGACTGATGCCCAGTTTCAGTCATCCCTGAAAGCGCGAGTCAGGGATTATTTTACATTGTCCGGCTTTCGATGAATGCACCGTGAATTACACCCATGTGCCGGGCAGATGCCCACATCTGCCCGGAATGTCGGGGTTCTCATTGCGCTTCGCTTTATTCGGAAGACCTACAGGCGGCCGGCATAAATGAACCATCAAAAATCCTGGATTAACCCATCCACTATATATTCCGATACTTTAAATATTAAATCTAAGCCGTTGAACAGGTTTGTATTTGACCGATTTGTACAGGTTTTTAATTTATTGACAGATTCCGTTTTACACGTATCTTATATAAGATTGTGTCCGAAACCGTGATTGCGTATACAAGATCATTAATTACTTCTATAATATAATACAGCATTTGTACTGCTAAGCCAGAGGATACAAAAAGATGAAAAAAGCATTTCTGATAATTGCGATGTTGATCGCATTCGGAGCCTCGCTTTACGCCGCCGATAACGTAGAGTACTATTTCAAATTCCAGATCGATTCCAAACAGGAACTGGATAAATTGACACGTATAATCTCGATCGACAAGGTCGTCGGCAATGAGGTCTACGCTTATGCCAATCCCGAGGAAATGCGGGAATTCGAAATGATGGGCTATATATACGAAGAGCTCCAGCATCCGGGCACATTGATCCGTCCCAAAATGGCCATCGAAAAAGACGGTATGACCGACTGGGATGCCTACCCGACCTATAATGCCTATCTCAGTATGATGAATCAGTTCGCGGCCGATTATCCCGGCCTGTGCGAGATTGTCAATATCGGTACCTCGGTCGAGGGCCGTGCGCTTCTGTTTGCAAAAATTTCAGACAATATAGGGATTGAGGAGGATGAACCGGAGGTTATGTATACCGGCACGATTCATGGAGATGAAACCGCCGGTTATGTGCTTTCGTTGCGTTTGATCGATTATCTTCTGACCAATTATGGCACCGATTCATTGGCCACCCGTCTGGTCGACAGTTGCGAAATCTGGATTAATCCTCTGGCCAATCCTGACGGAACATTCAATAATGGCGATACAACCGTATACAGCGCCACCCGCTACAATGCCAACAGTAAAGATTTGAACAGGAATTTTCCTGATCCCGAAGACGGCCCCAATCCGGGCGGCACATGGCAGCCTGAAACAATCGCCATGATGAACATCGCCGATGCGCAGAATTTTGTGATTTCCGCAAATATGCATGGCGGCGCCGAGGTCTGTAATTATCCCTGGGATACATGGTCACGGCTTACTCCTGATGATGGCTGGTGGGTGGATGTCTGCCGCCAATATGCCGATAGCGCGCAATATTACAGTCCCAGCGGATATATGACTTTCCAGAATAACGGTATCACCAACGGCTATGCCTGGTATTCGATTTCAGGTGGCCGTCAGGATTATATGAACTATTTCCATGGCTGCCGCGAGTTTACATTGGAAATGTCCAATACAAAACTCCTTCCCGCCAGCCAGCTTCCGGCCTGGTGGACATATAACAAAGTCTCTATGCTCGATTACCTCGAACAGGGACTTTATGGCGTGCGCGGAATAGTGACCGACAACAGTACCGGTCTGCCGATCCTCGCCATGGTTCGCACATTGAATCATGATACCGATATGGACAGCTCGATGGTTTACACCGACCCTGATATCGGAAACTATCATCGCATGCTCGAAGCCGGCACCTATGATATAGAATTTTCCGCCCCCGGATATTATACCGATACCATATACAGTGTCTCGGTTGTCGATCTGCAGAGTACTCGTGTGGATGTCGCCCTCGTGCCGCTCCCCAATGAGCCCAGCCTGGCATTTGTCAGCCACAATGGCGGTCTGATCGATCCCGGCGATGCCGTCGGCGCAAATATTACATTGGTCAATAACGGCGCGGGGATATCATATAACACCGCTGGCACACTGTCATCAACAGATCCATATATTACAATCACTCAGAATTACTCAACTTATCCTAATATTGGCGCATTGGGCGGTATGGAATCATCCGATGCCCAGTACCAGTTCAATGTCTCCTCGTCCTGTCCCAACAATTACCTGGCGACTTTACGTCTGGATGTTACCGCCGATGGCTATGCCGACAGCATCTTCTTCGATATCATGGTCGGACAGCAGATCGAGGATTTCGAGCTGGGCGATTTCAGCCAGTATCCCTGGGTGCTGGGCGGCGATCAGGACTGGACAGTTCAGAGCACTACGGTTTACAATGGCGTATATGCCGCCAGGTCAGGTTCCATCACACACGGCCAGGAAACGACGCTTGAACTAACCGCCGAAGTTATTACATCAGGTGATGTCAGCTTTTACTACAAAGTATCATCCGAAAGCGGCTATGATTACCTGCGATTCTATATCGATGGTATTCAGCAGGATGAATGGGCCGGCAATGTTGAATGGACGCAGGTCAGCTATCCTGTATCTGCCGGAGCACGTACATTCAAGTGGGAATATGCAAAAGATGGTTCGGTCAGCGGAGGTTCCGATTGCGGATGGGTAGATTTCATTGTCTTCCCGCCCCTTCACATCGCACCGGATATTATAACTATCAGCCTGCCGGACTGGACAGTCGGCTATGCCTATTCCGAACAGCTGGTGGCCGCAGGTGGAACCGGCACATTGACCTGGACAGATCTGAATAACGACCTTGACGGCAGCGGGCTGACATTGTCGGCGGGAGGACTGCTGTCAGGTACACCTACCTCGACCGGTACGATATCATTCACCGCCCAGGTTGAAGACACCAACAACGAAACAGATCAACAGCTTTATACTTTCGATATAAACGCCCAGCCTGTCATCCAGGCTGCGAGCCTGCCCGACTGGACCGAGGGCAGATCATATTCACAGCAGCTCTCGGCTACAGGCGGTACGGGTGTGCTGTCATGGACCGATTTTGATTCCGACCTGGATGGTACCGGGCTGACATTGTCACAGTCGGGACTCTTAAGCGGCATACCCTCAATAAACGGCACAATTCAGTTCACTGCATTGGTCACCGATGATATCGGTGCCACTGATAGCGAGGAATTCAGCTTAACAATAAATCCTGTACTTGAGATCACGACACCATCGGTTCCTGACGGTACAGTGGGCCAGGCCTATTCGATGCAGCTTGCTTGCAGCGGAGGCACCGGCGAAAAGAGCTGGAACGATAAATACAATCACCTCGATGGCAGCGGGTTGACATTATCCGGCGACGGTCTCCTGTCGGGTACTCCCACCAGCGCGGGGGAGATTGGCTTCTATGCTGAAGTCGAGGATGTGACCGGCAGCAAGGACGAAAAGCAGTTTGCTTTTACAATCAATGCCGATTATATCTGCGGTGATTCCAACAATGATGATGATGTCAATGTCAGCGATGCGGTCTGGATCATCAATTATGTTTTCACCAGCGGCTCGGCACCGGATCCACTGGAGTCCGGTGATGCCAACTGCGATGGTGATGTCAATGTCAGTGATGCGGTCTGGATCATTAATTATGTCTTTGTCAGCGGTGATAGCCCGTGTGACACAGATGGCGATGGTCAGCCGGACTGTTAGTTTGAATGCAAATTAGATTATAAAAGCCCGTTCCCATAAGCAGGGGGCGGGCTTCAGTTTTGAATATATACAGGTGCAGGTCTTTGAACAAGACTCGTGGAATCGTTTTCAATATATTGGTCAGCTGTTTCCGGTCCGGGTTTCCTTCTTGAATCTATTGAGCGGATTCACCAGGCCATCGTCTCCTTTAAGGATGCGGTTGATGACGTTGACAAGCTTTCCGGCAGGAAGGCTCTGAAGTCTGTAAATTACCCAGGCCCGCCCGGAGGATGTTTGACCTAACTCGATTTCTTTAGATGAGTGCATGCTACCTCTCATGGTGTATAGATAAACTCTGATTGGTAATTTGGCCGCGTTATCGTCATTTATTAAACGATGTTTTTGGATATTTTAAATAAGGAAAAAGTTAGGGAACTGTAAATTTTTTCTAAGGATATACGTATAATACATGTAAATATCCATATTAAATCGAGCTGTTATGCCTGATAAAAGAGAATACCTTTTTGCCGAAGTTCTATTCGACAAGGACCTGATGGAAAGCTTCGCCGATGAGCGGGGGGCTCATTTCCAGTCGCAGGATGAAAAAAAGAAGCATCAATTTTACAGCAAATACTTTCGCAAACTCAACTGGCACATCAATCATTCCCTCTCAAAGCGCCAGAAGGAAGTCATCGGGCTTATTATCAAGGGCAAAACAGAACGTGAAATCGGCGCCATTCTGGGCATAAGTCAGCAGGTTGTAAATATTTATAAATGGCGAGCAATCATTAAGTTGCGCCAGAAAATTAAACCTTGAGCTGTATGTCAAAAAACTAATAGATGAAGAACTTCTCCAAACCTTTCACCGCCTCCCGAAAGAGCAATAGAGTTGCTCAAGGAGGAATCGATGGCAAACAACAAACCAGCAACGACCAGAGACAGGATCCTGGAGAAAAAGCGTGTGCATCCATTTGCGCTGCAGGGCCTGGCTTCAAGAGACTTCATTCGAATTTCAAACAAAATTCTATCCGGCGAGTTCGGAATGCTTTCGTTTGACAGGTCGAGGAAGACGGCGTTGACATTCTGATCCGGTAGGGATACCGGACTCATTTTTTAGGGGCTTTTCGGGGTAGCAATCGGGATGTTGCCAAATTTGCGATTCCTTTTCCCTACTTCATTAAACATTGACAAAATCATTCTATATACTATCTTGTTTCTGTAACGCAAATACCTGCCGTAACTTGCGTATAATTAACAAAAGCCCGGAACCGTCTTGTCAGGTACAGCGGTTAATCAATGCGGACGATTTGTTCGATAAGTTCTATAGAACCGAAAACGTAAGTAAATAGCATTTCCGGAGATAAATGTGAAAGCGCATCTTTGGGTCATACTTCTGGCGTCTCTGATATTTCTAACAGATCCCGCATCTGCCAGAAAATCGCCCCTGGAATTAATCGATGCCGAATATCATCAGGGCGAGTTGACCTATGGCGAAAGCCTGATCCTCAAACTTCAAAGCGTCCGCGCACCCAACGAACTCCCGCAGCGATTCAAAACCGAAGTATATCCGGTCAAAAAGTCGGCCACGGAAATCATGCTGGAGGCGGTACGCAACCTGGACAGGCTCTCACCCTCGGAGCAAAATACAGCCAAAGATTACCTGGCCCGTCCGCCCTCAACGCATGCTTATGACAGCCCCGGCGGATTTTTCAAAATACATTACAGCATAAGCGGAGCCCATGCGATTTTCCCCGATGATACCGATCCTGCCAACGGCATCCCCGATCTTGTGGAATGGGTGGCCGACTATTGTGACAGCGCGTATAATTGCCAGACCGGATCATTGGGATATCTTGCGCCCCCCTCCGATGGCACGTTGGGTGGTGACGATAAATATGATATCTACCTTATCGATATGCCCTATTACGGCTACTGTCAGCCGGAAAGCGAGGGACCCGAGGAATGGCCCGACTGGATCAGCTACATGGCCATGAATAATGAGTTCATCGATTTCCCTCCCAATGATGATCCCGAGGGCGATCAGAAAGGCGCCGCACGGGTTACCGCCGCCCATGAATTTTTTCATGCTGTGCAGTTTGCCTACACCAACCTGGCGGAAAGCTGGTACATGGAAGTGTCCTCGACCTGGATGGAGGAAATCTGTTATCCGCTTGTTAACGACAATTATAATTACCTTGATGATTTCTTCGATAGCCCGCATCTGTCGCTGTACGACTTAAGCGATAATCATGAGTATGGCGCATTTGTTTTCAATATATTTCTCGATCAGAATTTCGATACCCTGCTGATTCGGTCTATCTGGGAGGACATGCGTTACAATACCGATGCCCTGCAGGTAATCAATTCAAATCTGCAGGAATACAATTCCGATCTCTATTCGGTTTTCAACGAGTTTGCCCTATGGAACTGGTGCACCGGCGGACGCGATGACGGCCTGCATTATCCCGAGGGCGCGTCTTACCCGGTCTACTCTATAAATAGCGCTGTCAGCATATATCCGACCGGCGTACTTGAGCCACCCCTGGCAACCCTGCCCGGAGGATTGGCGGCAAATTATATCAAGTATACGAATCCAGATCAGCTTCTGGGCGATATGCTGTTGACATTCGATGGCCAGGATGGCGTTCATTGGGATGCTAATGTGATCCTGGCACAACCCGGCAATAATTATATCTTCACGGAAATTCAGCTCAATGAGGCCCGGGCCGGATCGCTTCTGGTGCAGGAAATTGAAAATTATGAATATATACTGCTTGTCCCGACTGTGAAAACATGGTACGGCGATGATTTCGAGTATACTTATACGGGCGAATTATATCCCTGGCCGGATTACGGCGTGGCCGTGGCCGATATTGGGCCATATCAGATATATTCCAATAACAGTCGCGATGTAGAATTCAAGGTTTATAACCGTGGCCAGAATATGGATATTTTCCATTTCGATATATCTGACGAACTGGGCTGGGATTTCGATCTGTATGACACTCTTCTGGCGATTCCGCTGAAGGATTCGGCTTATGTGCAGGCCCAGGTGATATCATCGGCGGGAATTCTGCCAGGGACCATAAACAATATTATCCTGTCGGCCCGTGCCAATTCGGACAGCACGGCGGTGGGAGTTGATTCATTGCCGATGGCGACGGTACGTTTCAATGGCGACTCCAATAATGACGGCACGATTAATGTCAGCGATGCGGTCTGGATCATAAATTTCGTGTTTACCAATGGCGACGAGCCCCGGCCGGAGCTTTATGCCGGAGATGCCAACTGCGATGGCGATGTAAATGTCTCTGATGCGGTTCATATAATAAACTACGTTTTTGCACAGGGCCCCCAACCGCCCTGCTGGGTCTATTAATGGCCGACGCACAATCGGGTCTTTTTTTGTTGACTTAAGTCATTCAACAACTTAAAATCTCGTCATTAATATGGGCAAGCGATAGATGGATACAAAACGTATAGGGAAATACGAAATTCTGGAAAAACGAGGCGAGGGCGGTTTCGGTGTGCTTTATCGCGCATTCGACACTGTCATCGAACGTGAAATCGCCTTAAAACTCTTGCATCGTCAGCTTGCCGCCGAGGAAAAATTCTCGGCCTGGTTTCATCGCGAAGCCAAGGCCATGGCCCGTCTAAATCATCCCAATATCGTAACCATCTACAACTTCGAGGTTATCGGCGAGGATCATTTCATTGTCATGGAATTTGTCGACGGCATGAATGTCGATGAAATCCTGAATGAAAAAGGGCCCAGCAGTATCAAGGATATGGTCCTGATCAGCCGCCAGCTTCTGTCGGCACTCGGTTTCGCGCATAAAAACGGCATCATCCATCGCGATATCAAACCCTCGAACATAATGGTGACATCCACGGGCCTGGTAAAGATTACCGATTTCGGTATCGCCAAAATCCTGGGATCATCGAAACTGACCCAGACCGGTACAGCGGCAGGATCGTTGCCGTATATGTCGCCGGAACAGATTCGCGGCGCCAAAAATATCGACTTCCGAACTGATATTTATTCGCTCGGAATTACGCTCTACCAGATGCTCTCCGGCAAGGTGCCGTTCAAGGAGGACTCTGATTTCCTGCTGATGCGCGCGCATCTGGAGAAAGATCCGCCTCCCATCACCGATATCCGCCAGGATATCCCGCGTGGTTTGGAGCAGATTCTGCTAAAAGCGCTGGAAAAGAACCCGGAAGGCAGATTTACATCGACCCAGGAGATGTCCGCGGCATTGGCGGATTTCCAGAAAAGCGCCAGCATCGATTCCGGCGACGATATCTCTCTGGCCTCCGAGGTTTATGAAAAGCTTTCAGAAGAGAAAACAGCAATCAAGCCATCCGAAAAGAAAGAAGAGCCAAAGCAGGATAAGGATTCGGATAAAACCGAATTTAAACCATTGCCCACAACTAAAAAGGGCCCTCGGCCTGTGCTTATGCTTCTGGCAGTGATCGCCGTTGTTGTCGTCATCTTTGTTACATGGCAGGTGCTTTCAAGGCCAGGGGAGGAAGAGCCGGTCATTATCGGCGATGACACCACCACTGTTGCTCAGGCTGATGATAAAACCGATGATGATCAGCAACCGATAGATATTGATGCCGACCAGGGTCAGCAGGATACAGATACGGATCAGGATACACCTGCTGCACCTGAATATGAGGGCAAGCTGTCGATTAGTTATTCACCTTTCGATTATGCCGATGCCGCCGATGTCTACCTGAGCGGTGTCAGGATTCCGCATAATAATGTGCCCATCAGCCTGGACACTTTGAAGCCCGGCCAGTACACACTGCTCATAAAGAGCCGCAGCCGCGGTAATGACAGCTTCTTCGACACGGTTACGGTTTCAGAAAAACGCCAGATACGCAGCTATGATTTCACTGGCGGCAGGGGCAAGGTGCGTGTCAGCGCCGGCCTTAAAAAAGGCGGTTCAACCGATTACATTCCCGCCAATATCTACATCGATGATCGCAAGACCGAATTCGGGACACCGCACGCATTCGAACTTCTGGCCGGACCGCATAAAATATCCGTCAAACATGACGATTATAAACCAGTAAGGGACTATGAGATAGTTTATATCGAGCCCTTTGATGATATCAGGAAGTTCTACGATTTAAGAAAAAAATAATAAAATCTGCCCGGCTGGAACGTAAATTATATGCAGGCAATAACTTTTAACTTGATTTTTTAACTCCGGGATTCTATGTTCCAGCTAAATAGACCAGGAGGGTTTATAATGTTCAGGGACAGAAGCTTTATAGTTTTCTCGTTGACACTTGTCATTCTTCTCTTCGCATGTTCATCCGCGCAGAAAAACAGCGACCCGGTAGCCGATCCTGAAGTCCAAAATACGATCGAGCAGGCCCGGGATTTATATTATCAGGCCGAGTTTGAAGACGCCGTAATCAAGACCTCCTCGCTTCTGGCCACAAAGGAACTCAGCCCGGAGCAGGAAAAGGACGCACTCCTGGTGCTGGCCATGTCGGAGGTCAATCGCGGACAGGAAAATGAGGCCCGTGCTTATCTCTCACGCCTGGCCGATCTCGATCCAACAGTCGAGCTTACCCCCGATGATTATCCGCCCCAGATGATGCGTATCTGGTATCAGGTGGAAGGTGAAATCCCCGATGAAAAACGGCCCAAAAGCGATATGGAAACGATCGCGGTCATGTATTTCGACAATATGTCAATCTCCGACGACCAGGAAAAGCTGGAGCCCCTGTCCAAGGGCCTGATGGCGATGATGATCCAGGATATCAGCAAGACCGACAAATTGCGTGTGGTCGAACGTGACCGGATCAACTTCCTTTTAGACGAATTGAAGCTCCAGCAGTCTGATCTGACAGACAAAAGCACCGCGGTCAAAATGGGCAAGCTGGTCGGCGCCCAGACACTCCTGATGGGCGGTTTCATGAAGCTGGACAAGAACAATTTCAAGATTTACGGACGTCTCGTATCGGTCGAAACCAGCGAAATAATCAAGGCCGAGGAAGTCGAAGGCGATCCTGATGATATTTTCGAATTGCAGAAAGAATTAGTTTTCAAGATACTTGATGATTTAAAAGTAGATGTCGACAAGAATACAAAGGACGTGATTGAGCAGGGCAAGGATGCCAAGTACGAGGCCCTGTACCATTACTCCCTTGGTCTGGCTCTACAGGATAAAAACGACTATGCCGGCGCTTTCGCCGAATACCGCAAGGCCCTCGAGATATCTCCGGGCTATGCCGAGGCGGAAGAACAGATGGATCGGCTGAGACCGTTAGCAATGGAAGGATAGCGCTTATTGAAACTTAAGATACTGTTTCTCCTGACAGCCTTAGCAATTCTCCTGGTTTCCTGCTCCAGCGGCCTCTATAATCGCGGCAAGCAGGATTTTGATGCTGGAAACTATGAGGATGCAATTTTAACATTCAAGAAGGCGGCCGCTGTCAACCCGGAAAAAGCCGCCAACTGGCGTTTCCTCGGCATGGCTTATTATCACAATGAGCAGTACGCCGAAGCCACCGACGCCCTCAAGCAGGCCTCGATCCTCGATCCCGATGACGGTACCAGTGTGCTCTATCTTGGCATGTCTTATGAGCGCATGGGTATGCTGCGGGATGCCGCAGAGCTTTATCGCACATATCTCGATAAAAATCCCGACGGTAAAATCGCCGACCGGGTCAGACATCGCGCACGCTATCTGACCGATAAAGCGGTACAGGATGAGGTTCAGCAGCTTATCGCCGATGAGAAGGCGATCGACACTGAAACACTTCCCGACAACACAGTGGCTGTGGTCGGATTCAATCCCGGAAACCTGTCCACACGTTATGCTCCGCTTGCCAGGGGATTGTCCGAACTTCTGGTTATCGACCTGAGCAAGGTACCCGAATTGACACTGGTGGAACGGCTCAAACTGCAGGCCATCTTAGATGAGCTGGAACTAACCCGTTCCGAGTATTTCGACAAAGATAAAGTTCCGCGTGTCGGCAAACTGGTCGGCGCCGGACGGCTCGTTTCCGGACAGCTTTCACAACCGCAGCAGAATGAGCTCAAACTCGAATCCGGCATCATAGCCGTTAAAGACGGTTTTGTGGATTATCCCGCCGATGTCGAGGGGGATCTGAATCAGTTCTTCGCCCTGCAGGACAGCCTGGCTGCGAATATACTGCGCAGTATGGGAATTCCGATTACCGAGGAAATCAAACAGAAGCTGGCCGAGCGGCCGACCGAATCATTTCTTGCGTTTTTGTCATACAGCCTTGGGCTGGAATATATGGATCAGGGCATGTTTTCGCTGGCTGAAGCACAGTTTGAAAACGCGCTGAAAGAAGATCCGAATTTCCAGATGGCTCGTGAAGCTCAAGGCCAGGTAGAGGGTCTTTCCGATTATACCGGCCAGGTCGAACCCGCATCGCAATTCGAACGTGATGTCAGGACAACCGTGCTTTCGCAGACTATCGGCATTGAAGGCGGACAAAATCTCAAGGACTTGCAGAATACCCTGGGGTTCCAGCCCGATGTAACGACCGAGGATGCGGATGATCCATACACCGAACCGGTTGTGGGTACCGGAAAAGTTACCGTAACAGGAAACATGGATGAACAGTAATATGGGAAAAGAGATTCATATCATAAAGATTTTTGTCCTGCTATTGCTTGCCGGGGCACTGTTTGGCAGTCAGCCTTTGGAGGGGCAGATAGTTTTTGGGCAGCCCCCGGCAGGTGATGCAAAATTCGTACTGCAAAGCTGGACAATTACAGATACCGCAGATGCGGAAACCAGCCTCACTCAATGGGTCATTCCAATTGCGGCCTTTGTACCTGTACGTGACAATATGGAGGTTATCGTGACATCCTCCACAGCCTCATCGAGCCAGGATATAGAAGGCGGTGAAAGCAACAGCTTAAACGGACTCAATGATACCCGAGTAGCATTGTATGGCTCACTTTTCGAGGATCGCTTTATGTGGGGAGTGGGACTGAATCTTCCCACCGGCAAGAAAGCGCTCAACAATGAGGAGATCGGAATAGTAAACATCCTGACAGAAGAATTTTTGAACTATCCTATAAAAAATTATGGTGAGGGCTTTGGCCTGAATATCGAGGGTGGCTATGCGCGCAGCTTTGATATCTATACCGTCGGTATCGGCGCCGGTTATATCTTCAAAACATCCTATGAACCCTTAGACGGTGTCGAGGATTACAAGCCCGGCAATATCCTGCGCACAGGCGGTTACGCGTCATTTAAATCTGAAGGCTATCGCGGCAACATCGCGGCGGTATTTCATCTTTTCTCCGATGATGAGCTTGATGGCGAGCCGGTTTTCAGGGATGGCAATATAATCGATCTCAGGCTCGAACTCGCGCTTTTGGAGAACCCCGCCTCGGCATCGATAGGTTTCCGTCAGCTGATACGCGGCAAAGAGAAACGCATTATCGGCGGAGAATTCATGACAGAACCGGAAAAGAGCCGAGGGGACGAGAGCCGTGTCAGCGGACGAGCCGGGTATGCAGTCAATGAGAATATGACGATCAGGCTGCTTCTGGATTACAAGCGCGTGGCGGCCAATGGCTACGATGATGAACATGTGCGCAGCTTTGGATCGTCGAATTACTTTGGAATCGGTTTCGGCGGATCGGCAATCTTAAGCGAGGTCCTGCACGGTTTCGGCGAATTTGAATATTTCAGCGGTAATGCCGATGACAGCGCACTGGACCTCAGCGGATGGCAGATCGCCATTGGAGCAGGAGCGACATTCTGATGAAAAGAATTACTTCGCTTACTATATCGGATTTAATGGCCCTGATTATGGGCCTGGTGACATTATTCATGCTGACTATTCTGTTGCCCGGATGCAGCTCCTCGAGCGGCCCGGAATTCACCGTACCGGTCAGGTTGAGTGCCATAGTTGGACCCCAGGGGCAGGTTTCCAATGTCACCTCGGCCACTCTAACTGTCTTTGAAAACGAAAATATACTGGCCACGCAGGATATGACTGTGCTGGCCGGCAGAGTTGTGGCTGAAGTTGATGTTCCGCCCGGACAGGATTTGACGTTTACAGTGAATGCCTATTCCGATCAGGATGTGCTCCTGTATTCCGGGTCGGCTGATACTGATGTCGGACTTGGCGAGGATATTACGCTCGAAATTAATTTGATTCCGCAGGTCCTGATGCTCAAGGTTGATCCGCTTTATTCATTGATAACGGCCCAGGGGCCGGACAATGAATTCTATTTTGATATCTATGTGTATAATGTCCAGGAACTATTCGGGGCCAGTTTCAGAATAGAGTATTCAAATAGCTTTGTGGTTTTGACCAATGTTGAAATCGGCGATTTCCTGGGACAGGAGCCGATTACCCTGATACGCAATGAAAATGATTATACGGCAGTCAGTATCACCCGCACGAGGGGACAGAACGGTATCTCCGGTTCGGGACATCTGGCAAGAATATATTACTACGGCCAGTCAACTGGTACGTCACAGCTGGAATTCAATCCAAATACTGTCAGCCTTTTAAATCCCGATGGCAATCCGGTCAACAATTTTTCCAGTCTGGTTCTGGAAAACGGAGCTGTTGAAGTGGCCGTGGAAACCCCTTAGGAAAGACTATGTTTAATAAAGCTCTCAAATACAGATTCGGTCTCGCGCTTGCAATTCTCCTGCTGGCTGTCATGGTCAGTCCTCTTGCAGCCGGGGAAATCTTTGTTTCCGATAACGGTTCCGATCTTGATGGTGATGGCAGCGAGGGGAGTCCATACCTGACAATCGCCAATGCGATTGGGCAGTCATCACTGGGCGATACGATAACAGTTATGCCGGGAACTTATACACCCAGCTTCACATATCTGTATAACTCACTGCATATCCGCGGGCAGTATGGGGCCGATTCAAGTTTTCTCGAGGGCAGCGGAACAAACGTAATCTTTATTATGGATGACAATTCGGATGGCTGTGTTATCCAGGGGCTGACATTCAGAAATGCAGCCACCGCGATTACAATTTCATATTGTACCGTGTCACTGTATGAGAATCATTTCATTAATAACAGCAGCGATTCAAGCGGCGGCGCCCTCAATATTTACTATGCCGATGGTTTCATTTATGACAACCTGTTCCAGGGCAACAGCGCCGAATTCAGCGGCGGAGCCGTCCTCTGCAATAACGCTGATATGTACATTTACAACAATATTTTTGACAGCAATACAACCACCGGTACATTCGGACGAGGTGGTGCATTGGCGGTCAGCGGGCCGTTTGAAGCCGCCCTGCTGGTCATTCAAAACAATATCTTCAGATTCAATCAGGCCACTGTAGGCGCTGGCATATCATGCGCCAGCGACCTGTATGTGATCGCCAATAATCTCTTCTATCAAAACACTTCCACCAATCTCGGGGGCGGGATTCAGATCGAGTATGACTACAGCCCCGCCGTGTATAACAATATATTCTATGGCAACAGCCCGGATGGCATGTATTCCAATGCCTCCAGCCTGCCGGAATATGGTTATAATAATTATTATGCCAATACGCCTCTGAATGATTGCCAGTTCTGTCCCACTGCGCCCGGCAATATGTATATCAATCCCTACCTGGCTGATATAGCCGGAGGTGACTACCACCTCACGGATTCATCGGCCATGGTCAACATGGGCCTGACCGCATTACCATTAACCCTGAACATTGATTTTGAAGGCCAGAAGCGTACGCTCGCGGGAGTAATGGATATCGGGCCGGATGAATATGCCGACTGTTCTATCGACGGTAATTTTGGTGCGATTACCGATACTGCCGGATGTGCCGGTCTCGAGGTTCAATTCGCGGCTACTTCGCTAGAGGGCTACTATGATTCCCTGAAATGGGAATTCGGCGACGGATTTTTTGATTATAATATTACCAGTCCCGTTCACGTTTATTCCGATACGGGCCATTTCACAGTCAAATTGCATCTGGTAACACCCTGCACAACGGTTGTCATAACTAAAGAAAATTTTATTCACAGCATGTCCCTGGCAGACCCCGACTTTACAGCCGACGCTCCCAGCGGATGTGCGCCGTTGCAGGTGGCATTTTCTGACCAGACCCTTGGTTCGGTGGATACATACAGCTGGAACTTCGGCGATGGCAGCCCTGTATCGACAGCTCAGAATCCGGTTCATACTTATGAAGAGCCGGGCACATATACGGTCACCCTGACTGTCCAAAACAGCTGTGGCGGAGCAATCGAGACAAAGGAATCGTATATTACCGTCCAGTCGGCGGCGATTGCCGATTTTGATGCCGAGCCATTGGCCGGTTCGGCACCGCTCAATGTCTTCTTCTCTGATTTATCTCAATATGATCCGCTTAGCTGGAATTGGGATTTCGGCGATGGATCAATTTCCGAAGAACAGAATCCGACTTACCAGTACCTGTTGCCGGGCATATATGATGTCTCGCTGGTTGTGCAGAATGCCTGCGCCGACCAGCCGGATACAATGGCCAGGAATGATTACATCAGGGTATATGGCTTTAAAGCGGAGAATTACAGCACGATTGAAATAGACAGATATACTTACAGATTCAATCTCTTTCTTGATTCTCTTTATGGACTTTTTAACCGTACAGTATCATATCGCGCCTCGCTTTTGAATAATCCCGGCAGAGGAAATGTCTCGTTTATATTCGGCGATTCAACAGTAAATCTGTTTGACAGCACTTTCCTGAGGGTTCAGCTTTCCAAGGATGTTCCGCGCGGGACTTATGATGTCGTTGTACGTGCTATCGGACAGGGCGGTTTCCCTGTCGATACATTAATGCTGCAATTTACCGCCGATTCAGATTCGCTTCTGGAAACAAATCCGATAGCGCTTGATTTCGGCGAAGTGCCCGAAGACAGCACCAAGCAGATGACATTGACTTTGCGCAATAATGTCCAGTTCCCGGATACATTCAGCGTAATAGTCTCCGATATTGAAGCCACGCCCAATGTGTTCTCTGCCGAAGATCCGGGGCAGTTCAAGCTCGATCTTGTCAACCGCACTCGTGAGATCACAGTTTCATTTACCCCGACAGCCGTGCAAAACTATAATGGCTCGGTTTTGATCCTGTCCAATGATCCGGCCTATCCACAATTGACCGTGCCATTGACCGGCAGTGGCATAATTGAACGCACACCGCCAATTGTCGATTCAACCCGGCCGGCAGATAACGATAGGGAATATGCCGTAACCGATGTGATTGAAATATATTTTTCAGAGCCGCTCGATCCATCGACCATCGATGGTTCAATAATTGTCTTCTCGGAAAAATCCGGGGAGCAGGTCGCAGGCACTGTCAGTCTGGCCACCGGCAATGATATGCTGGTTTTTACTCCCACTATGGGATTTGCCATAACAGATTCTATCACCGTAACTGTCGATGCTTCTGTGGCCGATGTTGTCGGTAACACACTGGATGGTAATGGCAATGGGATCGGTGACGGCACTGCCGCCGATGATTACTCATTCAGTTTCACTACCGGCCTGGCGGTATTTCCGGGTGATGCCAACAATGACGGCATCGTTAACGAGATGGATGTGCTGCCATTGGGCGTTTTCTGGGGCCTGACAGGCGATCAGCGCAGCGGTAATCCAAATGTCTGGAGCAGACAGGCCGCCACAAGCTGGAGCCCGGTCAGGGCCACCTATGCCGATTGTAATGGAGATGGTGTCATCAATGCTTCCGATATCGATGTGATCAGCGATATGTGGGGTTCGACTCATGCAATCGAGGGTTCGCCCACTGTCTTCACGATGGATGAACTGGGTGGAAGCACCAATAACTTCGGACAGATCGATGATGCCATCGAAAACAATGATCTGGGCGATAACGGCGACAAGGTTTCCGACCTGATTTCCAACTATATCTCCGATGGTTCAAACATCGAACGCTTCAGCCTGGGGCGGAATTACCCCAATCCATTTAATCCGGTTACCACGATCGATTTCACGATTCCGTATGAGTGTCATGTCAAGCTCGAGGTTTACAATGTACTCGGGCAGACAGTCAAGATGCTGGTTGATGAGACTCTTCCGGGCGGCTACAAAACGGTTGCCTGGGATGCCACCGACAGTTACGGAAATCCGGTACCGTCCGGCATTTATTTCTACCGCATGTCGGCCGAGGACTTCCATCAGGTTAAAAAAATGTTATTAATACGATAACTTCGTATAAGACAACCGTTCTTTTTCAAAAAAATGCGACTACTGTTTTGATCAGTATTTATGCTGTCTAAAAGGAATCAGGGCTGATGTTAATAGTTAAATATTCCCTGCTGAGCAATTAAATACTTGACATTCAATAGTTTTTGCCGTTTTTTTATGCAAGAGATGGCAACGGGAATACAACTTCCTGTTACTGCGTGCTTTTGGCTTTAGTAGACGAAATTTAGAAACTTTATAAACAGTAGCACAGATGTAGCTTCGTCCCTGGAGGGGGGATGGTATGGAGGATGAGCACCTTAAGGACAAGATTCTGATTTGCGCTGATTGCAATGAGGAATTCGTGTTTACAGTAGGCGCGCAAAAGTACTTCCTCGAGAAAGGAATCTCGGAAGAACCCAGGCGCTGCAAAGCCTGCTACATGACATTAAAAAAGGGGAAACGTCAGCAGCAGAAGGATACCCGAAAAAAGAGTTACGCAACACGAGGCAATGGCCAGCCCAACGGGAATTATCGTAGCTCTAATGGCAGGTACTACAAAGGATAAACGGGCCGCCTTTGTAAACGACCCGTTCTAATTCTGCAAAGTTTATGCCTTCTACTTGAGCAGCATCATTTTTCTGCTCTGAATCTGCTGGTTGTTTTGCAACCTGTAGAAGTATATCCCCGAGGGCACTTCGGATCCATTCTTATCAACGGCATCCCATGAGGCCCGGTAGGTACCCGGTTCATAGTGGTCGGAAACCAGTGTGGTCACATGTTGCCCCAGCAGGTTGTATACGTCAAGGTCCACATGTCCGGCCTGATCGACTGTGAAGCTGATACTGGTTTCGGCATTGAATGGATTGGGGCTGTTCTGGTCCAGCGAAAATTCATCCGGTACAGACAAATCTATATCCACATCGTCTTCGGCATCGGATGCAAATGTGACTGTGAAATCGGCATACATGGTGGCGGCTGAACTGGAAATATTGGTTATTGCCACAAGCGTGCTGGCATCATTATAGTCATTCGAATTTGGTGTCGTTAGCGGAGAAAATGCCGTATTGCCGCTTACGCCCGGGAATGGATCGCCCGAATCACCGGAATCATTATTCTTTTCCAGATCCCAGTAACCATCGGCCTGCTCCAGTGCCACAAGGTAATTGCCATAGGCTGTATATCCGGGATACCATTGATTATCATTATCCGGACTACCCGCGCCATCATCCATCGTATCATCGATATGCCATATCAAAAGGCCATCGGAAGGCAGGTATGAATCGTAGCCGGTTCTCTGACGATTCTCCACCAGGAAATACTCGGTACCGGCATCGCCATTGGTCCATAAACGATAGATCGTATCCGTATTTTCCACTGCCGGAATCGCCGCCCCGGCCATGCTTGTGGTTACATTTATGGCTGAGGCAAAGCCCAGCTGAATTTTGCACCAGGCGTCAAAATGCGCCGGCGAACTTCCGTTTGTGCCGTTCCAGCTACCGCCTGCCATAACCGACCATCTGCCCACACCGCGAGATTCGTAATCACGGTCATAAAGATCCGGCAAACCGAATACGTGGCCCAGTTCATGACAGAATACTCCGCAGGTCATATCGCCGCTGGAAAGAAAATACTCCGGCATCATAGCATAGGTGGATATATAGACACCATCTTTTAGTCTTGATGAAATGCCCCACTTATGGGACCAGATATCCGACAATGAACTTGTATATTCCGCGCCCTGTCCGGCATGAACAATCATCAGACCATCCACATAGCCGTTATTGTCATTATCATAATTCGCAAAATTAACATAATCATCTGCCGCATCCACAGCCTCTTCCACCAGCTTCTGGGCATTGTTGGGATAATTATAATTCAACCCGTAATCGCCGCCCGATGTGTAATAGGTGCTGGTTTGTGATGATGTCAGCCAGCCAACATCCGAAGGAAGTTCAACCGCGGTTATATAAAATGTACCGTAGGAGTTTTCCAGGTAATAATGCGTAACACAGCCCTGCTGGTTGGCATATACAAGCGTATCAAAATACTCTGCATTTGTAATTGCGTTTTCATCAGGGTACTGAATCAGAATTGTCAACACATTAAATGTATCAACGCCCCCGCTCGAGGATAAATTGCTGAGATATGATTTGAGCGAAAAACCATTGCCCTTATTGATGCCCATTTCCTCCCACTGCTGAAACAGCGCATTGAAATCGGGGACATCCTCGCCGTTGGCCCGGCGTTCTTCGAGTTCAGCTTCTGTGTCCGGATGAAGCGGCATATGTGCCAGGGATTGCTTGCAAAATATAAACCCCAGCACTACCATCATCCCCAGAAGTATCATACATGCCCTTTTCATTCTACCTCCTCTTAAGTCAAGAAATCTCTACTGTGTAATCAGATTGCAAAGATTATGCCGTTCCGGACACTCTGTTGGCTGAAATATCGCTGTCGTATTGTGTTGGGAGGTAATAGCTTAAGTTTCTGTTCGGGGCTGTTTCGAATGTGCCGTCAAATCGTCCTGGATAATCTATGGGATTTACCCCATATAGTGCGGAGTGATTGTTATACCTGCAAATATGTTAGATAATAAAAAAAGCCCGTCTCAGATGAGACGGGCCGGTATCCTTGAAATCAATTTTTTGATCAGAAGAGCAGGCCGCTGCTTACTGCCAGGCCCATACCTTTACCACCGAGCGGTATCAATGATCCGGTCGACATGTAAGCAAAGTCAATAAAGAATGGATTCAGGTTCAATCCAAAACCTATTGCGGAGCTGCTGCCATTAGCGCCGCCAACCGAGAAACCTGCGCGCAGGGGCAGGAAATTCACCAGATGAGCCTCGCATCCGGCCGCAAGCTCAGGCGTGGTGGAGACCTTGCCCTTATTCTTAAGACCCTGCTTATAATCAAAGCTTAAAAGATATGAACCCATCCTGGTCGAGGCTCCCAGCGCAATCTGCGGCGCCAGCGAAGTCGAGAATGATTCAATTGATTCTTCATAATCATCTGATGTGATAATGCTGTCGTCATCCGAATTCTGCACTGTCAGATTTTCCCAGCTGAACACATATGTATTCAACTTGTTATCATTGCTCCAGCTGATTGTCGAAATTAAATTTGTGACCGCCATAGACAGTATCCAGTTGTCATTATAGGTCGCCGAAAGGCCCGCATCCAGTCCGAACCCGGAACCTCCGCCGGAGGTTTTGATCTGGAATGTGCCTTGGGAATTTATGCCTTCCATCTCGGTTATAAGATATGCATCAGCATCGACAACTTCCATATACTGCAAGCCATAGATATATTTGGCATTTACGCCCCAGTTGAGCGTACCCCATCCGAACTGCTTAAGTTCTCGGGCATAGCTGAGGTTGAAATCGACATGCGCGGTACCATCACCAAAAGCATCGCTGATATCGATAGAATCACCGAATGTGTTGCCGTTGAATATCAACTCGATAACCTGCTTGTCGATTGAAGCACGGCCATCACCTTCGCCGCTGATACCGAATGCAAAACTGCCCTTCGAGAATGATAGCCCAGAGGCACCTCCAACCGCATTGCCCTCCAGGCCGGTGTCGGGAATCTTGTCCAGAATATCCTGCTTGTCGGATTCGCTCAGATGCTCGCCGTTGTATTTATTGTAATCCGCAAGCGAGAAGGAATTATTGTTGATATCCGCGCCGAATGAAAACAGCTCGACGCTGAGATTGTTGTTCGTTTCCAGTGCCAGGTTGGCGGGATTGACGCCAATCGCCTGGTAGTTTCGCGCCAGCGAGGTAAAGCTCTTTGAAAGCGCCAGGCTGCGCGCGTTCTGATATTGACCCGCAGCGGCCGAGGATGTCAGCATCACTGCGATCAATATCGCCGCCGTTATGATTAGATTCTTTTTCATAATGCTCGCTCCTTTTGCCGCTTAGTCCCACTCGCCGCCGAGACGGGTGTTCAAACGTATATATGCTTCGATATCCAGATAATCAGTGTTGATAATATTAACCACCTGGCCATTGGTGCCCGGAAGATTGATCTTCTGTCCGATATACAGGACCGGGTTTTCAATAATATCCAGATCAGTTTCCGATAGATTGATAACCACATCGGAAATCTCCTCGGACGTTACCAGCCCGGAGGCTTCCACAACACCGGCCCCGACTTCTATCGGGCCGATCAAAAGCTGCGGATTGCTGTACAATGTGGCCGTATCTCCACCCAGGTAAAGCTCAACTGTGCAACCGAAGGGCAGATGATTTTTCAGCGTGGCATAGATCGTTCCATTTAAAAGTCGCTCCGAAACCTCATCGATATCATCCTGATCAATTTCAGTCGAATTGATATCTCCCTCGATCAGTGTCTCGCCGATCGCGAACTTGAGGGGAGAAGTGATCTCGACCTGGCCCCAGACCTTGCTGTTCGATGACAGCGTGCCCGAGGTCACACCATCGCCGGTCAATGCCTGGCCGGTAATCGTGATCTGCGAGGGTACCGGATTTGTCAGGCTGGATATATCCTGAATCGTAATCTGCGTCACGCCCGGATTACCGGGTGTACCGCCATTGATCGAACGCTCGAAACTCAGCTCCTGGCCGGCATCACCGCTCAGCACAACTGTCAGGTCGGTCGGGAATTCGACCTCTGAATAAACCTGCATGGTTACTACAGCGTCGCTCAATCTGATATCTTCCATACCTTTCGGTAAATCAACAGATTCAACGACCGGATCGATTTCCACAACCGTGGGTGCCAGAACGCCGCTGACCTGGCTGAATTGCAGGCTCTCGAGTGAGGCCTCCACGCTGAATTTATCAGAATTAGTAATAGTGGCCATAGATGATCCGCTGCCCGGAAGGCTGAAATCCAGCTCGACATTGAATGCCATGCTGTTTTCGCCCAGGTCCGGTTCCAGCGAATAATTGGTCAGATCACGGTTAATCTGATAACTTCCTTTACCCGGAATGGTAGCATTCAACACCAGAGGGTCGCTACCGGATTTGATCTCATCTATGGTGATAACCAGGCTGGCTCCCAGCTCAGATGTATTCTCGATATCGATCGATATATTGCCCTCCGATACGAGCGCGGCTGTCAATTCATGTTCTTCGTTAAGCTCGATCGCACTGGTGTAGCTCTTCTCCTGAGAGGGCACCATGGTGACCGCCGAACTTACCATTACCTGGTCGGAAAAAGTAAGATCGACTCCAAGGTATTTGTCATCCACCGTCAGCAATGTCCCGCCCGGCGTATGAATCCGGCTGGAAAGATTGAGCTGATTGGATGTGCTCTTGCCCTGCAGATAAATCGTATCGGTTCCGATCTCACCGATTTCCAGTCCGCCGGCAAATATGCTTTCGGCCAGCGTGTCGGCCGTGATATTATCCACGATCCAGACAGTCAGGGAATCGATCTGCAGACCGAAGTTATTGGTTACCTGGAGCACCATAAATCCGCCCGAGAATGTGGCCGATGAATACTCGCTGATAGCCGCGAAATCCTTATTGGCATCGAAACCAACATCCGGCACAACACCGGCGGTAATATCCAGGTAATCGGCGATACCCATTTCAACCGCCAATGGATCAGGGCTGTTGATTGTTATGTCGCCCAGTTCATGGTTGAAATTCCTGGTGACATTGTCGGCCGCCAGCCCGGCATCGATCTGCACCGTATCGAATTCCTGCTCGAATGAAATCGAGAGATTGCCCGCAGAATCATAGCTTAAGGCATCCTCGGCCATACGGTCGATCAATTCGTACATGTCATAATGCTTGTAAATCAATGGTACGGAAAGCTCAGCATCCCAGGTCGGTGCTTCCGGACTTTCCAGAGAGCATCCCACCACCACCATTATAGGCAAGGCTATAATAAAAAGCGGTAGCCCCAGACGCTTTAATTTTTCAGTTCCCCGATGCATTCAATCCTCCTTTTATCAGGATGTGCTTTAACTACCCGCACAATCTGATGCAAGCCCTGTGCCGCAGGAAGCCCTTTTGTAAGCTCGTTTAATACGCTAAGTTGCAGTGGGTTAGCAAGCGGCAAAAAAGCTGTTTCAAAACGACAGGGAGATTTATTCCGGATTTTCAACGGTTTTTTCCCACACCCGACGGAGCATGGGCATAATCAATTTCTGTGCATGATTTAAAGATGGAACAGTTACGTATTTACCGCGATTTTAGAGGTATTGAAACGAGGCGAAAAAGTGACTGCCAAAAAAGAAAATCTCAATTATCGCATAAGAATCGGGACATCCTCCTTTTCATCTAAGGACTGGATCGGACCGTTTTATCCCGAAGGCATGCAACCGGCCGAATTCCTGGGCTTCTACAGCCAGCATTTCAATACTGTCGAGGTCGATGCCACATATTACCGCGTACCCTCCAAAGGCATGGTGGCCGGATGGAACGATAAAACTCCCGAGGATTTCCTGCTCTGCGCCAAATTTCCGCGCGCCATTGTCCATGCCGGCGACAAGGCCACACCCGATCCCTGCAAAATTATGATGCCCGATGAAACCTATGATACTCGTGACGCTTTCCTCGAGGCAATGTCGAAATTGGGCAAGAAACTGGGGCCGCTTCTAATACAATTCCCCTATTTTTCCAAAAAGATATTCCCGTCGGCCGAGGAATTTACCTCGCGGCTGGACAGCTTTCTTGCCGACCTTCCCGATGATTTCCGCTATGCTGTCGAAATACGTAACCGCAACTGGCTCAACAAAGAATTCGCCGAACTTCTCAGGTCCCGCAATATCTGCCTGGCCCTGGCCGATCAGGCCTGGATGCCGCATGGCGATGAAATTATGGAAAAATTCGATCCCATAACCACAGACTTTTTTTATGTCCGCTTAATCGGCAACCGGAAGGAAATCGAAAAAATCACAAAGAGCTGGGAAAAAGAGGTAATCGACCGCAATGAAAGCCTCGACCGCTGGGCCGATCTTTTCGAGGGCCTCTACAGCCGCAATCTCGATTCGCTTGTTTATGTCAACAACCATTACGCCGGCCATGCCCCCCAAACCGCACGGCGCCTATCCGAAAAAATCCGCCAGCGCATAAAATAAAACCGCCTCATCCAATCAAAGAAAAGGCGGCTTGCTATCTTTACAATGGTCTAAAAATCGAGATTTGTAAAATTCGTATTATGCGCGAAATTCAAATTTATTCCCGATGCTGTTCCCGTGGCCATAATGCGCCAGGACTGATCCTCGGGTGGAAAATTATACTGACGGTTATCATTGCGGTCGGCGTAAAAATCAATCTGGTACTGCACTCCATCCTCGATAATCTGCGGAATGCTCACCGTAAATGCCGATGATGGTATCGAATTGGTCCTGTAAAAACCGACTGTGCGTTCAGTCTGCGCCTCGATCACATGCAGCTCGAACATCTGTCCCACCTGCTGGGTGAAGTTCGTGAAGTTAATCGTCATCCGCTCACCCGCAGCATCGTATGTCGGCGTGCTGATATCGGTAAAATTAATGTTATGAGTAAAATTGACTATTCCACCAACGGGAATATCGACTCTCCAGGCATGGTCGTCGGCAGGCTGATCATACTGGCCGTTCTGGTTTAAATCGGCAAAGAAATCGAGATGATAATCACCCTCCGGAAGCGCATCCGACATACGCAGGCTTTCATTCGCAAGTTCCAGCTGGTTGATCATGAAATAGGCCAGGAGCTGATCCTGATCAGAGATAATACGTCCCTCGACAAGCTGGTCCAGATGAGGATCCATACCGATAAATGCCAGCACAAAATCTGTCAAATCGGGATTACCATCAGGCCCGTTGGCATTGTCGCTTCCGCAGCTTATCATCAGAAACGAAAAAACAAGAACCGCAGTGATACCAAAAACCATAGCCGATAATTTCTTCATTCTGCTCTCCTTTTATTCTGACCGGCGATTTTGGCCGGAAATCTGTCTCTGTGTCGAATATAATTAGAACGTATTCGCGGCACAATTGTTTATCAGTCTGGAGAATATTATGCCAAACATCACATCTGTCGCAACAGCATTGCCGCCCCATGATTACAGCCAGGCGGAAATCAAAAAATATGTAATGGAGATTTTTTCAGGCACCGGCCTTGATCTGGACAGGCTTTCCGATGTCTTCGAGAACGCCAATATCGACAGGCGCTATTTTTCGAAGCCGCTGGAATGGTGGGGTGAGGAGCGTTCATTTGAACAGAAAAACCGGGCCTACATAGATTCAGCCCTGAAGCTCGGTGAACAGGCCTGCAGAAAATGTCTCGAAAATGCCGCTGTTAAGGCTTCCGATGTCGATCATATTATCTTCATAAACACGACCGGCCTGGCCACACCATCGATTGACGCCCGCCTGCTGAACCTGCTTGATTTTAAAAGCGACATCCGTCGTACACCCATCTGGGGTCTGGGATGCGCCGGTGGTGCGGCAGCTTTGTCGCAGGCCCATCACTATCTCCTGGGCCATCCCGACCAGCGAGTGCTGATCTACGCCGTCGAATTATGCGGGCTGACATTTCAGCAGAATGATCTCTCCAAATCAAACTTCGTTGCCACCGCTCTATTCGGTGAGGGCGCATCGGCCGTTCTTTTAAGCGGTGACAATATCCACAGCAATGGCCCGGCGATTATCGATACGCGCAGTATGACATGGCCCGATTCGCTCGATATTATGGGATGGGATATAACCAACGAAGGCATGCAGGTTGTCTTCAGTATCAGGATTCCCGGAATGATCAAAAAACATGTACATGCTGATATGACAAGCTTCCTTAAGCGCCATGACCTCTCTCTTGAAGACATCCAGCATTTCATATTCCACCCGGGCGGATCGAAAGTCATCGAGGCCTATGAAAAAAGCCTCAACCTCAATGGTGACTCGCTTGATGTTTCTCGCAAAATTCTCAAGAATTACGGCAACATGTCATCGGTTACGGTTCTGTTTGTTCTGGAAGATTTTCTTAAAAACGGTAGTGTGAAAAGTGATGACCTGGGAGTGGTATCCGCGCTGGGTCCCGGCTTTTCTGCCGAGAGCCTGCTATTGAAATTCTAAGCTATTCCAGTTTCAGTTTATCCCGGTTGTCCTCGATCTTGGTGGGATATTTGCCCGAGAAACAGGCCACACAGAAATCCTCATCCGGCAGCGAATTCATCGAAAGCATGCCCTCGATAGAAAGATAGCCCAATGAATCCGCGCCCAGGTATTTCCTGATCTGCTCCACGTTCTTCGATGATCCGATCAGTTCTTTACGCGTGGGCATATCGATACCATAGAAGCAGGGCGACACGATTGGCGGGGCGGAAATGCGCACATGAACCTCTTTGGCACCGGCCCGTTTAAGCATCTTGACCAGCTTGCGTGAAGTCGTGCCGCGCACGATCGAATCATCAACCATCACAACCTTGCGCCCCTCGATGACACCCTTGACCGTATTGAATTTTATCTTTACATCCAGGTCGCGGATTTTCTGTTCCGGATCTATGAATGTCCGGCCCACATAATGATTGCGGATAAAGCCGATCTCCATCCTGATACCAGAAGCCTCAGAAAAACCAAGAGCGGCAGTATTGGAGGAGTCAGGCACCGAGATTACAATATCGGCGTCAACCGGATGTTCGCGGGCCAGTTGACGGCCCAGGCGACGGCGCACCTTATCTACATTCTCGCAGAATATCTTCGAATCGGGACGCGAGAAATAGATGAACTCGAAAATACAAAACGCCTTCTTTTCCTGTTTGAAGGGATGATACGATTTCAGGCCGTTGGAATCGATTTCGACTATCTCTCCCGGAAGAACATCGCGCACATATTTGGCCCCGATCAGGTCAAATGCGCAGGTCTCGGAGGCAACCACAAAAGCATTGCGCATCTTGCCCAGCGCCAATGGTCGGAATCCCTTGGGATCGCGGGCGGCATAGATTTTATCCGCCGTCATCAAAACGACACAATAGGCGCCCTGTATCTGGCGCAAAGCATAAATGATCTTATCTATCATCCGGGGCTTGCGGGAACGGGCAATCAGGTGCAGAAACAGCTCCGAATCTGATGTGGTCTGGAAAATCGCGCCGCCGGATTCCAGCTTTCTCCTTAATGTGACAGCATTGGTGATGTTGCCGTTATGGCCGACTGCCACCTGGTGGCCGCGGAAGCGTGAGAATAAGGGCTGGGCGTTTCTGAGATGCGATGATCCGGTGGTCGAATAACGGTTGTGTCCGATTGCCATCCGGCCCTTCAGGTTGTGAAATACCTCCTCATGCGAGAAGACCTCGTTGATCAGCCCCATATTTTTGTATACATGAATCTCGCCGTTGTGAGAGGTCGCGATCCCGGCCGATTCCTGGCCGCGATGCTGCAACGAATACAACCCGAAGTAAGTTAACTCGGCGGCCTTTTTATGCCCGTGAATGGCAAAAACACCGCAATTATGTCCTAATTCTCCAGCTGGCATATATTTATGAAAACGTATAAGCTAATTCTTTGCTAATAGAAGTCAAGTGTTTTGTGACACCAACCATATGATAACGATCATTCGGTGCATCTTGTGTGAACTTATTTTCACAAATTCAATCTTTATTGCTCCCACAAATATGCGTGCCAGAGCCCGAATTTACTGTATTTTTCTTTGATACTTGAGTAAATCATATATATTGCATTGGATTAGAAAGTACGCATCCAAAACTTACTCGCTTTTCTGTCGAATTTGACAATTTTATCGAATAAGGCACATAGCTTGCATTTATGACTGGTGAGATGAGCACGGAAAAAAGTTCAAATAATGACCACCGCCTGCGCTATCAGCTTTTAGCGGATGCCACCATCGCGGCCTCAAAAGGCGTGTCCAGCGACAATATCGTCAAGGCCTCGCTCGATAACGCTATCGAGGCATTATGTCTGGTTACCGCCTCGGTTCGAGTTGTCGATGATTCCGGGAAACTGGTTTTCATGCATATCGGAGGACGGAACGAATTCACCGAAATGATGCGCCAGATCGAGGAGAAGATGTTGACTCTTTTGCGCGATGATTTTGCGGTCAATTCCACCTTTCTTACTTTTCAGCAGGATGGTACCTTCAGCCTGTTTTCATATCCGATCAGGATGGGGGAAAAGACTGTCGGCACAATTTCCGGCATCACCACCGGCGAACGAAGCCTGGCCCTGGAAGAGGATTTCATCCGCGCTATCAGCGCCGTCCTGGCGCTGGTCTTAAATCGCGGCAAGAGCGATCCGGGCGAACTGCAGGATATCATGAAAGCCAGATCCGAGGCAGTCGTGGAAACAGCCGTGACAATAAACCACGAGGTAAATAATCCCCTGACCGCGGTTCTCGGAAACATACAACTTCTGCTTTTAAACAGCCGGGAATTCTCACCGGAAACTCTTGCAAAGCTAAAGGCGGTCGAACAATCGGCGCTTAAAATCAAGGATGTTACTCAGAACCTGATGAAAATCATAGAGCCGTCGGTAATCGAATATACCACCGGCCTGAAAATGATAGACCTGGAAAAGTCTCGCAAACAGGAAGATATCCCCGATGAGGGGAAGGAAAAAGACTCCGAATAGGAGTTACGCCAATAAGGCGAATGGGTTGAGGACGCCCCCGACTTAAAACCATCGGGGGCTTTTTTTATGCTAAAAAAAAGCGGCCCCACAGGGACCGCTCTTGAAATATCAGTATTCTGCCAAGATTCGATTAGTAAGCGGAGGTAAGCTCGTTGTAGCTGTTATGTAATTGCTCAACCTTGCCGCTGATCACTTCCGGGTCATCCTTCTCGCAGGCCATAGCCAGTTCCTGAGCACATTTGTAAACAGCCGAAGCCGCCTTCTGGAAATGCTCATGACAGTCAGCCATACGTTCATCGAGCTGAACCTTTGTCAATGCCTCCGCCTTCTGAACCAGTTCCGGGCTGGAGGCCTTGATCTGGTCAAAGTTTTTGGCCGAAAGATACTCGTGCCAGATGACCGCCAGCACATTGTGAAATTCCTCCACGCCCTCCGGACGCAGATAAAGAGTACCATTCATCTCGGCATAGGCGGAATGCATCTTGTCGAAAGCCTTCTTGAATTCCTCGTCGCTTCCGTTTTCAGATGCCTTTTCAAGTTCGGCAACCGATTTTACAAAATAGTCACGTTTCTGTATAAACTGCTTGGTCAATTTGGAACCATAGGTGCAGCCCGGATTATACTCGGCAATTTCCCCGGCCGTTTTGACCATAACCGCCACATCCGCGCGGGCCTGTTTCAGAACGCCCTGCGGAATATACTCATGACAGGCGGGAGCCATGGCCTCATGATAAGCCTGGATGCAATTTGTCTGCACTCCATGCGTGCAGTCTTCTTTTGATGCATGCTCATGTGATGCATGTTCATGAGTTGCCGCTTTGTGAACATCAGCTGTCTTGGCGGTCGTGGCACAGCCGGGATCAGTCTTGGTTACGCAGACTTTGCTGTCGTGCTTTTTTTCTACGCTTTCAGCTGTCTGAGCTGTTGCCTCGACTTTTTCAGCTTCGGCCGTTGTGCTTTCGGCTTTCTTCATATGCGGGCAGGTCTTGGGACAGGCCTGTGTGGCCGCGGCGCAATCCTTCTTGTCTCCGGCATAAGCCAGCGAAAACATTACCAAAACAGTAAAACATACGAAAAGGGTAAGAAGCTTCCTGAAGATAGGCATAGACTCTCCTTTATGGTGTTTGTGATCTTAATTCTATATTATATTACGGTCTGTTCTTCTTTTATTTCGGATTCTTTTTCTTCTGCAAAGCGATTTATCGACAACGGGCTCAGATCAATCGAGGGCTCACCATCGATTATAAGTTCGGAAATCAGCTTACCGACACCCGGCGCATGCATGAAACCGTGCCCCGAAAAGCCGTTGGCACATATGAAGCCCTCCAGATCGGGGACTTTGCCCAGTATAGCATGATGATCCGGGGTGGTTTCATATAAACCGGCCCAGCTCGAGGCGATCCCGGCTTCTTCCAGTATTGGAATACGGTCCAAAGCCCTCATCAGTATTTCATCGGTGTATTCCGGATCAAGCGACTGATCATAGCCGGGAGGGGTATTCTTGTCCGCCCAGCCCAAAAGCAGCCCGCCCGATTCCTTGTGTGTATACAGCCCCGAAGCGATATCCACAACCATCGGGAAACTCGAAGGTATCCATGAAAGGGGAGAGGTGGTCGAAATCTGACGTTTATAAGGTTCCACGGGTATATTGAGATCGACCATCAGGCCTATTTCCCTGGCTTCCGGTCCGGCGCAGTTGATTACCAGCGGTGTGCTGATCGGCCCCTGTGTGGTATCTACCGCCTCGACCTTTCCGCCGGAGACCTTTATACCAACCGCCTTGGTTTCCTCGATAATCTCAACACCCAGCTTGCGCGCCGCCGAAACATACCCCTGCGTAAACACATGCGGATCACCAATACCGTCCTTCTTGCAGAAGGTCCCCCCGATCACATCATCCATACGCACATTGGGGCATAAATCAGCGATATCGTCACGGGTCAGCCATTCCACCGGCACACCCAGATCCTGCTGCATTTTCATATTCCTGCGGAATGTCTCCTCATCATCGGGACGGGTGATCAAAAACAGATAGCCGACCTGGTCAAAAATTCCCTCCTCGCCGGTATCCTCCTGAAACCTTTCAAAAAGGTCCTCGGACAAAAGGGATATTTTGACATTGATTGCCGACGAAAACTGGGCCCGTATTCCACCGGCACATTTGGCGGTCGCGCCGGCTCCCAGAAATTTCTCTTTTTCAAGAATCACTATATCTTTAAAATCTCGTTTGGCCAGGTGGAAGGCTATCGATGCTCCGATAATTCCTCCCCCTATGATTACGCATTCGGCGCTGTTTCGCACGGTCGTGACCTCTCTTTCTGTTGCTCAAGGAGGTAATAAAATAAAGGCCCGAATATTGTCAAGTGATTTCGCCCCTGAAAGCGTTCCAAAGGCAAGTATGTCATGCAGTTCAAAAGGGCAGACGGCTCCCCTGAACCGTCTGCCGAATTCTGAAGTTTGATAAGGATAGAGTAATGCTTACCGGTTGAGCTTGACCTTGAAGCTCGACTTGGTCGGCGTAAACGAGACCTTGCCCTCCCGGGCCAGCCAACCCAGCGCCAGGTAAATCTCATCTGATTTACCCTTGATCGCGGTCGCCAGCTTGCGCGGGGTAAGCTCATCATTCTTTTCCAGTTGCTCCCAGATACGACCGGCTGTTGTTCCTACATCATATTTCATTTTACCCTCCAGTTGATATCCAAATCTAATAGTCTAAATTTGTGGTACTTGACAGTTTCTTACACGTCAACCCAATTTCCATTCATTGCCACAAAAAATCAACAAGAATTTATTTGCTAACTATACTTTAATTGTTCGACTTTGGTTTTAATTATTTCCAGATTCTTATCCGGAGTGCTAACCGGAATCGAGCAATCCGGCCCCAGAAAAAATTTGTTGTCCCGGCCGAAATTGTAATAATTGTCGACCATCGCCCCAAGCGAGTCCGGAGTGCCGTTCTGGAGCAGGCCCTTTCTTTCAACCCCGCCCATAACGACTTTATCCTCAAGGACTTCCGCGCCTTTCATGACATCCGGGTTGGTATCATCATTCATGTCCCAGTTGACAATATCGATCGGGTAGTCGGCAAAAACCGGAAGCATATTATTGCTTGAACAGACATGCAGGATATTCAGCTTCGTTTTTGGAAGCACCTGGTCCAGAAGCATCAGGTCGTATTTTTTGCCGAATTCCTCGTATTCACGTTCCTTCAACAGGTTAGTCGAGGCCCATTGTGTGGTTGCGAAGAAGATCCCGTCGACCCCCGAATCCACTGCCTCGAGGCAGAAGTCTATGAATGTCTTGGTGATATTCTGCAGAGCCATATGCACTGGGTCGGGATTATTACGAATCTGGTCAACCAGGAAATCATCCTTTTCCACCAGATCGCCCGCAATCGAGAGCGGATTGAATACGGTCATTACAATCGGCAGATCATCCGGAGCTTCATCCTTGATCAGCCGGATCGACTTGATATGTTCCTTAAGTACTTCGGCCTGATTGGGATCGAGGTATTTGATCCTGCCCCAATCGCCGCCGCCATGAACCGCGTATTTCTTGCGGATCGGCTTATCTTCCGGTTTGCCGGTATATTCATAGCGGTTGCCCCAATCCTCCAGATGATACGAGGCCCGCGGATTTATCTTCATCAGGTCCCAGTCATATTTGCGCTGAAAATCCAGCATCGCCCTGGCCAGGTCCTCGGCTGATGATTCCTGATCATAAAAATGACGCCAGAAACTTACCGGCATTCGATCCGGCATCTGCCCGGCCCTTACCGCTTCAATTCTCTCTCTGTGATTCAATTCTGCTCTCCTCCGCTTAAATATCTAAAAGCGTTGATTTTACTGTTTTAATTACATCTGTCAATATAATGTTCCAATCTGCAACCAAATACTCGGGGGCGATTTTACGTCGCTCATAACCATAAAATCACTAACAGCTTAAGCCGGGGGTATTGAATTTTGCAAGACCTGCCGATACTTATATAAATCGAAACATCGTATACTGCTCAAAGGAGCCCGAATAATGAGCAAAGCCCGCATTCTGGTTGTTGATGATGAAGAATCGATGCGCGATTTTATGTCTATTATGCTGGCCAAGGAGGGCTATGAGGTACTCAAGGCCTCATCTGGCCCCGAAGCACTCAATCATATTAAGAAAAATACCCCTGATGTGGTCATTACCGATATGATGATGCCGGATATGAACGGCCTGGAGCTGATGACCAGAGCACGTGAAATTCATGATGATCTCTCGTTTATCGTTATGACCGCCTTTGCTTCCGTCGATTCGGCCATCGAGGCCATGAAAAAGGGCGCTTATGACTATATAACCAAGCCCTTTAAAGTCGATGAAATCAAACTGACAATCAACAAGGTGCTGGAAAAAGAGCAGATTACCAAAGAAAACAGAACTCTCAAGCAGGAACTGTACCGCAGTTTCTCGCTGGATAAGTTCATCGGCAAGGATCCCCAGATCCTGAAAATGAAGGAGATTATCCAGCGACTGGCAAAAACCGATTCCAATGCCCTGATCCTGGGTGAAAGCGGAACCGGCAAGGACCTTGTCGCCAAGGCGATCCATTATCATTCCAACCGTGTCGGCAAGCCCTTCATGACCCTAAACTGTGCCGCCATACCGGAAACGCTGCTCGAAAGCGAACTTTTCGGCTACAAAAAAGGCGCATTCACCGGAGCTATGAAGGACAAGGAAGGCGTATTCCGAGCCGCCGATACGGGGACATTATTCCTGGATGAAATCGGCAACACATCGCCGGGCATACAGATGAAACTCCTGCGCGTGTTAGATGACCAGGAAATTATGCCGGTCGGTTCGACCCACAGCAACAAAGTCGATGTGCGCCTGGTGGCGGCAACCAATGCCAACCTGGAGGAGGAGGTCAAAGCCCGCAAGTTCCGTGAAGACTTATACTACCGCCTTAATGTATTCACCGTGCAGATTCCGCCCCTGCGCGAACGGCGCGATGACATACCACTTCTGGCAGATCACTTTACAGCCATGTATTCAGCCAAAATGGGAATTGATGAGCGCAGGCTGTCGCCGGAATCATTGAAAGCCCTGCTGTCCTATGACTGGCATGGAAATGTGCGCGAACTGGAAAATACAATCGAACGGGCCCTGGTGGTTTCCACCGGACGGGAAGTCAAGATCGAGGATCTGCCCGAAAAGGTCCGTGGCGGCAAATTGATTCGTGAACTCGCCCCAACCGGGAATATCCAGGAGGCATCATCGCCCACGCTGGAATCGATCGAAAAAGCATACATCTTCTGGGTGCTGAATCAAACCGGCTGGAACAAGACCCAGGCCGCCCGCACGCTCGGCATCGACGCCTCGACACTATATCGTAAAATCGATCGTTACGGCTTAAAAAATCCCGAATAATTGTTTAGTGAAATCCCGGCAGTCGTCCGCCCGCGAGCAGATGCAGGTGCAGGTGAAATATTATCTGACCACCACCGCGGCCATTATTGACAATCACGCGGAATCCATCCTCATCAATACCAAGATCCTTCGCTATCTTCTGCACTGATGCAAACAGCTTCGACATAACCTCCGGCGGCGTATCCATCAGCTTGTCATAATGCTTTTTGGGACAGATGAGCACATGTGTCGGAGCGACCGGATTCTTGTCATGAAACACGATTACATCGTCATCCTCATGAATTATTTTGGCCGGCGATTCATTTCTTATGATTTTGCAGAAAATACAATCATCCATTTTCAAATACCTTTTCCAAATTAGGGAATCGATTCATTAGCTGTCAAAATACAAATTGATATTTCTTTATCAAGACCTAATCCTTATTGATCCTGTAATAAAATGGAACCAAAAGTACAAATTACCAGAAATGCTAAGTTTATGTAAAATAATGCTTGACTATTAGCGTAATCGTTATTATTTGTGAATATTTTCACAACGCTTGCGGAAATCGACCGCGGATATTATACTATGGCTTTCGAATGAGAATACAATAAAAACTTATAACAATTTAATCCTGGACGAGGAGGAATAATGGCAAGTTTGAAGGAAAAATTTGCCGCCAAGATTCCCGAGTGGGGAAATGAAATAAAAACTATCCTCAAGGAAAAAGGCGACGTAAAGATTTCTGATGTCAACGTGACCCAGGCATTCGGCGGCATGCGTGGAGTCAAGGGCATGATCTGTGACACCTCGGTGGTGGAACCGGACAAAGGTTTGATCATCAGGGGCACACCCATCCTGGAACTGACCGACAAGCTCCCGGAAGAGATTTTCTTCCTGCTTTTAACCGGCGAGATGCCCAATGATGACGATGTCAAGGAACTGCGCGAAGAATACAAGAAACGCGCCAAGGTTCCCGGCTATGTCTGGGATGTGCTCAAAGCCATGCCCAAGACCTCGCATCCCATGGCCATGTTCGACACTGCCGTGCTGGTGATGGAGAACGAGTCGATTTTCCGTAAAAGATACGCTGAAGGTCTCCCCAAGTCAGAATACTGGGATGCTGTCTATGAAGACGGCTTAAACCTTCTGGCCAAACTTCCGGCCATCGGCGCCGCGGTCTATCGTATTCGTTACGATAAGGGCGACCTGATCGATCCCGATCCGAATTTGAGCTGGGGCGCCAATTATGCCCACATGATCGGTATCGATGATGATACTTTCTATAAAGCCATGGAGCTTTATTTCACCCTGCATTGCGACCATGAGGGTGGCAATGTTTCGGCCTTCTCCTGCCACACTATCGCATCGGCACTTTCCGACCCGTATTATTCGGTATCAGGCGGCTTAAACGGCCTGGCCGGCCCTCTGCATGGTCTGGCTAACCAGGAATGCCTCAAGTGGGTCCTGGAACTGATGGAAAAATACGGCGGCGGAACACCGACCAATGATCAGATCAAGGATCACGCCTGGGAAACCTTAAATTCTGGCAAGGTTATCCCCGGTTATGGCCATGCCGTTCTGCGTGTCACCGATCCGCGTTTCACAGCTTTCGTGGAATTCGGCAAAGAACATCTGCCGGATTCACCGGTGCTGAACACCGTGGCTTCCGTTTACGAGGTTGTGCCGGATGTGCTCAAGGAGCATGGCAAGGCCAAGAACCCGTGGCCGAATGTCGACGCCGGTTCGGGCGCTATCCTGCATCACTATGGAATCACCGAATTCGAATACTACACCGTGCTGTTCTCCATCTCCCGTGCTATGGGTATGGTTTCTCAGCAGGTCTGGAACCGCGCCATGATGATTCCGATCACCCGTCCCAAATCAGTCTCAACCGACTGGATCAAGGACACTGTCGGCATGTAAATATCGACCATACATGTTTACATATAAAAAGCGCCTCTTACATGGGGCGCTTTTTTTAATGCCGTGTGTTAACTGACGGCACACAAAAACTGTACCCCACCCGCTATGATAAAAGTCAAGTGGTTTAATCAAGGCGTTCCTTTTC
>CAZVLB010000016.1:0-107892 GCA_964627935.1 uncultured Ignavibacteria bacterium
ATCGTTCCCACATTTACATGCGGCTTCGTTCGCTGAAATTTCTCCTTTGCCATCACAAACTCCTGACTGTGAGTTTTAATATCCGATCGGTACAAATATAAAAAGCCGGATCAGATCGTTTTCCGTCCTGCAAAAAAGATCTCTTCTTTATTATATAGCCCATGAGCAGGATCGAACTGCTGACCTCATCCTTACCAAGGATGTGCTCTACCAACTGAGCTACATGGGCATGCCAGTACAGTTTCCCAACAAAAAAAAGCGGACATTAGTCCAACTTAAATGCCATAAAATAAAGGCATTGCCGACCATGTCAAGCGCTTTTTTGAGATTTTAGTATAATTTTTGCTGGCCCGTTATCCGTCTCATTTAGAAACAGTTAAGGAAATGCTTACCCACTCGGTCTTATCGGTCATTAAAAAAAAATATTCAGGGCATTTCGGCGAATTTCACTAATGATTTAACAGCAAGAGGGATAATCGGTTCCATATTTACCACGAAATCTGCGGTATTTTTCATTAAGCATAAGCAATATTTCGGTTTAGGCCATAAAAAAAGCGGGAGACGGGACTCGAACCCGCGACCAACAGCTTGGAAGGCTGTGACTCTAGCCAACTGAGTTACTCCCGCAGGCAAAACGCAAAATTATACCTCTGTTACGATTTTGCAAGCGATTTTTTTACATTTATCGGTTCAATTCGTTTCCGCGCACCAAAAAGCGCCAGCCTATCCCCTGTTTCCGGCCAAAGAAAGCAGGGTGATTCCGACCAGGGTCAGGACTATTCCGGCAATCGACAGAAAATCAAGCTTCTCACGAAAAAAAATGATTCCGGCGATAAACATCACCAATGTCGCCCCGGCAAAAATAATCGGCCCGGCCAGTGTCAGGGGCGCTTTGGCGCGGAAGACATAGAAATATATTACAGAACCGGCGCCGATAAACAACCCGCCGATAATGGCATAGATCACACCGGCCTGCGAGGCTCCGGCAATTTCACTTTTTATCGATCGCCCGAACACGATATAAACCAGCACCAGCATTGCCGCAGAGAATTCCAGGATGAAGGCGGCCAATGTGTCCGAAATCCGCCCGGCGGCCATCTTGGCGAATATATTATAGGCCCCGAACAGGAAAGCAGAGGCAAATGATGCAATAATCCATGGTTTCATCTTTTAAATCCTATGACCTGATTAGCTTTATGTGAAGAATTGCATACACGACCATCAAAAGTACGACCATCAGCAATATTTTGGACAAACCCAGAAGCGGTATCAAAAGTGCCGAGACAAACAGGCCTGCCAATGTTGCCCCGACCAGATCAAACAGGTAAAAACGTCCGGGGAATTCCATACCGACCCTGGCCTTGAATGCTGAGGCCGCAAAGTTAAACAGAAAACCGGAAAATATTCCCGAAAGAAAAGCGAGTACAAATATAAGCACCTGCCGGGCAATTAAATCCAGCTGATAGTTTAATGCAATAAATGATCCGGCAACTACAACTGCGACCAGGAATAGCGATAGAAACAACAGATATAATTTAAACAGCCGATGCTCTTTTAATTTTATCACACTAAATCCACCGACCGCAATACCAACCATCGACAGTCCGACCAGGATGCCCATCTGACTGTAGATAGTACCAATCTGCGCCTGATACATGACTAAAAACAAGATTTCCAAGGTGATACCCGCAAAGCCCGCCAGAAAACAGATCCCGTAATAAGGCGAGGTTCGTCGACGCTTTAACATAAACAGAAGCGGAATCGCCGGCAGAAGAATCAATGCATATAGAAATGTGCTGCGGTCACGGAAAAACTTCAGCACCGACTCCTCTATTTCGGATGCTCTCTGGGCCCAGAGTATCGAATTGAAGTAATACACAAACGGCTCATCAATTCTATTTATGCGCAAACTGCCGTTCTCATAGACCGCATCGGCCTTGAGAAGCTGAAACGGATCGAGCGCATAAGAAACAAATACGGAATCGACATAGGAGGTCTCGATATCATGGATCCTGATATTGTGATATAATGACTGCGGATTGAGGCTGATTATATCGGGGGAATTGGATGCCAGGAATGTGTAGCATTGTCCCGGAATAACCCTGACCTCCCTGAACTCCGTACTCAATGTATTATTGATGATTGCGAAGTATTCATGGATGTCTTGGCGCAACAGGTTATCGGAGGCATCGATGCAGAACGCATAGATTCCCTCCCTGCCAATCTTGCGGGAGATATCCCGCGCAAATTCGATCGTGAAATACCGGTTTCCGGCGGCATCGACAGGATTGGTATAATTCAGGATAATGAAATCATAATCATCGCGAACCTCATTGACAAGATAATAGGGATCGCCCCAATGATATTCAATGGCCGGATGTGTAAAAACAGCAGAGTATTCGGTCGGCAGATTTTGATGCAGAAAATTAAGGAGATGCCTGTCCTGCTCGAACACATGTATTTCAAGACCATCATATTTTAGTAATTCTTCCAGCGTTTCCGGTGCGGGCAGACCCAGAAGCCCAATCTTGTCGAATTGCGCTTTCTGCCAGAGCGTCATATGGATCAATTCTGCCGATGCCTGATCCGGAATTGAGTAGACCCTGTGACCATCGGCAAATAGCGTATACTGCCCCTCATATTCGGTCAGGGTCAGATGTTGCACAGGCGTATCTGCGACCGCGACCACATTCTGTTCACCATATTGAAAGCCAAACTGCCCCAGGGCAAATGCCGCCCCGGCAAAAAGGCACATAATTCCGACGGTGATGCGTGGCGGCGCCAGAAGATATCTTTTCTCGATACGAAAAAGCATAACAAGAAAAAGCAGCAAAAACAGGCCCAGGGCAATATATCGGTCGGGAATTATCAATGTAAATGCGATAGTCATCAACAGGCCCGAGGCCAGCGCGCCCAGTGATTCGATGACATAGACAATCGGCAGGCTGGTGCGGTTGGTATGCCATGAAACAGATTCGACAATACCTACAAAAAGTGCGCCGGAAAAAATGCACAGGATAAACAGGACTATGAATGCGCTGGCTCCAAGAATCATGAATCCGGTAATTTCGCCTGGCGCCAGGTTCCAGATATCATAAAATTTGGGAATCAGGCCATACAAAATCACCGCAATCAAACCATAAAGCGCCATCAGGTTGTAATTGGCCACCCGGCACAGACGCATCTTCTCGCAGATATATGCACCGACACCGGTTAAAAGCAGCCAGAATGTTATTATCAGGGAATAGCCGATTTCAGAAGGACCAAATATGGAAATCAGGCGGCGTACAAAAAGAATCTGAAATCCAAGAGTGACAAAACCATAGATGAATGGCAAAAAGAAAAGGTCGGCTCGTTTCAGCATGAGCGAAAGGTAACAATGCTGATTTCAATGGCAAGATAAAAAGCTATGACCAGATACCGTCGATCTTATGAGCGCAGGATGTGCAACAACCGTCTTTGAGATTTATTGATCTGATGCGGAAACCGCTTCTATCTATAACCACATTGCCGCAGGCCGGACAGTAGGTCTTCTCCCCTTCATGACCCGGCACATTACCAACATAAGGATATTTCAGGCCTGCTTTTTTGGCGACATCATAGGCCCTCTCGAGACTCGAAACCGGTGTGGGAGGAAGATTTTTCAGAAGATATGTGGGGTGAAATCTGGTAAAATGAATCGGGACAGAATCGCCAAGATTACTGACAATCCAGTTGCAAAGTTCAGTAAATTCCCGGTCGCTGTCATTCAATGTCGGAACTACCAGATAAACCAGCTCCAGCCAGATGCCATGATCATGCATGATCTTGAGGGCATCCAGTACAGGCTGCAGTTCGCCATTGACGATATCCCTGTAATAATCTTCGGAAAATGCTTTCAGATCGACCTTGATCGCATCCAGAACCGGCATAATTTTCAAGAGCGGTTCCTTTTCGATATAGCCGCCGGTGATCATGGCATTGCGAATACCATATTTGCGGCTTTCTTTGCAGGTGTCGTACATATATTCATAGAAAACCACCGGTTCCGAGTATGTGAATGCTATGGTCGGAACTGACCTTTGCCTGCAGATTTGCGTGATCTCCTCGGGGCTTAATTCGACATTGGCAACCTGCTCGGGGCGGACCTGCGAGATATCCCAGTTCTGGCAAAACTTGCAATTGACATTACATCCGGCAGTGGCAATTGAAAACGCCGCGGTACCGGGATGAAAATGATAGAGCGGTTTTTTCTCGATCGGGTCGATATTCATGGCGCAGGCCCGGCTATGCACCAGGGTGTAGTAATTGCCGTCCTGATTTTCACGTACCCCGCAGAAGCCGCGTTCGAGATCTGTCACAAGGCAATGGCGCGGGCAGAGTTCACATTCGATCTGCGTCCCCTCGAGTTTCCTGTAATACATGGCCTCGACATGAGAGAGCGTGTCGGTCTTTTCGAAAGCAATCGCATTTTCGATCAGGGCCGATCCATTTTTGAGAGGATTGACCGGCAGAAATGCGCATCCGGCGCCGCATGCCAGTGTTTTTATCAGGGTACGTCTATTCATATTAACTCAAATCTTTTTCGATAAATTCTATTTTCGAAAAATCAGCTTCGCCCAATCCCAGTTTTGCCGCCGTCTTAATCCAGACCGGTTCACGTCGAGCCTGCTTAAGGGTTTTCAGACTATTTTTCTTTCTGTACTCTTCGATTATACGATAGGCAATTGTATCCAGTGCCACAGGATCAAATGATACAAGCAACGCTCCCGGCTTCTCGGCGTAATAAGGCACATAACCTGGACCGCCATCATATTGAATAGTGGTCATGTCGCAAATTGTGAGTACATTCTTCTTCTTTACAATCGGCAATGCCGATATTTCCGCGGCATAAGGATCGCAGTTGTCGGGATGATACTTATTGGGATTATGTACCAGGCCAAACATATTTTTAAAAGCGGCCGAGAGACCGGCAATCGAATGATCTTTCAATAGCGGGAAATTGATATTCTTATCGATCATCTCCTCGTATATACGCGAGATCAGCGAAGCCACTTTGCCCTTCTGATGAAACTCCTGGCCATACCCGACACCATTGGAATCGGTCCCGAAACATCGCAACCCGCCGGATTCGGAATAATTGAGTTCATACCCGGCTCTTTTCAATTCACGGTTGCTTCTTTCCCAGATTATTATGTCTGATTCCCTGATTCCCGCAGACTGCAATCCCTCGACAATAGCATCGGCCAGCACGACATTGCTGGACAACGCTTTTCCGCCCAGGCAATTGGGCTTAATCCCCACTCTCTCGCCCGGCTTGAAGATTTTCTTCCAGGCTGCCGACGAATCAGATGAGTCAGTTAAAAGCGCCATGGCCCGGATCAGCATTTTTTTTGTTTTTTCCGGGTCCAATGCACCATCTGATTTGTAAACACTTTTGTCGGAGATTTTTACGACTCTGGACATATTTATATTTCTGATTGTTTCCTGATGCTCTTTTTTATTATTATACGTTCAGAAATGGAGAATACAAAATGTTTTTGGCACGTCTGACAGCGACGGTTTTATTAATCATATTTATTTGTACACCATTAAGCTACCTCCACGGTTCTGCCCGTCATCCATCCATGGCCGGGTCGTTTTATCCCGGTTCCAGGGCCGAGTTGACCGAGATGGTCGATACTCTGCTGGAGAACGCCGAAGATAACAAAATCGATGGCAGGCCGGTGGCATTGATCAGCCCGCATGCCGGTTTTGTATATTCCGGACCTGCGGCGGCTGAAGCATACAAGATTTTGGAGCACTTTCCGGAGATTGAAACTGCAGTTATCGTCGGATTCAAGCACCGTGTCGATTATCGCGGGATTGTAGTCTGGGCCGATGGAGGCTGGAAGACGCCTCTGGGCAATGTGTCTATAAATGAAGAGATTGCCCAACTGCTGGTTAAATCCTCCGACCAGATCCAGCACAATGAGGTCCTATTCGGCGGAGAACATTCTATCGAAACACAGATACCATTCCTTCAACGGGTTCGTCCCGGTATCAAAATCGTTCCGATTCAGATCGGGATGCAGGAACGGGATGTTATCGATCAGCTCAGCACTGTGCTGGCGAAAATTCTTCAGGATCGGGAAGATATTATCCTGATCGCCTCAACAGATATGACCCATTACAAGACGCGATCTGAATGCCATAAAATAGATTCGGTCTCTGCTAAATATATCCAGGATATCGATGGGCGCGGGTTATGGTATGCTTCGCAAATCGGCAAGGCGGAACTATGCGGGACCGGTGCCGTATCTGTGGTACTTCGCACAGCCCGCGAACTGGGCGCCAATCAGACCAAAATATTAAAATTGTCCGATTCAGGAGATTTCAGCGGAGATACGACCAATGTGGTCAGCTATCTTTCGGCGGTTGTTTACCGCACTGAGAATGACACCGGGGAATCCTCATCGTCAACTGAAATCAAACTTGAATCTGAACGCTATTTGTCGGATCATCAGCGCGGTGTCCTGATGGATATTGCGCGAAAATCTATTGAAGCCCATTTGAATAATGATAGCATGCCACAATTTGAAATCAGCGATAATCTGCTGGTTTCCCCGGGAGCGGCATTCGTTACCCTAAATAAAGATAAGAAACTGCGCGGATGTATCGGTTATACCGAGCCGGTTATGCCTCTTTACCAGACGATTTCCACTTGTGCGGTAAAAGCCGCCAGCGCGGATCCCAGGTTCAGCCCGTTGACTCCACAGGAATATGAGGATGTACAACTGGAAATTTCAGTTCTGACACCCTTGAAAAAGATCAGGGATATCGAGAAAATTGAAGTCGGAAAGCATGGCCTGATGATTCAGAAGGGCATCAATCGCGGGCTCCTGCTTCCGCAGGTGGCAACATCTTATAATTGGGACCGCGAAACATTTTTGAGCCAGACCTGCCGCAAAGCGGGCCTTGAGCCGGATTGCTGGCAATCGGGAAACTGCGATATATATATTTTTTCTGCTGAGGTGTTTACCGAGGAATAGCCTGGACCCTGCTTGAGGGGCAGATCCTATTCAAAACACATTCTTCGCATTTCGGCCTGCGGGCAATACATATCCTGCGGCCGTGATCAATCAACAGATGAGAGGCTATCACCCAGTCCTTTTGGGGCAGAAGCTCCATCAGGTCCTTCTCGATTTGGGGGGCGTCTTTGTGCTTGGTCAAACCCAGCAATCGGGACAAACGAGTGACATGCGTATCGACCGCAATCCCCTCGGCTTTATTGAAAGCCGTTCCCTGGATTACATTGGCTGTTTTGCGGCCGATACCGGGTAAGGCGACAAGTTCCGGCATCGTATCAGGGACTTCTCCCCCATGCTTTTCCAATATTTCCCTCATGCAATTTTTGATTGATTTGGCTTTATTGCGATAAAGCCCTACTTCGCGAATATCCCCGGCCAGCTGATCAAGATCGGCATTGGCGAAGGCTGTGGGGGATTTATATTTTTTGAACAGACGCGGGGTGATCATGTTAACGCGCTCATCGGTTGATTGCGCAGACAATATTGTGGCGACCACGAGTTGATGCTTATTTTTGAAATCGAGGGTGCATCTGGCCTGCGGGTATTCCTTTTTGAGCAGGCCTATGGCTTTGCGGGCACGGGTCTTTTTATCCATGGGGATTAATTATGGGCAGGATCAGTTACAAAATCAAGCCCGAAATTATTCCCACGGCAAAAACGATGCAGGCCATATAGTAAAGTTGTCTGCTTTTCTGATACAGGTGATTTTTGACTGCTCCGATTCTTTGCGTGGATATCAGCCTGAATGCAGCCTCATGGGGTTTGCATTGACTAAAGGCCACAAGCCACAAAACAGGACCTTCCGGAAGGCATACCAGTGAGATGACAGATAGGAATCCTCTGATGTTTTCCATCGCTCCCCCGGTTATTTATGCTGCTTTATGATACTATTAACATCTGGACGGATTATATACAAATAAAAAGTGGCTGGTTACAAAGATCGCAACCAGCCTAAGGAGGGGGGTAGACAGATTTAACTGTCGCCTGTCATTATAGGTCGACTGCCGGAAATGTCAAGAAAAATAAGGCCTGAGAGCCATTGGCGGGCCTCGAAATCACGGCACTTGACCAAGTATCAATGACTTATTGAGTACCGTTTTTTTAGGCTGATTTATATATACTGGACCAAAATGTGGGTGTTTTTTTGAAAATTCCTAAAATCGGGCGGATTTGGATTTATTCGCAAAATATTTCCCTCTGGAAACAGCGAATTTTATGATCTGAGGCAACAAAAAAAGCGGCTCGAATGAACCGCTTGATCTATTAAGCTTTATTATGCCGAAGGCGGGATTTGAACCCGCACACCTCGCGGTACCACCCCCTCAAGATGGCGTGTCTACCAAGTTCCACCACTTCGGCATGATAATAATCAAATCTATTGTCCGCCCTGGGGTTCCTGGGTTTGACCACCTTGCTGACCGGCAGGTTGCTGCGTACCGCCCTGTGGAGAAACATTTTCCATCGGCTGGCCGGCAGGCTGACCCTCGGCCGGGATATCCAGCGGGGTCACCGGGGCATCCTGCATGGTGCGCTCGGCCTCGGTTGCGATTCTGCTGCTGGTAACACCTGTTCCACCGCCGGTGAATGTCAGCATTATGCATGAGACCATAAAAGCAACCGCAAGTATCGTAGTCGTTTTCGAAAGAAATGTGGCCGCGCCTCGTCCTCCGAATACAGCACCGGAAATGCCGCCACCGCCAAATGCTCCGGCAAGGCCCTCGCCCTTGGCAGACTGCATCAGAACGACAATAATCAGGCTAATACTGATGAATACATGCACAACAATTAGAATCCCAAACAAAGATTCCTCCTTATACCACTATAACACTGATGAAATAATTTTCAGAAATTTATCCCTGGAAAGCGAGGCCCCACCAATCAGGGCACCATCAATTTCCTCTTCCGTCAGGAGGTCATCCGAATTTTCCGGCTTGACCGAGCCGCCATAGAGAATCTGCAGATTACCGGCGATCTCATCGCCAAATTTATTTTTCCAGATCGAACGGATCAACCTGTGAACCTCGACTGCCTGATCAGGAGTGGCGGTTTTGCCTGTCCCGATAGCCCAGACCGGCTCGTAGGCGATCACGATATTTTCTACGCGGCTATAATCAACGTCGGCAGAAAAACCCTCAACCTGAGATTTTATTACCTCTTCGGTTCTGCCTTGTTCTCTTTCCTCCAGTTGTTCACCGACGCAGACAATCGGCGTAAGTCCAACAGAGAGCGCCAGATTGCATTTCTTGCCGACCAGTTGATCGTCCTCGTCAAAATACTGGCGTCTTTCCGAGTGGCCAAGTATAACATATTCACAACCGATTGTCAAGAGCATCTCAGCCGAAACCTCGCCTGTAAATGCGCCCTCTTTTTCCCAGCCCATATTCTGTCCGCCGACTAAAACCGGCGAATCCTGACATACCTCAACCACTGTCTTAAGTGAGGTAAAAGCGGGACAAAGAAGCACATCGGCCTTATCGGAGCCCTCAAAATCGTGTACAATTCCTGAGGCCAGACGTTCCGCCTCTTCATCATTTTTATACATCTTCCAGTTACCGGCAATCAATTTCCTACGCATCAGGTTCCTCTCCTATTTATCCGTTAATGCCGCCAGGCCGGGAAGTGTTTTGCCTTCCAGAAATTCCAGTGAAGCTCCCCCGCCGGTGGAGATATGAGTAAGTTTATCTTTAACACCCGCTTTGGCCACAGCCGAAGCTGAATCGCCGCCGCCTATAATAGTCGTTGCTCCATTATCCGTTAAACTGGCCAGAAGTTTGGCAATTTCAACTGTGCCATGAGCGAATTTTTCTTTCTCGAAAACGCCCATTGGCCCATTCCATACGATTGTCTTGCAATCATTCAAAATCTTTTCGAACATCTCGATCGTTTTCGGGCCAATATCATAGCCGGCCTTATCTTCAGGGATCCTGTCTACCGGAACAGTTTCAGTATCGACATCATTTTCCAGCTTTTCGGCCACGACAACATCAGATGGCAACAAGAACATGACACCCTTTTTCTCAGCCTTGTCCATCACATCTTTGGCCATATCTACACGCTCCTCCTCAAGGAGCGATTTGCCGATTTCATACTTCATGGCCTTGAAAAATGTAAAGGCCATCCCGCCGCCGATCAAAATTTTATCGACCTTGTCCAGCAGGTTTTCGATTACATCGATTTTGCCTGATATCTTTGCACCGCCCAGGATTGCCGCGAATGGTCTCTCTGGATCGACCACCGCGTTGCCGAGGTATTCAATCTCCCTGACCATTAGATATCCAGCCGCAGCATGGCTGAAAAATCTGGCCACGCCTTCGGTCGAGGCATGCGCGCGGTGGGCCGTACCGAAAGCATCATTGACATACAAATCACCCAGCTTGGAGAGCTTCTCGGCAAAGAACTCATCATTAGCCTTCTCCTGTTTATGAAAACGCAGATTTTCGAGCAGTAGAATCTCGCCCGGTTTGAGCTCATGAGCCATCTTCTCGACATCTTCACCAATGCAATCATCGGCGAACTTGACATCTGTACTGATTAATTCGGATAGCCTGTCGGCCACGGGCTTCAGGCTCAGCGAGGGATCCTTTTCTCCTTTGGGACGGCCCAGATGCGACATCAGCACCGCCGACGCATTCGAATCAAGAATCTTCTTTATGGTGGGCAATGCCGCCACTATACGACTATCATTGGCCACCCTGCCATTCTCAATGGGCACATTGAAATCAACCCTGACCAGAATTCTTTTTCCGGAAAGATCTAAATCATCAATTGTCATTTTATCCATAAAATGCCTCCGCTCCTTTGGTAACCGCCATTGCTTAACATCCTAAAACCGCATAAGAACATGCAAAGTTCGTCAATGGCTTCCATTTCACGAGAAAGATTAATATATAACAGTCTTCTTACAATTCAAATCTAATTTAAACGTTCAATGTGGCTAAATTAAAATAAAAGGCCCGCCAATCAGACGGGCCATTATTTGAAGCAATTTAATGCCTAAAGCATACGTTCTACCATATCAACCATACGGCTCGAGAAACCATATTCATTATCATACCAGCTGAAGACTTTAACCATGCGCTTGCCCATTACCATTGTCAGTTCCGCATCAAATATGGATGAATAAGGATTGCCGATAATATCCTGCGAAACCACAGGATCGGTTTCATATTTCAGGGCAATACTCATCGGCTCCTGCGAAGCGGCCTTTTTGAAGGCTTCATTGACCGAAGCAACGGTCACGTCTTTACCCAGATTGGCGGTCAGGTCAACGAGCGAACCGCAGGGAGTTGGTGTACGAATAGCCAGGCCATCAATCTTACCCTCCATAGGCGGAACAATCAGGCTGATCGCCTTGGCCGCGCCTGTTGTGGTCGGGATCATTGAAACGGCTGCCGCACGGGCGCGTCTCAGATCCTTATGCGGCAGATCAAGAATTCTCTGGCTGGAAGTATATGAATGAATCGTTGTCATGAAGGCTGATTCGATACCGAAGTTGTCATTCAGGACTTTCACCAGCGGTGACAGGCAGTTGGTTGTACATGATCCAATTGTAATGATATGATGCTTATTCTTGTCATACTGGTCGGCATTGACACCGATCACGAAATTGCCATCAATCTCGCCCTTGCCGGGTGCAGAAATAAGTACTTTTTTTGCGCCGGCATCGATGTGCTTCTGGGCTTTCTCTTTTTCGCGGAAAAGCCCGGTCGATTCAACGACGATATCAACGCCATTATCTTTATGGGGCAGTTGTGATGGATCTTTAATCGCCGTGACCTGAATCTTCTTGCCATCGATCGTGATAGAGCCTTCATCAGCCTTAACTTCCCCGGGCCAGACGCCGTGAACGGAATCATATTTGAAAAGATGTGCCAGGGTCTTGCTGTCGGTTATATCATTAATCGAAACGAAATCCAGATCGGATCCCTTTCTCAGGGCCGCTCTCAAAACCAGGCGGCCTATTCGCCCAAAACCATTAATCGCTACTTTTGCTCCCATTTCTCACTCCTTTTGTTTTATCTTTCTTCCTTTGTAAATATATAGGCAATACCAAATGAAATCTGGTAACCGGTGTGGTCCTCATAGCCGCCGATCGGTTCACCGAATTTCATGTATTGATATCTGAAGCTCGAAGTTATACAGATTGTGGTTGAAACGAATGACTCGAATCCGAAACCGGCCCACCACCCCAGGGCTGTTTCGCTCTCGGCATCCGGATTATAGTAAAGGTACGGATTAGCCACACTACCGCCGTCGATCACGGCCCGTCCAACAATAACAGATCCCCCGCCGGAGATATAAGGCTGATAGTAACGGCTCAGCTGTGATGCCAGCGGTTTGAGTTTGAGGCCGACCATAATGGGATAAAGATTTATGGTCCCGAAAAAGTTTCCGGTATTGGGCACGAACCATCTGAACTCACCCCTGTTAAGTGCGGCCAGGGCGACCTCCAGGGCAAATTCATTCATGAAATGCCAGTTGAAAAAAACCTCGGTATAGAAACCGGTTTCCTGCACATCGGCACGATAATCGAGAAATGTTTCATCCGGTTCACCCAGATCAGAATGGCCTGCGCCGATCCTGACACCGATATAGGAAAGCCCGCTGTAATCCGCCCCCAAAAGACTAACGCTGAGTATGGCCACCAGCAGTAGTGTTAATATGCTTTTCAATTGTGTATTTCCTTCTGGATTTTTATGTTAGGTTTAATCATCTTCCATCAGGCTTCTTACTTCGAGTGTGCACTTTTGCTTCTCGCCATCCTGTTCGAATTCGATTTTGATCTTGTCGCCGGCATCGCCTTTCAAAAGCCCGATCACCTGTTCCATCGATTTACCTTTCAAAGATTTTCCATCCAGTTTCAAGACCTTATCTCCTGTTTGTAATTCACAATCATCGGCCGATGTTCCGGGAATAATCTTGTAGATATAGAATTCATCATCAACTTCTTTCAATAGGACTCCACAGGTAAGAAAGCCCTCTTCCTCGCCCGGTTCAATAACCCGGGTAAGATACATCCTGTTGCCCTGATAATCAAAACCAACACGGAATGATGAAAGAATCCCGCCGCCGACATTGCCATCGATATTTTCCATAGCAAATGGCCCGGTGTCGGCCTGATAGAAACCTGTCAAAACATCCTCCATGCGCTCCTCGCCCAATGAGACTGAACTCAGGATCGCCATGGTGGTCTGCGAGGTTCCGCCTACACCAACGAGGTCATAGGTGCCGAGCTCCTTTTCGACATGAGCCAGGAGATCATATTTTCTTACGAAGGGCGCACTCAGATCAAGGTAATTCTGGCTGCCAGTGTCAATCCGGAAACGAGCCGGGATTGAATCATTGACACTGCCCTTCACTACCGGGTGATTATTTTCCACGGTGCATTCAAGGGTATCCTCGCCACCCGGATAAACCTCGGTTTCCGGATCATAAATGGCAATTGCAGAATCACCATAATCTACTTCGACGATCAGCTTGGCAAACAGATCGTAACCGATTATGCCTTCGATTTTGTCAACCAGGAGCTGGTTGAACTGGCTGAAATCGAGCACACCGCAATTGAGATCATAAAGCGTCAGATCGCCCAGAGCGATACTGTCCAGCCTGGTAAAATAGCCCACATCAAGCCCGCCCAGGCCGATAGCCGGCAATGTTCCGGCATCTTCAAGTCCAAGTTTATCGGCGAGGCTCTTTTCCACAAAGCTGATACCCGCGCCTGAATCGAGAATAAAGCTGTATGGTCCCTGGCCATTGATGAAGACTTTCAAATAAACATGATTAAAAAAGATTGTGCATGTAAAGCTGGTGGAATTGAGGTCATCACGAAAGGCATAGCCCTTTCCCCCCATTTGCGGGGGTATGAAAACCGTCTCCGGAAAATCTTCATTGATTTCGACGCCGGTTACCTCAAGAGTGGTCAGAAGCATGGGGTTGCCAAGATCCTGGATTGTCTTAAACGGCATCTTTATTCCATCGACTATTCGCCAGTCTGTGTAGTACGATTTTACCTGCATACCCAGAACCGTAATCATGGAACCTTCCAGCAGATAATTATCGGAGTTAATAAAGATAATTGTTCGGTCGGCATCGGGGGGATTGTATTCCAGGCGATAACATTGCCTGTCGTTATACTCTTCCTGCCCCACAAGGGTAATATGTTCGCGTTGATCCGGATCGAGAATATAATCATAGCTGCTGATCAGGTTTTCCGTCCTCATCTGCTTGATCTCGCCCTCACCCATATTGCGCAATGTCCCGGTCTGGTCCTTGATCCAGTAACGGCCCTCATACTGTCCCTGCTCCACCTTTAGTATCTGCAAATCCATGATGACCTTATATTTCTCGGGCTTTTCCATATACAATTCCGCCGTACCCTTCAGGCCGCCCATTGTCATATCAGCCTGAAAATGGATCGACTCAAAATTCTCCAGGGCTTCCATCCCGCCCAGCGCCTCGGCATGACGCTCGAGGATTTCATCGAGTGTAATGGAATAAAGAGTGGTTGAAAAAGACAGAAGAAGTACAAGGCCCAACAATAATCGTTTCATTTTTCGATCTCCATTATTTTAAAAATATATAGTATGCCAGAAATATAAGGCTCAGCAAATACATGAGCCAGTGAACATTTTTTCCTCTTCCGGCCACAAGCATCGCCAGCGGATAGACAATGAAACCGAATGCGATGCCGTGGGCAATCGAAAAGGTCAGCGGAATACACAGTATAATAATAAATGACGGTAATGCAATAGTAACATCCTGCCAGTTTATGCGCGTGATATTGCGGATCATGATCATTCCGACATAAATTAGGGCCGGGGCGGTTATCGGATAGAGTATGGTACCGGATTCCAGTTCCACTCCTCCACCTGCCATGCGCGCGATTGGAATGAAGAAAATCATCAGCAGGAACAGCCCCCCGGTAATAATATTTGCAAAACCTGTCCGTGCGCCGGCGCCGATGCCGGTGGCTGATTCGATGTAGCTTGTGACAGTGGAGGTTCCCAGAAGCGCGCCGGCAGTGGTACCGACGGCATCGGAAAAAAGCGCCCTGGATGCGCGCGGCAGTTTGCCCTCCTTCATGAAACCGGCCTGATTACCTATGCCGATCAAGGTGCCCATGGTATCGAACATATCTATGAAAAGGAAAACCAGTATCACGGTCAACATATCAGCCTGCAATGCGCCCATGATATCGAGTTTCAGGAATGTCGGCTCAAGCGAAGGTGGTGATGAGACGATACCCTCGTACTTTATAATACCTGCGGCCAGGCCGATAATCATGGTCGCCAGCATACCCAATAGAATTGCACCCTTGACGCGCAATACGACCAGGACAGCCAGGATAAAAAATCCGGCAATTGCCAGAAGCGCTGCCGGATGATGGATCGGGCCCAGTGTTACCAGTGCGGCCGGATCTCGTGCGATCAATCCGGCATGCCAGAGTCCCATGGCGGCGATAAATAGCCCAATACCCACTGCAATGGCGCTCTGCAAATCCTGCGGCACTATCGCTATTATGGCCTGCCTGACCTTTAAAATAGTCAGGAGCAAAAATACTATCCCCGAAATGAAAACGGCCCCCAATGCCACCTGCCAGCTTATGCTCATCCCGATTACCACACTGAATGCAAAAAAGGCATTGGCACCCATACCCGGGGCCTGTGCTATCGGGTAACGTGCCAGGACACCCATGATGATGGTGGCCAGTGCCGCGGATAAGCAGGTGGCGATTGTCACCGAGTTGAAATCCATTCCGGCTGCAGACAATATTGCGGGATTGACAAAGATGATATAGGCCATGGCCATGAAGGTGGTCACGCCGCCGAAAATTTCCTGACGGTAATTTGTCTGATTTTCCCGGAAACGAAAATATTCTGAAATCATATTTTGCTTAGTATTCCTGCCAATTCAATTCGGCGTTTACCAGAAGTCCTAACAGGATCCAGCTCAACAACATTGATGATCCACCGTAGGACACGAAATGAAGCGGCAGTCCGGTGACCGGCATGAGGCCCAGGGTCATACCGATATTCACGATTGTCTGGAAGAACAAAATCGTTACCACTCCCACACAGATGTAGGAGCTGAACCTGTTTCTGACCTTGAGGGCGGTTCGCAGGCCGAAGAAAATTATCCCGCCCATCAGCAGTATGATTATCATCCCGCCGATGAACCCGAATTCCTCGCCCATAACCGAGAAGATAAAATCCGTATGCCTGACCGGAAGATAATTCAAATTTGTCTGAGTCCCACCCAGAAACCCCTTACCGAGAATACCACCTGATCCGATAGCGATCTTGGATTGAATGATCTGGTACCCGGCTCCCAATGGGTCCTTGCCGGGGTCGAGGAAAATCATGATACGCATTTTCTGATAATCCGCCAGCCGGTTCCATAATAAAGGCGTCATCATGCCGAACAGCAGATTTACCCCCACTATGGCGGAGGACATAAAGGTACGCGGTCGTAACATTATCAGAAATGCTATCAGTATGGCGAAAAATATGATCCAGCTTATGGGATGAAATGATGTCACCATGCTGAAAAATGGTGAAATTATCAGGAGCAAATAGACAGGCGGCAGGCCAGAGACAAAAAGTATCGAAAGCATAATGGTCAGGTAAACCAGTGATGTGCCCAGGTCGGGCTGTTCCAGCACAAGGGCGGTCGGAATCAGCACAATTGCCCCGGCAATTATCAGTTTTTTGAAATGCTCCGAGGGTTTCTTGGTATAGCTCAGATATCTGGCAAGTGCAAACAGAACTATTACCTTGCCCATCTCGGATGGCTGAAAATGGAAGAATCCGAGATTGAACCACCTCTGTGATCCGCCACCGGTTCTGCCATAGAACATAAGCGCCACAAGCAGGAGAATCAGCAATGTATAGTAAACATAGCTGAGCACCTCATGCATGCGCAGGGGCAGAAGCACAACTGCGATGAAAACCAAAAGCGAGATTACAATCCAGATCATCTGCTTGATAAAAAGCCCCTGATCCTGGCCGCCAACGGCGGTATTTGTGGCGGAATAGATAAGAACCACACCGATTGCAGAAAGCGCCAGGCCAAACATGAGCATCATGATCGCCGAACCGGATATGACACCCTTAAAGTTCATTGTTCAACCTCTGCCTGAAATTCGGGTAAGCTGATTGTATCGGGAGGTGGTATTAGATTATTTTTCTCAAGATATTTTTTGATCACCTTGGAGACAATCGGAGCCGCCGCCTCGGAGCCATGACCACCCAGCTCGACTATACAGGCCACCGAAATAACCGGATTCTCCGCCGGGGCGTAGGCGCAGAACAGGGCATGTTCGTTACCATGCGGGTTTTGTGCGGTACCGGTCTTGCCCCCGAACCTGATTCTCTCGATCCTGCTTCCCCGTGCAGTGCCCTTCTCGCCATAAAGCACCGCCTCGGCACCCTCGCGCAGGATATCCATGGTCGCTTTAGAAAATGGCAGCTGGCCGATGATTTCCGGCTTATAGACTATCGTGTCCCGACGGTCAAAGGCTTTTACCAGGAAATGGGGCCGGTACAATGTTCCGCCGTTGCCGAGGGCGGCATAGAAATTGGCCAGTTGCAATGGTGTGGTGAGGACCTCGCCCTGTCCGATGGAGAGATTGATAATGACCGAGATGGGCCATTTCTTGATACCGTAATGGCTGTTGTACCAGTCCACATCGGGTACCAGCCCGGGCATCTCACCGGGTACATCAATTCCGGTTTTCGAACCGAAACCGCATTTGCGGGAATATTCGGCAAATTTATCCAGTCCCAGTTTCTGGCCCAGTTGATAATAGTAGACATCGCATGACTGCTCTATCGAGCCAACGACATCAACAGCGCCATGACCGGCCGGCAGCCAGCATTTGAACACACGATTACCGAAACGATAACCTCCGACACATGCGGCGAAATGCGTATTGCGATTAATCAGCCCCTCTTCCAGACCGGCTCCGGCCACAATAAGCTTAAAGGTCGACGCGGGCGGATATTCGCCTTTGATAATACGGTTCAATAGGGGCTTCTGCGGATCCGAGATAAGCCCTTTCCAGTCATCCGGCTTCAATACGCCGCTGAACAGGTTTCCGTTGAAAGGCGGTACAGATACGAATGCCAGCACCTGGCCGTTACGCGGGTCGAGCGCGACCAGCGCGCCTGCAAGCGTGTCCGGAAAAAGCGAGGTTGCATACTGCTGAAGCTCAAAATCGAGTGATACCTGCAGGTCCTTACCGGGCACGGCCGGGATATTTTCACGTTCTTCCATATTGCCCAGGATTTTACCCTCGGCGGTAATTTCCAGGTATGTTATTCCATCCCGCCCGCGCAGATAATTGTCCCAGTGTTTCTCGATCCCGTCCCGGCCGATTTCGGTTCCCCGGCTGACTCCCTGGCTTTGCATTCGCTCCAGCTCCTTTTCGGATATTTCACTGGTGTAACCGACAGCATGGGAGACAACTCCCTCGGGGGGATATTTTCGGGCCGGTTCGAGCTGGAAGATAACTCCGGGATATTTATGAGCATTTTCTTCAATTTTGCAGATTGTCTCGAATGATACGCTGCGGGCGATTCTGATCGGCTTATAACGTAAAAACCTCTTGGAACGAATTCTCTCCGCGATCACCTCGGCAGGAATATCCACAATCGAGGCAAGCCGTTCGGAGATTGCATCGATATCCTCAATCTCGTTGGGAATTGCGGAAACTGTATATGAAGGCCTGTTCTCGACGATCACTTCGCCATTGCGGTCATAGACTATGCCGCGGAAAGCAACCTCCGGCACCATCCTGATGCGGTTCTCTTCGGACATGAGATAGTACTTATCGTGTTCCATGGTCTGCATAAACAGCAGGCGCAGAAGCAACATAAGCAGAACGAGTCCAAAAAGCCCCGCCAGCACACGGACCCTTGTTTCGCTTGATAATGAAAGATGTGTCATGCCTCAAACTTCAGAGTAAGTTTTCTCTCCGAAAGATAAATAAATATTATCGTAATGATCGCGCTGTAGACCGCATCCAAAAGCGCATATTTTACAGATGTGTACATCACAAGTTCGATATCAAGGCCAAATGCCACCAGATAATAGAGTATATTATGCACGGCCACCGCGATTAAGACGATCAACACCCGCGCGAAATTTGACTCCAGCCTGAGCCTTGTAGAAAAAACAAAAATAATCAGCGCCAGGAACACTTTCAGGAGGGCGGACAGACCGAACAGAGATGGATCGGCCGAGCCCTCGATTATACCGATAACAAAACCAAAAGCGGCGCCGACCGCCAGGCTCCTGGTCAGTGTAAGGTATACAACCAGGATTATATAAATATCCGGACGAACCTTGTCGATTGCGATCAGGTCCGCGAAAAAGGTCTGAAAAATCAGCGCCAGGATGACCAGCGCCGCAAATACTGCAACTTTACCCAGCATCCTCTTCCCCGGTGCCCTTTAAGATGAATACCTCATCCAGCCTGTTGAAATTCACAAACGGATCAACCTGAATATCTTTGAAAAATCCCCGTTCCGGATTGGTAACCTGCTCAACAATGCCGATCGGCAGTCCGGCCGGAAAGAGCCCGCCCAGCCCGGAACTGATAATCGTGTCGCCCACCATGACGCTATCGCGGATGGGCACGTTGTCGAGATAGAGCATTTGACCGCCGTTCCACTTGATAATACCCAGGGCGCGGGTATTTTGATCACGTGCGGCTACCCGGCAATTGGGGCTGGTGAGCAATTCGACCGTGACCGTATTACCCAGCACATTGGTGGTTTTTCCCACCAGGCCCATCAGGCTGACAACTGCCATATCCCTTCTTACTTCCTGATTTTCACTGACAGCAACCAGCAGGGCATTGTCGCGCCTTTTGGGATCGATCGCTTTGGGTTCGGCGGGGATTAAGGTATACGCTTCTCGCTTCGGAAATCCAAGAGAATCCCGCAAACGGGCGTTTTGCTCGAGCGCTTCGCGGGCGAAAGCTATTTCAATTTCTTTTTCCTGAAGCTGTTTGCGCAGCCACTCATTGGTCTCGGCCGTGTGGACCAGCCTTTTTATATTCTCGGAAACACCCTGGAAGGGCGCCAGTGTAACGATATGAGTATAGCGGACCATGGGCCTTTTGACACTCATCGGCAGAATGAAAATTATGAACGAGAGGGCCGCCAGTATGATGGTCAGCCCCAACTCCCTGTTTGTTGAAAATAGTTTCCTTACATTCCCGATCATATAAATCTATTCGACAGAATCAAGGAGACTCAATAGCTCTCCCTGATTTTTCACCTCCATCAGTTTCTGTCGATTCTCTTCCGATTTCATCAAAAATGACAGCCGGGCCATGACATTGAGATGAGCTCCGATCGCATCCTCGGGCGCAGCGATCAGGAAAAAGAGCTGCACCGGTTTTTTATCCATGGCTTCGAAATCAACGCCCTCATCGGAACGTCCGAAGGCAATTACGATACCCTTAACGGCCTTGGTCTTGGCATGTGGAAATGCCACGCCGTAACCGACACCGGTCGTTACCAGGTTTTCACGCTCCAGGATATCGGTCAGAAGTTCATCACGGTCTCGTACAAGCTTGGATTTTGAGGCCAGATCGACAAGTTCCTCGATCACGCTTTCCTTGTCTTCGCCCTCTAGATCAAAAGTAATCAGATCTTCTTCGGTAAATTTCGACAGCTTCATTTTTTCTCCTCATAAAAATTAAACCGCCCGGCCTGCGTTACGGCCTGATCGGTTTTGAATCGGTCCAGGTTTATTTCATAAGCGCTATCAATATGTTCGATTGCCGCGCCCATTTTATCAGATATGCATGATCTCGCCCATTTGCCGGAATTTCTGCAGACGCTGATCCAGAAGCTGATCAGTTTCCATCTGCATAAACCTCTCCAGGCTGGCCTCGATCTCATCACCAAGAATTTTATATACATCATGGGGATTGCGATGCGCCCCGCCGCGAGGTTCGGGAATGATCTTATCGATCACTTCCAGCTTGAGCATATCCTGGGCCGTCAGTTTCAATGCCTCGGCGGCCTCGGACGCCTTGGCCTGGTCACGCCACAGGATTGCCGCACATCCCTCGGGCGAGATAACTGAATACCAGGCATTCTCGAGCATCAGGATAATATCGCCAACCCCGATTCCAAGCGCACCGCCGGACGCACCCTCACCGATAATCGATATGATAATCGGCACCTTAAGGCGGAACATCTCCCGGATATTTCTGGCTATGGCCTCGGCCTGTCCTCTTTCTTCGGCACCGATACCGGGATATGCCCCGGGAGTATCTATAAAAATTAAAATCGGGATGGAAAATTTTTCGGCCAATTTCATTATGCGCAGAGCCTTGCGATAACCCTCGGGATGCATCATACCGAAATTACGCATCAGCTTGCCCTTGGTGTCGCGGGCCTTTTGCTGGCCGATAAAGCAGGCCTTGCGTCCGCGGAACTTGCCAAATCCGCTTACAACCGCCTTATCATCGGCATAGCCCCTATCGCCGAAAATCTCGATATGTTCCGAAAACAGGGCATTGATATAGTCCAGCGAATAGGGCCTGCGGGGATGACGGGCCAGCTGCACCTTTTCCCAGCGGGTCAGCTTGGAATAGATCTCGTCCGCCAGACGATCGAGCTTCTCTTCCAGAGATTCAATCTCACGGGATAGCTCGACATTCTCGCCCGAGGCGAATTCCTTCATCTCGGCGATCTTGCGTTCAAGCTCAACTATAGGTTTTTCAAATTCCAAAACGTATCCAGCACTCATATCTTATTCGCACCCTTGGATTGTTTCAATATAAAGAAAATTCCAACTAATATCATCAAAAACATAACAAATATAGAAAAAACTTGTTTGCGGTCAAACCAAAAAAGTGCAGGGATAAAAGCGTTGAAAAGCAATGATATAGAGCCCAGGATTAAAAGTATCTGTTTGGGGCTGAAGTTGAACATGATCAGGTAGTGGAATATATGCCGGTTGTCCGGAAGATAGATTTTCCTGCCACTTGCGCTGCGCCTGATCACTGTTGTGACAATCTCCAGCAACGGAAGGCCAACTGCCACCAATGGAACAAACAGGGTTACAGCGGTGTAACTCTTGATCGGCAGCACAATCGCCATGACTGCGAATATATATCCCAGAAACAATGACCCGGAATCACCCAGAAAAATTTTCGCTTTGGGACGATTGAAAATCAGAAATCCCGCCAGGCTTCCAGCCAGGATTGCGGCAATCATAGACACTATATGCAGATCCAGAAAGGCCGCTATGATTATCAACCCGATGCATACGGTGATACTGATCACCGCCGCCAGCCCATCCATACCGTCGATCAGGTTTATGCTGTTGCTGACCACGACAATCCACAAGACAGTCAATGGATATGCTGTCCAGCCCAGCTCGAAAGATCTCCAGAACGGCACCGAAATTTTAAACATGTGAAATCCAAAAGCGATCATGATCAATGCCGCACAGGTCTGCCCCAGTAGCTTATGGTAAAAGCGCAATTCCACCAGGTCGTCGATAACGCCGATCAGGAAAATGAAAGTGGATGATATGAAGAAGGCCGGTAAAAATGGCAGATCTGCAAACAGATACTGCGGACATAAACTCGATCCGGCAAACATCAAAATCCAGAAGCAAAAAAAAATCCCCACGCCGCCCAGCATAGGCGTCGGTTCAGTGTGACGTTTCCGTTCGCCGGGATAATCATAGATGCGCAGCCTGTGAGACAGCTTTATCAGAAAATATGTAAAGCCTGCGCAAAATATAAATGCCGCGGCAAACAGGATCAGGTTAAGAACGGTTATGTTGGCGCAATCCGGCATAATGGAGGATTATCTGAAATAAGAGATTAACGGTCAACAAGAAAAAGAGCCCCAGGTTGTGAATTACTTTGGAGGGATACCATTTCAGGAAATACTCCATAGCTGATTTATGATGATGATAGAGCCTGCGGGGGACACTATTTGATGAAGATGCCTGCATGATGTGCATCACTTCGATATCAGGCACATAATAGCAATTCCTGTCCTCGAGGCTCATGCGCCTGCAGATATCGGTATCCTCGAAATAAAGAAAATATCGCTGATCGAAACCGCCCATACGATCGAACAGTTGTCTGGAAGTAAACATACATGTCCCCGCCAGGGCATCCACCCGTGTCACCTGATCAGAGTCCCCCAGTGTGTATTCATGGCTCTCATCGCGGATCAAGCCAAGTCGATATAAAAAGGAGCCGCGAGAGAAAAGAATATTTATGTAATTGGGAAAATTACGGCAGACGGAATGGAACCTGCCATTTTGATCGACAATCCTGGGTGTCAGCGCGCCGGCATCATCATGAGCAGCAAATACTTCTTTAAATCTACCCAGAATCGGCTCTTTCAACTCGCAGTCTGAATTCAAAAACAGCAGGTATTCACCATCCGCATGCTGCGCGCCCTGATTGGCGGCATGAGCAAATCCGGTATTCGTGTGATTTCTGATTAGCTGGATTTTATCATGGCGATCACGAAAGAATTCCACAGAGCCGTCATGAGAGCCATTATCGATCAGGATAACATTGTAATCCTCTCCCCTGCCATGCTCATGGATTGATTTGATCAGGTTGTCGGTTAATTCGCGTGTGTTATAGTTTATGACAATTATGCTGGTTTTGCCGGAGATCATTTCAGCTTTCCGAATAAAGACCAGAACCTCAGTTTCCAGACCATAAACACCGCCTCACGGATGATCGCCTTCGACATCTTTGATTTGCCCTCCATCCGGTCTGTGAAGACAATCGGTATTTCTTTGATCCTGAAACCTCTTTTATAAGCGCGGAAACTCATCTCTATCTGAAAGGAATAACCGTTCGAGCGAACATCATCGAGATCAATGGCCTCCAGCACCTCCCGCCGGAAACACTTAAATCCCCCGGTAGCATCTTTGAGTGGAAGGCCGGTCACGATACGCGTGTAGACATTGGCATAATATGATAAAAGCAGCCTGCTCATGGGCCAGTTGACGACATTGACACCGGAGGTGTACCTCGAACCGATTACCAGGTCGGCCTCCTTGATAGCTTCCAGAAAGTCGGGCAGATATTGGGGATCATGTGAAAAATCAGCATCCATCTCGAATATATAATCGAAATCCTTCTGCAATGCATAGCGAAATCCGGCTTTATATGCCTGGCCCAGGCCCTCTTTTTTTTCTCGATGCAGAACCATGATGCGGGGATTTTTCTCCGACATCTGATCGGCAATCTCCCCTGTGCCGTCGGGAGAACTATCATCCACGACCAGCACAAACAGGCGGTCGTCCTGATCCAGGACCGTCGGGATGATTTTCTCGATGTTATCCCGTTCATTGTAGGTGGGGATTATTACACAAGCTGTCTCACTCACTGCTGTTCTTACCTCTTCTTCGATGGGTATAGACATTAAAGCCCAGCACGCCGATTACAAAAATCGAGGCGGCATAGGTTATGTTTTTCGAAGTCTCAAATATGGCGGACTCGTAAATCACACGAACCTCATGCTCCCCGGCCTTGACCGGGATGCCCCGGAAGGTCGTATTGGCCAGAATAACCGGGCTCTCTTCATCGTCAACATACGCTTTCCAGGCCGGATACCAGCAATCGGCCATATATAAAATACCGTCGCTGTTCAGCTTCACATCAATAATGATTTCATTCGGTTCATAGGACCTGATCTGCGCTATCTCACCGGTGGTATCCGCGTCGGGGATGGCTTCTATTCCAGGATCATCTTCGAGCACAACCACCCGTTCGTAGTCATGATTCATCTCGCGCAGGAAATCAAGCGCCTCCTGATGATCCTGCTTGACAATAAAGTCATGGAAAATCCTGACCCGGTCGAAGCCAAATGGGTTTTCATATAAAATCAGCCGATCGCTTCTTACTTCCTGTGTGGTCGACAACGGCCTGAGCATGCTCTGGTATTCGCCCAGGTTGATCCAGTCATTGCAGACCAGGTATTTTACGCCGGCCATACTGGCGAAGGGAATATTGAACCAGACAAGTTGACCGTTGCGCGGGTCCTGCGGATTCTCACGGTTATAGTAAATGCGATAAATATAGGAATGGTCATTGGATTTGCCCTGACGGGCCCAGTACTGATCAAAGATCTTCATCTGGTTGCCATGGTAACCAAACATCATAGGTATGCCATGATAGGCGAAATAATTCGAGCTGCGGATAACACCGGCCATTTCGGTGTTCAAAATTCGATCGACATATGGCTTATCCACACTCTTGATCCTCTGGACCACATTATTCGGTGCAAAAAACTGATCCGGATCCTCGGTCGTAATAAACTTCAGATTCATCCGCCAGGCATCCACCATACCCAAAACCGCCAGCACAGCCAGCACTGTTAAACCGATTCTTCTCCGGCCCACCAACTTAATTATGAAATATGCTATGGCCAGAATTATGGTCACTATCCATAAACCTGCGACCACATCCGGAATATTCGGAAATGCCCGGTATTGCAGGAGACCCTGCGGTCCGCCGGGATTGAAAATCGACTTAAACAGGCGCATCATTGCCTCACCGCCAACCGTGAAGACAAATGCGGCAAAAGCGTAAGCAATGGCCACTATCATGGCAAAGAGCTCAACCTTCCTGCGCCGGTCCGGGTTTTCACTGGGCAGTTTATTGCGAATGTAATCTACACCGAATGCCGCCAGCAGGCAGAATGAGAATGAGAACATAAACATGATCATCGAGGGCGCGCGCAAATGCTTAACATTGGGAATGCCGTAATAGAATATCTTGAAAAGCGGCGTCGATGCCCCCAGCGCATAGATCAGTGTGAACAGCCCCAGCCCGAAGAAGAACCAGGTACGTTTATTGCGCACGAATATAACCGCGATCATGCCCAATAGCAGCGGCAATACACCGATATATTCGGAATTGTCCTTGAAAGCATTTTTGCCCCAGTAAGTCGGCGGCATTCTCTCACCCGTGATATATTTGGTTGCATTGGTGCCTATGAAATTTGGTATAAACTGCGATACCAGCTCACCCGCGTTCATGGACCAGCTGGTGGCATAGGCGTAGCGGATCTCCTCTTCCTGCAAACTCTCCTGCTCGCTTTCCGCACGGGGCGAAAATTCCTTTACATACTTATATGACGGATAAAACTGAATCGCGGAAATGAATAAGCCCAGGGCAACCGCTATCACGAAATAAAGCGCAGGCCTTATTGCGATCAGTATATTCTTGTCTTTGACAACCCGGAAAATAATCCTGAAGGCGGCATAAAAGGCCAGTCCCCACAGGCTGAAATAGGACATCTGCGGGTGAGGCGTCAAAATGATCAAACCGATCGATCCGCCCAGCAGCACAAAATCGAGAAACCTGCGATTATTCATACCCCGTTCGAGAAACAGCATGGCTAATGGCAAAAGCGCAGTGACATACATCTTCCCGTCATGGCCCGGTTGTACCATTGATGCCAGATATGGTGCGAACATATAGAATATGCCCGCTATCGAAGAAGACAGCTTGGACAACCTAAATGCCCGACAGCAAAGGTACATTAACAGCCCTGCTAAAAATATATGGAACAGCATGGCCCATCCAAAGGCCTGCGGAATCGGCAGAATCATCTTGAATGGAAATGTCACCGGATAGAATATATCCGAATGGAACGCATCAACGAACGGCATACCGCAAAATATCAACGGGCTCCATTGAGGCACCTCGGCAAAGGCTGAAACATGATCCTTCCAGAACTGCCGGAAATACAAGCTGGCATTGATACCATCCGATGAATGCAGCATTTCTCCGCTGAATGCAAACTCACTGAACAGGATTACCGTCAGAAGCAGGATAAATATAGCGTAATAAAGCACATAATATTTGCTGTCCAGCAGGTTTTGCATAAAATTCAGGTTGAATGTCGGCCGAGCCATGGGCTGGGCCTGTTTCTGTTTGATCTTTTTCTTTTTAGCCATGTTTCTTCTTCGATCCCACCATTAAGGCAAAAATTGAAACTGTCAGTTCACCGACCATAAACCACAGGCGTGTAGCCAGCCCGACGGTATAGGCAATTGACTTTATCAGGCCGCCAATCTGTTGCAGAAGCACACCCATCGCCGCCTCGCGTACACCAATTCCTCCCGGAGCGAAAAGCGCCCAGTATCCAATCAGATATGAGGCGGTATAGATTATGCATGACTCCAGGAAAAACTTTGACGGCACGGCGCTTACAGATCTTAAAAAAAGATATAAGGCGGCGCCGAATATGGTCCAGGCGATAAAATATAAAAACAGGAGTGTAAATCCAGTCTTTTTTTCCAGCCGAAATGTCAGCGCCGGACGCTTGATCAGTTTCAGAAGCAGATTGAGCAGACGTTCCAGCCAGCCCGGAACCAGAATAATCAAAAATGATAAAAGCGACACGACCGCCAGAATTATCGTGGCCGGAAGATACTGGCCGATTCGATCCAGGGACTGGCCCAATATAAGATAATATACAAACACCAGTATTATGCCCGAAGGAGTATCAAAGAATTGTGTCAGCATAAGCGAGGTCACCGCAACATCCTCCCGCACCCCCTCTTTTTTGGCCAGGTACATAATCCCGACAAACTGCACTATTTTACCGGGCACATAGCGGCCCAGGTTTGAAAGGTAGGCTACACGAAACGCGCGCATGGGCGGGATGCTGACATCGAAGCACTTCAATACCTGCGACCAGAGATAGCTCTTGAAGAAAAGCCCGATTTGCAGAACGATAATCGACAGAACAAACAGCCCCCAGTTTATTCTCCACTCATAATTCTTAACGACATCCCACTGACCGACTATCTGGCGAAAAATAAAATACAGCACCAGCGCAATCAGCAGCCATTTAATAATGCTGATTAGGACTTTCTTTAAATCGCGTTCCGGCATCTTCTGCAGATGATATTGAAATCAAACAATTTAGTCAAGATCAAGCTGATCGCACATTTCATATATGATACCATCACTCAATCGGCTCGACGGAAAAAATCACTTTAAACCTTGACATCGCCCTGTTTGACATATATAATCATCGGGATTTTGACCTTTTAAACCCGGCCCTGCGAGACCGGAAAAGGAAATCATGCAGAACACATTCGATTTACATATACGATCATGCCCTTCCAGCCGGTGGAAGGGTATTTTTTTATGGAGGTGAATTTGCCGCAAAACAAACCACTAAAAGTACTTAGCGAAACGCAGATTCGACGGGCCCTGACCCGGATCGGGCATGAGGTTCTGGAAAGAAACAATGAGGGCAGGAATCTGGCGCTGATCGGGATCATGGCCCGGGGGGATATACTCGCCGACCGCCTGGCAGCCATTATCGAAAAAAACGAAGGAATCAAAATCCCGGTCGGCTATATGGATATCAACTTTTATCGCGATGATATCTTCACGCGCCTTGATCAGCCGGAAATACGCAGGACTGAAATTCTTATCGACCTGACCGACAAGATCGTGGTGCTGGTTGATGATGTGCTCTTCACCGGAAGAACAGTACGCGCAGCTTTAAATCAGCTTTCAGATTTCGGACGGCCGCGCGCGATTCAACTGGCCGTGCTGGTTGACCGGGGTCATCGTGAACTCCCCATCAAGCCGGATTATGTGGGCAAGAACATACCGACAGGCCGCAATGATGATGTGCTGGTAAAACTGAAGGAGACAGACGATGAGGATTCGGTCAGCCTGATATCGGTTGCAGAGAAAAAGAAGAAAAAAACTGTCAAAAAATCAAAAAAGAAGGAGGCCTAGCATATGGCATTGAAGATAAAGCATTTGCTTGGCCTCGAAGGTGTCTCTAAAAATGATCTTGAGGCAATACTCGATACTACCCGATCATTTCGTGAAGTCATCGAACGGCCGGTCAAAAAAGTCCCGCCCCTGCGCGGTGTGACTGTAGTCAACCTTTTCTATGAGCCGTCCACGCGCACCAAGCTTTCATTCGAGCTGGCCGAAAAAAGGCTTTCGGCTGATACACTTAATTTTTCCAAATCGGGATCATCAGTGTCCAAGGGTGAAAGCCTGAAAGATACGGTGCGAAATATAGAGGCCCTGAAAATCGACATGATCGTCATTCGCCATTCATCCGTAGGCGCACCGCATTTTCTGACCCAGTTTTGCTCATCGACAGTGATCAATGCCGGCGATGGCGCGCATGAGCATCCCACCCAGGCGCTTTTGGATATGTTTTCGATAAGGGAAAAATATGGCAAGCTCAAGGGTCTGTGCGTGGTAATAGTCGGTGACATCCTGCATTCACGAGTGGCCCGCTCGAATATCTGGGGCCTGAAGACCCTGGGCGCATCGGTGGCAATCTGCGGACCGACCACTTTATTGCCGCAGGAGGCGGAAAAAATGGGTGTCGATGTATATCATGATTTGGATAAGGCTCTTGATGGCGCGGATGTGGTCAATGTCTTAAGGTTACAGCGCGAAAGACAGCATGCCGGGCTCCTTCCCTCCCTGCGGGAATACACGTCATTGTTCGGGATCACACGCGACCGGTTGAAGCTGCTCAACAAGAACTACACGATCATGCATCCCGGACCGATTAATCGCGGTGTGGAAATCTCCTCCGAGGTTGCCGACGGGGAATCATCGATAATACTGGATCAGGTTACCAATGGTGTAGCGGTTCGTATGGCTGTGCTATACCTGTTGCGCGGAGGGGAGGAAAGTTAAGATGGCAGATATTAAAGTTATAGCCGGCGGACATCTTGTCGATCCGGCTGCAAAGATCGATAAAAATGCTGACATATACATCGAATACGGCAAGATCAAGAAAGTCGAGACCTCCAAACTCCTGACCGCAAAACAGATCAAGGATTACGGCGAGGAGGCTGTCGACGCTTCCGGGCTGATTGTCTCCCCCGGCCTGATCGATATCCATGTACACCTGCGCGAACCGGGCATGGAGGGCGTGGAGACAATTCAATCCGGTGCCATGGCCGGCGCCGCGGGAGGATTTACCTCGCTGGCATGTATGCCCAACACATCCCCGGCAATCGACAACCAGGAGACGATTAAATTCATCCTGCATCAGGCCGAATCAGCGGCGGTCAAAATCTACCCCGTGGCTGCGATTACCAAGCATCGCGAGGGCAAGGAACTGGCCGAAATCGGTGAGCTGGTCAACGCCGGAGCGGTGGCATTATCTGATGATGGTTCGCCGGTCGGTTCGGCGGAGATGATGCGCAAGGCCTTTGACTATGCCCGGATGTTCAATATTCCAATTATCGAACACCCTGAGGACATGTCTCTGACCGGCGAAGGAGTGATGAACGAGGGCTATACATCCACCAGGCTGGGGATGAAAGGTATTCCGGCCGTCTCGGAAGAGGTTGCGGTGGCACGCGATATTCTGCTGGCACAGTATACCTCGGGGCGGATTCATTTCGCGCATGTATCAACCGCCGGTGCGGTGGAACTGATCAGGCAGGCCAAGAGATTCAATGTCAATGTTACCGCCGAGGTCACTCCTCATCATTTTTCACTGCATGAGGAAATGATCGCCGAGGAATTCAACACCAACCTGAAAATGTCTCCCCCGCTCAGGTCACAGGATGATCTGCGCGCATTGATCAAGGGCCTGGTCGATGGCACAATTGACTGCATCGCCTCCGATCATGCTCCTCATTCACACGAATCCAAGGATGTCGAGTTTGATCTTGCTCCCAATGGTATCATCGGGCTGGAAACAGCCTTAGCGGTGGCAATTACATACCTGATCAGGAAAAAGCACCTGACATGGAAAAAGCTGATCCGGGCCATGTCCACCCGTCCGGCGGAGATTATTTCGATCAAGGCCGGCACAATTAAGCGCGGCTATCCGGCCGATATCACGATTATCGATCCGGATAAGAAATGGGTGGTCAAACCGGAAAGTTTCAAATCCAAATCGCGAAATTCTCCCTATATCGGAATGACATTGACCGGCAAAGCCGTTTATACGATTGTTGATGGTCAGGTGGTTTATCAGGACTAAAAGAAAATCTCCGGCTCATAAATGGGCCGGAGATTAATTTTATTTGTCAGCTTTGGCCGCCGCCCTGTTGATTGGGGCCTTTCTGAGGTCCTCCGCTCCCGCCTTTTCCTGGCGGGCCGCCTTTGCCCTTTTGCTTCTGATAATGAGTTGCATCGGCGCGATTCTGACGTGACTCTATTTTACGGACACGTTTGCGGATATCATTTAAGGCATCCATCTTATCTATAATGCGGCGGTTTTCATGGCGCATCTGCGATATTTCATCCTGAAAATATATCATCGCCTCGGCCAGAAAACCGAGCATGAACAGCATCACACCCATCGACTCCAGGAGCATGACAAGATATAAGAGCGGCCGATAGCCTTCATGCATGATATAACGCATATACAGCGCCAGACCGCCAACCAAAAGGCCCAGGAGACACAAAATGAATCCTATACCACCGAAAAAGAGAAGTGGCTTGCGCATAAATGAAAGCTGAAATTTTACCGAAAACAGGTCGGAGAAACCGGCCGGGATTCTCCAGAATCCGAATTTTGATTTGCCCTGTGTGCGCGGATAAAGCTTGACCTTGACCTCGCCGATTTTATAGCCTTTCTGGGCGGCCAGAACCACCAGGTAGCGATGCCAGCCCTCGCGCAGAAACGGCATATCATCGATTACCTCGCGGCGAAATGCCTTGACCGAGTTAAGGTCATGCACCTTGAGTTTGAAAATCATGCGTGACAGAAGATTATAGAAAAACGAGGCGACCCTCTTCAGGCCGTAATTGCCCTGTTTCCATCCGCAGACAACATCATAGCCATCTTCAATCTTGGCCACCAGCTTGGGAATTTCTTCCGGCATATATTGAAGATCGGCGGGCCAGAGCAAAAAGATTTTGCCCCGTGCCATACCGAAGCCGGTCTGCAATGCGGCGGTCATACCGCGGTTTGATTTGTGGCTGACAACCCTGAGCCAGCGTTTTCCACGGGCGGCATCCAGAGCTTCCTGCAAGGTATTATCTGTGGAACCGTCATTGACGATTATAACTTCTCCGCGCAGACGGCTCTTCTTGAACATTTCAGAGAATTTTTCGACCAGTATGGGGATATTGCCCTGTTCGTTATAGGCGGGTACCACCACTGATATCCGGGAGGCTTTTCGCAAATTCCTAGCTCCTGTTCTGAATTCGTGCAAGTTCCGATCTAATCTTTCCGGCAAAATGCCTTAATCGTTAGTATACTCAATTCTCATACAAAAACTGTATCGATAAGATTGCCTTAAAATACTTAATTGCGGATCAATGTCAAGCACCGGCAGGTTAGTGTATTGATAATTATTCTCCGGTGAGATCAGGATGATGTAATAGAAATTCAAGTAAATCAATACCTTTCACTCGAAACACATCTGCCAGACCCATCTCAGCGGCAGCCCGAATTATCGCCGGAACTCTGGCCGAGGCCTCCGTAAAGTAGCCGGGATTTCCATAAAGATCGGATTTTTCAAAGACTGTCAGGCCGCCTTTTTGCAAGAATCCGATTTCATCACAAACCGCGAACAAAAAATCGCTGTCATGCGAAATCACACAGACTGCATGGCCATTTTTTCTGAGGTCCTCGATAATCGCTTTAACTCTTTGCCTGCCATAAAAATCCAACTCCTCCACCGGTTCATCCAGAATGACGACTTTCTTCCCGGTGGCAAGCGCCCCCGCTATTGCGGCCAGGCGTTGCTCGCCTGCGGACAGCTCAAATGGTTCGCGGTTCATGAACAACTCAAAATCAAGGCCCGCCATGATCATATTTCGCTTTACAGCGTTATCAATCTCGGATTCTGAATATCCCATATTTCGCGGGCCGAAGGCGATATCTTCATAGACAGTCCCGGCAAACAGGCCCCGTTCGGGCGATTGAAAAATGTAGATAACAGATCGCAATAGATCCTTACTGTGGACCGGATTGCTATTAAATATGATTTTCCCCGAATCTGGTTTTACCAGGCCGGCCAGGATCAATGCCAGGGTCGATTTTCCGCAACCATTGGGACCGGCGATTCCGCTCACATGACCCTCATATAGTTCCAGGTTCAGATTACTGATCAAATCTCCCCTGGAATCGCCTTTCCATGAAAAATTTAAATTACGCACCGAAACAAATGCTTTTGATGATCTCTCTTTCTCATCAGATTGATTCCCCGTTTGTGGGTTTTCAAGTATTTGCCTGTCAACTGATTTTAGCAGTGGCTTTACGGGCGGCGCAATCCCAACCGAAATCAGCTTTTTGGGGCTATTGATGAATGTCGCGGGATCTCCTTCAAATTCGATTTTGCCATTTTTCATCAGAATCAGCCGGTCCATTGTCAGCGTGTCCGCAAAATCCTGAGTGGCCATTACAACCATGATATTTCTTTCTTCGATCATCTTTTGCAAATGTTTGCTGAAGAAATTTCGGCTTTCAAGATCGAGATGTGAAAACGGCTCATCCAGAAGCAGTATATTCGGCTCCAGTACCAGCACTGATAACAATGAGATCATTTGCTTCTCGCCACCGGACAATTTGGATATCTGTTTGTGCCTGAGCCATTCTATGCCGGCATCTTTCAGGGCCTTATCAACCCTTGCTTTTATGATATCCTTGTCGTATGAATGATTTTCCAGCCCCACGGCAATCTCACGCTCTGCAGTCACAGAAAAAAGCTGATTATCCGGGTTCTGGAAAACAATGCCGATTTTGCGCCCCATGCCTGTTTTGAAAGCCTGGTCAGGTGTAGTTAAACCATCAACAACGATCTTGCCCTTCTCAGGCAATAAAAGCCCGGCAATCAGCTTGAGAAGTGTCGATTTGCCGCAGCCATTGGCGCCCATCAGGGCCACCCGCTGGCCATTTTGGATTTCAAGCGAAACGCCCTCAATCACTTTTTGAGATTCACCGCCCGATTTCAGATAGCTGAAATGCAAGTTCTCTACAGATATCATGTGACCAATTTAAGGCTGTTATTGCGGATATGAAAATAAAAAAAGGCGCCCATCCGGACGCCTTATGAGCAAAAAGTATATATCTACTTATCTTCTGTCCAGGCCACATCAGCCATTTTGGCCGCCAGAACCTCATCAAGTTTTCTGACCGGTGTATTATGCGGCGAGGATTTTACAAATTCCGGATCCTCTTCAATCTCTTTATCAATTGCCAGTAATGTCTCGGCAAAGAAATCGAGTGTCTCCCTGGTTTCGGTTTCAGTCGGCTCGATCATCATCGCCTCATTGACAATCAAGGGGAAATACACTGTCGGAGAATGAATGCCGAAATCCAGAAGTCGTTTGGCGATATCCATCGTACGTGCGCCCTTCTTCTTCTGCCAGGCGCCTGAAATAACGAACTCATGCATACAGTGACGGTCAAACGGCAGATGATAAACATCCTTGACCTTTTCTTTCAGGTAATTGGCATTGACAATCGCCGCCTCGGCAACCTCGCGCAAACCATCAGATCCATTGCTTAGAATATAGGCATAGGCCCGGACCATATTGCTGAAATTGCCATAAAAGCTATGCAACCGTCCAATCGAATCCGGCATATCAAAATCGAGATAATATTTATCGCCGTCTTTTTCGACCATGGGCTTTGGCAGAAACGGCTCCAGGCGTTCAGAAACTCCAACCGCCCCGGCGCCCGGTCCACCGCCGCCATGCGGGGTGGAGAATGTCTTATGCAGATTAAAATGCACACAATCGAAACCCATCTCCCCCGGCTTGGCGATACCCAGCAGAGCATTCAGGTTGGCGCCGTCCATATACATCAGGGCATCATGCTTACGGCAAATTTCCGCGATTTCCTTGATGTCCGATTCGAACAGGCCCAATGTGTTTGGATTGGTCAGCATCACTCCGGCGGTCTGATCATCGATGACTTTCTTCATCTCCTCAGCCGAGACAATACCATCCTCGCTGGACTGAATCTGCACCGGCCTGTAGCCTGCAAATGTCACCGAGGCCGGATTTGTGCCATGTGCCGAATCCGGAATTATCACGGTTTCCTTATCATTACCCTTCTTTTGATGATACTGCCGAATCATCAGAAGCCCGGCGAATTCACCCTGAGCACCTGCGGCGGGTTGCAATGATACCCGCTTCATACCTGCGATCTCGGACAGCATTTCTGACAGATGATACATCAGCGCCAATGCGCCCTGTACCGTTCGTTCCGGACGATAGGGATGAATCTGCGCAAAGCCCTCATAGCGGGCCACAGCTTCATTCACGCGCGGATTGTATTTCATGGTACACGACCCGAGCGGGTAAAAGCCCTTGTCGATATGATGGTTTTTGGCCGAGAGACGGGTAAAATGACGCATCACCTCATTCTCGGAAATCTCGGGCAACCCGGGAGGGTCGCTGCGCATATTTTCCCTGCCCAGCATTTCCTCGATATTATCATCGAATCCTTCTTCGAGGCTGATATATTTATGGGCACGGCCCTTATGTGAAAGTTCAAAGATGGTCGGTTCAATCATGGCTCTTATTTCTTCTCTTTCATTTCCTCTTCAACTTCGGTGACTTTCCCCTGCGCCCATTCATTCATCTCAGAATCCGGGAATTCCTCAACGAATGTCTTATAGAGTTCGAGCGCTTTTTTAAATTCACCGTTCTTATGATATGTATATGGAATCATCGCCGCGGCGTAGTCAATATCATCGCTTGCGGGATAATTCTCTTCAAAATCCTCATACAATTTAATCGCCTTGTCAACCTGGCCATCACGACGATATACAGCCGCGGCCGCCAGGTAAGCATCATCCAGCTGATCGCTTTCCGGGAATTTCTCGGCGGTCTGGAAATACATCTTCACCGCTTCTTCGACTTCGCCGTCTCGACGTTTCAACCCGGCCAGCGACATCCAGGCATCATCACTTAAGCCTGACTCATTTGCCGAGTCAAGGCTGATTATCCTGCCATAATAATAACGGGCATTGGCCATATCGTTCTTGTATTCATAATTCTGCGCGATACTGCTGTAAAGCTCGAGGCTGTCCGGATATTTTACCGCCTTGGAAAGCAAATCATCGAGAGTATTGCGATTTGTGAACAAATCCAGTACAGCCGGGATAAAGCTTTCCGGCGGATAATAGCCGACCAGTCGATCAACTTCAGCGCCATTGGGCCGGGTGAATACCATAGTCGGGAAGCCGACCACACCGTATTTTTTTGCAATCGCGGTATCTTCATCAGCATTTGTTTTTACGAATACGAGCGAATTTGACATGGTAGCGATCAATGGATCTCCGAATGTAGCGCTATCCAAGCGCCTGCACCAGCTTCACCAGTCGGTATAGAATTCTATCAGCATATAGCGGTCTTCGGCCGCAGCTTTCTGAAGCGCCTCATGGTAATCGGTATACCAGGCAATCGTGTCAGGCTCTTCCTGCTCGGACTCACCTTCCTGGCCAAGCAGGTTGAGGCTGAATGCCAGAAGCAAGACAAGCATGAATATCAGACGCTTTTTCATGAAAACTCCTACTCCGCCCCCACGACCTGGATTTTTATCTGCTCGGCTTCTTCATAATGCTTCCAGGGCACATAGAAAATCGCATCTTCATTGGATGGATTGAATATGCCTGTCGACATTACCATACCACGGCCCAATAGGCCGCCGCTTAATTTGCATTGATGAGGTATTCCCGCCGCCTTCAATGTTTCACGCAGAAAATCGGTATTCAATCGCGAATACGATTTGTAAAGCAGCACCAGCTCATCGGGATCATGTTTGCATGGTTTGGCCACGAAATCATCATCCTCATTTCTCAGTTCATCCATCATGGTATTTTAACTCACACTCACTTGCGATGATTTGATTACTCTTTTGGCGGCATTGATGTATTGATCGAGCTCTTCTTTGGTCCGTTTCTCAGTAACACAGACCAGTAATTCACCCTTGCGCTTCGGCTCAAATAAGGATAGCGCCACGCCCGGATGAATATTCTCCTTTTCCATCATCAGGATGAAATCATCCGCATCGACAGGCAGTCTGAGCAGAAATTCATTAAAGAATCTGCCCCTGTGCACCAGCTCTATGCCTTCAATAGAGGTTAGTTTATCTGCCAGATAATGCGCCTTCTTTACCGCCTCCGTGGCCGCTTCACGGGCACCGCTTTCACCCAGAAGTGTCAGGTGAACAGTGGCCGCCAGGGCACACAGGGCCTGATTGGTGCAGATATTCGAGGTCGCTTTGTCGCGCCGGATATGCTGTTCACGGGTCTGCAGTGTCAGGCAGTAGCCGACATTGCCATCGATATCTTTTGTGCGTGCCGCCAGACGGCCGGGGATTCTGCGCATCAGTTTTTTCTTCACCGCAAAATAGCCGACATAGGGACCGCCGTAGTTCATGGCGTTGCCGAAGACCTGCATCTCGCCCACCGCGATATCCGCCTCGGCTTCTCCTGCAGGAGTAAGCAGGGCCAGGCTGAACGGATTGGCCGCGACCACATACATGGATTTGCTTTCCTTTATAATCTCGCCGGCAGCCTTGATATTCTCGATCAGGCCGTAAAAATTGGGCGACTGAATCAAAACACATGCGGCATTGTCCAGATCGAGATCTTTCAGTTTCTCGACATCCATTAGGCCGTCCTTTTGGGGCAGGGTTTCGATCTGCAGATTCATACCCGATGTATAGGTCCTGATAACATCGACATAGGTTGGATGAAGACCGGCCGCCAGATAGACTTTTTTATTGCCGGTCTGGGAAAGCGCCAGGAGAATCGCCTCGGCGGCGGCCGATGCGCCGTCATACATCGAGGCGTTGGCGATATCCATCCCGGCCAGGCGGCAAACCAGTGACTGGAATTCGTAGATAGTCTGCAAGGTACCCTGCGAGACCTCAGCCTGATACGGTGTATAGGCAGTCAGGAATTCCGAGCGGGATAAGATCGTATCCACCACGGCAGGCAGGTAATGATCATAAGCCCCCGCGCCCATAAAGCAAACCATGTTGTCGCATCCGACTGAAAGGCGCGACAGCCTTTTAAGCACCGAAATGACCTCGAACTCCGGCTTACCGGGAGGCAGATCGAGCGGCCTTTTAAGGCGCAGGCTCTCGGGAATTTCCTGTATTAAATCTTCAAAACCGGAGACTCCAATCTCCTCCAGCATTTTCTTGCGTTCTGATTCAGAACCGGAAACATAGCTCATGTCTTTATTGCTCCACCATTTCCTTGTATTCGGCGGCGTCCATTAACTCATCAACTTCCGATGGATCGGATAATTTGATCTTGATCATCCAGCCGTCGCCGTAGCACGATGAATTTACCAGCCCGGCCTCATCCTCGAGCTTGGAATTAACTTCCACTATCTCGCCCGAGACCGGAACATACAATTCACTAACCGCTTTTACGGCCTCGATTGTTCCAAAAGCCTCCATCTGTTTGAAGGTATCGTCGGCTTCGGGAAGTTCGACAAAGACTACATCCCCCAGCTCGTTCTGGGCATAATCAGTGATTCCTATCGTGGCCACATCGCCATCGACACTCACCCACTCATGTTCCTTCGAGTATTTAAGATCTTTCGGGAATTCCATCTTTCCTCCATTAACTTTTATATAGCCGTGTTATGTACTCTATTTATTTCCATCCCATTTAAATGTCTCGATATATTTGGTAGAATACTTCCCCGACTGAAACACGGGGTCATCGATAACCGCCTGCTGGAAAGGTATCGTGGTCGCCACACCCTCGATCACGAATTCGCTCAGGGCCCGGCGCATTTTCATAATCGCACCGTCGCGGGTTTTGGCATGCGTGATCAATTTGGCGATCATGGAATCATAAAAGGGCGGTATGACATACTTGGCGTATGCATGAGTATCCACGCGAACTCCATGGCCCCCGGGAACGTGGAATGATGTTATCTGGCCCGGGGAGGGTCGGAAATTTTTGGTTGGGTCCTCGGCATTGATTCGGCATTCAATCGCATGCCCGGATATCTTGATATCCTCCTGCCGAAGCTTCAACTCCTCCCCTGCCGCAACCACTAACTGCTGACGGATCAAATCGACATCAGTGACCTCTTCCGATACCGGATGTTCCACCTGTATGCGGGTATTCATTTCCATAAAGTAGAAACTGCCATCCTCATCCAGCAGGAATTCAATCGTACCGGCGTTATGGTAATTGGCCGCCTGCGCGCCGGAAATGGCCGCCTGGCCCATCTTTTCACGGATTTCGGGTGTCAGGGCCGGGGATGGTGATTCCTCGATCAACTTTTGGTGACGGCGCTGGATGGTGCAGTCCCTTTCGCCCAGATGAATGACATTGCCATGCTGGTCAGCCAGGATTTGTATCTCCACATGACGGGGCTGGGCAACAAATTTCTCGATATATACATCAGAATTCTTAAAGGAGGCACCCGCCTCCATACGGGCTGTGGTAAAAGCCGACTTCAGCCCATCCTTTTTAGTAACCACACGCATGCCGCGTCCGCCTCCTCCGGCAGAGGCCTTGATTATAATCGGGTAGCCGATTTCCTCGGCAACCCGTTCGGCCTCGGTCAGGTTCTCGACCAGACCCTCGGAACCGGGCACCACCGGCACACCGGCCGCTTTCATCAGGCGCTTGGCGCTGGCCTTATCCCCCATCAGACGCATCGATTCGGGTGTCGGGCCGATGAATATCAGCCCGCAGGAATTGACGATTTCCGCGAAATCGGCATTTTCGGCCAGGAAACCGTAGCCGGGATGAATTGCGTCGCAATTGGTTACCTCGGCGGCCGAGATAATGCGTTTGACTTCCAGGTATGATTCGGCCGATTGCGGCGGCCCGATACAGACCTCCTCATCGGCAAAGCGCACATGCAGGCTGTCCAGATCGGCCTCGGAATAGACAGCCACTGTGCGGATGCCCATTTCCTTGCAGGCGCGGATGATCCGCAGGGCAATTTCGCCACGATTTGCTATAAGCACTTTTTTAAACATGGCGCAATATTATAAACATACATACCGTTTGGCAAGTCAATTCTTGGAAAGTATTGGAGGGTTTTGAATTCGGGGAAATCCGCTTTGCAGACAAGACGGGATTGAAAATGGAAGCAATCGGATGCCGGACTATTTCAAAAGGATCATCTTTCTTGAAGACTCAACCCTATCTCCTTTTAAACGATACAAATACATGCCGCTGGCAACCTCCCGGCCATTGTCTTGCTTCTCAAAAGCTCTGTGAGAATCCTTCAAAAACTTGTCCCGCCAGATATAGTACTGGTTCTGGCTGATCTCATACTCGCTGCAAAGTTCACTGATCGGACGACCTGAAAGACCCTCCAGCACTATCCGGGCCTTCGTCTTCGAATCCCATTTCCTGCGCTTCATGACTGAATCCTCCTTCGTGAATCCAGTCACTATTTACTCTCTTAACAATCTTTGTCAATTAACAGGGGGCAGTATAACTTCCTCATATTTCTTGAGAGCTATATGGTACTGTTTATTTCTTAGTAGAGCTTTAGTTTCATCTGTTTTATCTGAAATTATATTATAAATTCGCCTTTTAGCTATCCATCGACGAAAACTCTCCACTAAGACAATTATTAATCCGGCCGAAACGGCTGTTAGCAAAGGATGCTGCTCAATCCAATCAATGAGGCTTATCAAGGAATCCATATCCTACCAAGAATAGTGACATTAGGTTGATTGACGAAAATTCCATCTTAAAATATTAACAATAAAACCTAATAAGGCAATCACAATCAGATAAAAGATTATTGGATTTCTGTACCACAAAAAAAGGCCGCATTGAATACGGCCTTTTAATTGAAAAATCATGGGGATCTAGAGATCAATATTTATCGAATTCATCCTCTTTCTGGTATTCGGTCCAGCCACGATCGGATGCGCCGGTGATACCCTTCAGCCTGAGATCGAAATCCTCCGGGTTTGTGGCCTGGGTCATCGCCTCCTCATAGGATATGATGCCCTGCCTGTAAAGCTTCATGATCGACTGATCGAATGACTGCATACCATACTGTACAGAACCGGATTCCACCAGGTCGATAATATCCATAGTTTTCTCCGGGCTCATCAGGCATTCGCGAATCGAGGCGGTGCCGATCATCACCTCAACCGCCGGAACTCGACCGGCACGGTCGGATCGTCCCAGGAGCCTCTGGCAGATGATGGCCTTGAGCGTACCGGCCAGGAGCAACCTGACCTGGCTGTGCTGATGAGGCGGGAAAAACGAAATAATACGTGAAATCGTTTCAATCGTATTCATCGTATGCAATGTTGTCAGAACAAAATGCCCCGTATCGGCGGCCGACAATGCAGTCGACATCGTATCCGCATCACGAATCTCACCGATCAGAATCGTATCCGGATCCTGACGGAAGGCATGGCGAAGCGCGGAACTGAATGATGGCGTATCGCCACCCACCTCGCGCTGCGAGATTATACATTCTTTATCACGGTAGATATACTCGATCGGGTCCTCGACTGTCAGGATATTATCCTTACGGGTTTCATTGATATGCTCGATCATCGAGGCCAATGTGGTCGACTTACCCGAACCGGTCGTACCGGTGACGATCACCAGGCCGCGACGATATTCGGCTATCTTCTGCACAATCGGCGGAAGATTGAGCTCATCGAATGTCGGCACCGTGGTATTGACCGCACGGATCGCTATACCGACTGTGCCCCTCTGTTTGAACAGGTTGATCCTGAATCGTCCCAGCTTGGCAACCGAGAGGGCCAGGTCCATCTCGTTTCTGACCAAAAATCTTTTCTGCTGTTCCGGGGTCAAAATCTGATTGAGAATATCGCCCATATCATCTTTTGCGATGGGCGGGGTATTTATGGGTGTCAGGACACCATCGACACGCAAAGTAGGCTTGATTCCGACCCGCAAATGCAAATCGGAGGAACCCTTCTGCAGCATCTCCACCAGCATCTGGCGCAGATTCATACACACCCTCCTTGAAACGGATTAGGCTGTTTTTTCTTCTTGTTTTTTAAGAAGTGGGTTCGACAAGGAAGAGTGTCTGGCCGAATTCAACCGGCTGAGCGTTATCCACCAGTCTCTTGACAATACGTCCCGAGATATCCGATTCAATCTCATTCATCAGTTTCATGGCCTCGACAATACAGACCACTGTTCCCTTTTGAATCGATTGACCCACTTCCACGTACGCGGGAGCATTGGGCTCCGGCGAAACATAGAATGTCCCCACCATCGGGGATTTAATCGGTACGTATTTATCATCGGCAGATTCGGCCGGTTCTGAAACCGCCGGCGCGGATTCTTTTGCCTGCTGGGGCACCGCCTGGGGAGTTGGCTGAGGGGCTGATTCCTGCCTGGGCGGGGCTTGCGGCACCACCACCTCGGTCAGCGCGCCGCCTGATGAATGGCCGTTGCCCGAAGCCGGGGCATAGCGTTTGGTGATCTTGACACGTCGGCCCCAACTGGTGACCTCAAGCTGCGCTATATCCGATTCCTCAACAAGCTTAACCAGCTTTCTAATCATTGATTCCAGCATACTAACCATCCACCTTTATAATTCGATTAATTCCTTTTCGGCTTTGTTCAAAACCATACATCTATTTCTCTTGATCACGACATCATCCTCAATACGAACTCCGCCCCAGCCGCTGATATAAATACCCGGCTCAATGGTTATCACCATATTGGGCTTGAGTTCCACCTCGGATAATGTAGAAACCGCCGGAGCATCATGGACAACAGTACCCAATCCATGCCCCAGCCCGTGACCAAAGTACTTACCATAACCTGCTTTGTCAATAATCTTACGAACTTTACCGTCCAATTCCCTGCCTTTTAAACCGGCTTTGGCATAACGGATACCGGCTTTCTGGGCCTTCAGCACAAGGTTGTAAATCTTTTTCTGACGGTCGGTTGCCTTGCCCAGTACGACCGTACGGGTGATATCGGAATGATACCCCTGATAAAGCGCACCAAAATCCATGGTGATAAGATCACCCTTTTTGATCTTGCGGTCGGATGCCACGCCATGCGGCATGGCCGATCTGGGACCGGAAGCGACGATTGTATCGAAGGCCGGTTTCTCGGAACCGAGCATTTTCATCTGGTACTCCAGTTCAGCGGCAACCTCGTTTTCACGCACGCCGGGCTGGATAACATTTAAGATCCTGTCAAAAGCGGCATCGGAGATTTTTACCGCCTCACGGATCAGGTTTATCTCATCCTGGGTTTTGATGATCGAAATCCCGCCCACCATATTATGCGTCGGCACCAGGATCGCATGCGGGAGAAGCGCCTCCAGCCTTTCATATATCTCATAGCTCAGGTTTTCTGACTGGAACCCGATCTTGATATTTTTCTGCTTGAGTGGCTTGAATTCGGGGAAATCGATCAACGGATCCCGTTTGCCGATAACTATCTTGGCATTTTTGACCTGCTTCTTGACCTGATCCTGGTAACGGAAATCGGTAAAGAAATAGGTCTGCTTGGGGAAGACCAGAAGCTTGGCAGTTGATCCCGAAAAGCCTGTCAGGTAACGTATATGAACTATATCCGATACCAGCAGACAATCCAGATTTTCCTGGCTGACTAATTCCTGCAGTTTCGTAAGATTGGTCTTTTTCTTTTTCGGCATGGTTTAATTCTCCAGTTCCTCCAGGATCGTCCTGATGCGGTTGTTATCAGGTTGGCTAACGAGTATATCCCGGCAAAGTTCCCGTGCCAGCTCTTTGTGGCCCTGCTTTAAGTACAGGTTAACCATTGTCTCGGTAGCGAATCTGCCGGCCACTCTGTTTTCCTTATTCCTGCTGATCCGTTGCGGGGTTTTCTCCTCTTTTATATCCTCTGACAGCTTATCTTCAGTTTCCTCAAATTTCAGATCACCCAGCCTGTCTATCTGCCTGACCTGGGCCAGGTAAGATCTGGCCAGAGCATGGTCGCCGCTTTCCATATAGATCTTGCCGATCAGTTCAAGTGCGGCCGGATGCTCCGGGATCATCTGAAGTGTCTTGTGAAGGTAATCTAAGGCCTGCTCCTTTTGATCCAGGCTGTAATACGTTTTTCCCAAAAGCCAGTAGCCTGTGGGATAGCCCGGAAAATCATTAGCATATTCTTCAAGTATCTCTTTAGCCTTCTGGCGCTCATCCCTAGCAAGATAAGCATCCGCCAGCCTTGCAAACGAATCCGGAAGCAAAGACTTCAGCTTTTCGATTTGCGCATCCTGCGTTCCACTTACCAGGGTAATTTTCTTCACAACAACCTTTCAGCCTCGAAAGTTAAAGCTGTGCTTAATAGCTGTCAAGTAAAACTTTATCGACTAAAACGCTCCACAATCCGGGCGATCAAATCCGATGTCGACCTGCCCGGCAGGAGTTTCACACGTTTTACACTTCCGCCCCAGGATTCGACCTCAGCCGCGCCGATTATCTCCGACTTCCTGTAATCGGCCCCTTTTACCAGGATGTCCGGCTTAATCTTATTAATTAAGTTAAGAGGCGTATCCTCATTGAATGCAACAACATAGTCAACAGACTCAAGACATGCCAGAAGTTTACTGCGATCTTTGTATGGTGTTACCGGACGCTTTTCCCCTTTCAGGCGCCTGACTGAACTATCGCTGTTTAATCCGACAATCAGAATATCACCAAGCTTCTTGCAATCGCCCAGGAGCTTTGCGTGACCGTAATGAATCAGATCAAAAACGCCATTCGTGAAAACTACCTTTTTGCGCTTCCATTGGCGGCGAATTTCCAAAAGCCTTTTTAGGCTGACCACTTCACCCATGGGCTTCCTCCGCCAGGTTTTCGGATATTTCTTCATACAGGCGATCCCTCTCGACCTGCGCCGTTCCAACCTCGGCGACCACTAGTCCGGCCGCCTGATTGGATATAAAAGCCGCCTCCGGTAACGATGCACCGGCCGCGACAGCCGAAACAAATGTCGATATCACAGTATCGCCCGCACCGGTAACATCGTAGACTTTGCGCGCCGCCGCCGGCAGAAATGTAAGCTTTTCGCCCTGCTCAAACAGGGCCATACCCTGCGGACCGCGGGTTATCAATATGGACTCGGCATCGAGCATATCCAAAAGGCCCCATCCCACCTCGCGTAAATCATCCTCATTGCGGATTCGCTTGCCATATGCAAAACCCGCCTCGAGATGATTGGGTGTGATCACAGAGACTTTTCTATATGAACGGAAATGAACATCCTTGGGGTCAACGGCAATGAATACATCTTTCTCACGGCAGAGGGCTATCACATGATTTAAAAGAGTCTCAGTAATTACGCCCTTACCGTAATCCGAGATAATCAGCCCCCTGGCATTGTCAATCTGGGATTTCACCTTGTCCAGTATCTCTTCCTGAACCTGCGGCCCGATCTCGGCAGTGGACTCATGGTCCGCGCGCACCACCTGCTGATTGTTGGCGATAATGCGGGTCTTGATGGTCGTGGGACGGCCATTATCCATAACGATGCCGTCCGACCTGATGCCCTTGTCGCCAAGCAGGATGCTGAATGTTTCGGAACGGATATCATTTCCGACAACTCCGATCAGATAGGGATCATCGCCAAGCTTGCGAATATTTGTGGCCACATTGGCCGCCCCGCCCAGGAGCAGGGTTTCTTCTTTGACCTCGACCACCGGCACGGGTGCCTCGGGTGATATACGGTTAACTTCGCCCCAGAAATAGCGATCCATCATCAGATCACCTATAACAATAATTTGATTGCCCCCGACGCTTTCAAATATTTCATCTATTCTCGAGAGATTTACCTGCACATCCAAAATCCTTTTTAGTTGTTGACATTGGGCACAATTGTAATACTTTTAAGCCAAAAGTTCAAGGAGGAAATCAATGAATAAACCTGCGGGACAACAACAGCAGATAAAGGTTAAACTGGGCGAAAATCTTCCCGATGAGGTCTATTCCAATCTTCAGATAATAAATTTCTCACCGGCGGAATTCATAGTGGATTTCGCGCGCTTTTCTCCGGGAATGAAAGAAGCCCGGGTGCATGCCAGGATTATCTTAAATCCCACAACCGCCAAGGCTCTTCTAAAAAATCTCGAGAACAGCGTGGCGAAATATGAAAACCAATTCGGACAGATAAAGATATATGGCCAGCAGGAGAAGCAGATCGGCTTCCAGACGGCCACTGATCAGAAGGTTGATGAAGACTAACGCCCGGTTTCTGCTCTGCTTTTAACCGGCGGAAGCATTAATCACAGACTGAAAGGAAAACGTATGGCCGAGGGATTAAAGGGCGCGTTTACATTCGTATTACATGCACATCTTCCGTATGTGCTCTCACATGGGCGCTGGCCTCACGGCACCGACTGGCTCAATGAAGCCTGCGCCGAGACGTATATACCGATCCTGAATATACTGAATGAGCTTATCGAGGACGGTATCAGGCCGGGAATCACTATCAGCATATCGCCGGTATTATGCGAACAGCTGGCCAGCAAGAATTTCCACCCCGAATTCAAAGACTATCTCGACACAAAAATACAGGCGGCCAATACTGACAATGAGGTTTTTTCAAGACACGGCGACGAGGATATGGCCGGCCTTTCCAGCATGTGGGTTGATTTCTACAGCAGTATAAAAAACAGCTTTGAAAAAAAATATAAACAGGACATTCTCGGGGAGTTCAAGAGGCTCCAGGATGATAATCAAATCGAAATAATGACCTGCGCCGCCACTCATAGCTACTTTCCGCTTTTAAGCCAGGATACGACTATTCAGGCCCAGGTCAAACAGGCCGTACGGACCTATGAAAATTACTTCGAACGCAGGCCACGCGGTATCTGGCTGCCGGAATGCGCCTATCGTCCCAGATACACATGGAATCCGCCGGTCAAAATCGAGGGCCTTGCCTCCGGATACCTGCGCAAGGGTGTCGAGGAATTTCTTTCAGAAAACGAAATCGAATACTTCATAGTCGACAGCGCTCTCCTGCACGGCGGTGAAGCGATCGGTGTGTATATCGATCGTTTCGAGTCTTTAAAGACACTCTGGGGCAATTTCGAAAAGCAGTATAACCCGCCCGAGAAAAGGCCGGAGCGGGACACACACGAAGTTTACCTGGTATCTTCAGGTGATGAATCCAAGAAACCTGTAGCGGTTTTCGCCCGTGACCCGGAAACAGGCCTTCAGGTCTGGTCGGGAGAATATGGCTATCCCGGTGATGGCAACTACCTCGACTTTCATAAGAAGCATTTCCCCGGCGGCCATCGTTACTGGAAAGTAACCTCGCCCAAAAGCGATTTGGCCGATAAAGAGGAATATAATCCCAAGACAGCCATGGGCCGGGTACCTGAAAATGCCGGTCATTTTAAAGGGCTCGTAAAGGATTCTTTGCTTAAGTATTACCAAAAGAAACAGAAACCGGGATTTCTGTGCGCACCATTCGACTGCGAGCTTTTCGGGCACTGGTGGTTCGAAGGCGTCAATTTTCTAAAGCTTGTCATTGATTATATTCATCACGACGATGATATCGAAACTATCACCTGCGGCGAACAGCTCGATCGGCAGAAACCGACCGAGGTGGTCTCTCTGCCCGAAGGAAGCTGGGGCCAGGGCGGTTATCATTATATCTGGCTCAATGACTGGACCGAATGGACCTGGAAACATATCTATGAAGATGAGATGATTATGCAGTCCATGGCCCGGCGCCATAAGGATACAAGCAACAAAAAGCTGAAAGAGATCCTGCAGCAGGCTGCCCGTGAATTAATGCTCCTGGTATCTTCAGACTGGCAGTTTTTAATTTCCACATGGTCAGCACGGGATTATGCCGAAATCAGGCTTGTCGAGCATCATAAACATTTCAGGCGTTTGGCAAAGATGGTCGAACGTTGTCAGAATGATGACGATATTGATGATGCCGACTGGACTTTTCTGAAAGATATTCAGCGCCGCAATGATCTATTCCCCGATATCGATATAAAATGGTTTGCCAAAGTGGATTATCCGACAACTTAGACCCGCACATAGACTTTATGAAGCCGCCCGAAGAATTTCCCGGGCGGTTTTTTATGGTCATATTTATAGATGATAAATTTTGTAAAGAATAGTTTGCAAACCAGAAACAATATAATTATACTCCTGTTTATAGGGTTCTAAGGATTTGAAACAGTTATTCTCAAAAGTGATAGGATTTACAAGGGAGGAATAATGTTAAAGCTCAAAGCGATATTTGTTCTGGGTATGATTATTTGTATTCTGGGGGCTGCAGCTATTGCCGGTGAACAGGGGGAAATGGCTGAAATGCCGCCTATGGGACCGACCGAGGAGATCAAATCGCTGAGTTATTTGATCGGTACCTGGGATGTCGAGCAGAAATGGAGAATGGGCCCTGAGGACGACTGGATGACATCCAAAGGCGTTGCTGTTTACAGCGACATGTATAATGGCTGCGCCTTGCGTCACACATTCGAGAGCGAGATGATGGGTATGCCCTATCACGGTACCGGTCTTCTGGCCTATAACCGCGAGACAGGCAAATGGCAGTCATCCTGGTTCGATAATATGAGCGCCGCTATCAGCCTCTATGAAGGCGGTATGGAAGGTGAGAAAATGGTTGTGTATGGCGAGGATGCCTGGCAGGGACAGACCTACAAGGCCAGAATCACCACCTTCAATATGACCCCGGAAAGCTTTGACTGGACATACGAGATGTCATGGGATGGCGGCAAGAGCTGGTTTGAATCCGGCCGTTCTCATTATACCAAACGTCAATAATCAAAAAAGCCTGGTGATAAAAAAGCGGAGCAGTTTTGCTCCGCTTTTTTGTTTATATGCAAAGATCATTTCCGTGACCATAGCCCGATCAGGTTTCCTCCGGGATCCTTAAATAGTGAAAAATAACCGAAATCCGGGGCGATATGGGTTTTATCCTGCACAATTTCGACATTTTTCTCGCGCAACTTGTCAAGGTAGGCCTGCATATCATTGACCTTGATATATAATGTACAGCCGGTATCATTGGGCCTGCCGGTAGTCGAGAAGCCTCCCTCCACGCCATTGGGATCTTTCCACATTCCATAGCCATTCATGGCGTTACGCACATCCCAGTCGAACAACTCGGCATAGAACATCATCGTCTCGCCAAGGTCATTGGCGTAAATTTCCGTATGACAAACAGAACCATCAGGCCATTCCGACATAGCCATAATTCCTCCTAATTCATGCTTCCCGTGACATTGACGGGATCGCTTATGCACTTGTGATTTATGAAAAGATCAGTATTCATCTGGCTATATCTTTAACGGATTTTACATAAGCGGAGTTTCCCAAAAAGAAAAGCCAGCTTGGGTGAGCTGGCTTCAGGGTCAGAGCCTTGTGGATTGGTCACGTAACTTAGGTTTCTTGTCTTTCCTACCCGGTATACACGTCTGGAAGAATCTGGTTCCAAAATTTTCCTTCGAAAATTAAATTTTTACAAATTGATTATTTTTCTCAAATCCATATCTTGTACCACGTTTTGACAATAAGGTTAGCCTATGGATCAGCAGACATTAAGCAAATTAGAGTACAACAAGATCATCGAGCGGCTTGAAGGCAAATGTTTTTCACCGCTGGGCAAGCAGAAATGTGCCGCGCTTTTACCTTCAACTGATTATGAGACAATCGAAAAATCTCTTTCCGAGACTCATCAGATGGCTGAAATCCTGCGCTTCGAGGAGCCATTTCCGATGCAGACGGTGGATGATGTCGATACATTTTTCTCGCGCCTTAAGGTAGCCAGTACATTTATAGACTCAACCGATTACCTGAAAATAGCCCATTTTTTGCGAACGATAAATGGCCTCAAACAATATATAAAGCCGAAAGCCAAGAAGTATCCTCTAATAGATTCCTATATCGCCCTGTTGAAACCAAAGCCTGAGATAGTCGAAAAAGTCGAACGGGCTATAGATAAAACCGGCGAGGTCAAGGATTCGGCATCACCGAAACTGCGAAGCATTCGTACAGAAAAGCATGTGGTGCGCAACAGGATACTGACAAAACTTGAAGCTATGATTCAAGACCAGCCGGTAACCGGAACGCGTCAGGATGACCTGATCACGATCCGTGACGACCGATTTGTGATTCCCATGGCCACCTCCGATGTCACCTCGCGTACCGGTGTGATTCATGGCCGTTCCAAATCCGGCGCCACCCTCTTCGTCGAACCGATGGCTACAGTTGAAGCCAACAATCATCTTCGTGAACTGGTGCATGCCGAGGAGGCTGAAATCGAACGGATCCTGATTGATATCGGTGATTCGATTCGTGAAAACCTCGATGATCTGCACGAAAACTATCGACTGGTCGGCATAATTGATTTCATCCATGCCAAGGCCCGGCTGGGCCTGCAGCTCGACTCGAACCGTCCCGCGCTTAAAGATGAGCCGGCATTTGACATGAAAAAGGCCTATCATCCCCTGCTTCTGTTGTCTGCTGATAACAAAGCCGATGTGGTCCCATCAGATATTATGCTGGGCGAAAATTTCGACTGCCTGATTATTACCGGCCCGAATATGGGCGGAAAAACTGTGGCCCTGAAAACTGCCGGTCTACTGTCCCTGATGGCTCAGGCGGGAATGCTGATCCCGGCCGATGAAGATTCGCAGGTGGGGATATTCGACCATATTTTCGCTGATATCGGCGATGAGCAATCTATCGAACTATCACTATCGACATTCTCATCCCATATCTCAAAAATTATCGAGGCGGTCAAAAAATGTGGCAAACGAAGTTTGATTTTGATGGATGAGCTTGGTGCCGGAACCGATCCATTGGAGGGCTCAGCGCTGGGCGAATCGATTTTAAAGGATATCCTGCGCAAAAACGGCAAGGCGATTATCACAACTCACTATTCCGCATTAAAGACCCTGGCCGAACGGGATAAACGGTTTCAGAATGCCTCACTGGAATTTGACCAGAAAACCCTGCAGCCGACCTATCGCCTGATGATCGGCCTGCCGGGTTCATCATATGCGATCGAGATGGCCAAGCGGCTGGGGATGCCGGCGGAGATTGTTAATGATGCTGTTGAACTGGTCGGCAGCCAGGAAATGGATATGGCCAATCTTATCCAGAGGTTGCAAACCCAGACTCGTGCCGCCGAGGATCGCGCTCAAAAAGCCGAAGCGGACATGAAAGATGTTGAAAAGCTTCGGGATCATTATGTCAAGCGCCTGGATCAGATGTCTGAGGAACAGAAAGAATTCAAACGCAAAGCGCTGGAGGATGCGCAGAAGCTGATCGATGACACCAGGGCCGATCTGGAACGGCTGGTGCGCAGTATAAAAGAAAGCGGGGCGGATAAAAAGAGCATTAAAGAAGCACATGAATATATCCGCTCAAAACGTTCTGATTTAAAAACATACCAGGAGCGCATACAACCCGAAAAGGAACCGGAGAAAGAAGCTAAAAAGCTTCAGCCGGGAGATACGGTATTTATCGAAAACCTGCAGGCCAAAGGCGAACTGCTGGATTACGATGAAAAGAAGGACAACTGGCGCGTGCAAACCGGCAGCATGGTGGTCAATGTCAGATCCGACCTTCTCAGAAAAACCGTATCAGGCAAGAAAGAACGCAGAATACCTGCCGGAGTTAACTATGCTCCTTATGAAGATGTATCGACCCAGATTTCTCTGCGCGGGATGACATCCGAGGAAGCCGAGACGGCGCTGGACAAATATCTGGATTCGGTCTCACTGGCCAATCTCGAAACTGTGTATATTCTGCATGGCAAGGGCACCGGGGCATTGCGCAAAACCGTAGATCAATACCTGAAAAACCATCCAATGGTCAAAAGCCACAGACTGGGCTATTATAATGAGGGTGGCTCCGGAGTAACTGTGGTCTCATTGAAGAAAAGCTGAACAACCGCTTCTATTATTTTTTCATTTCCAGCATAGCACGTTTCAAATCTGCAAATGATATCATGCGGATGTTCTCATCATGCATGATCTGCGCCAGGCGGCCTGAGGAGAGGTACTGGTAGTCCCAGAGGCGAATCGATTCATACTGGACATCTTTGCGTTTGCTGTATTGATGAGTCAGGCGCTTATAATCCCCGCCATCCAGCGTAGGATGAAAATAGATTTCCGTCACGCCCGGAGGGATATTTTTCACGGCATAATCATAGAATTCAAAGCGTTGCCCGGGATCTGCGGCCAGCGACATGGGTATGTAGATCAGATTATCCGGAAACAGCACTCCCCTGCTTCTGGCGGTTTCGAGCTGTTCGGCAGGTAGAGACATCATTCGTGCCAGATTTGCCGATCCCATACGCAACGGCAATGCTCTTTCGGCCGCCAGATTGATATAGATATCAACAAAATCGGGTCGAAGCTGCATTACACCCATATGTGTATCCAGATGATCAATTTCCAGCCTGTTTACCAGCGCATATTCAATCTGGGCCCGGCATTCTTTCTCGGCCTCATCATTGTTCACCTGCAGATATAGATCCTTTATGTCATCATAAAAGGCGCCATCGCCGTTTACAAGCGATTGAATTTCCTGTGGATCGGAAATCGGCCCGATCACATTTTCGGTCCATTCACTGGTCAGAGCCAGATGAACAGAACAGGAAAGCCCCATTTTTTTGAGTATTTTGGCGGCCTGCTGGAATTCTGCGGCGCCCACGAGCAGAGAGACTGATGAAATCAGGTTGCGGTCAAAGAGATCCTCCACTGCCCGGTTGGTGCTTTCGCACAGCCCGAAATCATCGGCATTGACAATCAGAAGCCGCGCCCCTGAATCATAACCCAGTATTTCGGCAAGTGTTTTGGGACCTGAATCGGTCTGATATGTGCCGGAACTGGAGTAGAGCTTTTTGAGGTCTTCCCTGGATTCAAACAGCATCCTGCAATTTTACGAATCAACGTTGAAAAGTCAATCCAGAAAAGCATCTGAATGATCATTAAATCAAGCCGCAGCAAAAATTAAATTGGGGAGTTTTTTATCTATTAATGGCGGGGGATTATATATAGATGGGAGTGGTGGAGGGGGGATGCCCGACTCTACCGTCAGGTGGCTGATTTCTCAGCACGCACCACTCCCATATCTTTCACGTCCAAATCTTTACATTTCACACTGAAACAAAAGCAACTATCGTGCCTCTGGCACCATTTTGGTCATTTCGTAACAGCCGGTCGAGAGAAAATGAGCAAATATCCGTTTTTATCCGCAGTATTCTGATGGTAAAACCGTTGGTATGGAATTCCTTTTCCAAACTCTTATACGCTTAAAACTCGAATATGTATAAAAAAATCGGCATTTAAATTAAGTAAAACTGCAAAATATTTCACATATAACTGTTACAGTTTCAAACAAAAAGACGCCCATAAGGCGCCTTTGTTCAATAATGAAGAGCAAATATGTCTTTTAGCAGTCCCCGCTACCGTCGCCATTGGTATCACAGGGTTCAAATCCATTCTCGAAAACAAAATTAATAATCCAGACAGCATCACTGACATTCACCTCGCCGTCGCAATTGGTATCCCCGGATTCCATTGGATCAGGAGCATTACCGCCGGAGAAGACAAAGTTGATAATATACACCGCATCGCTGACATTAAGTTCATGATCGGAATTGGCATCGCCGCAGATATAATCAGGTCCCTCAACCATATTTATGGCCGCAAATTGAGGCCCATCACCCACAAAATATGTGTTCAGGATCTGCCCGGCCGAGTCCATTTCAGTGATATTATCAGCTCCAAAATTCATGGTGTAAATCGTGCTGTCGCTGGCGGGTATTACGGCAAGAACGCCCAATGATGTTTTTAATGGATTATTCTGATCATGAAGCATCACTCCTGTGGCCGCGTCAAATGTATAGACCTCGCCATCTGTGAACCATCCCCCGGCCGCCAGAAAACCAACTCCCTGCGAACTGACTATCACATCAGTGGGCGGGAAAAACGTCGTTGCAGTAACAAATGAATCCACAGCCATTGAGATCGAAGTATCTACTATATAGAGCATTCCCGGAAGGCCCTCATAATCTCCCGAGCAGACAACATAGAGGCGATTATCCGGACCGATATCGAGGTCCTGGGGGTTAGTGCCGACATCAATATATTCAATAATACTGTCTCCGCTATTGTCCCAGAGGGCCACTTGTCCCGGGCCATAGGAAGTATCGGCCGGATTAAAGCCGGTAATGGCTATATATGTCAAATCGCCCAGGGTCAGCATATTCTGTGGACGGCTGTTGACCGGCCATTCGCCGATCACCGAATTACTTGACAGGCTGACTTTTGAGATCGTGCTGGCAATAAAATTAGTTACCAGGAGCGTGCTGTCATTTATAAAAGTCGAGGCCCAGGGATTTCTGCCCGAACCGAGATCGATTACTTCTTCAATGGTCTCATCGCCAAGGTTTATTAAATAGAGATCATCGGAACCCGAATTGACCACATACGCCTTTCCATCTCGACAGACTATATGATTGGGAATCAGGCCCACTGATACGAAATTATTGTCAACCAGCCCGGTTTCCAGATCAACACGTGACAGGGTTTCAGCCAGGTTGTTTACCACAATCAAATCATCTGCCGAAAGGGAAACAATCAGAATCAACAATAATGCGATTAGAGCGGTACGAATGCGGCGCATGTTAATCTCCTTTGCTGTAATTATAGGTGAGGCCAAATCCTATCGAATAGGTGCGGGTTGGCTGGGGGTATCTTTCCAAAATCTCATATTCTTCTGAGAATAGATTATCAATACGCAAATCGATGTTCAGATCGAAAGCGCCAAGTTTCTGCTGGAAGCCGGCATATGCAGATGTCAGCTGGTATGGCTGGAGGAATTTTGTATTGGCGCGGCGGATATAGCGTTCTGAGACCCAGCGCATATTCAGGCCCAGCTGAAAGGGTCCGGGGTTGATCAGGCAGTTGAAATCAGTCATTTTGCGTGGCCTGAATGTCAGTAGCATATCATGAACATTGGGCTGCCAGCTTCGATCACGAGGGTCGCTGAGCGTATAATTCAGGCTGATCTGACCCAGGCCACGGGCAAGATTCCAGCGGGCGCTCCAATGTAGCGAGGAAACTACTGCCGCATTCATATTATAGGGCATATACTTGCCATCAAAACGGCGTTCCCAGTAAATCAGGTCGCGTATATATGAATGATCATAAGCCACTCCGAACTTCCATCGACCGCCCCAGCTAAAGGACACGCTGCTTTCCAGACTGAAATCCTCAGACTTTTCCGGCCTGAGATTGGGATTACCGACTGAGAACGCATCCTCGCTCCAGAACAGCGAGGAATAAATCGGGGCGCGATAGCTGTTGCCATAGGATGCGCTCAACCCGATAACAACTGCTTCCCCCTTCTGCAGGCCGATTCTTATCAGGGGCGAGACAAGCGGGCTGTATAGTTTGGATGCGATCTGTGTCATGAAAAGATCAAGATGCAGACGGTCCACTATCGGAAATGAGTTTTTCAGATTATAAGAGGCTTTCAATCCCGCGGTATTTTGTAGACGGGTTTCATCGACACTGATAACATCAGCATCCTCAGTCATCAGATTGAACTGGCGGAATTGATCATGTTCGATGACTGTACGGATATGAATATTATGATTTCCGTCGAGCAAAATTCTGGGATTTAACGCCAGGGTAAATCTGCTGTCGTGGTATTTGCTGTTGTAGGGAATAAAGCTGTCATAATCGCTGAAATGCAGTGTACTGAGAATATGATGACCTGATATATTCAGATGAAATTTGCGGCTGAAACTGTGCTCCGATGATAAATGCCAGCGCCTGGTGTATTCATTATTAGCAGCCGTAGCAGTTAGCTGATAAATTGCCCCGGGCAGGCCACTTTCGGAGTAGAAATCTGAGAAGCTGAGCGCGATTTTATTCTGCTCCGATAAATTATAATTGGCATTGAGATAATAAGATTCTGTGTCCCGATAATTGTTTTCACGTTTTGTGGGGCCTGTTTTTGGATCATCATAATCGAAATCATTGGATGATGTGCTGCGGCTGTAGCTAAAAACACCGGAAAGTTTATCGCTGAATCTGTTTTCAACATTCAGGTCGGTAAAATGCGAATTCAGGCTGGCCGCTTTTTGATTAATTTCTGCCTTGCCCTTCAGGACCGCTTTTCTGGTGATTATATTCACCGCCCCGGCAAGCGCGCCGACTCCGAACTGACCCCCCGATGATCCGGAATAGATTTCTATTTTTTCGACACTTTTTAATGGTATGCTGTTGATATCAAATTCGCCGTTGAGATTGGAATTTACCCGCACACCATCGATAAACACGCCGGTCTGTTTGGCAGGCGCGCCGGCAATTGATACCGATGCGCTGCGATTCGATCCGCCTGAGGAATTGACTATGATCTCAGTGCTGAACTCAAGGATATCCGAGAGAGTGCGCGCGCTTTCAAATTCCGGCGATTCACGTCCGATAACTGTTTTATTGGAATTGTCCTCCAGCTTTTCGGCAGTTACTGTCTGATCATCCTGCCAGTATAATATCTGCTGCAATTGGATATCGACTCTGTCGGCTACATCCCGTTGCAATTTCACATCTTCTACATTAGCGGTTCTGAAACCATCGGCGGTCACCTCGATATCTACCAGATCGTTTTGCAGGTAATAAAAACGGAATGCGCCATTCTGGTCGGTGAGTAATCTTTCGCCCCCGGGTTGGACGGTTACCTGTGCTCCGGCAATCGGTTGTCCTGTGCGGCTATCGCTTACATTACCCCAGAGTGAAAGATCGGAAGCCTGCAGAACCGGAGCTATGAGCAGAATTATCGCCAAGAAAAAAGCCAGCCTGCCGGCCGGCGGAAGAATCATGCTGGTTTTCATGAATATCTCCTCGCCCGCGCAAGGGGTTACAATATTCCAAAACCGGCAGGTCTCCTGACTTTATGGCTTCAGATCCGAGTTTCCAGCCTTCCCATCACTTATGACAGTGGCAAACCGCATTATGCGGGCAGGAAACCCAGTAGCCACATACAGTAGCGGGGCTGTGACGGACTCCCACCGTCTTCCCTATTAAGCTTCTGCACCGATTTCTATGTCTGAATTTTAAAATAGAATTGTCTCCGGCAAAGTCAAGTTAAAAACAGATCAGGATTTTTTGCCGGCCAGCTGACCGCATGCGGCCGCAATATCCGAGCCCTTGGAAGCGCGAATAGTAACCGCAGGGGCGCGGGGATATAGATAATCACGGAAAGCCAGAAGATCACCAGGTTTAGAGGGCTTAAATTGCGCCGGCAAATCAGAAGTCGGATTAAAATTGATAAGGTTGATCTTACAGGGTATGCCCTGGATAAAGTTGACCAGCTTTTTGGCCATATCGATTGTGTCCGTAATTCCTGAAATCATCAGGTACTCAAATGTTATCCGTCGCCTGGCCTTTCGCGTATGATAGATGGCCGCATCACGAAGCTGGTCGAGCGGGAATTTCTTCGCTATCGGCATGATCTGTTCACGCACATCCTGATCGGCGGCATTCAATGATACCGCCAGCCGCACCTTGATGCCATCATCGGTGAATTTATAAATCCCCGGCACATGGCCCACGGTTGAAACTGTAATTTTACGGTGACCGATTCCAAACCCGAGCACATCCATGATAATTCCCAGCGCATCGACCAGATTATCATAGTTCAGAAACGGTTCGCCCATACCCATAAAAACCAGGTTGCTGATCCGTTCATGCTCCGCAAGATCGTTTTGCACCAATGCTATCTGTGACAGTATCTCCCCGGTCAAGAGATTGCGTTTGTGGCCAAGTTGACCGGTTCTACAAAATTTGCAATCGAGCGGACATCCCACCTGAGAGGAAACACATAGCGTCAACCTTGGATCATCCGGGATTTTGACAGTCTCGATATGGCTGTGGTCGGAAAGCTCGAGCAGGTATTTGACCGTGCCATCTTCGGAAATCAGTTTGTCCTTTACGGTTGGCAGCTGTATGCTATGATTTTCCTGCAGTTTGGCGCGCAAATTCTTGGACAGGTTGGTCATGCCGTCAGAATCATAAACCGATTTCTGATACATCCACTGATATATCTGACGGCCGGAATATTTTTTCGAGCCCAGATCAACAGCAAGCTGCTCCAGCTCGGGCATAGTCATACCATATAGATTGGCAGGGGGATTCATGTTATCTTTTCTTGTACTGGATTTTGATCGGCACGCCTTCGAACCCGAAGTTTTCGCGCAGCCTGTTGTTCAGGTAGCGCCTATATTCCTCTTTCAGGAACTTGGGAAAGTTGGAGAAAATTATAAATGTTGGCGGTGCGACCTCGGCCTGGGTCATATAATAAAGCTTGATAAATTTGCCCCTGACCGCGGCCGGATGACGGCGGTTATAAGAATCTCGCAGGAACTCATTCAAGACTGAAGTAGGTATGCGCTTGTTATACTCTGAATACACTGTTTCGAGCACATCGAAGACCTTTTTGACCTTCTTGCCGGAAATGGCAGACATAAAAATCAATGGTATCCAGTTCAACGTCGGAAGTTTCTCCTTGAATTCACGCGTAAAGCTATCCACAGAATGCTCAGATGAATCCACCAGGTCCCATTTGTTTACACACAAGACCATTGGCTTATGAAACGCGGCGACCTCGTTGATGACCTGAATATCCTGATTAACCAGACCCAGATTTCCCTCGATCAAAACCGCGGCGACGTCACATCGTTCCAATGCCTTGATCGTGCGCAGACCCATGAAGTATTCCAGGTTTTCCTTGATCCGCGATCTGCGCCTGAGACCTGCTGTATCAACCAGTATATATTCCTTGCCGTCGGATTTGATGCGCAGGTCGACTGCATCACGGGTTGTGCCGGGAATGTCTGTTACTATCTGACGGGCTTTGCCGGCCAGAAAATTGACCATGGAGGACTTGCCCACATTGGGCCGTCCCAGGATTGCAACATTCAATGCTTCGGTTTCGATATCAGGGATTTTGTCCGGCAATTTTGAAATCACGGCATCCAGAAAATCTCCGAAATTCAAGCCATTGGTGGCCGATATCGGAATTGGCTCACCCAATCCAAGTTTCATGAATTCAAAAGCCTCGGCCGCATACATCTCATTATCAGCCTTATTTACAGCCAGGATTACCGGACGTTTCTGTTTCATCAATTTGACAGCGATCTGCCGATCAAGATCGGTCGGCCCGACACGGGAATCGGCCACAAATACGACCAGGTCGGATTCCTCGATAGCAACTTCGGCCTGTTCGCGTACCATAGTTTCTATCAGGTCCTCGGATTCCGGTATAAAGCCGCCCGTATCGATCAGGTAGAACTCCTTTCCGGACCAGTCTGCCAGGCCATAGAGGCGGTCGCGGGTCACGCCGGGCATGTCATCGGTGATCGCCAGGCGGTCGCCCAGAATACGGTTGAATATGGTCGACTTGCCCACATTGGGACGGCCGACTATGGCTACCAGCGGAAGCATCAGCTTAACCTCCGAAAAATCGGCATAAAGGTATTATATATGGAATAGCAGCCTGTAATTACCGGCTTGCCCATTTTAGCCTCGATATCCTGCGGACGCCAGCCATCCAAAAACAAATTATCGTCATTGAGGCAATTCGGCGGCAAAATTATCATATCCATCTTTGCCCTGGAATTCCTTAGGGTCTCGAAAATATCCTCCCCGCCCAGAAGGCCGGACACAGTTACATCCGCACCCATCAGGCGATTCTTCACAGGTATGATTTCATAATCAAAATTCGACACAGATGCAAGCTTTGTCTGCAAAATGACCGGCAGAAACTGTTTTGCAAGGATTCCGGTAACCACTCCACAGCGAAGTTTCTTTTTCAGCCTGATTTGCGGCAGTTTACGGGTTGAAATAAGCTGACGGATCATTCCCACGCCGTTTTCTATCTGCGGGAAGTCCTCATAATATTTGCGGGGCGGTATATCCCTGCCGACCATCAGAAAGAATTCATCTGAAGGAAACACAAAACGGCTCTGAAATCTGTCGCTAAATTGCCTCTGCATAATATCAATCTGTTGCATCACACAGCTGGCTTCATTTCTGGTAAATCGTCTCAATTCCGGGAGATTTCTGCGATGGCGGGTTAATCCGACCGGGACGGCTGATACTGATTTGACAGATGGGTTGAAGCCTGCCAGGTCATGAATGGTCCTTTCGAAAGCATCTCCGTCATTTATACCCGGACAGAGCACCACCTGGGTATGCATCTCGATTCCGGCTCCTGCCAGACGGCTGATCTGGGGCATTAGATCTGGTGCGTCTTTTTTGCGCAGCATTCTCCTGCGCAGGGCTTCATCGGTTGCGTGGACCGATATATATAATGGCGAGAGATGCATCTCTTCTATCCGTCGAAAATCGCTCTCTTCCAGATTGGTAAGGGTAATATAGTTTCCATGTGTAAACGAGAGCCGGTAATCCTCATCCTTGACATACAGCGATTTACGTAAACCGCGCGGAAGCTGATGGACAAAGCAGAAGACACAACGGTTTTTACATCGTTTTACCGTATCCGTTGCGAGGTCAATATCTAAAGGACCGTGCTCATAACTGTCATACTCAACCAGAATCTGCGAACCATCCTTTTTTTCGACAAGTATTTCCAGAAAATCATCCGCCGTAGCATACTGATAATCCAAAAGGTCATTAATGTCACGATCATTGATCTTCAGGATTTTATCATCCGGCCTGATCGGATTATCCGCTGTTGATTTAAGTACTCTTTTGGACATAATATTCAGTCTCGGTCAAAAATGATTGACAACAATATATCCCTGTAGATACGTTTGTCAGCATCAATTTGTATTGCCCCGGAATTAAATATGTTATATTCTTCCGGTTGGCAACTAACGGAAAGGGGTATTTATATATGGAACTGCTCAGGATTTCAGGCAAGAATCTGGGAATCGCGGCTATGCCGGATTTCTGCCCGCGATGTTTCTGGATCCAACTTCATTCCAATTTCAAGCTGCCATTTACGGTTTTTCCGGGCATATTTTCCTCAATTGATTCATACACCAAGAAAATCACCAATTTCCATTATGATCGTACGGAACGAGTTCCGACCTGGCTGTCCGGATTTGGCAATTTAAGACGTCCAATCAAGGCCCCTCATTTCAATAAGTTTTATATAGTAGACGAGGACACCAATATTCACTTGACCGGATTGATCGATGAGTTGTTCGAAATGGATGATGGTTCATATTTCATAGTTGACTATAAGACGGCCAAATTTACGCCCAATCAGGACAAACTTCTGCCCATATATGAAACTCAGCTCAACGCCTATGCCTATATTGCCGAACGGACCGGCTATTCCCCTGTCAGCGGCCTGGGGCTGGTATATTATGAGCCCTTCACTGATATTGATATGCACACGGTTAATGAATATGTCGCAGATGACCGGTTTTCGATGCACTTTACCGGCAACTTGCACCGGATCGATCTTAAAATGGGCATAGTGCCGCCGCTTCTGCGCAAGGTCCGCGAAATCCATGATATCCCCAAGGTGCCTCCCGGCCGTGAGAATTGCTCGAATTGCATGTTGATCGATGATTTTGCGCGATTGCTGCAATAAAAAAAGCGCGAGACGGGTCTCGAACCCGCGACAACCAGCTTGGGAAGCTGGAGCTCTACCAACTGAGCTACTCGCGCCAATGCCTGGAAAAATCTAACACACTCGAATGGACAATGCAAGAAAATAATTATGTGGGGATGTTTTGTTGTGCTCCTGGATTCAGTAAGATAGTAATTGCAACAGGGGGGGATTATTCTTTGCTCTTTTTCTTCATTTTGGCCCGTTCTTTGGCCTCAAAGGCATTCTTGTCGAAGGGAGCCACGATAATGCTGTCGCCGTACATTTCAAAAATTGTCGGACCGCGTTTGGTATCGATTTCCTTGTACTGCCGGCCGATATGTACCTGCACGCCGGTATAGGCTTCGCGCTCGGCAATCACGCAGGCATCCTTGATCTCATTCAGCTTCTTATCGATCTCCTGCTGCTGGACTTTTAATTCCTCGAATTGGTTTGGCAGGCTCTTTTTGAACTCTTCCAGCTTGGCCAGAACAGCGAGCTTTTTGGGAGGCAGTTTATTATTCATTTTTAGGCGATACAGATCCACCAGGGCCGCTTTGACCCGTTCTTCATCATTTTTCAACCGCGTGATTTCTGCCAAGACGTTTTTTGACATTTCCATCAGTTTTGGATCATACGCGACCTTAAGAACTGTCTTGGTTCCGGCATCAGCGCCAAGAATCATAGCCTTTATTCTTTTGCGTGCGGTCAGATGTCCCCCAACTATCTTGCCTTTGGCGCCGATCATATCGATCCAGTCACGGGCATGAATACGGGAATTGACAGCCTCACCGCCGATGGTAACGTTACCGCGGCTGTTTACCGTCTGGTTGATTATATATTTCATGGTCACATCGCCGCCGGCATTGATAACTCCATCGCCGCGCCCGATGAAACCGCCCTTGATTACCACATTGCCCTTGCAGACGATCTCGGCATCCTCAACATTTCCGCACACCTCCATGTCGCCCTCGACCAGGACCTTCATATCCGAGGTGATATTTTTCATGACCTTCAGGCTGCCCTTGCAGTTGATATTCCCGGTCGACAAATCGACACTGGCGGAGATCGTGGTCACAGGCTGCACACTGACAACCGATCCGGCATAGACGATCGTGCCGGCTTTGCTGGCCGATAATGTCATACCGTCCGAGGATAATTCCGTATTGGCGCCTTTGGGGATATTCTTATCCTTGCCGGGTTTGGCTGAGATTTCATTGCCAAAGACATCTTTGCCGGGCTTGCCCTCGGTGGGAGGAATTTTTTTGACCAGGACCTGACCCGGTTCGGCATTCAGGAGGAAATCCATGTCGCGATAATCGATCCGGCCGTCATCACCCTCTTTGGGGGCAACCTTTCTTTCGGTCTCAAAGCACAGTTCAAAACTCGCCGCATGGCCGTGTTCAGGTTCGGTGCCTTTAGCCACCTCATGCTTGACATCAAATTCCTTATCAGCCACGATTTTCGTCACAGCATCCGGATCGATCCCGTTGGTGATTCCGGAGGCCTGCAGGTTCTTGATAATAGTCTCCTCGGTAACATTATCAGGCTGCACTTTCTCGCTGTCAATAACAAGAAATGCTTTCAGGTTATCGTTTGAGAATGTTACCTTGAAGCCGTCATCGACTTTGGCCAGCTTCATATCTTTCGTTACAAGTACCATTGCGTGTCCCCAATTGGCTGTCGCTTATCATGCATATTAACTATGCCTGGAGAGATTTGCCCCTGCACATTTTCTTCCCCTCAGGATGTTGTTTCTTCTCTCTGCCGGGAGGAGAGTATTCTCCAATGCGCCCTCTCGATTACCATTACGATTTCAAAGCTTTTAAATGGCTTGGTTATATATTCATCCGCTCCCAGCAGAAGAGCATCCCGGACAGTATAGGCATCGCCAAATGCCGTCATTACTATCACGCCTGTTCCGGGATAATCCGTTTTAATAGTTCTAAGCAGATCAAAGCCATCCATGCCCGGCATCTTCACATCGGTGACCACCAGGTCGATCTGTTCTGACTTAAAAGCCCTGATCGCCTCTTCACCGGATGATGCCAGGAGCACACGATAGCCTTCCTTCTCCAGAATCTTCTGCAGAAGATTGCGGAGCATCTCCTCATCATCAACCACAAGTATAGTGGCATCTTCTCTCATTTATCCTCCCGTAATACTTAGCCAAATCCCATTATGTTCTGACTGTTTTACTAACTTTGATTTTCTGTTGTGACAACCCCTGCAAGTAACCGACAATCTGATCAATCTCCATTTCCACATTGCTTTCAGAATACTTCTCGTCAAAATTCTCAAATGCCGTCAGGGCCGAGGATTCCCGGCAGTAAACAAGTTTCCCGCCGCTATCCATGAGAAGCTCCAGCGATGCTTTCAGATCGCTGCAGTCCAGACCGGAGTTTGTCAGCATAACGAGTACCGTGTTGCCGTTGAATCTATCTACGCATTCGCGCACAACCCGGTTCCATTGATCACAAACAGAATTGGCGTCCTCGATAAAACTCAGTGACATGGTCAGTTTGCTGCCATGACTATCAAAAACAGGGTAAGCGTTAAAGGGCAGGACATAAGCCCAGCCGTCCCTGACGATCTCCTCGTCCACCAGTCTTACCAGGTTCAGGTTCGAGGTTTTGCTCCAGGCCGATGCTAAAGGCTCGGAGAAATCGGATTCCATATGTTGCATAACAACCACGGGCAGACTAAAATCTCTGCTCAGTCCGGATAAGATATCATTCACCAGGGGAGGTCCGCCCAGTGATGCTGCCAGGATTACAATTTGGTTTTGCAATACAGACTTCCCTTCTTTGTCCCTTTAAGACTTTATCGGCAGATTGGATAATCCGCTTAGGCGAGCTAAGGGATTATGTTACAAAATTTTCAGTCTGGGTCTTCGAATTCGCGTTTCAGATCGAAAATGAAGAATGCGGCGGTAAATTCGCGATAGATCGCGGGCTTACTTCAGTTCGCGGTCCCTAAGAAAGGAATCGGTGATTCTCTCAATATAATCCTTCAGCTTGTCCAGGTTGCGATCGAGTTTCTCCTGGTCCAGGTCGGGGCCGTATTTATGCGCTGTAGATGCTTCGAAGCCCATCTTTTCCAGAAACTTAGAAAGAAACTGAACCGATTCCAAAGCCAGCGCCACTACCTCGGTCAGGTCCTTTTTTATCTGCTCCTGATGATCGGTGAAAACCTTGAACTTGGCCGAGGCCACCGCCAGATTGATCGATGTCATGCGCACATCCTCGAGCATCTCGACAATCTCAGCCGGCAATATTCCGACCGGTTCCTGTTTATTTTTGATTTCGCTTTCCATCAGATTTTCAGCAGGTTACGGATCTTTTGTTTCAGTTCAGTCAGATCAGCCGATTTAACAACATAATCTTCGGCAAGCCAGGATTGAAAATTGTCCTTGTAGGTATTATAGGCCGTATTCAAAATAACCGGCAGTTCCTTGTTCTTTTGCTTGAGTTCGCTCAATGTTTCCAGGCCGTCCATGCCATTCATCTTCACATCCAGGACAACCAGATCAGGCATGTCCTGATCGACCAGATCGAGGGCTTCTTCGCCCGATCCTGCTACACGCACCTCATAACCCTCGCCTCCCAGTTCCATACTGTAGAGCTTCAGGAAATTGGCCTCATCATCAACTACCAGCACTTTTGCCATTTTATCTCCTTGCCCGGGTCAGCTCGATATAAATCCGGGGCTGCCCGTTATAAGCGGATTCAATACCCATATTTCCACCGTTATATTTAAGCGCCTCCAGCGCCATACTTGACTTCAATGCTGATTTTCCGGCCTTCTTATTTATCAGCGCCGAAAATATGCTATCCTTACCCGTATCATCAGAATCGCTGGTAAACAGCACCTTTATGTAATTATCGGCAGATTCCAGGCTGATTTTTACAGAAGTTTGCCCCTGCAGATGTTCCTCGATCATGCTCATAACTGTATACAGGGCATATTTTATCTGGTCACGACGGGCGCAGGTTACATACTCATGCGATGATTGCGGTAGCTGTGATTCAAAGGATCTCATTTCCGAATGAACCTGGTAGAGATCAATCACTTCCGTTAAAAGCTCGGTCAGGTGGAATTCGCTTTTTTCCTGCGAGAATGAGCGTGAGAAATCCAGCACTGAGTTCAGGGCACTTTCCAGGCGGGCGCATTCATTGAAAATTATCTGGGCCTGCTCCTGCAGTGGCTCCGGAAGTTTATCCGACTTTATCATCAAAGAAGCGAATCCGCCGATAATCGAGGCCGGATTCCTGAGCTCGTGGGCGATATCATAAGTCAGCTCGCTCCATAAAGACAGCCGTTCGATCTTGAGCAGTTCATCCTGCATCTGCTTCAATTTCATATGCGCTGTTTTCAGCTCTTTCAGGTTCAATGCCAGGCTTTCCATCAAGCGCGTACGATCAATCGCAATCGCGGCCTGATTGGCGAAAACCTGCAATTGAGACAAAGCGGCATGGGAAATAGGCTTACCGGTGATCTGATTGTCCGCGGTTATTATTCCCAGCACCTTGTCATTGGAAATCATTGGAACGGCGGCAAACTGATCGACACCCATCAATCCGCAGACCTTGCATTTACCGGGATATTTACACTGGCCACCGTAGATTATCATGCCACGGCGATCCTGGACCACATTTTCAATCAGGTGATTGCTTTCGCCCAGGGGAATTTGCAAAGCCCGGATCCGTTCATTGAGGTTATTCTCGGTGACTTTTAGTGTTTGTATATAATCGTGCAGGACCTCATTGAGATTCTTATGTTCATCAGAAAGTGAGCCCCAGATTCGTCCGGCTTCTTCGGGCGATGACGGCCCGACCGCCATATGCCCTTTCAGTGTGTTGGTTTCCGAATCCAGAAACATCAGGAATGCGCGATTAAGCCCCAGCCCCTGACGAGCTGTGACGGCAATCAATATGCGCTGCAGGATAGATTCGACGCTTAATGATGATCCCAGGGCCTCCGACACCTGCGAAAGAATGTCCAGTTCGGATTTGACCCGCAGGAGACCGCCCTGTAACGTTTTGACCTCGCTTATATCTTCAATGAAAAACTGTATTGCATTTTCCGGCCCGATTTTGCAGGCAGTTATATGACAGAATTTGAGTTCGCTCTGAAGATTCGAGAAGCTGAATTCCCTGATTTCTGCCTGATCATTATCGCCACACAGATTTTTAAGGGCCAGGCCCATCAATGATTCGATATAGCCGATATCATCGACCTGAAACAACTCCGAAAGAGGTGCTCCCAGAAATTTTTCCAGGGCCTGATTGGCCGCCAGGATACGGCCATCCGGGGCTATCATAAATGACGGCCAGGGCAGCACACGAAGATTATCCGCGGCCGCTTTCAATCCGGGATCATTGGCAATACGGGCATTTATATCCGCAAGAGACATAATACTCCATTTTTATTTCCCCCTGCTTTGTGCTTTTTCTGATGCTTCTGAATTGATTATGGAAATGTGAACATCATCAGTCATCCTTGACGACATCCACCAATTCTTTGGCGATTTTTTCGGCAATGCGGTTTTCCAGCTCGGCGAATGCGTTCATTCTTTCCGGGTAGGTGGTCATCAGGCCGGGTTCGTTATATTCATCCAGGTCCAGATAGGCCAGCGACCTGTCGCCCACACGTGATTCCTCGAATCTCTTTTTCCTGACAATCTTCCCGCTGCGTGAATCGATTATGCGCATTTCCGTTTTCAGGGAGAATCTGGTTTTGTGGGACTTAAACAGAAATGGCAGCACCGTGGATGAGTTCGTGCGCACATCGGCCTCCAGCACCCTGACCCATACCAGGTATCCGGCATTATAACGGTCGGCTATATGCAGCTTGCGATTATGCGCATAGCGCTGTTCCGGTTCCAGATTGTTCAGATCCTCCTCTTCGGCCCAGACCAGGTTGAAGCGATTAATGCCCGACAGGATAAAACCGAGCCGGTCTTTCAGGGCCAGCTCGCTGTAACCATTATCAGGACCGACCACATGCAGGACCAGCACCTCCGATGCCTGCAGCAGAGCAGGAAAAATTAACAGTACTGCCAGAATAACCAGGGCCGGCTTCAGGCGGAAATCAGACTTCATTTTCCACCTTCTGTGAAAACACATATTTTAGAAGAGTGCGGCGAATCTGCTCATCGAATGTAAAAACATCCTTATCGAGGTGCTCGAGCACTTCATCCGGCATCTCCTCCTTGAGCTGTTCCGGGCTCATGAATTCAATGCCTACCAGATGCGGCTCACCTTCATCATCGTCGACACGTTTTACCTTGCCGATTATGCCCGAGAGCATATCGGAATCCTTGAACGAGATTGCCATCACCAGGTAATCATCCTCATGAACCGTATACTCGGTTTCCATCAGCACACCGCCACCGGATATATTGAGAACCGTGCCGGTGCAGGTCTGGTTATCATCCAGATCGAGATCAATTTCGGCGGTATTGAAGACCTTGAACTTGATCGGTGAGTTAATTTCCAGGCGCACATATTTGCGGCGCTTGTGCTGATAAACTTTGAAGGGCTTGCTGACCTTCATTTTTTTCTTGGCAGTCGTTTCCTTACCGACCGCATCTTGCTGGCGGGTCATAAATCTATCCTCCTACAACAAACCTTTTTTGCGCATTTCAATCTGGTAGTTAAACACATACTGCACCAGTCGCTGTCTTTTTCTCTCGTTTAAAACGAACAGCCCCTTGGGGAGTCTTTTCTTTTCTTCGGGTTTGAGATATTTATCGGCGTCTTCGCATACTATAAATTCAATGCCGGCATTCATGCGGTTCTCCGGAAGTTCCTCCTTGCGCCTGACTATGGCGAAGAAGTGGAAATCGAATCCGATGCCGTTATCCTTGAGCTTCATAGCCAGAAGATCATCTACTTCCAATAATTTCAGGGTATTGATCAATATCCCCGAGGCGGAAAGATTGATCGATGATCCGGCATATTCCCTGGTATGTTCAAAATCTGTTTTGCCTGCGATGACATCGGTTAAAATCTTGAATTCCACCGGGAAACTGATGCCCACCCGCACATAGCTGCGGCGTTGATGGCGAATCAGCTTTTCGGGCGGCCTGAGAATGTAATAGCGGCGGCCTTCCTTTTCGTATTCGCGCAGGATCCGGCTGTTGAAACGATAGGCGCCATCCTCACGGAATATGGTGACGATAAATCTGCCGGCTGTGCTGAATACGGGTTCGCCCGACAGCCAGACGGGGCGGTCTATTACAATACCCTCGGATGTTATATCATTTACCCGGGCAAAATACTGTCCGGATTCCTTTTCGGATCCAAATTGCAGTTCCAGTTTCTCCCAGATCTGCAGATTGATCTTGGATGTAGACGCTGTCTCAAGCGGGCTCATCGGCACTCTTCTCGACTGATTTAAGGTTCAACTTTCCCTGTTCAAGTGCAAGCTCCAGCACCTTACGGGCCAGCGCAGTGCGTGACTTGTCCCCTTTGTTCTGATGAATATATTCCTGGGCCAGTTTGATCGAGGTATTGAAATATCCCTTGGCCTCCTCGTTTTTCCCGACTCGACGGGAAAGCTCAGCGATCAGGTACACCGCCTGTATCGCCTGGTTGCCGGGTGAGATTTCATTACCTTCTTCATAGGCCTGTTTATAATAGCGAATCGCATAGCTCATTGCATCCAGCTCGGAACTGGGCACCTCATCCCATTTCTGCTTCAATTCCAGAAGAAACATGCGATGGGAGTCGTACTTTCCGATCGGCTGATCCAGAGGTGATGAGGAGGATGCGTCCTCTCCCATTACGCCGGTCGATAGTGACAGGCTGCTTTTCAAATTGACCACATTTTCCTTGAACTTATTGAGAATTTCATCAAAGCTGTCAAAGGCGTTGCTATAGACCTCGGTCAACTGCTTTTTTCTTTTTCCCGATGGAAACAGAGCATCCGAGAGAAAATCATTGGCGGCATCGTGCAGCACCTCGACATTGCGGCTGAGCTGTTCGTACTGATGTCCAAGGCGCAGGATATGGTCCTCTATATTCATGGCATGACGGGCCAGCTGGCCACCTTCGCTCTGACCATCCTTATTTGCTTCACGAAAGAGCCAGGCGATACGCAGGAAGTATCTGCCCAGATCGAGGGCGGAGAATTTCAGGTTCAGTTTCTCATCGTAAATACCCAGAAGCAGCTTATTGACAGCGGTGGCAAATGGATATTTCTCGCCGTCCAGGTGAGTTCCCAGAAGACGCATTATGCTGTCCGGTTCTTTTAGGTCGAGCAGATGCTTTTCCTTGATTGTTTTAAGCTTATAATTTCTAAAAGCCGTGTCCTTTTTCCAATCCTTGTACTTGGATGTAAATTCACGGGTATAGAAACAGTTTGAACAGGTGGCCATGAAAAACAGAAGCGGATTGTACTTCTGGTAGTTGGGATTGTTCCAGGTTCTTTTCTTGGGACAAAAATCCGTGTCACGTCCCTGCTCGTTATAGGCTCCTACCTTGAGTGTCTCGATTTCATTCTGGGCTCCGCAGACGGGGCATTCCAGTTTCGAGAGATAGATCGGGCTGTCATTTTTGTTGACCATGATATCCTCTATTCTCCTGCAGAAGCTTTCTCGGATTTGAGTTCTTCCAGAAGCTCACGTTCCATTCCGGAAAGCGGATGATCCGCTATGTTTGCATCTTTCCGGGGCTGTGCGGATGATTTCTTCATGGAAATATTTCTATTCATCCTCCCGCCGGACTTAGCCGTCCCGGACCATTTCTGCACAAGCAGTTGTTCCAGTCCGGACTTTCTATCCTTAGTGCCTGCATTTCCGGCACTTGCGGCCTGATTTTCTTGCGGCGGCGCAGACCGTTTTCGGTCCACCCTGGGCTTTATCGGAAGCTTTTGATCAGCCTCTTCGGGCTTTTGCGAAGCCTTTTTCATGCCCAAAGCAATCAAAATCCTATCAAACAGGCTCTGATTATTTTTATCGGTTTTATGCTTTATCTTTTCAGCCTTCTTTTCACTTATCCTGCGTCCATTATGATACAGCCTGCCGTTTTGCACCGCTCTCAGCTTGGCGCTGTGTTTCATACGACTCCACTTACGCTGTGAATCACGCAGGTAGTTGAACACCAAAAACAGCGCCGCTCCATGCATCTGCTCATACTTGAACGCCGTATCCATCAGTGCGTCAGAGGGATACGAGACATCAATGTGGCCCGCTGTTTTGATTTCATTCCAGTGTTTGGTCGGGAAACCGAAACATGTCAGGAGGCTGTCTTTCGACTTAAGCAGATCGCTGACCGCACGCGGATAGGTACCGCCAAAACGGGCCTTAAAATATTCGATCCATTCTTCGGCCGATTCGCGAGTCTCGGCAAACCTGATTTTTTCGATGCGCTTCTTGACCTCGCCACGGTTCTGTTCCGGGAACTGCTTGAGAATATCGTGCAGGAAACTGTCCCAGCAGAACTGGCTGGCTGCACGCGGAAATATCGAAGGCAGGAATTCCCAGATCGGCAGATCGGAATTGCCGATAAACAGTCGCGGATTTGCCAGGTCCCGTCTTTCCAGACTGCGCAGCATATTGCGCCAGCTTTCCGGGTCGCGCGGATCAGCCTCATTCAATTCCAGAATTCTCTTTTCGCCCGAGAGCGATACACCTGTCATGGTCAGGAATGTGTGCGACTTGCTACGAGCCTTTTTGCCTATGGTATGGGCATCGATCCAGATATACGGGTAGCGCGTATCACCAAGCGATTCACTGAAATAATTGATATAACTCTCGCGCCAGATTGCAACCATCTCATCAAATGATTGATTGTCAGTAAGCGTAACATCGCCGCAGAGTTCACGCAATGCTATCTCGACATCAAGGCTCCACTGCCTGCCGGGACCGGGTTCCTCTTTTTCAGGTTCATCCTCAACCACGGTCTCCATTTCTTCAACTGATTCATTAATCTCTTCTTCAACTTCGTGTTCTGCCAAATCTTCATCAGGCTGCCCTGTTTCCTGCTCGGTATTTTCGGCCGCGCGAACCAGGGTAATCTTGTTGAATGATTTATTTTGACTTTCGGCAGGATCTTCCTTCTCCTCTTCGAGGATTTCCTCCGGCCCGTGATCTTCATGAGCGCTGCGAAGTTTATGCAAAAGCTGGGAGAGCTCATCGGGAATCTGCGCCTTATCATGTGCCTTTTCCTGCTCTTCCCGCTTTTCAATCCGGCTGACCGATGAGTTCTGATCATATTCAATCGCCAGGGATTCCTCTGGAATCGGAGCTATATCTTTTTCCCGGTCGATGTGCTCCTGCAGGGTATCATGCAAAAGACGGTTAACACGGTTGAGTCTTTCTTCCTCAGCATTGATCTTATTCTCAGCTACAGATTCTCTTATTTCTTCCGGAGCTGTCATCACAGCTGTCTCGGTTTCATGTTGCGGCTCATATTGAGTTTCATCCGCTTCCATTGCACGCATCGCCTCTCTCTGCACTTCCGGTATCTTTGCCATTTTCGGTTCGACCGGTTCAACAGTCCGAACCTGACGATTTTCGGATTGTATTGCTTTATCGGCCTTATGCTCGATCACGGTTTTTTGCGCAGTTGTCGGTCCGTTTGTGAAGGACTGCTTTTGAGTTGGCTGCGCCTCCCGGGTCTGATGAGTTTTTGTTATTTCGGTATATGCCGATGGCGCAACAAAGGGGCGGATGCGTTTCTTGATATCTTCTCCGGTCTTTTTATTCGCCGCAACCGGTGGAGGTACGTCAAGACCGGATAGATTTTTCTCCAGATCGTTAGAGGGGGGCTGAGGCGGAGTAATTGTCTGCTTTTCATTCGCCTCATTCTCCGGTTCAATCGGTTCGGGATCGGAAAGCACCGCAGAATCGATATCATCGATAAAATTCGCCTTCTCATTGTTCCGGGCCGCCTTGATCAGCTTCTGTCGTTCCTGATCCGACAGCTGGGCGATTATCGATCTTTTTTCATCCTGGTCGGAAGGACGGATCATGCGCAAAACTTTCTTGATCGGCGCCAACACGCCCGAATCGGATGATTTTGGAGGTGATTTGGCTTCTGCTGTTGCCCTGCTTTTGGGCTGTTGTTTTTTCTTTACCGTTTCCTGCGTTTTTGCGCTCCTGGCAGGCTGTGTATTTTTCTTTTGCGGAAGTTTTGCAATGTCGGGTTTTATTTCAGATTTTGACTCAGTCTTCGTCTCTGCCGCAGGAGCATTATCTATGGATGTTTCCGGTAGCATGACCGGCGCTGTTTCTGCCTGTGGCGCAGTTTCAATATCCTGTCTGTTCTGCTGAGCCTGAATTTCTTCCTCGGAAGCTGATGGCATCATCTGTTCAACCCTGGTTTCCATGATCCGGGATTTCTTGTCTGCGGTCTTCTTTGTGCCTGTGCGGGAAGTTTTGGCTTTGGCCGTATGGGTTCCGGCGCTCTTCCTTGCAGTTTTGGCCGCGGTTTTCTTCGTGGTTTTGGTCTTAGTGGATTTCGCTGATTTCTTCCGGGCCGTAGTTTTGGTCGCTTTGGATACGGCCTTTTTGTTCGAGCTGGTTTTGGCGCTGGAAGATTTGGTTTTTGCCCTGGTCTGTTTCTTTACAGTTGCAGCCGGATCCGTTGACATGGCCTGGGCAGTTTTTATCGGCTCAATTTTTCTTGAGCGGCTCTTTTTGACAGCAGTCTTCTTTGTGGTCTTTTTGCCTGCGGAGGCAGGTGATGAGGCCCTGATCGGATTCCAGGCGGAATCGCCTTGTGATGTTAAATTTTTCGATACGGTTTTGCCGCCGCTTGCAGATGTGCCGCCTGATCCGCTGGCGGCGATGGATTGAAATGCCGCTGAGGCAGATTTCGATCCCTTGCCGATTTTTATCTTTCGGCTTGCCACAGATGATTTTGTAGACATCAGCTTATCCTTTCCAATACACTTCCGATAATGGCCGGCTATTCAGGTTCCCATTTCCTGAATACCAACCGGACAAAAACCCGTCCATGAAATTTCCTATGCTTTTATGTCGATGCTCATGTTCCTGTTTTTCTTCTTCTCCTCGTCAGGGTCCTTCTTTTTCTTCTTCTGGCCCTGGTCCTCTTTCTTCTGATGGTCCCGATGAATTATGGCCTCATCCGTTTTCTGGGTCGGAATCGACTTCTGTTCGCGTTCGTTCTTTTTCTGTTCCAGCTCGGCCGCGAACTGCCTTTGGGCGATATCCGGTGACGATTTTTCAATCTGGTTCACCTTCTCCGCCAAAGGCGTCTTGATCAATAAGTCCGTCAATTCTATCGGGCGGACCATCGTATTCTCCCTGTTTCTACGTTAGGGCGAATTTCTCACGAACCATTCCTCGAAGTTTGAGTACCGCCTTGGTGTGAATCTGAGAAACACGCGATTCGGAAATTGTCATTACCTCGCCAATTTCCTTTAAGGTTAATTCCTCGTAATAGTAAAGTGCGATAACCAGCTTCTCCTGTTCGGTCAGGTTGGAGATAGCGATAGTCAGATAAGCCCGCAGTTCCTGTTTTTCCAGGTCGGTCAGTACCGATTCCCTGGATTCTGTCTGTATGGTTTCAACTCGGGGGACCTGACGGTTATCGTCTTCACGGTAAATCATTTCATCCAATGACAGAAGAACCGTGCTGTTGGAATCATCGAGCGCTTTGTAAAGATCGGCCAGATCATAGTTCAATGCCGAGGCCAGCTCGGTATCATTGGGAGCCCGTCCCAGCTCCGCCTCGAGCCTGACCAGAGCCCGCTCTATCTCGCGCGCCCGGGCCCGTGTGGAACGCGGAACCCAGTCCAGCGAACGAAGCTCGTCTAAGATGGCGCCGCGGATTCGCGGTACGGCATATGTCTCGAATTTCACGCCGCGCTCGGGATCGAAATTTCTGAAGGCCTCGATCAAACCGATAACACCGGTGTTGATCAGGTCTCCGACTTCTACTGACTTGGGGAAGCCAATCGCCATACGGCTGGCCACATTTCTGACAAGCGGCAGGTATTGCGACAATAGCTGCTCCCTGATTTCAGGGCAGCTGCTGCTACGATAAGCTTCCCAAATAGCATCCTTAGCTTTCATAAGAAATCTTTCCTTGAACTTGGCTTTTTGGGTTTGCTGTCAGTTCTTCAAGTTCCCCTGCACGTGGAATCTCTGTTTTTCTATCGGAAGAGAAAGTGCCTGAACTTAATGAAAAATCAGAATTTAGGGTCCCTTCCGTTTCATTTCCGGTGTTCATATTTTGCGCAGGAGATGCGGGGCAAATGCTTTCAATTGCTTTCTCCAGATACTCAAAGAATAAACAGAATCCTCCTTCCAGGGCTAACATGTTCTGCCTCATCAAAATGGCCTTCACCTGCGGATCGAATGGCAGCCAGAGGGAATGTTTCAACTCTAAACCGATGAATCTCTCGGTCATGTCGCCGAATTTTTCCAGGGTCATTTCGCCCTCATAACGGGATTGCGACATATTCACGATTATTCCGCAGTCATTGCAGAGTTTCTTACCATTCAGCACTTTAAGAACGGCATAGCTGTCCGCCAGCGATGAAAGCTCGGGTGTGACAACCAGAATCAGTCTCTCGGCGAAAGCGGCTATGCTCTTTATGTTGGGTGACAGGCCCGAAGGCGTATCGATAATTATCATGTCATAGCGATTGTTAAGCCCGGCGAATTTCAGGCGCAGGTTAATGGTATCGAACTGCGGCGGGAAATTGTCATCGGATATTCCAGAGGCGGCCGGGATCAGGTCGAGATTTTTGGCGGGCCTGATCAGCGCCTCATCCAGGCTGCAATCGCCGGCCATTAAATCTTCGATGGTGAAGACCGGTGTCGAATTGGTCATGATATGCAGATTACCCAGACCGGAATCGGCATCGATCAAAAGTACCCGTTTTCCACGAGCGGCCAGGACCTTGGCCATGCCCAGTGAGATGACGGTCTTGCCGACGCCGCCTTTGCCCGAGGTCACCGCATAAACCGGCGGTATATTAAATCTCTTGTTATACTCTGTTGACATCAAACTCCTCCACTTTCTCGAAAAGCCTGCTGGAGAGCGTGAACAGATCGGCCTCCTCCAGATTAGAGACCTTGCTCCTGCCCCAGCTGAAATATGAAAGTTTCATTGAGTTGTGAGCTGCAATATTGAATGGCATACCGAATGACTCGGTCTGGTCCAGAAATGTTATCGCCACCTGTGTGGGATAAATCGGCTTGAAGAATTCCATCCAGCGAGAGGCTTCACGCCAGAGTGCATAAGCCGGAATCACCAGGTGGATTTCATCCGGACGATAGATTTCGATTTTCTGCCTGAGGTCATCAAGATCGGAATCAGATCCTATCGGCACACCCTTTGTATCGGCCAGGAGCACATGGAAATCCTCGCTCTCATGCGGCTGCGACCATTCACTCTCATCCTTGCAGGGAATCTTCAAGAGCTTGCCGAATGTTTCCAGGCTCTTGCCTGCGAAAGGCTGATAGTCATCCAGATTGACCAGCGTGGTTTTCACATTGCGCCTGAAAACAAGATTGGCCGCAACCTTGGATATCAATGCGCTCTTGCCGATCCCGGGAGGCCCAACGAACATGACCTTGTTGACACCCGAGGCAAAAAGCTTGATCGGCTGCGGATTTTCGCACAGTTTTAAAAGCCTGGCACGCAGAAGTTCAAGGCTGATCGAACCGTCATCCATCACAATTCCGCCCTGCTCGAAAATACGTGAAACAATATCTTTTTCGAGATCATGCAGTTCCAGGTAGGAACCGATCGCCTGACCCTCGCGGGGGGTTTTGAGAAGCGCCCTGATTTCCTTCTGGGTATGCACCAGGTAGTTGATTTCCTTCTCAAAGCGCTTGATAATCAGCCCCACATCACCCAGAATCCTTCTGTCGCTGGAGGACAGGCTGCCTGTCTGTGGCTGGCTTTTCTGTTCCGGCTTTTGCACGCGGCTGCCGGCGGGCATATCTTTGCCGGCTGTGATTTCGAATCGGCGTTTCGGTTTAGAACCGGGTACGCCACGGGCCTCGACAACCTGCGAATTAAGTATCACAGCATCATTGCCGAATTCCTGTTTGACTCTCTTCATTGCTTCATGCATCGAGTCGGCCTGAAAATTTTTAATCAGCATTTTCCAACTCCACTATTCCAATTGAATGAACTTCTATTTCAGGCAGGATTTCGTTGTAGGACAGCACGGCCAGTTGCTTGATACTTGTGCTGAGGAATTTCCACAGGGCCAGGCGCAGATTTGCCGCTGTCAGACAGATTGGCAATTCGCCCATTGCTGATATATTTTCCACCTGCTTTTGCACTGCCAGAAGTAATTTTTCGCCAAGCTCGGGCGGGATGATAAGTGACAGGCCATTCTGCTGCACATTCACAGAATCGGCCAGATTCTTCTCGAGCTGAGGATCGAGTGTGAAAACATTCATCTTGCCGTCAGGATTGAGATACTGATTGGTAATGATCCGGCGCATTGAGTAACGGCAGTATTCAGCCAGCAGATCGGGATCCTTGGTCTGACCGCCGTAATCATTGAGCGTTTCCAGAATTGTCTGCAGATCCTTGATCGGAATCTTTTCTGCAAGCAGATTCTGTAAAACCTTCTGCACCACACCCAGGGGCACTACTTCGGGAATCGTATCCTCGACCACAGCCGGGAATTCACGCTTGGCGACTTCGAGCAGATTCTGGACATCCTGACGGGTTAGGATTTCGGCCGCATGATGGCGTACTACTTCAGTCAGATGCGTGGCAATCACCGCCGCCGGCTCGACCACGGTATAGCCCTTCATTTCGGCCATCTCTTTATAGTTGGCAATAATCCACTTGGCGTTCAATCCGAAGGCCGGATCCCTGGTCATGAAACCTTCCAGATCATCCTCCACCCCTCCGGAATTGATTGCCAGCAGGTGATCTATCATCAGCTCGAATGAATCGACCTGTGTGCCCTTGAGCTTGATTATATATTGATTCGGTTTAAGCTGTATATTATCGCGGATCCTGATTGGCGGGACAATCAGGCCCAGTTCCGAGGCCAGCTGTCTGCGGATCATACCGACACGATCCAGGAGATCACCGCCTTGATGTGTATCCACCAATGGTATCAGGCCATAGCCGATTTCGATTTCCAGTGTATCCAGACGAAGGAAATCCTCGGCCTGAGCCTCGGGCGGTTCCTCATCATCAGGCTTATGAACCTCTTCATCTTTTTTCTTCTCTTTTTCCTTTGCCTCTTTCTCGGTCTTAAGGAGGAGCAGTCCGACCGCTCCTACGATTATCCCCAGAAAACCGAATGGAACCGTGGGCAGACCCGGTACAATCGCGAACAGGAACAGTATTCCCGCCGCAGACAGAATCGGCCTTGAGCGTCTGGAAAACTGTGCCATCAGGTCCTGGCCCAGATTCGATGTAGAAGCCGCCCTTGTCACAAGAATACCGGCTGAGGTAGAAACGATCAGGGCCGGAATCTGAGTCACCAGGCCATCGCCGACAGTCAGGAGCGTGTAAGTCGTAAGTGCCTCGGAAAGAGGCATGCCTTTCTGAAGCGCGCCGATAATAAATCCGCCGATTATATTGATCAACGTTATAATGATACCGGCGATAGCATCACCGCGTACAAACTTCGAGGCACCATCCATGGCGCCATAGAAATCAGCTTCCTGGCTGATTGCTTCACGACGTTTCAGCGCAGAACGTTCATCAATAAGGCCGGCATTCAAGTCAGCGTCGATGGCCATCTGCTTACCGGGCATGGCATCCAATGTAAACCGGGCGGCCACTTCCGAAATACGCGTAGCACCCTTGGTAATAACCACGAACTGGATAATGACCAGTATCAGGAAGATGATCAGCCCAACCACATAGTTGCCCTTGACCACAAAATTACCGAAAGCGTAAATCACTTCGCCGGCATAAGCATCACCAAGGATCAAACGTGTAGAAGCTACGTTAAGAGACAGTCTCAATAGGGTAACAACAAGCAGTAATCCCGGAAATACCGATAGCTCGAGAGGCTTGTTGATATAGAGCGTGGTCAGGAGAATCACAATGGCAAAGCCGATATTGAACGACAACAGAAGGTCCAGCATGCCTGGAGCCGTGGGAATAATCAGGATCATCAGGATTCCCACCACAGCCATAGCCATGACTATATCCGACTGCGAAGCCAGCTTGCTCATTATGTTCGGTTTGCTATCGGCCATTTATCAGGACTTACCTTTCAGCCTGTAGACATAAGCCAGCACCTCGGCCACTGCTTTGTATAGGTTGGATGGTATCGTCATACCGATATCGACCGCCTTGAACAGGGCACGTGCCAGCGGTTTATTTTCCACAATGGGAACATCATTATCTTTAGCGATCTGCTTGATCTTCTCGGCTATCAGTCTCTGGCCCTTGGCCACAAGCGTGGGTGCTGACATCTCGTCAGCATCGTATTTAAGCGCCACTGCCAGATGAGTCGGGTTGGTAACGACCACGTCCGCCTCCGGCACATCCTGCATCATGCGCGACATGGCGAATTCACGCTGGGTCTTGCGGATCCTGCTTTTCAGCTCCTGTGAACCCTCATAGCGCTTCATCTCTTCCTTAACTTCCTGCTTGGACATGCGCAGGCCCTTTTCGTAGTCATACTTCTGATAGAAATAATCCAGAGCGGCAATGATAATCATCACCAGGCAGATTTTGATTACAACACGAAATGCGGCCTGCCCCAGGAAAACCAGAATTCCCGAGACATTCGAATCAGCCAGCGGCACCACATTTTTAAATTCCGCGGTGATCGCGAAATATCCGACCACACCGATAATTGCCAGCTTGAGCACATCTCTGAATAGCTGGAAAAGAGACTTGGCCGAAATCAGGCGTTTCATGCCTTTGAAAACATTCAGTTTTTCCAGTTTGGGTTCGATTGTTTTGGCACTTAGAAGCGGGCCGACCTGCATAAACGACGAGGCGAAAGCGATAATTGCCAGCACCAGCATAATCGGGCCGACTGCGGCCACGAATGTGCCCAGGATACTGCTAAACAGGGTCGAAAAATTCTCCGCGCTGAACTGCATCTCCGGGGCATGGATATACATATGCTGGGCCAGGTTGCCAAGACGGTTGAATGTGCCGGGGATAAAGAAGTACATGGCTATCGCGCCGAAAAGAATGATCGCCAGGGATGATGTCTCCTGGCTGCGCGCCACCTTCCCCTCTTTACGGGCCTCCTCTTTTCGTCGGGGAGTCGCCGGCTCAGTCCGTTCTTGTGCGGAATCCTGATCTGCCAATTCTTACCTCGCCAAAAGGCTGATGACCTTGTAGGTTTCTTCGTTTATCATTACCAGTGATTTTCTGAACACATACCCGAAGATCGGCAATGCCGCTCCCATGAAGAAAAGCCCCAGTCCGATCTTGAGCGGAAAACCGACAATGAAAATGTTCATCTGCGGAACTGTGCGTGAAATCACTCCCAGGCCGACATCGGTCAAAACCAGCGTGGCCATAACAGGCGCGGCCAGCTTGATGGCGATCACAAAGATGCCGATGATCAGCCGGGCAAGTTCCGTATGAATCTGATACCTGAATACAGCTTCGCCGACGGGGACCAGCTTGTAGCTGGCAACCAGAGCCTGCAGGATCATGTGATGACCATCCAGCAGGAAAAAAATCAGCGAGGCCATAATGAATTTGAACTGCGCCAGAATCGATATCTGCTGTTCGCTGGCCGGATCAATCACGTTTACGATCATGAAACCCATCTGGAAACCGGTAAAGGCGCCGGCCATCTGTACACCGATAAACAGGCTGTAAAAGACAAAGCCGATCATGAGCCCGACCATCATCTCCTTCACCGCCAGGGTGATCACTTCAATCAGATGCTCGGGTATCACAAACCCCTGCTGCGCCACAATCGGGCTCAGCACCAGGGCCAATGTGAACGAGAGCATGATCTTGAAATGATTGGGCGCCCCCTGCTGATTGAATAAGGGAGCGATCAGAAAGACTCCCATTATTCTGAAGGAGGTGAAAAGTATCGTTTCCAGATTGTAGTTCAGGTATTCTAGTATATCCATAATTTCAAGCTATGAGTTCAGTTATGAAACATTTAAGCAAGCACTATGCCGCTTTGTATTGCAATGCCAATTGCGTTGAATAATAACAAGTTAGAAGGATTCAGAAGATGCGATCCATATCTGGCAGGCCGATTCTGAGGAAATATTTTCCCTTGTCGGGAAAAGTTTTTTCTACATACCTGTCAGGCTGGGAATCGAGGTAAACAGAGTCCTGGTAAAATCAACCACAATTGTGATCATCCAGGGCAGAAAAACCACCAGAGCTATGGCTACCGCCACAATCTTGGGAATAAATGTCAGGGTCATTTCATGCACCTGGGTCACGGCCTGGAGAATAGACACCACCAGGCCGACAAGCAGCCCGAAAATAAGCATCGGGCCGGAAACCATCAGGGTCAACATGACCGCTTCCCTGCCAAGCGCCAGAACATATTCGGGTGTCATAAATTTGCTCCTTATTGTTAGCTATAGAATGATGCTACCAGCGACTGTACAATCAGATACCAGCCGTCAACCATCACAAATAATAGTATCTTAAATGGCAGCGCGACCATAATGGGCGGAAGCATCATCATGCCCATAGACATCAATACCGAGGCCACCACCATATCGATTACAAGAAACGGTATAAAGATCACGAATGAAATCTGAAAGGCCGTACGCAGTTCCGAGATCAAAAAGCTCGGAATCAGTACATAAGTCGGCAGATCATCCCGCGTCTGTGGTTTTGCCAGATTGGCAAAGTTCGCGAACAGCTCAATATCCTGCTCACGGGTCTGGCGAAACATAAATTCGCGGATCGGGTCGATGCCGATATCATAGGCCTCTTCCTGTGTCATTTCCCCATCCATGTAGGGCTTGAGGGCGTCATTGTAAACCTGGTTAAATACGGGCGCCATAACAAAGATGCTCAGGATCAGGGCCATACCCATCAAAACCTGGGCCGGCGGCATCTGCGGCGTACCCATAGCATGACGGGTCATCATAATCACTACCACTATGCGCACAAATGATGTCACCATCACCAGGATGGTGGGCACCAGCGCCAGGATAGTTATGGCCAGTAGAATCTTGATCGTCGCAGAGAAATCCTTGGGCGATCCGGTGTCATCGATATCCAGCGATATCCTGGGCACACCCTGAGCGGAGAGATCTGTCGGTATTGCGGTTAATCCTATTATCGCAATACAGAGAATTAAAAATATCCGATTTGCAAACTTCATCATTGGCTCTTTTGTGGATTTTCCACCTGACGCGAGAACATCGGCAAATTCATTTTTGCCTCATTGAAAAACTTTTTAAAGCTGAATCCCTGGTATTCCGGTTTCGAAACCGTCTGCTTTGTTTCCAGGTTCTGATCGGAGACATCCGCCACAAGATTCACTGCCTGCTCTGTGATTCCAACCAGCAGGTATTTCTTGTCCACCCTGACCAGGCATAGTTGTTTCTTGGGCGAGAGATGGTGGCGGTCGACTATATCGATTATTCCGCTCAAACCGCTTTTACCCGATTTTGCATAGGACAGTTTTTTGAGCATGAATATCGAAAGATAAATCAGCACCACGATTACCAGAAGCGCTATACCCAACTTGGCCAGCGTGGGCGCCATCTGGCTCGAGAAATCGGGCGCGCCGACAGCCTTGACACTGTCCGCCTGCTGGGCAAACAGGTTGCCGCACATTATCGAGTTAAGCCCGATCATTATTTTCAATATGCGCTGTTTCATTCTAATGATTTCAGCCTTTCCTCGGGTGAAAGCAGGCTGGTGATTCTGAGCCCGAAATTTTCATCCACAACCACAACCTCGCCTTTGGCTACGGTATGATTATTGATCAGCAAATCCACCGGCTCACCGGCCAGCTTTTTCAGTTCGACAACTGATCCTGGTCCGAGAGTCAAAATCTCTTTGATCTTCATAGTCGTGCGGCCCAGTTCTATCGATATGGGCAGCTTCACATCCAGAAGAAGATCAAGATTTCTCTGCTCAACTGTAGAACTGGTCGTCTCGAATGATGGGAAATCCGGCTCACGCACATCCTGCTCGCTCATATCGTCCTGCAATGCAGCCGACTCGCCTGCGCCTTCCTCATCGGATTCCAGTTTCTCCAGTTCGGCCAGCATCTGCTGTTCAACCAGGTCATCCATCGCACCCTCTTCAGAATCACCCGGATCATCTGGCTGCACATCGGCCTCGGCCTGTGCCTCGGCATCCATCTCTTCCATCATTCTCTCGGCTTCAATCTCCTCCGGGGAACGATCATCAGGAGCGGCATCATCAGCCGCCGGTTCATCCGGAGAGGCATCATTTTCGGCAGAGGAATCGGCATCATCCTGCATCTGATCAGCGGCTACCTGATCCTCTTCAGGTTCCTGATCCTGCATGCCTTCCATTTTCTCTTCATCCGCCATACGGAATCTCCTATTTTTTATGGTCCGATGTTATCTGGATAGCCATATGCTTGGCAGTCTTCCCGGGTCGGGCCATAAACTTGTAGCTGTTACCCACCCGGATAGGAATATCCTGCGTGATTGTGTTATCCATGGGAATAACATCGCCGACTTTCAGCTTTAAAAAGTCTTTCAATTTTATATTGGCCTGACCGATCTCGGCAATCAGCTCGACCTTAACTTCCTGCAATGACCTGGAATTGCTCTGCATATCCTGTTCGGTATTGCGCTGGGTAGAAGCATCGGCCCAATGCTGCACCGAAAGCTTGTCCACAATCGGTTCCAGCGTGACGAAGGGATAGCAAATCGTTACCAGTCCCGATGAACCCAGCATCTTGAGATTGAATGAAATCACGATTACCGTTTCACCGGGCGGAATGATCTGCAGGAACTGGGGATTGGTTTCGAAGCCTACCTGTTTCAGATTCAATCCGATGATCTGTTCCCAGGCAATCTCCAGCTCGGTGAATACCCTGGTTGCAATCCTGTTCATGACCGATTTCTCGATACCGGTCAATTCACGATCAGTATCCGCGGGCTTGCCCATACCGCCGAACATGCGATCAATGAACAGAAAACAGACCGGCGGGCTGAAATCGACAATACAGGCCCCTTCCAGCGGATCCATGGAAATCGTATATGTACAACTGGGATTTAAAAGCGACATGATAAATTCGCTGTATGTAATCTGGTCAACCGAAACCATCTCCACATCAACCATTGCGCGTTGAATGGTCGATAGCGACGATCCCAGGTGACCGGCGAACGAATCATGGATATTCTCCAGTGTACGGATCTGGTCCTTGGATACACGGTTGGGATGTTTGAAATCGTAGGCGACAATCGATCGCGCGATTTCTTGCTGCTCAACCTGTACCTCCCCGCCTTCTTCGCCGGGCGCCACACTGGTTAATAGCGCATCAATCTCATCCTGTGATAGAATCTTTGCCATACATTCCTATTGAAGTACGTAATCCACAAAATAGACCGCCTCGGCCTGTGCCGGCTGGCAAATCTGGTTAATCGTTTTTAGAATCTGGCGACGAATCATCTCCCGTGACTGGGCATCCGCCAGCTCGGAGATGGTCTTTGATGACAGTATCTGAATCAGTGCATCGCGAATCTTGATCTCCTTGCTCTTGAATGTGCCGATGGATGAATTGTCTTCGAATTCAAACCCGATCGTCGTGGTCAAGAACCTCGATCCACCTGTAGCCGCGGGATTGACGATTATCCCTTCGATTTTGAAAAAGTCCGAGGATTCAGCCGCAGCTTCTCCATGTTCACCGTGTCCGTCTCCATGACCGTCACCATGAGAATCCTTCTTTTCTTCGCCGTGGTCGTCTTTCGGTTTCTCGGCCGTGGCTTCGCCACCTCCTGAAAACATCGGTTTAAGAACAACATTGGCGACAAAATAGGCTCCCAGCAGGGCAACCAGAATCACCAGAACCATGATAAGTTTTTGTGAGGTCATACCTCCTCCATCCCGAAATTTCCGGCTTTTTGGATTGTCTTGCGAACTTGCTCCCTATCCGGTATTTTCAGGCTATTTTCAAGCTGTCTTTAATCCTGTTTCAGTTCCACAGGATGCCAGCCAGACATCCTGCGGAACTGAGCTACCTTCTCTATTATCTGCTCGACATTCTCCTTAACCATGATCTTTTTGCCGGTCGTCAGCGAGATAATCGTATCCGGAATCTCCTCCACGAACTCGATCAGATCGGCATTGATCACCAGCTGAGTGTCATTGAGGCGTGTGACCTGTATCATCTAAAATTACCTCTTAAGATTAACCAGCTCATCGAGCATATTGTCCGAAGTCGTAATCACACGCGCATTGGCCTGGAAACCTCTTTGCGCGGTTATCATACCGGTGAATTCATTGGCCAGGTCCACATTGGATGATTCCAGGGCGCCGGATGAAATCGTGGCCGAGATTGTCTCGCCGGCTACACCCTTGACCGCTTCGCCCGAGTTGGCCGAGGCGATATAGAGCGAACTGCCGTCTTTCATCAGGCCGGCTTCATTATTAAAATCCGCCAGCATAATCTGGGCCAGGGCACGCGACACGCCATTGGTGAAGATGCCGTAGATCAGGCCGGATGAATCGATTGTTATCTTATCCAGAATACCCATGCCGTAACCGTCCTGGTTGACCATCGAGGCCGTGAAGCTCGATGCAAATCCGGTCATGCCGTCAAATGATCCGGTGGTACCGGCGTTAAGCTGAATATCAAGAGCTTCGGCGCCATTATTGGGATCGAATGAGAACGACTGTACACCGCCTTCAAAGTTGAAAGCCAGAAGCGAACCGTCAGGATTGAACTCAACTGTTCCAGTGGATCCATAACGGATTATTTCTTCTCCGGTCAGGCTCAGGTCCCAGTTCCATTCATTGGGTATATGTGTCTTTGTAAATGTTGCCACTACCGTATGCTTGCCGCCCTGCGAATCAAAGACTGTGATTGAGGTGGCATGCTGAGTATCATCGGTTGCCAGAGTACAGACGCCGGCCGAGATCGAGGTAGTCGATTCAACCGTCACATTTCCGCCTCCGACTCCAATCACGGAATTGGCCAGGCCGGTAGTTTCATCGACACCGATCTCCAGTGTCAACGGTGCCAGGGGTGTTCCGCCGGTAGGCGTGAATACATCACTGGCTGTAAATGTATGATTTGTGCCGTTATTGGCCGTGAATGTCAGGCCCGGTGTGGTGTCGAACAGGGCTCCTACAATTGTTTCACCGCCGGCAATAGCACCGCCGTCATCATCACTGGTAAATGTTACATTCTTATTTGTACCGTCACCTGCATATTCGCGTGTGACAACGATAGCACCAGCACCATCAAGCTCAACCGAGATACCGGTCATTTTATCAAGTGCATTGACCAGGTCATTGACCGTGTCTGTCAGTTGCAACGTCGGCAGCGGCACAGTAGAACTGCCATTATCTATGGAAATTTCCATTCCGGCATCCAGCGCGGCCTGGGTAATACCCAGTGAAGTTAGCGTCTCGGTACCTGTAAGACCATTAACGGCGCTTGTTGCCGTGGAACGTGTGGCCTGTGCACCGGCAATCGTTATCGTATGCGTTCCGCCTGCGCCATCACGGGCGATACCTGTGACCGTATCGATATTGGTCGCTCCGGTCGAAACCAGGCTGGCCTCGGAATCGGTTGCCACCGAATTCAGGTTATTGGCAAAATCGATCAGGGCGGTTTCCTTAGCGGGATCCTGCTGTCCGAAGGGTAGCTTGATATTCCCGATCGAAGCCGTGGCCGGAATTACACCGGTGTTGTCGGCCATCTTGCCCTGAACATAATAACCGTTCGAGGGATTGACCAGGAAGCTGTTGGCATCGAAACCAAATGCTCCCGCCCGCGAGAAATATTCACCGGTCTGACCATCTGATAAGATGAAGAAGCCGTTGCCCTGGATCGCCAGGTCTGTGATCTTTCCGGTTGTCTCCAGTCCACCCTGGGTGATCAGGTTGTCGATTGTGGCGACATTCATACCCAGTCCAAGTTGCACGGAATTGGTACCGCCGTTGATATCCGACGGCCTTCCGGCACCTCTCAATGTTTGAATCAGGGCTTCCTGGAAGGTTGCGCGGCTCGATTTGAAACCGATGGTGTTGATGTTCGAGATATTATTACCCAGAACATCCATGCGCACCTGGTGATTGCGCAAACCCGAAACTCCTGAAAAAAGTGAACTCAGCATATTAAATCCTCCTGATACAAGGCTTCCTCAAAGGAGGGCCGGCCTTGATACTGGTTAACTACTTGCAGATTATGGCACTGTCGATGTTCGTGAAAACACCTTCGTTCATTTTGTTTTTGTCCATTGCCGTCACTATCCTGCGGTTCTGAACATTGACGATAAAGGCCAGGTCGTTTAAGAGCACCAGGGAATCCTTCGAGCCCTTGGCCTCGGCCTTGTCTATTGCATCACTCAGCTTTTTTGTCTCCGAGGGTCCCAGCTCCAGCTTGCGACGGTTGATCCTTTCCATAAGATGCCTGGAAAACTCAACCGTCCCCTTCTCTGGCGGGGCCTGCGGCTTAACTGCTTTCCCGGGCTGAATACCCGGGCCGTTAACCGCCGGAATCTTTATGATCTTATCCATAAAAATCTCCTAAGCCTCAACCTCGACAACATCACCGAGCATGACATGCGAGCCGTTGATCATCAGGTACGCCGCACCATCGAGGTACTGCACTTTCTCGACCCTGCCGACCATAAACGGACTGGCGCTGACAGGTGAACCGTCCGGCGACATGGCCTCAATCCTGACCTGATACTGCCCGCCGGGCACATTGCTGCCGTCCATTCCTTTGCCATCCCATTCGATGCTGTTCATACCGGCCGCGCCGAAATCGTCATAAAGTACCTGGATCAATGCCCCATCCTCGCTGTATATGGATACCTTGACCTCGCTCGCGGCACCGACCAGATTGTAGCCGATCTCGGTCTCACCGCCCACCGGCAGCGTGATCATATCTGTATCAGCAGTGACCGTCTTGCCCAAAAGCGATGTGGCCATGCTGTTTGAAATTGACTGCGATGTCATGTAATCCATATTGATCGAGTCGGAAAGGCTCTCATTCATGTTGATGAGCTGTTCCAGTGATGAGAACTGCGACATCTGAGCGATAAAATCGGCATCCTGCATCGGATCCAGGGGATCCTGGTGACGAAGCTGGGCCACCAGAAGCTGCAGGAATTCTTCCTTGCCCATTTCATCCATGGGCTTGGGAGTGTTCTGTCCGGAATTGTAATCGTAGAGATTGTTTACTGCGTCGATCATTTTGCTTCCCTCATGCTAATAGTGATAGATTGCCTTTGAGATTGGTCGCCCGGGCGGACGATGATGATTCCGGTGTTACAATTTCACCTTCTTCATCCTGGAAACCGTCCGACAGATTACGGGTTTGGTTGTGGTTCTGCCCGGATGCATTCTGTCCGGCCAGATTCTGGTTGAAATTCTGATGATTACTGTTCATGTCTATCATCACACTCTCAACCTTGATCCCGTGATTGTGCAATGTTTCCCGCAACTGGTTCAGATTCGCTTCCACAGCCTGACGAGCCTGGGGAGTGTCCACCGTCATTTTAGCGACCAGCTTGTCCTCCACAACCTTCAACTGCACATCGATTTTGCCCAGCTCATCAGGCTGGAGCTTGATCCGGAAATAACCGCCTTCGGGAATTTTGGTCCCGCCCTGGGGCGGTTCCAGCTTGAATTCCACCTGGCGATAGTTGGTTTCCTGTTTCAGGTTGTTGCTCTGATCAGCCGAGGAAGCCTGGCGCAGTTCGGATATCTGCTGATCGGACTTTGCGCCACCGGAAAGCTCGGCCAGCTTATCCGCAAAGACTTCCGGCTGCGGTGCGGGCTGAGAGATGTTACGGGTGTTGGTCAAATTGCGGCCTTCACCTTTCAATAACATCTGCTCGAATTCATTTTCCGTATTTTCCGAACCTGCCATCCGCACTACCGAATCATTGGCCTGAACATTATCCGTTTTTACTGCGGGCTCCTGCCTTACTGAAAACTCGCGTTCGAGATTGATTCTGCGCATCAGGCCGGCGGCATTGTCGGTCAATGTCCCGACACGGGATGTTTCGCCGTTCTGCGATTGAATCATCATGGATTTATCAATTGCCTTCTCTGCCGTGCCGCCCTGTTCGGGGGCAAAGACAATCAGCCTGGCCTCACGGCCGCGGGTATTCTCGATCATTCCCGAGAACTCCTTCAGGCTGACCGCTTCCTTTGGATTATCGCCAACAAGCAGGGCCGGGAATTTCTGCGTTCCCCGCGATGTCTCATAGGCGATTTCAAAAGCCGAAAACTGGTTCGGTTTGGCAGTCAGGTTTTGATCAATCCGGGTGAATTCAATCACAGCGGGCACATCGTTTTGCGATTTGCCTTCTCCGGGTATTTCGATCCTCAGATTTTCACCCGGCTTCAGGTTTTCAATATCCGAAAGCTTTAGAAAACCATTGCCAAGGAGATTCTTCAGATCGATATTCCTGTCATTCTGATCAACTATCCCTTTTAATGAAAAGGCCTGTCGATCGAATTCTGCAATCTGCTTGAGGGCCGGCGGATTATCTTCAAACTCGGAACCGGGTATAATCTCGGGCCCGAATTTCATTAATGGATCGAATGATTTGCCAATATCGATCCCATCCACTTCCTCGGAGGATTGCATAATCGGTAATTGCAGCATATTCTGCATTTCGAGCGGATTTTTCTGCTCTGGTGCAGGTTCTGCCTTGATCGGAATGACAAACGGAGACAGCTCTGAATCCGCTTTTTCGGGAAAAATCTGCATCAACGATTCCAATTCCTTCAGACCTGGGATATCTTCCAGTTCTGCCTTATGGCCCGGAATTGCAAGCTGATTTTCTACTCCCATAAGGCCCGCAAGAAGGTCCATAAACTTTCCGCTGTCCTTTGATGACAACGGCTGCGGGTCCATCGGGAGCAGTGATTTTCCGCCGAGAAGAAGCAGATTCAAGATGTTGAGATTGTTCTGCATTAAAACTCTCCGCTTAGATCAATCAACTCCAATGTGATTTTGGCGGCCCTTTCCGAGGGCAAATTGGCCATGACTTCGGAGGCGCTCGATTTCTTCATCTTTTGAAGAATCAGGCCGACCTTGGAATCGGGCATATTCTCCATGATGTTGGCCACCTCTTCCGGCCTCATTGTCTCAAAAAGTTTTGCCATATTTGATATATTGGTCTGCTCCAGATCATTTCTTCTCTGCAACAGAGCCTGGGTTTCCATCCTTAATTGTTCCAGTCGCGCCTGTTCAGTGCGGATTCTGACACGTTCCGCATCGATTTCACGCTGTTGAATTTCATACCATTTCATCTGAGCCAGAGAGTCTTCCTTGCTCATTACAGAATCCTTGACACTGTCCTCTTCATCATTAGAACCGATATGGCCATATTCGGCATGCCAATCATTGGAAGAGATTTCGGAATCGTCGGTATGTTTTTCCGACGCTTCAGCAACTGCCGGCTTATCCGCCTTTTCAGCAACAGGTTGAGGTTTGGAGGAGAATGCTCCCCCCATCACCAGAAAGACTATCACGAAGACCACAAATGCAGCCGCACCAATCATGATCGTCTGCTTGCTTAATGGCGCCCCGGCTTCTTGCTCTTCCGGTTCCTCAACCGCATCCGGCTGTTGTTCTTCAATTTCATCTGCCATACATTTCTCCCATATGGAAAAGATTTTCTCGCACCGCTAATGAGCAACACCCGTGCCCAAACTGATGAAGACCGAATTGTTGCCATTATGTATTGATTCACAAAGGGTTAGGATTGCGGATCATTTTGATGTGAATTCCATGATGGAGATTCAGCGAGAAAAGATTTCCTTGAAAGCAGGTAAAATATTTCCAGATTTAAATTTTTGCGGGAACGGATTTTTACCCGGATGAGGACAGTTGGCCAACTATCTGCAAACCCTCTATTCGTGTCGGCCTGACAGGAGCAATTGTATTGAAATAATCATCAGGACCAACACATTTGACCCTGATATAATTATCAGACAAGCCTGTAAGAAAACCTCCCTTCTTTGTACGACGCCTTTCGAAAAGTACTGGAAGGTCTCGATCCATCTGGGTTTCCAGAAAAGCGAGCCATTTGGCATCCCCCAGTTCAGTAAGCTCACGATTGCGCGCCTTGATTTGAAAAGGATCGATTTTGCCCTCATAATTATAGCTCCGGGCCTGGGGATGATCCGAGTAACTGAAAACATGCAGGTAATCAATGGGACTATTGCGCACAAAATCCATAGTTTGCCGGAAATGGTCATCGCTCTCGCCCGGAAATCCAACTATAACATCGACCCCGATCATCACATTGGGAATCGAATGCTTGAGCGCTTTAATCCGCTCCAGATATTTTTCGCTCTTATACGGGCGTTTCATGAGTTTCAATATCTCATCCGATCCGCTCTGCAGGGGCACATGAAAATGCGGGCAGACTCTTGAATTCGCCGCTGTCAGCTGGATCAGAATATCATCGATTTCATTAACTTCCAGCGATGACAGCCGGATTCTTTCAACCGGGGTTCTATCCAGCACCAGCTTCACAAGGCCGGATAATGAAATGCCGTTCTGCCTGAAGCGTCCGATATGTACGCCGGTCAGGATAATCTCGCGATAATCATTCTGGTACAACGCCAGAGCCTCATTTATTATAAGCTCGATTTTACGCGACCTCTCTGAACCTCTGCCCTGCGGCACAACACAATAACTGCAATTCTGATTGCAGCCATCCTGAATTTTGACCATCCCGCGTGTATGGCCCTCAAATGAATCAACAATCTCCGGCATATCAGCCTTGATTTGATCGGCAATTTCCGGATACAGCCCGGCAATCTCGGTTATAAGGCTTTCTTTGCGGTCATTGCCGACTATCAAATCAACCTCTTCAATCTCACCGATCCTATCAGCCTGAATCTGGGCGTAACATCCCGTAATCACAATTTTCGCATGGGGTGAATTTCTGCGGGCGGAATATATTTTGCGGCGAGAATCTGCGGCGGCCTTTATTGTTACATTACAGCTGTTTATGATATACAGATCGGCTTTTTCCGACCAGTCAACCCGGTCAAACCCAAGACGTTGCAAACTACCGGCAATCGCCTCGGTATCATATTGATTGAGCTTGCATCCAACTGTAAAATAGGCCGCTTTCATATCGCATTGTAATTATACTGATAATACAAGTATCTACAAATAGAAAACGGGCGGTCAAAACCGCCCGTTTGATGTATCTATATTATGTATAGATATTATTCCTTCTTTTCCTCTTCGCCGCCCTCTTCCTCTGGTTTGGGCTCTTCGGAGGTTTCGGATGACTCCTCAGGTTTTTCTTCCTCTTCGGCCTGGGGAGCTTCCATCTCGGACGGCTTCTCTTCTGTCTCAGCCGCCTGAGGCTTCTCCTCTTCCGAAGGTGGCTCCTCCTGAGGTTCATCCAGGCTCTCGGATTTCTCCTCAACCGCCTCTGATTCCTGCTGTGCCGACATTTCATCCGGTACAGCCGCCTCAGACGCTTCAGCCGGAGCCGCAGCTTCCTTTTCCTCATCAGCCAGCTCATCCATAGTCATTGTTTTGGTCGGATGCTTGGCCAGGAACTGCTCAAACTCGGCCCGTTCACGCTTCTTGTAATAGGCGTCGACCGACAGTACAATCCTGCGGCCGGGCTGATCGAATTCAATCACCTGCAATGGAAGCTCATCACCAACCTGGAAAGCATCTTCCGGTTTGGAGAGGTCTTCCTTGCCGAGCTGATTGGTCGGTACAAAACCTTCCACTCCGCCCGGAAGCTCGACTATTACGCCACGGTCAAGAATACGGCTGATTGTACCGAGCACATCGGCACCGACAGCATAGTTTTTGGAAAGATTGGGCCAGGGATCGTCAAAAAGCTGCTTATGGCCCAGAGATATGCGGCGATTCTCCTTGTCGATCTTGAGAACCACAACATCAACAACATCACCCTTCTTCATTATTTCCGAGGGATGCTGGATACGCTTGGTCCAGGACATGTCGGAGATATGAATCAGGCCGTCAATACCTTCCTCGAGCTCGATGAATGCGCCGAATGTTGTCAGGTTTCGGACCTTGCCCTTGAGTTTCATACCGACAGGATATTTCTCGTCGATAGTCTTCCAGGGATCCTCAACCAGTTGCTTGAGACCGAGAGAGATTTTTTCGTTTTCTTTATCGACCGAAAGCACGACTGCTTCGATCTTGTCCCCAACTTGCATTATTTTGGAGGGATGTTTAATATGCTGAGTCCAGGACATTTCGGAGATGTGAATCAGGCCTTCAATGCCTTTTTCAAGCTCAATAAATGCTCCATAATCGGTAAGCGAAACAACCAGGCCCTCGACTTTCTTGCCGACCGGGTATTTCTCCTCGATATTCTCCCACGGGTAAGGCGAGAGCTGTTTCAAACCGAGTGAAATTCTGCCGGTTTCCTTATCGAAATCGAGAATCTTGACATTGATCTTTTCGCCCAGCGATACCATTTCCGAGGGATGCGAGATTCGGCCCCAGGACATATCGGTGATATGCAGAAGACCGTCGACACCGCCCAGATCGATAAATACACCGAAATCGGTTATATTCTTTACCACACCTTCGCGTACCTGACCGGCTTCGATCTCGGCCAGCAGTTTTCCGCGAAGTTCCTCGCGTTCCTGCTCCAGAACGACACGGCGCGATACAACTATATTGCGGCGATTCTTGTTGAGCTTGATGATCTTAAGATCCATTTCCTTCCCGACCAACTCGTCGAAATTCGGGACCTGACGCAGTGCCACCTGTGAACCGGGCAGGAAAGCGTCAACGCCGAACAGATCGACAACCAGGCCGCCCTTAATTCTGCGGCTGACACGGCCGGGTATCAGATCACCGGAATCATAGGCCTCGCGGATTTTATCCCAGACACGCAGGAAATCGGCCTTGCGCTTGGATAACACAAGCTGACCGTTCTGATCCTCGAAGGCATCAAGGAACACCTCGATTTCATCGCCGACTGATATATTGACCGGCTCGGGAAATTCCCCGATCGGAATGATACCTTCCGACTTAAAGCCGACATCGACAATGACATCATCGCGAGTCACACCCAAAACCTTACCATTGATAATCTCGCCTTCCCTTAAGTCGGAAAGCGTTTCCTCGTACATCCTCATCAATTCCTGATATTCCTCTGATTCATAATCGGAATCATCAAGATCGGTGAGTTTCATCGCATCAACGGTCTCGATATCCTCCTGGGGATGCTCCTGAGCAGCCTCGGCGGCTTTGCGGGCCACGCGCTGGCGACGTTCGGTTTCCGTGGTTTGAATTTCCTCGGCGACCTCTGTTACCAGACGGGATGCCCGTTCTTCGACCTTTGATTTCTTTTTCTGGGTGGTTGACTTTTGTCCCTTAGATCCGGTTTTCCTGGAAACTTTCTTACCACCTCCTGTCATTTTTGGATTTCTTTTCTTTTTCTCAGCATTCTCTGCCATTTTGCAGTAAATCCTCCTTTAACATTAGCATTGCCCTTGAAAGGGTTAAACCGAGTATATAAACAATATTTCGCAAATGTCAATTGATTTTGATAAATTCGCGCCCTTATTTATCGAATTTTAAAGTGCCTATGTTTGACTATTTTTTTTAGGATTTTTCAAGACAGCACGGTTTTTATAAACATCTGATTTATCAGAAGTTCCAAATAATCCGCTTCATGTCATGATCGGACAACAATAGTCTCGAATTAGGTTTTTTTGCATATCAGTCGTATTTTTTGAGACGGTCCTGAAGAGCCCTTATCTCTGAGATAATTTTTTCAGTCAGCAGGCGAATCCGTTCACGGGATTCTTTATCGGTTTCGAAATCCGCAATCTCGAATGGCCTGCCGAAGAGGATTTTGATACATCTGCCGGGCGGCAGCAATTTACGCAGATGATTCGATCCCTGAATGCAGACCGGGATAATCGGGGTATCGTTTTCCAATGCGATTTTGGCCACTCCCGGACGGCCCTTCTGCAATATACCTGATTTCTGACGAGTTCCCTCCGGGAACATGACCAGCTTGCCGCCGTCTTTCAGGATATTACCGGCATATTCAAGCGCCCTCCGGTCAATTACCCCGCGCTTAACCGGGAATGCATTGAGATTGCGTATCATTGTACCGAAAAGCGGATTTTTAAACAATTCCGACTTGGCCATAAAATGAACTTCATGAGGATAGAATGAGCCCAGAAGCGGAGGATCACAAAGCGAGATATGATTGGATGCCAGTATAGCAGGACCATCGATAACCGCCTGATCCATCTCATAGAGCTTGACTCCGTACAACAGCTTAAATGTCAGACTCGTGACAGTTATTGCAAACCAGTAAAACGGTTTCATTTTCCAATCTTCTCTTTGTACAGGCTGATTATTTTATCAACCTGCTGTTCAATTGTCAGCTCTGTCGTGTCCACGACCTCAGCATCCGGCACAACCATCAAAGGTGAATCTTCGCGACCGGAATCGCGCTCATCACGCAACTTGATTTCGGCCATTTGCTCCTCGAGACTGCTTTCTATTCCAGCTTTTTGCAAATCTTTCAGGCGACGACGAGCCCGTTCGATAATCGACGCCCGGAGATACACTTTCAGGGTAGCATTCGGAAAAACAACGCTGGTCGTGTCGCGTCCTTCGGCGACGATATTATTCTCGCTGCCGATTTGCTTTTGCCTGGCCACCAGATGACGTCTGACTCCCGTATGAACCGATACCCTGCTGGCGGCATCGCTGGCCCGCGGTGTCCGAATCTCTGCAGTGATATCATCCTCGCCGATATAAACACGCTGACCATCGGGATGCTCCACAAATCTGATTTTCAGACCGGCGGCAAGCTGTTCCAATTCGGCGCCGTTATCCAGGCTGATGCCCCTGCGGATTGCCTCAAGACCAACCGCACGGTACATCGCCCCGGTATCGAGAAACAGGAATTTTAGCTTTTCCGCCACCATCCTGGCGGTTGTTGATTTGCCCGAACCGGCCGGACCATCGATGGCTATGATATGGTTTTCAGATGGCATGATATTCTATATCAGAGGTCGACTTTCTTTCGAAGTTTGGAGACCTCGCGACGATTAAGGTAGCGCCAGCTTCCAATCTGCATGCCTTCGCAGGACAGGTCGGCAAAACGGATTCTGCGCAGGTGCTTAACATCATATCCCAGTGCGCTGAAAATTCTCTTTATCTCACGCTTTTTGCCCTCGCTAAGTTCAACCTGCAATATCGATGATTTTTTATGAGTCGCCATGATCTTGGCCTTGCATCTGGCAACATAGCCGTCATCCAGGGTTATGCCCTCCTCGAATTTTGTCATCAGCTTTTCATCGAACTGCCCCTTGACGGTCACCTGGTATATCTTCTTTATATCGAATTTGGGATGAGCCAGGCGATAAGCAAGTTCACCGTCATTGGTCAGAAGAAGCAACCCTTCGGTATCGAGGTCAAGCCTTCCGACCGGATAAACTCTTTCACTGACACCTTTTATAAGATCGACTACCGTGGGTCGATTAAACTTGTCGACCAGGCTGGAAATAAATCCCTTGGGTTTGTTAAGAATGACATAGGTGTCTTCGGCAGGCAAACGTATGGTCTCACTATCCACCCGGACAACATCATTGATCTCATCAATAATAATTCCGAGCTGTTTGACCACCTCGCCATTAACAGCGACCCGCCCGGCAGCAATCATCTCGTCAGCATGTCGCCTGGAGGCCACTCCGCAGCGGGATAAAAATTTATTAAGCCTCATCATCGCGTTCTACCGGAACCCGATCTCCCTCACGATCAAGTTCCTCCCGGGAATCTTCTTCCTCTGGCTCTTCCTCCTCCGGATGTCCTAACACAAATTTCAGTTTCGTTTTTGCCGGGACGGTATCATCATCCTCCTCAATATCTTCATCGGCTTTTTCCCTGTCCAGCAAAAGCTCCTGCTGCGAGGTTCCTTTTTTGGGCTTATAGGCCTCGGCGAATTCCTCCAGACGCGGAAGCTCTTTTATATCCTTCAAGCCGAAGTATTCGAGGAAGGTTTTCGTGGTTCCATATAATAATGGATGCCCGACTTTTTCGGAACGGCCAACAATAGTAACCAGCTTGCGTTCCAATAGCGTGTTCAATGTACCGTCGGCGCCAACCCCGCGAATATGTTCGATTTCACCCTTGGTCACGGGCTGTTTATATGCAATCACTGCAAGCGTTTCCAGCCCGGCCTGCGTTAATCGTCTTTCTCTCTGGCGTTTCAAAAATTTCTCAACCGCTGAGGTCATATTGGGCTGCAGGCAAAACTGGTAGCCCTCGGCAATTTCACGAATGCGGAAAACATGACCGCCCTCGGTATATTTCTCATTCAGGCGCTCGATTACCTCGGCCACCTCGGCTTTTGTCAGCTTGCCCAGAAATTTCGATATCTTCTGATAACTAACCGGTTCCGAGGATGCAAACAGCAAGGCCTCGGCAAACATCATTCTTTCAGCAATTTCCTCAGACATTTTTATTCAGGTAAATCCTTATCTCTCCAAATGGTGCAGCCTGGCGCAATACCAGGCGGTTCAGCTTAATCATCTCAAGTATCGCCAGGAATGTTACGATGATTACTATCCGCTCCGGTCGGTCAGTATAGAGATCCGTGAAACGTGCATATTCCCGGCGCGTGAGGATACTCTCGATCACCTCGATTCTCTCTTCCAGTGATATCTCTTCCGCACTGACCGTATGGTACGTATCCCGCTCAAGGCCCTCCAAAGCATCCTTGAATGCTTTCACGAGATCGAATATGGTGGCCTCGAGAGAGAAGCTTTCCTCCGGCGACAGATCCAGCCAGGTAAAATCCTGATGACGAAGGAACTGCCGTTCGATGGCCTCTTTTTCCTGAAGCACACCCGCCGCTTTCTTGAATTTCTCGTACTCCAGAAGAGCCATAATCAATGCTTCACGCGGATCCTCGGAATCATCCTCCTCCGGCCTGGGAAGAAGCATACGCGACTTGATATTTATCAATGTGGCCGCCATCAGGATGAACTCACCGGCGATATCCAGGTTGAGCATCTTCATCAATTCCACATATTCGAGATACTGCCGTGTTATCCTGGCAATAGGAATATCATAGATGTCGATCTCATCCTTTTTGATCAGGTATAGAAGCAAATCGAGCGGCCCCTCGAATTTGTCCAGTTTGACTTCATAAGAGGGCTCGAACTCGCCTGAATATGGATTTATATGTAATAGCTCTTCTGTGGTCATGCAATCAACCTCATCGCTTTGCGAACCATTTCCATGGTTTCCTCGGCCCTTGCCCTTGCTTTATCGGCGCCCTTTTTAAGAATATCCCAGACAGTATCCGGCGAGGCCTTCAGTTCGGCCGCCTTTTCCCGAATGGGTGCCAGTTTATTATTTATGCTATCCGCCAGGTGTTTCTTGTCGGCCACACATCCCAGCTCACCATTGCGGCACTTTTCAGCGATCTCATCCAGGCCGCTGTCGGTGTAAATCTGATGCAGCGTGTAAACCGGACATATCTCCGGACGGCCCGGGTCCTTAAGTCTGATCTTCTGCGGATCGGTAAACATCTGCGAAACTTTTTTGGCGGTTTCCTCAGGCGTGTCGGCCAGGCAGATATGATTACCGTAAGATTTGCTCATACGCTGGCCATCGACTCCCGGCACTGCGGCAAATTTTGTCAGCATATCCTGCGGCTCCGGAAATACCTCTCCATAAAGCCCATTAAAGCGACGGGCCACCTCACGAGTCAGCTCTATATGCGGCAGCTGATCCTTGCCCACAGGCACGGCATTGGCACGATAAAGCAGAATATCGGCCGCCTGCAAAAGCGGGTAGCCCAGAAAACCATAAGAATCCAGACCCATCTTCTGCGATTTCTCTTTATATGACGGCACTCTTTCCAGCCACGGAATCGGTACTATCATCGAAAACAGCAGATGAAGCTCGGAATGCTCCTTGACCTGTGACTGCACAAAAATGGCGCATTTTTCCGGATCGAGCCCGGCCGCTACAAAATCGACAGCCATCTGGAAGATCTGCTCGTTTAAAACCTCGGTTTTGTCATATAACGATGTGAGCGAGTGCCAATCGACAATGCAGCAGTACATATCGTATTCATCCTGAAGACTGACCCAGTTCTTGAGCGCGCCCTCATAATTCCCCAGGTGCAATGAGCCGGTGGGCTGCATGCCGGATAAAATAACCTTCTGAGCCATCTACTTAACATCCTCCATAAACAGGTAGGGCTTCCAGTTGTCGTCGGAAACGCCGATGAATCTCTGAATAAACATTATATGATTGGGCTTTTTGGGCTTTTTAATCAACTTCATATTGGCCTGCTCCGGGGTTCTGTCCCCTTTCAGGTTATTGCATTTGGTACAGGCGCAAACCAGGTTTTCCCAGGTGTCCTTACCGCCCATTTTACGCGGCACAACATGATCCACCGTCATGGAACCCTCACTGCGGCCGCAATACATGCATTTATGACTATCGCGCTTGATAACATTCTTGCGCGAAAGGAATATACGTTTACGGGGCACCTTGACATAAATACCCAAACGCACCACCGAGGGCACACGAAACTGCTGATCCACCGAGTTGACACAGAAACCATCCAAGGTTTCGATCATCTCCACCTTTCCCAGAATCATCATTATCAGAGCTCGCTTCACTGAACAGACGGTCAGCGGCTCATAATTCTGATTCAATATCAATACATTTTTGTTAAGCATCACACTTACCGCATTTCCGCCTTAAGAAAATACAATTTACCGGACTTATAATATTAGTCAATAAAAACTTCCAGCGAGAATCCATAAAAAGTCCCATAATTAGGGCTTTCGGACCCATTATTGATTTATACTTGATTTTTGCCAAAAACATCGGCTTTTTAAAAAAAAATATCGGCGGGATCAGTTTTTGTACGCCCATCGCTGGAGCGTCTGTGGAGGAAACTATGGCTATAAGCATCAGAAAACTCAAGCTGGAAGATGTCATTAAGGCCGAACGGCTGATCATGCGGGCGGTCAATGACCTGCGCCAACGAAACAACCTCGAGCCTTTTCCTTATAAAAAGACGCACAGAAGAAACCCGATGATTGTGCATTTTATGAATTCTGATCCGGATGGTTCCTACGGCGCATTTTCCGGTAATCGTATGGTCGGTTATGGCTGCGCCTTTGTGCGCGACAATCAATGGTACCTCGCCAACCTGCATGTTGATCCGCAGTTCCAGGGCAAACGAATCGGCAAACGGCTGATCAAAAAGACACTCAAGATTGGCGAGTCAGATGAAGTCGATACTTTTTCACTTTGCACATTCGCATACAATCCCATGGCAATTGCATTGTATACATCATTCGGCATGCCACCGATCCAGACTTTGCCCTGTTTCCAATGGGACAAACCAAAGAAAAAGCGTTTGACTAAAATCAAAAATGAAATAAAGTTGCGAGCCGTGCCGATCGAGGATTACGAACAGATCGAGATACTAAACAAGCTGGACAAACCCAACCGCGGTGTCTATCGCCCGGAGGATCATAAATTCTGGCTCGACAGCGAAAATGTTAAGGGCAATATCTATTATCAGGGCCGGAAACTGATCGGCTATTCCCTGCTTTTCAGGAATATGATTATCGGGCCGGTATGCGCACGCAGTCCCAGGTATTTGATTCCACTTCTAATCGAATCGATTAACAATGCCCGTGCCAATGATTCCGAAAAACTGATTTTCTGGATATCCGGCAATAATTCAGAGCTTTTAAGATTCGCCCTGCAAAGCAAATTCAGGATTACAGAAACCGAACTTCTGATGAGCAACCGCATGTTTTACAGGGACACATGCTATATACCGGCGCCTTTGGCGGTTTTTTAGGTATTTTCTCTTAAAATTAATGAATTATCGGCTTTATTAGCTTTAAACCGGCCACTCTCCATGCTCACCTTTTATTAGAACAAACACTCCACAAATCTGTTTTATCAAGCGGAACAAACATCTTAGATTTTTACTCCCTTTTGCAAAAAAGGGCGGCTGAAGGAGTGTATGAAATGAGCAATAAAAATTCTATCCATGATCCAAAATCAACTTATGCTCACCTGTTGAAAATGCCGGATGCTTTCTCGCGCGAGGATGAAAGCGATGATACAGAATTTTATTCACGCAAAAGAATCATTCAACATCTCGACAGCGAAGCATTGAAAACAGTAAAAAAACTGATCGGTGAATTGATCATAGAAGATCATCCGGCGATTCTCGACTTGATGGCCAGTATCGATTCACATATCCCGGAGGATCTTCACCCCGATGTCGTAATCGGCCTGGGCCTGAATGAAGAGGAGCTTGAACATAATAAGGCTCTTGATCAGAGAATAATCCATGACCTGAACCGCAACCCCGAACTGCCATTCGATGATAACCAGTTTGACGCGGTAATAAATACGGTATCGATCCAGTATCTTACGGAACCGAAAAAGATATTCGATGAGGTGGCACGCGTACTAAGGCCGGGCGGCTTGCATCTGGTAATATTTTCCAACCGGACATTTTCAACTAAATCGATCAAAATCTGGGATCTTATGACTGATGATGAGCGGGTTGAGTTTATACGGGCCTATTTCAAGCAGACAAACCTGTTCCATGTTCCGCAGGTATTTATATCCATGGGCAAACCTCGTCCCAGGGACGACAAATATGCCGATAGCGGTTTTCCCAGTGATCCGATTTTTGCCGTATATGCCCAAAAGATCGGCAAAAACCGCAGCGGAAAAGAAAGACCCCGTCCGGAAAGCGACAACATTGAAACCCAATCGATCGATCTTAAAGATTATCGTGAGGATATGATCGAAAACCGCAAATGTCCATACTGTGGAAGCAAACTTCATACATGGGGAATTACCGATAACCCCATGACTACCTGGGATCATGATCTCCTGGTCTGCATCAATGATGCCTGCCCCTATCTGGTAAAAGGCTGGAAAGAGATGTATGACCAGGGCAATCGCGGCTTTTCCTACAGGTTGACAATCGATCCCAGGACAGGAAATTCTGTGCCCGTGCCGGTCCCCAATTTATCTGTGATAAAAAGCTCACTTAAAGACTGAAGATAAAAAAACAAAAGGCGCGGGCAAACCACCTGCGCCTTGCTTCATATCAGCTAAAATTCCCTGACAAAATTGCCATCTTTGTAAATCAACTCGCCATCGGCAGACATCTCTCCGCCATTGCGCATATCGCATACCATATCCCAGTGAATGCCGGATTTGTTTTTACCGCCCGATTCAGGAGGGGCAGCGCCCAGTGCCAGATGAATCGTGCCGCCAATCTTTTCGTCGAAAAGTGTATTGCGGGTATACTGCTGAATATTGTAATTCGTACCAATCGCAAACTCGCCCAATGTCCGTCCGCCCTCATCTGTATCGATGGCTTTTTCGAGATAATCAAGATTCTTATCGGCAGTGGCCTTTACACATTTGCCGTTCTTGAATTCCAGGCGGACATTGGTAACTTCGCGTCCACGGTGCACAGCCGGAAATGAATATGTTATATGGCCATTGACAGCATCCTCAAGCGGCGCGGTAAAGATCTCGCCATCCGGGAAATTCTGCCGGCCATCGCAATTGACCCATTTGCGTCCTTCAACCTTGAGCTTCAGATCGGTGTTTCTGGCCTTAACATGAATTTCCTTGAACTGCTCCATGTATTCGCATTGTCTGGCCTGTCTCTCTGATACCGCTTTCCAATGCGCCACGGGATCATCATCATTCAGATGGCCCGCTTCGAACACAAAATCCTCATACTGGCTCAATGACATATCGGCATCCTGCGCGGCTGATAACGTGGGATACATTGTGCCCACCCAGTTCAGTTCATTTTTTGCGGAACGTTCCATGAATTTTATAAACAGGTCGCGACGGGCCGCCTCGGCAATCGATTGACGGGCCGGGTCGACATCGCTCAAGTATCTGGTATTATCACGCGCCATAATGGCAAACAACGCATCCAGCCTGTCCATCTCGATACGATTGATATCGGAAATAAACTTAAGCTGATCATCGGAGCCGTATTTAAAGAAAATCTCTTCCAGATCATCGCTCAAAACCTGGTAATAAGGATTGGCCCCGGCTTCGATTGCTTTGCGGTAAAATGCTTTCACCAGGGGCATGGCGGCATAAATGCCCTGAATCTTGACCCAGTCCCCCTCTTTCAGTCTCAATGCATAGTTGACCATAACATCGGCCAGCTTCTCAATTCGCGGATCCATGTGCTGTCCTTTCAATTCATTCTATATTGATAATCAGTCTTTCAGATCGAATACGCCTTCATTTTCCAGAAGTTTCTTTTTGAGGCGTTCCCCTCCCCCATAGCCCCCCAGCCTGCCGTTGGAGGCAATCACCCGATGGCACGGAATTACAAACGGTATCGGGTTTCTCCCGCAGGCGGTTCCGGCTGCACGGGCCGCACGCGGATTGCCGGCCCTGGCCGCAAGTTCACCATAGGTTATGACTTTGCCATATGGAATTCTTTTCAGCGCTTTGAGTACCTTTCCATGAAAACCATCAACCTTCAAATCCACAGTTATATCCAGCTTCCTGGTTTTCCCATCGATATACTTCTTGATCTGATTAGCGTAGTTTTTCGTCCTGCTGTCGTTTTTCTCGTACATATAGCCGGGAAAATTATCCTCCAGCCATGAAAACAGGCGGGCCTTGCTGTCATTGCCGAATGTGATTTTAACCACACCCTTATCCGACATGGCCAAAAACAAATTTTTATAAGGCGTGTCGATTTTTGTGAAATAGATTTTATTCATATCGTCTTCCTTTTTTGACCATGGTTCATGAGCGCGAACCAGAGATAATATGTTGATAGTCCCCTATACGGAGAAAAACGTTTCATGAATTCATTTATTTTCGCTTCACCGGCTTTTTTATCGAGCCCATAAAAAATCGCTAACGCCCTGCGCAAACCGGCATCCCCTGCCGGGCAGGCATCATCACGGCCCAGTGACCGGAGCATCACATACTCGCAGGTCCAGGCCCCCACCCCTCTTATCGATAGCAAAATTTCCCGTAAAGATTTATCATCATTTTTGGGCAGGCTGTCAAGATCAATCTTGCCGTCACAGATCATTTTCGAAAGGCCGATAATATATTCCGCCTTGTTGCCGGAAATTTTCAGGGCCCGCAGGTCGTCTTTTTGGCTCTCGGCCAATATCTCCGGTCCTGGAAAACGGTATACAGCCACGCCGCCGTACTCATGGGTCATACCGTATTTTCGTACCAGAGCCATCTTGAGCGAATATGCGAAAGGCAGGCTGATTTGCTGGCCCAGGATTGCCCAGACCAGAATCTCATAGGGATCAACAGTTTGCAGGTTTTTCAGACCACAGTATTCCCTTGTAAGTTCACGCAGAATTTTGTCACTTTCTGCCATCCTGTAAAAAGGCCCCATGTCATAAGGGCAACGGAAAATGTGGGACAGATGGGTTTCGATGACACTTTTATCTGTTTCGCTTAGATTCTCTTCAGATGTTTTAAATTTGATATTGCCGGACCTGGTTTTGTGCACCTTCGCAGGCAATATCCTTTCATTAACCGGAATTGCCCGGTAATAATTTCCGCCCGAGACCAGATCCACAGCCTCGAACCTGGAACGGGCATAATACTTCAAGGACAGGTCAAAATCGAACGGCTTTCTGGTTTTGATTGTATAAGCCGGCATAACGGCCTAATGATAAGGCTTTTGAAAGGCAGAATAAATCAGTTTTTACAAAACAATATTATTTTGGACATAATTAAAAACAGTTGTTTAAATTACACATTTTTATTAAATAGAAGCGTGTAAATTTACTCAATCATAAACCGATAAAAGAAGATAACATTATGAAAACAAGTTTATATCTCATTGTAATATCATTACTTGCCTTCATGATCACAGCATGCGGCTCGGAATCCGGGCAGGCTCATGTCTACAAGCTCGAACAACTGCACAGCCAGGCCATTGAAAAGGAAGAGCAGGTTCTGGGAATCAAACCGGAGCTGGCAACCGAGGAATCGATCGATCAGGTTATCTCGGAATATCAGAAGGTTCTTGATTACTACTACGATAATTTTACCAACCTGGCCGAAAAAGACAGCCTGACCGAGGATGATAAAGTGGCGGCGGGCCTGTCCGGGCAGTCATTATTGCAAATCGGGCAGTTGGAGCTTCTGGCCAATGATACAATCGCGGCTATAACGGCCCTGGAAAAATTCGAGGAAAGATTTCCAAAAAATTATCTGCAGCTCAAGCTGGCCTGGCTCGGGCTGGCAGAATTATATATCAGCCGTGATAATATCCCGGCCGTTGAGGATATCTACCTCAAGCTTATTGACAAATTCGACCCGCCGGTGAATTCCCAGGGGCAGCCCTCGACCGAGATCCTCAAGCTTCCGATTGAACTGGTACAATATTTCACCGCGCTGGAAAAGGAAGAAAAGGCCGACAAATATACAAATATGGCCGAGGAATATTACGGCAATATACTCAACGAATATCCGCAGACCAGTATCGCCATGGTTGCAACCCGTCATCTGGCCAATGTTTATCGCACCACCAAACGGCCCCAGAGCGCAATTGACCTGCTTTTAAACGTCACCGACAGTGCCGGAAATATCCGTCAGCCGGCTGTTATCATGATCGGCGACACCTATTTCCAGGATATAGGCAATGCTGAAAAGGCGATTGAATATTACAATAGGGCCCTGGATTATCCGCAGGACAGCTCGTTTACCCCCATGACGCTCATGAAACTGGGCGAGGCATATCTTCTGGAGAAGCAGTTCGAGGAGGCCCGTGAGACTCTCAGGATGCTGATCGAGAAACATGAGTATGCCTGGCGCAGCCATCCCCAGGCCTATCGCCTGATTGCAATCTCCTATGAGGATGAAAAGGACTATCAGCGAGCGCTGGACAATTACACAGCTATTGTGGAAAAATACCCGGAAACGCCCCTGGCCTTTGAAACCTATGTCTACCTGCCCAAATTTTTCGAGAAGCAGGACAAGAAACAATTACGGGATCAATGGTATAATAAGGCAGAGGAATTCTTCAAAAATATGCGCGAAACATACAAAAAAGATGATCTCGGCGCAGCCGCCCAGGAGTACCTGGCGCGCCTGTATCTCTCTGTCGAGGACTGGAACGCCGCAATCCGCGAGATCACGAAGCTGGCCGAGGACTTCAGCGGTTATCGTGTAGCCAGCGACGCTTACCTGCGAATCGGGGCAATCTATGAGAATGAGCTCAATATGCCCGATTCGGCCCGCCATTATTACCAGAGACAGATAGAAGTATTCCCCGAACAGAAGGCCAGCGAAATGGCCGCGGAAAAGATTGAGCAATTATCATAAATTTAAGGAGGAAACGGTGAAACTCAAACAGGCAGTCATATTTTTTACAGCCGCGCTGCTACTGATTTCTGCCCTGGCGATCGCCGGAGAAAAAACCAAGCAGGTATCAAAGGATAACCTTTGCGAAGTTATTGTCAGGCCGACCGATAAAGCCTCGCATTTTGAAATCGAGATTCTTCTGACCAATGATGAGCCGATCGCGGCCGCATCATTTCCGTTTTTAATCACCGCCGGCGAAAAGAAGATGTATTACGATTCGGTCTCATTTGAGGGCTCACGGGCGGAATTCTGCGCCGCCAAAATACCCAATCCAGATACAAGCAAGCAGATTTTTAACCTGGGTATTCTGGCCTCCATGACTCCGCCCCTGAAATATATCGATCCCGGTTCGGGCACAATCGCCTGGCTCTATTACACAGGCGAAAAAGGCGTCGCGCTGGAGGATGTCATCGTCGATACGACATTCTTCCCGCCTTCGAACCATCTCATGGGCGTTTTGCCGGACGCCAAAACCAATATTTACCCCGCTTTCAAATTTACCAGACAGCCGGTAAAAGAGAAAAAGTAGACCGAATTTGAAAATTTTCATTAGAAAAGCCCCTTTTGCAAGGGGCTTTTTTGTTGCCATATCCGACAATAATTCAAAAAACACTTAAGACGTTATATACCAATAAAATAGATGCAATTATGGACAAATCTTCCTGCATTAGGTGTCGATATACTGGACACTTTAAAACCAGCACCTATACGCGACAAAATATATCCCGTATTATGCCGTGTAAGTTGTTGAATGACAATCACAAAAAAGCTGAGCCTAAAGCACAAAAACACCATGTTCGGCATATTCTTTGCAACATAATAGGTTAGAATAATGAAATACAACTTTCGGAGGAGACGAAATGAAAAAAGCATTAATCTTCGCAATGGTTCTGGTTTTTGGATTTGCCGCAAATGCTATGGCCATTGAATGGCAGTATGCGGGCGACCTCTTCGATCAGGAAATCTTCGATTTCAATAACGACTGGTCTCCGATCAGCTATCCCAATCTGCCCCCCAATACACCCTCACCGGGCGGTACCGATGGTGAGCTTTTTGACTTTGAAGGTATCAAGTTTGCCATGGATGAGTCCGCTCTTTATTTTGCCGTGACAGCCTCATTCGGCTATATGGGCACAAATTATGGCGGTTTTAATTACGCTGTTGGAGATTTCTTCTTCAATATCAACGGTACCGAATTCGGTATTGATTTTGAGGATGGTGGCGTATATGAGATCACATCCGATCCATTTGGTATCCCGGATGTTCCCAATGGTTATCATCACAGCCCGGCTATCGTCAATGCCGTCGGCGGTTTTGATATTGATATTGCAAACAGTGCCTATCTGGGCGATGCTATGGGTTATCAGCATGAAGGCTTAATGGAAACTATTGCCGGCGATACCTATGTGATGGAAATGGCGATCAGCAAATCATATTTCGCCAATTACGGTCTTTTCGGTGGCATGATGAATGTTGGCATCCATCAGACAATTGCCTGCGGTAACGACAAACTGGTCGGAAACTTCGAGATGAACCCGATCCCCGAGCCGGGCACACTGGCTCTTCTGGGTCTCGGTCTTCTGGGCAGCGGCCTGTTTGCCCGCCGCAGAATGAAATAAACTATTATTTTGATTAAATAATAGAGTCTTCACTGAAGAAGCTAAAAAAGCTCTCCCCCACCCGGAGAGCTTTTTTATTTTCACAAAACCATACGCGGGCTTAAGTAGTTGGATATTCAGTTGTAGGTCGCGGTTCCGAATGGAGCGAAGCGCAATGAGAAACCCGACATTCGTGCTTAGAGTGTCAGGTCACAATTC
>CAZVLB010000017.1:0-99945 GCA_964627935.1 uncultured Ignavibacteria bacterium
TGCGGGTGATCACCAGCGGATCGTTGACCTGCAGGTTGGTCTGCGCCGAATAGGTGCCGTCGTTGACTTCAACGATGCGGTTTCCGTTGCGGACATCGAACGCAAAAGGTCCGGTTCGTTTCTCACCCCGGAAGGAACGTCTCGGAATGGAGAATCAGGGAAGATGTACCGAACAGCGTAACCCCGCGTCACTCAAACAGAAACGACGGAACCCCGACCGGTTGTCCCGTCGGGGTTTCTCGTTAAATAAAAACCGCCAGAGTTGGCGGTTATAATTTTGGCTCCTGCTGCAGGACTCGAACCTGCGACCCGGTGGTTAACAGCCACCTGCTCTACCAACTGAGCTAAGCAGGAGTAATCGTATATTTATACGATATATATCTAATTCTTTCGGCAGGAAATTATAAATAATTATCCGGCATTGTCAAGCGCTTTTCTCGCCGGAATTTAAGCTCCTTCAAAAGTTTTACAAAGAGTATTACAATGATGGCACAGGAAGTTCCCACCGCCGCACCGACTATCACATCGAATGGATAATGGACTCCGCAGGCTATACGTGAATAGGAAATTAGAATTGCCGCTACAATGAAGAACCACTTATATTTAGGGTAACGCCAGACCCATATTGCCGCCTGTCCGAAACTGTTGGCGGCGTGCGAGGAGGGAAATGATTTGCCGCTGGAACAGTTTACCAGCAGATGAACCCATTCGTGGACTTTGCACGGTCTGAGCCGTCCAACAGCCGGCTTAATCAGCTGGGAAGATATCTGATCGGTAAAAATTACTGCAAGAATAAGCAGTACAAATGTAACCCGGCCATATTTCCCACCAAAGATCAACGCAATCAAAGCCAGGCTGAGTAGAAATGACCGCACGAACCATTCATGCGTAATGATCGGCATGATAAAGTCGAAAACGGGATTTGCCAGGCTGACATTAAAAAAGTACATCAGCTGTGTATCAATCTGTATCAGCCATTCAAGCATCGGCCAAAAATCCTTTTACAGTCCTACGGTCGAAAGGAAATAGCTTTCCGATGGTAATTGCTCGGAAGTAACTCGCTGAACATCTTCGATTGTCACCTGCTGGATCTTATTCATATACTCCTGACCGTAGTCATAGCCCATGTTCCAGAACTCATACAGGGTCATATAATAAGCCTGATTTATACGGGAAAGACGGGCTGTAAGATATGATCCTCTGATCGAGTTTTTGGCCTTACGCAGTTCCTCCTCGGTAACAGGCGAACTCTGGATTTTGCCAATTTCCGCCAGGATGCCATTATAGGCGGTTTGATAATTTTCATTGCCGGTACCCATAGTCACCAGAAACCACCCGAAATCCTTTGCCGTCGAAAGGCCCGCCCCGACCGAATAGGCCAGCCCCTGGACCTCACGAAGCTCGAGCGCCAGCCGTGAGGACAGAATCTCGGTGGCAACATCCAGAGCGGCGAAATCGGGATCATCTATGCCGATTGTCGGGGCTCCCAGATAAATATAAACCTGCTCCTTGTCCATAGGCACATTGACCGCAACAACGCCCTCCGGATCAGAGGGCGGATCGATGACAATATTGCCCAGCGATACCTTCTGCATCTGGCCAAAAGTCTCTTTGACCTTATCCAGTACCCAATCAGAATCGAGATTGGAGCAGATAGTCATGATCATATTATTGGGAGCATAGCATCTCTTGTGGTATGCTTCCAGATCCCTGGCGGTTATGCCCATAACCGTCCGGTGCGACCCGAGCGGGATTTTGGAAAAGGGATGGTCTTTGCCGAACATGGCCTGGTAGAAACCGTTGCGGGCATTCTGGTATGTTGAAGCCGAAGCCATGCCCAATGCCGCCGCCATCTCGCGTTTGACAGCATCAACCTCTGTCGAATCCAGGGCCGGATTGATTACCATATCAGCCAGAAGAGCGAGTCCATCGGGGGCGAATTCATCGATCGTCTCGAACTTGATAAACGAATATTGGCGAGAGGTATAGCGGTCATCATAGGGGATATAGGGATTATCGGTCAATGTCAGATTGGCGCCGATATTCGACAGTTCCTCGGCCAGCGCTTCCTTGTCCAGATTCTCAGTGCCTTTTTCCAGCATGCGGTTCAAAAAGTCCGTAATACCATCTTTGCCGGGAGGTTCCATAGCCGCACGGTTCTTGCCGAATATGTTTACTGCGAAAACACGCGAATCGGGGCTCTGATCTATAATCACTTCCAGGCCGTTTTCGAGTGTGAGCTTGCGCCTATCGTTGAAATTGACTGTCAACAGCTCTTTGGAGGTTTCTTCCTCCGGCGAGACCAGAGTGCCGATATACCGCATGGGCGTGAAATACTTCTCAGACAATGCCGCTATTTCGGATGGCTCGACCTGTTCCAGGCTGTCGACCAGCGTTTCCACAAATTCATAGCCGGTGGTTACCATCATGGGCGCAATGATGAAGCCGTAATAATGAAGTTTCTCACGCAGGTATATCTCCTGTGTTTTTTTGGAAACCAACAGGCCGTTAAATGCCTTGAATCCGGGCGTAATCAAATCCGGCTCAGATAGGATTCTCTCGATTTCCCAAATCACCGCCTGAGCATTCTCGCGCGAATCGGTAACCGCTGATATATGCATCATCGAAAAATCCTGTTGTGTTTCGAGATAGGCCGAAACCGAGGAGGTCATGCCCTTGTCGACAATATTTTTGGTGAAAGGGGATGTCTCACCCGATGAAAGATACTCAACCAGCATATAGTACGGATAGTAATCGTGGTCGGTATAATGCGGACCCGGGAATGCCAGATCGATATGATAGTTTTGAGTAGAGATTTCCGTTTCCCGTAAATTTCTTCCCTCTGGAATCATGAAATTAACCAGGTCGATTTTGGGCATATCCATCTTTTCATAATCACCGAAATATGCATCAAACTTGGCAATCATGGCATCGGTATCGAAATCTCCAATCAGAAGAGCAATCATGTTGTTGGGGATATAATACTTCTTGTAATAGTCAATTATGTCGTTGCGGTCTATTGTGGAAATATGTTGCTCGGTGCCCAGCACGGTACGGGCATAGGGCGTGCCTTCGTACACCACTTCATTAAAATAATAGTTAACAAGATTGGATGGAACATCATTGGCTTTACGTATCTCCTCGATTACCACCTTGCGTTCCTTGGGTAATTCGCTTTCCGGTATGACCGAATTGAAAAGCTGATCGGACTGAATTGCCAGGCCTGTATCAATATATTCCTTAGGCATCAGAACCAGATAGGCTGTCAGGTCCTTGCGCGTGAAGGCGTTGATATAGCCGCCGAATTCATCGATGGTTTCAGTAATTTCTATGCGGCTGCGGTTTTCGGTACCATCGAAAAGGAGATGTTCCAGAAGATGAGTCATGCCGTTTGTTTTTTCGTTCTCATAACGGGCCCCGGCATTGATGAAAACCACAGATGTTATCATCGGTGTAGAGCGATTCTCTTTCAACACCAGTTTCATGCCATTACCCAGTGTAGCATAAGTGGTTTTATCGTTTTGTGCCGGCAGGATAGCAGCCAGCGCAAAAAGAAAAATCATCGCTGATACAAATATTTGTTTAAGCCTCATTTGTTAATCTCCGTTTTCAATGATTCTAAGAGTGCCGTATGCAATAAACCTGCGGCTGTTTTGCTGTCAAGCCTTTTATGGCCCTAAAGCTACTCCCGGATTTTGTTTAAATTCAATTCGCTGAGGACTATATAGTTCTTTCCCTCCCTGTTAACATGCGCCAGAACATGCATCCTGTCGGGCGACAGGAAGATATTCTCTCGTCCGTAATAATCGGCGCGGGTAATTGCATATTTCTGCATAGTTTCAAGATCAAAGTAGTTGATCAGGTAGTAATCCTCAGGCGGTTCGTAGATTTCGTAGTACAAAACGCCCTTTGACAATGGTCCCCATACCGCGCCCAAAATTTTCTTGAAATTCGCAGCCATTAATGTATCGATATTCTGGGCAAGATTGACAAGCTGTTTCCCATCATAATCCAGTATCCGGGCCGAATCATCTACAATTGCATAGATGTATTCATAATTGGGAGAGAGTTTTTCATTTGAAACCGGCTTACCCAATGCAATTGTCTTGTGCACAGTTTCACGGAAATCCTTGACATGAATCGAGCCACCCTCACGATTCGATGCTGACAAATAACGATAATTATCAAGAAGTCCCTGTGCATCGATATTTTCCTGGGCGAATACCACAAACTCATCTGTAGAGGCAAATCCGCCGGTGTCCCATCCACTGCTTTTTCTTATTGCGAGTTTATTATCAGGAAGCCTGAACGGCCTGTGAAATGATGGTATGCCTGAAGTCATGGAACTATCCGCGGCGAACAGGTCTTTATCGCCTTCTGATGTTATGATCCAGTATGTCACGATTTTCATGATCTCCTCACGGGCGGTGACATTTTCCGGCCAGGCGACAGCCAGAAGCGAATCGGCATTGATCCAGTGATGCTCGGCGATCTTGAGTTCAAGCGCTTCCTGTTGCGATTCTTTTTCCATGTTGTAGATGATCAGGCTGTTTTCATGCGCGAATGAAAAAAATCGGCCGTCGGGCGACCAGGCTGGTTTCTTGCCTTCGGCAATAATTTCGCCCTGATAATACTGTCCGTCATTTTCTCCGCTTGCGGCAGGTACGAGAAGATATAAGGCCGCGATCAGAGCTAATACAAATATTTTCATTTTAAGGGATTCCTTTCGGTGAGGGTCTCAGATATGAAATTCAATTATATCGCCGTCGCTGAGTTCAAATGAATTCGTGACCCGCTGGCCATCGAACTTATCCGCGCCCCAGACTTTGGCATATTGCAGCTTTTCTGCAAAATCCTTGTGGATGCTGATCGCTGCATCCTCTACAGTCGATCCGATCGGCAATACGATGGGATCCTTGTATTCCACATCCTTGCCCGGAGTTTTGGTGTAAACCCTGATTATTTCCAGTATTTCGAATACACGCCTCTTGAACTGTTCAATATTTCGTTGTTTCTCTACGGAAATGGGCAGGATGGGGAATTTGTTTCCGAAAAATTCCTTCAGGATTTCAAGATTATCCGGCGCGTTGTCCATACCGACTTTATTGGCAAGTATCAATGTCTTCTTGCAAAAAACCGAGCCCTCGTATTCCTCCGGTATTTTTTCGCCCACCAGCACGATCCCGGCCTCTGCAATGGCCCTAAGAGTATCCTCGAGGCTTTCCAGAAGATCATCGGAAGCAACATCCACAACCATCAAAATCATATCCGCATTACGGATTAAATTCGACATCCAGCCGTCATAGGTGTCGGTTGTAATCGGGGGCATGTCGACCAGTTGAAACTGCAGGGTGTCATAGGGCATCATGGCCGGCATGGGCATCCGGGTCGTGAAGGGATAATCAGCAATCTCCGGCTCGGAATTCGTTACCAGTTTGATCAGTGACGATTTTCCGGTATTGGGCGGCCCCAGAAGGACCAGCTGCGCCGCGCCATGCTTCTCAATATGATCCATGTATGATGTGCGCTTGCCGCCACCGCCTGATGTTTTGCCGGAGGTCATCCTGGCCCGAATCTTGGACATGCGCGTTTTTATATCGGCGCGCATTTTCTCCGTCCCCTTATGTTTGGGGATCAGGCGCATCATCTCTTCCAAACAGGCCAGCTTCTCATCATCGGAACTGGCCATGCGGAATCTTTCCTCTGCTTCTTTGTATTGAGGTGTCAGATTAGCCGGCATAGTATACTAATTTAAGGTTTTTCCGTGATTGACGCAATTTTCTCTGCAAATTTTTCCGCCAGCATGCGATGACCGGTCGGATCGGGATGGCAATGATCGACAAACAGTTTCTCCCGGTCGGCCAGGTTAAAAATCTGCACGAAATCGATAAAAGGGATCTCATGCTCATGGGCCAGGGCTGAAATAATATGGTTATAGCCGCTTTTTATCCTCAATGAATTATAGTCATTGTCGCGTGCACGATTGAGATAATATTCGGCCGAATCGGCATTGCCCGCCTGCCTGTGGGCCATGCCCAGGTTATATAATATAGGGGCATCACCAATCTCGATTTCGGATGCGTCCCGCAGATATTTCAAAGCGCTGTCGGTTACTTGCTTTTTCCAGTATAAAACACCCAGGTTATTCAAGTATCTTGAATCGCCGGGTTCCTGATCGAGCAATTGATGGTATTGCCTGATATTTTCTTCCACAGCGCCAGTGTCTGTATAGGCCGATTTCAAGACATTCAATGACCATGGATCGAAACTGCCGTAGTTATTGCGGAACATCTGCCAGTCCAGGGCCAGCGATTTCTTCTCGGACAGAATTTCACGTTGCAATTCGGGCATAAATAGTGTCCCGCTCACAGTATCACGACCGGTTCTAAATACTTTGAATTCCACCCCCGGCGGCCAGGTTAATGGTACAGGGATTGTATTGAGTATGATATCTATTTCGTTTTCCCGGCAGATTGTGATGATCTCCTCAAGATTCCGCCGGTAATTCTCCGGATCCACCCTGAGTACAAGCTGACCCTGTGCTTTATCCGCTAATTCAGATTTTATGGGCAGGAGAAGTGATTTTAAAAGCCTGTAGGTCTTGAAGCTGTTCAGCACTTTCTTTATTCCAAGGAACTGCTCCGCCTCGGCCATCAAGGCTGAGTCTGAGCGGTAACCATTGTAAGAGGCATCATTATTGCCGAGATACATAAGCACCAGGTCGGGATTATATTTCAGGCCCTCCTGCTTGAAATATTTAAGCCCCTGCAAGGATGAATACCCGGCTGTAGAGGCATTGATAATCTCCGCATCCATATTCATCTGATTACGCAGTATTTCGGCGATTTGCCACACAAACGATCTATTCCAGTTGGGCAGGCCGATACCCAGCGGAGTGGAATCACCCAGAAGCAGTATCCGGAATTTTCCGGGTGGTTTTTTATGTTCGACCTCGGGACCGGTCAGGCCGTGGGAGTTTGTGTTTACGAATGATTTATTGAGATTGGGTTTCATGACCCATAAAAGATCCGGATCGGGCTGATGAATTCCCATAAACCCCGCAAACAGGTTTTCCTGCCAGCTTGCTGAGGAGGTTCTTTTCTCGAAAAGCCGATCTGCCGGAAACATACCGGCTAATCGCAGGATAGTTTCCAGTATTACTATTATGCCTGCGACCGCGATCAGGCCGTAGACGACTTTCCGTCCGGTGGATAACTTATGGGCCATATTCCTCCGCCTGAAAAAAACCTGTTTATAACTCCATATTATTGATATGATTTAATTTAAGATCTGTTCGGCTTCTTTTCAAGATTTCTTTTAGACTTGATTTTGTGAGAGCCAGCCTGTAATATGCCATCATCCAAGGAGGTGTAATGAGGATTGCCATAATTTTCTCCCTTATAATGATAATGTTAACCGCAAACCTGTCTGCCCAGGAACTGGACCTGCAGGTGGATAGAACTGTACTGGATAATGGCCTGACTATCCTGACTTATGTCGACCATTCATTTCCGACTGTGTCCTACCAGACCTTTGTCAACGCCGGCTCGCGTGATGAGCTCCGGGCCGGGGCGACCGGGGTGGCCCATGTTTTTGAGCATCTCATGTTTCGCGGCACTGAAAAGCATCCCGATCTGGCCGCCGCCTATGCCCATATGGGTCCCCAGGAAAATGCCTATACCGGGCAGGATTATACCTGCTATTTTGTCAATGCGGCGGCTCAGTTTCTCCCGGAAATTATCAGTATCGAAGCCGACAGGATCAGAAATCTGCAATTAACCCCGGAAACATTTAACCGCGAAATGGGTCCGATTCGCGAGGAACGGCGACGATTCGTTGCCAACAGCCCCGATGGCTACCTGGAGGAACAGCTCTGGAAACTGGCCTACACCCGTCATACCTATGAACATCCGGTGATTGGATGGGAAAACGATGTAGAAAAAAATCTGAGCTTCCGCGATGCCAATGATTTCCGGGAGGTATTTTATTCGCCCAATTATATCACGATTTTCATTGCCGGAAATTTCGACAGCCGTGAGGCCTTGAACCTGATCCAGCAATACTACGGCGACTGGCCCTCGCATCTGCCACCCATCGGACGCATAAAGCAGGAGCGCAAGCAAACCCGCGAACGAAAGATGAACATGACATGGAAATCAGCCGAAATACCGGCCAAAATCGCAATCGGCTATCATATCCCCGATCTCAATTATCATGACTTCGGGCTGATATCATTGCAGGTCGCGGAACGGATATTGTTTTCCGATGGTGGCAAGCTGCAACGAAAACTCAAGGATCAACTCGGGCTGGTGGAGAAGATTGAAAGTGACTGCGAAGGCATGAAAGATCCCGGTCTGTTCACGATCTGGATCGATCTTGCCGATCCCGCCTACCGCGATTCAGTGCTGAGTATAATTTACAATGAATTTGAGGATGTGAAGCAGAATGGCGTGGCTCCGGATCAGATCAAAAGAGCGGTTAACAGCCTCAAATCAGGCCTGATTTACCGCCTTGATCGTCCCGCCGCAGTGGCCGGTACACTGGGTTACTATGAACTGGCGGGAGGCGATTATAAGTTGATCTTCGAATACTATGAAATGCTGGACAAGGTCAAATCGGAACATCTCAGGCAGGCTGCCTCCGATTATCTAATTGCAACAAATCGTAACGTGGTTACGCTTATGCCGGCCGAAAGGGAGCAGGAGGTGGAGAATGACTAAGAGAATATTCATAGTGCTGCTCCTGGTTGGTCTTCTGTTTGGTTGCTCGGGCGATAAGGAAGCTGTAACGGATGATGAAATCTCTCGTGCACAATTCATCCAGATCAGCGCAGATAATATGCCCGTGGTATATTTCCATCTGGTGGTAAAATCCGGTTCGGCTGATGATCCGGCCGGCAAAGAAGGGCTGGCGTGGTTTACGGCCAACCTGATGAAACGTGGCAGCAAGCTTTATACCGCACAGGAACTCGAAGAGAAGCTGGAACTTATCGGCGCACGGCTGGATGTGCGCGTGGATCGTGAACTGATAGAATTCACGGGCAAAACCCTGCTGGTCAACCTCGATCAGTATTACGAAATCCTGAAACAGGTGTTGCTCGAACCGTCATTTTCGGCCGATGAAGCTGAAATTTTAAGGGCCGAGCAAATTGCCTCGCTGAATGGTATTGTTCGTGATGACGCCAGTCTTTCGCAACAGGCATTGATAGCATATTTATACGCAAATCATCCCTATGCCCATCCTCCGCAGGGAATGTTCGAATCAATCGAGGACCTGACTGTGCGGGATGCACGGGAATTTTACAATACTCATTTTGTGCGCGGTAATATCGTTGCCGGCCTGGCGGGCATGTATTCGCCCGAATTTGCCGTATTGTATGAGAGTGATATGAACCTGTTTCGGGGTGGTGATGCACCGATCACAACGATGCCGGAAATAAAACAGCCCGATGGTCGGCGGGTGATCATAATCGAAAAGCAGGGACGGGACCAATCTCAGATTCGTCTCGGACGCCTGGTTGATTATGACCGCGGCGACAGCGCCTGGTATGCAACACTGGTTGCCAATGCTTATCTCGGGCAGCATCGCGAGATGTTTGGCCGGCTGTTCCGCACTGTACGCGCAGAGCGCGGCTTGTCCTACGGTGCCTACAGCTATTCTGTTCATTTTCAGCAGGCCGGATGGTCCAAAATGCCGCGACCGTTAATTCCACTTAAGCAGCAGTACTTTTCGGCCTGGACATACCCGCGCACCGAAAACACCGAGTTTGCGATCAAGATGATTCTGCATGAAATGAATAAGATACTGAGCGAGGGTATCCCGCCGGATCAGCTGGAAGTCGCCAAAAGCTTTCAGATAAATCATCATGCCTTCATGATCGAAACTGTCGAGCAGAGACTGGCCCGCAGTGTTGAAGAATTGTACTACGGTCTGCCCGGTTTTCAGGATAATTTTGGATCATCAATCGCGGCCATCGATAATGAGCAGGTCAACTCGGCTGTAAAAAATCACTGGTCGACCGGCGATCTTCTGATTCTGATCCTGACCGGTGATGCCGAGGCGATGAAAGCAGATCTACTTGATGATGTAACTGTTCTGGATCTCCCAGCCGGAGCGACCGAAACCGGCCTGGAGGAAGTCAACCGAGTGGTTAAAGCCATTGATCCGGGCATTACGCCCGAGGATATTGATATAGTAAATGCAGAAAAACTTTTCCACAAGTAATCTCAGGCCGTTTCGTGACCGGGATGTTGTCTGGTACACACCGCTGCTGCCGTTTGTATGCGGCGGATTCGTGTTTTTGATGATAGTTCTGTCCAACCGGCTGGAGGAACTGGTATCTTTGCCCGAGAGTTTTATGCCCCATGATATGGCGGCCCGTGGTGTCGGGGCGGTGATTGCCATGATCGGACTGATTTTCTTTACATTCGGGCTGGGACGATCGTTTTTGTTTCTGAGTAAGAGGCGGGCCCGGAAATTTATAACTACCGGTGTATTTAAGTACACCCGCAATCCGTCATCGTTTGGCATGATGTCGGCCATGTTCGGCGTGGCGCTGATCCTGGATTCGCTGGCGCTTTTTCTGCTGGCGCTGTTGATGCTGATCGTGTTTACGATTACAGTGCATTTCGCGGACAGGCTGATGTATGAAACCTATGGCCAGAAATTCAAACGCTATAAAGAATCCACCCCTCGTTTTATTCCCAATTTTAACAGGCTGATAAGAAATACTTTCGGGCTGGACTGATTTAATCCAGCCCGAATATCTGTATCAATTAGTTGTCCCTTTGCAGGGGATTGAGCACTATCGGCTGCTTTTTGGAGCGTGAAGAGGACTTGGTTATTTCCATCTCCTCGAACAGAATCGAGGGCATCACTACCGAGGCCAGGTTGTTGAAGCTGCGGTCAAACATGATCGTGTTTACATCAAGGTCATCTCCGACCGCCAAAATATCCTTCAAAATACGCTCATTGATATTTTCGAACTCCATTCCGCGCACCGGTGTCATACTGCCGTCCTTGACAGATACCTTGTAGGCGCTGAGAATCGGCTGAAGCTGCGATTCCTGTCCCGGACGGGAGAAGAAGATGGCGGCTTCATCGGGATTGTTGACTCCCGAATAATTCAGCTGATCCACTATGATTCCATATTCCAGATCGAGCGATTTGCAAAATTCGATCATCTGGTTCTTGAGCTCATCGATACTCAATCTCTCCTCGGATTGCAGGATAACATTGCCCGGCTTGCCGACCACCTGTATTGCCCCGATAGAGCTTTCCTCCAGACGGCCATGGCCATTGGACTCCTGCATCTTCTTGGTCGGCACACGGCTCATGTAATAGCTCCTGAGCCGGCCATCTTCGACCAGGCTGATCTGCTCTGCAGGAACACCGTTATCATCATATTCATAATGGCCCAGAAGCTTATGGCCCTTGTAGCTGTCTATCGTGGGATCATCGATTACGCTCAAGAAGTCGGGCAAGACACGGAAACCGACCTTCCTGACCAGCTTGGCGCTATGCAGATATGAATCGAAGCGATTATCGGCGGTCAGGGGCCTGCGAGGATTGGAAAGGTTGTCTATAAATAATGTACTGAAAACCTGCGTGGCCGCGCGCGGAGTCAGTATGACCGGCCCTATATAATTATCGATTTGCTCTGCCTCAACAAGTTGCGCCGTCTTTTGGGCAAATTCTCTCACCCAGGCGGTAAGCTCCGATTCGGTCGGAAAGTCATTTATATCATCAACAATGATCCGGTCATACATATAAACCGGCAATCCCTGCTTATCCTGTGCCGCGGCATCGATGAACATATAATGTACATGGCGTCCGCGACGGATTGCGCTGCCCTCGGAATTGATCACATACCTGTTTTCAGTCCTGGTATTGAGATTGACAGATGATCTCTTGAATTGGGGGTAGTCCAGGAATATGGCCGATAATTCCCTGATCCGTTCTTTCCATAAAGTCGTATCGACCTGCAGCTTGGCCATCTCGCCAATATTAATCACCGGTTCGGCATGCGCCAGATCGGGGATAGTATCATCGGGAATCAGCGACTGCAAAATTGCTTTTTTCTGGGCCAGCTTCTCGACTGCGTCTTTATAGGCGCCATCGATCTGCAGCCAGGCATATTTGCGGATGATATCGTAATCCAGTTCAATCGGGAGGTTGATCATGTTCATACCTATGCCAAAAAAACCGGCCAGGACATTGGTATTGTCAAATTCGTAGTCACCCACGCGCAGATCGAGAAACATCTGATTGGCCCTCTCCAGATCACATTTCAGGATTGAACCGTACTGGCCGATAATCTGGCTGTTTTCTTCCATATTTACCAGGTATGCCAGAAAATAGGGAGGATCATTGTCTTCAAGTTTGAGCTGGTTTTTGGCCCGTTCGATTTCATCCTGAAGGCCCCGGATAACCGGATCCTCCTGCGCATATAGCGTCACCGACGAGGCTGTCAGCATTGTTAAAAGTGCTATTATGATGAAAACTCTATTCATTTTTTATCTCCTTGGCTTTCTCGGACTTACTGCTGCTTGGTTAAGGGCGAGGGCAGCAGCGGGGGACGATCCTGTCCCTTCTGGCTGCGCTCAATTTCAATTTCCGAAAGCAGCAGGCTGGGCGATACGGCAGAAACCGGCACCCATCCCGATTCCGCTCCGCAGGTACCATTGAAAACATCCGGATCATCACCGGCCATGATAATCTTGGAAAAGCTGGTCAACGGCGTACCGACAATATCCACCCCGCGAATCAATTCAGTATGACCATCGTCGACATAGACTTTGTAAACAATCAATGGAATCACCTTGAATGACTGTGGCATATACCTGCCGGTAAATGTAAATCCGCCCGAGATATCATCAAAAATCAAGCCATAGGGTTTACCCTGCCTGCGGCATTCCTCGAGAAGCATTTTCTTCAGATTCTCGAACTCGGTGGTTTTTTCCGATTCAATGATCAGGTTGGATTGACGGGCGACCACATTAAATCCATAATGACGTCTGCCGTGACCATTGGAATGCGGAAAATTCTCGATCGGCGTACGGGACATCATAAAGTTTTTCAAGATGCCCTTTTCAACCAGTGCAATACGCTGGCCCTCAACGCCCTGATCGTCATATTTGTAATAGCCACGCAGGTCTATATCGCCGAAACGTGAACGGGTCGGGTCGCTGTAGACGCTGATAAATTCCGGTAATACGCTTTCGCCCACTTTCTTCGTAAATGTCTGGCCCTCGGATTCGCTTTTCTGGCGATGGCCCTCCATGCGATGGCCGAATATTTCGTGGAAGAAAACGCCGCTGGCTCGTCCGGTCAGAATCGCCGGGCCGGAATACGGTTCCGCCAGGGGAGCGTTTTTGAGCGCTATCAGCTCATCGATCAGCCTCTTGATCGTGCCGATAATCTCATCATCATCCGGCATACTGGCAAAATCGGAAGCGTCGAAGCTTTCGAAACGCCTCAGGTTCATGCCATCATCGGCAGTACTCATACAGGAAACATACAGGCGTATATATTTCTGGCCCTCCTGGATTTTTGTGTCCTCGGTATTGACCAGGTAGCTGTTGCGCGTGCGGGCCGAAAGGCTTACCGATGATCTTTCTATTTCCGGATGATTTGTAAATATTGCGCTGTATTTTTTGAGCTTTTCGATCCATACATCTTTATCGAATTCAAGTTCGGCTTCCTCACCGATATAGACACGCGGTTCTTCTTTGGAAAAATCATTCGACTGATCCTCGGCCTCGACTTTTACCGCCATGCTGGTCAGGACATTGGTATAGCGTTCCTGGGCCGATTTATACTCGCGGTCGGTGGCCTCCCAGATACGCATCTTGACGGCCTCAGGATCATTGCCCAGTGGAAGCTGTACCGCGCCTCGGCTGGCCATTCCTCTGCCTCCGGGAATCTCGCGCGTATTGTCCATCTGGTATGATCCGACCCGCACATCGATATCCAGGTAACGGCCGTGATTCAGATTGTCGGCCGTCAATGACCCCAGTTCGGCCCCAAGTGAATATTCTTTTTCATCCACCACCTGATAGGCCAGGTAATAAAGTTCGGCGCTGTCCGCATTTTGCAACTTGGCAAAATTAAACTGAAGCTCATCTTCGAGCACATCCAGGAGAAGATTTTCCGCCGACCGGGCCTGAATAACAGGCATAAATATCAGCAGGAAAAAGAATGCTTTAAGCAATGAAATCCATTTTTTCGGCATGTTTACTCCTTATTCCGTTGATTTATTTTCAAAATCGATAACACATAAATACAATTCCTGATCCCGTTTAGCCGCCTTTTTCCAGATGGTATTTGAGATATAATTCCCCCCTGTCGGTCAGTTGATAATACGTGTGATTGCGATGCTTGATCCATTTGTTATCAACTATTCCTTTGCGGTACTGGATTATCAGTTTTTCCACACGGCTCAGAAGGCCCATTTCTCGCAATTTCGAATGGCTGTCGAAAACATCCTGTTTGGGCCGGTTCAGCATTTTTGCCACCTTGAGCGAATAGTCCACCCCGTATTCCTGATGGTGAATCAGGATCTCAAAATCTATTTCTTTAAGTTCTGTGTAATCGTCATCCGGGGTTTCCGGCGGTTTATCAAGGATGTCTTTCCATTTGAGGGGCACTCGACGCGCCTCCTCGACCTTTTCAAGGTTGGGGCAGTCCATTTTATGCACGATCATGACACCATTGTAGCTGTAATAACCACAGATTGAATCATCCTTTACAGGTTTGCAGCAGTTGGCTCGTTTATAGCCCTCGGCGAAAATTAGATTATCATCAGACATATATGTTGCTTACATTTTTGATTCAATATCCTGAAGATATTTTATTAATTTCCGCATATCTTCAGGCAGTTCGGATTTCAATGTGTGAATTCGTCCACTTTGCGGATGATTGAATTCGAGCCGATAGGCATGCAGGGCCTGGCGTCCGATCATATCAATCAATTCACGGGCCTCGCTACGGTACTGATCAAAGAGCCCGCTGAGGATTTTTTCATCGCCGCCATAATCATAATCTCCCACCAGTGGATGACCCAGGTGTGAGAGATGCACGCGGATCTGATGAGTGCGGCCGGTTTGCAGAGATATATCCAGATGATCCGCAAACTTGTAGCGGCTGATTAGTTTATATCTGGTGATCGCCTGGCGAGAGGTTTTACTTTCAATAACCGCCATTTTGCGCCTGTCGCCCGGCGATCGGCTGATCGGAAGTTCAATCCGTCCCTCTTCCTCGTTCAGATGTCCCCAGACAATCGCCTGATAGCGCCTCTTTACACGGCGCTCTTTCAACTCGTTCTGCATAAAATTCAGAGTCTGATCATCCTTGGCGGCCATTATCAGCCCGGAGGTGTCCTTGTCCAGCCTGTGTATCAGGCCGGGCTTTTTTGTGGCTTCGCCATTTTGCTGCTGTACATGATATAAAATCCCGTTCAGCAAGGTCCCATGCCAGTTGCCCACCGCCGGATGAACCACCATGCCGGCCGGCTTATTGATCACCAGCAGATAATCATCCTCAAAGACAATATCCAATGGCAGCTCCTCGGCCTCGATCCTGAAAACGGGGGCATCCGGTATCGATCCGGTTATCAGGTCGTCGGTCCTGAGCCTGTAATTCGACTTTACCTTCTGGCCGTTGATCCTGATCTCGCCTTCCTTGATCAACTTCTGTATGCGTGTGCGGGAGACATCTTTGAGGGCGTCTACAAGATAGTGGTCGAGCCGCATTTCATCATCGTCTTCCTGCACGCTATATTCGAATTTTTCGGACTCACGGGCCATTAGCTTATACCCTAACCTTTCTGATCCAGCATCATCTCGAACTCGATTTCATCCCTGAGCGGGATGCCATCTATTCCGAGCAAAGGAATCTGCGGCTTTAATTTGCGCGATTTCTCCAGCGCATTGATATGAATACCGGCAATCACAAAACCCCTTTTCTGATAATAACGTATGGCGTGCGTATTATCGTTGGTGGTAATCAGCCAAAGCCTGCCGCAGCCTCTTTCATGCGCCTTCTTCATTACTGCATCTATCAGCATCCGGCCTACTCCCTGGTTTTCGATCAGGCTGTCCAGTGTCACGATTTCGCACTGATCAGATTCAATATTATATGTTGTCAGGCCGGCTAGATCATCATTGCGATAAGCTGCAAAGCCGGGAAGCCGGCAGGCCTCATGAACCATTCCGCGCGAAACCACTTTTTCCGATCCCCAGGCCCGGATCATAAAATCTTTAAGCCAACCCCGGTCATCCAGGGATAAGGGACGAATGGAAAAATCATGCATAGCGGCTCCTGACAGAATAATAGATTATAGAACCGCTCATCTGTAACGTCAAGAAATTTTCTTTTAAACGATTGACAGTTTGCTGCGTATTGCCTTTGTTGCGTAACCTTTATGCCTGGTTGAAGCTTCATTGATTTTTGAAAGGTAAACGTAAATTGAAGAAATTACTTCTTGTACTGGCAACTTTGTTGATATTGGCCGTGGGCGCCGGATGTAGCGGCAAAAGTGTGGATGGCGACGGAAGCGTGATCGAGGATCCCTCCGGAGGCGGTCTGCCTGGCGAAAGATAATTCGATATATCGCGCTAATTCTATATCATATATTGTTTTAAAATATTGAGCGTTTCACTTTTCAGAGCACCGAAACGTTCGTTCCTGCATCTCTGTCTTTCCTGGCACGAGCGCCATGCGCCCGCTGGACGATAAATATTTATCTGAACGTCAGTGCCATTTTTACCGTTTAATATATGCATTCAGTCAATTTGATTTTACTAAAAAGGGCATCTATGTTCAGACGGTTCGCATTGTATCTGTTCATTTCAATCGCGGTCATACTGGCCTGCAGTGAAAATTCGACCGATCCGGTGGCTGAAAACCAGCCGATCGTTTTGCGGGTCCCCCTGCAATATGCCACCATCCAGGAGGCCATCGATGCCGCCTCTGACGGTGATACTGTTATGGTCGCCGATGGCAGCTATAGCGGGACGGGAAATCGCAATATAAATCTCAATGGTAAGGCGCTGGTATTGCGCTCGCAAAATGGAGCGGAAAACACGATTATAGATATTGCCGCCACATTTGAGGATAACTACCGGGCCTTTATTTTCAACAGCGGCGAGAGGCATTCATCAGTTATCGATGGATTTACCATTCGCAATGGTTACGGGTATGTTACTCGCGCTGAACGTGAGGGTGGTGCGATATATATTCGCCGGGCCTCGCCACTGATTAGAAACTGCATTTTCGAGGACAATTCCGGTGATAAAAACGGCGGGGCAATCGCTGCCATAGTTTCCAGTCTTAAAATAGAAAACTGTGTATTTATAGGAAATTTCGCGGAATATGGAGCCGCTATTTATATATCCGGCCTGGACAATGATCAATTCGAGGGCCCGGTGACACCGTCTATAAAAGGCTGCTCATTCGAACACAATTTCGGCGTTATCGGCGAGGGCTTCGGCGGTGCAATTTATATTCAGTACGGTAATATGGTGCTCGAGATTGAGGACTGCCTCTTTACCGGCAATTCATCCGGTGCAGGCGGGGCGATCGGAGCCGGTTTTAACTCCAGCGTGATGATAGACAACTGCACTTTCTATGACAATTCCGGAAAACTTGGATCTGCGGTATATCTTTTTGGCAACAGGCCGGATACGATCACTAATACGATTATGGCCTTCAACAACGGCGGCGCGGCGCTGGAATGCAATATCCAGAACAACATGACCATCACGAAATCCAATCTTTACAGAAATCAGGGTGGCGACTGGACCGGATGTGTGGCCTTTGAGTTCAATAAAAACTACAATATCTGGAGCAACCCCCGCTTCTGTGATCCCGAATCCGGAGATTTTACACTTATGAACGATTCTCCCTGTAGTGCAGATAACAATGCCAGCGGTGAATTGATCGGTGCGTTCGAGGTGGGTTGCAGCCGATGATTCGCAGAAACTGCGCCGTTTATAAGTTGTATAATACTTATGCGGAATGCGATGGGACAGTATAAATTGAGGTGATAATGCGGCGGGTATGTTTCGGTTCTTGCGCATAAGTCCTTGATTTTACTTGACAAATCAGTGTTGTATAAATATAATTGGATTTAGAAAACTGACTTTCCCCGACACCCTTATAAACCGCCCGAATTTTAATTAATCACTGTTTGTGTATTTACGTCTATTTTTCGGGTTGATAATTTTTGTTTTATAATATCCAAGGAGCGTGCCCCATGCATTGCAAGAAAATTTTAATTTTCACTGTTCTGCTCCTGTTCCTGGCTGTCAATTCTGTCCCATTGATTGCCTCTGATCGTCCGATGCAGGATCCGACGATCGAAAATGCTCATAACAATGAGGCGGATGGCGGCGGTGGTGGTGAGGAACACCCCTGGCAGGACAATGATGATGACGATGATGGGCTTTTCAATTACAAGAAAGGCTTGCAGTATCTGATCAGCCTGTTTACCAGAGACAAAGAGGCCGACCAGAAACCCGAAAGGTCCAAAAAGGCCGAACCGGTCAAGAAATTTGATAAGAAGAAATAAGCTTATCGCAAACAGATATGAAATCAATTAGCGCGACAGAATTAGCGGAGCAGGCGGTTATTTCGATCAGGGCCGCAATTGAGGAAGGCGACTACAAGGGCGCATTGGCCGCCCTGCGTGAGGCCGAATCTCAGGACAGCGGAGTGCTGGAAAATTCACCCCGTTTCCTGGAAATGAAGGCCCGGATCCTCAATTTGATGGGCGATTACGGTACTGCCCTGGATGCCGCGCAATCCGCCTATAAGCTGGCTCGTTCCGGAACGGACAATGATCTGATTGCCCGTATCCAGACGCAAACAGCCAAGGCCTATCTGTCGCTTGGTAAAACCGAGCAGGCTGAACGGGAATACGGCGATGTTATCGCCTCTTACCGCAGGTCAGGCAATGTCGGCGGTATCATAGATACATTAAACCGCCTGGCCCAGATCAACTTTATCGAATCCGATTTTGAGCGGGCCGCACGGGTACTGAATGAAGCCCTGGAATATGCCCGTCAAAACGGCCTGACCGACAGAATTGCCAAGCTGACCGGAAACCTGGGCCAGATTGCCAGTATGCTGGGCGATTACGATCAGGCGGTTGAACATATCGGCATATCGATCGCAAGAAATGCCGAGATCAAAAATTTCCCCAACCTGTGTCGCGCCTATCTATCATTGGCTTATGCGGAAATTCGCCTGGGCAATTTCGATTCTGCCCGCAAATCATTGCATAGAGCCGAGAGATTGATAGAAAAACATAACCTGACCCGTGAATACGGTATCTTCAATGAATACCTGGCCGATCTCGAATACGAGGTGGGCAATTATGATCAGGCGCTCGAGGCAATCAGTAAGACACTCGAACATGCCTATAAGCTCAGTGCCGCTTCCGCGCTCATTTCTCAGGGAGAGAGATTGAAGGCTGAAATACTACTCCAGAAGAATGACCTCGATGGGGCACGCAAAGCAGCCCGGAGCGCATTGGAAGTTGCCGAAAAGATCGGTGAAAAGCTGGAAGCCGGTTCGGCCAAACGAGTACTGGCCGAGCTGGCCTCATTGCGACGCGAGAACCAGAAATCGCGGGACCTGATCTATTCGGCCATCGACCTGATCAAGGGCAGTTATGCACGCCATGATCTGGCCCTTGCTTATGTCTCGGCCTACCGTATTCATCGCGGCAATATCGGCCAGTCACAGTATTATCTGCAGATGGCGCGGGAGTTGTATTCGGCTATGGGGCTTGATTTTGAGCTGAATCACAGTGCATCGCATAAGCAGTCCGAGGAAACCAATTATGAAATCGCCAGCTCAGAGGGCGAAATCATCAGCATCATAACATCAGACCGTCGCATGAAAGCTATCATGAGAGCGGTTGACTCGATCAAGGATTCAGATATTCCAATCTTAATCGGCGGCGAAACCGGAACCGGCAAGGACCAGCTGGCAAAATATATTCATTATTCCTCCAAACGAAGGAGCAAAAATTTCATTCCGGTCAACTGCGCCGCGATACCTCATGAACTGGCCGAATCCGAGCTGTTCGGGCATGTCAAAGGGGCCTACACAAATGCCGTGCAAAACAAAGATGGCCTCATAGTTGCGGCCGATGGGGGAACGCTATTCTTAAATGAGATCGGCGAACTCTCGCCTGCTATACAGGCCAAACTGCTGGGCGTGCTTGAGAATAAGAGAGTTATGAGGATAGGCGATCCTAACCCGCGCGAGGTTGATTTCAGGCTGATCTGCGCCACAAATCGTGATCTCGAAGAAGAGGTGCGCGAGGGCACATTCCGGCAGGATCTCTATTTCCGTATTGCCGTGATGACATTCGAACTTCCGCCCTTATCGCAGCGAGGCGATGATCTCTTTGAGCTTATTACACATTTCCTGAGGCAGCATGGTTTCGAGGTAAATCTGGAAAAAGATTTTACTTCAAAAGAGCTCAGGTCCAAACTTATGGGCTATGACTGGCCCGGCAATATCCGTGAATTACGCAATGAGATCAATCTGCTGGCGCTTTCATTCCCGGGAGATACGCATAAGGTTCTTGAGGAGCTGGCCTCCAAGCTGTCCGATGAAGCCAACCAGGCCAAGGTGGATCATGATGCCGGCCTTGCCGACCAGATCAACGCCTTTGAGAGGGGCAAGATTCTGGAGGCTCTGGCACAGACCGATTATGTTATCCGCCAGGCAGCATCTCATCTCAAGATGCCGGAGGCTACCTTGCGTTCGAAGATAAAGAAACATAATATTATTATTGCGTAGAAATTAAAAAATCCGACGGTAATTCTTACGGCTTCATAATTCGCTTATATTCAACAACTTACATTAGTCATCCCATATTTGGTGATTGCATCGAAGCAAATTCTGCGCTTATTGGATATTTCCCATTTTTAATAACCGGCTTATCGTCATCCTGTCTAATATATTGTCTAATAATGGATTAAGCCAGCCGATTGTCAGCATTTGTTTTTTGGCACAATGATTGCATTATATATGAGTGCTTTTATAAGCATGTGAGCTTTTTCTGGGTTACCTCCCTTTTTGAAAGAGTAATTCGGGAGGCTTTGGGCATTAATCCCTTCATCCTTGGCGGAGGATGAAGGGATTTTTTTATCATTGCGAAACATTTTCCGTTTAAATATCATTATAATGAAAACAGATTGTGGTGATAAAATATGACAATGGATAAACCCGCAAAAAATTTCAAGGGCTGCGAAAAGCCTAACGAATCAGAGATTATTGGACGGATTACCATGCTCCTGGCGGCCAAACGAACATCGTTGGCTGTGCTCAGGACCGGAATAGCAATCCTTACCCTGCCGTTTTCGGTTGTAACTGTTTTGATTGCAACATCCAAAAGCTATGAATTTACCGAAAACCTGCTTTTCATTATACCTTTGATGGCTCTGAATACCCTTCTGGTTGCGCTGAGTATGTATCTTATGGCTCGTTCCATATTGCGCATCCATAAAATAGATATCCTCATTACCAAATTGAAAGAGGAGGATCCCCAGGTCATGAAAACCACTGACTGGGAGCATGAGCTTACCGATGTGAAATAACATCCTCTCGGCGTTCACTTTAACCCCCAAAAATCGGTTTACAAATCAGCAAAAATAGATTATACTCCTGATCATTCTGGAGGTGTGTTATCAGCAAGCAGAGAACTATCGGCAGAACAGTGGAATTACGGGGTGTTGGCCTGCATACCGGATGTGAATCGATTACCCGTTTTTGCCCGGCGGGCATTGATGAAGGCATCACATTCAAGCGCACAGATGCTCCCGGATGTCCCAAAATTCCCGCACTGCTGGAAAATGTCGTTGACCTCAACCGTGGCACAACATTGGGGGTGGGCGAATACAAGGTACATACCGTAGAACACGTCCTATCGGCTTTAGCAGGTATGGAAATAGACAACATTGTTGTTGAGCTGGATAATATTGAGCCTCCGATCATGGATGGTTCCATGAAACCGTTCGTGGACAAAATCATCGAAGCCGGGATAGTCGAGCAGGATGCCGAAAAGAACTACCTTGTCATAGACCAGCCGATTTCATATTCCGAACCGGATCGCAATATTGATATTGTCGTGACTCCCTCTGAAGCAATTAGAATAACCTTTCTGATAGACTACAAAAATCCGGCTCTGGGTACCCAGTATACATCCCTGGTGAACCTGGAGGAGGAATTCGTCGATGAATTTGCGCCGGCGCGCACATTCTGCTTCCTGTCCGAGGTCCAGACCCTGCGTGAACAGGGCATAATCAAAGGCGGTGCACTGGATTCCGCGATTGTAATCGTGGACAGTGACCTGGATCAGGATCATAAAAATGAGATCAAGAATCAGTTCAATCTGAAAGAAGATATCTTTATCGGCAAGACCGGTATCTTGAATGATATACCGATGCGTTTTTACAATGAGCCGGTGCGTCATAAAGCGGCAGATTTATTGGGCGACCTGATGTTAATCGGTATGCCGATCAAGGGGCATATACTTGCCGCCCGCTCGGGACATGCCGCCAATGTCGCCCTGGCGCGCAAAATTAAGTCTGTCCATGAAAAGAAGCAGATGTCGGAGAAATTCTCCAGTACTGCAGCCAGGGGCAGGGATTTTATGTTTGATTCGGTGGCGGTCATGAATATCATGCCGCACCGTTACCCATTCCTTCTGGTGGACCGAATCATCGACCTGGAGCCGGGCAAGAAAGTTATCGCCCAGAAAAATGTTACCATCAATGAGCCCTTCTTTCAGGGCCATTTCCCCGGCCACCCAATCATGCCGGGAGTTTTAATAATAGAGGCGCTGGCACAGGCGGGCGGTTTTCTGCTTTTGCATACACTTGATGATCCGGACAGCAAGCTGGTATATTTCATGTCAATCGAACATGCCAAATTCAGAAAACCGGTGCTTCCCGGGGATGTGCTCAGATTCGAACTGGAACTGAAAGCCCTGCGCAGGAACACATGCAAGATTGCGGGCAAGGCTTATGTCGACGGGCAGGTGGCCGCCGAGGCGACCTTTATGTCCGCCATCGTGGATAGATAATATGGCTGAATCCAAAATTCATCCTACAGCAATAATCGACCCCGGGGCAAATCTCGATTCATCAGTGGAGGTCGGGCCCTATGCCATTATCGAGGATGATGTAGAAATCGCCGCCGGATGTAAAATCGGCCCGCGCTCATTGATTGCCTCCGGCACCCGCATGGAGGAGAATGTCCAGGTCTTTCATTGTGCCACAGTCGGAACCATTCCCCAGGATTTGAAATTCGGGGGCGAAAAAACAATCCTCAAAATCGGCGCCAATTCAATCATTCGCGAATATTGTACCCTCAATCGCGGTACCGACTGGTCGGGCCAGTCTGTGCTGGGCAGGAACTGCATGATGATGGCCTACTGCCATATTCCCCATGATGCTGTCGTTGGCGATAATGTTATCATGGCCAATTGCGTGCAGATGGGCGGGCATGTGGTTGTCGGTGATTATGCTATAATAGGGGGTGGTTCGGTCGTTCATCAGTTTACCAAGATCGGCGCGCATGTAATCATTGGCGGCGGGCTCCGTATCACCCAGGATATAGTTCCCTTTGCCGTGATCGGCGGCTATCCGCTGGAGGTCGGCGGTGTAAATATAGTGGGCCTTAAAAGGCGCGGCTTCAAACTGGATCAGATCAAGGTTCTCAAACAGGCCTTTCGCTTTCTGTTTGAGTCTGGTCTGAATACCTCCCAGGCGGTCGATAAAATAAGGGCCGAACTGGAGCAAACCGATGAGATCAGGCTGCTTCTGGATTTTATCGAAAAATCGGACCGGGGCCTGATAAAATAAATCTTCGCCGGTCTTTCCCCATTTATTCTTGAAGACTCGCTTTCAATTACGTATAATTCTTATAAGCAACTAACTGCTAATACTTTACAAAAGAGGTCCGAAATGGCGAAGATTGCAATTCTGGGATGTAAGCGGGTTCAGGATCAGCTTTGCATTGCCTGCGCAAAATGTATGAAAGCGATTCACGAACGCGAAGGCGAATTCGCAAGATATTCCGAGGATGATGAGATCGATCTGGTGGCATTAGGCAATTGCGGAGATTGCCCCGGCCTGTATATTCCCAAGATCAAGCTGATGAATGAGATCGTGGACTATATCGAACGCGATTACGATATCCTGCATCTGGGCACATGCATGGTCAAGGCCAAAAAGACCGGCCAGTGCCCGATCGATTTCGATCAGCTGGCCACCCTGGTCAAAGAAAACTTTGGCAAGGAAGTTGTCGTCGGGACACATACATATTAGTTATCCCCATTTTATCGCGGCAGGAACAAAGATCAAGCCGCCATTGTTTATGTGGATAAATTTAATCCACTATTGATTTTGTTTGAAAGGGAAAACTCGAATGGTCAGGATTGCCGTGATAGGATGCAAGAAACGCAGAGAAAGCCCCGGTTCGATGTGCTCCGATTGCCGCGAGGATATGCAGGAACGCGACAGCCAGTTCAAACGCTATAAATCCGATGATAAGCTGGTGGCGATAGCAAATACAGGCGAGACCAAAAATCTGATTGGGCCTGATGTTTCGGATATGAATCAGGCGGCCGAATATATAGCTTGCAATTATGATGTCCTGCATGTGGCCAAGTGTCTTCCCAAGAAAAAGAAGAAGGGCAAGCAAACATTCGATTTCGAATCTCTGGCCGAGAAGCTGAACAACGAGCATGGCAAAACCGTGGTTGTCGGTAAATACAGCTATGATCAATGGAAAAACAAAAAGGACTGATCCCTCTTTTCTCTCTCCCGATACAATGTTATCGCAATAGAACTGTCTGATTGACTTTTAATCCGCATAGTCATATCTTTCATGCTATTATGAATGATAAACCAAAGGTCGGCCTGGTCGGTGTGGGTCATCTGGGACGTATTCATCTGGCCAAGCTGCAAAAGATAGAAACAGTCGATTTCGCTGGTTTCTACGATATCGACCGGGAAAAATCGGCTCGAGTTTCCCATGAAACAGGCGCATTTCCGGCCGAGTCGCTTGATCAGCTTCTGGAAAAATCGGATATAGTCAGCGTGGTTGTGCCGACCCATGATCATTATGATGTCGGCATGAAAGTGACCGAGGCGGGATGTCATTTGTTCATGGAAAAACCGATGGCCGAATTCGGCTGGCAGGCCAGGGAGATTCTCGATCTGGCAAATCAGAAACAACTTAAAATCGGTGTCGGTCATATCGAGAGATTCAATCCCGCCGTGCAGGCCATGAAAGACAAAATCGGCAAGCCCGTCTTTATCGAGGCTCATCGCCTGAATCCCTTCAATCCCCGCGGCCTGGATGTTGCCGTTATCCTTGAATTGATGATTCATGATATTGATTTGTGCCTGATGTTTACCAATTCGCAGGTGGATGAAATTCATGTCTCGGCGGTGCAGGTGCTTTCCAATCAGATGGATATTGCCAATGCCCGTTTGAGCTTCAAGTCGGGATGTGTGGCTAATCTGACTGCCTCACGAATCTCGCCCGCGGGTATGCGTAAAATCAGGATTTTCCAGCGCAATAACTATCTCTCATTCGATCTGAAGCAGAAACAGGTGGACAGCTTCTCTCTGGTTGATGACCGTTTCGATACCAGCAGCCTGGAGGGCGCCTCGACCTCATTTGAATACTGGGAAACCGGCAAAAAGATAGTCCACAACAGGCCCCAAAGCTCCGATTATGATATGCTCGAAACCGAATTGCGCGCCTTTCTTGATGCTGTTATCACCGATGTTGAGCCGCCGGTAACCGGCCAGGATGGTTATCGTGCATTGTATGTGGCTCGCGAAATCGAAAAGAAGGCCTGGAAAAGCCTGGAGAGAATGAATCTGGTCCCATGACATCCCCCATAAAAATCTTCATAGCGGCAGGTGAATCCTCCGGTGATATCCATGCCGCCGGACTTTTAAAAGAACTTCAGAAATTAAATGACAACCTGCTGGTCTCTGGCCTTGGAGGAGAAAACCTGAAAAGTCTGGGAGCCGACCTGCTCTATCGTGTCCGTGACCTGGCCGCATTGGGTTTCTGGGAGGTGGCCGGAAAAATAGGTTTTTACCTTAAAGTAAAAAAGGACTGCGTAAAACACTTTCGCGAAAACAGGCCGGATCTGGTTATACTGGTGGATTATCCCGGCATGAATCTCAAGCTTGCAAAGGCGGCTCATAAACTGAACATACCCGTGGTTTACTTCATTTTGCCGCAGGTCTGGGCCTGGAAGGAGAAACGGGTCAGGGCATTAAAAAAATATTGCGATATGCTTATATCTATCCTTCCCTTCGAAAAAGATTTCTTCGCAAAGCATGATACACAGGTTGAATATGTCGGCCATCCGCTTCTGGATTTGATACCGCTGAGTGATCCCTTATCCAATCCCAAAGAGGCCGTTGATCTGGCTCCGGAAGAGAAGCTTGTTGTTCTCATGCCCGGGTCGCGGACGCAGGAGATCGAAAAAAATCTGCCGGTAATGCTTGACGCTTTGAAGCTTGTGCGATTGAGACATAATGACATTAAAGCGATTATCATAAAGGCCCCGGATATTGATACGGATGCTTACAAAAAGTATCTTGATGATGATTATAAATCATATATCAGTCTTCAGCATAAAGACAAATATCGTATTATCGAAGCTTCCGACGCCGCCCTGGTGGCATCCGGTACGGCAACATTGGAAACGGCAATCTGCCGTACACCGGGTATAGTCGTTTATCGCATCAGCACCCTGACATATCTTCTTGCCAGAATGTTTGTGAAAGTTAAGCAGATCGCGCTGGCCAATCTGGTTGCCGGGGAAGTTGTTTTTCCCGAATTAATTCAACATAATGCCAATCCACGGCGCATTGCCGCCGATCTGGAAAATCTGCTGACCGATGTGCACAGGCGTATGCAGATAAAGGAATTCCTGGCCAGGATCCGCGGCGAGCTGGAACCTCATGGAGCATACAGGAACGCCGCCGGATTGATATCTGATAAATTTTTGAGGTAGATTTTTGAGATTTTTGTACTGGCTGTTTTATAAGATTATTCTTTTTGCCGCCGCCGTTTTTTATCTGCCGCGCTACTATTTTGGTGGTAAATTTTCCAGGGGAGTATATACAGAGGCCCTGGGCAAATATGAATCGGGAAAACCAGCCGATACAAAACAATCAATCTGGATTCATTGCTCATCGGTTGGCGAGGTCAGGATCGCCTCGGCATTACTGGATGAACTGAACGAACAGAACAGAAATTGCAGGTATGTGCTGACTGTCAGGACCGAAACGGGACGGGCCGAGGCCGAGAGACTATGCGCAGATAAGGCGGAGATCTATTATGCTCCGCTTGACCTTAAGAGATATGTAAAACGGGCGCTGAAAAAATTTCGGCCACGCAAACTGGTTTTGATTGAAACCGAACTCTGGCCGCATATGATCCGGCAGGCATTGAAAAGCGGTGTCGATTTGTACCTGGTCAATGGCCGCATATCCGACCGGACATTCGGGCAGTATCGCGCATTCAAACCGCTTTTCGGACCTTTGCTGAGGTTATTCGAGGCAATCCTGATGCAGTCCGAACGGGATCGTCAGCGAATCCTTGAAATCGGCGCAACAAATGAAAATTGCCATGTCCTGCATAACATAAAATATGATCTGATGCGCAAAAATGTCGGCCGGATAGATCCGGATCAGGTCCGGAAGATGCTCAGGATCGGCCCCGATGACAGATTTATAATTGCTGGCTCGACACGTGGCGGTGAAGAGAAAACAGTGATCCGCGAATACAGCAGGCTTAAAGAAAAGCATTCCGATCTTAAGCTGATTATCGCACCCCGTCATCTGGAAAGAAATGCTGAAGTTGAAGCATATCTTAAAGATGCGCATTTGAGCTATGTTTTCAGGAGCAGTCTTGATGATGCCACTGAGGCATCGAATTATGATGTTATTTTGGCCGACAAGATGGGCCAGTTGATGCAGCTTTATTCTATTAGCAGAACGGCATTTGTGGGCGGTTCACTGGTCGACAAAGGCGGGCAGAATCCATTGGAGCCGGTGGCATTGGGCGTGCCGACATGTTTCGGTCCCAATATGCAAAATTTCGAGGAGATCGCGGATACCTTGATTCATATGCGTATGGCCTTTAAAATCAATGATAGTTCCGGGATGTATGATTTCTTCGATCAGGCTCTGCAGGGCAAGATTGCCACTCCTGATCCGCGGGAATTGTTCCAAAAATACGGTCGTTCGGCCGAGAAAAGCGCGGAGATTATCCTCAGGGCTTGATTATGAATACTGCGCAAGGAACATTCTGGCAGGATTATCTCAATCGCAAAAGCGGCAATGTATTGCATTTCGCTTTGCGGTTGATATTATCGCCCCTGGCGTTCCTGTACGGACTACTTATGATTCTGCGCAGGTCGTTTTACGGTACAGGCATATTCAGATCGGTATCGCTTGATCATCCGGTCATCTCTGTAGGTAACCTGACCACCGGGGGCACCGGCAAAACGCCGTTTGAAATCTATCTGCTGAAACTTTGCAATCAAATGAATATCAGGCCGTTATTATTATCACGCGGTTATGGTTCAGGGGGAGTATCGGGGATAATCAAAGCGGGTGATGAACGAATTGCGCATCTGCCGGATGAATTAAAGATGATAGCCGAGAGTAATCCTGATATCATGATCGCTTATGGCGCGAATCGTCTGGAAGCATACAATATGGCCATGAATCAGGGGAAATTTGATTTAGTAATCCTCGATGACGGTTTCCAGCATTTAAGGATTCAGCGTGATCTGGATATTCTCATGGTAGATATCGGGAAACCGTTTGGAAGCGGATTCCCGTTGCCCTCGGGCAATCTTCGTGAGCCGAAATCATGCATGAAGTATGCCGATCTGATCGTGGCCAATCATAAGCTGGGCAAAAAAGAGGGGGCACCTGTAGCAGTCACGCAATGGGGCCTGCCGATTTTTGAAGGCGAATACAGGATAAATGAAATCAAATTCCATCACGATGATTCGAATGTGCCGGCCGAAGAACTCAGGGGCATGAAAACCGGTGTGGTTACGGCCATTGCCGATCCGCAAAGCTTTATTGATCTTCTGGAAAAGGCGGAGCTTAAGCCTGAGGCTGTTTTCACCTACCGGGATCATCACAGGTTCACTGCCGATGATCTGCAGCAGATCCGCCGGAACTCACTGAGGCTGGGGATTCATGCGCTTCTGGTAACCGCAAAGGATGCTGTCAAGATACCAAGAAATTGCTTTGAAAAACCGGATATATATATTATTAAAATAGAATTCTCTCCGCTTGGAGATGAAAATTCCCTGAAGGAAAGGATCAGGCGCTTTGCCCAAAACGATTAGAAAATTCAATTTTCTGGTAATCGGCTCCGGAATCGCCGGGCTTTCCTTTGCCCTGCGTATGGCCAAACATGGCAAGGTTGCAATCGTTACCAAGAAACGTCAATCGGAAAGCAACACCAACTATGCCCAGGGCGGAATTGCCTCGGTAATAAGCAGCAAGGATTCTTTCAAAAAACATATAAAAGATACACTTGAAGCGGGGGCAGGGCTTTGTGATCGTGAAGTTGTCGAGAAGGTTGTCAAGGCCGGTCCGGATGCGATCAAGCGTCTGATCGAGCTGGGTGTGCAGTTCAGTTATCAGGATGAGTCCCAGCAGCTTAGAAGCCTGTCATTGGGTCAGGAGGGCGGCCATTCCGAAAAACGCGTGGTTCATGCCGCCGATTATACCGGACGGGAAATTGAAACCAGTCTCTTGAACGCCGTTAAGGCGGATTCAAATATCACCGTGATGGAAAACCACAGCGCTGTTGACCTGCTCTACAGAAATATTGACGATCGCATACACTGTTTTGGAGCATGGGTTTATGATGTGCGCGGGATTCAGCTTTCGCGGGTTGTGGCCGAGGTCACTCTGCTGGCCACGGGTGGATTGGGACAGGTTTATCTGCATACGACCAATCCCAAAATCGCCACCGGTGATGGCGTAGCAATGGCTTACCGTGCCGGGGCAGAAATCGCCAACCTGGAATTTATGCAGTTTCATCCCACAGCATTGTTTCATCCGGAGGCCGAAAGCTTCCTGATCTCCGAAGCAGTGCGTGGCGAGGGAGGCAAGCTGCGTCTGCGCAATGGGCGACGCTTTATGCAGGATTATGATCCGCGTATGGAACTGGCCACTCGCGATGTTGTGGCCCGTGCGATTGACCGCGAAATAAAGCTTTCCGGCGATCCCTGTGTGTACCTGGATATGACCCATCTCAAGGAAAGCTTCCTGCGTCAGCGTTTCCCGAATATTTACAACAAGCTGAAAACGCTGGGAATCGATATGGCCACCGATTGGATACCGGTTGTACCGGCGGCACATTATATGTGCGGGGGGGTGGTTACCGATCAAAATGGCAAGACCAGCCTGGAAAATCTTTATGCAGTTGGGGAGGTTGCTCACACGGGAATGCATGGCGGCAACCGTCTGGCTTCGAATTCCCTTCTGGAAGCGGTTGTGTTTGCCGAATTCGCTGCCAGGGCGGCCCGGCAGGGTGATCACAGGACCTACAACGGCAACAAAATTTTATCGGAATTCGATCGTATGCTGGATGGCAAGGTGTCCGTGTCAGAGGAAGAAAGGATCCTGGTCTCACATGCCATGCTGGATATCAAGCAGGTCATGTCCAATTATGTGGGCGTGGTGCGTTCAAACAAACGCCTGAACTGGGCAATGCGCCGTCTGGACACCATAAAAGCGGATATCGCGGAACTATGGGAGAATTTTCCGCTTTCATATGATTTACTGGAATTGCGTAACCTGGCCACCTGCGCCGGTTTGATAGTGCGCTGCGCCACATTGCGCAAGGAATCCCGCGGCTTGAATTACAATATCGATTATCCTGAAAAGGATGATGAAAACTGGAACAAAGATACTATTCTCGATAAACAAAGCCTGCTATGACAGAAGAAATATTGATACTCGATTTTGGCTCGCAGTACACGCAGTTGATTGCCCGCAAGGTCAGGGAACAGAATGTGTATTGCGAAATAGTGCCGTTTAATTTCCCGCTGGAGGAAGCCCGTCAGAAAAACCTTAAGGGTATTATCCTGTCCGGAGGACCCGCCTCCGTTCTGGCCGATGATGCTTATATCTGCGATGAAGAATATTTCAATCTGGGTGTTCCGATTCTGGGTATCTGCTATGGTTTGCAGCTGATGGGCAGGATTATGGGCGGTAAACTGGTCAGGTCCACCGACCGTGAATATGGTCCGGCGCAGTTTATGCCCACGAAGGAATCGCCATTGTGGGATGGCCTGATGGAGCAGTCGCAGGTCTGGATGAGCCACGGCGATACTCTGGTGGAACTGCCTCCCGGATTCGAGAATATCGGCAAGACCCTGCAGGTTCAACATGCGGCCATAGCCAATCCTGACAAGAATATGTATGCTCTGCAGTTTCATCCGGAGGTCTACCATACTGAACGGGGTCGTGAAATTCTGGGCGGTTTCCTGAAAAATGTCTGCCAGACAACCTCTGAGTGGACAATGGAATCGTTTATAGAGGATTCCATAGAAAAAATACGCAATCAGGTCGGCGAAAGCCGTGTGCTCTGTGCAGTGTCCGGTGGCGTGGATTCATCGGTATGCGCCCTTCTGTTATCGCAGGCAATCGGCAAAAATCTGGTGGCGGTATTTGTCAATAACGGGCTCCTGCGTAAAAACGAGGCGCTTCAGGTTATCGAAGAACTTGCCAATCTGAATGTGGATATCCGCAATGTCGACGCCTCCGATCTTTTCCTGAGCCGTCTGGCGGGTGTGATTGATCCCGAGGAAAAAAGGAAGATTATCGGACGGACATTCATTGAGGTGTTTGACCAGCAGGCCTCGGAACTGGGAGAAATCGACTATCTTGCACAGGGAACTTTGTATCCGGATGTTATTGAATCGGTTTCATTTAAGGGCCCATCGGCGACTATAAAATCACATCATAATGTGGGTGGGTTGCCGGAAAAAATGAACATGAAGCTGATCGAGCCATTACGGGAGCTGTTCAAAGACGAGGTTCGTGTCCTGGGTGAAAAACTGGGCCTGAAGCGTGAATTATTATGGCGCCATCCGTTTCCCGGCCCGGGGCTGGCGGTACGGATTCTGGGCGAGATTACACCGCAACGTCTGCACCTGGTACGTGAGGCGGATGATATTTTTATCAGCGCCCTGCATGAATTCGGCGAATACGACAATGTCTGGCAGGCTTTCTGTGTATTGCTTCCGGTTCAGGCTGTGGGGGTCATGGGTGACGAACGGACCTATGAAAATGTGGTCGCATTGAGGGCAGTATGTTCAACCGATGGCATGACGGCCGACTGGGCTCGTCTTCCTGCGCCATTATTGCAACATGTGTCCTCCACTATTGTCAATAAGATAAAGGGCATAAACAGGGTGGTCTATGATGTCTCCTCCAAACCGCCCGCCACAATTGAATGGGAATAGGACGAAAATGTTTGACTTCCATTGGTTTTTTGATATTATCCTAAGCTGAGGTATGGACAGAGCAGAATTAAACGAATTTTTGAAGCCGGTCGAGAAGGACCTGCTTAAATTTGATCGGATCAGCGACCGTGTCCTGCAGGCCGAATCGGATCTGATCTCCGGCGTGGTACGCCATTTATTGCGCAAAAAGGGCAAGCGCATCCGGCCGGCGATTTCTTTCCTGGTCAGCCGCGCCGCCGGCTTTAATCATCCCAAAATGGTTCAGGCGGCACTGGCAATCGAACTTATCCATACCGCCACATTGCTTCATGATGATGTTGTCGATGAGTCCGATACACGTCGCGGGCAGGAGACAGTTAATTATAAGTGGAACAACCTTGTCTCTGTTTTGATGGGTGATTTCTTCTTTGCCAAGGCTTTTCGTCTGCTGGTTGAAACAGAATCATCGGAACTGGTCAGCCAGGTATCCCGTGCCACGGAAAAAGTTTCATTTGGCGAGTTGCGCCAGATCGAGGAGACATTCAACTGGGAACTGGATGAAAAACAATATTACGATATAATTCGAGACAAGACAGCGGCCCTGTTCAGCGTTTCCTCGGCCTCATGCGCGATCTTGAATCGAGAAGAAAAAAAGCGTATAAAACAGTTTTCAACTTTCGGCGAACGGGTCGGCAAGGCCTTTCAGATTGCCGATGATATCCTCGACCTTGTCGGGGACACATCAACCACCGGTAAAAGTGTCGGGCTCGATCTCCTGCAGGGCAAAGTGACGTTGCCATTGATCTATACTCTCAAGAAGAGTGACCCGCAGGAGTCCAAACAGCTTATGGGCATACTGAATAACGGTCTCAACAAGAAATCGCTGGGCAAGATACTGAAAGCCATAGATAATCGCGGCGGAATAAAATATGCCCGCCGTAAGGCATCATATTTCGGCGACAACGCCCTTAATTTCATATCTGAATTTCCAAAATCGCCATATCGGGAATCCCTCGAGAACCTGATTCAGTTTTCTATCAATCGTGATAATTAATCCCAAACTATCCGGAGTTTGTGCGGTACAATACTGTAATGTTTGTCTTAGCCGACATATCACTTTCATTTAATAACAGCTGGCTGTGGTTTGCCCTGCTGGGTCTTGTGGTCTACCTGGGCCTCGTGATCCTGCTTTATCGCAAAACCAATCCGCCTTTTTCCCGTGCTGTCAGGCTGGGTCTGGGAATCGCCCGCTATCTGGCCTTGATATTTGTAATCTTATGTGTGGCAGAACCTGTGCTTTCGATGCAATGGGAGAAAAAAGATGATCCGCTGGTGGTGTTTTTGGCCGACAACAGCAGCAGCATTAATACGGTTGAAAATTTCGAGGCCAAGCGCAATTTCCTGAACAGCTTCACGGCCGGCGAATTTCGAAATCTTCTTCCCGATGATACCCGCAGTGATGTTTATCTATTCTCCGATACCCTGCGTTCGGCCGATAATCCTGAATTTGACGGCCAGCAGACGGCAATCGGTGATGTCATTAACTATCTGCGCGAAAGATACCGTGATGAAAACCTGACATCGATCGTAATCGCTTCCGATGGTCTTTCCAATTTCGGCATTGATCCGGTCATGGCCGCAAGACAATCTGGTGTGCCGATATATACAGTTGATCTGGGCCCGCAGAAAATCAGCCGCGATATCAGGATTGTGGATATAAATCATGACCCGGTGGCATATTCGGATAAACCGTTCGAAATCGAGATCGAAATCGAGGGCCGCGGATTTGAGCGTATGAACATGCCCATGGTTACCTCATTGGGCGAGCAGGAACTGGATCGCAAAAATATCGAGGTCCTGGGGGCGGGCCAGAGGCAGAGATACACTGTCGAAATAACGCCTCGTGAACCGGGAGTGAAAAACTTCAATGTGCGCCTTCCGGTACAGCCCGAGGAAGAACTGTCCGAGAATAATTCGCGTAATTTCAGCCTCAAAGTTTTGCAGTCCAGGAAACGAATTCTGGTCGTTACCGATGAACTGAACTGGGATGTTACTTTTCTCAATCGCGCCATATCGGAATCACCCGACTATGAAACCGCGTTGTATGTAACCGAAGGCCGGGGCCGTCTGGATATATCGCGTTTCCCGAATAACCAGGATTCACTCAATAGCTATGATATTGTGATCTTCCTCAGGACCTCTGGACGGTTTGTGGCGGAACATATGCCGCTTCTGAACAGCTATGTCCGCTCCCATGGCGGGTCGGTCTGGTTCATTCCAGGTTTGTCATCAATGGAACGTCTGGCGCAAAGCGAGGATGAAAATATTCTTCCCTATGTTCCGCATTATGATGATCGCTATTTTAATGATTTCAACTTTCATGCAACCCTGACCGAGGATGGACGGCTTCATCCGGTTACCCGCCTGCGTGAAAATGCCCGCGAGAATTCGGAACTGTGGCAGTCAATCCCACCGTTCGAGGAGCATGTAATTTACCGTGAAATCAAGCCGGAAGCAAAAATCCTGGCGGTTCATCCCGAGAAAGAAATCAACGGCAGGGTAATTCCGGTCATATTCTATCATACTTTCGAGGCCGGCAAGGTGCTGACATTTGCGGCCGGGCCGATCTGGAAAATCGATTTCGTAAGTGCCGGATATGGCGATGAAACAGCTGCTTTTAAAAAGCTTATCATGAATTCGATCAGCTGGCTGACAACGCGTGAGGATGTCGACCGGATTCGGTTGGCCACAGATAAGAATATCTACCGCAGCGGAGAAAGGGTGCAGATGGAGGCCACCGTTCTGGACCAGAACTATTCACCGCTGGAAAACGCCGTGGTCGATGTTGTCGTCAGGTCCGCTGATTCTGATGACAGCTTGATTGTCTCAATGAACCAGGGCTCCTCGGGTCAATTCAATGCCGACCTGGGGCTTTTGCAGTCCGGCGATTATACCTTTACCGGCACTGTAGTCTGGGAGGATAAGGTGCTGGAGGAAATCAGTGGCGATTTCAAGGTCGAGGGCTTCTCGCTGGAACAGGAAACGCTCTTTCTGCCGCCGGATATGATGCAGAAAATCAGCCAGGCTTCCGGCGGCCGTCATTACAATATCGATAATTTCAATAACCTGCGCGATGATGTAAAAGCAGACGCCCGCTTGACCATGCAGACCTCAGAAACCCGCCTGGCCTCCAACCTGTGGATGCTGATAATCATACTGGGCCTGCTTTCGATTGAATGGCTGATCCGTAAGCGTTTGCAGCTTCTGTAATTGCATTTTTATATTGATTTAAAGGGCGTTGCTTTATACTTTCCTGCTTACTGTAAACCTGCGAAAATAAAAGGAGCAATAAATGTCACAGATAATACTCGTTATGGCCCGCGAAATACTGGATTCGCGCGGAAATCCGACTGTTGAAGTGGAATGCTATCTGGATGACGGTTCTGTGGGGCGCGCGGCTGTGCCCTCGGGAGCTTCAACCGGCCAGTATGAGGCCCTGGAGCTTCGTGATGGGGACAAGAAACGCTTTGGCGGCAAAGGAGTTCTGAAGGCTGTCCATAATGTCAATGACCTGATCGGGCCGGCCCTGACAAAAGAGGGTATCCCCGCTACGGAACAGAAGCTGATTGACCAGTTTTTGCTCGAACTGGATGGCACCGATGATAAGAGCAAGCTGGGCGCCAATGCTATTCTGGGCACATCGCTGTCAGTTGCCCGGGCGGCGGCGGAACTGGTGGGACTGCCATTCTACAGGTATCTCGGTGGCGTAAATGCCAACCTGCTGCCGGTACCGATGATGAATATCTTAAATGGCGGATCGCATGCGGATAATACGGTCGATCTGCAGGAATTCATGATCATGCCGGTCGGAGCGGAATCATTCAGCGAGGGTCTGCGTTGGGGTTCTGAGATTTTCCAGTCTCTCAAGAGTGTGCTCAAGGGCAAGGGCCTGGCCACATCGGTTGGCGATGAGGGTGGCTTTGCGCCGAACCTGAAGACCAATCGTGAAGCGCTGGAGGTTATTTCCACAGCTGTTGAAAAAGCCGGTTACAAGCTCGGTGACCAGATTTACTATGCGCTCGATCCGGCCGCCTCGGAATTCTATCTTAAAAAAGAGAAGGTTTATAATCTCGAGGGTGAGGGCAGAAAATTATCATCGCAGGAGATGGTTGATTTCTATGCTCAGCTGGTCAAGGATTTTCCGATTATTTCGATCGAGGATGGTCTTTCCGAGGATGACTGGGATGGATTTGTGGCGCTGAATAAAGCTATTGGCGATAAGGTCCAGATTGTCGGCGATGATCTGTTCGTAACCAACCCGAAACGTCTCTGGACGGGTATCGAAAAGAACGCCGCCAATTCGATTTTAATCAAGCTCAACCAGATCGGCAGCCTGAGCGAGACATTGGAGACGATCGAGATGGCCCAGAAGCATGGCTATGCTGCCGTTGTTTCCCACAGGAGCGGCGAGACCGAGGATACTACGATTGCCGATGTGGTTGTCGGAACCCAGGCGGGCCAGATCAAGACCGGATCATTATCACGAACAGACAGGATTTGCAAATATAATCAGCTTCTCAGGATCGAGGAGGAGCTGGGCGACACTGCTCACTATGCGGGCATGAGCGCATTTTATAATCTCAATCGATGAGCAAGAAAAAGACAAAAAGGCGTTACCAGAAGGTAGATTATGCCCCGGCCAATTTCCTGCGTCGCTTACGTCACGATAGCTTCCAGAAACGCCGCAACATAATCAAAATTGCGCTGGCCACGCTAATCGTGATCGTTTTCACGCAGCTGATGGTCGGGCCGTTTGGTACATTGGAACTGATCCGCATGTATCAGAAAAAGGAGCTGCTGGAGGAACGTATTCACAGGCTGACAACCGAACTGGCCAACCTCGAGTGGGAGGCGCGCAGGCTGGACAGTCCCGATTATATCGAAAAGATAGCCCGGGAGAGATACTACATGCTTCGTCCCGGAGAAATTATCATAAAACTTCCACCCCAGCTTTTGCTTCAAGATGAGCCTTCATAAATCAGATGGTATCATACTGAGACGAGACAGGTCCGGCGAATCATCATTGCTGGTCGAACTGTTTTTGCGCGGCGAGGGCAAAACCCGCCTGGTTGCAAAGGGAGCCCGTAAACCGGGGGCGGGCATGTCCGGCAAGCTGGAACAGTTTTCGGAAGTGGAACTGACTTATTACCGCAAAAGTGACGACAGCCTGGGATATATATCCGACATAAACCAGGTGCGCGAAAATTCGGCACTGGGGGGCGATATTCGCAGGCTCAGCTATGCCTCGACCGTGGTGGAAATTATCGAGAACCTGGTTTATTCCGGCGCACAGGAAGCCCGTCTGTTCGACCTGCTCAGGGGCACATTTTATATGATGAATTACTGCCCGCCGGGAAAGCTGGAGTTTTTTCTGCTTGTTTTCATGCTCAAGGCGCTGGATATTATCGGCTTGTCGCCGCAGCTGGATGTCTGTATCAAGACCGGCAAAGAAATTACTGGTGAAGAGGTGTTCTTCTCGGTGGAAGAGGGCGGGATTATAGATAAGGAAATGACCCGTGATGAGGGCAAGTATCTAAAGCTGGACCAGGGGATAATTAAGGTTCTCAAGGAAGCCCGCAAATCCGATATAGATAAAATGAAGGGATTGAACTTCTCTGAGAAGCAGAAATCCGTTATAAAGGACATGTTGTTTTCATTCATGAGTTATCATACTGAAGGTAAAGCCAGTTTTAAGTCATTGGATTTTCTATCTAAAATTGCCAATTATTGATCAGGAGGCGGAGTGGCCAAAAAGGAACAGAATTTATTCGATAAGTTAGTCAGTCTCTGCAAGCGCAGGGGATATATATTCCAGTCCTCGGAAATCTATGGCGGCCTGACATCATGCTGGGACTATGGACCGCTGGGAGTCGAACTGAAGCGCAATGTGAAGGATTTCTGGTGGAAGACAATGACCATGAAGCGTGACGATATCGAGGGGATCGATGCCTCGATATTGATGCATCCCAGGGTCTGGGAGGCATCCGGGCACGTATCATCATTTACCGATCCGATGGTTGACTGCAAAACCTGCGGCGCGAGATTTCGTGCCGACAACCTGGAATCGGAAGTCTGCCCCAAAAAACCGTCTCGTTCACCGCTCGATTGCGGCGGGGAACTTACCGAGGCGCGCAATTTCAACCTGATGTTCAAGACTTTTATGGGCCCGGTTGAGGATGAGTCGGCGGTGGTGTTTTTGCGTCCGGAAACAGCCCAGGGCATCTATGTCAATTTTCATAATGTGCAGATGCCCTCGCGTCAGAAAATCCCCTTCGGCATAGCCCAGATCGGCAAGGCTTTCAGGAATGAAATTACGACCAAGAACTTTATTTTCAGGACGCGTGAATTCGAACAGATGGAGATGCAGTATTTTATTTATCCCTCGGAGGATGAGAAATGGTTCGAATTCTGGCGCAATGAACGTATGAAATTCTATCATGATCTTGGAATAAAACCGGAGAAACTGCGTTTCCATGAACATGCCGAGGATGAACTGGCTCATTATGCTAAGGCGGCGGTGGATATAGAATATGAATTTCCGATCGGATGGCGCGAACTGGAGGGCATTCATAACCGCACAGATTACGATCTCAGTCATCACCAGGAGCATTGCGGCAAGGACCTGCGCTATTTCGATCAGCAGCGTAATGAACGGTACCTGCCCTATATTATCGAAACCTCGGCCGGATGTGACCGGACAATTCTTGTGGTTCTTCTGGATGCCTATGATGAGGAAGAGGTCAAGGGCGATCAGCGTGTGGTCCTGAGGATCAACCCGAAGATAGCGCCGATCAAGGTCGGTGTATTTCCGCTGGTCAAAAAAGAGGGCATGCCCGAGATTGCCACGGATATTTTCCATAAGCTTAAAAAGCATTTCAAGTGCTTTTATGATGATGGTGGTGCGGTCGGACGCAGGTATCGTCGCCAGGATGAGGCCGGGACACCTTATTGTATCACAATCGATGGTCAGACTAAAGAAGATGAAACAGTGACTTTGCGTGACCGCGACAGCATGGAGCAGGTGCGTATCAAGGTCGATGATCTTCTGGAGGACCTTAAAAAGCGGCTCGAATATTAAAAATAAGACATCGTGAGATAAAAAATTGGGAGGAACATGATGGTCAGGATGTTGGTTATTTTGATGCTTTTTACCAGCCCGCTGATGGCTCAGGGTATTTCTATCGGCTTACATGGCTGTGGGGCGTGGTCGAAACTGGAGGTGTCATCTATGGGGGGTTCGGCGGAGAGCGATGATTACGAGATGTTTTATGGCGCGGGTGCGGATGTCAGCATCAAGCCCCCGCTTTCGCCCCTGGGAGTTGAAGGTGGTTTTACTTACCTGGTAAGAAATGAGGATAATGGCGATAGCGAAGGCACCTTCAAAACACACCCTTTATACGTCAATGGCAAGTTTTACCTGTCACCCATGTTCTATGTCGGCGGCGGATTGAATTACACCTTCTGGAGTATTGAGATCGATGGCATGGACTGGGAGGATCTCAGTTCCAAGATCGGCTTTCAGGTCGGCGGCGGCATTGAACTGGGAGCCGGCGGGATGAAAATTTACGGTAATGCCTTTTATATGATTCAAAAGGGTTCGTATGAGCCGGAGGGTGTCGATGCGGTCGATCTGGAGACGAAATCAATCCAGGTCCGTGCCGGTATCCGTTTTGGCGGATGATTTATCCATAAAGAATCATTCTCGACATATATCATTTGTACATTAAATCAATCCTGGCTCTGGTCGTTTTTATTCAGGACCAGATATTTCAGGCAACCGGTAAATAGCATCATGGTCAGGATGTTTAATGATAATGGGCCAATGGTAATCAGGCTTTCGAACATTGAGTGAGACATCCTGGCGAGAAAAAGAGCCAATGCGGCCGATGATATGAGGAATACACTACGGTTATTGCCTTGTTTTAATCCGGAAGCAAGATATTTTGCGAATACCACTATTATCCAGATCAGGATTATTAATCCAGGCAGACCAAGTTCTGCGGCCTTTTGAATGAAGCCATTGTGTATATATCCCAATTCTACAGCTTCAACCAGGAATATGTTCACCAGCGGATGAGTTGATGGAACGTAGCTGGAAAGCAGCGCCGGAACACCACCAATACCAACTCCCAGAAAAAGATTATCTTTAACCAGTTGCAAGCCATATTCCCAAATTAGTACTCTTCCTGTTGTTCCTGATGATAATCTCAGATATTCTATGATCTGCTCTATGATATCCGTTGCGATCAGGAGGTATAAGATGAAGAGAATAATCGCTGAAGCCAAAAGAACCAGCGTTCTGGCTTTTCTTCTTAGGATGAGCAAAAAGAACAACAGAAATCCCGCATCCAGAATAGAAGCCCTGGATAAGGTCAGGATTAGTATAATTGACGAAAGAAACATGAAAGCTCTAATCAACCATCTCTTTATTGAGGATTCAGCTTCAATGGCAAGAAGGAATAAACCTGCCCCGATCCCATTTATGCAGAATATTCCAAGAGTGTTTGCGCTCGAGACAGTTCCATAGGCTCTATAAATATCCATGGCAAAGGCCTGATAAACTGAAATTGCAAAAATGGGAAGGAGAGAAAGCAGAATAAAATACAGTAACCTTTTCAGGTCCTTTGAAGATTTTATTAAATTGTAGATTAACAGGAAAATCGCCAGGTAGGTCAGCATTTTTGAATAGGTCAAAAGGGACATGGACGGGGAAACAGCCCATATTATCGAAAGGCCGGTCCAGATGTAAAACACAACCAGCGGCAGAAAAACAGGTTTTGGCGGAAGAGTAATTTTGCCGTGAGTCAATAAATACTTGAACCATGCCAGCAGGAGAATTGAAATCAGGACTATGAGCCTGAGAACTCGAATAGTTCCATCTTCCGGAAGCACAAATCCCTCGTAGGGAATCCATATAACGAGAAAATACAGGTATCCCAGGGGAGAAATTACAAACCATAGCAGGATAAATGACAGGATCAACAGCCCAATAACCGTTATTGGCGGCAGGAAAGCCAAAAAGCTTAAAATCAATAAATCCGCTGCCAGAATAATAATAAGAAGCGGATGACTTATGGCGGGTGCCTTCAATGTTGATTGCATAACTGATCAATAAAGAGATTTGCTATTTTTTTTCAAGTACTTATTTTAGGGTGGTAGACACGTATGTACAAAATCCAAAGGAAGTTATGAGTCAATTCTTAAACTCGATTATAGAGCAAGTAAAAACTGATTACGATCTATCCGGAAAAACAGGAGTGTTGATCGGCCTCTCCGGCGGTCCGGATTCCGTATTTCTTACCAATCTGTTTCATACTCTTGCGGAGGATATCGGTTTTCGGCTTCATCTGGCTCATGTGAACTATCGCCTGCGCGGGCGAGAATCGGATCAGGAGGAGGATTTCTGCCGCAAACTGGCTGAAAAGCTGTCACTTCCGATTGATATCCGGGTGGCCGATCTCTCGAAGATGAAAAGGGAATCGGGTAATATTCAGAGCGAGGCCCGGGTCAGGCGCATGAGCTTTTTTAATGAATTGCTCGAAAAACATGGCCTGAACCTGCTTGCCCTGGGCCATACGTTGGATGATAATGCCGAAACCGTGCTGGGAAATATCATCCGTGGTTGCGGGCTGGGGGGCTTGAGCGGGATCGGATATTCTTACGGAAATATTATCAGGCCGTTACGAAATATGCGTAAATCGGATCTTCTGGCATATCTGGATGAAAACAAAATCGAGTACAAGACCGACAGTTCCAACCTGGAAAGCGATTATACTCGCAACAAAATCCGCAATAAGCTTATACCTTTGCTGGAAGAGGAATACAATCCGGAGGTTGTCACTGCCATAGATCGCCTTTCGCAAATTGCGGGAGAGGTGGATAAGTTTATGAATATACAGGTGGATGGTTTCCTGACCATGTTCGCTGATTATTCCTATCCGCAGGCGGCGATTCTTCCATTGGCTAATTTCGCAAATCTCAAGAAGATAGTAATGCGCTATGTGCTCAAGGAACTGACCGCCAGATTCTCGACCTCCGTTCGCACCAGGGTATCGTATGACCTGATCGACGAGGCCCTGAAACTGGTATTGACCAAGGATTCTGTACGCGCCGACCTTTCCGATAATGTTATGGTCGAACGCAGCTTTGAAAGTATTATTGTATTTCGCCCGGAATTCGAGGCCGGTCATGAGGAAATCAAGCTGCCGGGATCATCCGTGCTCGAAAAATTCGGCATGGTCCTGCATGGCGAGGAGGCGCAACCGGATCAGTTTGATTCTCTCAAGGGCGACAATTGGCAGGTGCTGTTGGACAAGGATAAACTCAATGGTGATATGAATATAACCCGCTTCAGCGAGGGCCAGAGATTTCGTCCGCTGGGAATGTCCGATGATAAGAAGCTGGGAGATTTCTTTACCGACCGCAAAGTCCCGCGTGCGATCCGTGACCGTATACCGATTTTAATGAGCGGGGATGAAACGGCCTGGATTATCGGATATGAGATATCTGACAGGTTCAAAATCGATGCAAACACAAAACACGCCCTGAAACTTTGGGTGCAAAAAAGTGTTAAAAATGTCGAGTGAAAACGCAGTATTAACTGTACTGATCAGCGAAGATGAACTTCGCGCAAGAATAAGAAGCCTGGCAAGCGAGATCGGCCGGGATTACCGGGGCAGAAATCCTATCCTGGTGGGAATCCTCAAAGGATCCTTCATTTTTCTGGCAGATCTTACCCGCGAACTCAAGCTGGAACACTCGATCGAATTCATGATGGTCTCCAGTTATGATGAAGAGCCGCGTGAGGCCGGAAGGATAAAGCTTTTAATGGAGCTGGAACGAGATATCGAAGGCAAAGACGTTGTTATCGTGGAAGATATTGTTGACAGCGGGAAGACATTGGATTATATCTACCAGAGCCTTTTGATGCGCAGGCCCGGTTCCTTGGAAATTGCTACGCTTCTTGATAAGAAAACGAAACGAGAAGTCGATATCCATATTAGATATGTCGGTTTCGAGATTCCCGACAAGTTTGTAGTAGGATACGGCCTGGACGAAGCGGAACAATTCCGTGGATTGCCGTATATAGCCTACAGGGACGAGAAAGGATAAAAATTGAACAGGAAATCCAGCATGTTCTTTTCTGATGGGAAGCCCCCCTTTCCTCAGGGAAAAAAGACTCCCCCCGGTCCGGATGACGGCAAGGATGAGTTCAACTGGAAGAAAAGCGGGCGAACCTTTATATTCTGGGCGATAATAATTATAATTTTTATATTTGCCTTCAAAACGCTTTCCACCGGCACCGGTGATGTGGTCGAAATCGATTATAGCGAATTCGTCAAACAGCGCGAAAATGGCAATATCGCCGAAGTCGTGATATCAGACCGTCAGGTGGAAGGCAAGTTCAAGAATCCCTATACCGCCACCCAGGCGGGAACCACCAGGGAATTCAGTAAATTTGAGACGGTTCTGCTGGTGCAATCTCAGGAAGAAATTGACAGGCTGATCGCCCAGGATGTTCAGGTCAAGGGTGAGATCGAGAATATGGGCTGGTGGGTGACATTTTTGCTCAGCACCGCGCCCTGGCTCCTGTTGATCCTGTTTTTTTTCTTCATGATGCGCCAGATGCAGTCCGGCGGTCCCAAGGGCCTGTTCTCATTCGGCAAGAGCAAGGCCAGGCTGGCCTCCGATTCCGGTCCGCGGGTGACATTTGGCGATGTTGCCGGTTGTGATGAAGCCAAAGAAGAATTAAAGGAAATCATAGAATTTTTGAAGGAGCCCGGCAAATTCCAGAAACTGGGCGGCAAAATCCCCAAGGGCGCACTGCTTCTCGGTTCACCAGGAACGGGAAAAACGCTTTTGGCCCGGGCTGTTGCCGGCGAGGCTGGTGTGCCGTTTTTTTCCATGTCAGGCTCCGATTTTGTCGAGATGTTCGTGGGCGTGGGTGCATCCCGTGTGCGCGACCTGTTTGACCAGGGCAAGAAAAATGCACCCTGTATTATCTTCATAGATGAAATCGATGCTGTGGGACGTCATCGCGGCGCCGGTCTGGGCGGCGGGCATGACGAACGCGAGCAGACCTTGAACCAGCTGCTGGTTGAGATGGACGGGTTCGATTCAAATGACGGCGTGATTTTGATTGCCGCCACCAACCGTCCCGATGTGCTCGATCCGGCGCTTCTGCGTCCGGGACGATTCGATCGCAGGATTGTGGTCGATAATCCGGATGTCAAGGGCCGTGAAGGTATTTTCGAGGTCCATTCACGCAAGATCAACCTCGATGAGGATGTCAATCTGGAGATCCTGGCCCGTGCGACACCGGGGCTATCCGGCGCGGATATTGCCAATATCGTCAATGAGGCCGCTTTGCTGGCGGCACGGCGCGGGCATGACAAGGTTTATATGGCCGATATGGAGGATGCCAAGGATAAGGTTATCCTGGGTACCGAGCGCAGGTCATTGGTGATTCATGAGGATGAAAAGAAGACAACCGCATATCATGAGGCCGGGCATGCACTACTGGGCAAGCTTCTGCCCAAGGCCGATCCGGTCTACAAGGTAACGATTATCCCGCGTGGAATGTCGCTGGGCCAGACATCATCGTTGCCGGTCGACGAGAAGCGCACCTATACGAAAGAATACCTTGAAGCGATGCTGGTCGTTTTCATGGGCGGACGTGTGGCGGAAAAGTTGATTTTCGATCATCTCTCCACAGGTGCCGGTAATGATCTCCAGCGCGCCACCGACCTTGCGCGCAAGATGGTATGTGACTGGGGGATGTCGGATAAACTCGGTGCGCTGACATTCGGAAAGAAGCAGAATGAGGTTTTCCTCGGCAAAGAGCTGGTCCGTAATCGCGATTATTCCGAAGAAACAGCGCGGCAGATCGATTCCGAAATCAGGAGTATAGTCGACAACGCCGAGAGCAAGGCAATCGAGCTATTGCAGTCGCAAGAGGATAATCTGCACAAGATTGCCGAGGCCCTGCTCGAGCGCGAGCTTCTGGATGGCGAGGATCTGGATGCCATTCTCAAAGGTGACGAATTAAAAGAGGTCCCGACGACATCATCAAAATAGAACAGGACTATGCCCGATAAACCAACTCCGATTAAGATCGGACGAGTCAATTTCGATTTTTCCCGTCCCTATATCATGGGCATAGTCAATGTCACACCTGATTCATTTTCCGATGGCGGTAAATTTTATGAGCGGCGTGATGCAATTGATCACGCCCTCAAGCTTGCCGATGAGGGCGCTGATATAGTAGATATCGGCGGTGAATCGACCCGTCCGGGTGCCGATCCGGTATCCGAAGACGATGAGCTAAAACGCGTAATCCCGGTTATCGAAGCTCTTTTTGACAGAATAAAAGTACCCATCTCGATAGATACCTGCAAGCCCGGAGTAGCTGCCGAAGCGATTTCGGCCGGGGCCTCGCTGATTAATGATATCAGCGGTTTTCATTCCCATCCGGAAATGGCCGAACTGGCCGCCCAAAAAGATATTCCGGCAGTGGTTATGCATATCAAGGGCACCCCGCGAGATATGCAGAAAAATCCAGATTATGATGACCTGATCGGCGAGATCAGCGAATATTTCGAAGAAAGCATCGCTATCGCTGAAAAAGGCGGGATGAAAAAGGAAAACCTGATCCTGGATCCGGGTATAGGCTTCGGCAAGACATTCGAGAATAATTTTACGCTGATAAAGAGAATTTCCGAATTCAAGAGATTCGGCCTGCCTCTTCTGGTGGGAGCCTCGCGCAAACGATTCCTCTCGATGGGAAATAAATATGTCGAAAGTGAGCGCATCGAGCAGTCCCTGGCGGCGTCATGCGCGGCGGTGATGAACGGCGCAAATATGGTTCGTGTGCATGATGTGCTGGCGACCCGCAAGGCGCTCTGGGTTATCTCGAAAATTGAATCATCGGCGTAAATTAAATCATATATATCATTTGCTTGCGAATTACCCTAAATATTAATATTTTACTAATTCGAATCCCGGGGTAATGATGGAACTTATCACTTATCAATTTTTAGACTTTTCGATTGTTGACCTTCTGGATGTCATCATAGTGGCATTCATTATATATAAGCTTCTGGAGCTGGTCAAGGGCACCCGTTCGGCGCAGATGATGATCGGCATGGTAATCATCTTTATCGTGGCCTTCATGGCTTACTGGTTCCAGCTCGAGGGGCTCAAATGGCTCTTTTCGAATCTGGCTACGGTCGGCTTTATTGTGCTGGTTGTAGTTTTTCAGCCTGAGATACGCGGGGGGCTGGCCCAGATTGGCCATACCCGTTTCATGAGGCGTTTTATAAAAAGTGATTCGGTGAAAGCCATCGATGAGGTTGTGCGTGGAGCAATCAGGCTTTCCGAACTGCGTTATGGTGGCCTGATTGTGCTGGAGCGAAGCGTGGGGCTGAAAAATATCATTGCCACCGGACGTGAAATCAACGCCGAGGTGTCATCCGATCTTTTGACAACCATCTTTACTCCATATACACCTTTGCATGACGGCGCGGTTATTGTGCGAAATGAGAAGTTGATCGCGGCGGCATGTGTTCTGCCGATGACCCAGAATCCGCGTTATGCCGACCTTTTCGGTATGCGTCATCGCGCCGCAATCGGGGTCAGCGAAGAATCGGATGCGGTCTGCCTGGTGATATCGGAAGAGACAGGGGCCATATCCCTTACAATCAAAGGCACTTTCAAACGTGACCTCGAGAAACTGACCCTCAAAGAGAGCCTTTTGGAAGTTCTCAAATCCTGATTATGTTTGTTGACCTGGTTGAAATCGAAGTTCAGAGTGGACGGGGCGGTCCCGGATGTATATCCTTTCGACGGGAGAAATTTATCCCCAAGGGTGGTCCGAATGGCGGCGATGGCGGCCGGGGTGGATCGGTTTATTTCGAGGTGGATAGTAACCTGAATACACTGATGGATCTGAAGTATCGCCGCAAGTACAAGGCCTCCAATGGCATGCCGGGCCAGGGGTCCAATAAGCATGGCGAGATGGGGCGCGATGTCACTGTTCGAGTGCCCCCCGGAACATCAATATATAACGCCGAAACCGGCGAGCTTCTGGCAGACCTTGTGGAAGATGGCGAAAGATATCTGGCGGCCAAGGGTGGAAAGGGCGGACGGGGCAATACTCATTTTAAGTCGCCGACCAATCAAACTCCGCGCAAGGCCGATACCGGTATGCCGGGAGTTAACCTGAAACTGCGCATAGAATTAAAGCTGATTGCCGATATTGGGTTGGTGGGTTATCCCAACGCCGGCAAATCGAGCCTTTTGAAAGCCCTTTCACGGGCCAGGCCGAAAATCGCCGAGTATCCGTTTACGACTCTCAATCCTAACATCGGCATTGTGCCTGTCGATGAATATAAGATGCTCAAGATGGCCGATATCCCCGGGATCATAACCGGCGCCAGTAAGGGCAAGGGCCTGGGATTGACATTTTTGCGGCATATCGAGCGCACCTCGGTACTACTGTACATTCTGGATGGGTCCAAAGAAGATTTTCTTGAGGATTACCGTATACTGCAAAATGAGCTGGAGGAATACAACTGGCGCCTTCCGCAGAAACCGAGCCTTGTATGTATAAATAAGATTGACCTGTGGGATGATCAGACATTAAATGATTGGCAAAACAGGCTGGGTGAGCAATATTTATTTATCTCCGCTAAAGAGGAGATAAATCTGGATGATCTGAAAGCACGCCTTTTACAGTTGATGGAGGAAAAACAGGCTGCCGATGAGCAGGGAATACAGTGACATATACTACTGGCTGGCGTTGAGCAGTGTGCCCGGTATGGGCGCGGTGCGTTTCAAGCAGCTTGTGAAGGCAATTGGGGATCCTCAGAATGTCCTGAAAGCTCCGCAAAATGATCTTGAGCAGATTGACGGTGTCAGTCAGTCTCTTGCCCGTGCAATCAATAAGGAAGCCGATTATGATTTCGCCGAGAAGCAGATCGATTTACTGCAAAAGGGCGGGTATCAATTTACAACCTATCTTTCCGATGACTATCCCGAAAAGCTGAAGAACATCTATGATCCGCCGGCCTTTTTGTTTTATGATGGTGATCTGGAATGCTTGAAGAGTCCCTGTCTGGCGATAGTCGGCTCGCGCAATTTGAGCGATTATGGCCGGGCTATGGCCGAACGCATGGCGCGTGAACTTGTGCAGGCCGGCTTTACCGTGGTATCCGGATTCGCACGGGGAATCGATACCGCCGCTCATCGCGCGGCGATTGAATCCGGCGGTCTGACTGCGGCAATATTCGGATGCGGCCTGGATATAGTCTATCCTTTTGAAAATAAGGCACTGTATAAAAATTTAATTCTAAACGGCTGCGCCATATCCGAGTTTCCCTTTGGCGAAAAGCCCGATCGCTATCATTTCCCGCGCCGTAACCGCATAATTTCCGGCCTGAGCCTGGGTGTTCTGATAGTCGAGGCGGCCGATAAATCCGGGGCGCTTCTGACCGCCGACCATGCGCTCGAGCAGGGCCGTGAGGTTTTTGCAGTGCCGGGCAGTGTGGTCTCCAAAACATCTGCCGGGACAAACAAAATCATCAAGCAGGGAGCCAAGCTGGTGACCTGCGTGGAGGATATCCTGGAAGAACTGAAATTCCTGGTACCAAAACAAAAGAAACAACCCAGACCGGTCCTGAAAATCGATCTGCCTGAGGAGCAGAAGAAGATTTACGAGGTGCTGACCGATGAGCCACTGCAGGTTGACAGGATTGTCAAGGACAGCGGTGTACCTGTTTCACGAGCGCTGGAGCTTCTTCTGGACCTGGAGTTAAATGGACTGATAAGGCAACTATCGGGAAAAATGTTTGTCAAACAATTCTAAACTGCTTATAATAACGGATTGTATAGTAAAGACGTAAAAATATCCAATAAATACGGCCTTCATGCACGGCCTTCAGCCCAGCTCGTAAAAACCGCCGCCTTTTTCAAGTCGGATATTTATCTTGAAAAAGACGGACTCAAGGTTAACGGTAAATCCATAATGGGCGTGATGATGCTTGCTGCCGAATATGGCTCGACTGTCTTGATCTCAGCCGAGGGCCCGGATGAACAAGAGGCCGTGGAAGCAATCCACAAACTTTTAAGCAGCGACTTTAAAGAAGCATACGATGAGTAAAAAGGCGCTGGACAGAGATGAACTCAGGGGCATCGCGGTTTCGCCCGGAATCGCCTGTGGTGAAGCATACCTGCATATTTCCGGCTTTCCCGAATATAAGGAAGAACTGATTTCCAGAGACAGGATTTATGCCGAACTGAAAAAGGTCGACCGGGCATTTGAGCACACTCTCAATGACATGGAACGGATCAAGTCCCAGGCCTCGCATTCGGACGACCTTGATCTGAATGGCGTGCTCGATGCCCAGATATTGATTGTCAACGATATCGAGTTCAAAAATCAGATCAAAGAGCTGGTATCATCCTCGCTTTATTCGGCCATCTATGCTTTCACCTCGGCCGTGAATGACAATATCGAGCTGCTTTCGCGCTCCAATGATCCGTATATGCGCGAGATGGTTGCCGATATCGAGACGGTCTCCAATCATATATTAAAATATCTTCTGGGCGAGCGACATAAACAGCTGGCCGGATTTGAAGACCCGGCAATTCTTTTCGCATCCTATTTCAATCCGGGTGAAATCCTCGAGATGCCCAAGCTCAATGTGGCCGGTTTTGTGGCCGAACGGGGAGGGCTGACCTCGCATATGGGGCTGTTTGCCAAATCCCTGGGCATCCCGGCGGTAATTGGAGTAAGGGCTGATTTAAAGCAGATTCCGACAGGATCGCGAATAGTCGTGGATGGCACTCAAGGGCTGGTAGTTATCAATCCGCCTGATAATGAATGGAAAAACTTCCAGAGGCAGGCCGAGGAACATTCCAGGAACCGTTTCCGACGTTTCGAGTTTATCAGCGAATTGCCATCGTCCACAACAGATTCTCATCGGGTTGAGGTTATGGCCAATCTGGATCTGCCGACTTCGCTGGATGAGGTCCTGGCTCATGAACATCTGGGAATCGGCCTTTACCGTACTGAGTTTCTGTATCTGAGACATACCAATTTCCCGACCGAGCAGGAACAGGCGCGCATATATAAGGAGATTGCCCACAAATTCGCACCCCAGCCGGTGATATTGCGCACATTTGACCTGGGTGGCGATAAGCTGACCGATTATTTCAAGTCAGATTTTGAGGATAATCCGGCTCTGGGATGGCGCGCAATTCGGTTTTCACTCGATGTTCCGCGAATTTTTGAGGATCAGATCAAGGGTATGCTGCGTGCCTCGGACAAGAAAAATGTACAGATAATGCTGCCGTTGATTACAAAGCTGGATGAGGTTCGTGATGCCAAAGCAATTATCAAGGATGTTATAAAGGAATTCAAAAAGAAAAAAGTCAGGTTCGACCAGAATATAAAGATCGGCATCATGATCGAAACTCCCGCCGCTGTGCACCTGGCCGATTTGCTGGCCAAAGAAGTCGATTTCTTCTCGATCGGTACCAATGATCTGACGCAGTACAGCCTGGCGGTTGACCGCACCAACCTTCGTGTGGCCAAGCATTTCCAGATTTATCATCCTGCCGTATTGCTTTCTGTCAAAAAGACTGTCGAAGCGGCCCATAAAGCCGGCATACCATGCGGGATGTGCGGCGAGCTGGCCGGGGATCCTATGGCCACCAAGCTTCTGGTTGGACTGGGTCTGGATACACTTTCGATGAACCCATCATCGATTCCCACGGTTAAGAATATACTTCCGCATATTAACTTCGAGGAAGCGCTGGAGTTTGCATCGGAGGTGCTAAAACTCGCTACGCATGGCGAAATCAAGGAGTTTCTTGCGGAAGATTATAAGAAGAGCTTTTCGCAGATTTCAGTATTAAGAACAGGGAGAGTTTAGAAATGGCTGATTTTATAAACTTGAGAAGTGAGTATGACTCGCAGGGGATGTACGACAAGATCGTGGAATTTCCCGATCAGTTTGAGGAAGGCTATAAGATTGGCAAAGAGGCCGACCTGCCTGATATAAATCCGGATTCAATCGATAGCATTATTGTCTGCGGACTGGGCGGATCAGCCATCGGCGGCGATCTGGTTCGATCCTATCTGACCTACAAAATCAAGGTCCCGTTTCATATCATCAGGCATTACAATCTCCCAAAATTCGTCAATAAAAAATCGCTTTGCATAATTTCTAGCTATTCCGGAAATACCGAGGAAACATTGTCGGCCTACGATGAAGCCAGGCAGGCCGGGGCAGAGATATTTGCAATTACCTCGAATGGCAAGTTGAAGGAGAAGGCCGAGCAGGACGGTTTCAAGGCGGTCAGTATTCCCGGGGGCTTCCCGCCACGTGCGGCACTGGGATATTCCTTTGTGCCCATGCTGATGATCCTCTCCCGTCTGGGATTTTTCGAGGATATCAGCAGGCAGGTCGAGGAAACTGTTAAATTCCTGAGCAAAAATGTAGTGCAGTACCAGATCGACAAGGAAGATAATCCTGCCATGAAAGCGTCCGAGAATTTGTACGGCAGGCTGGCCCTGATATATGCCGGACAGGATCACTTCGATGCCGTGGCGGTCAGGTTTAAGGGGCAGATTTGCGAGAATGCCAAGGTACCGGCGTTTTTTAATTTCTTCCCCGAATTCAATCATAATGAGCTGGTTGGATGGGGCCTGGTCGAGGATTTCAAGGACAAGCTGCTGACTTTTATCATCCGCGATGAGGGAGATCACGACCGTGTTTCGGTGCGCATGAATATCGTCAGGCGCATAATTGAGGATAAGGATGTGCCGGTTATCGAGGTCAAATCGAGCGGCCCGAATCTTCTGGCGCGCATGTTTTCGGTTATTCAGTATGGTGATTTTGTCAGTTTGTACCTGGCTTTATTGAACAAGATAGACCCGACTCCCGTCGAAGTAATAGACTTTTTGAAAAGCGAATTAGATAAGCTTTAATGAAAAAACTCCTCTACGCATTTGTCATCACGCTGCTCATAGCCGGAGAGAGCCTGGGCGCTGAAAGTGTCAGCTGGTTCCGGGCCGACAGGGTCAATACCCTGATCCTCTTGATAGTCTTTACCATAATCCTGCTCATATATATTCGCCTGGCCAAAAAGGGCCGTCCGCTTTTCATCCGCAAGCTTTCCGGGCTGGATGCTATGGATGAGGCGGTTGGACGTGCCACCGAAATGGGCAAACCGGTGCTTTTCATGCCGGGCATTCAGGAGGTCTCCGAAATTCAGACAATTGCGGGGCTTTCGATTCTGGGCGAGGTGGCGGCCTATACAGCAGAATACGAGACGCCGCTTCTGGTTACAGTCCAATATCCAATCGTAATGGCTGCGGCGCAGGAGATTGTCAAGGATTCTTATGTCAACGCCGGCAAGAAGGAGCTTTATTCCGATTCGATGGTGCAGTATGTGGCCGGGTCGCAGTTTGCTCTGGCGGCGGCGGTCAATGGTATTATGCTGCGAATAAAGCCCGCCGCCAATATATTTATGGGCGCCTTCTATGCTGAATCCCTGCTTCTGGCCGAAACCGGTAATCTGACCGGTGCAATTCAGATAGCAGGCACGGCCAACCCGGAACAGTTGCCGTTTTTTATTGCCGCCTGTGATTACACGCTGATGGGAGAGGAGCTTTATGCCGCCAGCGCATACCTTTCCAAGGAACCGATGATGCTGGGATCGATCAAGGGGCAGGATTTTATGAAGGTGATCCTGGTTGTTCTGATCCTGGCTGCAATAGTTTTGCTGATGTTCAGCTGGAAGGGGCTGTTTATCTTAAGGCTCCTGGAGACCAGCTGATATGCAGAATTTCGTCCGCAAACAGCTTCCTATGCTGATCGGCTTCACGGCCGGCATGATAATTATCGTGGCCTTTTTCTCCGGTCATCCAAGCATCACCTCTTTCCGTTCCAGCATGCAGGTATGGGTCTCGATTGTGGGCGGATTCACGTTGCTCCTGGGAGTTGTTTCGATAACATCCATCAATTACAATCGCGTGCGCAACCTGGAAAAAGACTGGATTTTCAAGCTTATACTTCTTATCAGCCTGGCTGTATCCGGCGGTTTCGGGATTTTTCAGGGTACCGAAAAAGGCACGGTCTATGACTGGCTGTTTCAGAATATGGCCTCGCCGATGATGTCATCCATGTTTGCCCTGCTGGCATTTTTTATTGCCTCAGCCGCTTACCGGGCTTTCCGTGCCCGCACAATCGAGGCGACAATTCTATTGTTTGTGGCGGTAATTGTGATGCTGGGACGGATACCGTTGGGTGAGGTAATCTATTCGCGCATGCCCTCGATAACCGAGTGGATCATGAATTATCCCAATCTGGCTGTGCAGAGGGGGATCATTATTGGCGCCGCATTGGGTGCCGCCAGCATGTCGATTCGAATTATCCTCGGTATTGAGAGAACCTATATGGGGAAGGGCAAATGAACAGGCAAAGGATTGCTGATATGCTCTCATCGATTGACCGCAGGATTGTTTACCTGGCGGTCTTTGCAGCTGTTATTCTGCCCTTTATACTGCCGATCCCATTGCCGATTTATATTAGCAAAGAGAGCCGTGAACTGTATGAATGGGTTGAGAATATCCCGAATGGCAGCACTATCATTCTGACATTTGACTATTACCCATCGACCATTGCCGAGGTCGAGCCGATGTCACGCGCGGCAATCAAACATTGCTGGAGCAAGGATATAAAGCTTGTTTCCATGTCCACCGTACCATTGGGCGGACCCAGTATTACAGCCAGGGTGCTGGATGAAATGGCCACCGGCTGGGCGGTGGAGGAACTCGGCCGCGAGATGAAATATGGTGTTGATTATATCAATCTTGGATACAAGCCGGATTACAAGGCCGTGATCCTCGGTATGGGCGAAAATTTCCGAAAAATTTATCCGACAGATTTCCGTGGCGTGTCATTGGATGACTATGAAATCATGCGGGATGTTAATTCCTATGATGATGTAGAGTTTCTTTTCATTGTATCTGATAACGGCATAGTTGATGAATGGGTGACGATCGCCAACCGCCAGTTCGGACTGCCATTGGGAGCAGGGGTTACCGCAGTTATGGCGCCCAAATTTTACTCATACTTGCAGAGCAATCAGATGGTGGGCCTGCTGGGTGGGATGAAAGGCGGGGCTGAGTATGAGAAACTGATCGACCGGGAAGGCATGTCGACCGTTTTCATGGGCCCGCAATCCTCGGTCCACATGATTATTATCATATTCATCCTGATCGGCAACACCGCCTATTTCCTGGGAGGCCGCAAGAAATGAGCGAGTCGGTGGTAGCCTTTCTGGAGATGTCGGTGGCCGGATTTTTGATCCTGTGCATCTTCTCCTTTTTATATAAAGACAATCCATTTTATCGTCTGGCTGAGCATATATTTGCCGGACTCACGGCAGGCTATTATGTGGGGCTGATCTGGCAGCAGGTGATTGTCCAGCAGTTGTGGATCCCGATGACCCAGGAGAATAAACTGGAGCTTGTGGTCCCGGCTCTTCTGGGTATTATGATGTTTACGCGCCTGTTTGACCGCTTTTCGTATATTTCGCGTATCTCATTGGCATTTGTGATGGGCAATACGGCAGGAATATTTCTGATCCAGCAGCTTCATGGGCTGGTTTTGCCGCAGACCCAGGCCACGATAATCAGCCCATTGGCCGGTGACTGGCTGTTTGGTCTTATCCCCGGCGGACTGGTAATTATTGTAGGCGTAATCACCACACTGATTTATTTTTACTTCTCCAAAGAGCACAAGGGTTTGATGGGTTACTCGGCTCGCGTGGGCATGGTTATTATCATGATCTCCTTTGGGGCGCATTTTGGGTATACGGTCATGGCCCGTATTTCTCTCCTGATCGGGCAGGTAAAATTTTTGACTGTCGACTGGCTGCGTATATTCACCTTAAATTAGTTGCTTTTTCGCCTCATTCTTTTTTTATTACCGGATTTACTGAAATGATAGTTGAAATCAGGGAGAGATATGAAGATTATAATACCAGTTGCCGGGATTGGCACAAGACTGAGACCGCACACTCATACCGCTCCCAAGGCGCTTTTGTACGTTGCCGGTAAACCGCTATTGGGGCATATACTCGATTCAATCAAAGACCTGGATTTCGACGAAATCATCTTCATTGTCGGATTCCTGGGTGACAAAATTGTCGAATATGTGAATGAAAATTATGATTTCAAGACACGCTTCGTTAATCAGGAAGAGCTTCTGGGGCTGGGATATGCGATCAATATGGGTATTGACAAGGATGAAACCGACGAGCTTTTGATTCTTTTGGGTGATACAATTATAGAAACCAACTGGCAGGATTTTATCGGTAAGGGCCAGAATCTTCTGGGTGTCAAGCCGGTTGATGATCCGCGCAGGTTCGGTGTGGCCGAGGTGGATGGTACACGGATTCTAAAGCTGTGGGAGAAGCCGGAGGAACCGCCCTCCAACCTGGCCCTGGTCGGGGTATATTATATCAAGGATACGCAGTTACTGAAAAGCGCCCTGGAAGAGGTGATCGAATCGGATATCAGGACCAAAAATGAATACCAGGTCACCGATGCATTCCAGGTCATGCTGGATAAAGGCGCCGAGATTCATACGCATAAAATCGATGGCTGGTATGATTGCGGCAAGTCGGAGACGCTTCTGGCAACCAACCGTCATCTGCTGGATAGATGCAAGACCTGTGAATATAAAATCGAAGGAACAGTGATAATACCGCCGGTGTTTATCGATGACACAGCTAAGATTTCAAATTCTATTATCGGTCCATATGCCTCGATCGCCGAGAAAACTGTTGTGGAGAACTCGATTATCACCAATTCAATTATTGCTTATAAATCCAGGGTCAAAAACGGCATGTTGAAGGATTCCCTGGTGGGTCATCAGGCGGTCGTACGCGGTCATCTGCGCACATTAAACGTGGGCGACTCATCCGAAATAGATTACTGACATAGAGAATACCATAGTAAACCGAAGGAATTTGTTGAGGATAGAAAAGGAGATTCGATGGAGGAGAAAAGATACCTGTTTTCATCGGAATCTGTAACCGAGGGCCATCCGGATAAAATCTGCGACCAGATTTCGGATGCGGTGCTGGATGATGTCCTTATACAGGACCGAAACGGCCGGGTGGCCTGCGAAACATTTGTGACAGTCGGCCTGGTGCTGGTTGGCGGCGAAATTACCACCACCGGTTATGTCGATCTGCCCAAACTGGTTCGCGCGGTTATCAAGGATATCGGCTATACCAATCCGGACTTCGGATTTCATTACAATACAGTAGCGTTATTGAATGCCATCGGGCATCAGTCCCCCGATATCGCTCAGGGCGTGGATACCGGCGGCGCAGGCGACCAGGGGTTGATGACTGGCTATGCATCCAATGAAACCCCCGAATACATGCCCATGCCGATTATGCTCTCGCATAAGCTGGCCAAACGTATGTCCGAGGTGCGTAAGTCGGGCGAGCTGGATTACCTGGGGCCGGATGGTAAGACGCAGATTTCTGTTGAATATGTCAACGGCAAGCCGGAGCGAATCGATACGATCGTGATCGCCTGCCAGCATACCAATAAAGTTCTTGATTATGTCGGTTCCGAGATTACCCAGCAGGCTCGTGAGGAGATGATCGAGCATTTCATTAAGCCCGTGATTCCTGCAGAACTTATCGATGATAAAACGAAATATTTTGTCAATCAAACCGGTAAATTCATCATCGGCGGCCCGCAATCCGATACCGGCATGACCGGCCGTAAGATTATAGTCGACACATATGGCGGTATGGCAACCCATGGTGGCGGAGCTTTCTCGGGCAAGGATCCTACGAAAGTCGACCGTTCAGCAGCTTACATGGCCCGCTATGTCGCCAAGAATATAGTAGCCGCCGAACTTGCCGAAAAGTGCACAATTCAGCTGGCCTATGTGATCGGTAGAGCGGACCCGGTTTCGATCAATATCTTCCCCGATCCGGAGCCCAAAATCCCGATTCCGCGTATCGAGGAGCTTGTACGCAAACACTTCCAGCTAACCCCGCGGGGAATGATAGAACAGCTTGACTTATTGAGACCGATTTACCGCAAAACATCGACATACGGACATTTTGGAAGAACCGAACCGGAATTCACCTGGGAACGCACAGATGTGGCCAAGGACCTGGCCCGCGATGCATAGAAAGGAGATGCAATGAGATACGATGTCAGATCGCTGTCACTGGCCGCTGACGGAAAGAAAAAGATCGATTGGGCCGCCAATTTCATGCCGGTCCTGAGCATTATAGAAGAGAGATTTCGCAAGGAAAAACCGCTTAAGGGCGTAAAGATTGCCGCCTGCCTGCATGTCACCAGCGAAACCGCCAACCTGGCCCGCACTCTTAAGGCCGGAGGCGCAGAGCTTTATCTGTGTGCCTCGAATCCATTGTCGACCCAGGATGATGTGGCCGCCTCGCTGGTCAAGCATGACAAGATCAGCGTGTTTGCCATTACCGGCGCCAGCAATACCAAATATTATCAGCATATCAAGGCCTGCCTTCGCCCGGGATTAAATATGACCATGGATGACGGCTGCGATTTGGTGACCACACTACATAAGCAGGAACGCAAATTCCTCAAGGATATCTTCGGCGGTACAGAGGAAACGACTACCGGCGTTATCAGATTGCACAGCATGGTTGCAGATGGCAAACTGGAGTACCCGGTCATTGCCGTAAACGATTCCAAGACCAAGCATTTCTTCGATAACCGCTATGGTACCGGCCAATCCACGCTGGACGGTATCCTGCGGGCGACCAATTACCTGATCGCCGGGTCGACAGTTGTCGTAGCCGGCTACGGCTGGTGCGGACGGGGTCTGGCCAACCGTGCCAAGGGAATGGGCGCCAATGTTATCGTGACCGAGGTTGATCCCCTCAAGGGTATCGAGGCGGTTATGGATGGTTTCAATGTCATGCCCATGTCCAAGGCAGCCCGTGTGGGCGATATCTTCATCACAGTTACCGGCAACAAGAGCGTGATCCGTCCCGAGCATTTCCGCAAAATGAAGGATGGCGCGGTGGTTTGCAATTCGGGCCATTTCAATGTCGAGCTCGATCTGGATGGCCTGCGCAAGATTTCCCGCAATGTGCGCGAGGTTCGTCCGTTGGTAAATGAATACATGTTGCCCAAGAAAAAGAGAATTATCGTGCTGGCCGAGGGAAGACTGGTTAATCTCTCATGCGCCGAGGGACATCCGGCCATGGTTATGGATATGTCTTTTGCCAATCAGGCCCTGTCGGCAGAATACCTGGTTAAGAACAGGGACAAGCTCGATATTAATGTGCACAAAGTGCCGGAAAAAATCGATGCCCAGATTTCAAAGCTGAAACTGAAATCGATGAATGTCGCTATCGACAGGCTGACCAAGGAACAGCGCGAATACCTGGCCTCATGGGAAGCCGGAACATAGAAAACTATTATAAATTGAATACAGGCCGCTTCTTCGGGGGCGGCTTTTTTATTTGCGGGCCCTGATCATCATGAACAAACCAACCACCAGGAAGATGGCATTGACCGACCAGGCAGCAAACATGGGCGGGATTTTGCCGGATGTGCCCAGGGTGCGAAAGACCTCGAACATAATCATGTAGGCGAATGATATACCTATGGCGAATGCGAATCCGATGGCCGGAGAACCGCGCCGTGGATCGGATGCCAGGGGTACGGCAATCAGTATGATGATAAAACTGGTCAGGGGCAGGGCATATTTGAAGCGCAGGTAGACCTCCTCGGAGGTGGTCGGCAGGCCGTTTTTGCTTTTGATGCGGATTTCCTCGCGCAGGTCGCTGATTGTTTGATCATATCCAAAATCACGCGGATCGATACGTCTTTTTGTAAAGCGCTGGGGAGTTTCGGATAGGTAATCCAGATAAAGTGTATCGAACTGGATGATCGAGTCCCGGCTGGTGGGATCATCAGGTTCCGCAAATATGGTGCGTTTGCCATCCAGGGCCAGCCAGACTGAATCCTGCCAGTTTATTTCGCGGACTTCGAGGATTTCCTGCAGGTGATTTTCGCTGTATGTATGAATCTGCACATCTTTGCCCATTAGCTGTCTGGGGCTGTAGAGCCGGAAATTGAATATGCGGCCCTCATCGCCTCGACGGTGAAAATTCGAGTAGTATTCCTCACGGTATTCGGGTATCCGCTCGATTTTACCGTAGCGTATTTCCGATTTCATTTGATTGGTATAAGGCAATATTTTCTCTGATGCCACGAATACTATAACTGAAATGGTCAATCCGGCCAGCAGAATGGGCAGGGCCACGCGCCATAATGATACTCCCGAGGCCTTGATTGCCAGCACCTCATTTCTTCGAGCCATCAGGCCGATAGTGAAGATCGCCGATAACAGCACAGCCACCGGTATGGTGAGCACAATCAGGAAGGGGGTATAGTACAGGTAGAACCTGAGCACATCAATGATATTGGCCTTCTTATCGATATATGTATCGAGGTGTTCGATCAGATGCACAAGATGCATGATCAGGATGAAAATTACCAGTGACAGAATCAGGGTCTTGGCGAATTTACCCAGAAGATATCCATCGAGGATTTTTGTGGGCCGCAGACGTGCTTTCCAAACTGACCGTTCCCGTGGAGTGCTTTCGACATTATCCAGCTCGCCACGCATCAGCCTGGAGAATCTCTCCATCCATTCACGCAATTTGAGCATAGGCGTCGACCTTCTGAGCGTGCCCAGGAATGCCAGAAGCGGTTTTTCCGTTATCAGTCTATACAGCAATATCAGTCCAACGGCGCCGATCAGGATATTGGGCATCCACATTGACAATACCGGTGAGACAAATCCGCGGTCGGAAAGTTCCTCACCGCCGATCAGGAAGGCCCAGTAAATTATGAATAGTCCTAACGAAAGGCCGATTGCAGTACCCATACCTCCTCGACGGGCCAGCATGCCCAGCGGTGCGCCGATAAGAACAAACACAATGCAGGCGGCCGGTATGGAAAATTTCTTGTGCACCTCGAGCAAATAGACATTTTGTGATTTTTCCAGCTGGTTGATTTTACGCAGGTTGCTCTTGATAATGTTTTTTGTGTTGCGCATATGTGTCAGGGCATCCAGCACGAATTCGAACTGAACCTTCTCCTCCGGCGCGGCATCGACGAACTGCGGCTTTTGTATATCGCCTCTTAATATCCTGTTGGGATCGCTGTGGCTCAGTATAATTTTGTCGTTTTCTTCCTGATAGCGGTCGATATTCTCCTGCAGTTTGTCGGTTTCGGCCAGCATTTCGGCGCTTGACATTTCACGGTCACCCCGATGAGATGAGGATGTCTTGCGCAATTCCCGGCTGATATCGCGGATGTTGAAAACCTGCTTTTTGAAAAGCACACGCCTGTAACGCGTGGGATCGGTTTCGCTGGATTCATAGATTTCGCCATCCTCCAGTTCAAAGGAAAGCACCTGGCCGCCCTCAAGAAATTCCAGGTAGCCCCGTTCGGCTGTGATGGTGCGATCAGTTCGCGGGGAGCGCTGGTCATAGATAAGCACGTCCTTAATGCGCGAGGTCTGGTGATTTACATCGCCGATCAGGATGAAATAGCCGGGAATATCATTAATGAAGACATTGCTTTGAATCGAGAGGGTGGGTCGCATAACGCGAATATCGCCCATCAGCACGCGCGCCTCATGGTTGGCATCGGGCAGGACATCATTATTGAACCAGACCAGAAGCCCGGCCAGGATTGAGGCCGCAATCAGCACCGGCAGGAGAATTCTGAGGACATTTACGCCGGAGCTTTTCATTGCCAGCACCTCCATATCCGCGCTCATCCGGCCGAAAGCCATCAAGGTCGCGATCAGGGTGGCCATCGGCACCGCCAGTGCGGTCATCCAGGCCAGATTGAGAATAAAAACCCAGATAACCGTGAGGGCATCGAGATTTTTTCCGATAATCATCTCGACCACATTGGGAATCAGGTCGAGTACCAGCACGAATATGGTTACAATAAAGGCAAAGATAAAAGGGGCCAGATGTTCTTTTAGGATATGGCGCGAAAGTATTCCCATGCCGCTCAAGGTAATTAGATTGATTGATCTGAACAACTATTTTTCCTTGATGTTTATAACCCCGCTGTTTAGATTTGATCCCGAGGACAGATATGATCAAAGATTTCTCGTTGAATGAAAAGGTAGTCGATTTCTTTCTGCTCAAACAGATCGAAGTCAGGGCGCATGGCGGCGGATCCCGTCTGGTAATGATACTGGGCGACCGCACCGGCGATATTGACGCTGTTTTGTGGGAGGATGCCGAGCAGGTTATGGAAAGCCTGCGGGGTGCCGAGGTGGTCAAGGTTGCCGGCACTGTCGGCAGTTATCGTAACCGTCCGCAATTATCCGTGGCCAAAATACGACGGGCCGAGACGGGTGAGTATGAACCGGCCAACCTCAGGCGCGCATCATTGAAAAGCCCGGAGGAGCTCAAGGCCGATTATCTCGAACTGGCGGAGTCCCTGGAAAGTGAACATCTCAAAACGCTTCTGGTAAATCTGTCAGAGAAAGAGGCTGTATTTGGCAAATGGCTGATCTGGCCGGCGGGCAAGAAATGGCACCATGACTACTTTTCCGGACTTGCCGATCACAGCCTGTCGCTGGCGCGTCTGGCGGAATCGGTCTGTGCCCAATATAAATTCCTGGACCGCGATCTTTTGATAGCCGGCGCTCTTTTGCATGATCTCGGCAAGGTGGTTGAGTTCGAGGGTGAGATGGTCTATGATTATTCCACACCGGGCCGGCTGGTTGGACATATCGTGATGGGGGATCAGATGGTGACCGAGATGATTCGCCAGATCGAGGATTTTCCCAGGGATACCGAGATGAAACTCAGGCACCTGATACTTTCTCATCACGGTGAGATGGATAAAGGGGCGGTAGTCAGGCCAAAGACCCGCGAGGCTTATGTTCTGCATCTTCTGGATGAAATCGACAGCAAGCTTGATGCTATTAATAAAATTGCCGAAAAAGCCGATGATATATGGAGCGAGTATATCAAACCGCTCGAGGATTATTTGTATTTTGGCTAAAGGGAATCCTGCCGTAAAATATTATTGTATGTAAATTGGGGCGATTCAGCAAATTTTTGTTGAAAAGTTAAAAGGCAGGGTCTATACTCAGATAATTAAACAGGGAAGTTGAAATATGTCGCTTTTTAGGTTTTTTTCTAACGATATCGGTATAGATTTAGGAACCGCCAATACTCTTATCTATGTTGCGGGGCAGGGCATAGTGTTGAATGAACCCTCGGTAGTGGCGGTCGAGGTGGCCAGCGGTAAGGTCGTGGCAATAGGCAAAAAGGCCAAGGAAATGCTGGGACGCACCCCGGGAGAAATCCGCGCCATCCGTCCCCTCAAAGACGGCGTTATCGCCGATTTCGAAATCACCGAAAAGATGCTCTCGGCCTTCATCAAGAAGGTCATCCGTCATAAATACCTGATGAAACCACGTATATTGATCTCGGTGCCATCCGGGATTACCGAGGTGGAAAAGCGGGCGGTTCGTGATTCAGCCGAGAATGCCGGTGCCCGTGAGGTCTATCTTATTCATGAACCGATGTCGGCCGCTATCGGCGTGGGCCTTCCGGTCGACCAGCCCTCCGGTATCATGATCATCGATATCGGCGGAGGTACCTCGGAAATCGCGGTGATCGCACTCTACGGCATTGTCAATAATAAATCGATCAGGATTGCCGGCGATGAGATCAACGAGGCGATCGTGATGTATCTGAAAAAGAACTACAACCTCCTGATCGGTGAGCTGACCGCCGAGGAGATTAAGATAAAGATCGGTTCGGCCTTCCCGCTCGAACGTGAAGAATCGCTGGAAATCAAGGGCCGTGACCTTGTGGCGGGTGTGCCCAAGAATATGAAAATATCCTCGGCCCAGGTGCGTGAGGCCCTGACTGAACCGGTTGAGGCTATTATCGAGGCGGTCAGGCTTTCGCTGGAACAGACTCCGCCCGAGCTGGCATCGGATATCCTCGATCGTGGAATCGTGCTGACCGGCGGCGGTGCGCTGTTGCGCGGACTGGCAAAGCGTATCAGGCATGAAACCAATCTGCCTGTGTATGTGGCCGATGATCCGATGACCTGTGTGGCGCGCGGAACCGGTATCGTACTGGATCATATGTCATCCTTCAGCAAGGTGTTGATCAAGTCGCGCAATGATTGATCGGATGAATTCTGTCTGATATTTGATTTAGTTTGACTTTCCCTTTTACTCTCCTTAATATTCCGATTAAACCTGAAGGATTGTTATGGAGATTAATGCAGAAAAAATAGTGGCTTATGTATCTAAAGCCAACTATCGTCCCATCCGGCCGCGTGAACTTGCGCACGAAATGAAAATTCCCGAAAAGAACTATCGCAAATTCAGGAATCAGCTCAAGGAACTGATCCGTGAAGGTGAACTTGTCAGAATCAAGGGTGGAAGAATCGGGCCGCCCGATAAGATGAACCTCAAGGTCGGCAAGATTCAGATCACCCGTCAGGGATTCGGTTTCCTTGCGCCCGATGACGGCAGCGAGGAGATCTATATCCGTGCCAATGACACCAAAACGGCCCTGAATCATGACCGGGTAGTGGTTCGTGTCAAGCCTACCCGGCGGGGGAAGAAGCCCGAGGGCGAAGTGGTCAAGCTTCTGGAACGGGCTACGGATACTATTGTAGGCACATATCACAGTTCCAAATATTTCGAGTATATCGAACCGGATGATCCGACATTCAAGCGCGATGTATATATCATGCCGGATCATGGTCTGGAGCCGAAAGAGGGCCAGAAAGTTGCCGTGATTCTCAAGGAATGGAAGAATCAGTTTCTGAATCCGGAGGGCCGGCTGGTTGAGATCCTTGGCTTCCCGGATGAGACCGGTGTGGATGTCCTGACGGTGATCAAAAAATACAATCTGCCGACCGAATTCCCGGTCAATGTAAAAAACGCTGCTCAAAAGATAAAACCGGGCATCACCCCGCAGGAAATCCGCAAACGTGAGGATTTACGTGAGCTGGTCACCTTTACGATCGATCCCGAGGATGCCAAGGATCATGATGATGCGGTTTCGATCAGCTTCACCGACAAGGGCAATTATGTTCTGGGTGTGCATATTGCGGATGTTTCGCATTATGTAACCGAGGGCAGTGCATTGGATAAAGAAGCCCGCGAACGCGGAACCTCGGTCTATCTTGTCGATCGGGTATTGCCCATGCTTCCCGAGGAACTTTCCAACGAGGCCTGTAGTCTTCAGGATGATGTCGACAGGCTTTCAATGACCTGCGATATGGAAATAACTCCGCGAGGTCATGTCGAGAACTACAAGATTTATAAATCGATCATCAACTCGCGTGCCAGCCTCAATTATGAGCAGGTGCAGACATTCTATGATACCGGTGACCTGAATGGCATGTCCGAGGAGGTCGGCGAATCATTAAATATCATGCGCAGGCTGGCCAAAATTCTGAGAAATGACCGCTTTAAAGGCGGCAGCCTGGATTTTGATCTTCCCGAACCTGAGGTGAAAATCGATCAATCGGGCGAAGTCGTTGATATTGCGGTCAGGGCCCGTAAGGAGAGCCATAAGCTGGTTGAGGAATTCATGCTGATGGCCAACAAATGCGTGGCACATTATTTTATGAACCTCAATTTGCCCACGCTCTATCGTGTCCATGATCAGCCTGACATAGAAAAAATCCAGGCCTTCCGTGAATTTGCCAAATCGTTTGGTTATGATTTCCAGATCAGTGACCCGGTCCGCCCCAAACAGCTGGCCGAATGTATCCGTCAGATCGAGGGCAATCCGGAAGAGGATCTTTTGAATGAAATTCTGCTCAGATCATTAAAGAAAGCACAGTATCAACGCGAAAATATAGGCCATTTCGGACTGGCGTTTAAACACTACCTGCATTTCACATCGCCAATCAGGCGCTATCCGGATTTGATGGTCCATCGGCTTCTGGGTGAAATCAAAAACAAACAGTATCCGCCCAAGCGGCGTGAGAACTTGCTGCCGCTCCTGGATAAGATCGGGGCGCACAGCACCGATATGGAAATAATCGCCGAGAAGGCTGAACGTGAGACGATCAAGATCAAGCAGGTGATTTATCTGTCTCGCCACAGCGGAGATATATTCGAGGGCATAATTTCGGGAATTACTTCGGGCGGCTTTTTTGTGAGGCTCCTGAAATTCTCGGCCGAGGGCATGGTACGGCTTTCCTCGATGACTGACGATTATTACTATGTTGATGAGCAACGCTATGTCGTGCAGGGCCGTCATACCAAAAAGCGCTACCGTCTCGGTGACAAAGTATATGTAAGAATCGTATCTGTAGACTTGGTATTTTACCGCATCGATCTCGGGCTTGTTGAGGAAGATGCCAAGCCGAAAAGGGCCATAAAGAGAAAAAAGAAAAAGAAAAACCAGCTTAAACATGGAAAATAGTTTCTCGATCTGGATATTATCCCGCCGGCCGGAAATTTTCGACTGGCGCAACAGCAATATCTGGCCGGAGGGCTTCAATGTTGTTGTTTTCGAGAAGATAGACCTTTTGCTGAGCAACCTGGCCAAACGCAGCCCCGAGTTTATTATTCTCGACTGGGACCTTGTCAGCCAGAATGTCCAGCCGGTGGTCAGCAAGATATCACGCACCAGCCCCTTAAGCGAAATCTACCTGATCAACCTGCCCGAGGATCACCCAATCTATACCGACATCGGCAAGCATGAGCTTTCCGGGATCTTTCCTCCGGATTATGAAAGCGGGGACCTGCGCAGGAAAATCCAGGAAAATGCGGAATTAAAACAGCTCCTCAATCGCGCCGGAATAGTCGGCCGATCTCATCATCACAAGCGCATAGCCTCGGTTATCAGGCAGATTGCGCCAACCGACGCGACTGTCTTGATCACCGGGGAATCCGGTACCGGCAAGGAATTTATCGCGCGGGCCATGCATGACAACTCCAATCGCAGCGGAAAGCCATTTATATCAGTAAACGGCGCGGCAATTTCCGAGACACTTCTGGAAAGCGAACTGTTCGGTCATGAGAAGGGAGCTTTCACTGGAGCGGATAAACGCCGGGCCGGATATTTCGAGACCGCTTCAGGTGGCAGCATATTTCTGGATGAGATCGGTGAGTTCAAGCTGGATTTGCAGTCTCGGTTGCTGCGTATCCTGGAACAGAAAGCATTTTACCGCGTGGGCGGCAATGAACAGATCAAGGCCGATGTGCGCGTGATCTGTGCCACCAACCGTGAACTGAAACAGCTTGTCGATGAGGGACGATTCAGGGCAGATCTATATTATCGCCTCTCGGTGATACATATTATCACCGAACCATTGCGTAACCGTCCCGAGGATATCGCGCCGCTGGCTAATTATTTTTTGCATGAGCTGAAAAATGATGTGGGCGAAATGAGCATCTCTCCGGAGGCGATGGCCCTGCTTGGCCGCTACAGCTGGCCCGGCAATGTACGCGAATTGAAGAATTTCATACAGTCGGCCGCCTATCTGTCCTCGGATAACGTGATTACCGGCGATGATGTCGAGCAGTTCGTGCGCCGGACCGCCTCTGAAAACCGGGCCCTGCCGGTGATTACAGGCAAGACAGACCGCCAGGCGGATTTTGAAATGATCTATCATGCGCTCATCAACCTGGCCCGTGAAGTAGCTGAAATGAAAGAGATTCTGGTGTCGCGCCGTGCGCCGGCCTCACCGGATTATTACGATGATATGCAGATCCGTCCCGAGAACGGGATGGAGGTCAGCCCGCAGTCGAAAACCATTAAGGAGATGGAAAAGGAGATGATCGAGCGGGCATTACAGGAGTCCGGCAATAATCGCAAGGAGGCTGCCCGGGCCCTGGGGATAGGCGAAAGAACCCTATACCGCAAAATTAAAGAATACGGCATAAGCTAAGGGGGAAAACTGAAGCTTATTCTGGGACTTCTGGTCCTGGTGATGCCGCTCGTGGCATCGGGCCAGATGGTGAATACTATTGTGCTGGATTCGCACGAGGAGCTGGAATACCTGTTCCAAAGCGGGCAGATCGATGCCGAGCAGTATCGTGTTCTGGATGAACTGCTCAATTCCATGCCTGTCACCCAACGGTATTTCCATGATGATTTAATGCGTTCAGTCCGCCAGCAAAATGAGTTTCTGGAAATCGATCTCGAGGATACGATCGAAGTCGAAGCTGCAGAGGATCATCAGGATGGATGGCTTACCGGATTTGACAGCCGGGTGAAATTCAGGCTGTATCATGATCTGGATCAGAAAAGCCCGTACCGTGAGTATTTCTCCTATTCCGGCAATTCAGAGCAAAACCTGTCATTATATATCGAAGCCGAACGTCATGAGAACTGGAACGACTATTATCTCAGGCGACGGCACCTGGATTTCAGGCGGAATCGCTTCAAAATATCTGCCGGGAATTTTGCGCCTGACTGGGGTATGGATGTATCATTGGGGTATCCGGCAGATATCCTGCATAAATCCGATGATCCGCTGTATCAAAGTGTCCTGTTTCCATCAAGGGGCAGGTATAACGGCCTGATGATAAGTCATTCGTCGAACTACAATCCAACTATTCTTTTCTCCTATGACAGATCTCGAAGTAATCGCTCGAGATTGGCCGCCGGTATGTTCGACTATGGAAATCAGGATTTTCATGGAGGCTTGCTGGTTGGGATTTTCAGGCTTGATGATCCGGGAGCAGGCAACCAATTCGATTCATATATCACATCAGGTTATCTGGCATTGACACGGGGCAAAACATCATTTGAGAGTGAGTTTTCGTTAATCGATATTAAATACCCGGCCTTCAATGCCGAATTGTCCAGCCGTTATGAACGCGCCGGGATACGGATAATGGCCTGGAATTATCATCGTGGATATGTCAATCCCTATGGCTCCGGACGAGCCAATCCCGATTCACGCCGGATTTATATCGACAGCAATGAACTGAATTATACCAGCAGGCATAATGGCGAATACGGATTACTCCTGCGAACAGACATTTATGATATGCATGGCCATAATCCGCAGATCATGGCCAACTACTGGCGAGACGGCATCGAAGAGGAAAAAGTGCGTATCAGGATGGTTGACCGTTATGCTATATCTTCAAGAATCGATGCCATGCTGACATATCTATGGGGGAATGATAATCTCGATGATGCAGGTTATGGAGATCGTCAGCATATCAGGGTTGACCTGAATTATAAACCTGCGCGCAGGCTTCGATTTCGAATTTCAGCCGAGGCTCGTCGGGTTTACTACTCCTATGGCAGACGGGATTACCTGCGCGGTGAAGCCAGGTTTGCATTTCCGATAGACGATGATATTTCGGTCTGGTTCAGGTTCAGCCGGATTGACAATGACCTGGCGGATGGTTCCCGCGGATACTGGCTGATCTACCTGGGGGAAAACATGGCGCTGGGTGATAGCTTTTACCTGCGAGTATCGATGTCGACCAGAGAGGGAATAAAATATAATATGATAAAATCAGCGAGGCTTAACCTTCAAATCATATGGACGACAAGATGAAATATGTTTGGCTATTCTTTGTTAGCATAATTTTATACTCAGCTGTCTTGTCGGGCCAGGTTGTTATCTCAGAATTCATCCCTGATCCGTCAGATCCGCTGGACAGCGAATGGATCGAGCTTTTCAATCTGTCCGATCAAATAATTGATTTATCCGCATGGTCACTCTGTGATCTGGTGGGATGCGCTGACATTTCCGATATAAATATCGGCCCCTCGGAATTTCTGATCGTCTGCCAGGACATCACGTCCTTTAAGGCATTTTATGATCTTGATGACGGCTCAATAATCGAAGTCGATGGCTGGCGGGCTTTGAATAATGGCGGCGATGCTATTGTCTTGAGGGATAATCAAGGCCATACCGTAGATTCTGTTTTTTATCAATCCGGCAATGGCAATAATATCTCATGGGAGCGAATCAGCTATGACGCCCCCGGCTATGATCCGGCTAACTGGCATCAGTCGCTCGATCCGGAAGGCTCCACACCCCTTGCTGAAAACTCGGTTGCGGGCGGATTTGCCACTGATGTGCGTTTAAATCTTACTGACAAATTATTTTCTCCGGGTTGCGATTGTCCTGATGATCAGCTGGCCATCGAAATCGATTTGCCGCGTGATTGTTTGGTATCGCTTTATGTCTATGATCTTGAGGGCCGCATGATCGGGACAATTGCCGAGGAGAAAGCTGTGTCTGCAACTGTTATCTACTACAATGGCCATGATGATGCCGGGATATTTCTGGATGTCGGCATGTATATCCTGCTGGCCGAGGTTGACGGGGAATGTTCATATTCGCAAAAATTAGTATTCGGGGTGGCAAAAAAATGAGAAAATTATCAGGGGCTCTATTTATCTGCATTCTTCTATTTCAAACTGCTAATTGCAATAATATTGTCAGATATATATCACCATCCAATACCGCTATGGGCGGAACATCAAATTCATTATTCCTGTCTGTAACCGCGGTGAATCTGAATCCGGCTCTGCTGGAATATTCCGATGGTATGATCATCTCAACCGGATTCAGCAGGCTCTATGATCTGGCTGAACTGGATATGATATCGACCGGGATTGTGTATGATGCCAGATTTATGACTACAGCCTTGCTCTATTCCAATTTCGGTGATGCAGAAATACTGAGTGAAAACAATTTTGCGCTGGCTCTTTCAAAATCATTTGCATCAAAAATCTCACTGGGAGCGAAATTCGATTATCATAGAGTCAGCTTTGCTGGTGATTACGTTGACCTCAGTACGATGTCATTTGCAATCGGCTCATCGATCAGATTCACCGATGTTATCCTGCATGCTTCCTTTGCGGACTTGAACCGTCCCGGCTTAAGCGATAATGACAACAAAACAGATATCGCTTATCGAGGTGGGTTGTCATTTATCGCCATAGAAAATACAATTCTGAATATCGAATTATCCGGCCGTTTTAATCAAGAAACGAGATTTCATTTCGGACAGGAGATGTTATTGGAGGACATTTTAATTCTCAGGCTTGGCCTGGTCACAAATCCGACCATGCCATCGGGCGGGCTGGGAATCAAATACGGCAAATTCATGCTTGATTACAGCATATCTCATCACAACAAACTGGGGGATACGCATTCGCTGGGATTTTCAGTCCGACCATAGAAATACTTGAGAAGATCAAAAAGTTTTATTAAATTCCGGTATGGATGGGTTGATCGTTACCAGAGAGCGGATCGAGGAGATTGAGGGAATCACCTGCGCCTCCTATGCCGCCCACAGCAAAAAATCCCGCGGACGGGTTCATGCTGAAAATGAACATCCCTACCGCACATGTTTCCAGCGCGACCGTGACCGGATAATCCATTCCGCGGCCTTCCGCAGGCTGGAGTACAAAACCCAGGTATTTGTCAATCATGAAGGGGACCATTACCGAACCCGTCTGACCCATACATTAGAGGTGGCCCAGATATCGCGCACAATCGCCCGGGCCCTGAGCTTAAACGAGGACCTGGCCGAGGCGATAGCGCTGGCCCATGACCTGGGACATACCCCGTTCGGCCATGCCGGCGAGGAAATCCTCGATTCGCTGATGCAGAAACATGCCGGCCTGCGCTTTAATCATAATATGCAGTCACTTCGTGTGGTGGATACCATCGAACGCCGTTATCCCGGATTTCGCGGATTGAACCTGAGCTATGAACTGCGTGAGGGGATTGTCAAACATGAGACCGATTATGATGTCTCCGATGCGGCCGGGTTTCATCCGGAGGAAATGCCCACCCTGGAGGCGCAGCTTGTCGATCTGGCCGATGAGATCGCTTATAATTGCCACGATGTCGATGATGGGCTCTGGTCGGGGGTGATCGAGCTTGATGATATCATGCAGGTGCCGCTTTTCAATGAAATCTACAGCTTTTCGGAAAAGGAACAGCCCGACCTGACCCGTTCCAAACGGCAATATCATGTAATCCGGCTGATGATCAACCGCGAGGTGACCGATCTGATCGATACAACGGCCAGTAATCTGAAGGAGCACGGCATTAGGAATCTCGAGGATGTACGCGGGTTTGGCGGCAAGCTGATCTCATTTTCGGCTGATCTTTTAAATAAAAATGCGGAGTTGAAGAAATTTCTGTATAAAAATATGTACCGTCACTGGCGCCTGATCCGCATGACCGACAAATCCCGCAGGATTCTGACCGGACTTTTTGAGGCCTATTTCGAGAATCCGGGCCAGCTTCCGCCCAAATACGCCCGTCGTGCAGAAGAGGGTGAGAAGGCGCTGACAATAGCCGATTATATCGCCGGTATGACCGACCGGTTTGCCATGATGGAATACAAAAAACTCTTCGACCCCTTTGAAAGAGTGTAGCACCATTGCAGACTTTTTGTGAATCCGATTTCACACTTCGAGATAATTCCCCAACTCGCCCTCTCTATCCAAAACCTCAATTTCAGCCGGCTCCGCAAATCTAAAAAACCGCAATTCAAGGGCTTATCCTGACGCTGTTCAAATCTTGCACAGCTATGAATAACAATGATTTAGGAAATATCACAGACGGCATAATGATTGCTCAATGTAATGCTACAGAAGATATTGAGACTGCAACTAAGGAGAGGTTATGGAATGCTTTTTCACCAGCAAGATCAGAGAGTCAGCCGATGACACGAAGCATAATGCCCTGATATCCTTCACCGTGCCCGACCTTGGTATAGTATTCCGCGCCGCTTTTCGCGGAACGCCTAAAGAAGTAGAATATGCGGCCCTTCTGGCCCTTCTGGAATTTGTGGAAATCAATCCCCAGCTTTTCAAAAACAAGACCCTTGAGATTTATTCCGACAGCTTTACGCTGGTTAATCAGGTAAACAATAAGATGTACTGCTCCAAGGATTTGGAGCCTTTCCGGAACATGGCTCTCCTGATGCAAAAAAAGATCCCCTACATCTTGAATCTTATCCCGAACTCAGACAACCCTGCCATACAGGCTATGGGGATCAGCTAAAAGACCTTTTCATAACCATACCCTCCCTGTCCAAAGGTGGCCTCACAATGGCCGCCTTTTTTTATTGCCGATAAAGGGCATAAAAGATTGACAGGCAATGTTTACAGTCCTAATTTAGACTCATGGCCAAAAAGAATCCGGTTTCAAAAATTAAATTCACCGAGGTATCATCAAGAATCGAGAAAGGGCAGATCGAGCCCCTCTATTTCGTGCATGGTGATGAGGATTTCCTGCAGAATGAACTGGTCCAGGTGCTCAAAAAAGCCATGTTCGGCAGGAATATCCGTGATGCCAATGTCGAGCGTATTACTGCCAAACCGGGCCGGGGCATGGACCTTGTAAACAATGCACTGGAATACTCACTTTTCAGCGGTGGCAAACTCCTTGTGGTTCATGAGACGCAAAAATTCAATAAAACAGATCAGGAATATCTGCTCAAGCTCTTTCCGCAAATTCCGCAGGGGAACACATTGATCATGTTCGAAAGCGGAAATATCGATATGCGCAAAAAATACTACAAGTATCTGGTCAATAAATCGATGTTTGTCAGCCTTTTGCCGTTATCCCATGATACTGCCGGTTACTGGGTAAAGAAATGTATGAAAGAACAAGATTTACGAATTGCGCCGGATGCTCTGGAGCTTTTTGTCGATTTCGCCGGTCTTTCATACAGTACCATCCATCAGGAAGTCAACAAAATCGCAATCAATTTTGAGACCGGTGCGACAATCACTGTAGATGATATCCGCAAATATGGTTCGCGTTCGGCGGTATTTTCGATTTTTGAGCTGACCGAAGCACTGGGCCTCAAGGACCGTGACAAGGCCCTCAATCGGCTGGGTCGATTGCTGGACAGCGGCGAGCCGTTTTTGAATATTCTTTCGCCGATAATGAGACATTTTAATCACCTGATCAGAATACATTCCATGAATGATATCGCTGAAAATAAAATAGTGGCCTCGCGGGCGGGGGTTCATCCCTTTTTCGTGAAGAAATGCCGCGACCAGATAGCCAAATATGATTCTGATCAACTCCTGGCCACAATGCGCTATATTCATGAGGCCGAGTACCTTTCACGCTTCGAAAAAATGCCGCATAGCTATATACTGGAAAACCTGGTTGTAAAAATCACCGCATCGCCGGAATAAAACAGGCAGCTATTTGTATAGATGATTGATGACAGGAAATTAGAAAAATCCGAAGCCGGGCTGATTGCGCGAGCCAAAAATGGCGATCGCCAGGCATTCGGAGAGCTTGTCGCAAAATACAGTAAGGCGGTTTATTATCTGGCCTATCGTTTTGTGCGTGATCATGATACGGCCGATGAAATGACTCAGGAGAGTTTTGTGAAGGCATATCAGGCAATTGGTACATTTATCGAGGGCAAAAGCTTTAAAAGCTGGATCTTTGCCATCGCGGCCAATCTTTCCAAAAATTATATCAAGAGGAGCAAGCGGCAGTCCTCACTGGATGATACCATCCCTGATGATGTTCTGGAGGATAAGAAAGTAGCCTCAAATCCTCATGAAACGGTTGTGGCTAAGGACCTTGGGAATAAGATTTCCCAGGCCGTTGAAACCCTACCGGAAGAATACAAAAGCGTGTTTATACTTCGTACTTATGAAGATATGAGCTATGACGAGATCGCGGATACATTGAATATAGAGGTCGGCACGGTTATGTCGCGCCTGTTCCGTGCCCGCGCCCGTTTGAAAAAAGAATTGAAGGATTATCTCAAGTGACTGATTTTAATAAAGAATTCGAGAAATATTTAAACCTGTATCTGGATGGTGAAATGGATCCGGAGGAGACAAGGGAATTCGAAAAATTCCTGCAATCGAACCCGGATCGTCAGGCAGAATTCGACCAGTATCGTCTTTTGGATCGGGCCGCCCGGGATGAGGAGATACCCGATCTGCCCTCGGGCTATTTCGAGGGGCTCAATGCGCGTATCAATGCCCGCATCGAGAGGGAATCCGAACCTGAGGCTGGGCGTAGTTTCTGGGGATTTCTGGGAAGCTGGGTACAAAGCATAAATCGCGGTTTTGGTATTGCCGCCGGTATTCTGACTATCGCTGCGGTCGTGCTTATCAGCAGGCATTTTATGGGCGATACCGAAATTACTAAAATGGTGCCCGAAGAAAGGATTCTTCCACCGGCCATGGAAAGGTCTGTGCCCCCCGAAGATGTGCATGATAAAATGATACCTGAGGATTATGTCCTCCGTACTCATGGCGCGGAGCCGGATGCTGACACTCCGTCCGATGGTCAAATCAGGGATGATATCGATGTTGCCGACCGGTATTTGCTTCCAGAGACTGCAAAAGACACAGGTGTTGTAGAGAATGAAGAAGAACAGGCCGAACCCGAAGCGGAAAAGCAGCCGGATCAGGAAGATAAAGCAATCAGTAAGGGCAAACTATTGCCGGAATCATTGAGCGAGCAGGTTGAAGCAGATGTACCCGCTCCTGTGCGGGATACAGTGGCCAATGAGAAAATCATGCCGCAGGCGGAAATGATTGAGCCCGGTAAGCTCAGGATGCAGACTGATGTCGAACCGCCAGATTCGGTGGCGGTTGAGATTACTGATGAAATTCAAATTTGCAGCGAAGAATACGGAATGGATCGAATTACCGAGCGGGAGGCCTTGCCGGGTGAAGATGAGATGGACACCTCGCTGTATTTTTCCGATGATTTGAGCATAAAATCGGCCGCCGAACTGGAGCCATCGCAATTCCCCGATCTTTCCTGGCTGATTGCCGATTATGAGGATGCTCTGGAGGGCAGAGGGCTTGCCGCCAATGAAAAGAAATCGGATGTCGCTTCTCTTCGCAGTGATCTGGATGAAATGGCAGGCGCATATGGAAGGTCAACTGATTCGGGCAGAAAAGTTGAGCTGATTAAGCAAATGCTCGACACAAGCGTTGAGCTGGCGCGGATATCTGAAACAGTTAACGACCGGAACAATGCGATAAAGCTGGCCAGAACAGCGGCCGGAATGAAGATTATCAGTTTTCAAAGATATGACAGCATTGTAGATTCACTCCTGAAAACAAAAAAATCCCCCAAATAATACAGAAATTGAAACAATAAGCGGATCCTGCTTTTGTAATATATATGAGATGTTTATTGATCACATTGTCTTTGTTTCTATTTATCGCCTGTAATTCCGATTCGGAGGCAGAAATGAAAATGACAGAGGATAAAAAGCAGATGACGGAATATCATAGCAAACGCATAAACATGGTCAAACGCCAGATCGAGGGCCGTGGCATAGAGGACAGCCTGGTGCTGGACGCCATGCGTTCTGTCCCGCGCCATCTGTTCGTGCCGGAGCAGTTCCGTGATCGGGCCTATGAGGACAACCCCTTGCCGATCGGCGAGAATCAGACCATCTCACAGCCATATATTGTCGCACTTATGACGGATTCACTGGCGCTTAAAGGCGGTGAACGAATTCTTGAGGTTGGTACCGGTTCCGGTTATCAGGCCGCAGTGCTGGCCGAGATAGTGGATTCGGTATATACCATCGAGATTGTCCGGCCTTTGGGTGAACGTGCGCGCGATATACTGGACTCATTGCATTATGACAATGTCAAGGTCATGATTGGCGATGGTTATCGCGGCTATGAAGAAGCCGCGCCGTTTGACGGTATCATCGTGACCGCCGCACCGGAGAAAATCCCGCAGCCCCTGATCGATCAGCTCAGGGTCGGCGGACGCATGGTTATTCCAGTGGGCGGTATGCAACAGTACCTCAAGGTGTTGGTCAAAACTGATGATGGCCTGGAAGAGAAGACCACTATTCCTGTGCGATTCGTGCCGATGACCGGCGAGGCGCAGGAAAAATAAAATTTTTATTGTTTTTGTTGATTGTTTGAACGCAGTTGTCTACTCTGGGGGTGACTGCTTTGACGATTTGCTATTACGATTTTGCCGAGAGGGATTTCGGCATTATTGATAATTGAGTGCTGCTGGATAAGGACGTCCGGTGGCACTTTTTTCAGTATGTGCAGCTTTATGAGTTGATGTAACCTCCGTTGTTAAATTCCGTATAGTGGAGAAAGTATGTCAGGAGGAGAGATGAAAAAACTATATCGCTCGCGTGACTCACAGGTAATCGCAGGTGTTTGCGGAGGGCTCGGCGAATACTTCGAGATCGACCCGGTAATTTTCAGGATAATCTTTATAGTGTTGTCATTTGTTTACGGCATCGGTTTGATAGCTTATGCTATTGCCTGGATTGTGGTTCCCCAGAGGTCCGAGGGCGAGGTTGTGCAACCCGCCACACCATCGGAGAAAAGTGAGCTGACCAGGTATCTTCCGGGATTGATTCTGATCATTGTCGGCGCGGCATTCCTGTTGGGCCGGATCTGGGACTGGTGGACATTCAGGTATGTCTGGCCGCTGGCATTGATCGGGATTGGCGTCTATTTTATTGTCAGGGCCATGTCACCCAAAAAGGAGGAGCGTGATGCAGGCAAGTAGGCTGAACTGGGGTTTGATACTAATTATCCTGGGCCTGGTACTTCTGGGCTGGTCGACCGGCAGGATGCCGTTTGGTGTGGTTGTCCGTCTGGTCGATATGTGGCCGGTGCTTTTGATCGCAATTGGCATCCAGATGATTTTCGCCAAGAGCAAATTCAAGGGCATGGCATATCTTTCCACGCTCCTGATCCTGGGTGCTGCATTCTATGCCGCGGCGCCGTACTGGGATCAAATCAGTTCCGACCGGACCGAGGCCACCGCAGGCAAAAAGCAGGCTTCGCTGGAAGCGGATATCAATGCCATCGAAGCCGATATAGAATTTTCTTTCCGGGATTTCAGCCTCGATGATTATCTGGGCAAGGGCGTGGAATTCCGTTATGACCACGAGTTCAGTCAGCCCTATTTCAAATTCGAAGAACGCGACAATATCGGTCGTCTCAAAATCGACAGGCCCTCCGATCACTGGCTGAAAGATTTTAAGCGATCAGATCTTCCGCAATGGAAGGTAATGCTCTCCGATGATCATCCGGTCAATCTATATCTTAAAGGTGAAAAGGCCTACTGCTATCTGCGCATGGAGGATCTGAATATCAATATGCTCGACCTGAATTGCGAAAAATGCTATGATGTCGTGCTGGAATTCGGCAGTAAATTTCCCACCAGTCCGGTCGATCTCGACCTGGACAAATCCAAGCTCAAGGTCCTGATTCCGGCGCAATATGTGGTCATGCTTCGCGATGGTTCAATACTTCCGGATTATATAGTCGAGGACCTGGGATATTTCAGGCACGGTGAGGATCTTATATCCGATACTATTTATAATGAGGACAGCCTGCTGGTTCTGGATATTGCCCCCGGGTTGAGACAGCTGGAAATCATCAGGCGCTAAACGGCAAAACTGCGACAATTATTCGACGGTCCACCTTATATTACGGCGGGCCGTTTTTATTTTGTATTTTTTTGAGGAAATCGGGGGCCATGATTGTTATAATTGTCAGCAATTAATGAACGCATAAATGCCGAATACGTATATAAGATCGGTATGGTTTTCTTTGCTCTAACATCGAGGATATAATGATTAGATGTTCCCTCATCAGTATATTGCTTATTATGGCCTGCTTTGCTTTCTTTTCAGATGCCCGCGCGCAAGATGGTTCCGGGAGTGGTAAATACTGGATTTTCTTCAGTGACAAAGGTGAATTGTCTCAGGAGGAGATTGAATCCCGACTTGATTCGCTGGCACTGAAAGCTACAGCCCCTAATCTCAAAAAGCGGGCGATTTCCTCGCAGGATCAGCGTCTATTCGATTACAGTGATTTGTCACTTGAAGAAAGCTATATCGACAGCCTAACAGATCTCGGCCTTGAAATAGAGAACCGCAGCAAATGGTTCAATGCCGTTTCCGTAGCCGGTCCTGATGCGCTTATTAATATAGCCCGGAATCTGGATTTTGTCGATTCTGTCAGGCCGGTGGGTGTCTATGTGCGTCCGGTTCCGGAGACAGAAGACAAGGTCGAGCCACTGCCGAAACTCAATGCCGCATTTGATCTTGACTACGGTTATGCATTCAATCAGCTTCAGCAGATTCGTGTACCATCGGTTCATCAGCTTGGCCTTTCCGGCGAAGGTGTGCTGGTATGTATCCTGGACACCGGATTCGACCCGGATCATGAGGCACTGGATCATCTGGAGGTGGTTGCCACGCGCGATTTTATCAATGGCGATGATGATGTCAAGGATCAACTCAACGCTCAGCGTTCGCATGGCACTTCGGTATTATCCTGTCTGGCCGGAAATGAGCCGGGCAATATAATCGGCAGCGCCTATAATATTTCTGTCTGCCTGGCCAAGACAGAAATTGTCGACCAGGAAATCAGGCAGGAAGAGGATAATTTCGTGGCCGCTCTGGAATGGGCCGATTCGATTGGATGCCGTGTGGTGACAGCATCACTGGGTTATATCGACTGGTATAATACATCCGATCTCGATGGTAATACAGCCCTGGTAACAATTGCCAGCGATCTGGCTGTCGAGAAAGGCATTTCTGTTCTGACGGCCGCAGGTAACGAGGGTAATCTGGGCCCAACCTCGATCATAGCTCCTGCTGACGGCGATTATGTTATCGCTGTGGGCGGTGTCTGGCAGGATGATTCCCACTGGTCGGGATCATCGCGCGGCCCCACAGCCGATGGACGGATCAAGCCGGATGTTTGTGCAAATGCGGTTGGTGTGTATGTCGCCAATTACAATGGCGGCTACAACTATTCCAACGGAACCTCGTTTGCAACTCCCCTGACCGCCGGAGTGGTGGCCCTGATGATAGAAAATGACCCTGATATTACCTCATTTGAAATACGCAATGCCCTGATTTCAACAGCCCGTAAGGCCGGGCCCGATGCTATTCCCAACAATAGATACGGTTACGGTATTGCCGATGCACTGGCAGCGGTCGGATTTGAACCGACCCAGTTCGAGGGCGATATCCTGGCCTATCCTAACCCGTTCGAGGATGTGATCTTTATCGGCTGTAATACCAATGCTGCCGGTACCGTGCGCGGAAGTATCCATACGATTGACGGAATCCAGGTCTGGACCGGCGAGGTCCAGGGCACAGATGAAGGTGCAACATTGGCATGGGACGGCAAAAATGCCAACGGTGAGGAAGTTGCCAATGGCGTTTATATAATTTTCATCGAGGGTCCCGGTCTGGAAAGCACCACCAAGCTTTTCAAGGTCTCCCGCTAAGTCTCTGTCCGATAATCGGCTCTGACAATTGTTTCAGTCTATCAGCAGTTCTTCTTCAGATTTGTCCCTTTCTCTCGAAAATCGGTTGATAAAAATTTCTGAAAGTGTATACTAATGGAATTATCTGAAGCGCATGGGTTAGCGCTCAAGAAAGGATGAGCTATGCGTCTATTTGAATTCGAAGCTAAAAAGCTGTTTGAACAGAAGAAGATACCGATTACAAAAGGGATTGTGGCCGGTACGCCCGAGGATGTTACCGCGGCTGTACGCGAGGTTGGCGGCAAAGCTGTCCTGAAAGTGCAGATTCTTTCAGGCGGCCGCGGCAAAGCCGGCGGTATCAAGAAAGTCGATTCCCCGGATCAGGCCTTTGGCGTGGCCGAGGAACTGTTTAAAACCACAATCAAAGATTACCCGGTAGAGAAAATCCTGGTCGATCCGCTTTTGGAAATCGCTAAAGAATATTACCTGGGGGTAACCATAGACCGGGCCAACTACAAGCTGGTCTTTATTTCATCACCGCAGGGTGGGGTGGATATCGAGGAAGTCGCCCGCACCAGCCCGGACAAGATTTTTCGTGAATCATTTGAAATCGATGAGCCGATGTATGGTTTCGAGGCTTTTGGAATCGGCAAAAAGCTCGGTTTCACAGGCGATAAGCTGAAACAGAGTGTCAGGATCATACAGGGCCTTTATAATGCTTTCAAAGCCTATGACTGCAAGCTGGCCGAAATCAATCCATTGATAGAAACCACCGATGGCAAGCTGTGGGCGGCCGATGCACGTATGTCGGTCGATGATGACGCTCTTTTCCGTCATCCCGAACTGGCCGAGATGGGCATCGAAAAGCGCCATGAAGAAGGCGAAATGACCGAACGCGAAAAGCAGGCCCGCGAATGGGGTATCCCCTATCTCGATCTGGATGGTGAGATCGGTATGTTTCCCGGTGGAGCCGGATTCGGAATTATGGGTAATGACTTCATCCACTATTTTGGCGGCAAGCCTGCCAATTTCATGGATTCCGGCGGCGGTCCGAGCCCGGAACGTTTGTCACGCATGCTGATTCTGCTGGATGAAAATCCAAATGTCAAGGCGATCTTTGGGGCACGTTTTGGCGGCATATCCCGTTGCGATGATTTCGCCAAGGGCGTGATTCAATTCCTGCGAGAACATGGGCTCTCCAAGCCGATGGTCTGCCGTATGACCGGCAACATGTGGCAGGAGGGTGTCAGGTTGTTTGATGAGGCCAAGAAGAAAACCCCCGAGGTATTCGAGAAAATCGAGATTCATGGTATCGAAACACCGATCGAGGAAATCGCCAAACGAGCTGTTGAGCTGGCCGGGGAGGTGAAATAATGGCTATACTGGTAGATAAAGAATCCAAAATCCTGGTGCAGGGCATCACCGGTTCCGCCGGACAGTTTCATACCAAACGTATGATCGAATACGGTACGCAGATAGTGGGCGGAACATCACCCGGTAAAGGCGGCCAGGAAGTCGAGGGTGTTCCGGTATTCGATACTGTCGATGAATGTATCGATGCCACCGAAGCGGATACCTCCGTGATTTTTCTTCCGGCGCAGTTTGTCAAGGAAGCCGCGATCGAGGCAATTTATGCCGGTATCAAATTCGTGGTGGTTATTCCTGAACATATACCGATTTTCGATATGATGGAAATCCGCAAAGAGGCCAAAAAGTACGGTACAACTGTGCTGGGCGGCAATACGGCCGGTATTATCACACCGGGCGAAGCCAACCTGGGCATTATGCCGGATATCGCTTTCACGCCGGGACGGGTCGGTACTGTTTCCCGTTCGGGATCATTGACCTACTACGTTGCCGATACATTGACACGCAGCGAATACGGCGAATCGACATGTGTCGGTTTGGGCGGCGATCCGGTGCTGGGTTCGACTTTCGATGAAATCCTGCAGCTTTTTGAGGAGGATCCCAAAACAAAGGCTGTGGTGATGTGCGGCGAGATCGGCGGTGTTTACGAGGAACGTGCGACATCGACGATCAAGAAGATGCGCACTCCCGTGATCTGCATGATCGGCGGCGTGTTTGCTCCTTCCGGAAAACGGATGGGTCATGCCGGTGCGATTGTCGAAGGCGCTATGGGCACTGCACGATCCAAGCTGCGTGTCCTGGAAGAGGCGGGGGCCTACCCGGCCAAAACATTCCAGGAAATACCCGAGATACTCAAGAGCTTGAAAGTATAAATTAAAAAGCCGGGTGTTAGAAGCCCGGCTTTTTTGATTGAAAATAGTACTTTTATGAGAAGGGGTAGATCAAATGAGGCCATATGAATATCATTCAGTAAATTACTCAAAGTGTCTTAACAACAGACTGAGTGAAGAAAAAAGTTCTCTTGGACTTTTATGTTCATTCAGAGAAAATGTCAAATTGGCGAAGGAAGGGCTTTATAGGTTTGGTGAGCTGAAGAATACCATTGAAAAGATATGTAGAGAGTTGAGCTTAGAGCTTTCAGTTGTAGGTGAAAACTTAAATTCCTGTGATTGGATGGAAAAAGTTATGGAGCTTGTTTTGGAGAAGAGAATATTGGTAATTGATATTTCTGATCCAAGGCCTAATGTGCTATATGAGTTGGGCATAGCTGCGTCCCTTAGAGATGATGAATCAGTTGTAATTATTAAAAATAAAAACGCAGATTTTGAGTCATCCGAAATTTTACAATTGCAGCTACTTAATTACAATGATCTACTTGATCTTGAGGAAAAACTAAAGCAGCATTTTCATAGCAAACATTCTTCTTGTGCGAAAGAAGTCGATTATTTCTTTAAAACCATGCATGAGAGGATAAGCCCTGGCGCAATGCATCAATTGAAACGAATGATCAATTCTCACATTATTAATTGGGAGAACAGAGAAGCAGACGCTTGGCATATTTCTTACGATGTAGACTCTTTTGAAGGCACTGTTGAAGTGGAATACACAAAGGAATTGTTAAAGCAAAATCTGGTTCGATATGATTATGGGAAATGTAAAAATCAGGGGAGGCTTGAATGGGCATTACATCCTACCACACTGGGCAAAAAATATATTAATTCTGATTATTTTTTGGAGTATTTTTATACGAAGAATGAACTAATCAATATTCGGAATCTGTTTCAAACGATCTCTAACCATTTCAGGTGAGATTCTACTATGAAAAAAGTAAAAGATATAGAATGGATGAAAGCCCTATTATCCGAAGAAGAGGTCGGGCACCTGGCCTTGTCCGATAACGGGCGGCCGTATGTGATCCCGATAAACTATGCCTACATGGAAGATCAAATTGTTCTGCATTGTGCGGTGAAGGGCAAAAAGCTGGATATTATCAGGCAGAATCCGCAATGTGCAATTGCAGTCAACCGCCATCCCGACAAAGTCCACTACCATGCCGAGGGCAAATGCCATTACCGCTACCATTCGGTGATTGTCTATGGTCGCGCGCAGTATATCGAATCGGCCGAGGAACGGCTGGAGTGGATCAAAAAGTATCGAGCTTATTTCAACAAACGGCTGGGTGGCAGAATGGCTGAGGATGATACGATCAAAGATGCCGGACGATGCGGAATTATAGTTATCTCAATCGATGAAATGACCGGCAAAAAAGAGGATTCGGAGCCGGAGGAGCATAAAAAGGAATAATCAGATCGAAACCAACAGCCCCGTAGCTGCAAAGTCCACATTCTCGAATCCCTGTTTGACGAACATGCCATTCAATTCTGTAATGTCCGTATTATCCGGCAGATGAGTCAGGATCAGTTTTTTCACTTTCTTATCGATACAAAACTGAGGAAGTTTCTCCAGATCAAGATGCATACCCTCGGTCAGGAGCAGATCGGCATTGACCGCTATAGTATCCAGATCTTTCAGTTCGCCTATATCCGCCGAATAAACCAGCTTTCTATCTTCCTGCTGGACGATCATTGAAAAGCAATGCATACGGTTCGGGATAGTTCGGCTCATGATATATTCCTGGTTGCCGTAGAGATGGCTGTTCTGCTTGAATGACACCTTGACGCGGTCATCAGAAAATTCTGAGCCATCCTCGATCGGCTTGAAGACATAATCGAAATTCAGTTTTTCCGGAAAGAGATAGGTCATATATAGAAGCCTTTTGAAACCATCCTCAGCTTCTTTGGGCACATAGATAGTCAGAGGCTTCTCACGTTTTGTCAGGTGCATCATCTGTATCATAAGCGGCAGGCCCATAGAATGATCGGCATGCATATGCGAGATAAAGATGACATCGATATCATTGGGGTCTTTCTCGAGGCGCTGAAATGATGACGCGGTGCCGTCGCCGCAATCCAGCAGATACTGTTTGCCGTTGACATCGAGCAGATAACTGGAGGTTGATTTCTCCCCGGAAGGCATCCCCGAGGAACATCCGATAACAGTCAGTTCCATGACCATAATATCACCACCAAGTCATTTTGCGATTTTTTAATCAGACCTCGATACCCTGCGGCTTGATTTCACGCAGGTGCATGGTGAAATGACGCAGGTATTGAGGCTCATAGGTAATTTCCAGGCCGGACAATTTATCTTTATAGTCCATAATTTTCTTGAATGTATGGGCCACATATTTAAGATGCGACATGCTGTATACCCGTCGGGGAATGGCCAGCCGCACGAGTTCCATGGGCGGATATGTCACCTTTCCCGTAACCGGATCCTTTTCGGCAAACATCAGCCCGCCAATCTCGACCGCACGGATTCCGCCTTCACGATACAAAGCGATAACCAATGCCTGGGCCGGATATTGATCTTTGGGTATATGCGGCAGAAGCGTCCCGGCATCGACAAACACTGCATGGCCCCCGGTTGGTTCGACAAAGGGTACGCCGACCTTTTTCAGTTCATCACCCAGGTATTTTACCTGTTCGATTCTGTGGCGCAGGTAGTCTTCATTTAATGCTTCCATCAGTCCCCGGGCAATCGCCTCCATATCGCGGCCCGCCAGTCCGCCATAGGTACGGAATCCCTCGATCATGATCATCAGGTTGGTAATCCGCTTTTCCAGATCGTCGTCATTGATACCGATAAAGCCGCCCATATTGACCAGCGCATCCTTCTTGGCCGACATACAACAACCATCGGCATAGCTGAACATCTCGCGCGCTATCTGCATCACGGTCTTGTCTTCGTAGCCCGGCTCGCGCATCTTGATGAAATAGGCATTCTCTGCATATCGTGCGGCATCGAAAAAGAGCGGGATTCCGAATTTGTCGCAGACTTCTTTGGTGCGACGGATATTTTCCATCGAGACCGGCTGACCGCCGCAGGAATTATTGGTCAGCGTCATAAATACAACCGGTACTTTTTCGCGTCCATTCTCGCGAATGAAATCCTCCAGCTTTTCGACATCCATATTGCCTTTGAAGGGATAATTTGTGGAGGGGTTCTGGCCTTCTTTGATTAGCAAATCAACCGGCTTACCGCCTTTGTGCATTACATTGCCGCGTGTCGTATCGAAATGCGTATTGTTGGGTACGTAATCACCGCGTTTGAGGATTGTCGAAAATACCAGGTTCTCGGCCACACGACCCTGATGAACCGGGATGACATATTTGAAGCCGGTGATATCCTGCAGGGTTTCGATAAAGTGAAAATAATTCCTGCAACCGGCGTAGGCTTCATCACCCTTCATGATACCGGCCCATTGATCATCGGACATGGCCGATGTTCCCGAATCGGTTAAGAGATCGATAAAGATATCCTCGGACCGAATATTGAAAATATTGAAATGCGCCCGCTGAACATGCATCTCACGTTCCTCGCGGGTGGTCAATCGAATCGGCTCAATTACCTTTACTCGGTATGGTTCAACCGGAAAATCCAAATCATCAAGCATGTCCGGGCCTTCCTGTGTTTGCGCAATTGTATGCAGTCATTATATATAAGCTATGCTTTCTTCAATTTGAATGCCGGTTCGATATGCCCGATATGCAGGTTGCGATTGTTGTATAATTTTGGTCGTATAATCGGCTCGACCGCTTTTAAACGATCATCTGTCAATACTCCCAATTGACGCAGGGCCTCCACTACAACCGTACCCAGCACACGAAAACCGCCATCGGCAATTTTAAGCGCCATGCCCCAGCCCTTCGTGATCAATGATACTCCCTGTACCGCTTCGCCGCCAAGTTTACAGATTATTTCTTTGGGCAGGGCCTGCATGAGATACAGGTCGCTTCGTTTTTCCCCGGACACCATGATCGGATAGGCTTGCATCGCCTCGGTAATTCTGCGGAAGGCCTTCTCACGTTTTTCATCTTTGGCTTTAAGTGTGGCGATATTGGCAAATCCCAGCGCCAGGTTGCGAATCGGAAAAGCGTAATTGGGCAGTGAACAACCGTCAGTGCCAGGTTTCATTTCAGACTCGGGTATTTCGCATATCTCGGACACGGTTTTGCGGACCAGCTTCTGGGGCTCATAATCCGGATCAAGATATCTTTTCGGATCGCAATCCAGATATTTTGCCAACGCCAGTTGTCCGGAATGCTTGCCGGAGCAGTTGTGCTGTATGGGAGTAAAATTTTCGCCCTTATGGGGCAGAATATCCTGATATTTGTAATCCAGGGGAGGATGAGTACCGCATTGCAGGAAACCTTCGTCAAAGCCGCCCCTGGCGAGATTCTTTTCGACCTGTTCGGTATGCAGTGAACTGCCCGAATGTGATCCGCACATAATCGCCAGTCCGCGGCTGTCAAATCCGAACTGATCAAAACCCCCGGTCTCGATTAAGGGCACCGCCTGAAACGGCTTCAGCGATGACCTGGTGTAGGTTACAAGCTCGGGATCACCGGCATAATAGAGGATTTTCCCTGTATTGTCGACCACCACGATAGAGCCGAAGTGCCTTGATTCGATCGCCTCGCCTCTGTATACATGTGCAAGCACTTCCTGCATGCACCAATTATAATAAGCGCAGAGTCCATAAACAACAGTTATTTTGACACTTCTATCAGCTTTTGTATCTCGCAATATTTTATATATTAAGTGAAAAAATCGCAAAAAACGCTTGAAATTTCGGTAAGTTCTGATAGATTTCAGTTTCTGTCTAACGGGGTAAAGTACAATATGAGATACGATTATTATCTTGTTGAACATTACTGGACAATGTCTTCGATTTGACAGCACCTGAAATGCTGCCGGACAATCCATTTTTGTAAGAAATTAACCAGTTCATTCTTCAACAGGAGGAATAAATGGCTAAAGCGAAAAATGTTATCATTATGGGTGCTGCAGGAAGAGACTTCCACAATTTTAACACCTATTTCAGAGATAATAAAGCCTATAACGTAGTTGCTTTTACCGCAACACAGATACCCGATATCGAGGGCAGAAAATATCCGGCCAAGCTGGCGGGCAAACTCTATACGAAGGGTATTCCGATCAGGCCGGAGGAAGAGCTCGAGAAGCTGATCAAGAAACATGATGTGGATGAAGTCGTATTCAGCTACTCGGACATTCCCCAGCAGTATGTTATGCATGCCGCCGCGGTCTGTGACCGTGCCGGAGCATCATTCAAACTGCTCGGTTCCAAACAGACCATGATCAAGTCCAAAAAACCGGTTATCGCGGTAACTGCGATCCGTACCGGATGCGGCAAGAGCCAGACCACGCGCAGGGTATGCCAGGTGGTCAAGGACATGGGCCTGCAGCCTGTGGCGATTCGTCATCCAATGCCTTATGGCGATCTGTCCAAGCAGATCAGCCAGAGATTCGCCAGGCTGGCCGATCTCAAAAAACACAAATGCACGATTGAAGAGATGGAAGAATATGAGCCGCATATCAAGGCCGGTACGATTTGCTACGCCGGTGTTGATTACGGCAAGATTCTGGAAGAGGCCGAGAAAGAGGCCGACGTGATCATCTGGGATGGCGGTAATAATGATACCCCCTTCTACAAGCCCGACCTGTGGATCGTGGTAACCGACCCGCACCGTCCCGGCCATGAGCTTTCCTATTTCCCCGGCTTCACTAATTTCATCTCGGCCAATGTGATCGTGATCAATAAGATGGAGACCGCTGATCCGGATAATATCGAAATCCTGCGCGAGAATATCGCCCAGTTCAACCCGGATGCGACAGTGATCGAGGCCGCCTCGCCGGTCTTTGTGGACAAGCCCAATGTTATCCGTGGCAAGAGCGTGCTTGTTGTCGAGGATGGCCCCACACTGACTCATGGCGAGATGCAGTATGGTGCCGGAATTGTGGCCGCCCAGAAATTCGGTGCGGTGGAATTTGTCGATCCGCGTCCCTACCTGCGTGGTACGCTCAAGGCCACATTCGAGAAATATCCCGATATCGGCCCCTTGCTGCCGGCTATGGGCTATGGCGCACAGCAGATTCGTGACCTTAGCGCAACAATCAATGCGACCAAATGTGACAGTGTCGTGATCGGTACACCTATCGATCTGAGACGTGTAATCAACATAAAGAAGCCCTCGACCAGGGTTTTATATGAACTTCAGGAGATCGGAGCTCCCGATATGGCCACGGTCATCGGGGAGTTCATGAAACGCAAGAAATAGATGTCTCCTAAAAAACATACTGCAGTTATTGCATTAGGCGGGAACGCCATTACCAAAAAAGGCGTTCCCGACACAATCGCCAATCAATTCGCGAATACCCGTCAGTCTCTATCCGGGATTATTCCTCTGATAAAAAACGGCTATAATATCGCCATAACTCATGGCAACGGCCCGCAGGTCGGAAATGCGCTGTTGCGGGTTGAGCTTTCACGGGAAAAGACGCCGGAGCTTCCGCTCGGTATCTGTGTGGCTGATACCGAGGGTGGTATGGGGTATATGATCGAGCAGTCCCTGCAGAACAGATTGCGCAAGGAGAAGATCAAACGCGATGTGGTCACTATCGTGACCCAGGTGGTTGTCGATAACGATGATCCCTCGATGAAAGATCCGGAAAAATATGTGGGCCAGTTCTATGACTATAAAACCGCCCGGCAATATGCCCGCGAAAGAGGCTGGCATGTGAAAAAGGACTCCGATCGCGGCTGGCGGCGGGTGGTGCCCTCACCTATTCCAATCGAAATTGTCGAGGCCCGTCAGATCAAAACACTGGTTCAAAAAGGAGTAATAGTAATAGCCGCCGGAGGAGGCGGCATTCCTATTTATATCGAGGAGAACGGCGACTACGAAGGTGTCGATGCGGTCATCGATAAGGACCGCGCCAGCGCGCTTCTGGCCAGATCAATCGGCGCAGAGCTTCTGATTATCCTGACCGGTGTCGACCAGGTGGCCCTCAATTTCGGCAAGCTTGACCAGGAACTCCTTGATCATGTAAGCTACAAGGAAATGAAAAAATATCTCAAGCAGGGACATTTCCCGCGTGGAAGTATGGGCCCCAAGGTTGAGGCGGCGCTGGGATTTCTGGATATGGGCGGAAAAAAAGTGATAATCACCTCAATTGAAAGGGCCTCGCAGGCCACCGATGGCGAAGCCGGGACGACGATTACGAAATAGTATGGAAGGAATGAGCGACAAAGTGGTTGAGGAGATTCTCAGCCGGGGAAACCTGTACGAAGTGGGCGGATGTGTGCGTGATCTCATCCGCGGTGTGGAATTTTCCGAAAAGGATCGCGACTACCTGGTCACCGATATAGAATTCGATAAACTCGTGAAAATATTGAAAATTCATGGTCATGTCGACCTTGTGGGCAAATCATTCGGCGTAATAAAATTTACAACTCATTCCAATGGCAGCGGAGAATCGATTACCTATGATATTGCCCTGCCTCGTCGTGAATTCTCAGTCGGACAGGGCCATCGCGATTTTCAGGTCGATTTTGATCATAGCCTGCCCGTGGAGGATGACCTGGGACGGCGCGATTTCACCGTCAATGCCATCGCCCGCAATATGCGCAACAATGAGCTGATCGATCCCTATGACGGCCAAGAAGATATCAAACGGGGCCTGATTCGCATGATCAGCGATGAGACATTTGAGGACGATCCTCTGCGTATGCTGCGTGCTGTTCAATTTGCCTCGCGGTTCGAATATGAGATCGAACCACAGACATTCCAGGCCATCCGAGAAAATGCCAGGCTCATTAAAACCGTATCGCCAGAAAGAATCCAGGAGGAACTCAATAAGCTGCTGGAGAGATCGCGACGGCCTTCGCATGGTTTGGGCCTGATGGAAAAAAGCGGCCTGTTGGCTGAAATCTTCCCGGAATTGCAGGATGCGGTCGGGGTCGATCAACCGGGCGGCTATCATGCCTACGATGTTTTCACGCATTCAATCAAGTTAATGGATCATCTGCCGCCCAAAGTGCATCTCCGTCTGGCCGGATTGTTGCATGATATTGCCAAGCCGCTGACCAAGCAGGTTGCGGATGGCACCGCGCATTTTTATGGGCATGATGCCCTGGGAAGAAAGATGGCCGGACAGATGCTCAAACGGCTGCGCTATTCCAACGATACGATCGATAAGGTAGAGCGTCTGATCAAGGCGCATATGTTTACCTCGGAGATGTCCGACAAGGGCGTCCGCCGCCTGATCCGCCGTATGGGCGAGGAGCTTGTTTTTGATCTGCTTGATCTCCGTCGTGCTGATGTCATAGCGCAGGGTATGGGCAATCAGACACCGGAAATCGACGAGCTTCAGAAACGGATCGAAAAGGAGCTCTCCGATGATGTCCCGCTTGGGGTTAAGCAGCTGGCTGTCGATGGAAATATCCTGATGAAGGAATTCGATTTGAAGCCCTCACCGTTGATCGGCGATATACTTGATCATCTTTTGGAAATAGTGCTTGATTATCCTGAAAAAAATGATAAAGAGATATTATTGCAACAGGCTCGGATTTTTCTGAGAGAGAAGGAGCAAGAATGAAGATTCATGAGTACCAGGCAAAAGAGCTGTTCAGGGCGCAGGGCATACCTGTGCCGGCCGGCGAAGTTGCCACAACACCCGAGCAGGCCAAATCCATCGCCGAAAAAGTCGGCAAGCCTGTTATGGTCAAGGCCCAGGTGCATGTCGGAGGGCGAGGCAAAGCCGGCGGCGTTAAATATTGTGCCACCCCCGACGAAGCCTATCAGAAAGCCTCGCAGATCCTGGGTATGGATATCAAGGGCCTGACCGTAAAGAAAGTACTGGTAACCGAAGCAGTGGAAATCGAATCGGAATGCTATGTCGGCATAATCCTCGATCGCGCTCAGAAGAAACCGGCCATGATGGTTTCTCCGGCGGGCGGAATCGACATAGAGGAAGTTGCCAGAAAGACACCTGAAAAGATCATGAAATATCGCATCGATCCGATTCTGGGCATGCAGATGCATGAAGCGCGCAGGCTGGCGTTTTTCCTGTATGATGATCCCAAGCTGGCCAACCAGGCCGCAAAGATCATCAGGCAGGTCTATGATGCTTTCTTTGCAAGTGATGCTTCGCTGGCGGAGATTAACCCCTTGATCACCACACCGGAGGGAGATGTCCTGGCGATCGATGCCAAGATCAATATCGATGACAACGGTCTCTTCAGGCAGAAAGAGATCGAGAAGATGCGCGATATGGATGCCGAGGAATCGGCCGAAATGGAAGCCAAGGAAGCCGGCCTTTCATTTGTCAAGCTGGAAGGCAATATCGGCTGTATAGTCAACGGCGCCGGTTTGGCCATGGCCACCATGGACCTGGTCAAGTATTTCGGCGGACAGCCGGCCAACTTCCTGGATATCGGCGGCTCCTCCAATCCCGAAAAGGTCCTCGCGGCTATGAAGATTATTTTGCGCGACAAGAATGTCAAGGCCATACTCTTTAATATATTCGGCGGTATCACACGCTGTGATGATGTTGCCAACGGTATCGTGACCGCAATTAAAAATCTCAATCCCCAGGTGCCGATCGTGATTCGGCTGACGGGAACCAATGAGACAGAGGCCAGGAAAATACTCGAAGCTATAAACCTGACCGCCGTATCATCAATGGAGGACGTCGTTAAAACCGCGATCGACAAAGCGGGAATAATTTCCTGACAAAATAAAGGCGTGGAGGTCGGCTTTATGACGGATGATGATCTGAATAAAAGAAATCATGACGAGGATGAAGATGAACTACTTTCCGATGTTGAACTGGTTGATGAGGTCGACGATGACGATAACGATGAAGATGAAGATGATTTTGATCAGGCAGTAATCGAATCCGAGGATCCTGATCTGGAAGAAGAAAAGGCAGATGATGTCGACGATTCCGAGGAAGAGCCGGAAGAGGAGTTCTACGAAGAGGATTATGACGAATACGAAGATTATGATGAAAATGATGAAGAGGATCGCAGGCATCTCTATCGCCGTCGCAGGGGCTTCTCCTGGGAGGACGATGATGAATACTCCAATTCCGGGAGAGAGGATTATTGATGCCGACCGTACCAAAACGCAAATACAGATTATCAATCATACAGGTGATATTTTTGGATTGGGAAATTAAACGGGAAATCAAGAGGTAAAAATGAGTATATTCGCAGATGGAAAAAATAAGGTTGTCGTGCAGGGCATAACCGGCCGTGATGGATCATTCCATACCCGTCAGATGCTCGATTACGGCACCAGGATAGTCGCCGGTGTCACGCCCGGCAAGGGAGGCCAGAAATTTGAAGGTGTCCCGATTTTCAATACGGTGGCGGATGCTGTGGCCGAGACCAAGGCCAACACCTCCATAATTTATGTGCCGGTGGCCTTTGCCGCCGATGCTATTATGGAAGCGGCCGCGGCCGGAATCAAGCTGATCGTATGCGTAACGGAAGGCATCCCGGCCAACGACATGCTGAAAGTCTATAATTATATCAAGGGCACCGACACTCGTCTGATCGGCCCCAACTGCCCCGGCATTATCTCGCCCGGTAAGACCAAGATCGGCATCATGCCGGCCCAGATTCACAAAAAAGGCAAGGTTGGCCTGGTATCCCGAAGCGGCACCTTGACTTACGAAGTTGTCTACAATCTCACTGAGGGAGGATTAGGGCAGTCGACATGTATTGGTATCGGCGGAGATCCGGTTATCGGCACAAATTTCATCGACTGTTTGAAAGCCTTTAACGAGGACAAGATGACCGAGGCAATTGTCATGATCGGCGAAATCGGCGGCTCCGATGAAGAAGAAGCTGCCAAATATATCAAGAAATACGTAGATAAGCCGGTGGTGGCATTTATCGCCGGACGTACCGCTCCTCCAGGCAAGCGCATGGGTCATGCCGGCGCTATCATCTCCGGCGGGAGCGGTACCGCGGCTGATAAGGTCAAGGCGCTGAATAAGGCCGGTATTCCGGTGGCCGAGATTCCATCACAGATTCCTGTTCTTTTGAAAGAGCAGATGGACAAGCTGAAAAAGAAATCCAGCGGCAAGAAAAAAGCGGCTGGCAAGAGCGCTAAAAAGAAAACCAGCGCAAAGAAACAGGCCCCAAAAGGCGCAAAAAAGAGTACGACAAAGAGAGTTAAGAAAGCGGCCAAAACCGCCCGTAAAATAAGAAAGACGGCCAAGAAGAAGGCCGCCAGTAAAAGAAAATAACATTCTCTAATTTATTCAGCAAGGTCTGGAGAATAAGATGACAGAAACAAAAGCTGGTGAGAGAAAAGAGCCGGAGGTTCCTCCGGAAGAACGCCAGGAATCACAGCCGGAAGAGCCCAAAAGGCCAAAGGAAAGAGGTACTTCCGCTTCCGAAAGGCCCGGCAAGAGCACAAATCCTCCTCTCACCATTTTTTATCATTGGTGCAAGGCTTGCAATATTTGCATAGCATATTGCCCGCACGAGGTTTTCGTCCCGGATCGAGAGGGTAAACCGATAATCAAGTATCCCGACAAATGCAATCAGTGCGCTTTCTGCTGGCTGCATTGTCCCGATCTGGCAATCGTTTCCAACGAGAAGTAAGGAGAGACTATGAAAACGACCATAAAACTGCTCCAGGGAAACGAGGCCTGTGCGGAAGGTGCTATTCTTGCAGGCGTGCGCTTTTTTGGAGGTTATCCGATCACTCCCTCGACCGAAGTAGCCGAGGCATTAGCCCGTATGCTACCCAAGGTGGGAGGGACATTTGTTCAGATGGAAGATGAAATCGGTTCGCTGGCAGCGGTTATCGGCGCATCGGTGGCCGGTGTCAAATCCATGACCGCGACCTCGGGCCCGGGGTTTTCACTTATGCAGGAACATATCGGCTATGCATACATGGCCGAGGTCCCCTGCGTGATTGTGGATGTGCAGCGCGGCGGTCCCTCGACCGGTTTGCCCACCAAGGTTGCCCAGGCCGATATCATGCAGGCCGCCTACGGTACGCATGGCGATTATGCCGCTATCGTGCTTTCGGCATCATCCTGCGAGGAATGCCTGAACCTGACCATCAAAGCCGTCAATCTCGCAGAGGAATACCGCACGCCGGTCATTCTGCTGACCGATGAGGTGATCGGTCATATGCGTGAAAAAGTCGAAGTTCCCGATGCCGAAGATGTGGATATCGTGTTGCGGAATAAGCCGGATGTGCCCCCGGAATGGTACAAGCATTTCGAAATCACACCGACATATCTGTCGCCCATGGCTTCCTTCGGTGAAGGATACCGCTACAATATCACCGGCCTGACTCATGACCAGATGGGCTTTCCAACCGCCAAGCCGGTTGAGATCAAGGCCAAACTTGACAAGCTCAAACGCAAAATCGAGCGCAATAAGGAAAATATCTGCGAAATCAAAACCGCCTATATGGATGATGATCCGCCGGTGGTGGTGGTTTCGACCGGTATTGTCTCGCGCGCTGCTAATCAGGCTGTCAAGATGGCTCGTCAGAAAAGGATCAAGGTCGGTGCCATTCAGCTGGTCACAGTCTGGCCCTTCCCGGATCATCTGATCGAGCCCTACCTGAAGGCCTGCCGCCATATGATTGTGGCGGAATTGAATCAGGGACAGTTAATCAAAGAGGTGGAGAGGTATGTCGACAAGCGGCATACAACTCTGGATCCCCTGCAGCGTTATGATTCGGAGCTGATTACACCTCAGGACATTCTCCAGAAAATCCGGGAGGTGAAGTAATGGCTACCAAAACAAAAGTCGAACAGCCCTCCGGCGTTGTTCATAAATACCTGCGGCCCAAAAAGACCTTCCCGCATGTCTGGTGTTCCGGATGTGGACTGGGAGTTGTCCTGGGTGCCCTGATCCGGGCCATTGACCGTCTGCAGATCCCCAAGGATGATATCGCGGTGTTGTCCGGAATCGGATGTTCCTCGCGCCTGCCGGTGTATGTCGATTTCAACACTTTGCATACCACCCACGGCAGGTCGATAGCATTCGCCACAGGCGTCAAAGCCGCCAATCCAAAATTGAATGTAATCGTGATCACAGGCGATGGTGACTGCCTGGCGATCGGCGGCAATCACTTTATCCATGCCTGCCGTCGCAATATCAATATCACCACGATCCTGGTCAACAATCATATCTATGGCATGACCGGTGGTCAGTTCTCGCCCACCACGCCGTTTGAGAAACGCGGATCCACAGCTCCCTATGGCAATCTGGAACATCCTTTCGATGCCTGCCGTCTGGCCATCGCATCCGGGGCTTCCTATGTTGCCCGCGGTACCGTTTACCATGTCGGCCAGCTGATCAGGCTGATTGCCGACGGTATCTCCAATAACGGCTTTTCGGTCATCGATACACTCTCCAACTGCCATACCTATTATGGCCGCTGGAACAAGGAAGGTGATCCGGTCAAGATGGTCGGCTGGTACAAATCCCACGTGGTGCCTGTAACAGCGGCCGAAAAACTTCCTCCGGAAAAGATCGAAGGCAAATGGATCACGGGCGTGCTTCATCGCGAGGAAAAAAGCGAATACACTGATAACTATGCCAAGCTGAGAGCCGCTCTGGCTGAGAAGAAATAAGGAGGCATGATGTCAAAATCAAAAAGCGAACAGGCAAGTTCCGAGCGATATGAGATCAGGCTCTCCGGTTCCGGCGGACAGGGATTGATCCTGGCCGGCGTTATGCTGGCCGAGGCCATGGCTGTCGAGGATGGCAAGAATGCCGTGCAGACTCAGTCCTACGGTCCCGAGGCCCGTGGCGGAGCTTCCAGGGCGGACGTTGTTGTGTCGAGCGATACCATTTATTATCCCAAGCCGATGGGCCTGGACCTGCTTCTGGCATTGACCCAGGAAGCCTGCGATACATATTTCCCTGATCTCAAGGAAAACGGCGTCCTGATTATCGATACCGACCTGGTTCATCAGCCTCCCACTCCGGATTGCTGGTCATTCCCGTTTACGCAACTGGCACGATCCGAGATCGGCCATGTTATGGTGGCCAATGTGATTTCCCTGGGCGCCATTGTGGAAATTACCGGGCTGGCATCCAAAGAAGGTATCAAGAAGGTTGTCAAGGGCCGTGCGCCGATGGGAACCGAGGAGAAAAACCTCAAGGCCCTGGAGCTTGGTTTCAAAATCGCAAAAGAAGAGATGAAAAAACGTACACCCAATAAAATAACAGCCTGATACGGATATGAGCATGCAGAAAACACTTACGATTATTAAGCCTGATGCTGTCGGCAAGAATGTCATCGGCGAAATTATTCACCGCTTCGAACTGGCCGGATTCAAGATCATCGCCATGCGCATGGAAGATTTGGACAAAGAACGCGCCGAGGGATTTTATGCCGTACACAGGGAAAGGCCGTTTTTCGGCGAACTGGTGAATTTCATGACCTCCGGGCCATGTGTACCCATGGTTCTGGAAAAGGAAAATGCCATCGGTGATCTGAGGACATTGATAGGCGTTACCGACTCCGCCAAAGCGGCCTGCGGTACAATCAGGAATAACTTTGGAACCAATATACAGAACAACGCGGTACATGCTTCAGATTCCGAGGAGACGGCAAGGTTTGAGATTGGTTACTTCTTTCCTGATTTAAAACCATGATCGTAAATGTTAGATATGACGGTTCAGAATATGAGCTCGATATTCCCGAGGATAACCTGGCCGATATTATAGGGCCGGGTGAGCATGAACCGGTCGATATCGACAAGGCATTACAAGAAAACAAACTGCCGGATAGATTTCTGTCCGGCAGTTTTCGTATTCTGGTGGTCATCAATGACGCTTACCGTTCCACCCCCTCTGCCAAAATCCTGGATCGAATTCTACCCCCGCTGATGGAACATAACGAGCTTAAGCTGATAGTCGCCACAGGGCTTCATCGCGAACCGACCATGGATGAATACCGCAGCCTGATCGGCGAAAATTTCGAGCATCTGGACAAGAAATTTGCCTGGTCCAATTCACAGGATTATATCAGCTTTTCAAAGGTGGGGCAATGGGATGACGGCGGCGAAGTATATATTCACAGCTACTTTTTCTGGGCCGATGATGTCATCATTATCGGTTCTGTCGAACCGCATTATTTTGCCGGATTCACTGGGGGCATTAAGTCGATTGTCCCGGGCTTAAGCTATTATAAGACAATCGAACATAATCACAGCAAGGCCATCAGCGAAAAATCCCAGCCTGCCATGACCCGCGGCAATCCGGTCTGGGAGGAGCTCTGGTCAACCCTGAAACTGATCGACAAGCAGCGCATATTTTCCTACCAGATGGTGCTGAACCGGGAGCGCGAGATTGCCGGCCTGTTTTCCGGCGGTATTAATGAGAGTTTTGAGCAGGCTGTTGAATTAAGCCGCCGGATTTATATCAGACAAATTAAATCCCGATATGATCTGGTGATCGCGGAGCATTCCCCGCCGCTTGACCGCAATCTCTATCAGTTGCAGAAATGCTTTGAAAATACCAAGGAAGCGGTCAAAGATGGCGGCACGCTTCTGATGCTTTCGGCCTGCCGCGAGGGGATCGGCACCAGCGCATTTTTTGAGCTGGCGAAAAAATACCCCAATATTGATCTTCTTTTGCAGCAGGAAAAACCGGAATTCCGGCTCGGAATTCACAAACTTTATCGCACTGCGCTGTTGACAAAGCGGCTAAATCTGTGTTTAATGTCCTTTCTTTCTGATGATGCTGTCCGGCGGGTATTTTTGGAGCCTGTTGAGGACGCTGCTGAGAAAATAAAAGAGATGCTTGTTAACACCCCGGACTTGCGAATCCTTGTTGTCAGGGATGCAGGTCACACTGTGTTAAAACACGCTTGATATAAGAAGATGGAGGATTATCAAGATGCGTAGGAAAGTTTCAGTTATAGGTGCCGGCAATGTCGGAGCCTCATGCGCCATGTACCTGGCCGGCCGAAATATCGCCGATGTCGTTCTGGTTGATATCATCGAGGATATGCCTGCCGGTAAGGGTCTCGATCTGTCACAGGCCGGACCATTGGTCGGCTATGATGTGATTATTAACGGCACCAATGATTATGCCGACATCAAGGATTCCGACCTGGTTATCGTAACCTCGGGCCTTGCTCGCAAGCCGGGAATGTCTCGCGAGGACCTGCTCAGAAAAAACGCCGAAATTATCAAGGACGTTACCGAAAATATAGTCAAGTATGCACCCAACTCATTCATCCTGATGGTTGCCAATCCGCTTGACCTGATGACCTATCATGCCTGCCAGGTTTCGGGCTTCCCAAAAAACCGCGTATTCGGACAGGCCGGCGTGCTGGATTCAACCCGTCTGCGCACATTCGTGGCCATGGAACTGAATGTTTCCATGTCTGATGTTCAGGCGATGGTCCTGGGTGGTCATGGCGATACCATGGTTCCGCTCCCGCAGTATACGACAGTCGGCGGTATTCCGATTACCGAGCTGATCCCCAAGGATCGTATCGAGGAAATCGCCCAGCGCACCCGTGTCGGCGGCGGCGAAATCGTCAAGCTGCTCAAGACCGGTTCGGCGTACTATGCTCCGGCTATGGCTTCGGTGCAGATGGCCGAGGCGGTCCTTCTGGATCGCAAGCGTGTGCTTCCGGCCTCAGCCTATGCCACCGGACAGTACGGAATCAATGACCTCTATATCGGTCTGCCGGTCGTGCTGGGAGCCAATGGCGTGGAGAAAATCCTCGAGCTGAAGCTGGATGATGAAAGCCTCAAAGCTCTGCAGAATTCCGCAGAAACATATAAAGAACACCTCAAAGAGCTTGGTTACTAACATCTAAGGAGACTCACTGATGGCATATAAGAAAATTACACCCCCCGATGGCGGAGAGAAGATAAAGGTTGTCGACGGCAAACTGCAGTTTCCCGATAATCCTGTTATCCCCGTGATTGAAGGAGATGGAATTGGCCGGGATATCATGAAAGCTACACGCCGTGTGCTCGAAGCGGCGGTTGAAAAATCATACGGCGGCAAAAAGAAAATCGTCTGGTTCGATGTCTACGCGGGTGAAAACGCCAACGAAAAGTATGGCGAATGGCTTCCGCAGGATACAATCGACGCTATCCGCGATTACATCGTGGCCATAAAGGGCCCCCTGACAACACCGGTAGGCGGAGGTTTCCGTTCACTCAACGTTACCCTGCGACAGGTCCTCGACCTGTACGCCTGTGTACGCCCGGTGAAATATTACAAGGGTACTCCTTCGCCGGTTAAACAACCTGAGAAAATGGATATCGTCATTTTCCGTGAAAACACCGAGGATGTATACGCAGGTATCGAGTATCGCGGCACAACCGACGAAGCCAACAAAGTGCGCAAGTTCCTGGTTGAGGAAATGGGCGCAGATATTCGTGAGAACTCCGGCCTGGGTATCAAGCCGATCTCGGCCTTCGGTACCAAGCGCCTGGTGGCCAAGGGCATCCAGTATGCGATCGACCGCGGCCGCAAGTCGGTGACCCTGATGCATAAGGGCAATATCATGAAATTCACCGAGGGCGCATTCCGTGACTGGGGTTATGAGATCGCCAAAGAACAGTTCGGCGATATTACCATTACCGAGGACGAACTCTGGGATAAATTCGACGGCAAGCAGCCGGAAGGCAAGATCGTAATCAAGGATCGTATTGCCGATTCGATGTTCCAGCAGATCCTGACCCGTACCGATGA
>CAZVLB010000018.1:0-88580 GCA_964627935.1 uncultured Ignavibacteria bacterium
AGGCTTCGCCGACAGATTTACAGTCTGTTCCCTTTGGCCACTCGGGAACCCCTCCGAAAGATAGGCCGGACAACAAAAATACGTTTCCGGTTGTTTTAAGATTGGCAAATATACCAATTATACCCGCCAAATCAAGAGCTTTTTGTCAGCTCAAAAAAAATAGAGCCGGCGAGAGGACTCGAACCTCCGACAGGCTGATTACAAATCAGCTACTCTGCCAGCTGAGTTACGCCGGCTTAATCCGTCTAATCTATTTTCTCGACTAAGATTGTCAAGTTCTTTCATCCTTTTACAATAAAAAATCGCCAATTTGTTCCAGCCAATCCCGGCCCATTCAAAAATTTTTAACATGATCTGGAACCGAGGACCGAAATTCGATGTAAAATTCTAATTAAAAACCTTGATTTTTGGCGCAGGTTTTATACAATAACTCTTTCATAGTATTATGATTGAAGTACGCAACCTGACAAAATATTACGGGCCGGAACTGGCTGTAAATGATATCTCATTTACGGTTGAAAAGGGACAGGTGGTCGGCTTTCTGGGACCCAATGGTGCCGGGAAATCGACAACTGTGCGAATCCTTACATGTTACCTGGCTCCAACCTACGGCACAGCCATAGTCAATGGCTACGATATCTTCGAAAATTCCATGAAAGTCCGCCGGCAGATCGGCTATCTTCCCGAAAATACGCCTTTGTATACCGATATGAATGTTGCCGATTACCTGCGTTTCTGTGTTGACATGCGCAAGGATGGCCGCGAATATGGCGGGCGTATCGGCGAGGTTGTGGATATTTGCGGTTTAAGCGATGTACTGCACAAGGATATTGCCGAGCTGTCCAAGGGCTACCGGCAACGAGTCGGCCTGGCCCAGGCTATGATTCATGATCCCGAGATATTGATTCTCGATGAGCCCACTGTCGGGCTCGATCCCAATCAGATTGTCGAGATCAGGAACCTGATCCGTGACCTGGGAAAAGAGAAGACTGTAATTATCTGTTCGCATATCCTGCCTGAGGTCGAGGCTACATGCAACCGGGTACTGATTATCAGCCGCGGTGAGATTGTCGCCGATGGTACCGCCGATCAACTGCGCTCATCGGCAGAGGGCAAGGGCAAGATCGTGCTTCATCTGCGCGACTGCCCGCAGGAGAAGATAGACAACCTGACAAATATCGAGGGAGTCGAGCGGGTGGCCGATATTTCCAGCGCTGAGCCGGGCATATCTCGGCTGGTCCTGGAGACATTGAGGGACAGCGACCCGCGCGAGAAAATATTCAAGTATTGTGTTGAAAATAACCTGGTTCTTCTGGAACTGGTCCGCGAGAAAACCTCGCTGGAACAGGTATTCCGAAATTTAACGGCAAAAGAGGAGGCCTGATCTTGTCTGCGGTCTGGGTGCTGACAAAAAAGGAACTGCGTTCATATTTTGATTCGCCGGTGGCCTATGTTGTTATCATACTGTTTCTGCTGATTTCCGGCTGGCAGTTTTCATCCCAGATGTTTATGTCCAATACCGCCGACCTGCGCGGGCTGTTTCAGATCATCAGATTTATATTGTTGTTTTTTATTCCCGCTCTATCAATGAGGCTGATTTCCGAGGAAAAACGTTCCGGTACGATTGAAATCCTGGGCACCATGCCATTGTCGGAATGGCAGCTTGTGATGGGCAAGTTTATCCCGGCCCTGATTCTGATGGTGATAACATTGCTTCTGACCCTGGTCAATTATATAACCATCAGCTACCTGGGCAACCCCGACAGCGGCGCAACAGCCGGTGGCTATATCGGTTTGATACTGCTGTCTGCGGCTTATCTGTCAATCGGCCTGTTTACATCAAGTCTCAGCAAAAACCAGATTGTGGCATTCATACTGGCCTTCGCGATAATCTTTCTGTTTTTGATATTGAATTATCTGAAATTTTTTGTGGGCGGATTCCTGGCCTCGATCCTGGAATTTTTATCTACCGATTATCACTTTGAGGCGATTCAACGCGGTGTGCTGGACAGCCGCAATATAATCTACTATATCACGCTGACGTTCACATTTCTGTTTCTGACAGTGCAGGTATTACAAAGCAGGAAGTGGAGATAATGGCTAATTCCGTTAAGACAAAATCCACAGCTGTTATTACGATTGTCGTGACCCTGGCTATTCTGATCGTAATCAATCTCCTGTCGCTGAATATCTTTGCCCGCTGGGATATGACCGAGAACAATATCTACACGATCTCGGAGACGTCCAAAGAGGTCATTGCTGACCTCGATGACCGCCTGACAGTCAAGGTCTTCTTCAGCGAGGATCTTCCTGCCCCGCATAACACCGACCGGCGTTATATACAGGATGTGCTCGATGATTTCGAAGCCTATTCGGCCGGCAATATGGAATATGAGTTTATTGACCCGATGAGCGAGGAGGGGCAGCAGGAGGCCCAGAGTTATCGTCTTCAGCCGGTCCGTTTTGATATTCGCGGCACCACCAAGGCCGAGCAGAGACTTGGCTACAAAGCTGTGGTGCTATTGTATGGCGGCAAGCAGGAAGTCATACCGTTTATAATGAATACCAATAATTTTGAGTATGAGTTTATCCGTCTGGTCAAGAAGCTGGCTTCGGCCGGCATGCCGCGTATCGGTTTCGCTTATGGTTTTGGCGAAACCCCGTTGTTGGGAGAACTGACATTTGCCAATCAGCTTCTCGAACAGGATTTCGAAACCATCCCGCTCGATCTGCGAAACCTGGAGGCGATTCCGCTTGATATCGAAGTGCTGATGATCGTGGCCCCCGACCAGGAATACACCGACAGGGCCTTATACTTGATCGACCAGTATATAATGCGTGGCGGCAAGGTGGCATTTTTCTACAACAACTACACTATCAATGAGGTCACAGGCACTATCGATGAAGTAGATATTGGATTGAAAAAACTTCTCGAAAATTACGGCATCGGTCTGAATCGCGATTATGTCATCGACCGCAACAGTTATCGCTACACAAACTTCAAGCGTGTCGAGGGCGGTATTGTGCCGGAGATGATTCAGGTGCCGCATTTTATCAATGTTGTCAATTTCAACCAGGACAATATTGTCAGCAGGAGCCAGAAAACCATGTCCCTGGTCGGGACAAGTTCGCTGGATACCTCGGTAGCTGTACCCGAAGGCGTTGAAAGGGAAATTCTGTTCACATCATCAGAGCAGTCCGGCGCGATCACTGGAGATATAAACAGGGCCTATCAGACAATAAGCGATACGGCCAGCTATAATCGCTCGCATATACCATTGGCGGCGGTGCTGTCCGGAACATTCCCTTCATACTTTGAAGATAAACCTGTACCGCAGGCCGATACGGCCGATACGGCATTCGTGGCGCCCTCTCAGGAGAAGATTGTGGAATCCATGGATACACGCATTCTGCTGGTCGGTAATGGCATATTCTTCAACGATGATGCGGCCCGTGACCGCAATCGCCGTTTTGCCCAGAATTTCGTGTTCTTCCGTAATATAACCGACTGGCTGGCACAGGATGCCGATTTGATCTCGATCCGCGCCAAAGGCAATATTTTTAATCCGTTCACAAAAATTGTTGATGAGGGTCAGGAGACTATTATCAGGTGGGTCAATGTGCTTTCAATGCCTGTAATGGTGATCATTTTCGGCCTGATTCGCTGGCAGGTCAGGCGCAGAAGGAAGCGGAGGGAATTCAAATGAGAAGAGTTTTGGTTCCAATCGTAATTCTGGCCGTGCTCCTGATCGCCTATTTTATTGTAAAAAGCCAGAGAACATCATCAATCGCACCGGAACGTCAGACAAATTACCTCCAACTGATACCCGATATGGTTGACCGGATACAGATCGAGCGGGCCGGCCGGACTGTGGAACTGGTCGAAAGAGAAGATGGCTGGCATGTCATGGTGGATGGTGAGCCGAGGCTGGCCGACTCGAAGCAGGTGGCCGAAGCTTTATCGATGGCCAGCGATGTCGAGGTCGGGGCGGTGGAATCGGAAAATCCGCAACGTCAGGCCCTCTACCAGGTAGACACAATCTCGGGATCATTGGTGCAATTCTACGAAGATGATCGAATGCTGACCTCGGTCATCGTCGGAAAAAATGCACAGATGCCGGATTATTCCTATGTGCGCAAGCCGGGATCCAATAAGGTCTATCGGGCCAAAGGCATGCGCTCATATCTTTTCAACAAGCCGGTCAACGGCTGGCGGGAGAAGACAATTATCCAGGTCGATACATCATCATTATCGGCGCTTGAATTCAAATATCAGGATCAGGCCTTTATGCTCATCCGCCAGGACACAATCTGGAACCTGCGTGTACCGCGCGAGGAGATCAATACCGCGGCCAATCAGGATTCTGTTCGGGCCTATAAACGTCTGCTGGCAAATCTGCAGACAGATGACTTTTATGTTCTGCCACGTGATTCCGCCTTTGCTATAGAGCAGGCTGAAGCCTATTTATTGCTTGATATCCGCTATGTTGACGGCAACACGGACTGGATTAAAGTGTACGATCAGGTAAATGACCAAAAGCGTTATTATTTAATGACTTCCGGCCGTGAGGATGTGTTCGTGCTCTATTCCACAAAATTCGACCAAATCACACGTAAATATGATATTTTTAAAACGCTTATTGAAAAAAATGGTTGACAAATTTACGATCCTTTAATAAAATGCATATGCCCTTCATACACAGCCCTCTTATCAGGCGGTCGGCTGGCATCTGGCTGGTGCTATTATCCCGACCGCTTTTTTTATTGTCCCGGGATGAAAATGATACTCCTTGACTTATCCGGTCTTTAATTTATATAATCTACTTTCGGTTGTAATCTATATATTAAACCTTTAGTTGAATTTACGGACTGAGCATATGTTAAAGATATCGAGCTTCAAGAGCATTATTGTCGCATTTTTGTTACTGGCCTTTGGCCTGATGGCATGTTCTCCTGATGAAAAAGAGGATGAGCCAAAATACGAACCGACCGTCGAGAGCCCGGGTCAGCAAAAGGCCGGTTTTACCTCGAATATTGTCGAGACTCCCGGCTTTGAAGGCTGGCGCGAATACCGTGATGAATTCCTGATGGTCTATTGCCCGCCCGAGGATCGCCTGATCGAACGGGTGCCGGATATCTCGAAGAAAATCAAAGAGGTGACCATGGAAAACGCTGTGCGCCTGGGCGTGCAGATTCCACAGCCCCTGGTTTTCTTCCTGTACAATAACACCACAGAGATTCAGGAAAAAACCGATTGCGAAAATACCTGCGTCAAGGGAAATGTGATTCACTATATGATTTTTACGCCGTTGGGGGAACCGATCATGATCCGTCTGTTGAGCGATTTCGATCGCGACGGCACGCCTTATAAATTCGTTTATGAGGGGCTGGTGACATTTCTGAATTATTCCGGAAAAAACTATATTGAGATGGCATATATCGATCTGGTCAACGACAGCCTGACTTCGTTTTCCACAATGCTTGATAATGAAGAATACCTGGCTGTCGATTCGGCGAGGCGGATTGTACATGCCGCCTCATTCGTTAATTTCCTGATCGATCATCCCTGGTCGCCGGACAAAATTCTGGAGCTTTACAAACGCCAGGATCCGATCCGCGATGCGCTCGAAGATGTCTTCGGTGTGCCCGCCGCCGATCTGGAAAAGGACTGGATCGAGTATTTAAAAGTGAAAAGTGGACTGCACAGGGAGTATCTGTATGACCAATGATAGCTGGAAAACGAAAATAACGGAAATCGGACCGGGCGTGATTCGTGCCCGGGGTTATGATGTTGCCGATTTGATGGAAAACGCCAGTTTTGCCGAGGTCGTTTTCCTGATTCTAAAGGGCGAACTTCCAACAGAGGCCGAGAAGCAGATGATGGAAGCCATATTGGTATCATCCATTGATCATGGCATTTCACCTCCTTCGGTTCTGGCCACCCGCACAATCATGTCGGCCGGAAATTCGCTGAACGCCTCGGTGGCCGCCGGTGTTATGGCAATTGGTGATGTGCATGGCGGTGCAATCGAACAGGCGGCCCGGATATTCCAGGAATGGTCGGCCAAAGAGGGCGGGACCGGTGAAATTGCCTCAAAGCTGGTGACAGATATGAAAGAGCAGAAAAAAAGACTGCCCGGTTTCGGTCACAGATTGCATAAAACCGACCCCCGCACAGTTAAGCTGTTTGAAATTGCGGCCAAACTGAATTTCTCAGGACGCAACATCGAATTTTGCAAAGCTGTGGAAAACGCCCTTGAGGAGTCCTCCGGCAAAAGACTGCCGATCAATGTCGATGGTGCGATTGCGGCGGTTATCTCCGACATGGGATTCGACTGGCGCCTGGGCAAGGGGTTCTTCATGATCTCCCGTCTGCCGGGGCTGATAGCCCATGCTTACGAGGAGAAGACAACACAGCGTCCGATGCGCAAACTGGGCGACACCAATTGCGAGTATATCGGCCCGGAACACAGGAAATATCCAGAGAAATAATTCTACCCGGATCACAACAAAAAGAGGAGCATGAAATGAGCAGTCTCCTGGCAGATAAATCCGATCAGGCTGTTGATATATTAAAAAAGCAGGGGATTGACATGTGGATGATCGCCGCGCGCGAATCGGAGGATTTCCGTGATCCCTCGATTCCCATGGTGGTGGGCGGCGATGTGGTCTGGATATCATTTTTTATGTTTACCGCCAGTGGCAAAAAAGTCGCATTGGTAGGCAATTTCGATGCGCCGGCATTCGAAATGCTGGGTCATTTCACCGAAGTCAAAAGCTACACTACCGGTGTGCGCGACGATTTAATCAAGACGCTCAATAAATACCGTCCGAAGAAAATCGCCATTAATTATTCGGTTGATAATCATATCGCCGACGGCCTGCCTCATGGGCTGTTCCTGAATATCAAAAAAATGCTGAGCGGTACGAAATATCAGAAAAGCCTGGTATCATCGGAAAAGCTTCTGGAAGAATTGCGTGCGGTTAAACTGCCCGAGGAAATCGAGCGGGTAAGCGAAGCCTGCCGTATCACTGAAAGCCTGTTCGGGTCGCTCAAGCGCAAAGTTCGCGCGGGTGTGAGTGGAACAGAGATATTCGAGTTCCTGAAAAAGAAAGTTAAGGCCAAAGGCCTTGAATTGTCTTTTCCACCTACTATCACAATCGGAGATAAAACTCCCAAGGGGCATGACATTATCACCGATGACCGCCTTGACAAGGGCGAGATATTCCATATCGATTTCGGGGTGGTATACAAGGGCTATTGCTCCGATATGCAAAGGCTGATCTATCTGCTCAAAGACAATGAGAAGAAACCACCCCAAAATATTCAGCGTGCATTCGATATAATTTCCGGCATAATAAAATCCTGTGCGGAACTGGCCAAACCGGGAGTACAGGGCTACAAGATCGATCAGCACGCCCGTGAGATTCTGCGGCGCGAGGGTCTCGATGAATACCAGCATGCTTTGGGTCATCAGGTGGGGCGATTCGTCCATGACGGCGGCACGATTATAGGCCCGCGCTGGGAGAGATACGGACGGACTCCGCTGGGCAGGCTGATGGAGGGAAATATATTTACGCTGGAACTGGAAACCGTCATCCCGCGTGTCGGTATGATCAGTCTGGAGGAGGACATTGTTGTAACTCCGCAGGGCGGCAAGTTTCTGTCCAAACCACAAAGGAGATTGACCTGTGTTTGATGATAGATTGAAACTGTTTTTGTATGGTGCTTTGGTTCTCATACTGGCGCTTTTTATTGCCTGTGCCGGTGCGCAGAAAAAAGAGGAATCGCCTTATGAGCGTGGAGCCACCCCCACCAGCCTTAAAGTCGAAACAGGTGACGGCAGCATGGAGCTTTCCTGGGTTACCAATCGCATGGAGGATATGCTCATCTCCGGTTACAATATATACATATCCAGACAGCCGATAATCGATCCCTCCAATCCCAATCGCATAAAGCGCGGCATCGAGCCGGTCAATGATATCGCTTATCCCGGCGATGAAAATCCCGAGATCAGTTTCGAGACATACAGCGCAACCGGCCTGCAGAATGGCGTGGAATATCATGTGGCCGTGACCACTGTCTATCCCGACCGGGCCGAATCACCTCCCTCCAATGTCGTCACAGCGACTCCTTATCCAAGGGGCACGGTTACCTTGCAGGACAGGATGATGGGCGGGGAACTGGATGGTTTTTCTTTTGCGAATGGCGACAATGTTGAATACAATTCGCTTGCAAATGACATCTATTTTATCGCTCGTGATATCGGTAATATGATTGGCAGCCCCGACCGCAATGACGGCATCCTGAGACATACGGAAATCGCGCTGATTCGCGGCGAATCCACCCTGAATGATCGCAAGAACTACAAAAACCTCGACTACGATGAAAAATCATTTGTGGCCAGCGAGCAGGTTTATATGCTCCGGTTGAGTGATGGCTCAATGGCCAAGATACGCATCAGGGACGTCGACAGTTCGCAGTATAAAAAGCAGGTAGTTTTCGATTACATATACTTTGGGGGCTGATCCCTGAGATATGCCTCGTTTTCTGGAAAGATTCTATTCGCTGAACCTGTATAAAAGCGCTGAGTTCGGCGCCAGCCGTGAGGTCTATACACTGGCCTGCCGGCTGATCGAATACGGCCGGGAAAAGGAGTCAAAAAATCTTATCCTGACACCGGGCGGGGGAGAGCTCAAAAATGAAACCCAGTGGAATTCCTTCAAGAACCTGACGGCACAGCATGCTTTGCTGATTTTTTCGCTTTCGAATCTGAAACCCTTTTTCAATTTCGCCGACTTCGACAGTTTCATATCATCCAAACGCCCGCAGACATTACAGCTCAAAGATGCCGCCGCCCTGATGTTTGCAGACCAGGAACATACCACTATTGAGGAATTAAATGCCAGGCTGTCCGAAATCGATGGCCATGAGGTAGAAGAAAAGAGGATCAGCCCGGAGGCTGTTCTGGAAAGACTTGGCAAAATCCTTTCCGGCCTTGATCCCGGTCTGCGTGATACGGTAGCCCGTCTGGTCCGCTTTTACAGTGTCCCGCTGGCGGACTGGATCGAGGGCTTCAGGAGCCGGAAACGTCCCCTTCCTCCGAAACTGACCGAGGTGTTCAAACCGCATTTTCTTGACTATAAATCCGACATTCCCGAGTTACCTGAAAATGTGTCGGCTATATTTTCCAAAGACGGCATATTGAGCAGTGTAATAGATGATTTTGAGCATCGCCCTGAGCAGGGACATTTTGCATCGTTGTATGAGCGCACAATCCGCAATGATGAGTTCTTTGTGGCCGAGGCGGGCACCGGTACGGGCAAATCGCTGGCATACCTGATCCCGTCAATTTTGCAAATTGCCAGGCAGGGCCGACGCGTGGTTGTCTCCACCTATACGCGCACATTACAGAACCAGCTTTTCTTCAATGACCTGCCGCTTGCGGCAAGGGCCTCCGGACGGGATTTCAAGGCCGCACTTCTGAAGGGCCGTGGAAATTATCTCTGTCTATTGAAAAGCGCCATGTTGCGCGGCAATGTCCAAAGCCAGCTTAAACCGGATGAAATATATGATTTAGCCCGCCTGCTGATATGGGAATCACTGACCTCCTCAGGCGACCTGGCAGAATTGAACCTGAACAGCTCAAATTTACGGCGCGAGGTTTCGGCCGAAGCAAATTTCTGCCTGGGACCATCGTGCCAGTTTTACAAAGACTGCTATTTTTTCAAAGCCCGCAAGAACAGCTCCAAAGCCGACCTGAATGTGGTCAACCAGGCGCTCTTCTTTTCGGATATGATGGCGGAAAGCAAAATAATGGGCCGAATTTCGCTGGCGGTATTCGATGAAGCTCATCGCCTGGAAAAGACCGCCACTTCTCATCTGGGCGGCGAACTGGAACGCTTCTATCCGCTTTCGGTGCTGAACTCCCTCTATATCAAACGTGATGAACAAAGCTCATTGATCAATCTTGTAGAGCAGCTCTATATCCACATGCTGGCACTTGATGAGGAGCCCGATTCCGATCTCTATCAAAACGCCCGCAAATGTGTCGAGGATTGCCGCAGTGACCTGAATGGGCTGTTCGATATGGTCAAGGAAATACAGATCAGCAGAAATTTCCAGCCGGAAACTTTTGCAATCAAGCATGGGTTCAAAAAGGAAAGCGAAATTTTTGCTCTGCTTTCGACACCATTGACAAAACTCCACAATTCACTGGCGGTTCTTGATTCTGCCTTAAACAGGATAGCCTCCGAGTTTACTGGAATCGATCTCGATCAGAATTCCCTGATTCGGGTCGAGCAGTTAAACCGCAGTGCGGCGGAAATAAAGATGCTTAAAATGAACACATCAATATTTGCAGAATGCGACAGCACAGAGAATGTCTTCTGGCTGGAATTCAATCCTCGCGGGCATACAATGCTGGCATTTGCGCCGATACGGGTGGGGGAGAAGCTGAAGGAACTGATTTACGAAGATTATGATTCTATTTTGTTCACCTCCGCCAGTCTCAGTGTGGAGGGTTATTTTGACTTTTTCGCAAAATCGATTGGTCTCGACCTGCTTGAGCCGGAACGGGTTGTCAAGAAGTCCTTCGGGTCCTCCTATGATTTCTTTTCGCAGGTGGCTTTCTATTGCCCGGTGTTTTTGCCCTCGCCCAAAACGGAATATTACACCGGGGCCCTGGCAAAATTTATTCGCAATACCGTGCCGCCGCTTAAGAAGAAAACCATGATCCTGTGCACATCGAATCAGATGGTTGCCGAGCTTTATAATCAAACCTCGCGCAATTTGCGGAGCCATGGTTTCCGCGTACTGGCCCAGTCGATTTCCGGTACCGCCGAACAGGTCCTGCATAAATTCCGGCAGGCCCCCCGTGCAGTTTTAATCGGCACCGATTCATTCTGGGAGGGCGTCGATCTTCCCGGCAAACTGCTGGAACTGTTGATCATAACCCGCCTGCCATTTGCCGCGCCAACCGATCCGGTCGAGGCTGCGCGGATTGAACTGATCGATAAAGCGGGGGGAAACTGGTTCGCCGGCTATTCAATACCCCATGCGGTACTGAAATTCAAGCAGGGATTCGGACGGCTGATTCGTCAGCGTACCGACGAGGGCATAATTATCGTTACCGATAACCGCCTGGTAAAATCCAATTACGGCCAGATCTTTTTAAATTCCGTTCCGGCCCAATTAAATATAATTTATGATCAGAAGGAACTGCTCGAACGCATGTCGAGCAAAATGGTATAATAAAAAAGAGGGTTTGACTTTTTGCTTCAACTTCTATTCATATTGCTTTCTGATCAGAAAAGAAGGCCACCGGTATACCGTTTTAATACGGGATGAGATGGCGGGCTTAAATGGCCATCTGAAGCCGGGCAGATAGGCGCTTGTCTTTTTATATAATTTATCTTATCTAAGTAGATATGATTTAAACGACTTACAAACATGCACGTTATATTTTGGGAATAATAATATTCCCGGTTTGTATAAGAGGCGGAGGAAATATGGAGAACGCTGTAAACAGATGGATCGGTTATATATCGATCTCGGTAATCGCCATAGTCGGAATTCTGCTCGTTTCCGGCATGGTCGGGTACCTCGATCCGACCTTCCGGATAGTCATCGCGGTGGTCATCTTCGGCTATGTGATTATACGTATTCTGTTTATCTTCATGGCCCGCAAAAAGCCCCGTAGTTTGCGCGGTTCACGCGGGCGAAATGACTATGATGACGTTAGTGATACTAATCCAAATAACACTTGACAATCACTACTCAAAACTTATTTTAAAGGATTATTTTTATGGACAGTAAGCGGTTAAAATACAAAGGATTTAGAATGAACAGGTTAGCCCTCTTTGTTGCAATTCTAACACTACTATTTACAGCCCAAATCTTTGCTTTGGACGTCCCGTCCGATGTTCAGGCCGCCTACGATAATAAGATGTACGATGAAGCGATCCAAAAGATTCAGAAAGCTCTGGAAAGAGATAAAAGAAATGAGGATCTTTATTATCTGCTCGGTAAAAGCTATGAAAAGAAACGTCAAATAGACGAGGCAATCGAGGCCCTCGACAGGGCGGTTGAAATTTCCAGCAAGTTTCACCAGGCCCGTTATGACCTCGGCAAACTATACCTGAGAACCGACCAGCTTGATAAGGCCAAAAAAGAATTTGAAGAAGGTCTGAAAAAGACCAAGGAAGGCCCGGAGAGGGCACTTTTCGAGGATGGCATGGGACTCTATTACCTGGCCGCTGAGGATTATACCCAGGCCGATATCCAGTTCCGTAAGGCCCAGATCAATGATCCGGATAATATCACCTACGTCATGCATCAGGGCGATGCCTCCTATGAGCAGGGCATCTATGCTGTGGCATTGAACGCATACAAACGCGCCTTAAGCGATGATTCCACCAATGCCGAGTTACATTACAGGCTCTCCAAATGCTATCTGCAGCAGAAGCAGTTTCAGCAGGCTTTGGAGCATATCGAGAGAACTATTCAGCTGGATTCATCTTATTATGATGCTTATATCGATGCCGGTAACATATTTACACTTTACGGTAACACTCAGACCGATCCGGAAAGACGCATAGCACTGCTTTCAAACGCCATTAATTTCTATGATATGTACCTTTCGCAGACCGGCGATTCGGGTATTGCAAATTACTGGCGCGGCAGGGCCTATTTCATCTTCAATGATTTCGAGAAGGCCGTCAATGATTTCGAGGCCGCACTCAGAATCGGCGTCGAAAAGGACGACCTTATGTCGTGGATCGGCCGTTCATACGCCAAGCTGAAAGAATATGACATGGCCATTCAGTTTCTTGATGATTACATGAAAAGTGTCCTGGCGGCGGATCCTAACTATACCTGGACACAGGCCGATGCGCCGATCTTCCTGGAACTGGCCAAAGCTTATGCCGGCAAGGCCGACAGCCTTTCCCGTCAGCAGGCCAAAGAGTATTTCGAGGAAGCTATTCAATTGGATACCAATGATGCCATGGCCTATTACTATGCCGGGCTGAACTGCTACTATCTGAAAGATTATCAGTGCGCGGTCGACCGTCTGCTGAAGCATATCGATCTCCGTCCCGATAATGCCGGGGCCTATATCAATGTCGCTTACGGCTACCTGGGTCTCAAGGACTGGGATAACACGATTACCTATATAAACAGAGCTATCGAGGTCAATCCGGAATTCGAATGTGACGCTTATGAGCTTCTGGCCAAGGTCTTTTACCAGAAAGAGAATCATGACAGCGCAATTCACTATTATCAGAGGGTCAAGGAATGTGCTCCGGATAAATGTGAGTCGGATCGCTGGATTGGAATTATGTACCTGGTCAAGAAAAATTCCAATCCCACCAAGGCGATTGAGCATCTCAAGAAGTTCCAGAACTGCCTGCGCTCCCAGGGCACAAATCCCTGTAGCGATATTGAGGTTTATGAGTTGATCATGAAGGCTTACCAGCTCAAGGAAGATGCCAATTCGGCATTTGAATGGGCCGGTAAATGCCTGAAATGCGATCCCAATAATGAAGAATGTAAGAAGACCTACGAGGAGCTTGAATTCGAAGTCGATCTTTAAACTTTGAAATATGTAAAAAATCGAAGGTGTATTAATGGCCAAAGAGGAAAGCAAAAAGAAGGAAGAACAGAAACCGAAAAAAAAGAAGGTGGAAAGCGCCGATGAAGTCATCAGGCTCGATGAAAAGGATCGCTTCCGCTATATCGGTTTTGATGTCTACGGAGGCTCGCCCAAGGAGTATTTCAAATCCGAGGAAGAGCTCGAGAAGCATCGCAAAGCCGTACAGGAATACAGCAAGGGGCATACCTCCACATTCAGGAGTTTCACTGCTGTCAACCAGGAGCTTCTACCGCTTTCGAACAAGATTGTACTGACAATCTCCTGCCTGGTATTGATTGTCTCGGCATTTTTGCCCTGGATCTCGTTTAAAAGCAGCTGGGTCAGCTATTCCTTTGCCGGCCTGACCGGATTTTTCAGTGCGTCACAGTATACCGATTATCTCAAGCTGTTCAATCCCAATTTGATGATTTTCGTATACGTCCCCGCCGCGCTGGCTTTCCTGGCATTTATTTTCGGAATTCTTACACTGATAATGTTGTATCTGCCGTATAAATCTTTTGAGGGCTATCTTTCCAGATTGAAAAGAGTCATGAGCCTGCAGTGGTATGTGCTGGGGATCTGGGTGGCATTTTTCATCTTCTCGATCATTGGCGTCAGCCTGCCTTTCGGGGAGTGGATGTCCGAGCACTATGGAGTGCGGGCGGTCAGCGACAGGGTCAATGTCGTCACCTTTACCACGCTGGCCGGGCTGGGTGTCTGGCTCTCGATCGGCGCCCTGACATTGAATGCGGTTAAGTCCAACGATTTTTAATGATGTCGGTTACCAAGGTTAGATATATAGCAAACATTAATCATATTAGGAGGAATTAGAAAGTGAAGCAATCAGTCTTTGTCACTTTAAATTTAATTATCTCTCTGGCAATAGGATTCTTTATCTGGTCTCGTCTGCCTGCGTACCTCCAGGAGGGTGGACCTCTGGTGGGAATCCTGATCGCTCTGTTGGTAATGCTGATCGCGTTCATCATCGAAAGGCTGTTATCACTTAACGCGGCCAAAGGAAAAGGCTCACCGCAGTCTTTTTTCAGAAAAATTGTCACTATGATTCAATCCGGAGACTATGACGGCGCCGTGGCCGCCTGCGACAAGCAGAGAGGTTCGCTGGCCAACGTGCTGAGGGCCGGTATTGAGCATTATAGGTCAATTAAAGACAGCGATATGGATGCCGAAAAGCGTCTCGAGGAAACTCAGCGCGCGATCGAAGAGGCCAACGCCCTCGAGGTTCCGCTCCTGGAACGTAACCTGATCGCACTCTCGACCATCGCATCGATTGCAACCATGGTCGGTCTTCTGGGTACAACTATTGGTATGATTCGCGCCTTTAACGCTACCGGTCATGCCTCCGGCGGTGTTATCGACGCTACCCAGCTGGCTATCGGTATCTCCGAAGCGCTGGTGAATACGGCCGGCGGTCTGACCTCGGCCATTGTCGGTATTGTGGCTTATAACTTTTTCGTTAACAAGGTTGACTCTTTCAACTACACGATCGACGAAGCTTCTTATGAAGTTCTGCAGTTGATCAAAAACAAAGAGAGTAAGAAAGCATGAAGATTAAAAAGAAAAGAAGGGTAAATATCGTTCTCGATATGACACCGATGGTGGATATCGCCTTCTTGCTGCTCATCTTCTACATGGCAACGACTCAGTTTAAACCGCCGGAGAAGAAAGAGGTTAATCTTCCTGAATCACGATCTCAAATCGAATTACCCAAGCGTAATGTCTTTACCATAACCGTACCCCAGGAGGACTCGATTTTTATTGACTTTATCATGAAGAGCAAGCGGGTCCTCGATGATGGTTCGGTTATCGAAACTTCCGATCGTGAGGTAACATCCCTGGCTTTTAATGAGGTTGACGGTACCGGTGAGGCTGTGCAGCGAATGCGTCAGCAGGCTATATATCAGGTGCGTGATATCTATCCCGGTGAAGAAAATAAAACAGAGAGGGAAAAAGCACTGAAGGATGTGGTTGAATCCCTTGTCGTGGTAAAAGCCGATAAAGAGGCCCCCTACGGCATTATGGAAAAACTGATGAATTCCTTGCGAGATAATGGGTTGAATACTTTCCAGGTCATTACCGAGCTGGAATCCGAACAATGAAGGTGGTGATGTAAATGGGTGCTGTTGACGTACCGGAATCTGGTGGCGGCGGAAAAGGCGGAAAAAAGAAAAAACGGCGAATAAATATCCGTCTGGATATGACCCCTATGGTCGATATCGCTTTCCTGCTTTTGATTTTCTATATGGTTACCACCGTGTTTGCGGCTCCGCAGGCGATGGATATCAACCTGCCCAAGGAAACCGACGATGAAGAAACCACGGATATCAAAAAATCCGACCTGGCGGTTGTCAGAGTGGACAGTACGGATACATACTGGTGGACCATCGGTGATGAAAAAGGCTCCAGCAGGCCGATAAATCAGGAGAACCTTTTTGATTCCCTGCTTGTTTATAATCATAAGAACTACTTCCTTTCAACACTGGTAAAAATTCACCCCGAGGCCGATTTTGCGGCCTATGTTGATATTCTGGATGATTTTGCCAAAGTTGAGGAAGTGCTGAAAACCGATGAGCAGTATCTCTCGAATTACCTGGAGGAGAACCGCAGGGTTCTTGGCGATCAGTTCGCCGATTCAACATTCAGTTATCGTTATACTACGGCAACCTGGAATGATCGCAGAGATTCGAGAATGCTCGAGTTTTCGCTTGATTCAATGCAGGCAAGAGGAGAAAGGACAAGACCATGAGTAACGGTGGTATGACTTTTGCCCAGTCGCCCTACGGCGCATTTGAGCTGAAGCGTAAATACCAGAAGCATATGCTGTTTGGTACGCTCATCTCGGCCGCTATACCGTTATTGGTCATGGCTGTAATAGTACTGGTTGGCGTAATCCGCGCTATAGGTCAGGAAGAGGTACCGATAGATGCTGATGCCGCGCCGGTCTATGTTGATCTCTCTCAGCTTCCTCCACCCAATATCCAGAAGTCGGTGAAGAAGCCCGAGATCATAAAGGAAAAGATCGAGCTTCCTAAAATCGGTATTCCCAACCCTGTGGCCGATGAAGAGGTCATGGAGGTTAAGGTGTTGGCTACCAACCTGCAGAAGGTTGACCTGGCCGCCGCCGATCTGGGCGAATCCGGTGCAGGCGATCTTTATGGCGATGGCACAGTGATCGATATCCTCGATGATATCCTGCCCCAGCCGGATGAGTTTGTGGCTTTCGATGAAGAGCCGCAGCTTTTGTATGCTCCCGATCCGGTATATCCCGAAATGGCCAAGAAGGCCGGTGTGACCGGTACTGTCTGGGTCAAGGTGCTGGTTGATACCGAGGGCGCTGTGCGCGATGCCATCATCGTGCGTGAATCCGGAGTTAATGCAGGCTTTGAGGAGTCGGCGCTGGCAGCTGCCAAAAAGCGCCAGTATCGTCCTGCCATGCAGAACAATCAGCCGGTAGCCGTATGGGTAGCTTACAAGGTGAAATTCCAGCTTAAAGGCCAATAGGCCGGGCAAATATAAAAATTGAACAAAACCTCCGCGTTATGCGTCCTTTTTAAAAACGCATAAAGACGGGGGTTTTTTTATGAAAACCTATCAAACACCACAATCTCCCTATGGCGCCTTTGAACTGAAGCGCCTTTATCAGAGACATATGCTGAGGGGAATCCTGATTTCATCCATTCTCATCCTGGCCTTTTTCTATACTTATGGACACCTTGATAATCTACAGGCCTCCGATACATCTGTGCGGAATCTTATGATCGAAAAAGGCAAACAACCTGTCTCAGACAGAGGCACTCTGTGGCAGATTGCAGACAACGACACATCAGAGACCAAAAGGATGCAACAACATTCTGAAAAGTATCCCCGTCCGGATGAATTTGTTGCCTTCGAGGAACCGCCGGTGTTGCTCAATCAAACAGAAATTATCTATCCCGAAGAAGCCAAAAAAGCCGGAATTGAAGGAACTGTCTGGATACAGGCGCTGGTTGATGAGAATGGAGATGTCGTTGAAGCATTGATCCTGAAGGATTCCGGGACGAATGCAGGATTTGAGAAGGAGGCCCTGAAAAAGGCATTTATGCGCAGCTACAGGCCGGCATTACAAAATACTCAGCCTGTCTCTGTATGGGTGGCCTATAAGGTTCAGTTCAAATTGAACCATTGATAAAATATTTTAGACGCCAACGGTTAAATCTTCCCCGCTTAGTCCGATTTAAATACCAAAGGATTGGTATAAAAGGATTAAGCGGGGGATTTTTTATGAAGATAAAAGTTTCCAGGCAGGACAGGCAAAACGATCAGGCCGAAACAAGCCTTTTTCACAAGATTTTCAGCAGGAAGAACATGAGCACCCTGCTGAGCATAGTCTCGCTTCTGGCGATGATTATCACGATTACGATTGTCTTCTGGGAGGATCATGGACTGCAGGCACAGCCGGTTATTATTGAATCCACCGCTGTCCTGACCAATCAGGTCGACAGCCAGACTACAGCTCGCATGGATTCTGTGTCCTATGCTTATATCCCCGATGACGTCAACCTGGGCAATATGAATGTCCGCAATGATTCCTTTCCCGGTCCCGATGATCCTGTTGCCACCGATGTTCCCCCCAGCCTGCTATCCGGACCATCGCCGGAATATCCATCTGCGGCACTGCGCAAATACGCCGAGGGCACCGTCTGGGTCAGGGTGCTGATCGACAGCGAGGGCAATGTGCGCAAAGCTTTCATAGAGCAGTCATCCGGGCAGGGCGTGGGCTTCGAGGAAGCCGCTCTCAAGGCCGCCATGCAGAGAAAATACGATCCTGCGCGTTACGAGGGCCGTGCGGTTGCGGTCTGGAGTTCCTACCAGGTGACATTTAAGCTGCGCCGCAAATAACATAAGCCCCCGTTCTCATTTGAACATTTCGTCTATTCGCACGTCCATTTTTACAGAGACACATCCTGATCTTACATCTAAAGCAAAGCTAAAACCGACACCATCTCTTGAACCTTATTTACGACCGCCTGAATTATTGAGGGTGATTTGATAGCGATTTTGTCACAGGGTGACAGGAATAATCGCAGGGCAGGATTGTAATTGGTGTGCACAGCACATGGTAAGATAAATGGGGAAAGGAGCAAAACATGACCACAGCCAGAGAATATGTATTCGCGCCCTACGGGGCATTTGAACTGAAACGTCTTTATCAGCGTCATATGATGGCCGGGACATTGATATCGGCCTCGCTTCCGCTCATGATTTTGGCAATTCTGGTGCTTCTGGGAGCATTAGGCGGCATGCATGAAACCCCTATAGCACCGGCAGAAGATGATCCAATCGTGTTACGCGAACTTCCGTCGCCCGGACTGCTTAATGAGACTCCTATTTCGCAGGATGTGCGGGTGGAAAAGCCGAAGATTCCGGGTATTGGTGTGCCTGAGCCGGTTGAGGATCATCTTGTCACGGAGATCGTGGTTGTTCCCACGCTGAAAGACAAGGAGAAGCTTGCATCTGCAGGTGATGCTGATGTGGATATCGGCCAGTATGGATCCGGGGAAATCGATGTCAATGAGATTTTTGGGAATCCGGCGCCGGATGAATTTATTCCTCGTGATGAGGAGCCCGTGCTTCTAAGTGCTCCCGCGCCTCATTATCCGGAGATGGCCAGGGCGGCCGGCGTTGAGGGAGAGGTCTGGGTCAAGATACTGATCGACACCGAGGGCAAGGTGATCGATGCTTTCGTCTTAAAAGAATCCGGCGTCAATGCCGGTTTCGAGGAATCCTCTCTTGCAGCCGCCTGGAACAGGGTATACCGTCCGGCCATGCAGAACGATCAGCCGGTAAAGGTCTGGATCAGCTACCGTGTACGCTTCCAGCTCAAGTGAGGCAATTAAGCAAGCTGCCTGAGTACCTGTTCGGTGGTAACCACCGGCGCGAAACCGAATGATATATTTTTCAATGTCGCCAGGTGAAAATCCTCATTGGAGGTACCGGTAGCATCGCAGACAAATTGTATGCGGTAATCTTTATTGAAAGCGTCACGGGCCGATGTCTCGCAACAGAGGTTGGTCATTACGCCTGTTATAACCAGGTCCTTTACACCCAGGCAACGCAGGTTGACATCGAGATCGGTGCCCTCGAAAGCCGAATAACGATGTTTATGGATCAGCTTTTCGCCTTCCAGGGGCTTGATCTCTTCATATATCTCGGCGCCGAATGATCCCTCTTTGCAGTAATCCGGCCACCACCATGTCAAATTGCCGCCGTCATATTCCGGCGATTTATGCGAATGCGAGGTGAAGATTAGCGGCAGATTTTTGGCCCTGAATTTTTCCTGCAGAGTCCGGATATTGGGCACTATCTCCTGGCCATGCGGCAGGAACATATCGCCGGTCTCATGTACAAAATAATTCTGCATATCGATTATCAGAAGGGCGGTATGTTCTTTATCCAGATTAAAACTGTGCTGATTGTATGCCTCTATTTCCCGCAACCAGAATTTGCCCTTTTCAGTAAGTTCGCTCATAAATCCTCCTCTTTTTATATCAGCTTAAACTGTAACAGCTTATAAAAAATCATTAGGATTCTAAAGTCAAATAATTTCGGGCCGATGATGAAAATAGCTTGACACCTGCACAAATGTGCAGTATATTGGATAACGCTTCAGCAAGGTCATTTGAAAAGGATTAATTGTCATGATTTATCGCATTTTTATAAAAATCGGCTCTACTTTTGACTCCAAAAGGGATCCGGAAATCGGACGTAATTCGGGATCGCGCGGGCACAGTTATATACATTGTCCGGAATGCGGTGCACAGCTCGTGCCCTCGAGTGGATGTTCGTTCTGTCCATTATGCGGCTGGTCAAAATGTATTTAACGGGGTTTTGATTATGCATGTATCCGATCTTCAAAGATACGGCTTTCCAGCGATTTTAATCGATAGCTGGACATCCAGTACCGGCAATGACCTTTTGCCGCTTCAGGAGCAGGCTATACGCGAATATGGCCTGCTTGAGGACACAAACCTGATCATCTCCGCGCCCACATCCTCCGGCAAAACTTTCTGCGGCGAAATAGCGATTGCCAAGGCCCTGATGGCCGGCAAAAAAGCCATCTATCTTGTGCCGTTAAAAGCGCTGGCCGAGGAGAAGTACAGGGAATTCCAAGCCAAATATGCGCCACTGGGCCTCAAGACGATTATCTCGACCGGCGACCATCGCGATTTCGACCGTGATCTGGATCGCGGCGATTTCAACCTGGCGATTATAATCTTCGAAAAGCTCAATCAGCTCCTCGTTCGCAATCTTGATATCCTGGCCTTTATCGATCTGGTGCTGGTGGATGAGATGCAGATGATTTCGGATCGGTCGCGCGGGGCAGTTCTGGAACTGGCGCTGCTCAAAATTATGCGCTCAAAATATAATGTGCGCATAATCGGTCTTTCGGCGGCATTGTCCGGCTCCAATGCCCTGGCTGAATGGCTGGGGGGCCGGCTGATGAGCCATCGCTATCGTCCAATAGACCTGCTACAGGGCGTGCTGTGGGAGGGGTGTTTCGATTATCGCAGCCAGAACAGCGGCGAACGGGGCAGTCTCAGGATTCTCGAAGATGACAGCCTCGAGCCTCAGGAACAGCTTTTTGCATCGATCAGGCGGCTTCTGGATGACAACGAGATCATCCTGGTCTTTTTGAAAAGCAAAGCCTCGTGCTCTCATTTTGCTGCGCTTTTATCAACGCAAATAAATCTCAAACCGGCCCGTTCAGCTATCGAAAAAATCGAATCGGCAGACCGGACCTCGCTGACCGATGAAATCCTGGAGTTATTGTCCAATGGCCTGGCGTATCATCACGCCGACCTGTCATTCAAGCAGAGACAGGCGATCGAGGATGGTTGCCGGGCGGGTGAGATCAGGGTGCTGTTCGCCACAACCACGCTGGCGATGGGGCTCAATCTTCCGGCTTCGACCGTATTTCTGGAGCCATCCAAGTTTGTCAGCGGTTGTTACAATCAACGGGCCCTGGCCGAGTATCTTAGCTGGCCGGAATATGAAAATATGTGCGGACGAGCAGGGCGCCTGTCTTATTCCGATCGTCCCGGCAAGGCGATCCTGATGGTATCGTCAAGTTTCGAGAATGAGGTCATCCGGGCCCGTTTTATTGATGGCAACCCAGAAAATCTAAATGGGGCTCTGGCCAATCGTAACCTGATCGATATTGTGCTGGATTTGATTGCCAGTGGATGTTGCTCCTGTTACCATCAGATCAAAAATGCCCTCGCATCATCATACAGCCGGCTGCAAATTAACGACACGGAGCTTGATAAAATAACAGACAGGCTGACAGCTGATAAATGGGTGGAATGTGTCGATGAATCTCTTAAGGTGACATCGCTTGGGGGAATTATATCAAGCTGTTCTTTAAGTGTTTCTACAGCTCAGAAACTCAAGTCACTGTGCCTGGCCGGGGCCGATTTCGATTCGCTTTTATGGATATACGAATTTGTTGCATCGGCGGAAATGAATGAACGGGCCATGATCTCCCTGCGCTACCGTCCCGATCCGCAAATCTTCGAAAACACCGATTCAATAATTTCATCAGGTGATTACCCTGCTTTCAGGCTGGTCAAGCTCCTCAAAAACAAATCGTTGATTGATAAAACCGACCGTGCCCGGATAGCGCTCTGCCAGGCCTTATGCGATTGGGTCAAGGGTGAGCAATTGAATCTGATCGAGGAAAACTACAGAATCGGCGCCGGCAGCCTGATCAACTGCGCTGAAACAGCCTCATGGCTGTCAGAATCGACGGCATCTATGAGCCGGTGCTTGCTGGAAGGCCGAAGTCTGTACAATCTCTTAAGGGAACTGTCATTTTCGCTCAAAACCGGGCTGCCGTATGCCGCCAAAGAGCTTAACTCCCGGCTTAATAAAATACTCGAACGTGATGATATAATGCGCTTGTTTACAAAAGGATATGTGTCCACAAAGAGGCTCTGCGAGTGTCCCTCGGAGGAACTGCGGATGCTTCTGGGTAGCGAAAAAACGGATGCAGTTTTGGGCCTATTGAATTCGAAAAAGGAAAACAAAAATAGAGAGTCACAGAAGGAGGAAAAGATGAAAGCTAATGGAAACAGGAAACTGGTCCTTGACGGCAGTACGAACCGCGACCGTCTCAATATCGAATTCCAGGGGCGCAGGATACCGGTTACCATGAAGAGCTTCAAATACCTGGTCAAGCTGGCCTGCGCCAAGTATGAGGATGAAAACGGCTGGCTGCATAAGGAGAAACTGGAACCCGGATTCAATCAGGCTCGCTATATCTACAATCTCAAGAAGGAACTTGGCCTGGCGCGCGGGCAGGGGATTCTCGAAAATAATCGCAGCGGCTATTATCGTCTCAATCTCACTCCCGAGGATATCGCTTTAAATATTGAAAATATCAAGGGTATCCAGGATTTCGAGATCAAATCGCTGATGGAAAAGGTGGAGACACTGAGAATCGGCAACTGAGGGGTTTGCGCTGTAATGCTATGCCGTAATTCAATTTACTTTTTGCCTAAAATGATGGTGTGCAAAAATAAATGCCGTCCGATAACATTTATAAACGGTATAGAGGCAACCCCTATCGGATAAGAGGCATAATGAAGGGAAAAGGCGGCCACAACGCGTTACCGGTTCTACCCGTAAGGACAACATTAATTTATCCAAAATGTATCGGCACCCTGCAGATCAACCGCAGGCGTTCAATAAACCTGATAATGGATAATCAGGATGGGGATAATGAAATCGCCCTGGTGCTTTTGCAAAAGCCGAATAAATCTGATGATTTAAGGCCGGAAGATTTCTATCCGGTGGGAGTGGCCGCAAAGATTATTCAGAAACAGCGTCTCAGCCAGGAGATTATCTCAGTCACTTTCGAGGGTCTGCGCCGTATCAGCCTGGGCAAATTCGTGCTCGAGGAACCTTACTTCATTGCCTATTGTGATGATGTCAAAGAAGAGGGCAGGAGTTCAAAAATACCCCGTCAGGCCTACACAGAAATCACTGAGGCATTGAAACGGCTGACCCTGGCCGACCAGTCTTATTCCGGGGAGCTTCTGAACATTGCCGAAAAATCGATTAAGAATCCTGGCTATTTTGCTGATAATGTCGCCTCGCAACTTCATTTGCCGTTGCATTCGAAGCAGAAAATACTTGAATCGGCCAATGTGATCGAACGCCTGACCGCTTTGAAACAGGTTGTCCTGGATGAAATAAAAAAAGTCGAAATCCAGGCCGAGCTCGATTACAAGGTAACCAATTCGATCAAAAAGAATCAGCGTGAGGCTTTCCTCAGGGCGCAACTGCGCCAGATTCATGAAGAACTGGGCGAGGAGGATCCCAATGAGCGCCTGGTGAACATGTTCAAGCAAAAAATTGAATATTCGACTAATATCCCCACTCATGTGAGGGAACGCATAAATATCGAAATCGAGCGCCTCAAAATGCTATCTGTGGCATCGGCCGAATACGGCGCTACCAAGGATTATATCGAATTCATGCTGGAACTTCCCTGGAACAAGAACACTACCGATGAAACCGATCTGAAGAAAATCGAGCAGATAATAAATCAGGAATATTATGGTCCGCGCCGGATCAAGGATCGTATTATCGAGTATTTGATTATCCGCATGCTGACTGCACAGATCCGCAGTCCGATTCTCTGCCTGGCGGGTCCTCCCGGGACAGGCAAGAGCTCACTGGGGGCGGCCATAGCTCGTGCCCTGGGACGGGAATTGATCACGATCAATGCCGCCGGTATTTCGATTACCGAGGAAATTAAGGGTGACATGCGTAATTTCCTGGGCGCCATGCCGGGCAAGATCATGCGTTCGCTGGCGGAAAAACAGACCTCCAATCCGGTTGTCATGGTCGATGATTTGGATAAGATGGCCATGTATTCCAACAGTATGTCATTGCCCCTGGCAATGCTTGAAGTTCTCGATCCCAAACAGAACAAGACTTTTATCGACACTTATGTGGGTGTGCCTTTTGATCTTTCCAAAGCGATTTTTATAACCGCGGTGGAAACTCTGGAGGAAATTCCACAGCCGATTATCGAGAGGATGGAGGTAATCGAATTCACCGGTTACATCGATTCCGAGAAAATTGAAATCGGCCAGAAATTTATTATACCAAAACTGCTAAAGGCCCATAATCTGACTGATAAGCAACTATCTTTCACAGCCGGATCATTGCGCAAAATAATCCGCAATTATACTCTTGAATCAGGTTTGATCAGCTTTAAACGCGAGATAGAACTTATCTGCCGGCGCGTTTCCCGTAAAATCGCGCTTCAAAAGAAAAAACGCGCTGTAAAAATCACCGAACGAAATATCGAAAAATATCTGGGACCGCAGGTGTTTATCCCGGAACGTGTGGAAAGTAGGCCGGAGATCGGTGTCGCCAATGGCCTGGCATGGACCGGCTCGGGCGGTGATATCATGATGATCGAGGGGATCAAAATGCATGGCTCCGGTAATGTCATCTTCACCGGATCATTGGGTGAGGTGATGAAGGAATCGATTCAGGCATCGCATTCCTATGTGCGCGCTAAAGCTGATATGCTGGGCATCGATTACAATGAGTTCGTTAATTTCGACATACATATCCATTTCCCGTCGGGAGCAGTGCCCAAGGATGGTCCCTCGGCTGGCGTGACCATATCGACCGTGATCGCATCGCTTATGTCGGATCGTCCGATTGCCAATGATATCGCCCTGACAGGTGAGGTGTCATTGCGGGGCAAGGTTTTGCCTGTATCAGGCATCAAGGAAAAGGTGGCCGCGGCGCATCGGGCCGGGCTGTTTAAGGTGATCCTGCCACGGGATAACGGCAAGGATATCAGCGAAATGCCTCATCAGATTCTGGAGGATATGGAGTTCATATTCGTGGACCGTCTGGACGAGGTTTTTGAGCATGCCCTGCTGGAATATGATCCCCAGGATACCAGCCTTGAGGATATGCTCAGGGCCGAGATCGAAAGGATCAAGGAAGAGGATTCCAAGCCCCAACGGAAACGTCTCTCGGCCAAGCGTCGCAGGAAAAAAGGCGGCAAAAAACAGTAGTGCTTAGAACTGCTTTCAGGCCATGCCTCAGCTTAATTGTCCTCAAGTGATGCTTTAATAGCGCTTATACATTTCTAATTGTTCGCCTGCCAAAAAATCTTGACAAACATCGGCTTACGGGTTTAATTGTAATTGGACCTTTTACTATCTTATTTTACTTGAAATTCCTTACCCGAAAGGTACGTCGATAAAAATTTAACCATGAGATGATATGTCTTATTCAGGGAGGTGCCGATGCATAGGATAGCTTTTGCAGGGGGTTGTCTGCTCATATTTTTGCTTTTATCTTTTTCGTCATTATTTGCCCAGGGGGATCCGGGAAATCCCGATACGGTGCGTGTAGGCACCGTACAGGTTGATCCGCAGCCTACGCCGGTTGCCTTCAGCGTTCCCGTTACTTTGTACAATGATGAAACTCTGGGAGCGGCCTCCCTTGGAATTTATTACAATTCCACGGATGTAACCATAGATTCGATCAGCCTCGTGGGCGGTGCCGCCGAGAATGCCATTAATCAATCAAGTGTCAATGCCACTTCTCAATACGGCCTGATCGGATTCGTTTATTTCCCGAATATCAGCCAGCCGGTGCAGCCGGGAGACAGCCTTCTGGCAACACTCTGGTTTACATTGGATGCCAATGCGCCCGACCAGACGATTTTGCTGGATTCAGGTTTCGTGCCGCCGGCCGGTGCATTTATTCTTACCACATTGGGAGGCACGTCGCTTGAGCCCCAATTTAAATCCGGTGAAATTATAGTTGGTGAGGGTACACCGCCGATTCCTGAGATCGATCTGAATCCGGAATCTTTCAGTTTCAGTGCCACGGTTGGAGATCCCAATCCACCGGGACAGGTACTTAATATTATAAATTCAGGAGAGGGGGTCTTGCTGTGGTCGGCCAGCTGGAATTCGAGCTGGCTAAATGTTGCTCCAGCCTCAGGCACGGCGCCATCGAATCCCTCCGTCTCAGTCAATATCAGCGGTTTGGGTGCCGGGGTATATCAGGATACTATAACAGTAAGCGGCGTGGACGCTTCGAATTCTCCGCAACTGGTGCCGGTAACTCTGACTCTGGCCGAGCCGGCTCCGGAAATCGAGCTGAGCCCGGACGAGTTCTATTTCATCGCTCAGCAGGATGCTTCAAATCCTCCCGACCAGCAGATGACAATCACCAATGTCGGCGGCGGAGTACTGGCCTGGTCAGCCATAAATTCGAGCACATGGTTGACACTGTCGAGTTATTCTGGCGGGTCGGGTGAGACGATCGACCTGATGGTTGATATAACCGGGCTGCCGTATGGCATATATATAGATACGATCGAAGTTAGCGATCCGAATGCAACCAATTCTCCTCAATTTGCCGAGGTAACATTGGAGCTGGTAAGTTCATTCCCCGTACTTGAAGTTGCCGAGGACAGCTTCGTGGTTGCCGCAGCGGCTGACTCTAATCCCTATGTCAGAACCATTCATGTAATAAATGGCGGCGGTGGGACTATGAACTATTCCCTGGCATCGGGTGAAACCTGGATCGATTTTAATCCGCAAAATGGCACCACAACCGATACGGCCGAGGTCTCGGTGACATTTCTGTCAACCGGTCTGCCTCTGGGATTTCACTATGACACGATAGTCGTGTCATCCACCAATGCGGATGACAGCCCGCAGGAGATACCGGTTTTCATGTGGGTTATGAGTAATCCACCGAGTCTCTCGATTTCAACTAACTCTTTGAATTTTGTTGGATTTGAATGCCAGAATATACCGCCCATCGCGGACCAGACTTTTGAAATAACCAGCCCTGGTCTGGAGGATCTGGACTGGACGGCGACATGGAATTCAGGCTGGCTGGATGTTGTTCCATCGGCTGATGACGATGATGCCACGGTAACTGTGAGTGTTAATGAAACCGGGCTGGCACCGGGTATTTATGTTGACACGATACATATAGACGCAACCTGGTCACTTACTCCGGATGAGGAAATCGTCGTTACATTTGAAATTGAAGATTTTACCGGTCAGGCTGAGCTTCTGGTCAGCACAACCTACCAGGAATATATATTCCTGGCCGGCAATGTCGGTGTGACCTTTTTCCCTGCCTTTACTATTTCGAATGGCTCCAGCGGATGTATGGACTGGTATATCGAGGATCCTTATCCCTGGCTGAATTTCCTGCCGGTTTCAGGAAGTAACCAGACAATTGTCTTCCCCCGGGTAGATGGCGGCGGATTACCGTTGGGTAAGACGTCGGGGCAGTTTGTCGTGCGTTCTGATGGCGCGATAAATGATTCGACAGTGGTCGATTTCGATCTGTATATTACGCAATTTGGCGATGCCAATTGTGATGGTGAAATTAATGTCAGCGATGCTGTCTGGATCACCAACTACATTTTTATCGAAGGACCCGAACCCTGTCCAAGGATATTTACAGGTGATGTCAACTGCTCCTATGATGTTGATATCTCTGATGTTGTATATATTATAAATAAAATCTTTGTGAACGGTCCGAATCCCTGCCTGTATGATCCGATTATATATCCCGGCTTCGATCCGCCCAGGAACTAGGTATAAATGACGATAATATGCGGGATGGGTTAGCACCCATCCCGTTTTATTTATGCCTCGATTAAAGTACTTGTGCTCTTTTCCCGAAAAAATAATAGAAACAAAGATAAGGCAAGTGCTGTTAAAGACTTATGAACCTCTCAAACCTGATTCTCGAATTTTGATTGGAATTGACAATCTCTAATAATGAAGTATATTATAGACTGTCATCAGACGGCAAAGATGCCGTTAAATTACCGGCAGGCTGACTTCATTTTTGACCGATTATTTTATTAACAATAGGATTTTGACTGGAGGTTTTTTGTGAGATTTCTCCCGGTTTTGATACTGGTTTTATGCATGATGTTCACAGCAACTCATGCCGCGGAGGAGGATGGCCCGGAGGCCGCGCAGGCCTTTTTTGAAAGCATCGGGCAGAAACAGTTGATTGTGGAAGATGTTAGCGAGCTCTCACCCGAAGAGCTTCAGGAGATGATTCATACAACCCATGATTTCTGCCGTCACGGCAAGGCCCTGAGGCTGCATAATGCCAGGCAGATGGCTTCAGAAATGGGTATAAAATCAACCATGGAAGCCTCGCAGCTCAATTGGGATGCGCTCTATTATGAGATTAATTTCGGTATCGATTTTGACTTCAATACTATCAACGGCTATGTGCGCACCCATGCCGCCAGCCTGACCGATGGTTTGAATTTGCTCGAACTGAATCTCGTCGATGCCCTTAATGTCGATTCCGCAGTTATGAACGGAACCCAGTTGTCATTTTCGCACAGCAGTAATCTGGTCAGCATCACGCTGGATGGTACCTATGATACCAATGACACCTTTTCAGTTTATCTGTATTACAATGGTACTCCCTCGGGCGGGGGATTTCAGGGTTTTGAGTTCGGAAGCCATGGCGGCTACGAAATAGCATCCACGCTTTCAGAACCATATTCTGCCCGAAGCTGGTGGCCCTGCAAAGATTACCCCGAGGATAAGGCCGATTCGGTTGATATTATAATCACTCATCCTGATAATTTCGTCTGTGCCTCCAATGGTCTGGTGGAGTCAATTGTGGATAACGGCGATGGAACCAAGACCACTCACTGGAAACATAAATATCCCATCGCAACCTACCTGGTAGCCATCGGGGTAACCAATTATGTCGAATTCAGGGAATGGTATGTGGCCGAGAATGGCGATAGTATGCCGGTGGATTTCTATGTCTATCCGGAAAACCTGAATACGGCCCAGGTGTATTATCCGGTAACTGTCGATATGATCGATACTCTGGCCCCGTTATTTGGAGAATACCCGTTTATCGATGAAAAATACGGCACGCTGCAATTTAACTGGGGCGGCGGTATGGAGCATCAGACAAACACTTCATTATCTTCAAATGCCTATTACCAGAGTATCATAGCCCATGAGCTCGGCCATCAATGGTGGGGCGATATGATCACCTGCGAGGATTTTCATGAAATCTGGCTCAATGAGGGTTTCGCCACCTATACCGAAGCACTCTGGTTCGAGGCAACCGAGGGCTCGGCATTTTATCATGATTATATGAATGGTATGGCCTATACCAATTCGGGCACAATCTGGTGCCAGGATACCTCGGATGTCTGGTCGATCTTTACCTCACGAGTTTATGACAAGGGCGCCTGGTTCCTGCACATGCTGCGTAACTGGGTGGGAGATAGCACTTTCTTTTCGATTTTCGATGCCTATTATAATGACGTGCGCTATAAATGGGGTACCATTAACTCCGTGCAGTTCAGGGATCTGTGTATTGATGTCAGCGGTGATTCCAATTTAAGCGACTTTTTTGATGACTGGATCTGGGGCGAAAAATATCCCCTATACCGATATTCCTATGATTACGAAGAGTATGAGCCGGGTAAATTTGTGCTCTATGTTCATATTCGCCAGACCCAGACAACCAATCCCCAGGTTTTCGATATGCCCATTGATCTGCGCTTCCCTGATGGTGTAACTACCCATGAGTTCAGGGTTTACAATGATCAGCGGGAACAGGATTTTATCCTCTGGGCAGAGAATGTCAGCAATTATCCATATGCCATATATTTTGACCAGGATGACTGGATTCTAAAAAATGCCTCCGGCGAGGGCTATGGTTACCATGTGATTTATGATCCAATCGATACGGCTACCCAATATCAGCCATACGAGGACTCGGTAATTGTCAGAGGCGGAACAGAGCCGTATCAGTTCTATAAGATATCTGGCGATCTTCCTGACGGTGTCAATGTCGATCTCAACAGCGGCAAAATCAGCGGTACCCCTGCGGAATTTGGGGATTTCCAATTTGCTGTCAGGGTGGAGGATGCGTCAGTGCCCACCAAGGCGCAACAGGTTCAGTATAATCTTACGGTTGAAGAATACCCATTGATGGTTGGCGATGCCAATTTTGATGGCGGGATCAATGTCTCCGATGCAGTCTGGATTATCAATTTCGTATTCGCGGCAGGGCCGGAACCCCAGCCGGTTATGGAGTCGGGCGATGCCAATTGCGATGGCGAAGTTAATGTCTCAGATGCGGTCTGGATTATCAATTATGTTTTCACCGGCGGACCCGCGCCGGGAGACTGCTGATCGGATAGAAAATAATTCTGGAAATGGGGTCGTATGGCCCCATTTTTTTATGCCGTTTCAATCGAAATTTTTAATTTGCCAAGCCATTAATTAATTGTATCTTCAAACTATGTTTGTCGGATTAACTATAATATTATTGGGCACATTTTTCCTGCTCAGGAATCTTGGTGTGATTGAGGGCGATTTCTGGGGATGGTTCTGGCCGTCGGTGATTATCCTGCTGGGGCTAAGCATGATCCTGAAAAGACCCGTAAAGAAACATGATTCCGAGGCTTGAATACGATTTTCCTGTTTGCGCCGACTTACTTGCGGAAATTACTTCACCGGCATAGAACATTATGAGTACTAAGAAATTCTACCTGGAAACATATGGTTGCCAGATGAACGAGTATGACTCGCATCTGGTGGAATCGCTCCTGATCTCGGCCGGCTTCCAGAAGACCGACGTCCAGAAAGATGCCGATATCGTAATCATGAACACCTGCTCGGTACGCCGGAAGGCCGAAGAGCGGGCGCTCGGGCGGATCCGCAGTGTACCCTCCAACGGCAAACAGCCGGAAATCGCGGTGATTGGATGCATGGCCCAGAAGATGGGCGATCGGCTTCTAAATGAAAATAAAAACGTAAAATATGTTCTCGGTACCGACAGGTTTCATCAACTGGCAGAACTGCTGAAAGGTGGCAAAGATGCTCCGGTAGTGGATATCTCCTGCCGCGATGAACCGCTTGAGGTTGATTACAGGAAATCCTCCGACGGCATATCAAATTTCGTCACGATAATGCGCGGATGCAATAATTTCTGCTCCTATTGCATCGTCCCTTATGTGCGCGGACGAGAACGGCATCGTGAACCGGATCGTATACTGGAAGAGATAGCCATGTATCGCCATTCGGGCACGAAAGAGATCTGGCTTCTGGGGCAGAATGTTAATTCCTATAGATTCAACAGCCTGGAGTTTCCCGGCTTGCTCGAACGTGTGGCCGATAAATGTGATATTCCCAGACTTCGTTTTCTGACATCTCACCCTAAGGACTTCTCAAAAAGGCTGGCCGAGGTCATGGCCTTGCATAAAAATATATGTCGGGCGATTCATCTGCCCGTGCAGTCCGGGTCGGATCGTATTCTCGAAAAGATGAACCGCAAATACACTTCCGATGATTACATGAAAAAGGTCGAGGTGCTTCGGTCGCTTATGCCGGATGTTGTAATTTCTACGGATATCATAGTCGGCTTTCCGGGGGAAACTGAAGAGGATTATTTGCGCACGCGGGAAATGATGAGGGCAATAGAGTTTGATTCGGCCTTCATGTTCCGCTATTCAGTGAGAGAAGGTACCCGTGCCGAAAAGTTTGAAGACGATGTCCCCGAACAGGAAAAGCTTGAACGCCTGGATGACCTGATTCGTTTTCAAAAGGAAATATCCGAGCGCAAGATGAAAGAAAAGGTCGGATCGATCCAGGCGGTTCTGCTGGAAGCGACAGCCCGTCAGGATGAAAATGATGCGATCGGTAAATCCGATGGGGGAATCAATGTCGTGGTGCGAAATGCGGCTGATGATATCGGCCGGATTATAAAGGCAAAAATAATATCGTCCACCTATTCAACTCTGGTGGGTGAAAGAATAGATTGACAGGAGGAGGTATGGCGAACACATATCTGATAGTCGAAATGATTGTGGCGGCTCTCTTCGCCATCCTGACAGTGGCTCTTTCGGGTAAATTTTTCCAGGCCGGTTTCCGGCGCTGGGGCTGGATGCTGGCCGGATTCGTTCTGATCGTATTTGGCGCAGCGCTGAGTGCGGCATTTTCTGTGCAGTCCTTTTCGCGCCTGTTTGTACCGGAGGCCAGCGTCTATGCATTCGGGGTGTCGACCGTATTGCGCGGCGCAGGCCTTGTGATGGTGCTTGGCGCGGTTTATATCTCAGTATTGCAGATGTACCGCGAACAGGCCCGATCCCGTCAGCAACAACATAGCCTAAAGCTCCTGGAAGTCATTCGTGATACGGTAAATCAATCCCTTTCACTAATCGAGCTTCTAAACTTCTCTATCCGCGAGTTTGTACGGGAAACAAATTCCGAGTGCGGATGTGTATTTATTTATAATCCCAACCGCAAGCAGCTCGTCCTGGCCGCCCATCGCGATCTGCCCATGGATCTCGAGAAAGCCCTTGAACGAATCCAGGATAACGGTTCCATATTTTTCCGTACCCAGAAGGGCAACAGCCCGCATGTGGTCGGCAAGCTTTCCGATGCCGATCGTGTTACTTCCGATATGCTGGCCGATTCAGGCTACAGGTCGTTAATCTCGGTGCCGTTGCCGGGAAGAAATGGCTCATTCGGGGTCCTGGCGCTGTTTTCCAGCCAGGCTTATTTCTATGAGCATGATCAGGCCCAACTGGTATCATCAGCCGCGCATATCCTCGGGCCGGCGGTGGCATCACTGCGTATGGAACGTGATCTCAGGGATGCCTCCTCGCGCATTAAATCAGCCAAAAACTCAGAGAAATTTATTAGCGGCCTTTTGAAAATATCCACCAAAACCGGCGACCATGCACAGGTAGTAAATGATTTACTGGGCTATGCTGAGGAGAACCTGGGAATCAATGAGGCTGCTGTTTTTAAGATGGACCATCGCGAACTTTTCGGCATTTACCCCAATAAAGATGTCCGGCCCCGGAGTGAAATCAGCGAACATATGCGCCGGTCGATAGCCGAGCAAAAATCACTGCTGGTTCGTACTGATGCCGAGGGTACTCTTGAACGTACACTGATCATACCGGTCAATATTGAACAGCATGGAAAATCGGCGGTGGTCTTCACTATGGCGAAATCTGCGCCCGATTTGAAGCCGGAGGATTTCGAGCATGTCCGCGCCGTGGCTCATGCAATGGCCCTGAGGCTGGAGCTTATGCAGAAGCCGCGAGTCGTCCAGGAAGAAAAGCGGGTTTCCGGAATTTCTGCAACCGGGTGGGATGAGCTTAATGATCTCAATAACACGCTGACAGGAATTCTCGGAAATGCACAGCTTCTTGGCGTATCGCTCAGGAAAGAGGATTTCCGTAACCAGACGGCGGTCCTGCATACCCTGGATAAAATCGCCGATGAGGCTTTCCGCGCCGGTCTCCGTATCAAGGGGCTTCAGGATCAGATCCAGAGTAAACCCAAAAATGCGGAAACGAAATCGGATCTGGATGCTGTTCTCAGATCAATCGGTATTTACGAAAACAATGCAGACAATCCCAGATATGTCCTGCGGGATTATCCCTCGATAAGATTTGTGCTCGATTCCGAATTAAAACCGGGTCCGGAAATAAGCCAATCAGTGATGAAAGAATTTTTGTCGCACATATTCCGCTGGCTCGAGGCCAATTGGCAGCCGGAGGACGATCTGCATTTCCGCATGACAGATTCCCATGGCGAGTCACTGGTTATTATTTCTGATAAATCGGCCACTCCGAGTGCGTCAGAAATTGAAAGGCTGGAATTCGTCCCGCTGGGCATGTTTCCTGATCAGCAGATATCAGCGCTGGGGCATAAAATCAGGGGCGGGTATCTGTATTCCGATGATGGCGACGGTGATCGCTATGTTGTGTTCCGTCTGCCCAAAACCGGTCAGGTTGAAAAGGCGGCAAAACCTGAAAAAGCAAAACCGGCAATTCTGGCTATAGATGATCAGGAGATGATCCGTGAGCTTCTGGAGAGTATGCTGGATGAACTGAAATATCCGCATCATATCTGCGCCGATGGCTTAAGCGGGCTGGAGGCGTTTCAAAACAATAATTTTGATATTTTGATCACAGACCTGGGCCTTCCGGATATTGATGGCTGGGAGGTGGTTCGCAAAGTCAAAGCGCTCAAGCCTTCATTGCCTGTTATCGTGATTTCCGGCTGGGGCGTGCAGAAGGCCATGAAGGACGCCCCGGTTGATCTGGCGGAGTTTATACTTGCTAAACCGTTCAGAATGGAACAGCTGGGGGAACTGATTCGAAAGGCCGAAGAGCAGCTTATCTCTGCCTGATTTCCTTCAAGCGAATATGGGCTATCAATTTGGACTTTTTTGCCACGGTCTAATTTTTTTGGTTATGAGGGGTATCGGGGCAATCAACTTTTGCCGCATGTTGCCGATAAATTTAAAGAAGATTTGAAACTATCAGGATTGCCGATGCCCAATATTGATATACTTGCTAAATTAGATCAGGCTGATGAAATCTTTTCATTGCCCCAGACCCTGATGGAGATTCTGGAGGAAGTCGAGAGTGAAGACTGGTCAGCCAAATCAATGGCCGCGATTATATCCAAGGATCCCGGGCTGACTGCACGGGTTCTGAAAATGGCCAACTCCAGTTTCTATGCCAGCCGCACCGAGATATCGACTGTCAACAGGGCCGTGCTTGTTCTGGGCGCATCGATGGTAAAATGCCTGGCGCTGTCGGTTGCTATTTTCACCGCTCCCGAGGAAATCAAGAAAAAGTATAATTTCGATATCGGCGGCCTGTATATGCATTATCTCAGCACCGCCATTGCGGCCCGTCAGCTTTCCGAGGCCACCGGCAAATCAAAGCCCGAGGTTGCCTTTACCGCGGGACTGCTCCATGATATCGGCATGATTTTCATGTTCAAGGTCGCTCCCAAAGAATATGCCGAGCTCCTGGCCGCTCATGAGTCAGGGGGGAAGCTGGTAGCGGCGGAACGAGAAGTGTTCAATACCGATCACGCCGAGGTCGGCTACCTGATCAGCAGAAAATGGAAACTGCCCGCCGCGTTGCAGAATGCTATCGGCAATCATCACCGCATAACGACATATGAAAACTTCCGTGATTATGACCATCTCGATCAAATCGTGGCGCTGGCCAACCTGATCAACCGCCATGTTTTCTCGCCATCGGGAAGATATGGGGAAGAGTCAATGAATCAGATCAGCAATCTTCTGAAGTCACTGCATCTGGATCAGGAAATAATCCGCAAGATCAACGACAAGAACCTTCAGGAAACTTTCAATGCCGCCCAGCATATCGGGCTGGAAATCGGCGATCCGATCGAGCTCCTCGAGAAGGCCAATCGCCAGATCATGAACTCCTACCTGACAATCGAATCATTGTTTAAAGAACGGCAGGAGTTGTCCCGTCAGATCATCGAGGAAGAGCATAAACTGGGCGCCATGCACTCTAAAAATATAGCAGTAGCGACACTCTCACATTATATCAACAACGCCGCCACAGCCATTTCCGGACGGATTCAGTTGATGCAGATGCTCATGAACAACGGTAAGATCATTGATAATGAAAACAAGCTGGCCCCGGCTCTCACCGTTATCGATACATCGCTGAATAAGATCCTGGCAGTACTGGCCGAGCTCAAAGCACTGACGTCGCTGGATGATGTTGAATTCTACAAAGACTCCAGCACGATCAATATTGATGAAAATATCGATCAGCGCCTCAAGGCTATGAACAAAGTGATTGATTAATCATAGCGGTTCTTATTCCAATCTGCAATTGATCTCTTGATAATTTCAGCCTCTCTAATTATCTTATGCGATTAAATAAATCGCAGCAGATAAATCGTTTTTTGATCTGCTGATGTGAAAAAGCGGAATGGAGGCTCAATGAAATATTCATCGAAAGCGGTCGCGGCAAAAGACGCCCGGGGCGACTGCCTTGTCGTACCCCTTTACCAGGGCACATTAAAATCGAACACGCATTTGAATCAGATACCTGCAAAATTGCGAAACAGAATCGATAATCTGATCAAGAAGGATATCATACACGGCAAAAACGGTGAGAGTATACTCCTGGATGCCGAGAGCGGTTTTGGCTTTTCCTATATCCTGCTGTCAGGAGTGGGTAAGCAGGAGAAGCTGGGGCGCGATGCGGTTCGCGAGGCTGGCGGCAACCTGGCTCGTGGCGTAAAGGGCCGCAAATTCAAGAATGTCTCGGTGCTGGTTCCGGCGGGATTTAAAACCGGAAGTGATATCGCATCGGTCGGTCAGCTTTTAACTGAGGGCATGGAACTGGGCATTTATGAAATGCTGGAATATAAATCCAGCCCCGAAAAGAAATCGATGCCTCCCTTAATCAACTTTGTACTTCCCTCCAAATGGAATAAAAAGGAATTTGATAGTGGCGCAAAAGTCGGTCAGATCATGGCCTGGGGACAAAATTATGCACGCGACCTGATCGGCCATCCCTCCAATATCCTCACGCCGCAGGAAATGGCTAAGCATGCACGCAGCCTGGCCCGCAAATACGGACTGACCTGCAAGGTTATGGGCAAGGCCGAAATCAGGCGCAACAAGATGAACTGCCTGCTGGGAGTGAATTCAGGCTCCGAAAAGGATCCGCAATTCATCATATTAAAATACAAGGGTCCCAAAGCTAATGGCAGACCGATCTGCCTGGTCGGCAAGGGCATTACATTTGATTCCGGCGGTATTTCGATCAAGCCATCGGAAAATATGGAACAGATGAAATGCGATATGGGCGGTGCGGCCTGCGTGATCGGGGCAATCGTCACAGCCGCCCGTTTGAAAGTACCCCTTAATCTTATGGCCCTCGTGCCGACAACCGAGAACCTGCCCTCAGGCTCGGCATACAAGCCGGGAGATATCCTGAAAGCGATGAATGGCAAGACTGTCGAGGTGATCAATACTGATGCAGAGGGTCGTCTGATCCTGGCCGATGCGCTTTCTTATGCTCAGAAACAAAAACCGCAGGCGATTATCGATGTGGCCACCTTAACCGGCGCATCCATTATCGCACTGGGTTATATCAGTTCGGCTTTGTTTACCAATGACGGCAAATTGCGGACATTGGCTAGTTCGGCCTCCGAGTTTTCCAGCGAGAAGACCTGGGAGATGCCGCTCTGGCCTGAATACCAGGAGATGATAAAATCCGATCTGGCGGATATCAAAAATTCATCCGGCAAACCTGGTGCGGTCTGCACGGCGGCGGCATTCCTGCATAATTTCGTGGGAGATTATCCCTGGGCGCATATCGATATGGCCGCGGTTGATATAGAATTCAAGGGCGGCGCCTACAAGCCCAAAGGGGCCAGCGGATATGGCGTCAGGCTGTTAGTGGAAATGCTCAGAAACTGGAAGTAGCGATCATATAAAAGAAAAAGCCCCGATGTCGGGGCTTTTTTTATAAAACATATATATTGATTATTTGGTCCAGGCCGGATTGAAGTCATTACCCGGGCCGGAAATTCTTGTCAACCCAGTACCATCAATATTGACAGTATAAATAGCTCCGTTGGAGGTGCCAAAGGCAATTTTCTTGCCATCCGGTGACCATGAAGCGGTTCCCGAAACCCACAGGCCCTCCTCCGGCTTGGCGATCAATGTCTCGCCGTACAGGTCGGAATTGACATAGTAAATGCCATCGCTCTTGAGAATCAAAATCTTGCTGCCGTCCGGCGACCATGAGGGCGAGGTGGCGTCAGGATTAATCGATGCCATCTCCACCAGCTCTTCCGTGGTTTTATTGATTTCAGGAGAAGCGGGAAGAACCACAAGTCCCAGTCGATTCATATTTGCATTTTTAAGCTCTGCCAGAATAAATCCAACCTTGCTGCCATCGGGTGACATGGAAGTTGAAAGGGCCATCAACTGCCGTTTATCCTGAGGCAGATTTATCATCGTGATTTCCTCAGTATCGGTCTTGAACAGCCCAATAGTATAACTTGGGAATGTGGCGTCAACCTGATTACCGGAAAGGTCATAGGTAAATGAAATCATGGAACCATCGGCCGACCAGCTCGGTGACTGTGCTCCCAATGTCTGCGTGAAACCGTACCAGAAATTGTTGCGTACCCCGATACTGTCTATATATGCATAGAATAGATCATAGAGGAAATGATAACCGCCACCCCCTTCGGGATACTTGATATCGACACGGCCCTGGCGGCTGAATACGACACGTTTGTTATCCGGCGACCATGAAAGCCTGCCCTTGCAATTGGCGATTCCGGCAACCCAGGGTTGCTGATTCGAACCATCCGGCTTCATCAGCCAGACATCACCATTGCGCAAAAAAGCGATTTGTTCGCCTTGCGGCCGCACCTGAACATCCTGGGCATGAATTGAAGTGAATAAGACTACTACACAGAAGAGAAATAGAAGAACGGGAGTGATTAATTTTGCTTCTTTCATTGCAGGTCCTTTCGTTTCCAGATTATACACCACTCAGGGCTATGCGTTGCCGGATTTTAGACTATAAGAATTTTTACCGGGTATGTCAATTTAGTCTTTGATTAATCCAGCCAAAAAACAAAAGGCAGCCAATTTGATGGCTGCCTTTATTTTATCGGAGATATACGTTCTAACTTAAGCCGACACTTCCTCTTCGACCTTCTTGGTGTCCTTGGGCATCAGGTCGTAGCTCATCTCGGCCATCTGGCGATAGAAATTCCAGCGCCTGTTGGCGTCCTGCTGAGCCAGTCTCATAAGCTCATTGAAACGGTCGGAATCGGCCGCCTTAAGAGCTCTCCACCTGTTTTCCGAAAGGGCATAGTCGATGTAAGGAATCGAGGGCTCGCGTGAATCGAGTTGCAACGGATTCTTGCCTTCATCGGTCAGAAGCGGATTATAGCGATACATGATCCAGTGGCCGCTCTTGACCGCCTTCTTTTGCTCATCCAGACCCTTGGCCATGTTGATGCCCTGTGCAATGCAATGGCTGTAGGCGATAATTATCGAGGGACCTGGATAGCTTTCGGCCTCCATGAAGGCCCTGACAGTCTGGCTGTGATTGGCACCCATGGCTACCTGGGCCACATAGACACTGCCATACGCCATCATCATCATGCCCAGATCTTTTTTCTGGTTGGGACGGCCTGCCGCGGCAAATTGCGCCGTGGCCCCGCGCGGAGTAGCCTTTGACATCTGGCCGCCGGTATTGGAATAAACCTCAGTGTCGAGCACGAGGACATTGATATCGCGTCCCGAGGCCATGACATGATCCAGGCCGCCGTAACCGATATCATAGGCCCAGCCGTCACCGCCCAGCGCCCAGACAGATTTCTTGATCAGGTAGTCAGCTACAGCATGCAGTGCCATAGCATCCTCGCCCTTCATGTCCTTGACTTTGTTTTTCAATGCCGCCACACGCTCACGCTGTTTTTCGATAGCAACAGGATCGCTCTGGTCGGCAGTGGCGATTTCATCATACATCTCGGGTACCACTCGCTTGAGCAGCTCCAATGCGAACTCGTTCATTTTGTCTGCATTCAGACGCATACCAAAGGCGAATTCGGCATTGTCCTCGAACAGCGAGTTGGACCAGGCCGGACCGCGACCATCCTCACGGGTGCAGTAGGGCGTGGTGGGCAGGTTGCCGCCGTAAATCGACGAACATCCGGTGGCATTACCGATCAATGCACGATCACCGAAGAGTTGTGAAAGAAGTTTTACATACGGTGTCTCGCCGCATCCGGCACATGCGCCCGAGAACTCGAACAGCGGTTTCACAAACTGGCTGCCCTTGGTAGTGCCGATCTTGTATGTCGAGGGATCTGTTTCGGGCAATGTCAGGAAGAATTCCCAGTTCTTTGCTTCCTTTTCACGAAGCGGAGCCTGGCGTTCCATATTGATGGCCTTCTTGTCGGTTTTCTTGCCGTCAATCTTTTCATAGGCCGGGCAGGCTTCTACACAAAGTTCACAGCCGGTGCAATCCTCAGGAGCAACCTGCAGAGTGTAAACCTCGCCATTTTTATACTGACGGGCAGGGGAGTGCAGGAATGACTCCGGCGCATTCTCCAGAAACTTGGGATCATAGACCTTGGGACGAATCGTTCCATGCGGACAAACTATAGAGCAGATGCCGCACTGGATACAGATATCCGGCTCCCAGACCGGAATATCAACTGCGATGTTGCGCTTTTCGTACTGAGTTGTGGCAACCGGGTAAGAGCCGTCATCCGGGAAAGCAGAGACAGGAAGATCCTGGCCGCGTCCACGAATAATCTCGGCCGTGACTGTCTTGACAAAATCGGGAGCATGCTCGGGAACGGTCGGAGGCATTGTGATTTCGCTGGTGACCTCTTTCGGATAGTCAACCTTGTGATAATTTTTCAGCGCCGTATCGACCGCTTCATAATTCATCTTAACGATCTTCTCGCCCTTGCGGCCGTAGGTCTTTTTGATAGCATCCTTGATAGCCGCGACAGCTTCATCCTTGGGCAGGATATTCGAGATGGCGAAGAATGCCGTCTGCATAATCATATTGATCCTGGCGCCCAGACCAAGTTCCTTGGCCAGGTCGATACCATCGATCACGTAGAAATTAATTTCCTTGTCGATGATCTGCTTCTGGACCTCTTTTGGCATTTGATCCCAGACCTCATCCTGACCATAAGGGCTGTTCAAAAGGAATGTGCCGCCCTTGATGATGTCGCTCAGCATGTCATATTTCTCAAGGAATGTAAAATTGTGACAGGCCACGAAATTGGCCTTGGAAATCAGGTAGGGCCTCTGTATAATATTTGGTCCGAAACGGACATGCGATACGGTCACCGCACCCGCCTTCTTGGAATCATATACGAAATAGCCCTGGGCGTAATTGTCTGTATGCTCGCCAATAATTTTAATCGAGTTTTTATTTGCACCAACTGTACCATCCGCCCCGAGACCATAGAACAGGCCGCGGAATACTTCCTCACCCTCGATGTCGAAATCCCTGTCATATTCCAGGCTGGTATGGGTGACATCGTCATTGATGCCGATAGTGAAGTGGTTTTTGGGATTATCGTTTTTGATATTATCCAGCACAGCTTTGGCCATGGCAGGATTGAACTCGGCCGAGCCCAGACCGTATCTTCCACCAACTATATTAGGTTTCTGATCGAATTTACCCCAGCCATGAATCATGGCTTCATCCATAGCCGCCTGAACATCGACATACAGGGGTTCGCCGACTGCGCCGGCTTCCTTGGTACGATCCAGCACGGCGATCTGCTTTACGCTGGCCGGGAGAGCCTCTGCGAAGGCTTTGGCGGCAAAAGGACGATAGAGCCTGACTTTGATCAGGCCGACTTTTTCGCCATTATCATTGAGCCAGTTGACTGTCTCGTGCATTGTCTCGGCGCCGGTGCCCATGATAACTGCGACTCTTTCCGCCTCGGGATGGCCGTAATAATCGAAAAGATTATATTTGCGTCCGACCACTTCCTTAAAACGATCCATCTGCTCCTGCACAATATCCGGTGCAGCCTGATAATACTTATTGACTGTCTCGCGGGAGGCAAAGAAAACATCCGGGTTTTGCGAGGTGCCCTTGATAACCGGTCTTTCCGGATTGAGGCCGCGTTCTTTATGGCGCTTGATTATGTCATAGGGAAGCATCTGACGCATATCATCGAATGTGATCTCCTCAACTTTGGCGACCTCATGAGAAGTGCGGAAGCCATCGAAGAAATGCACAAACGGCACCTGGCTCTTGAGCGAGGCGGCCTGTGTGATCAGCGCCAGGTCCATAACCTCCTGCACCGAACCGGAGGCCATCAGGCCGAAACCGGTCGAACGGGTTGCCATGACATCGGAATGATCTCCGAAAATAGAAAGGGCGTGGGTGGCAACCGCACGGGCGGAGACATGGAAAACCGTCGAGGTCAATTCGCCGGCGATTTTGAACATATTGGGGATCATCAGAAGAAGGCCCTGCGAGGCCGTAAATGTCGTGGTCAGTGATCCGGTGGTAATTGCTCCATGAACCGCGCCCGAGGCACCACCCTCAGATTGCATCTCGACAACCGTGGGTATACTGCCCCAGATATTTTTTTCGCCGGCCGCTGACTTGGCGTCTGAAATCTCGCCCATGTTGGAGGACGGCGTGATCGGGTATATGGCAATTACTTCGTTTGTTGCATGAGCCACGTATGCGGCGGCGGTGTTGCCGTCGATCGTGACCATTCTGCGCTTTTTATCAGAAGACATTGCTTAACTCCAGCTTACTTTTGTTTCTGTATCTCTCTATTAATGAATGTATCGTTTTCTGATTAGATCTATTTACAGGTATACGCGAGATTATAATCTCGGTAAAGTGATTTTTGTCTGTTTTTGATATTTACCCTTTTTATCCTTATAGGATATCTGGCATTCCTCATCCGCCTCGAGAAACAGGATCTGCGCAATTCCTTCATTGGCATAGACCTTGGCCGGCAGAGGAGTGGTGTTCGATATCTCCAAAGTCGCGTGTCCTTCCCATTCGGGTTCAAAAGGGGTAACATTGACAATTATGCCGCAACGGGCATAAGTTGACTTGCCCAGACAGATGGTGAGAACATTCCTGGGAATTCGGAAGTACTCGACCGTGCGGGCCAGTGCAAATGAATTGGGCGGTATCAGAATAGATTTGGCATTGACCTCCTTCAGCATGTTCTTGTTAAAATTTTTGGGATCGACAATATCCGAATTGACATTGGTGAAGATATAGAATTCGTTCGAGACTCGTATATCATAACCGTATGACGACAGGCCATAGGAAATCTTGTTCTTTCTAACCTGCTTATTGGAAAACGGCTCAATCATTTTATGCTCTTTAGCCATCTTCCGTATCCATCTGTCTGACTTAATCGGCATAGTCCTCCCGTTTACTGTTCACTTGACTGCAAAGATGCAATGTGACTTTAGTCTAATTGAATTCCTTCATCATCTCCGGGTGCTGTTTCCACTTGATCATGTCCGCCAGGGTAAAGCTCTGGAAATGATCCAGGATTACCTGCAATGTGGAATTGAGCAGATACTTGACCGGGCAGTTTTCGCTCTTCTTGCATTCCTTGTGGTCATGGATGCATTTGGAAAGAAAATAGGGCCCCTGTATCGTTTCGACCAGTTCCCTGATGGTAATGTCCTCGGGAGCCCTTGCCAGTGTGAATCCGCCCTTGACTCCGCGATGTGATTTGACTATTCCGGCCTTGGAAAGCGACTGAAATATCTTGGCCAGAAACTTTTCCGGCACTTCCTGTTCACGGGATACTTCCGAAAGCGGAACCACTCTGCCGCTTTCCTGCTCAGCAAGATAGAGCACGCCATACAGCCCGTAATCCTCTGCCTTTGTAAACCTCATTGAATTCCCCTTACCTTATGTGCTGACTTCGATATATGTTGTTGCCATACCTGTGTTCATCTATTGTCTCTGCTAACATATTGCCTTCTATATACCTACATTCAAACAATATCAAACAAAGAATATATATTTTGACCTGTTTTATGTCAAGTAATTGTTTGATAATTCTTTCACAATCTCAAAATTCTATTTTGTTGTAGTTTCATTACTTATTATTATTCTCTCACTTCGGGTTTTATATATACGTATATTTTGTAATGAAGCGCAATGTAATTGAAAAATTAAGGACAATTTTAGGTGCCGATAGAGTCATTACTTCCAGGCCCGGCCTGGAGGCATATGCTTCCGATGCATCAATTTACAGCGCCAGCCCTTTAGCCGTTATTATGCCCGAAAACGCCGACAAGTTCCGTCAGGCTTTCAAGCTCCTGATAGAAAACGGCATAGCCGTTACCCCGCGCGGGGGAGGTTCCGGACTGGCGGGAGGGGCTGTTAATGAGGGTGTGCTGATCGATTTCTCACAGCTCGATAATGTGCTGAAAATCGATCCTGAGAATCGCACGGTCGAGACTGAATGCGGAATAATCTACGAACGGCTCAACCATGCCCTGGAACCCTATGGGCTCTTCTTTCCACCCGATCCATCGTCAGGCGATACCTGCCAGATAGGGGGCATGCTGGCCAATAACTCATCCGGGGCCAGGTCGGTCAAATACGGGACAACACGCGAATATGTGGATGAATTAACGGTCATCTTGCCGGATGGCAAGGAGCTTGACCTGCATGATATGCCGGTCGCTTCAGATGAGCTGGAAGATTTCTTCAATGAAAATCCCTCGTTCCGGAAAATATATAATCTCATCGATAAAAACCGCGAGGAAATTCTCAGGGCTTATCCCGGGGTCAAGAAAAATGTCTGCGGCTATGATCTCAAAGCTGTGGCCGAGAAACTCAATCAGGGCATATTCGCGCCTCATCAGCTTTTTATCGGTTCCGAGGGCAGCCTGGGCGTGTTTCTCAAGGCCCGGCTCAGGCTCCTGCCAACTCCCGGCAAAAAGCTGACATCCCTGATTCTGTTTGAAAGGCTGGAACAGGTTGGCGATGCGACAATAGATTTTTTGAAGCTGAAACCCTCCGGCCTGGAACTTATCGACGGCAATACGCTGGATCTGATTGGACGCGAGAAATTCGATCTGCCGTCCTCGGCGCAGGCGATGCTGATCTGTGAATTCGATAATCCCCCCTTCGAGAAAACAATACAGGGCCTGAAAGAGCATCTTGGCAAATATGATCTTTCCGGACAGCCATTATTCGAAACCGATCCATCCCGTCAGGCGACCCTGTGGCGTGCCCGCAAAGCGATTGTGCCAACACTCTATCGGCTGGACCGGGATGCCCGACCCTGGGGCTTTATCGAGGATGCCGCGCTGCCATCAGAGAAGGTCCCGGAATTTATTCGCTTCCTGAACCGTACATTTAAAGAAAACAGCCTCACATGCGGTATATTCGGCCATATCGGCGACGGCAACCTGCATGTCCGTCCGGCCATCAATCTCTCCTCAGAGCACGGCCAGCGGCTCGCACGGCGCATTTATGATCTCGTTTATGACAAAATATTCGAGCTGGGCGGTTCGGCCACCGCTGAACATGGCGACGGCCGTCTTCGGGCCGAAATCATGAAAAGGATGTACGGCGAAACCGTATATGGCCTGTTCACTGAAATAAAGCAGATTTTCGACCCGCAAAAATTAGCCAATCCGGATGTGCTGATATCGTCCAGACCATTTACTGACCATATCGATACCGAGAAAGTCGTAAGGGAATGTGCCGCCTGTGGCAAATGTAATTCATACTGTCCCAGCTTCGAGGTTTTTAAATCGGAACGGATGGCGGCGCGCGGATGGGTTCGTGTGATGCTTTCTAATGGCTATGATTTTAAGCAATCAAAAGAGGAAACCAGCGGATGCCTGAACTGCAAATCCTGTTTTATTGTCTGTCCTGCGGGTGTCGATGTCTCCCGTTATGTCACCCGGCGCCGCAGTGAGAATCAGGGATGGATAGCCAGCAGGATATTTTCCCTGATGGAACATCCCGGGCGATTCGAATCGCTTGTCAAAATGCAGGGGGCAATTTTGAATATTTTCAATAAAGGCGCAACTCGCCCGCTTCTGAAACTTTTATCTGCTCCGGTTAGCAAAATAGATTCTGACCGCATTCTTCCGTCGATATCGAAAACAACACTGCGCCGGAGATTCGCCGATCATATCAATGATACCGGCGCCGAAGTGGCATACTTCTATGGTTGCGCTGATAACATGATTGAGAATAACACAGGTAACGCCGTAATTAAAATACTGGAAAGACATGGCCTCAGAGTCTCCTTGCCGGATCAAAAATGTTGCGGAATGCCTCAGCAGACATATGGTTTCTTCGATCATGAAAAACGCCATGCAATCTATAATCTCGAATCGCTGGACAGGTATAAATATATAGTATTCAGCTGTGCCACCTGCCTGGGAGAGGTGCTCTCATACCCGCATCTGTTCAAAGAGACTGATCCGCATTATAATACCGCAAAATCGGTTGCTTCGAAATGCTATGATATATCCGAGTTCCTGCTGGAACATGTGGATTTGAAATTTCAAACAAATGGCGCAAACAGAAAACGAATTTCATTTCATCAGCCCTGCCACCTGCGCGAAGCAGGCCGTCAGAACAAAGCGGAGGAATTCCTGAAAAAACTGCCCGGTGTTGATTTTATACCTATGGATGATGCAGATTTCTGCTGCGGATCGGCCGGCACATATGGAATTTTTCATTATGATAATTCCATGAAGATTTTTGCCCGCAAGAAAAAGGCCGTGGATAAGGCCAATCCCGATTTGGTGCTGTCCAATTGCCCCACCTGCATTCTGCAATTTGCCGATGGGCTCAAGGCCCCCGACAGGGTCGGCCATTCGGTGGAACTTGCCGCCCGTCTGTGCGGTTTGGAACTCTAATATACAAAAAGGAGGAGATGTGAACGAGGAAAAGCAAAAGCCCACAGGCCTGGTCATTTTATACACCGGTCATGGAAAGGGCAAAACCACCGCGGCATTGGGAATGTGCATTCGCGCCGCAGGGTACAAAAAGAAAGTCAGGATTATTCAGTTCATAAAAGGCACCTGGAAGTACGGCGAGATGGATGGCATAAAGCTTTTGGAGCCGTATGTGGAAATGGAACAGCGCGGCAAGGGTTTTGTGGGCATAGTAGATGACAAGGAAGATATTTCGACCCATATTCGCGCCGCCGAGGAGGCACTCGAATATTCCCGTGAGGCGCTTATGTCAGGCAAATACGATCATGTCATTCTCGATGAAATCAATGTCGCCTTAAACCTGAAGCTCATCAAGGTTGAAGATGTTCTCAAATTGATCGATGATAAGCCTGCGGATTTGCATCTGATCCTGACCGGCCGTGATGCGCCGCAGGAATTGATCGACAGGGCCGACCTGGTAACCGAGATGCGCGAGATAAAACATCCATTTCAAAAGGGAATCATGGCCCAGAAGGGTGTTGACTATTGATTTTTTGCAATCAGTGACTATATTTGCGGAAAGCTTCAGGTCATAATAGGAGAGATAGCTAATGAGCGCAGACTACGACATTATAATCATCGGCGGAGGACCGGGCGGATTGACGGCTGGACTCTATGGGGCCCGTGCCAATCTCAAGACTTTATTGCTTGAAAAAGGTTTGCCCGGAGGGCAGATTGCAAACACTCATGAGGTGGAAGATTATCCCGGTTTCGAGCTGGTCAGCGGGCCGGAACTTGCCGCTAAAATGGAACAGCATGCCAAAAAGTTTGGGCTCGAGATTGAGATGGCTGCCGCCGAGGAGGTTTATTGCGACGGTGATGATCGTGTGGTGGTTCTTGATGATGAGCGCGAGTTGCGTGCCAAGACTGTAATCCTGGCCACCGGCGGTTCACCCAATTATCTCAATGTGCCCGGAGAAAAAGAGTTTTCCGGTATGGGCGTGTCATATTGCGCGATCTGTGACGGCGCATTTTTCAAGGACCAGGTTATCGTGGTCGTGGGTGGCGGAGATGCCGCGGTTGAGGAGGGTATCTTCCTGACCAAGTATGGCTCCAAAGTAATAATTATTCACAGGCGCGATGAATTGCGTGCGGCCAAAATTATTCAAAAAAGAGCTTTTGCCAATCCCAAGATGGAATTTGTCTGGGATTCGGTTGTTGAGAAAATAAATGGCGATCAAAAAGTAAAGTCGGTTACTCTTAGAAATGTAAAAAGCGGCCAAACATCCGAATTGGAATGTGGCGCCGTGTTCATCTTCATCGGCTTCAAACCGAACAGCAATCTCGTGCGTGAGGGCCTGGAAAAGAATGATGCCGGTTATATTCTCACCAATTACAGGATGGAAACCAGTGTCCCGGGCATATTCGCCTGCGGTGATGTCCGTGATCAGCTGGTCAAACAGATTACGAATGCGGTCGGCGATGCCACTACTGCTGCCCTGGCGGCAGAAAAATATATCGAAGCCCTGCACGATAAAGAGCTTTGATAGTTCGCAGGGGGCGCAGGGGGGCAAATTAAGTGAATGGATTTCGTAACGGGACTTGAACGTAAATCATCTTGATCTGAGATGCAAGCCCCGGAAAAATGGCTCCATTGTAGAATCCGAATTTAAATCTGTATGGTAAAAAAAATCGAAAAAAAGATGCAGAGAAAACCGGAATGGTTCAAGATAAAGACACCTCTCGGAACGAATTACCGGGATGTTCAGCGCCTGATGCAATCACTTGATTTGCATACGGTTTGCCAGGAAGCCAATTGTCCCAACCGGCCCGAATGTTTCGGATCGAAAACAGCCACCTACCTGATCCTGGGCGATACCTGCACACGCGGATGCAGCTTCTGTAATGTTCGTCGTGGCAGGCCGGGAGAAGTTGATAGCGATGAACCGCTTCGTGTAGCCAAAGCATCTCACGAACTGGGGCTGAAATACGTCGTGATTACATCGGTAACCCGTGATGACCTTCCCGATGGCGGCGCCGCGATTTTCGCTGATACGATCAGGGCTGTCAGAGATATCAATCCGGGCTGCAAAGTTGAGATGTTGATTCCTGATTTCAGGGGCAATCAGGAGGCAATAAAAACGGTAGTTGATGCCTCTCCGGACGTCCTGAATCATAATATAGAAACAGTGCGCCGTCTTTATCCAGAGGTTCGCAGGGGAGCAAAATATGATCGTTCGATAGAGCTATTTAGAAGCGTGAGAGAATTAGATGATCTGCTTCTGACCAAATCCGGCATTATGGTCGGTCTGGGCGAAATTTATGATGAAATAAAAGAGGCTTTTGATAATCTGGTCGAGGCCGGATGTAAATTGCTTACTATAGGCCAGTATCTCGCCCCCTCCGGCCGTCATCACGAGGTGATCAGATTTTATACTCCCGAAGAATTCGATCATTTAAAAGAGCTCGCTATCAAGGCCGGATTCCGCGGAGTGGTTTCCGGACCCCTGATCCGTTCCTCCTATCAGGCATCCAAAATGTTCAGCGAATCGGAAAGATCATAAATCCAATTATTTTAAATCCTTGAGGCTCTTGCGATAAAAATCAATCTCGTTTTTGAGAAACCTGATACGATGTTTTATGGCCATTTGCTCACCCATCGATATCGATGACTCCTGCAATTCACGAGCGCGAAAATCGGCCTGAACCTGTGCCAGAAGACCCCGCAAAAAATCTATCCGTTGCTCTATCAGCCTGGCCAGATCGACATTTTTAATACCCAGTTTTTCTGATAATCCGATGAGAAGATCAAAGGGGAAATAATCCTCTGATTGTATCAAAGCACTTTCTTTTTTGATCTCCCTGATAGCTCTTTCTCCCAGCTCTGTGAGTGAATAGATTTTCTGCGGCGGGCGGGACTTGATTTTCTTCTGTTCCGATTTGACAAGCCCGTGTTTTTCTAGCCGCCTTAACGAGTAGTAGAGATGCGGAATAGAATACTGGCACCAGGTGTCCACGCTTTCCTGAGAGAGAATCTCCTGCAGATGGTATGCATATACAGGCGAATTGTTTAGATAGGCCAGGAGAATATAATCGGTTGGATTCAGTTTCATGTACCCAATAATTATTTTTCCAGGTGGAATGTCAAGCTCTCTTTTTTGACCACAATCTTGTGCAAAATTAAGGCAGAATCTATTCTCATAATCTGCCGAAAAGAATGCTAAGACGGTGCTTTACGGCTTAAACGAATCGCAAAAATCACATTTAAAAAGTAGGCTTTTTAATGGGCTCATCCTTAGACAGCGCTGAAAAGTTCAATATCGTTGTCATTGATGATGAAAAGTTCATCTGCGAGATCATTAAAGAAATCCTGGCCCGCGAGGAGTCATACAACTCCGAGTTTTTTGATTCGCCTCTGGAGGCCATGGATTATATCCGTACTCATCCGGTAGATCTCGTGCTTACCGATTTCTTTATGGGTAAGCATAGCGGAATGGACGTGCTCGAAACCACCCTCAAGTGGCATTCCGAGGCCATAGTCATTGTAATGACCGGCCACCCCACCATCGAAAACGTCATATCCGTTCTTAAGCTGGGAGCCTACGATTATATTGTTAAGCCCTTTAAGCTCGACACGCTGATGATGACAATCGAACGCGGCCTTAAAGCACAAAAACTGGCCAAGGAAAACTTACACCTGAAAAGCCTCGTCTCACTCTACCAGATTTCGGAGGCAATGGGCACGACTATTCACCTCAATTCACTTCTCGATCTGGTAATCGATTCGATTGTCAATGAATTTAACGCCGATCTCGTTTCTATCTCTCTCTGGGATTCGCATCGCGACCGTCTTACCCTGGAGGCCTATTACGGCGATGAAGCCGAGATCAAGCGCAATCCGCTCCTGGCCGGAAAATCGGAGATCAACTATACCGTCCTCAAAGAAGCCCGGCCGCAGGTAATTAACGAGCAGGAGAAGAGCAAAGACGATCCCTCCGATACAAACGGAACCTATCTTTCGCTGGTCTGCCATCCTTTACTGGCGCAGGGCAATGTGATCGGTACATTGAACCTCCTGCGGCGAGGCAAATTCCAGCCGTTCTCAATGGGCGATGTGCATCTGCTCTGGATTCTGGCCTCAAAAGCCGCCAGTGCGATCGAAAATTCTCAGCTTTATCATGAGCTGGAAAAAGCCTATATCGGAACCGTGAGGGCTTTCGCCAATGCTGTTGAGGCGCGCGATAACTATACCCGCGGGCATACCGAAAGGGTATACAAGATAGCCTCCATGATGGCCGAGGAACTGGGCTGGAATGAAAAGCAGATGAAATACCTTTATATGGGATCGGTGCTGCATGACATCGGCAAAATCGGTGTGCCCGACAGCATCCTGAATAAGCCCGGCAAATTTACGGCGGAAGAACTGGCCACCATGAGAATGCATCCCGAAACCGGAGTAAAGATGCTCGAGGGCGTGCCCATGCTGGAACCGGCATTGCCCTACATTCTCTATCATCATGAGCATTATGACGGCAGCGGCTATCCGCTGGGACTCAAGGGCACAAATATTCCCGTAGAAGGAAGAATCCTGGCAATAGCTGATACCGTAGATGCGATCCTGACAAATCGCCCATATCGCATGGGGGCTTCCATAAACAAAGTCTCGGATGAACTGGTGCGCTGTAGCGGCAAGCAGTTCGATCCCGGGCTGGTTGAATTATTCCTGAAAATCATCCGCAATGATAATTCCCGGCTGGCCGAAATCTACGGTGAAGTCGAGGAAGTCAGTGAAGATAAAATTAATCCTGCCGTCTCTAAACAACAAGTCCTGAAGATGCCGACTAACCCATAGCGATTCGAATTGGTACCGGCATAAATGTGAGAACAAAAACTGCTATCGCAATCCAGCCCAGGATTTTTCTGGTACGGCCCAGCTCGGCGGTGTCATCGAGGGTGGGCGGATGTTTGAGCTTTATAATCACTGCAGCCAGAAATGCCCACAGGAACCATCCCGGCCAGAGAAAGCCCAGCCCCACCATTGCGGCCAGGACGAGCCAGGCCAAAATCGTCTGGATCTTTTTGCCGAAAAGCGCATAGATAATATGCCCGCCGTCAAGCTGTCCCACAGGCATTAAATTCAACATCGTCACAAACAACCCGACCCATCCGGCAAACATATACGGATTGATTATAATTATATGCCCTTCCGGCGCCGGCGAAATGAACAGCATGCGCAGGAAATCATACAAAAGAGAATGCCCGATGGAAAAACCGAAACCGTCCTCAAAACCCTCCGGAATCGGAATCGCCTCGGCCTTCATGAAACCTATACTCAAAACAACAATGGCCGGCAGTATTCCCGCCAGTGGCCCGGCCGCGCCGACATCAAAAAGCTGACGGCGGTTTTTAAACGGCGAACGGGATTTTATCACTGCCCCCAAAGTGCCGATCAATACCGGCGCGGGAATAAAATAGGGCAGGCTGACATCAGCCTTATGCATCCGCCCGGCAATATAATGCCCGAATTCATGGAAGATCAGAATCACCATCAGAGAAATGGCAAAGATCAAACCGCTTTTCATCAGGCTGATATCCCGGAAAATCTCAGGCCCATATTCGAGATAATAGCTGTAAGCCAGGATCATCGAAATAAATGCCAGCACAAAAAGCAGGATATTGAGCCAGGGGATTTTCTTTTTGCGGGGACGAATATCACGCGAAAGAATCAACAGCGAATCGTTATCGCGATAATAGCTCAGGTAAAAGCCGGCCTCGAAAGCCCTGCGCGAAAGCTCACTCTGCCATTCGGGTGATCTCGAAAATGGTGAGGTCCTGAATATCAGGTCCTTGCCCCGATGATACAATGCATCTATGGCGCAATACTGGTTAATGATGGGAGAGAGGACCCTGCCCGCCTCTCTGAGTTCATTTTGCTGATCCGGCATTCTTCAAAGTCGCTTCTTTCGCCCGAAACTGAAACTACTCAAAAAAAAAGGGAAAGCAAGTAAAACTTGCTTTCCCTGATTCAATCTATAGGTAAGAATGATTACCTAACGATAAAATCGCCCTTAGGAAGCGGGCCGCCCATGAACAGATAGTCATACAGATACTGAACGTCATCAGCATCAATCTGACCGTCGACATTGACATCGCCCAGGTACAGGAACGGATACGGTGAGCATCCACAGCCTGCAACATAGCAGTTCAGCACGCACAGGTCGAGCAGGTCAACAACGTTATCGTTATTGACATCGCCGCGGCCAAAGCCTGCGAACTTGTTGGCGAAGTTCATCAGGTCAGCGACTTCGTCATCGGGTACGGCGGCGCCGGTCAGACCGAACATCACAAGACCGCCTCTGAGGACTTCGTCACCATCGACAAACTGCTTGTCGGCAACCAGAATCGCGGACATATCCTGACCGGGGTTGGTTCCAACCTCGGTACCCGGATAGTAGCAATCGGTATACGGCGGGCAGTCATCGACGTAGTTGAAGAATGAATCGATAATGATGTTGTCATAGACAACCGGATCGTTGGCGATCTGGTAAGTACCATAGGCGCCCACGGTCGGTGTGTTGTCAGTGAACAGATTTCCAGCCATAGGCACAAAGCCCATACCATACTGGAAGTTCTGATTACCATCATCGTACATTCTGTAAGCGCTGGCACCGTTTCCGATCAGGCCCTTACCAACGTTTGCACCAAAGTTGGCGACATCCCAGTCAGACCAGGTGCCCCAGTACAGATCGGCAGGAAGCGGATCGGATCCGCGGTTAGCGATTTCAACATAGACATACTTGAAGTTGGCGAAATCGTCATCGAATACACCGTATTCCTTGATGAACATCTCAAGGCCGGGTGTGTTAGCGGCATCAAACTGACCGGTGGCCTGATCCTTCAACGAATCGATGAAGGAGGCGCTGAAGACTTCACCTGTGACGGTTCTGTCAAGGCCGGTAGCATTGTAGATGTCTTCGCTAATCGGATCGATTACGCACTCGCTGTTGGGCTCAAAGTGATTGTAGCCCGAACCAGATTCTTCAACCCAGACCATGTGATCATCTTCGTAACCATAGAAGAACGAATGGTGATACAGGAAGTCGGTGAAGTCATCGATCATGAATGCATCCGAAGGACCACCTGTTGAGTTCCAGCCGGCGTTAGTTACATAAGCCGTGTTTGTGCCGGTACCCATCGAGATGTAATCATCGCAGAATGCATAACCTTTAACCGCAACAACAGTAACAGAAGCAAGCGGATCAGTATGAGGATAGGTTTCTTCAACTTCAGGATTATAATCTGGATCGTCAGCGTCTATCAGAACTTCGAATGGGTTGGTACCACGATTCATCAGAGCAGGATCAAGAACGAATTCCTGATTGTGAACCGAAGCGGCAGGGAGGACGCCCGAAACAGTGGTCACGCCGCCCGGGAATCTGACAAAGTCAGCAGCCAGGCTGGTGGTACCCTGATCGGTGTTCTTCTCGACCGACGGTGTCAAAGCTCTGTTGTCAAGCAGGGCAACCGTCTCAGGTGAGAGCAGACCCTTCTTAACATCGGTGGCAACCTTTGCAAGGTTTGAAGGCTGGTTAATGTTATTCGACTTGGCAGTCACGATTTCCATATCCCAGGTCATGGCGGCGGAGCCGATATTGGCAAACATATCGCCGAAACGTGACTGGGGATAGGAATCCACGAATGATACCGCACCGAGCGTTACGATCGGATCGGGTACATACAGACGCGGACGGTCGGGACCGATGTCGAAGCAGAAGACCTTACCATAGCCATTGCCGTAAGCCGAAGCGAATGTTGTCACGATCACATAATCATGATCAGCATATTCGGCAATAGCGGTTCCCAGAACATCATCCGAGAACTTGTATTTCAGCAATTCATCGCCGGTCTGGTGATCGAAGATCCTCCAGGTATCATTGATTGTGAATCCGGCGAAGATATACGGGTCGCATGTGACAGCGTACGAGCAGGATGAGGTCTCCCAGTAGGGACCGCCGCCTGAAGGTACATAGAGGTCAAACACGTCGCCGACCCAGGTAAGGCTTCCGCCATAGCTGAACTGCTTGAATGAAGCATTCGCTGTGCTTCCATAGAAGAACCAGAACGATGAATGTGAACCACCGACAGTGACCCTCTCCCACGGGAAGGGAGCGGCTGTGGGGTTGACAAAGTACGGGTTCATGGTCAGGAAAGCACCGCCCCAGACGTCTGTCAGATCAGCCGCCGAACGGGCATGCAGAATACCTTCATTGTAGCCGCTCGAGCCGAGGCCCACGCCGGTGTTACCGTTGATAAACAACACGCCTTCATTGGCATCGTATACAGGAGCGGTTACAAAACCTTCCGCATATGTGTCAAAGCCGGCATAGGTGTAAAGGGTGGCACCCGTGGCGCCATCCAGCTTATAAACGGAACCGCCGACTGCAGGCGCGGCAAAAACATAACCGTCGGATGTGCCGACAAAAATGTCGGTTCCGTCGGATGACGGTGAGAGCCAGATACCGTTATCGAGTGTGACGTTCCACACATCGGTACCTGTCAATGCGTTCAAGGCATAGAACTCACCGAAGCTTGTACCAAAGTACACATTGCCGTTGGCTACGACTGAGCTGGTATACTGGACCTCACCGGTCAGGCCGCCAATGCCGCCTGGGAGACCGGAACCGAGAACCTGATGCCTGACCCAGATGGTATCACCTGTGTTGGCATCGGCGCAGACAAAGCCCTCGTCAAGAGTGCGTTTGCCTGTACCAAAGTATACATAGCCGTTGTCGTAAGTCGGTGTGACTCTAAGGTTGTTGGTAGTAGCGTGCATAAACGCGGCGTAATCCGGGTGAGTAAAGGTGTTCCAGATTTCAGTTCCGGTATACAGATCGAGTGCAACAACCCCATCGTAATAAGCAATAAATACCTTTTCATCAGCAATTACGGGATGTCCCCAGGTTATGAAATAGTCAACCTGGTGCTCCCACAGTTTTCTGAAGTTGGTAAGGTCGCCAATGGTATTGGTGGTGTAGCCGGTTCTTCCATCGTTCTGCTGGAAGGTCGGCCACTCCTGGTTACCAGGGCAGGTGTAGGAAGGCTGTTCACAGCAAATATCCGCGAATATAACCATATTCAGGAATTCGCTTCCGCCGCAACTAGCTAACCAGCTGTAGCCCGGGATGGATTTGAAGAATGCAACCGCTCTCCACTGCTCATCCGTGGTACATGTACCGGGAGTTGAGCATGTGGTCAGGTCGTCTTCACCCAAAATCCACCAGACATCTGTGGCATTTGTGGGCTCGAGTACTACGAATACGTCTTCACCGATATTGAAGTTTGCACCTCCGGGAATCGGGACGTAGGTGAAGTTGGAAAGTGCAATATCCGCAAACGGAACATCAACCGTGAAGATCAATGAGCCGGGATCCGGAAGATCACCATCAGGCTGAACTTCTCCATAGACCGAGACTCTCAGATCGCCGGTCGGATAATCCGCGGGACTTGCATAGAAGTCATAAACCAGAAAAGCAACTTCATTAACGTAGCACTGTTCCACTGTGGTGGGACTAAAGCGCATGCCAACCGAGCCCAGACCGTAACCGGCATCATTGCTAAACGGCACGACATAGGCCCAGGCTTCGCATGTGAAGTCCTGGAAACCACAATCTACAGCTGTAGGTTTAAGCGGAGGAATTTGCTGAGCACCAACCCTGACGGCCTGGTCGGAAACCAGAAGATCGCCGGGGTTGTCAGCGAATACCAGATTACCAACTAGAAAACTCAGAGCAATTAATGCAATTAAGAGTTTTTTAATCATTTACTTCCTCCTTAAAGACTTAGGAAAAATAGACTGAGCGCTAACCCTAAACCAATAATTACATCGGTTTCCAACAAGGTTTGAATTAATCGGCTGCATTACTCCGAGCAACTTTTGCCTTATTGCGTCGCTAATCCAGATTATCTTGTCTAGGGATTTTGAATCAGCGATCCTGGGTCAACAGCTTTAATTCCTAAATTACGGAGTCGGGTTTCCCGGTTCAGTCTTGTTTACCGGGGTTCCCATTTGGTCAGTATCAAAAGCTTTTTCTAAATTCTTTTATCGCCTCAGATCCTCTTGTTACCTCCTTAGGTAAATAAGAAGTGATTGAATACGTTTACTCTTTCAAAAGTAGTTATGATAAAAGAATTGAGGTAAAGATAAAGAAGACGTAACTCGCCCTATGCGTACCCGTCTTGTTTTTTGTGGGTTCGTTAGTAGCAACTTACTTAAAGAAGAAGCATAATCTGTAAAAAGTCATTATCCGTTGCTTATCAAGCCATTAATTCGCAGCGGACAATTTCTCAAGCCGCTATCAGTTTAACATTTTTATCTTTTTTGTCAAGTGCAAAATTTAAACTTATCACGCTTTTCTCCTTATTTTTCGGGGGCTTACACGATTCTAACATTATTATTGAAGCCGCCTTTTTAAAAGGGATTGCCAAATCATCAGAAGCGTTTTATTTTCAGACCTATGATTATCACCAGGATCAGGGCACAGAATTTCCGCAAATACATCGATCTCGACCTGAGCCTGCCACAGGGCGTAATCGGCGTGATCGGCAAAAACGGCGCGGGAAAGTCGACTATGCTGGAATTAATCGCCTGGCTCCTGTACGGCAGTCCCGGGATCAAGACCAAAAACGAAGAGGTCTACCCTGATTTTATGGATGAGGGCGGGGAAACCGCCGGTGTGCTCGATTTCGAGGTCTCCGGGGTGGGCTATCATGTCGAGCGATCCATGAAGTCAACCAAAAGCGGAGCAATGCTTTATGCCGAAGACAATGTGATCGCCTCAAGCACCAAAGAGGTCAATGAGGAGGTCGAAAAGATTACCGGCATGGATTTCAAGGCCTTCCAGACATCTTTCTATACCCGCCAGAATGAGCTCAATCTGCTGGGATCACTAAGGCCCGCCGATCGCAGCAAACGGCTGGAGGAGATGCTGGGCCTGCAAAGAACCAATGTTATCATTGATAATATTAAGGGCGATCTGCGTTCACTGGAGGGGGAAAAACGGGGCCTGGAACAGGCGCTGGAGCAGGAAGAGGAGTTGAAACTGCGGCAGAATACCGCGGAACTACTGCTCAGGGATGCGCGCGAATCGATTAAACCGTTGCAGGAAAAGCACAAAGAGCTGGAGGAAAAGCTCCGCAAAGAAAAAACCGGTCTGCAACAACAGGAGAATCTGCGGGAAGAATATAAAACCCTATCGTCAAAACTGGCAGTAAAACAGGAAAGTAAACGGACCGCCTCGGAGAGAATCGGCGAACTGGAGCGGACAATAGCGGATATCGAGTCGCAACGGGAACGCTTTGAACAGCTCAAAGGCCAGGTCGCGCCATTGGATCAGCTTAAGATCAGCCTCGAGAAACTCGAGGAGGACCGCATAAAGCACAGCGCCCGTGCCGATAAAGAAAATCAGATTAAAGAGTTACAGGAAATTCTCAAAAGTCAGGAAAAACGCGGCAAGGACCTTCGTGACAGACTGGAAAAACTGCAGGATCAATCAGGTGAAATAGTAATTATTAATGATAATATCAAGAAATTGTCCGAAACGCTCGAAAAGTCGCGATCCAGTCTGTCTGACCTGAAAGTCGAGCTTTCCGGCACCGAGGGGAGCCTGAAACAGCTTGAGGATCAGATGGGCCAGATTGCCGAATTGGGCCCCGAGGCGGTCTGCAGTTTCTGCTTAAGGCCATTTGGCGAAGAAAAAGAGGATATAGTCGGCCATTTCGAGTCGGAAATTGAAAAGCTGAAAGAGCGTCAAAAAAAAGCCACAAAGGCTTACAATGAAAAATCGGCGGAAATAGATAAGCTCAAGCAGGAAAAAGAGCTGGCAGAAGCTCATAGGGCCCGTCTGGAGGAAACCCAGAGGCAGTTTGTATCCTGTTCGGGCGAAATCAAGGGGTTGCGTGACGAGTTTAAGGCCAACCGCGACCGTCTGATCCGCCTGGAAAGCGAATATGAGCAAGTCAAACATGTCGAATTCGATGATAAGCGGTTCCTGGAACTGAAAAAGCGTGTCGGCGAGCTGACCGACAGGAAATCGGAACTGGCCCGTATCGGCGAGCGACTCTCCGGCCTGGAGAAACTCAAAGCCGAATATAAGAACTGGTCCGATAAAACAGCTATTATTATTGATAATATTAAAGAGGTCGAGGAGGAAATCAGCCGGCTTGAATTCTCCGAAGATAAATATAAAGAGATCCGTGCGCGATTCGAGAAGCTCGAAGAGAGCTACCATCAAACCGAACGCGAGCTGGCCGAGAACACCAAGCAAATCGCCGTGCGCGAAAATGACATCAAAAATATCAGCGAGCGGCTGACAGCAATCCATAAGGCCCGCGAAAAAATCAAGCAGCTTTCCGGCCAGATAGTCTATCTGCACACCCTGATAGATCTCTTAAAGGAGCTGAAAACATATCTGGCGCAACGGATTCGTCCCACACTCGCGGCCCTGGCCTCGAATCTGCTGGATTATATGTCCGACGGCAAGTTCAGCGAACTTGAACTCAATCCGGATTATGATATATTGATTCGTGACTACGGCGAATTATGCGAACTGAACCGTTTTTCGGGCGGAGAACAGGATCTGGCCAACCTCAGCCTGAGACTGGCGATTTCCCGCCTGCTGGCCCAGAACTCATTGCTGGAGAAAGGTTTTTTGATTTTGGACGAGGTTTTTGGCAGCCAGGATAATTTCCGCAAAGAAAACATCATGGGCGCAATCGCCGGGTTGCAGGACTTTTTCAAGCAGATTTTTATCGTAACTCATGTGGAGGATATCAAAGAAGCGGTGCAGACATTGATCACGATCGAGGAAACCCCTCAGGGCTCCAGCCTGATCACAGTAGAATAAGTGTTATTATTGATAATATGGATAGAAAAAAGAAAAATATAAGCAGAAGCCTCCTGGTGGCGCTCTCGATCCTTGTGGTTGTGGCGGCCTACTTTTTAATGCATGTGACCGAGGTTGATCGGCCGGAAGAGACGATCTCGGATGATTATCTGTATGCGGTGGAAATTATTGACGGCGATACATTTCGGGATTCCGACGGAGAGACCGTACGGTTATTGGGAATCGATACGCCCGAGCGGGGAGAGGCCTTCTACGATATCGCCACCGATTCATTGCGCAGCCTGCTGGCAAAACACCCCCTGCGCTACGAACTGGATTTCCGCAAACGTGACCGTTACGGCCGTTTGCTGGCCTATGTTTTCACCGATGAGGCTTTTGTAAACCACCTCATGGTAGCCTGGGGCATGGCCTATGTCTATATCTTTCCTGAGGATATGCGTAATCTTGAGTATCGCGGCATGTTGATTGAGGCGCAGATGGATGCGCGTGATTCCGATCTGGGAATCTGGTCGCTTGAGATGCCCTCCGATGCGCAGTATTTTGTCGGCAACAGCGAAAGTTTCCGATTCTATCATCCCGACTGCCCCCAGGTCCACAATATCAAACCCGAAAACAGGCTGATAAAGCAAACGCAGGATGAGTTTTATGATATCGGCTACTCTCCCGCGCGCAATTGTGATCTGAACTGATTATTCGGCCCTTAAATCGAACCTTACTTCACCCTCGGGCTTTTCGGTTGCGATAAAAAAGTGCGGATATGTCAGGACCTGCAATACTGCCCGGCTTTCATCGATTTTTTCGTTTGTGGTGGCGGCCACGATAATATCTTTTTTATCCCGATAGACTGAATCGAATCTGAGCCAGTAGCCGGTGGTCGGTTTTTCGCCCAGAAACATCCCGACTACCACTTCCTCCTCAAAATCAATGTCCGGAGGCTCCGGATTGTTTTCAAGGTAATCATAATGCAGGGCCCAGATCGAATCGAGTTGCTGCTGATTGGTGATAACAATCTCGCCCGGTTGCTTGATTCCCGATTGAACGCCGGTGCTTAAAAGCGTGTAATAAACAGTGTTGTCGACGGGCTTTTCTGCGCCCTCTTCGGCATTGCCCTCATTGCCGCCGCAGGCGCTCAGGCAAAACATTATCAGAAAAATGCTTAAAATCAATTTGCGGATCATCGTTCCTCCCTCAATGTTGGCGTTGAATTTTAAGTAAATTATCGCATTTGCCCGATTTCGTCAAGAGCTTTGATGCATACTGAAATAAAACCGGGTTGTCAATATCCCCAGGAAAATGGTTCGATTTTTGTACAGATCGATGATTCAAAATCACTTCAAGATATTAAAAAAGTGTCGATAAAGAGATTATAACACGGCATAAAATAGCACGCTAAAGGATAGATATGTCTTCAGTCTTAGTAATCGATGACAAGGAATCTATTCGCAAAATGCTCCGTCAGGCCTTAACCGCCGAGGGGCATGAGGTAGAGGCCGCCAGCAATGGGTTCGAGGGCATCAAAAAGACCAGGGATCGTCAGTATGATGTCGTCCTGACGGATTTGAAAATGCCCGATATGGACGGTATCTCGGTATTGTCGGCTGTCAGGGAGGAAAACCCGGACGCATCGATAATCGTCATGACAGCCTACGGCACGATCGAGACGGCTGTTGAGGCGATGAAACGAGGCGCATTCGATTTTCTTACCAAGCCATTTGATACGGATCATCTCAACGTACTGATAAACCGGGCCCTGGAAACCCGTCAGCTCAGGAATGAAAACCTGATGCTCAAAGAGGCGCTCAAGCTCAACCTGGGAGAGGGCCGGATTATCGGTAGATCCGAGAGGGTGCAGGATGTCCTTAAAATGGTGCAGAAAGTGGCGCCATCTGACACCTCGGTACTCCTGGTGGGTGAATCCGGAACCGGTAAAGAGCTTTTTGCGCGGGCGATTCATCAGTTATCTTCTCGCAAAGATAATCCCTTTGTGGCCATAAATTCGGCCGCAATTCCCAATGAACTGCTCGAAAACGAGTTGTTTGGTTCGGAAAAGGGCGCATTTACCTCATCGCATGCCCGCCATATCGGTAAATTCGAGATTGCCGAGGGTGGCACGGTCTTTCTGGATGAGATCGGGGATCTTCATATCGCATTACAGGCCAAAATATTGAGGGTCCTGCAGGAACGTCAGATCGAGCGGCTGGGTGGTACTCAGGCGGTACCTGTCGATGTGCGGGTTATTGCAGCCACCAATATGGATCTGCAGCAGGCTATAGAGAAAAAGACATTCCGCGAGGACCTGTTCTACAGGTTGTCCGTATTCCCGATTACAATTCCGCCATTGCGCGAACGGGCGGAGGATATCCCGGCCCTGGCTGAATATTTCGTGGAAAAATTCTGCCATGATATGAAAAAGCCGATGATGAAGATCACTCGTGATGGTATGAAAATCATGGAGCGGTATCACTGGCCCGGCAATGTCCGCGAGCTGGAAAATACAGTCGAAAGGGCCATAATTCTCTGTGAAGGCAAGCGAATCAAGCCGGAGCATCTGGCCATAAGGATTCAGACGCCTGATGATATCCGTCTCAGAGAGGGTGCCGGGCTGCGTGAAGTGGGGCAGCATGCACAGATGCAGGCCGAACGGGCACTTATACTTAGGGTGCTTTCTCAGACCCACGGCAATAAGCGCAAGGCCTCGGAGGCACTTAAAATTGATTATACAACTTTATTCGAGAAGATAAAGAAATATAAAATCGATCCGAATAAAGAAATATAAAGGATTAAACTCCTTAACTAAAGAAGTTCAGGCTATGAGCAGAATCAGGCTGATTGTGAAATCCGCCTGATTTTTTTTTATATAAAAAAGCGGCACCCGAAAAGGCCGCTATCTATTTATCAGTCTTATTTCTAAAGCAATCCGGCAGGTGGGGGCGAACCAGGTACAAAGACCCAGTTCACGATATATGTTGCATCGGATATATCCACACTGTCATCATCATTGGCATCGCCGGCCAGGATTTCAGGTATAGGCTCCGGGCCGCTGCTGAATACATAATTAATGATATGTACGGCATCCGATATATTTACCAGGTTGTCGTTGTTGGCATCACCCTTCATGAGTTCATTATATGGCGCGAAATGAATCGCATCGATGACATCGATAATGCCCCAGCCGTAATCATTATCCGGAGTATGCGCCTGCGAGGCGGTATACATCAAGGCATCGCGAACCATCATGGCTGTCCAGTTGGGACGGGCCGACATGATTATAGCCGCAGCGCCGCCAACCAGCGGACAGGATAATGATGTGCCGCTGACCGAAGACATTGATGTTGTTGATGTGGGTGAAGCACAGGTTACGCTCGAACCGCGGGCGCAAACCTCGGGTTTGATCCTGCCGTCGTACGTGGGACCGCGGGATGAGAAATAGACAATTCCGCCCGATCCATAAACAGCTCCTATCGAAAGAATGCTGTCGGCATCGGCAGGAGCAATAATTGTAGATGATCCGGGACCGTTATTACCGGCGGAGTTAACCACCAGGATACCGACCGAGGCGGCATAATCGGCGGCTATTGTAGTGACACAGAAATCACCATTGAAATTTATATCAATATACCAGTCAGTATAGCCCAGAGATGAGGAAATAATATCGGCTCCCAGAGAATCGACAAATTCAACCGCCGAGACCCAGTTGTCTTCTTCTATTTGCGTTTCGGAGCGGACATCCTCGGTTTTACAAAGAATAAAATCAGCGTTATAGGACGGCCCGTAAACAAAGCCGTCATATTCTCCGCCCAGCGTTGACCATGTGTATGTACCATGGTTCCAGGCCGAGCTGTTGTCTTCTAACTCATTGTCAACGATGGTGTCATCGAAAACGAAATCGTAGGTGGCCAGCAGACGGTTCTCAGCCATGATGTTTGCGAATGCCTGATGGCTGGTGCGGAATCCGGTGTCGAACATGGCTACCAGGACCCCCTCGCCGGTCCATCCGGAATCATGAGCGGCGATCACGTTAATCTGCTGAAGCTGATCATAGGAATTGCCATAATCCCTGGTATCATCGGGAGTTAGATTGTTCTTGGGAGATTCATTCTGAATCTCCGCCGGCTCGCGGACATAGGTGGCCATAGGCTGGATCTTTTTCACGAAAGGCAACTCGCTGATAGTTTCCAGTTTATCGAAAGTTGTTTCAAAACTGGCCGCATTGAGCCAGTTAGAGCTCCTGCGATGTTCCAGGCCAAGGCTTTCAAGCTGTTCGATATAGTCATTTTCAACCGGCAAATCGGCAAATGATACCAGCGGGGCGTTGTTTTTTGCGCGACGCTGCAGAGCTCTTTCTGTCAGGGCCTGTTTGTATTCCTCGGCTCTCTGAAGATATGTGCCCTGCTCGAAAATGCCTTTGTCGGTAAAGAAAACCCAGACTTTTATAAGGCCATCACCCGCTTTTGAACTGAGGTAATCAAGTGCCCGGGAAGAGACTATTTCCTTGGACGGCTGTTCTACAAACTTTTCGGGGATTTTGATATCCTCGGCAGCCATTATTGCAGGGGCAGCTAATAGCAATATCAAAAAAGTCACGGTTGTTATTTTCAAGGTCGGCTCCTTCCTGTTGCTCGCGGTAAGTATCTTATTTAAAATATCCTTATTTACGGATTTGTCAATATTATCCTGGTATGGGAAATATCCCATAGATTATTGGCGGCTTTCTTATCAATTCCGTACAGGGGGCATTTCAGATGGCCCCGCTGATTATAATACCGATAGCTAAGCCGTTGTTTCCCAAAACAATAAAATATCCAATAAAAATCGTATCGGGCGGCATAGGCTTTGCGATAATGATCCGGTGAAGAATTAAACATTTTGGCTGGAATTGAGACTATGAGAAAAATTTTAGGAAAAAGACACGGTTTTACAATTCTCGAGATGCTTACGGTTGTGATTATTCTTGGTATTATGGCCGCGCTTGCGATTCCCAATTTTGATATGGCAATCAAAAAGATACGTTTTAAATCGGCATCCAATGAAATCATGGCCGGTCTTCGCAAAGCCCGTTCCAATGCCATTGCACAGCGTATGCAGTACGGGGTTAACCTGGACGTGGACAACAAGGTATTGACCGTATTTCAGGATAATGTCGATCCTGCCAATTTTACCCTGGATGATGGCGATTCTGTAGTGATCCTGGATACGCTTGGCAGCTCAATCGAATCCGTATCAACGAGTTTTGGCACGGATCAGGTGTTTTTCTTCCCGGATGGCCGGGCCTCGGCTACCGGTAATATCACCGGCGACGCTTATTGGGGCGGAGAGCCGGCAACAGTGCATATTTCCGTTTTAGCCGCAACAGGCAGGGTCAGGATAGATTCGCTATCCTACTGATCTGGCGGCCTTTCCTCCTTTGCTTTTTTTAAGGTAACCGACACCCCCTGCGGATCGCAGGGGGTGCTTTTCTTTACATGCCAAAAATACAAAAAATTTGTCTCAATATTTTAAACTGGCAGACGATAATAAAACTGTAGACTGAGAGAGAGTTAGTTTAGAGTGGGTTTTTCTCCTTTATGGGAGAATTCCCTCAGGTTGTTTTAAACTGAAAGACAATAATTAAAAATAAGCGGGATATGGCGTATGCTGCTCGGATCAAAAAGCAATGTCGTATGCGGACTTGATATCGGAGCCTCCTCTGTCAAGCTGATCAAGCTGGAAAACAAAGGCGGCAATTTCGCCGTCAAGGCGATGGGCTGCCGGGATCTTCCGGTCGAGGCGATTGTCTCCGAAGAAATCAAGGACCGCGATGCGATCATTTTTAACCTGCAAAGCCTGGTTGAACAGACCGATCCTAAAACAAAGGAAGTGGTCATTTCAATTTCAGGCCACGGTGTTATCACCGACAGGATCACTATCGAAAGAAAGACCGGGGCGGAGGCGGAACAGGCAATCCTGTTCGAAGCGGAACAGCGTTCTCCCTTTGATGTCGAGGATGTGACGCTCGATTATCATGTCATCGATATCAACGAGGAAACCAACAAGATGGATGTCCTGCTGGTGGCGGCCAGAAATGAGTTTCTGAAAAACTACCTGGATATTATTCAGGATGCCGGCCTCAAGCCCGTGGTCGTGGACACCGATGCCTTTGCCATCCTGAACTCCTACCTGATCAACTATGAGGTCGATCCGGAAAGGGTGACCGCGCTGGTGAATATCGGATACGATATCACCAACGTGACCTTTATCAAGGACGGCAAATATCATTCGACCCGCGATATATCGTCCGGTGGCAGAATGATTTTCGATGCTATCCAGAAGGAGTTCCGTCTAAACCAGGAACTGACCCATAAGGCCATTCGCGGCGAGATGGAGGCCTCCATCGACCAGGATATGCTCAAGGCCACGATCGTGACCTCGATCGAGGAATTGATCACCGGCCTGGAGGTGGCATTCTCATATTTCAAGTCGCTGGCCAATGTGCCCAATATTGACTGGATAATTCTCTCCGGCGGCGGAGCCCTGATTCCCTACCTGCCGGAGTTTGTGCAGTCCAAGCTTAATATCCCGATAGAAATAGCAAATCCGCTTAGAAATATAGAATACGATCCAGATATGTTCAGTTCTATACAGCCGGAAAAGATCGCACCCCTTCTTTCGGTCTCGATCGGACTGGCGGCCAGAAAGGTGAAATAGAGCTATGATAGAGATAAACCTACTTCCAAAGGAGTACCGCAAACGAGCGACCCCGTTCCATTTTAATAAAAAATGGATCTATGCCGGGGCAGCGGTGGTGTTTGTATTTCTGCTTCTGGCAGGTTTAACGATCTACAAGAAGCATTCTATCACATCGCTCGATGAAAAGATCGCCTCTGTTAAGAAGCAGAGATTGGCTCTGAGCAAGGATATTAAGCTGATCGATGACCTGACCGATCTGAAGCAGAAGCTCCTGACCCGTATGACCGCCATCGAGAACCTGGACAAGAACCGCGGGATGTGGGTGTCTATTATGGAAGACCTCTCCAATCGTGTTCCGGAGCTTCTCTGGCTGACCAAGCTGGTCGAACAGAAACCGGAACAACCCAAGCCGACGAAACGCCGTCCCCGGGGCAGGACCCAACAGGAGGCCGAGGCTGATTCCGTACAGGTGGCAGAGCCCACCAAGAAGCAAGCCTATATTGAGGGATATGCCTATACATTGAACAGCATTGCCTCATTCCTGGTGAATGTCATGAAGTCGGATTATTTCCTTGATGTGGAACTGGCTTATGCCAAGCAGGAGAATGTCAAAGATATTGCCGCTTACAACTTTAGAATAAATTGCGTGGTTGATTACGAGGCCTGGCTCAGATATGATTATCAGCCGGAGAAAAGCTTCTCCAGCCCGCTGGCCGAACAATAACGCTGCGGAGGAATAATGGATATCAAAGATCCCAGATTGCATAAGATCGCCATAGGAGTTCTTGTCGTGGTCGTCCTTGTGATGGTCTGGCATTCACGTTTCTATTCCAAATATACACAGGAACTGGAAATGAAACAGGCTACCCACGAGAAGATTCTAACAGAGCTCAACCAGGTCAAGCTCAAGGCTAAGTCCCTGAAAGGATTGCAGGAAGAATACTCCAACCTTCTGGAGCGTTATGATAAGGTGGAGATGCTTCTGCCGAATGAAAAGCAGGTTGCCAAATTTCTTATGCAGCTTCATGGCGCTTCGGCCAGAACCCAGTCGCGGGTGGTGGAAGTAAGCCCCAAGGGCAATCGCAGTAAGGATTTCTATCAAATCTGTGATTATGAAATGAAATTTGTAGGCACGTTTCATGAACTTGGCGAATTTCTGGCCGGCGTTGCCAATTTCCCGTTTATCACAAACATCTCCAGGATCTCGATCATAGGTATTGATCCGGGCTCGCTTGTTCTGGATAAACTGAATGAGCTCGATCAGATGACGCTGGAGGCGACATTCTTACTGTCGACCTATTTTGTTCCGGTTAACCAGAAGCTGGCAGTACATTAAGAGGTAGGAGTAGACAATGATTAGGAAAACAATAACTCTGCTCGCGATTTTGATGATGTCGAGCTTGGCCCTGGCAGCAACAGCCGCTGCGGCTTCCCATGTCGACAATATCAGTCTCAAAAAGCAGGGGGATCATATTGAATTGACCGTATATGCCGATGGCCCGTTTACGTTTACGCATTTTATTGAAGAGGCCAAGGCCGGCAAACCCTACCGTATTATTGTGGATCTGAAGGGCAGCCTGCATAAACTGCCGCAGTTCAATTTTCGTGATCTGCCGACAGATATTATCAGCGCTATCCGTACCAGCCAGTACAAGATCAAGCCCGATAAGGTAGTCAGGGTTGTGGCCGATGTTTCCCGTCCGGTTACATATGCCGTCAAACAATCCGAGGGCCGGGTTACGCTGGTTCTGGCCGCACCGCAGGAAGATGAATTCCAGTTCTGGTGCGCGGCACCTTTGAGCGAGGCGGAAAAAATCAAGCTGGCCCTGACAGAACCGGAAGTGGAGCAAACAGTTAAGCCCGCAACCATGTCGGCTCATCCGGATACGGAGAAAAAGGCCAAAGAAGAGGGCACTTTCAATCCTCCGAAGGATGAAAACAAAACGGTGGCCGATAACTCAAATACAAAGCAGGAAGCCCCCGGGGAAGAACAGCCTGCAGTTGAATCATCGGATTCAGGACTCTCCAGCAAAGATCGCCAGGATATAAAGAAGAAGCTGGCCGAAGTCTTTGATAAAAAGGAAGAGCAACAGCCGGTTCAGCATTCTGATGAGGATCAGACAGTCTATGCCGAAAAGCCCGCTCCAAAGAAAGAGGAGCCGGTAAACAAGGTGACTGAGAAGAAAACTGCGCTACCTGTGAAGACCGAGAAAAAGACTGATAAGACTCTCTCAGACAGCCAGGCGGTTTCTCCGGTGAACCCCTCGGCTGAAGAGGATACCAGGCCGGTACCGGTCAGGCCGGGTGAACAGCCCGCCAAGCAGGATTCCGAACAGGATGAAAAGTCCAAGGACTGGAAGTCTGAGAAGGAACTGCGCAACAATCCGGATCGTCCGCCCAAGGTTAAAGGCTCACTGGCGGCAGCATTTCCCAAACGTGAGGTTGTCCGTTACCGCTCCTATGGCCGTCGCGATCCCTTTATGCCGCTGGTTTCCAAGGCCCTTTCCGGCTATAAGAGCGGCGAACTTCCCGATGTCGAAACTCTCCGGCTGGTGGGTATCCTTCAGGGTGATGCGAACATGGCTCTTCTGGAGGATATGGAAGGTTACGGATATATCCTCGAGGATGGCGATCAGATCAAAAACGGCTATGTTATTCAAATATACGAAAACAAGATTCTATTTCAAATAAGTGAATTTGGATGGAGCCGCTCGGTGGCTTTAACCATGGACTTAGAAGACTAAGAGGTAGGTTGCTATGAGAAGAATTCCGGGATCAAAAATTTTAACCTGGATTGCCCTTACCCTTCTTATAATGCAGGTTTCAGTTATCGCAGATAACGGTGGCGATCCAAGCAAACCAATCAAGAATCTCAATTTCCAGAATGCCGATATTCGTTCGGTATTGAATTTCCTGGCGGAGTATGGCGATGTCAATATTGTTACCTCGCCCTCGGTTGAAGGCAATGTTAACCTTCAGCTCAAGAACGTCTCCTGGGAATTGGCGCTGGATATCTTGATGAAGACGTATAGCCTTACAGCGGTCAATGAAAAGGGCTATATCCGCGTTGTACCGACTAAGGAATATCTGGACGAAACGTCCATGGTTCAGCAGCATAAAAGCGAGCAGGCCAGGATAGTTGCGCTGGAAACCGAAATTATAGAGGTGGACAATGCCAGCGCATTTGACCTCGTTGATCCGATACAAACGATCTTGACTCAGCGTGGTAAGGTGGAGGTTGACAAGCGATCCAATTCGCTGATTATCAACGAAATCCCCGAAAATATTCCGCTTATCCGGCAGTTTGTCGATGAACTCGATAAAGAGACATCGCAGATTAAGATATCTGCTCAGATTATCGAGGTCTCGTCGCAGGCTCTGCAGGAAATCGGTATCGACTGGACCATTAACGGTTCCAAGACCGTACAGAAGTCATCCGGTTATGAGGCAGATTACGAACATACAACCGAGGTGTCCGAAAATGATGTAGCTGATCCGGCCGGATCATTTACATTCGCCACCATGCAGCCCGGCTGGGACCTGCGTGCCACCATCCAGACCCTGGTCTCGGACGGTAACGGCAAGATTGTGGCTCATCCGGAAATCACCACGGTTGACAATAAAGAAGCCAAAATTCAGAGCGGTCAGAAGATCCCGATCAAGACCTTTGACCCATCCGGCAATGTGGTTATCACATTTGAGGAAGTCGGTACTATTCTGAGAGTTACACCTCATATAACATCCGAGAACAGAATCCTGATGCATCTTCTGCCGGAACGTTCGACCTATGAGTTCGACCCCAACGGTATCATCATCAATTCCAATAATGCCGAGACCAATGTGGTCGTCGAAAACGGCCAGACAGTCGTTATCGGCGGACTGACCACACAGGATGTGATTGAATCACATAAGGGTGTCCCGATTCTCAAGGATATACCGGTCCTGGGCCATCTGTTTGGATTCACCAGAAAACGTGTCGAAAACCGTGACCTGGTGATCTTTGTGACCCCGACTATCGTCGGACGTGACCTGGCTGCCGTTGAGCAGTAATTAATTAGAAGTCGAAATGCCTTTGGAGAGGGAGATTATAGATAATGATTACAAAGCATTTAAGGACTGCCGCGCTGCTCTGGACAGCACTTTTCGGCCTGCTGTTTATGGCCGGTTGCGGAGATGATGTAGCCACCGGCAGCGGGGGCGGGGGATCCACAACCGAAAGAATAGTATCCTTTACTTCTTCGCCGGCTGAGGTTGAATACGGTTCCGAGGCAACCCTGTCCGGCCAGCTGGTTGACTCTGCGGGAACGGGCTTTGAGGGACGTACTGTCGCCTTTTACGCCGATCCGCAGGAAAACGGCTATTTTATTCCGGGCGCCGTGACTACCGGTTCAAGCGGTTCATTCAGCACTCGTTTCGTGCCCCTGGATACGGGCTCAGTGCAGATTACTGTTGCCAGCACTGCCGCCTCGGCCAATCTGACGACCACAGTGGTTATGTCGGAGGGTTATCAGTCGGGCGACTGGCGCTTCGAATTTGATGTCACGCCGGGATTTGCCCTGGCAGACGGCAATGATGTGTCCGATTTCACGGTGGAAATCTGGGATGCCGACAATACTCCGATCGCTGATGGTCAGGAGGTTCGTATCGAGGTCGGCGAAAGGTTCCAGGATGTGAATGGGGACGGCTATTTTACAGAGAATGTCGATATCGTCACCGAAGATATCAATGAAAACCATATCTGGGATCGTGTCGGTACCGCTCCTCGCACTGTAACCTCAAGCGGCGGATCGATATCATTCAGCTACACTTCCGGCACGCTGGCCGGGCTGATTTATGTCCGCGCTACAGTCTTTGACAGCGAGGGCAACGCCAATTCGGGCGAATTTCCTCTGGCTCTCAGGCCCTCCGAGGATATCGCTTCCATAGCGATTACTTCTGACCGCAATGAGATTCAGGTAAAGGCTACAGGTGGAATTGAATTCGCCGATTTGACTGCCCTGTGTTTCGATGCCTATGGCAATCAGGTGCAGTCTGAGATTCCGGTTGAGTTCTTTATCGTCTATGGTCCGGGAGGTGGCGAGAGATTCACGATCTCACCATATGATTCGGCCACAACCTCTTATGATACAATAACTGTTGTAACCAATGTCGTCGGTGAAGCTACGGCAACCATATTCTCCGGTATAGTTTCCGGTACTGTCATGATTCAGGCCCGGAACGGAGATGTTTACTCTAATACAACCCTGATCAATATCAATGCCGGTCCCCCATACGAAATTTCGGTTGGCGTGGATCCCTGCAATATCAGGGGCTGGGATTTTGTCAATGTAACCGCCGATGTTGTTGCTATAGTAAATGATATCTACGGCAACCCGGTTGCCGATACCACCGAGATTTATTTCTGGACCGAGGAAGGCACTGTTGACGCGGCCTCGATCACGATCGATGGTGTCGGAAGTGTTGTCTATCGTTCCGGTGATGTCCGCAACGACGGTCTGGCCCATATCAGGGCCGAGACTGCCGGTCGCACAGTTGTCGATTCGACCATCCTGATAGTATCCGGTCCGGCGGTGTTCGTAGATGCCTACGGTTATTCGTCAACGCTCTATGCCAATGGTGAGGATTATACGGATATCTGGGTCGATGCCCGCGATATAAACAATAACTTCCTGGTCGCAAATACAGCGGTTGAGATTCTTTTCAACGATGGTACGATTATAACCGGAGCGCTTGCGGATGGCTGTGTCGGTTCATTGGCAAGGATGAGATATAAATCCAAGGTTCTGACCCGTGACTATGTTTACTCGACCCCTGACAACGGTATCGGTCGCTACTTGAGCGGCTCCGTGCAGGTTGGCGGAGTGAACGGTCCCTCAGCCGGAGTAAGCATTACACTGCTGACCGGCAATGCCAGCACAAAATCATCGGAAATCAGCATGGATGGTACTGTGGCACCCGGTTCGCAGGTCGCATGCGATGTATTAATAAAGGATCGCGCCGGCAATCCTCTGGGAGGCCATTCACTTAGCGGAAGTGCCGATCTGGGTTCAATTGCTCCTGAAACAGTTGTGACAAATGAATACGGAGAAGCCGGATTTACCTATACTGCCCCGGGCGGTATCGGTAATGCGGTCGTGACCATTCAGGATAATGATCCCGGATACGGCGGAATCATCCTGTCCAAGAAGGTTAAAATAGATGTAAGCGAATAGGTTCATTACTTACCTTTCCAATACATGGGCCGTGCGGAAATTTCCGTGCGGCCTTTTTATTTAAACTAAATTGCCTCTGGATTTTACTGCTAAATTTTGTACTTTCCCAATGAACAGGCTAAATTATGCGTCTTTCAGGGAGGAGAGTGAAATGGTTCATAATTATGGAATTACGCTCAGTACCGAGGGCTACTGTGATATACATGATATCACCGATAAGGTAGAGGAATCGGTAAGGAAAAGCGGAATCGCCAACGGACTAGTGAATATTTTCGTTCCGGGTTCGACCGGCGGACTCACGACATTAGAATATGAGCCCGGTTTGCAGAAGGATCTTCCGCAGTTTATGGAGCAAATTATCCCCTCCAAAAAATCCTATGAGCATGATAAAACCTGGGGTGACGGTAACGGTTTTTCTCATCTGCGCGCGGCGCTGATTGGCCCCTCTCTGACAGTGCCTGTGGCGGCCGGAAAAACGGTTCACGGCACCTGGCAGCAGATAGTGTTTCTTGATTTTGACAATAAATCCCGTCAGCGGGAACTGGTAATAACGGTAATGGGAGAATAAAAATGAATTTCTATACGCTTAAATTCGAGGATGATAAACTGGTTCTTCTGGATCAGACATTGCTGCCGGGAGAAGTGAAATATATTCGCCTGGATGATTACAGGGATGTAATCGAGGCCATTAAAATGCTGCGCGTACGGGGTGCCCCCGCTATTGGAGTCGCTGCCGCCTATGCCGCCGTGCTGGCCTGCATGCAGGCGTCTGATATGTTTCAGCTCAAGGATTATCTGCGTGAAATCCGCAGCGCCCGTCCGACAGCAGTGAACCTGGCCTGGGCCGTAGATCAAGTCATTGAATTGATTAAGGATAATGAAAGTACCGAATTATCCGAACTTAAATCCAAAATTCAGGGTCTTGCGCAACAGATTCATCGTGATGATGAAAAAATGTGCGAAAAAATGGGCGAACTCGGCGCAAATTTACTTCATAATGATACGACTGTCTTAACTCATTGCAATGCCGGCGCATTGGCTACCGCCGGAATCGGGACAGCGCTGGCAGTTATCTATCAGGCGGCCAGGCAGGGCAAAAAAATCAGGGTCTATGCCGATGAAACCCGTCCGCTTCTGCAGGGAGCCCGTCTGACCACATGGGAATTGATGCAGGAAAACATCGATGTGACGTTGAACACCGACAATATGGCCGCCAGCCTGATGCAGGCGGGCAAAATAGATTGTGTTATAACAGGTGCGGATCGTGTCACCCGTAATTATGATGTGGTCAATAAAATCGGTACCTATGGCCTGGCTGTGCTGGCCCGTTATCATAATATCCCCTTTTATGTAGCCATACCGGAATCCACGTATGATGAAAACACGCCCTCCGGCAAGGATGTGGAAATCGAGATGAGATCATCAGAAGAGATTACCAGCTGGGGTGGAATTCAAACGGCCCCTCAGGGCGTGAAAGTGTATTCACCGGCATTCGATGTTACGCCGCACGAACTGGTTACGGCAATTATCACCGACAGGGAAATCGTATATCCGAACGGCAAGCCATATGAAACGGCCAAAAAACAATTCTAAGCCTTTTTAAGCGATTTAAATTTGGCATAAAAGTCCTCAAACAACAATGCCAGGTGATTGGCGTCGAGGCTGTAGATTTTCTTTTGCTCCCTTTTCTCGCCCTTGATCAAGCCAGCATGCGCCAAAGCATTGAGATGCCGTGAGATGGTCGGCTGAGACAGCTGAAAATAATCCACGATCTCATTGACAGCCAGGGCTCTGTTCTCGAGAATCATTAAAATCTGCAGACGCGTTGGATCGCTAAGCGCCTTGAATGCCCCCACAAGTCTCTCAATATCTTCCTGCATGTTCTCCTCTCTGTTAAATGCTTATATGCGCATTGTTATATATAAGTATCGACGATCGATCTTCAAGTTTTATTTTAAACGTTTTGGCATATTTTAGAGAGGCGAAATTTGCATTATATTTTGCTTGGCAAAAGAAGTTAATTTGTATAAATTGGATAAATTTATTGGGCGGGATTTTGTTCTTAGCCGAGATTGTTGTTGCTCAATATGGATTTGTTCGCTGAGTTGCAGAATTGAAAGATGAAATTATTGTGATTGGACAAACGACACGGTTTGTTCGTTATTGCTATTGGATAGTATGAAATTCTTCATTGCTGAAAATAATAATATGTACATGCATGCATATATGAAAGGAGAAATTTAATGAAAAAGGCGTTTCTGGCAATTTTAATTCTCGGCCTGATGTTGACTTCGCTCCTGATAGCCCAGGAGGGCGAGGGAGAGGAAGCCGAGATGCCTGAGACAACGACATTTTATTTTGGGGGCCATCTTGAAAGCGATCTTTTGATGGTTGAATCAGTGGCCCGCTTCGAAACCCGTGCGCCGCTCGGCACGGTTATTGGGCTCGCTAAGGGAACGACCGGTGAGGTGACGCTCTGGCTCGATTCGCTTATGCTTGTGGCTCAGGATGTTCCGGAGGAAGAAAATCAGGTGGATTTGATCGAAACCGAGGCGGCTGATGTTGGCGATGTGGCCGGTGAAGCCGGTGAGGGTCTTGAGACTGAAGCCGGTTTAGAAGAAATTGATCCTGATACGCTTCCGATTGAAACCGGGGAGGAAGAAGCTGAAGCTGAAGCCGAAGAGGATGTTCAGGTTGAGTCGGCGATAAAAGATGAGCCTGCAATCCAGAAGCCGGTGCCGGCGGGATACAGCCGTCCGCTGGCCAGTTTCGAAATCCCTCTTGGCGATCTGATGACGGGAAGCACTATCCGTGATGATATGTTAACGGCCGAAGATATGCTCAATGTAGCCAATTATCCCAATGCTACATTCCAGCTTACCAGCATACAGGATCCCTCGTCGTATCAGCTCGAGGACAATCTTGAGATATCGCTGATCGCATCAGGCGACCTGACAATTAAGGACAGCACCAAGAGAATCAACAATATACAGGTTTATATGACTTATATTGAGGCAGAGAATGTTACTGAACAGAATACCGGTATTCCGGGCGATATTCTTCATATCAGCGCCTCATTTAACTTCAAGCTGTCCGATTTTGGCATTCCGATCGCTATGGAAAATCTCCTGACGATGGACGATCAGGTATCGGTGACGTTTGAGGGTTTCGGTTCCACCAGCCCCTTCACGGCTACTACCGAACAACAATAGACACTTAATTGCCATAGAAGCCATGGGCCGGCTGATGCCGGCCTTTTTTTGTGCTTGTCATACGTATATGCACATGTTTGTATGTGATAGTCATGGACCGGAATTTTTGTTTTTTATGATACTGAATATGATCTTGTAACCATAACTTGCAGCCTAAAGGATAGCTGGTTAAATGAGATTGGAATTTACATTATATATACACTAGATGGATTCTTCGTTGATCGGCAAGCATGTGGAAAATGTGATGAACATTGGTTTTTTTGCAAAAAAGGTCTTGACAAAAACGGCAAAGATGTTATTATGGGGGCGTCTAGGGAAACTCAGTATCAGAGTTATTTTTAAAACATTCTTCTTTTACTGCCTCAATTAAGTAATAAAAATGACCATATTGTGAAATATCCTTGTTTTTATTGACTAATCCTCAGTATAAATTTGCTCTTCAATAAGTAACATTTGGTGCTTTTAGGATTATTAAGCTGCTTGTTTGTGCCCATTGAGGGGGGAATCTTGAGATGAGAATTTCAGGATAAACAAATCAGCGGTTTAAATCAAAACTTTGAAGGAGCATTGTAATGAAGCAAAAAAATCTTACAATACTTTCTTTGCTGACCTCGTTAATGCTTCTTGTCTTTGCTGGTTCTGCTCTGGCTGATGTGACGGTACAATTCGTCGATAAGACATTCGATGTTGGCCGGGTGGGTCAAACTATAGATATGGAAGTGACTGCCACTGATGCTATCTCGATGTTCGACGTAGTCGCCGAGATTGCTGATGGTGGGGCCTATGCGACCATTACCGGTGTTTCATTTAACCTGGTTAATGGTACTGGGTCTTCCGATCTTTCCATGGTAGATGGTCCGACCGAAGACGTATTCCGTCTTTGGGCCACCAACCTGGGAAGCTGCGATCCTGTACTGGACGCCGGCACGACAGTCGCTGCCACATTGACGGTTGACATCGGCTGCACGGAAGGTGTATTCTCAATTACACCGACCGGCATCGATTGGAACATCGACGCCTTCACAACCGCTACCACAACATTTGTCGGTATCGATTGTGCAGCGCAGAACGTCACCGGTGAAGTTGGAACCTTTACCGTTGAAGCCAATGCACCTTTCTTCACCAATTGTCCGAACGACGATCTGGTTTTCGGTTGTAACGAACCGGCCAACTTCGATTTCGAAGCCGATGATATTGATCTCGGTTATTGTAATGAAGAGTTGACCTTTGCCGTTACCGCCGGTCCGGGTAGCATAAACGCCCAGACAGGCGAATGGACCTGGAATTCAGTTGGTGAAGTTGGTGTCCACAACGTTCAGGTCTCCGTGACTGATACTTATGGTTACGAAGATTTCTGCGACTTTGTGGTTGTTATCACCAATCAGGCCCCCGTTGTTGATTACTGCCCTCCGGCCTACGATGTGCCGTTTGATGGTATCAGCAAGGTGTGGATCTGCTTTGGTGATGAAGCTTTCGGTACGGTAGATGCACATGATCAGGACGACCCTGTTTGCCCTGGTCCGCTGCAGTTCTATCTGGAAAGCTTCGATGGTCCCGGTCAGCTCAATGTTGACGCTCAGACTGGTGACTGGTCTTGGCAGACCGACGATGAACCGATTTATGCCGGCACCTGGACTGTCGTAATCGGTGTTACCGACGGTGTCGCAGAAGACGATGTTTTCTGCGAATTCGAAATCCGTGTAACGGGTATCGAAGTCAAGGTCGCAAAAACTGGCGAAGATGAGTTCGTGTTTCAGGGTACATATACCGAAGTTCCGATCTATGCCTTTGTCGATGGTCAGGACATTGGTGGTTTCGAATTCTTGCTGAAGTATGACGCTTCGGCTTTGACATTCATCGAAGCCTCCCTGGGTGATTACCTCACTGATGCTGAGTGGGAGTATTTCACTTTCAGAAAAGGCCCGTTCTCGAACTGCGGTAGCAATTGCCCGAGTGGATTGGTGAAACTTGTTGGAATAAATGACATGAACAATGGCCCAGCACATCCTCTTCCGGAATCATGGAACTGGGCTGATTCAATTGAGGTCGCGAACCTTACGTTCTACGTTACCAACGACAGGACCTATGAGTGTCAGTATGTTCCGATCGGCTTCTATTGGCTCGATTGTAACGACAACACTCTGGCCGACAGTACTGGTAACCAGATCTTCCTCTCACGTAACGTATACTGGTTCGATCGTCCTAATGATCAGTACATTCTCCTTGATCCGGCTGATAACCCGCATATCGCTGGCTGGCAGTCAATCCCTGATCCCATGTATGTGAATTGTACGGAAATTGCAGATCCCAATAAGCCGTTCCCGCTTGGCTGTGTTGACTTCTATTTCGGCGGCATTGATATTGCCTGCGCCGATGAGATTGACCTTCGTGGCGATCTCAACCTGAACAACATCGCTAACGAAATCGGTGACGCGGTTCTGTATTCCAACTACTTCATATATGGACAGAGCGTGTTCGTAGTTAACCTCCAGGGCCAGATTGCGGCCTCGGATGTTAACAATGACGGTAAGGTTCTCACCGTTGGTGACCTGGTCTATCTGATCCGTATCATCACCGGCGATGCCGCTCCGTTCAACAAGCTGACACCGTTTGCCAATTCCGTCGATGTTGCGATGGTTAATGGCAACGGCGGCTTGAGCGTGAACAGCTCCAGCTCAGTGGACATTGGTGCTGCCTGGTTCGTGTTTGATGTCGAAGGAAACACAGAGGTTGAACTTGCGGCCAATATGGACATCGTCTCTGATGTCGTCGAAGGCGAGCTGCGCGTGCTGGTATTTGATATCGGTACACGTGCCGTCCCGGCCGGCGAGAATGAGCTCTTCACAGTGATCTCAGACGGTAATGTTACATTGTCAAGAGTCGACATGGTCGACTATGACGGTGTTGATCTGACTGTCAACGCTCACATGAAGGCTCTGCCGAAGAACTTCGCAGTTCATCCGAACTACCCGAACCCGTTTAACCCCGAGACGACTATCGCTCTCGATCTGCCTGAATCTGCCAACTGGTCGATTGACGTTTATAATGTCAATGGTCAGGTTGTCAAGACCTTCAGCGGATACGATGATGCCGGTCGTGTCACGGTTACCTGGGATGCCTCGGGTATGGCTTCTGGTATCTACTTCTACAGAGCCACCATTGGTGAGTACTCACAGGTACACAAAATGGTACTGATGAAGTAATCCACGAGTCTGTGATAGATTGAGGGAGGCTTTTAGCCTCCCTCTTTTTTTGTTTGCTTTTAAAGCCTTCCGATTGCATAATAGAACGACACTGGAAAATGGGTCTCCGGCATTTTCGGAGTGCATAAAGGGAAAGGGTAAAATTCAATTCAAGCAGGCGGCAGATACCTCCAATGAAAAAGACATACAGCATTAACCAGCGCATAAAAGTCTACAAACGTTACAGAGAAATCATCCAGGTCCTGGTAAAATACGGTTTCGGTGAAATACTGGGGCGTATGAATATTGCCGCCAGGCTGAGAATTGGCAAGAGGCAGCTGTTTGCCAAGACCAGCGACCTGGCCCGCAAAAGCTACGCTGAAAGAATTCGCCTGGCGATCGAGGAACTCGGCCCGACATTTATTAAGCTCGGGCAGGTTCTATCCACGAGGCCCTTTTTGATACCGGTCGAGCTGGTTATAGAATTAACCAAGCTCCAGGACGAAGTGCCGCCATTTGAATTTGACCGTGTAAAAAAGATACTCGAAAACGAATTCGGCCGTCCCCATACGGAAATCTTCAAATCTCTCAATGAAAAATGTGAAGCCTCGGCATCTTTGTCACAGGTTCATGCCGGGGTTTTAAAGGATGGGCGCAAGGTTGCGGTCAAGGTGCAGCGTCCGGATGTGCGCAAGATTATGCAGGTGGATATGGAAATCCTGCGCGATCTGGCCCAGCTTCTGGAACGCTATGTGCCCGAATCGAAGCGTTTCGATCCGAGCGGGCAGGTTCGTGAATTGTCCAAGGTCAGCCGGCGCGAAACGGATTTCCTGTATGAGGCCCGCAACATGCAGATCTTCAAAATCAATTTTAAGGAAAGCGAACAGATTATCATCCCGGAGGTTTACTGGGAGTTTACTACAGCACGGGTGCTGGTCTGCGAATTTGTTGAGGGTATCAAGATATCTCATGTTGACAGGCTTAAAAAAGCGGGCATCGATTTACCTGCTGTGGCCCGTAGTGGCATGCACGCAATCATGCAGATGATTTTTGAGGATCGTTTCTTTCATGGCGACCCGCATCCGGGCAATATCTTTGTAAATGATAAAGGGCAGTTGATTCTTCTGGATTTCGGTATGGTTGGGCAGCTTTCCGAATCGATGGTGGATTTTTTAACCAGCCTGCTGTACGCCGCATCCACCTGGGATCCCCGTCGAATCATCCGTGTGGCACTCGATTATGATATGGTGCCAGAGGGTTTTGATCAGCTGACGATTGAATCGGATCTGACCGAGATGCTGTATCGTTATCATAAGATTCCGCTCTGGCAGATAAATATGACGGCTTTGCTGGAAGATTTTATGGATGTCTTCTATCGCCACAAAATCCGTTTACCATCCACCTTTATGCTTCTGACCAAGGCTATGATGACAGCTGAGGAGGTAGCCCGGGCGCTTGACCCCAATATCAATATGATCGAGGAGATTGAGCCCTATGTGCGCGACATGGCCAGGCGTAAATACACGTTTTCCAAGATCAAAGAGGAAATGACCCATACCGGCATAGATTTCTATGAGTTTATCAAGGCCCTGCCATTTGATATGCGCCGGATTATTTCCAAGATGCGCAGGGGAGAAATCGGCCTGCAGTTTCATCACCGCGGGCTGGAGGATTTGACCAATGAGCTGTATGAATCCTCCAAGAGGGTGTCGCTTTCGTTAATTATTGCAGCCATCCTGGTCAGCGCCTCGCTTTTGAGTACTGCCCAGCTGGGTGTTAAAATACTGGGCATGCCGATTCTTTCGATAGTTGGATATTTGCTGGGCGGGTCATTGACCGCCTGGGTAATTTTGAACATTCTTAAATCTACGAAAAACCGATGACATTATATTCCCATTCCAGGTTGAACACATATCAGAACTGCCCTCTTCAGTATAAATTCAAGTATGTCGAACGTGAACCGATCGAGAGTAGAAACTCGATCGAGGCCTTCCTGGGGTCGCGTGTTCATGAGACGCTTGAGTATCTTTATAAGATGCTGATCAATCGCAGAATTCTGTCCAAAGATGAGATGCTGGCCTATTATCGGAACCTTTGGGAAAAGGAGTGGCATGATGGTATATATATAGTAAGAGGCGACCTGCATGTGGAAAACTACTTTGAGCAGGGAATATTTGCGCTCGAACATTATTATGACCGCTATCATCCATTTGATCAGGATCGCACAATTGCATTGGAACTGCGTGTCGAGTTGAGCCTCGATGATGCCGGCGAATACCGTATGCAGGGCTATATCGACCGTTTATCGGAAACGGACGATGGGCATTACCAGATTCGTGATTACAAAACGGAGCGGACATTTAAGGAGCAGTCTCATTTTGACAGGGAACGTCAGCTGGCCCTTTATCAGATCGGTGTTTCCAGCATGTTCAGGGATATTAAGTCGGTTGAGTTGATCTGGCACTATTTGCTTTTCGACAAAGAGGGCAGATCCAGAAGAAGCCGGGAGGATCTCGAGCGACTCAAAATCGAAACTATATACCTGATACAGGAAATTGAAAAGGCGACTGAAAAGGATGAGTTTCCCTACAGGGAATCGGCCCTATGCGACTGGTGCGACTATTATCCGCTTTGTCCGGCCAAGAAGCATATGCATATGACCTCTGCCATGACCCCGGTGGAATTCAATGCTGATTTGGGTGTCCAGGCGGTAGACAGGCTTTTGGAGATACGTGATGAGCTCAAGAGCCTTGAAACCGAAAAAAGGCAGATTCAGGCCGCCCTGCTGGATTATTCACGGGAGGTAAGTGCTGATGTGATAAGGGGATCAGCGCATAAAGCTAAAGTGTCTTATCAGCCTGCTTACCGGGCTAAATGCCAGCTTTCGAAGGATGAGAGCGAGGAGCGCGAATTTATGCAATGGCTCCGGTCGCATGAATTGCTGGAAGATGCTATCGCGTTGCATCACAGTAAGATAAATTCGCTTGTCAGAAGAGATGATTTAAGCCCGGAGATCCGGAATCAGCTGATGGATTTTGTTGTTCTGGTTGATGGTAGCCCCCGCTTTTTCCTGAGCAAGCTAAAAAAGAACGAGATTGAGGACTAAAAATGTCTGTGCAATCTGCTGCATAATATAGAAAAAGATGAAATGAATTGCATCGGAATTATACAAAAAACGGTTCTTTCATGAGAAAATTGCTGTTCTGAATATGAACAGATGTATATGTTAGATTTTAGTTTAAATCGTTGCGCGATACCACAATTTGCTTGACAATTTAATCTTCCGGTTTATATTAAATTGGTTTAAATTACTTATTGATTTGCTCTTAGTTGGGCTTGAAACAGATATGATTTTTTAAATATGAGATGCCTGCTCCGAGGGGGAGTAAGTTATATCAATCATAAATAGGTACTTACCATAGATACGACCGATACTGTTTAAATAACTTCTATTGTTTCAGGTATAAAGATTGCTGTATTCATTACCGGGAAAACAGTAATCGACTAAGGAGGCCGTTTTATGCACCCGAAAAACCTCAGTCTCGTAATAATTCTATTTGTTGCGAGCATAGTCTTCTTATCACCGCCTACCCACGCTCAGAAAGGGGATGGGGCCCTTTTGGACTCACTGCTTTCATTGGCCCCAAATGAACCATCACTCCAGGAGCTTTTAGACAGCCTTGGATATAATATTAATGTAGCAACTGACGAACTTGGCTGGGAATCGTTTTGTGCCGTGCCCGGTACCAATGTGGCCATGATCCTTGAGGAGGTGGCCGGTTCAGCTACCAGCGCTAATAGCGGCTGGTATAATGCAGCCGACAGCGCTGATAAGACGGAGCTGTTTACCTCATCCAATGTTGCCGGTGATTCCAGTGTTTTTACGCTGACAGGTATAGATTCGATAGGCTTCTACATGACTCCAAACCTGACCAGCTATGATTCATGGTACACGCAGACGGGATACAATATTGACGGCTATGATCATGCCCAGATATTTCCGACCGGCAATCCTCATGAGTATGTTATCGCATTTGAGGATCTGAAAGACGGTGGAGACGGCGATTTCAACGACCTGATCATAAAGGTCCGCTTTGAAAATGCAACTCCTGTGCTGAGTCTTCCGGATGATATGTATTTCAATGTCTGTTATGAGAATTATGTCTGTTTCGATGTTGATGCCTCTGATCCCAATTGTTTGGGTGATACAATAACGGTTGAGATGCTGGAAGGCTATGGCGATTTCACGCCAGTTACTGGAACAGGTTCGGTTTCTTTTGAGCATTGTTTCCTTCCCTGGGTTACCGATTCGACTTATGAGTTTATTTTTAAGGCTTCAGATAATTCGGGTGCATATGTAATAGATACATTTGAAGTTGTTTACGATATCAATGCCCGTCCGACAATCTCATTGCCGGCGGATTTCGATACGCTTTTATGTGAATATGATTCAATCTGCGTCCCCGTAGAAATCGATGATGAAGACGGCGACAACCTGACTGTCGAGTTTATCGAAGGGGATGGCTATTTCGATTATGTCAATAATGAATTCTGTTTCCTGCCGGCCATGACCGAATTCGCCACCTACACGTTCGTATTAAAGGTTTCAGATTCTTGCTGTGCCGAACTGGAAGGCGCCAAGCCCTCGCTGGTACCGCCACCCTGCCCGGAGGATACGATAAGCATTACGGTTCATCTGAACTTCAAGCCGGAACTGGTGACTGTGCCGGATATCGATACTGTCGTTTGTGAGCCGACCGAAATCTGTTTCCCGGTTTCCGCATCAGATGCCAATGAGGGTGACAATGTTACAATTACTGTCACACCCCCGGCAACCTACGATGCCCAGACAGGGCTGGTATGTTTGGATGCGACCACTGACGGTTCCTATGCCATAGAGATTACCGCAACCGATGAACTCTGCGGTGCGCAGGCTGTGGATACTGTCAATGTTACTCTTGAACTCAATGATCCGCCCGAGCTGATCCTGCCCAATGATACCAGCTACTATTTCTGTGCCGAGCCGGGTGAGATCTGTTTTGATGCGGATGTCAATGATCCCGATCAGCAGGATGTGAATACATTCGAACTTATCGCGGGACCCGGATCGATCGATCCGCAGACCGGCGAAGTCTGCTTCACGCCCTCAGAAACAGGTGATTACCAGTTTGTGATCAGGGTTTCAGATATTTGCGCCAACGAGGATCAGGATACGATCAATATCGCGGTAGATTTGAACAGCCCGCCGGTCCTGACTCTGCCGGATGATTATACAGCCGCGTTGTGTGAGACCGAGCCAATCTGTTTCCAGGCCACCGCTGATGATCCCGATCTGCCGGATGATGAATTGACCTTTATCAAGGTCTCCGGTTTTGGCACCATCAACTCGCAGACCGGCGAACTCTGTTTCACACCGCTTGGTGCGGGCGAATATGATTTCGTGATTCGCGTCCGTGACCTGTGCGGCGAAGTCGACCAGGACACATTGACTATTACCATAGAACTGAATACCCCGCCGACAATTATCGCCGATCCGAATTATACAGAATTCTTCTGTGATCCCGGCGATTCGGCCTGTATACAGCTTGATGCTACCGATCCCGACCCGAATGAGACACTTGTCTTTTCACAGATTTCCGGTCCTGACGGGGTTCTGGATGCTGAAACGGGATTGTTCTGTTTCGAGCTGAGCGGAGCTGGAGACTACAGTTTCCAGTTCGCGGTCACAGATCATTGTGGCAAAGCCGATACTGCCGATGTTATCGTGACGGCTGTCATGAATGAGCCGCCCGAGGTGATCGTACCGGATGATTTTGCCGATACTGTCTGTGTCTCCGGCGATCCGATTTGCTTTGATGTGACCATAAATGATGCCGACGATCAGGATATAACCGTAGAGGTTCTTCCGTTCGGTACCTATGAAAACGGCACTGTATGTTTCGACGCCGTGGCGTCACAGGATACGACATTCTGCCTCACGATCCGTGCCACCGATATCTGCGGTGCGCAGGGAGAGGCCACTGTCTGCATCGATGTTCATTATAACCTTCCGCCGTTGATTACATTGGCCCCCGATACATCGATCCTGGTCTGCGATGCTCCCGAAAATTTCTGCTTTGGATATTCGGTTGAAGATCCGGACAGCCCCGAACCAACCGTTACCATCAGCGAGGGAATAGGCGTTGTCAACAATGGCGAGGTCTGTATTGATGTCGATACGGTCGGCATTTACTGTGTGACCGTACGCGCTACAGATGAATGCGGCGCGTATCATGAGGATCAGTACTGCGTCATCTTCAAGCCCAATCAGCCGCCTGTGCTGACAGTCAGCGAGGATATTGATACGGCGATGTGCGAACCGGCGCAGATTTGCTTTGAAAGCAGTGCCACCGATCCCGATCTGCCCAATGACACATTGATATTCAGCCTGACCGACAGCCCGCAGGGCGCGACATTGTTCGAGGATGGACGTGTCTGCTTCACTCCCGATGGCGCCGGCGCATACATGTTTACTATCAGGGTTACAGATCATTGCGGAGCCTTCGACGAAAAGACAGTGACAGTCAATGTCGATCTCAATCAGCCGCCTACAATCAGCGTCTCGCCCGACAGTCTTTATCATGAGTACTGCGGTTTCGGAGCTCCCGCATTGGAGGTCTGTTTTGACGGCCTGACAATCGGTGATCCGGATAATGCGATTGAAGATCTTACGGTTGAGATGATCGAGGGCCCGGGAACATTTGACCCGCTCACATTGACAACCTGTTTCACTCCGCCGGTCATAACCGATACTATTGAATTTGTCTACAAGGTTACGGACACCTGTTCGGCCTTTGATATGGATACACTTCTTTACTATGTGTTCGTCAATGAGGAATGCGATACGGCCACCTGCCTTGAGGTCTGGATCGAAAACAGCCCCTGCGTGGTGACCAATTCCAGCCTTGACCTGCATATTACTGCCGATGTCGGAATCGAGATTGGCGGATTCGATCTGTTGATCAAATTCGATCCCTCGGCATTCTCATTTATTTCCGCTTTCCGTGGCGATGCGACCGAGGAATGGGAATACTTTACCTATAAGACCGGTAATGTTGGCGGATGCCAGGGAGTATGTCCCGATGGCCTGGTCAGGATAGTGGCGATTGCCGACCGCAATGACGGCGCTGCTCATCCACCTGCCGATGCCTTCGATCCGGATGGCACTATTGCTGTCATGAGGTTCTATGTCACCAGCGACCTGAATTTCTCGGGCCTGACTTACCCGGTTGATTTCTACTGGATGGATTGCGCCGATAACTCGTTCTCATCAAAGAGCGGTGATACACTCTTCGTTGAGAAGCTGATCACCAATCAGTACGGTATAGTCTGGGATGAATTCGATGATGACAATTATCCCGAGGACAGCCGTTTCCAGCATATCGGCATCCCGGATACATGCCTGGTTGGCGACAAGACCAAGCCGCATCGCTGTGTGATCATGCACAATGGATCGATCTGTATCATTCATCCCGACTCGATCGATGCGCGCGGCGATTTGAACCTGAACGAGATTCCCAATGAGATCGCCGATGTGGTGCTCTACACCAACTACTTCATCTTCGGACCTTCGGTGTTTATCATCAACTATGACGGCCAGGTGGCGGCCTCGGATGTTAACGGTGACGGCCGTACATTGACCGTGGGTGACCTGGTATACCTGATCAGGGTTCTGATCGGCGATGCTGACCCGATCAACAGGACCGCCTCGTATGTCAACGAGGTCGATCTGACGGTCGACAATACGGGAAGTGAGGTTGCGGTCAGTACCGAATCGGATGTCAATATCGGCGGCGCCGGCCTGATATTCAATATCTCGGGAACTTCTATGCCGCCCGAGGTAAAACAGGCGGAGACGATCAATGATATGACATTGAAATGGAATATTGACGGCGATCTTTTGAAAGTGATTATATACAGTATTTCGACCAATAGAATTGAATCCGGCCAGAATGATCTGTTCACGATCATGGCTGATGGCGAGGTTGAATTGATTTCCACCGATATTGCCGATTATGACGGCAATGATCTGCGGGTCAATACGGTTAAGAAGACAATTCTGCCGCAGGCCTATGAGCTGTCGCAGAATTATCCCAACCCGTTTAACCCGGAAACCGATATTCAGCTTTCATTGCCCGAGGCCTCGGAATGGAGAATCGAGATTTACAACCTGAATGGCCGGGTGGTCAAGACTTACAGCGGATTCAGTGATGCCGGTGTGGTTAAGGTGACATTCCGGGCCGATGGTCTGGCATCGGGAATGTACTTCTACCGCGCGGTAGCCGGCGACTGGTCCGAGACGAAAAAGATGATACTTCTCAAGTGATATGTTGTGAGAACGGAGAGAAGGGAAAAGGCGGCCTCAGTGCCGCCTTTTTTTGTGTTGCCATTCCCGATGGCGCGTGACGGGGGCAATTTTCACAAGCGGCAGTTCACCACTGCGTTAAAGAACTGCCGCAACATCTTGCAAATGTGCGCGGCGTGCGTCAAGCCTGTCCGGACCATGACGGATGCACCGCGGAATGACAGCTCTCCGGGAGCATGGGGACGTACTCCCGGCACGATAGCACGTTAACGTGGTTGTGTCAGGTCTTGGCTCCGGCTTTAGCCGGAGGTGTGACCTGACACTTTGGGGCACTGCGCAATAAAGGCATCTGTCTCCAGTCATTCCGAGTCCCGATTTATCGGGACGTGGGAATCTCAGCCGTTTTGAATATCCCGTTAGATTGCCACGTCGCTTCGCTCCTCGCAATGATATGGTTGTATTTTTCTGCTTGTAATAAAATGGGCATCTGTCGCCGGGTGTCCTGCCCAAACTTGCTTTTGGCGGGATTCCGTCAGGAAGGGATTCCTGTCGGGGCACGGTTGGCAGGTTTTTGCAAGCGGCAGTTCACCACTTCGTTAAAGAACTGCCGCAACATCTTGCAAATGTGCGCGGCGTGCGTTAAGCCTGTCCGGCCCATGACGGATGCGCCGCGGAATGACACTTCTCCGGGAGCACGGGGACGTACGCCCGGCACGATAGGTCGTTAACGAGGTTGTGTCATGGTCTTGGCTCCGGCTTTAGCCGGAGGTGTGACCTGACACTTTGAGGCAGGAAGTAGGTCGGGTTCTGAGCGTAGCGAAAAACCCGACATGTGATTTAGCCTCGCGGACAGGATTCCTATCCCGGCCGAATTATTTACATTGACAAATTAGTCTATTAGCGTACTTTTAAGATAGTAACCGCCACAACCGGGGAGCTTATCTATGAGATGGCAGATTTTGATTTTTATCGTCTTTTTGGGGCTGATTTTGCCTGTTTCTGCGCAAGCCCAGCTTGAACTCGATTTGATAGCTGTATTTCAAAGCGATATTCCAGGAGCGGTGCTTATAGAACACAGTATTT
>CAZVLB010000019.1:0-79277 GCA_964627935.1 uncultured Ignavibacteria bacterium
CGGTAGGAACAGGGGATTATGTCTTGTTACATTCTGTAAATGAAGGAGAATTCAGTCTGGGGGCTTTTGAATCAGTTGGATTATATAGTTCAGACAGGGGGCATTCGTATTATGATAATTTGGTCGTCGAAGCAATTAGTAATGGACCTCCCCCACCTGTTTTAGTAAGTCCTGTTGATGGCGCTCCAAATGTTCCAATAGAACCTACAGTATTTACATTCGATGAAGTTAGTGGATATGGAATCACTGATTATCAAATCGTAGTTGCTACAGACGAGCAGTTTCAGAATATTGCAATATCAAACTTTGCTTACAATGGAGAGTATCAAACTGGATTATTAGAAAATGAAACTGAATACTTCTGGAGGATGAGATCTTACAACGGAGATTGGGGAGAATGGACGGGGGTATGGAGTTTTACTACAGGTGATGACCAATTTCCCCCTCCCCCACCTGTTTTAGTAAGTCCAATTGATGGTGCTCCAAATGTTCCAATAGAACCTACAGTATTTACATTCGATGAAGTTAGTGGATATGGAATCACTGATTATCAAATCGTAGTCGCTACAGACGAGCAGTTCCAGAACATCGTTATTTCAAACTTTGCTATAAATGGGGAATACCAGACGGATCTTTTAGAAAACGAAACTGAATACTTCTGGCGAATGCGATCATTCAATGGAGAATGGGGAGAATGGTCTGAGGAATGGAGTTTTCTTACAATAGGTTTCCCGAATTACTCCGAATGCTACATTCTAGGGGAAGTCTTTGATGCCACTCAAACGGAGATTCCTATAACACCCGAAAATGTTAGGATTGCCCTTTTAAGGGATACGGCTATTATTGCAAATTACGATGTTCCCATAATAATCTCTAAAAATCACTTTTTTGCTGATTTAGAGCCATTTATCGGCGAGGATAAACCAATCGCTCTCGAAGATCTTTATTCTACAGATGTAGCGATTAGGCTGTTTATAGAGATATTTGGTCCAGAAGATTACGATCCGACAAAAATAGTAGATAGAATAATTTACAATGAAATAACAGAATTAGATATCGGTCTTGTACCAGGAAATTCAGAGGTAACATATTTAAAACCTTGGGAGGATTCTAAAAGCCATTTCGATATACATTATGAAGTCGATGGTGTAAATAGAGTTCCCCACACCGAATTTACCGTTCTTGCTGAAGGCTACAATGACCGTAAGGTACCGGTATTCATAAATGAGATAGCAAAATATCTCGAATATTCCTGGCAGGCATATGTAGATTTGGGCTTTTGGGATGGTTATGACGTCTTTGATATTAAGGTGTCTTTTGATAATACGTATAACTATGGTCAAGGTTGGGCAAATAATTTCCCTGACGAAATAATACTGTTTAATTCGTTTAAAGAAGATGATAATGCAGAAGATGATGAGTTTAAATCCTATGGAATCTATAAGCAAACATCCGCCCATGAAATGTTCCACCATGTTATTTACAAAGAAGCAAATGATTCATGGGACTGGATTGATGAAGGAATGGCTGTCCTTGCTGGGAACGCCGTTTTTCACTATAAATATATTGATATGCTATATTCAAGCCAGTTTTCGTATATGCGTAATGGCCCGCGTATGCCGTACAAGAATATATCATTAATACATAATGACTATTACTATGGCTATATATACAGTTCCGGGTTTTGGAAATACTTGACTGAATACATAGGTACTATTTCCGATTTTCACAGAATTGATGGTTCTCTGATAGCATTACATGGAATGAATGTGATTCGCCAAATCATTCCATATCTTGGTTGTGACGATGTTGAAGGTTGTGAATCAACAATTAATAATTTTCTGGAGGATATGGGGATACAGCATTCCCTTAAACATATTCTTAGAGAGTGGGCAATAACAAACGCAGTCAAAGAATATAATTTACCATCAGAGCCTGATTATACTCGCTATCATTACAAAGAATATGTTAATCGTTATTCCGCTATCAACCCTTTGAGTTATCAATGTCCTTACATTACTGCTAAATATGTTTTAGATACTGATCCTATTAATATTGAGATAAATACATTTCCTGAATTTTCATACAGATATTTGCACTTAGTTTTGCCGGATCAGTATAACTATGATAAGCTGTTAGTTAAGATTACAAGCCAAAATAATAATGTGGATAAGAAACCAGTTGTTATTACAATCGCCGGTGATATCATTCATAATATCGAAACCACAAATAAGGTTGATCTTGATGGTATCGATGAAATAGTGATTGTTCTTGTTAATGGATCTTCAGAAGATGACAATGAAGTGTCACTAAAGATTCAGACAAAAGGGTACATGCAGATTGCAGGACATTCTCCTATTGATCTTCGGGTGACAAGCCCCTGTGGTGAAGTGATTAGTAAGAACGAAGAGTCTCTCAATGGAGCAGTCTATGAAGAAATAGAGATGGCGGATGGTGATAGAGATGATTTCATATATATTCCATTTCCTGATTCAGGAATCTACTCGATTGAAGTAATTCCAGATGACACCGCAGGTCCTACATCCACCTACTCCCTGGAATATAGTCTCGGTTCGGATACAGTTTGGCTTGCAACTGATGCCCTTGTAAATCAGGCACCTATGGCACAATACTATACTTCCACCCTCGACACCGGCTCCATCCATGGTTTTGTTCAATCAGTATCTGCTGGACTAATGGGCGTACCCGTAGATCTTTATGATTCGGCGGGAACCATTATTTCCTCGATTGCTACAGATGATTCCGGATACTACCATTTCCCGACACTAATTAACGGATCATACTCAGTTGGGATCTCCACTCCACTTGGATATCAGGCTGAAAATGAAACACAGGAAATTGTTGTCAGAGGTTTGCCTCATGAAGTTAACTTTGAATTGAATGAACTGGAAATCACACCCCAGCAAAGGTCTCGCGGTTATTGGGCACATCAATTACATAAAGCTATTAAAAATAGGCCGAAGGATTACACTCTTGATGACTTCTCCAATTTTGCCAGCTTGATTAATTCTCATTTCAATCAAAATACCATCAACCCGGTAGATTTTTATACCGTCCCACAACCTGCTGATCAGAGTGACAGTTTACAGGTCTTGAAGAAACTACTCCACATGCGAAATACAGGCGAATGGGAGCCTTTCCTAAAACGGTTGGCTAAATCTCAACTTATGGCACTCATGCTCAATGTCGTCTCCGGCAAAGTAAGTCAGACACATGAGATTTCAGTAGACGGTCGAACTGTAAGCCAGGCTATCACCTACTGCGATATGCTAGTGAATGATGAGATTGATCCGCCGGATGACGAGGGCCCCGGGCATGGTAGCCCCTGGTGCCGATATATCCGCGCCAGCTTTATCCTTGGCTTTGTGAACCTTGGAATTACAGCACCAACTGGTATAATTCCTGAGGATGTTATTCAGATTGCATACAGAATTCACAGTAATGAAGAAATCGTTCCGGATGAATTCACATTGAATCAGAACTATCCCAACCCATTCAATCCTGTGACCGAAATTAGCTTCAACTTGCCACACGCAACAGATGTTAAGCTGGAAATCTTTAATATCATGGGGCAGAAAATAACAACCCTGATTGACAAAGGACTTGAAGCAGGCTCGCATAAGATTAGTTGGGACGGCAGCAATGTTGCCAGCGGTGTTTACTTCTATAGGATTCAGGCTGGAGAATTAAACGCTACCAGAAAGATGGTGTTACTGAAATAAATCGATGGGGATGTCTATTCTCGATCAATATGTCATTTGATTGAGTTCTATACCCGGCGGAGTTGTGCTCACTCCGTCAGGTATTTTTATTGATCTGAATTGGGTAATACCGCGGTATGCAAATATTCTCAGATTAGTCAACCTTATGAATGTATTGAAAAAGACCCGTGACGAATTCGTGACATCTGAGGTTTTAAGTTATTCTAAGTTATTGAGGGTTATAGTATGAATTTTCAAGAGGGATGGGGGAATTAGACAAATAACCCTTCACTTTCTTTCTCTAACTTGTTGTATTATAGTGGATTACATAAATTGGAGGTGGGGGGAATCGAACCCCCGTCCGAAAGTGACGCAACAAAACCGTCTACGTGCGTAGCCATTATGTTCTATTCTCGGTCAACCCAGGACATAACGGCGAACCGCTGGCTGACCCAGCCTGATTGGTCTTTTCTCCGTCAGGTCAGACGGCCCCTCAGGAGAGCACCTTCCTAATCGACGTTGACACCTGACCCCGAAAGGTAAAGGTCAGGGCAACGGGCACCTAACTTAGTTAGGCAGCCATGGCGTAATTAGCGTCGCCATTTAGTTTTTGTTTTTCCGATTGTTTTACGAGGGGTTCGGAGACCTCGGCACGCAGGCTTTATCCCGCTCACTCCGTCGAAACCAGGTCACCCCCGGAATCATGCGAAGATTTTACGGTAAGCCGTGTTCAATATCTTAAACGAATTAAAACCATTCAGGTTCCATACATTCGGGCCTGAATCTATGATTTATATCGGCCTAAGTCGTTGTCTCATAATGCGCAAAGTCGGCCTTCAAACGAACCGGGACACATAAGTCGGTAATTCGTTCCTCCTCCGGCAATTTATTATGATCGCCGCGATAAATCTCCCAACAGGGCCCGATCCGGTATTCATATTTACTGTCCGGCAGCCATTCATTCATGATCTGTCCGAACAACCTGCCGATCTCCTTATACTTCCCCTTATGCCTGTAAACCGCAAATTTGCCGCCATTAAGGGTTCGAATCCTGACGGTTTCATCGGGCGTCAGAATATCATTGACTTCAACACAGCAATCATAGCGAATCTGATCGACCGGCGTCGTTTGCGGATCATCATAGGAGGCGCCGATCATCAAACGATTCTCGACCGGAATCTCATTTTCGACAATCCAGTTCCAGAGCTTCTTCCAGCCGCGATGACATTCCTCGTAGAGGCCCAGATGACGAACATAGGCGACCCTGACCGGCTTGAATTTTTCAATCCTGATATCCATAGACACTCCTGCTTAGATCCTCCTAAAGATGACTTAATTTACGCTTTCGTCAATGATTTTGATCCAAAAAATGAGATAGAATAAACAAATCCAATTTGTAATTTCAGGAGCTATCCGAATATCCTGTTTTATGCAAAATAAAAATGCGCCATGAAGGAATCGAACCTTCGACCCGCTGATTAAGAGTCAGCTGCTCTGCCTAGCTGAGCTAATGGCGCATGCCTAAAAGATAGAATATTTTCATTTTTATTTTGGTGAGGGTGGAAGGGATCGAACCTTCGACCCTCTGCTTAAAAGGCAGATGCTCTACCACTGAGCTACACCCCCGCCAAAATAGACGAGCAATATATATAAATACTACCCGATGTCAATTATATTGGCGATTATTTTCCCGCTTGTCAACCGATTTTCTTATCCCAAAGTTCCTAAATCGGTTGCCTCGCAACGAACCTTTTCCTATTTTCTATGCATACTCAATCAAAAAAGCTCAAGGAGGATAGATGCCAAAAAATATCACCCTGTTATTGACACTCCTGCTGTTTGCATTTACCATTCCGCTGTCAGCTCAGCAGACCGGGGAAGTGCGGGAAATCCTGAAGGAAATCGATCCCTGGGTCACCACCGACACCTCCCGTATAGAGGCCTTTATCGACAGCAGCAATGAAGCCGCAATCGAAACATTGAAAGCATCGAAATACTGGGAACCGGTCGAAAACGAGTTATCCTTTCTGCTGGGAATCGATTATGTTGCCAGCCCGCAGATCGATAACACCGGACGGATATATTTCCTGATGCGCCTGACCGGCGAACAGGCGGCGCTGTTTTATATCGATGAGCCGATGGGGTGGCCGGTTCAGGTTACGCCCAACAACTGGCCAGATGAGGGCATTATTATATCCGGTTTTGTGGTCTCTTCCGACGGTGAGTATATACTCGTGCGTACCAACAAATTCGGCGACGAGATGCATGATATCTGGCATTTCGACCGCAAGGGTAAATTCAAACCGCTCCTGGTCAGCCGTGAAAGACGCTACACCGGTATCATCCTCGATGAAACCAACCCGGATCATTTCTTCCTGTATATCATGGAGGGCCCCAATATCCATTTCGCCAATTATAACCTCAGGACCGAAAAGCTGGATACGCTCTATCACGAAGAAGGCTCGATTTATCCGATCGATTACTATGACGGCAAAATCCTCTTCGTACGCTATATGTCATTCTCGGAAACCCAGTTGGCCATGTATAATATTGATGCGGATAAAACAACCGACCTGTCAGATATCACCCAGTTTTATGGCGCAACATTCACCAGTGATGGGCGAGTCCTGGCATTGACATCGGCCGAATCCGATGACGATGAATTCATGAAATTCTGCCTGATGAATATCGATAAGCCCAAAAAATGGGAAGTGATCTATGATCCCAAAATGGAAGCGGATGGCATGTCATTCAACCGCCAGACCGGGACCGTGATCGCCATTTTGAACAAAGACGGCTATTCCGAATTCAAGGGCTTCGACCTGGAAGGCAATGATATCCCGGTGCCCTCGGTCGATATCGGCGTAATCAGCGAATATGCATCCTCGGCCCTGACCGGCAATGACAACAGCGAATATGTCTTCAGCTTCAATTCACCCACAACACCGCCGACCATATTCTATTTCAAGCTGGGCGAAAACAGGCTGGTGCAGACGGTCAAGCTGTCCACATTCGGATTTGATTTCAGCAATGTCGATGTTGATGTTATCCGCTATAAATCCGCCGATGGCACCCTCGTGCCGTCATTGATTTATATGCCCAAGGACGCCAAAAAAGATGGCAGCAATCCGGCTATCATCAATTATCATGGCGGCCCGCCCGCGCAGAGCCGTCCCTATTTCCAGCGCAATATAGCTTTCGCGCTCAGCAAGGGCTTGATAGTCATGTTTCCCAATGTGCGCGGGTCTACCGGTTATGGGCCCGGGTGGGAGGAAGCCGACAATCGTGAAAGAAGATACGATGCCCTGAAGGATGCCGAGGGCGCGATTGATTTCCTGATCGATGAAGGCTATTCAAAGCCGGGCAGGATCGCTGTCTGGGGCGGATCCTACGGCGGCTACACGGTCAACTGGCTGGCAACACAGGCCTCCGAAAAGATCGCCTGCGTGGTATCGCAGATAGCGGTCTCGGATTTCGAGCATATGTTCCAGCATACGGGAGTGCAGACATTCATCTCCGGCTATGAAAAGGAATACGGCAAACGCGGCAGCGAGCTCCTGGAAAAGCTATCGCCAATCAATTATGCACCACAGGTGGGTGTGCCGATCCTGTTCAAAACCGGCCACTATGATCCTCGTGTGCCACCCTCGGATTCGCGCAGGTTCGCTTATGTGCTGAAAAAGCTGGGCAAACCGGTCTGGCTGTACGAGGAGATGGAATCGGGTCATGGCGGTTCCGGCAAGGCACAGGTCGTTTTTGACCTGACCACATCCTATGTATTCACCATGATGCATGTAATGGATTAGATAGTATAAATAAAGTGAATTATATCGGCGCCGTTTCCAAAAAAGACGGCGCTTTTTTTATGATTAGAACAATGACCTTTATAATAGAAACAGGGGCAGGAAGTGATTGGCGTTTGTGTAAACATCCTGCCCCAAATAGAATGAAGAAGACAATACAAAATGAACGCCTCTTACTGGCCTTCTGTGTCATTTACCCCTTGACTAAAAGATGTCTTTTATACCGTGATGAAGGAAGAAACAAAAATAGCTATTCTATGGCGTATATGGGCAGCAATCACCTCCTTGACCAGCCCATGAGCCCGGATGACAGTCTCCCGGCGGAGAGCCACTGGCAAAAACAAAATTAATTATCCAGACAGCATCGGACACGTTAACCCCCTGGTTTTGACTCGCATCCCCGCAGGCCAATCTTGGCTGAGGAGGTAAAGAATTTGGAACAAAAACATAATTTATAAGCCATACTGCATCGGCGACGTTAACCATACCATCGTTGTTGGCATCACCGCAAATTCCCTCGCATGGCGGCGGAGAAAGACATTGAATTGCATCATAGGCATTTATTTTTCCATCATATCCGTTACTGCTTGTTGATCGCAGACAAGACAGAATGTCGCTATAATAGACTGTTGGGTTTTTATCCAACATAAGAGCTGCTACACCTGCAACATGAGGAGCCGCCATGCTGGTGCCTGCATTAAGATAATGACGATCGTTTTCGTCATGATAGAATGAATTGCAATTATGAGCATATGAACTCGAATCAGTAACGTTGGCAGATCTGCTCGACATAATAAATGCCCCAGGCGCATATAGATCAGGCTTGGTACGTCCATCGCGTGAAGGTCCCATGCTTGAAAATGGGGATATTGAATCCACCGGATAATTACCAAACAGACTTATAGAATGTGTATTATGGTGAGGATCTGTCCAATCGCGCCTTGATGAATTTACAGAACCAACCGTTATGATTTCATTTGCGTATCCTGGAACCGTTACTGTGTGTTCTCTGTTCACGTGACTGCCTGTAAATACCTTTCGTGATCCTTGGCCAGCGTCGGGCGCGAATTGGTAAATCCATGCGTCCCATCTCCCGAGACCAGTGCCATCCATCTCTATTTGCCAGGTGCCAGCGCTCATTTGGTACCAAGGCCCGTTTGGTGGATAGGGACCATCATGAATTTGGATTATAATGAGATTATCCAGGGGATGACCTCCCGAGATAGGATCGGGTAAATAGGGATCAAAATACTGATGGCAAACTCTTATAATTCCATCCGTATTCAATGTGTCCGCAATCCATCCGTCAAAAGAGGCGGTATTACTCGCACAGTATAATCGGACAGGATCATAGCTGTTATTTGGCCCGATGACACGTACCTGGGCATCAGTACCAACTCCACTGTTCTCATATAGAATATAGATTGAGAGAACATCGTAACCGTTTCCGGGCGCTGTGTCAACATCCAGATCAATTGTACCTGGTCCATTGCAGGATGCGTGCAAGCTTTTATCTCCATCATTACCGGCGGATTTTACAATCACTCGACCTTTTCCCAAGGCAGGATCACTTGATGTAATGATAGAGTCAATAAAAATCTCCAAAGGATGATCTCCTCGATGTGTCTTTGGATATTTGTATCCGAGACCAAGACTCATATTAATGACCCAGGGCATATCTAATTGGGCAGATTTCTTTGCTATATACTCTACAGCTTCACTCCAATAATCTGGTGCTATCTGCTTAACAAATATAATATTGGCTTTGGGAGCGATTCCGACGAATGACTGACTACCTCCGGATCGGTTATTTCCCGCGGCGATGCCGCTAACATGAGTGCCATGCCCATGATAATCTCTTCCTGGTTGAGATGTCTGAATGAATCCATTAATTGTGGAATATGAAAACTCAGTTCCTATTGAGCATGAAGGATATGTAGGATTAGGGCCAGTCTGATCTGTTTGATCCCAAAAACACCTTATTCTCGTATTACCATTTGAATCTATAAAATCTTCATGAAGCCAATCCAATCCAAGATCAATGATTCCAATAATCACACTATCGCCGCTGACCCCAAGACTATCTTGAATTAAGGAATACCTGCAATTGATATCATCTGCGCTATAATTTAATTCAGGAGAAGCCTTTGGTGCTGGCATTATATAATGTACTTTCTTGACTTGGCAAAGTTGGGGCAGCAAATCAATATATATAATTGATGCTACCAGGCCTTTGGAAATAAGTTTTGTACCTATACCATATTGCTTTAAATTATCTATATTGCCTTCGAAACCAATTCTCACAGGTACAATTTGTCGCCCATCTTTTCCTGGATAAATATCAATCTCATCGAAATTCACCGGGGGATTAACTGAATCATTTGGAATATAGACAATGTTGGGATTGCTGGATTTGCCTGCGAATTCGCATCTCGGTTCGGCAATCGGAAATCCTGCCGGCGGGGCAGTCGGATTGGAGACATCCTGGTTGGGATAATACTGGAAATCAGGTGGATAGATGATACCGGGCGGTAACTCATGAAATATCCAGCTTCCGGCCGGAGGCACGAAGACATTATCGATGTAAAACGTATCCCCGACCATGGTGGGATCATCGGGAAGCTCGATTTGCATGGAATAAAGCACTGTGGGAGAACCGTGAGGAGGCAATGCGTTTGAAAAACTGAAGGCCACACCGCCCAGGAGCAGATGATCCGGATAGCCGGAGGTGCCAATCTGCCAGGCCCATGGCGCGGTTGCCCCGAACGCCTCATTATGTACCTTTACGGCATCTATGACTGTGGAATCGCTGGATGTGAAATTGCCGTAGCCCTCGACCCAGTCAAATGATCCCGATCCGGCTGTACATGAAAACTCGAATCCCAGGCTGGCGGCCTGAAGGTAGTGGTCATTCACAACCAGGAACTCAAGAGTATTCCTGCGTCCGATATAAAGTTGGTTACCGGAACCGCCGCCATTGAAGCGGACGATTACATTTCCGGTCGATCTGGACCCTCCGCGTTCTTTGATAATCAGCTTATCAATAGCATCTTCCAGTGATTCACCTGTGACCTGCTTGTAGACCATGCGCAGGTCATGATCCGCTTTACGGTAATGGTTCTCTTGCGCAGTTAGCGTAACCGCCGTAAGACAGATCAGTGCAATTAATGTGATCGAAATTTGTCGCCACATAAACTGCTCCTTTCGTTAATGAGTTAATGTTATTATGCCGGATCACGGGCATAGCTCGAAATCCGACTCCTGTGCCGATCAGATCAGCCTTTTTCCCCTGCCAACTATACAGATTGTTTAAGAAAATATTCCGGGTGCATTTGCAATAATGGTGTGTATCTGCTATTTATAATTCTTGTTAATTAATGTCAATGGAAATTATATTTATCTGAGCAGCCTGTTGCGGCAGTTCTTGAGCAAAGCGGTGAACTGCCGCTTACAAAAACAGCCCAAAGCAAGTTTGGGGGCAGGCCACCCACAGAGGTCACATCGATAACAGGCAGGTCGCGGTTCTGAACGAAGCGAAAAAACCGATATTCCAAGTTCCATCATTGTGCCGGGAGTACGTCCCCGTGCTGCCTGGAAGATAGCCCCCCCAATAAAAAAAGGCGCTACCAATAATGACAGCGCCTTCATATCAGACTTGCTATTTATTAGCTCAAATACAACGGGCTGAATTTCTCTTCCAGATATTTCATGAAATGCTTATGCGAAAGCGGGCCTCCGGTCAGCACCTCGGCCAGCTGGGTCGGTGTATAACGACGGCCATGAGCGTGGATATTGTCGTTGACCCATTTTTTGAATGTCGAGAAATCGCCGCGTTCGAACTCCGCATGCATATCCGGGTTATCCTTCAGAGCTTTCTGATAGAACTGCGCCGCATACAGGTTGCCCAGGGCATAGCTGGGGAAATATCCCAGCGCACCCATGCTCCAGTGCACATCCTGCAAACATCCCTGGGAATCATCGGGGGGAGTGATACCGAAGAACTCGGTAAACTTCTCATTCCAGACACCGGGAATGTCGGCGACCTTGATATCTTTGTGAATAATGCCCAGTTCGATTTCGAACCTGAGCAGAATATGCAGGCAGTAGGTTACTTCATCGGCATCCACACGAATAAACGAGGGACGGACATCATTGATGGCGAAGAAGAAATCATCGAACTTGACATTGCCCAGATTCTCCGGATAAGTCTGCTGTGCGCGCGGGAAGAAATGTGTCCAGAACGGCTTGCCGCGGGCCACGATATTTTCCCATGATAGCGACTGCGATTCATGGATACCATAAGATACAGGTTCAGCCACGGGTAATCCGAAATATTCATCGCGCCTCAGTCCCTGCTCATAGATTCCATGCCCGGCCTCATGAACGATGCCGAAGAAGGCCTGGCCGAAATGTTTGGGATTGTAACGTGTCAGGATACGAACATCACCCGGCCCGATACCTGTGCAGAACGGATGAGTTGTTGTATCCAGGCGGCCCTTGCTGAAATCATAGCCAATCGCCGCGGCGGCCGCTTTGCCGAACATCTGCTGGCGATGAACATCATAGTCGTTTTCGATGATCGACATGTCCGGATGTTTGCCGGATTCCTTGATTTTCTCAACAAACGGCACCAGGTCATCACGCAGATTGCTGAAAACTTCCGCCACCTGCTCGGTCTTGGTTCCTGGCTCATAATCTTCCAGAAGGGCGTCATAGGGCTCTTTATCGTAGCCGTAGGCCTCGGCCATGCGGAAATTCAGGTCAAATACCTTTGAAAGAATCTCCTGAAAATGTGAGAAATCTTTTTTGGCACGGGCCTCGACCCAGATCCCCTGGGCCCTGGTGGTGGTGGCAGAAAGTTCTTCCACCAGGTCTGTGGGAAGTTTGGTCTGACGGTCATAATCCCGGCGGATTTCACGGATATTGATAGCCTCGAGCGAGCTTTCATCCTTGACCAGGTCGGACTGCTCCAGTTCCGATATCAGATCACCGATCTCCGGCGCGGTGAATGTCTGATGCGCCATGCCGGCTATCATTGAGAGCTGTTTGGAGCGATGTTCCACACCGCCGCGGGGCATATATGTGCGCTCATCCCATCCCAGCACAGAACCTATCGAACTCAAATAGGCCGCTTTTTGTACCTTTTCAACAAGCTTCTGATAAAGCTTCTTAGAATCTTCTGGCATATTGATTCCTTTCTGTATTTAACGCGATTTGTGTCAATCTAAAAACTTCAGGAATCTACAAAATATGCTACGATTTTGCAAGAATCTTGGCGCTGAAAGGTGCCCGGCAGTTACTGTTCCTGCAGATTTTGCAGGGAATCGGCCTCACGTTCCCGGGCTATGCGGATCGAATCCTCGATTCTTTCGGTGTTTTTGCGCTGGTAATGGAAATCCGGCTTGCTGCGGTAGGTCTTCTTACCATACTGTTTGTCGATATACTCGGCAATCGGCCTGATCTTCTCGTATGCGGGATTGTTCATATCGAATCCGACCGCAAACGGGTCAGTCTGACCCATATAGAGCAAGGTGCTGTCCGGCCCAAAAACAAGATTGTAGCCGATTTTGCTGCCTGCCAGCTCGGATATTTTTGAATCGGGCATCAATCCGAAAATTTCCAGCCCAAGATAGGTCGGGCCGGTATCCATAGGCGTGATCTTGAAAGCAGACTGAATTGTATTGCCCGGCCCCGGGTTATCGCCCGGCGACTCCGGCAAAGACTCAATCTTTATATTATGTCCGGCAGTGATTTCATATTGCAATGCCTTGATTTCATCGGTCATCGGCTCAATCGTAAAACGAACATCAGAGGGTTCACCAATCACCGGTGTAGGATCAATTATCATTTTGATATCAAATGCATTGGCCAATGTGGATTGATAGGCATGAATTTCCTGCCTGAGGCCCTCGTGATGCACAGCTATGCTGTCACCGAAAACATATGGATGAGCGCCCAGGCTGTTCTCATAAGGGGGAGGATATTTGCCAAAATAGACCGGGTTGCCAAGCTCATCGAGAACCACAACAAGATGCATATATATGCGATCCTGTGTATTGTTATTTTCCTTGAATATAAGATTGAATTCGCCCACCCCCAAAAGTGTCATTTCAAGCTCACGAATAAGCGTATCCCCGGGCCGGATAAATGCCTCCCAGGAAATCATGGTATCCGATATATCAGCCAGATAACCCGGCCCCAGACTGACATCCAGATTCAGAGCATTATCGAAATGAACCGTCTCTGCCTTCAGGCGCTGGTTTTTCAAATGTGGACGGTTCAATGTTAATGGATCGGGAAGCATGGCTTTCTCATTCATCTTTTTGCTTATAGCTACCATTTTCATCTGAAGCACGGCCATTTTATTCAATCCGGGCGACTTTGTAAACCTGAATTCGGCCCGATAGAGGCTGTCGGTATCCTCTGCGCTGTATACCACAGTTTTATCGAACTGTGCCAATACGGACATGTAAGCGACGGATAGAATAATCAATGTCATTATACAAATCTTCATTTTTTCCTCTGTGTGCTTTTGGCCGACCAGTGCAGTTTAAGCTTGAACATGCCGTTATATTTACCCCCTGAACATTCGCCACAGGAAGCCATAGACATGCGCCGCCTCCGAAAATATTTCTGCCCGCAGGCCGGACATATATAAACGTATTTGAAATGGCTCTTGGCGCCCGGATAATCCTTGGCATGCAGGCTGGTCTTGATTCGTGCCGCCTCGCGCTTAAATTCCTTGCCATGATTAGGATATAGAATATGAATCATTTCATGTTTCAGCGTATCCTCGACATCCTCGGGGTAATATTCATGATACTTGCGCCCCAGCCTGATTAGCTTATAGCCGGTATAATACTGTCCCGCCGATAACATCCTGTTGGACCATTCGATTTTTACACGGGGCAATTTACCCCTGAAATAGCGATAATTCAGACGCTCATACATGCGCATAAGCCCCGATTCATCAGGGAGCAGCGATTTACCTTTAAGGCCATTAATTCCGCGATGTCTGAGGCCCTCCACGAACAAGTCAAAGTTAAGCGCCTTAAGGGCCCGCTTCGATTTTTTGTTCAATCGCATGTCGTGAATTTATTACGTTTCTTACTTGCTTACAAGCTCAATTTTAAATAGATTCAAAAAATCAGGAGGCCTTATGCGATCTGTAATAATCAAGGGTGGCTTGCTATTGATTCTGGCCCTGTTCTGGGCATGTGCCGAACCGGTCGAAACCGATGAGGCAGGGCGGGTTTATGTTGACGTTCTCTCGACCGCGGCAGAGCCCGATGGCAGCTCCTATGCCCCCTACAAATCGCTGGAGGAGGCCATTTCCCGGGCCCCCGATGGCGCGGAAATCTATATCCTGCCGGGACGCTATGAGGCTGAACCCGAAGATTTTACCGAGAAGCTGTGCGGCAATTGCGAGAATCACAAGACAACCGTAAAGGCCACCAGCGGATTCCATATCAAAGACAAATCCGTCACCATCCGCGGCAAACATAAAGACAGCGTGGTACTTATCACAAATGCCGGTTATGGCCTGCTTTTTGAGCACAGCCCCCGCTCCGCCATCTCAGATGTTACCATCACCGGAGGCAAACGCGATCCTGATGGTGCCGCAACTGATGCCGCGGTTGTGGTCAAATTCTCCAAAATCAGCTTGGAAAACTGCAAAATCATCAATAATGACCACCTGCTCGATACCGTAACTGTCGGAATCGGCGGGATTTTCGGACGCGAGGGCTCGGAAATGGTGATTCGCAACAACCTGATCGACAATAACGGCTGGGATGGTATTGCACTTTATCGCGGCGCCAGCGCTTTCATATTCGACAATGTTGTCCGCCAGGGACGAGGAGCCGGAATCGGCATCACCTGGGACTCCAAGGCCATAGTTGTCCGCAATGATGTCTCAAATTACTGGAAAGGAATCGGAACTTTTGGCAACTCTATGGCTGTTGTCACGAATAATATTATTCATGACAACCTCGGATGGGGTTTGATCGCTACCGGATTTTCAATGATGGATGCGCGCAATAACACAATCGTTCGCAACGGCAACTGCGGTTTCGCGGCCTGGTCCGAGGAGACCCGCGGCTACCTGCGAAATAATATCATCGCTTTCAATGGCTGGCGTGAGCAATGGGTCTGTCCCTGCGTAGGAGTTTGGATGAACGGCAGCCTGGCAAATTTCCCGGTTTCCTATAACAATGTCTATGAAAATAAAGAAGGCAATTATCTGGATATGCCGGAATGGACCGGACGATACGGCAATATATCAATTGATCCGCAGTTCCGCGATTCACTTGATTTCAGGCTGGAACTCGGCTCACCGTTACGCGATGCGGGTGATCCGTATTACACTGATCCCGACGGTAGCCGTTCCGATATGGGCGCATTCGGTGGACAGGAAGCTTCCCGAGAGTATTAGAGAATTGACATCATGAGTTCAAAGTTTGTCGTAGTTGAAGATTTAAGAAAACATTATAACAGCCTTAAAGCCGTTGATGGCATTTCCTTTAGCATCGATAAGGGAGAGGTCTTCGGCCTTTTGGGTCCCAATGGGGCAGGTAAAACCACGACTGTGGAAATCATGGAGGGCCTGCGCAAAGCCACCTCCGGAACTGTCCGAATCGATGGCCGCGATCCGCAGAAGGCCGATTATGCACTCAAGGAACAGATCGGGGTACAGCTTCAGAAATCCTCGCTGGATGATAATCTAAAGGCAGGTGAAGCCTTATGGCTTTTCGGATCATGTTACAAAAAATCACTGCCGGTTGACGATTTGCTGAAGCTTGTAGGTCTTGAGGAAAAGAAAAATACATACTACTCAAAGATGTCGGGCGGACAGCAGCAGAGGCTTTCATTGGCGATTGCGCTGGTCAATGATCCCGGTATGGTTTTTCTGGATGAGCCCACAACCGGTCTCGATGCCCAGGCCCGCAGGACAATTTGGGATATTATCCGCAAGCTCAAATCCGAGGGCAAGTCGATGCTTTTGACGACGCATTATATCGAAGAAGCTGAGCTTTTATGCGACCGTGTTGCAATTATCGATCACGGCAAAATCATCGCCCTCGGTAAACCATCGGAATTGATCAGTCAATCCGGCATCAAGCACAGGATACTGTTTAAAGTCAAAAATCCGATCAGCGATAATTTCAAAATTCAGATTAAAAATAGTTTTGGCGAATTCCATCAGGAGGATGATTCCTATTCATTTCAGGCCGATGACGCCGGCAGGCCGCTTGTTGAATTGGTCAAACTGATTGAGGCGGAAGATAATGAGCTTTTGGACCTGCATTTGGCCCGTCCGACACTCGAGGATGTTTTCATAGATATTACGGGCAGGAGGATACGCGATTGAGACAGCTTCTGGCATTCACAGTTACATCGCTTAAACTCTATTTCCGCAGCCGTGAAGCGATCATGTGGAATATCGCCTTTCCCATTGCCCTGTTCATTTTCTATGTTACCGTTTTCTCCGGCATGTATCCCGATGAGTTCAGCCGTCCCCAGGCAATTGCCGACAATCTTGCCAAAATCCTGGCCATTACCATAATGTCGGGCGGCCTGTTTACTCTGGCAATAAGCGTATCGGTCATGAAGGAAAAGGGCATTCTCAGGCGTTATAAAGTCACACCTATGCGTCCGCAAACGCTGGTGACAGGCATTGTAATCCGCCAATATATTTTCATGATGCTGATTGTGGTGCTATTGTTTCTGATCGCCATATTTGGATACAAGGCGGAAAATTCCGGTACCTACTTTGATATATTTGTTGCTGTGACTTTGGGAATAATAGTCTTTGGTGCGCTGGGATTTGCCATCGCCGGCATGACCAAAACCAATCAGAGTGCAATCGGTGTGGCGAATCTGCTATTCATGCCCATGCTGTTTATCAGCGGAACCGCGATTCCCAGATTCCTCTTCCCGGACTGGCTGGTGACTGTATCCAAATTCCTGCCCGCAACACACATGTATGACCTGATATTCAATATCATGGTCATGGGCGAGACCCTGGCCGAAAGCACAACCCCTCTCTTAATCCTGACGGGGTTTGGGGTCGGTTTCCTGATCCTGGCTTCACTTGCTTCACGCTGGGAATAGCCCGCGCTATTTCAATTCATCGATCTTGGCCGCCAGAATGAAATCATTTTCAGACAACCCACCAATGGCATGGGTCCAGATTTCAAACTCAGTCTTATTATAATGCACGCAGAAATCGGGATGATGACCTTCGTCTTCGGCCAGTTGCGCCACGCGATTCAGGAATTTCATGTTTTCAATGAAATTCTCGAATTTGAATTCCTTGCGTAAATGGCCATCCTTGACATGCCAGTTCTCGACTTTGGTCAGCATTTCATCGATTTCGTTTTTATCATATGGTTTGGTGCCGCCCTCGCAGGGCACGCATTTCTTCTGTACTAAATCCATAATATCTCTCCTTTATCCCTAAAAACAATATCTTGCGGTGCAATGTTTCATCTGCTGACCAAACAAAAAGCCCGGCATCTCAACCGGGCTTTAATCATAGAATAATATCCTAAATCAGGGCATTACAATCGTCTCTTCACGGCCCGCGCCGGTGGATATGATCGTGGCTTTGCAGCCCACATAATCCTCGATAAAGCGGATATAATCTTTGGTTTCCTCCGGGAGATCATCATATTTGGTCAGGCCCTTGATCGATTTCTTCCAGCCTTTTCTGGTTTCATAAATCGGCTTGACGCTGTCCAGGTTTGAGATCAAAAATTCCCCCCGATCCTCCGGCAGTTCATAGCGCGTGCAAACCTTGATTTCATCCAGTTCATCGAGCACATCCAGCTTGGTAATCGCCAGATCTGTTATACCGTTGATCCTGACAGCATATTTCAAAAGCACCAGGTCGAGCCATCCGGTTCTGCGCGGCCGTCCGGTGGAGGCGCCGTATTCCTTGCCCGCGGCACGCAACTCCTCGCCCTGCGAGTTGTCCAGCTCGGTAGGGAAGGGGCCGTTGCCGACACGGGTTTGATAAGCTTTGACTATTCCGACAATCTTGTGAATATAGCCGGGCGGCACACCCAATCCGGTCAGAGCTCCGGCTATAGTGGTATTGGATGATGTCACGTAGGGATATGTGCCGTAGTCTATATCCAGAAGGGTGCCCTGGGCTCCCTCGAAAAGTATCTTTTTTCCGTTGCGATTGGCCTTTTCGAGATATATGGGCGCATCGACCACCATCGGCTTGATCTTTTCGGCATATTCCATCAGGCAGTCAAAGAGCTTATTGAGATCCTTTAAATCGCCCTCGCCGAACTGCTCGATAGCATCTTTCTTGAGCTTAAAATTCGTTTCCAGTTTCATCTTCAGGAGATCGGGGAAAAACAGGTCATAGACCCGCACCCCGAAACGTGCATATTTGTCAGTGTACGTCGGCCCGATTCCACGCAATGTCGTACCCACTGAATTTTTGCCCAGCATTGTCTCGATCCATTGCTCGATCCATTTATGATAGGGCATAACCAGATGCGACAGTCCCGAAATAAACAGCCTGTTGCGCACATTGATATTTTTTTTCTCCAATCCCTCAATCTCATCAAACAGGCGCCATAGATCGGTAACCACACCATTGCCGATCAGGCAGACTTTATTGGGATGCAGGATTCCGGAAGGAATCAGGTGCAGTATAAATTCCTCGCCATTGATAATTACCGTGTGCCCGGCATTGGCGCCGCCCTGCGAACGGGCTACAATATCCGCTTTTTCCGATAGCAGATCGACAATCTTGCCCTTGCCTTCATCGCCCCATTGACTTCCAACCACCGCTGTGTGTTTCATAAATTTATCCCCTGCAGTTATTGATTCTCCAATCAATCCAGCTCATAATCTCTTTCTTGCCGAAACCCTTGACCGCCGAAAAGGGCTGCGGAAACAGGTCGGGCGGCAATCCGAATTTCTTGACAGCGTTCTTTACCGAATTTATAAGTTGATTCTTTGAAAGTTTATCCGCTTTGGTAAGCACGATCATATGATAAATACCCTGCTCATTGAGCATCAGGTTCATCTCCAGGTCCAGCCTGGTGGGATCATGACGGCAGTCCACCAGCTGCACCACTCCGCATAAATGTTTTGACAGCCCGAAATAATCGGCCATCAGATTGCCCCAGCCCTCGCGCATCTTCTTGGAAACTTTGGCATAACCGTAGCCGGGCAGATCGACAAAATGTATCTTGTTGTTGATCAAAAAATAATTTATAGACTGTGTTTTGCCGGGTGTCTGGGATGTTTTCGCCAGGCTTTTTCTTCCGGTCAGCTTGTTCAGCAATGTCGATTTGCCGACATTGGATCGTCCCGCAAAGGCAATTTCCGGTAAACCGCACCCCTTGAAATTTTTAAAATCATAGACAGAAGTCACGAATTCAGCGCTTTTTACTTCTAACATTGCGTTTCTTTTTCGGGAAGATAAAATCTATGACCTGATCAGCCTTATCGACCTGTTTGAGTTTCAATCCCGAGGTGATCTCTTTGGGAAGTTCCTCGATCTGGGCCGCGTTCCTGGACGGGCAGACGATCTTATTGATCCGGGCTCGTCGTGCGGCGATGAATTTTTCATTCAGCCCGCCCACACCCAGCACTTGGCCGGTTAATGTCAATTCGCCCGTAAATGCAGTATCTGCCGGCACAGGCTTGCCGGTAAATGCCGACAACATCGCCACCAGCAGGGTAATACCCGCCGAGGGACCGTCCTTGGGCACCGCGCCCTCGGGGACATGAATATGTATCTCGGTCTCTTTATAGAAATCTCGCTCCAGCCCGAACTTTTCGCAGTTGCTGCGGATATGCGCCAATGCGGCCGCGGCCGATTCTTTCATAATTTCACCCAATTGGCCGGTCAGGCTGAGATGGCTCTTGCCCGGCATAAGCGATACCTCGACCGGAAGAATCTCCCCGCCGCTCTCGGTCCATGCCAGACCGTAGGCACGCCCCACGATATCATCCTCCAGACGTTCCATCTCAAGGAAGCTGGGAGCGCCAAGATACTCCTTGACCTTTTTAGGCGTAACATTGAATACCCGTTTGCGTTTATTGGTCAGAACCTCCTGCGCCACTCGACGGAATATGCCCGATATCTTGCGCTCCAGTTCACGTACCCCGGCCTCACGGGTGTATTCCCGGATAATCTTTTGCAGAATGGAATCATCCATCCGGATGGTATACTTGTCCAGTCCCATCTCTTTCCTGAGGCGCGGAATCAGGTAATCTTTGGCGATTTTTATCTTCTCAAAGTCCAGGTAACCGGGCAGACGGATTACCTCCATACGGTCTTTCAATGGCGCCGGTATGCCCTGCAATGTATTTGCAGTTGTCAGAAAGAGCACCTGCGATAGATCGAAATCAACCTCCATAAAATGATCCGAAAACATATAATTCTGTTCCGGATCCAGTGCCTCCAGAAGCGCCGCCGAGGGATCGCCCCTGTAATCCGCGCCAACCTTATCGATCTCATCCAGCATGAATACCGGGTTTGATGATCCCGCCTTTTTGATCGATTGGATTACACGGCCGGGCATGGATCCTATATAGGTTCTGCGATGCCCACGGATTTCAGCTTCGTCTTTGAGGCCGCCCAGTGACATGCGCACGAACTTCCGTCCCAGTGCCCGTGCCACCGATCTGCCAATGGAGGTTTTGCCCACACCGGGAGGGCCCACAAGACACAAAATCGGACCGCGCACTTTGCTGGCCAGCTTGATTACCGCCAGATGTTCCAGGATTCGCTTCTTCGGTTTCTTCAGGCCGAAATGGTCCTCGTCGAGAATTTTCGAGACCTTCCGGAAATCGCTTTTATCCCTGGTATAGACTCCCCAGGGAAGCTCGAGCAGCCAGTCAAGATAGCCACGTACTACCGCGGCCTCGGCCGAAAACGGATGCATCTTCTGCAGGCGGTTGATTTCCTCACGCGCCTTTTGACGCACTTCCTTGGAAGCCTTGAGTCTCTTGAGCTTGCCCTCGTATTTCTGAATATCGGAACTGCCCTCATCGAATTGACCCAGCTCCTCCTTGATCGCCTTGAGCTGATGCTGAAGGTAGTATTCGCGCTGGCTCTTAAGCAGAGATTCCTTGACTGTAGTATCAATCGAATCCTGAATCTTTAAAATCTCGATCTCATTTTTGAGGATCTTGTCCAGCAGCAAAAACTGGGCATAGATAGTCGAGGCCTCGAGAATCGACTGCCGGATTTTGAGCTTTACTTCCAGATGAGCCGCAATCGTATCGCCCAGCTTTTCGAAATCCTCCAGCTGGTTGACATACAGAAGTACCTCATCGGGAATACGATGAGACAGGCGCACATACTCCTCGAATTTGCCTGTAACCCGTCTGGTAACCGCCTCCATATCATTTTTGCGCGCTCCCTGCTTGAGGTTGAAAACCTCCAGGTCAACATTGTAGCAGTTTTCATCCAGGTACATATCCTTAAGATTGGCACGAGTAACACCCTCAACCAGCACCTTGATCATCTGGCTGGGCAGCTTCATGACCTGCAGCACCCGGGCCACTACCCCGATCGCATAAAGATCGCTCTGCTCCGGTTCATCCACCTGCGCCTTGCGCTGAGTGCACAGGAAAATCAATTTCTCCGATACCATTGCCTCCTGCAGGGCATCTATAGAAAACTGACGGCCCAGCAGCAGGGGTACAACCATGTTGGGGAATATTACTATGTCTCTTAATGGCAAAAGCGGGAGCGTTTGAGGAATCTCAATCGTCTCATTATTATGCTCGAATTCGAAAGTGTCAGGCACTCTGTCTCTCTTCGTAAATGATTTTGGGTTGATCGCCTTTGTTTATAACATCCTCAGTAATGACGCATTTGACAATATCTTTTTTGGAGGGCAGTTCGTACATCACTTCCAGCATAGCCTCTTCCAGAATCGATCTCAATGCACGGGCGCCGGTTTTGCGAATTTTGGCCTTGGCGACTATAGCATCAAGCGCCTCCTCCTCAAATTCCAGCTCGACATCGTCCATCTTGAACAGCTTTTTATACTGCTTGACCAGTGCATTCTGGGGTTGAGTCAGTATCTGTCGCAAAGCATATTCATCCAGCTCATGCATCGAGCAAACCACCGGCAATCTGCCCACCAGCTCAGGAATAAGGCCGTAATTCAAAAGATCCTCAGGCTGAACCATCTCGAGAATTTCACCGGTTTTGGTCGAATCAATTGTCGCCTTTTCGGCCGCAAAGCCCAGTGCTTTCTTGCCCACACGACGAAGGACGACCTTCTCCAGGCCATCAAATGCCCCACCACAGATAAACAGTATATTGCGTGTGTTGATCTTGATGAACTGCTGTTCCGGATGTTTGCGTCCTCCCTTGGGGGGGATATTGGCCTCGGTGCCCTCGAGAATTTTCAGCAGGGCCTGCTGGACACCCTCCCCGGAAACATCACGGGTTATAGAGGGGTTGGCGTCACGGCGCGATATTTTATCGATTTCATCAATATAGACAATACCGTATTCCGCCAGCTTAAGATCATAATCGGCCGCCTGAACCAGCCTGACCAGTATATTTTCGACATCCTCACCCACGTAGCCGGCCTCGGTCAAAACTGTAGCGTCGGCAATGCAAAACGGCACCGACAGCATGCGCGCCAATGTCTGCGCAACCAGTGTTTTGCCGGTCCCGGTCGGGCCCAGGATAAGGATATTCGATTTTTCCATCTCGACATCATCCTTATCATCGGAGGGCGCCATGACACGCTTGTAATGGTTGTATACCGCTACCGCGATTGACTTTTTGGCCTTATCCTGGCCGATAACGTATTTGTCGAGAAAGGCCTTGATATCGGCTGGTTTCAACAGCTTGAAATCGCGGGATATCTTGACCCGGCGCTCCTCTTCCTGCAGGATGCGGTTGCAGAGCGTGATACATTCGTTACAGATCAGCGCATTGTCTCCCGAAAACAAACGGGCCACGGGCGGGCTGCTTCGTCCGCAGAAAGAACATTTCTTATGTTGTGGAGGCAGTTCAGGCATAATAATCTCCAAAAAAATTGGGCTTGTAAAGCCCAATTTGCAAATTTAAGAGGTTGTCGATTTCAAATCAAGCTCTTTTTTCATAGACCTCGTCGACCAGGCCATATTCCTTGGCCTCCTCGGCCGACATCCAGTAATTTCGGTCCGTATCCTTTTCTATACGTTCGATTTCCTGTTTTGTGTGATGAGCCAGGATTTCATTAAGGGTTTTTTTATGTCTCAGGTATTCTTTTGTCTGGATTTCGATATCAGTAACCTGACCCTGCACACCGCCCCAGGGCTGATGGATCATGATCCTGGAATGGGGCAGGCTGGAACGTTTGTCGTCCGCGCCCGCTGCCAGTAGAAGTGCGCCCATGCTGGCCGCCATACCCATACAGGTTGTGGCCACCTCGGGCTTGATAAACTGCATCGTGTCGTAAATCGCCATCCCGGCTGTCACCGATCCGCCCGGCGAATTGATATACATGAAAATATCCTTGTCCGGGTCCTCGGCCTCCAGAAACAGGAGCTGGGCGATGACCAGGTTGGCAACATGATCGTCAATAGGTGTGCCGATGAATACGATTCGGTCCTTGAGCAGGCGGGAGAATATATCCCAGGAGCGTTCTCCACGTCCGGTCTGTTCGACTACAATGGGAACTAACGGCATAAGATTCCTTTCTGTTTACATCTCTTCGATCTTGGAATTCTCGATTATAAAATCCAGAACCTTTTCCTCAAGAATCGATTCCTTGATATCCTGGATCTTTTTCTGGGCGGCCAGAAATTCCCTGGCCTTTTCAACTGTTATATTTGACCTATCGGCAAAATTCTCCAGCCACTTATCCGTATCTTCTTTGCTGACAGTGATATTTTCCTTCTCGGCAATCTCATGATAAATCAGGTTCCAGCGTATGAAACGTATGCCGGTGACCTTGTATTTCTCACGGATCGCATCCTCATCAACCTTCTGATCCTGATACTGTTCCTTCACATCGGCCACAATCGTATCCAGGTAATTTTCCAGAAGCGATTCCGGAAGCTCGAATTCATTGGCGGCGATTACCGATTTCACGGCCTGTTCACGTATATCATTTTCTACTTCCTGCTTTTTACGCTCAAGGATTTCCGCGCGAAGCTTGTCTTTCAGTTCTTCCTCGGATTTGGCGCCATCGAACTGCTCGAAAAACTCCTGGTTCAACTCCGGCCTGATTATCTCTTTGACTTCCTTGACCATGACATTGAAGCCCAACTGCTTGCCGGCCATGCTCTCATCGTAATAGTCATCCGGATATGTGACCGTGATCTGACGTTCATCACCCACTTTAGCTCCCTGCAAACCGTCAATAAACTCAGGCAGGGTAACACTGCGGTCGAGATGAAACGTGAAATCGGTCATCTTATCGTCTTTTAAGGTGTTTTCCGGATCGAGCATTTTTTCCATGTCGACAATTACAAGGTCGCCCTCGGATGCGGGCTGATCGTCTTTGGGCTTGAGCGATGAATGCTGGTCGATTATGCGGTTATAGGTCTTTTCGACTTCGTTTTCATTAATTGTCTCGGGCTGTTTTTTAAGGGTAAAGCCAGTATATTTTTGTACATCGACCTCGGGCTTGACATCGAATTCTGCCGTGAATTCAATCGGTTTGCCGGACTCTATCTGGATCATGGAAAATACCGGCTCACTGATCGGGAATACACCCGACTCCTTAACCGCTTTGGTATATGCATCCGGGACCATAGTTTCCAGCACCTCTTTTTCGGCCAGCTTGCCGTAGCGGGATTTGATGATATCAATCGGCGCTTTGCCGGGACGGAACCCGGGAATCCTGGCTTCCTGTTTCAGAGCCTTGTAGACTTCGTCAAATTTGCTCTGTACATCCTCTTGCGGGATAGTGATTTTCAACTTTCTGTGCCAGTTTTTTTCCTCAACCAGATCGTACTTCAAGAGTCCTCCTATGTGAGTACCTGTATTGTCATTAGAATGCTGTTTACAGGCTCTTGTTCCAGCCTAAAAATGCGAAAGAGGGGAGTCGAACCCCTATGGCCTCTCGGCCACTGGATCCTAAGTCCAGCGCGTCTACCAGTTCCGCCACTTTCGCAAAGAGAATTAAATTTAAGCCGGTAATATAAAAAATGGGGCATTTATGGGCAAGGATTTTAACTGGTTCTATATTCAATATGATTTCTAAGGTTTGCTGAGAAATCTACTTTTTTATCTTCCGCTTGCAAACTAAGTTGGCTTCTTTTCCCATTTTTGAGTACCACATACTTTGTGCCCGAGAGAAAGCAGCTGGAAACAGATATTCAATAATGTTATGTATAAAATAGCCGGGAGCCAGATTTTCAAGTTTATAGGCATGCCAATTATCATAAGGTTGTTTCGATTCTGAGGCTGGATCCATATGCCAATATCTATAAAAGCTTGAATTTCCGAAGGATAGGGCAGATAATTCATAGCCTGGCCTAATCTTTCCTTTGTTTCGGGCCAAATACTTCAGAATGTCCAGCGGATCCGCAGATGTTTCATCGTAGCCAAATAAGCCCAGAAATGGATCCGGAAATATACCTCTGCCGCGTAGAAATCTTTTCCAACTTTTCCAATGCATTTGTTACGGCCTGCATTCCCATTAACTTTGTTTTCACCTCAATAATAGCTCGAACGCAATCAGGCGTTGTAACAATGAAATCGGCATCTTTAAAAATGATTGGAGCAGAATCATCGCATATCATAATGTCGATTTGGGAGCTTGTCCCCTCTGTTGTAACTATAAAACCTGTGCCAATTGCCCATGAATTTGGCAAATAATTACGGAGTATTGATCTGAGTACGCTTTCTTTCCAAATCCCATCACTTGGCCAATGAGCGTCTCCGATTAGATTCCTAACTCGGTTTTTAACAGCATTTAACTCGTTGGAAAGATCTCTGAAAAGGCGTAAAGGGTCCATGTTCTAATCAATATGTAAAAAGGCTTTTTGTTTGCTCTGTTAACTTGCCAAAAAAATCTAATTTTGCCAGTCCAATTTTAGTAAACTATTTCGTGATGCGCAATAAAAAAACCCGCCTTGGCGGGTTTTAATTAAATTATAACATGAATGTTAATTATCCGATGGCAATGGAGTAAGCAACTCGCTGATTTTGCTTTTTAACTCGGAGAGGTCGCTCGATTTGGTGACATAAGCATCAGCCAGCCATGAGGTAAACTCATTTTTATAATGCGAATAGGCGGAATTCAAAATAACCGGTTTGCTCTTATAAGTTGATTTAAGCTGCTGGAGCACATCCAGTCCCTCGACATCGCCCAGCTTAATATCCAAAATCACAAGATCGGGATCAAAACTGGTGGCCATGTCCAGGGCCGCCCGTCCATTGGCCGCCGTGGCTACATTGTAGCCCTCGTCTTCGAGCTCCAACCTGTATAGGTTCAACAGGTTAGGCTCGTCTTCTACTATTAATACCCTGTTCATGTTAAACACTCCTCTCCAGTTGCATTATACTCCATTTTTGCAATCTGGCAATAACTAATTTTAATCCGCTTTGGCGGCCGGCAAACTTACCGTGAAACATGTGCCTTTTTCGGCCTCGGATTCAACATTGATATTGCCACCATGATCGTCGATGATCTTCTTGGAAACCGGCAATCCCAGGCCGGTGCCCTTGCGCTTATTTGTAAAAAACGGCGTAAACAGTTTGCTCTGGATCTCATCATCCATGCCACAGCCATTATCGCTAATCTGGAAATAGACATAATCCCCATTCCGGCCCGTCTTGACTGTTATCCTTCCGCCGTTTTCCATCGCCTCTGCGGCATTTTGAATGAGATTGTAAAGTACCTGCATGAGACGATCCTTGTCTGACAGCACCGCAAGTTTGCCGGAATGTAAATTCGTTTTAAAGGAAATATTCTGGTATTTCAGTTTACTTTTTTCACGCTCCAATGTTTCGTTTATGATCTGATTAAGATCGTATTTGACCAGGTTCAACTGGTTTCTTTGCGAATAATCCAGAATCTCGCGGCAGATTCTCTCCAGGCGCCGGATCTCATCGCAAATGATCTCCACATCACGCCGGTCGGCCTTGCCATTATCGATCTTTCTGAGCACCCGAGCGGCATAGCCGCCAATCGTGGCCAGCGGGGTTTTGATCTCATGGGCCACTGTGGTCGCCAGAAGCCCCAGGTCGGCCAGCCTTTCCGATTCGACCATATATTTCTGATTGTCTTTCAAGAGGCTGTGCACATGTTCCAGTTCCGCAAATCGGGCCTCAAGCTTCTGATGGAGCAGGGCATTTTCGATTTTGCCGGCAGTATGGTTGGCCAGCGTCTCCAATGTTACCACATCCTCCGATTTGATCGGATTATTATTGACCGAATTATCGGCCACGATCACACCCAGCACACGGGACTCACTGATCAGCGGCACCACCGCAAAAGGGATGCCCTCAAGAATTTTACCCAATTCCGGATTGATTATGATATCCTGTGAACCTTTTTCGATATTGAAAGATTCCTTCTCAATTACCGATTCTATCAATACCCCCTGATCGGGCAGTATCGGGATCGAGATCTGTTCTATCTCACGAGTCAGGTCGTTATCAATAATATCACTCGATTCGGTGCCCAGGATATGATCCACGAGCTCATTGAATGTCAGGTGCTGTTCCGAGATATGATTCCAGACCCGTGGCGCCTCGGCCACATCGACATGCCCCAACCCAAGCTGGCCATCCAGGCTGTTGCGATGAGTATTGACCAGAAATACCATGGCACGGTTAAACCCGAAACCCTCGCCGCTCGTTACGCCGGTCAATGTGATCAGCATGACCTTCTTAAGGTCCTGTGTCTTAAGAAGTGCCTCGGAAACCGACTTAACCACAGCAAGCTCATCCACACGCCTTTCCAGCGAATTTGTAATCGAGGTCAGTTCGGTATCATAATCGACCAGCTGTCCCAGAAGCCGATGCAGGGTAAGGGTCAGCAGGCGGTCGGATTCGCGCCGTCCGGTGGAACGCTGGATGGCCTTCTCGAATGAAGGGCATTTCAAACAGCGGTTTATAGTTTCCTTGAGCGAAAAATTGGAAGCTCCCGCGGAGCCATCAGGCTGAAACACCCAGCACAGGTCTCCGGATCGCCCCGATTTTTCGCACTTTTGTTCGTCGAAATGTTCGCTCAAATCAGCACACCTCTTCTCTTAATTTACAGGCTGAATGCGAATCGTCAAATATTTTCTGATTGACTTGCGATGCTTTGATCGATATTCTTTAAGCTTATGAAAATCGATCGCAAAACGCTCAATCATCTAATTAAAAACGCCATTCTGGAGGATAAGGGTCCCGGCGATATCACCACGCAGGCAATTATTTCGAGCAGAAAGAAAGCCCATGCGGTAATCAGGGCCAAGCAGGACGGTATTATCTGCGGACAGGAAGCGGCCCGCGAGGTGTTTAAGTTCCTGACCAAGAATGTAGAATATCGCGAGCTTGTATCCGACGGCAATACTGTCAAAAAGGGCACTAAAATTGCCGAAATCAAGGCTGATATGAAAATCCTTCTGACTGGCGAACGGACCGCCCTGAATTTCCTCATGCATCTATCGGGTATTGCCACCCTGACCGCTCAATTCGCGGCAAAGATTAAGGGCACTGATGCCACAATTCTGGATACACGCAAAACCACGCCGGGCCTGCGACTTCTGGAAAAGTATGCCGTCAAATGCGGCGGGGGAGAGAATCATCGCATCGGGCTGTTCGATATGTTCCTGATCAAGGACAATCATATCGAGGCGGCCGGTTCGGTAAGTGAGGCGATTCGCGCCTGTCGCAGGCATCGCGGGCAAAAACGTATCAAAATCGAAGTGGAATGCAAAACCATGGCCCATATTCGCGAAGCGCTGAATCTGAATCCCGACCGGATTATGCTCGATAATATGACCCCGGCCCGTATGAAAAAAGCGGTGGAACTGATCAAATCCCATAATACGAAGATAGAAACCGAGGCATCCGGGAATGTCAGCCTGAAAAATATCAACAGGGTTGCCGCAAGCGGTGTGGACTTTATATCAATCGGCAAGCTGACACATTCTGCTCCGGCGCTTGACCTCAGCATGGAAATCGAAGCCTATGCCGGGTAAGGGACATATAGACGTTTCCGATTATCTCGAACCTGTCCTGTACCATCTGCGGGACAATAAGGAAAAATATTTCTCTCTCAAGGAGCTTTCGGAAAAGCTGAATTTGAGCCCGACTATCGTGCGCGAAACAATTGGCGGACTTTCCACCTGGGGTTATCGTTTCGTTATGGATGCTACTTCCAATATCAGGTTCAAGTCGGCTCCGGATGCCATCTTTCCATTCGAGATCAGGTATGGCCTGAAAACGAAATTTTTGGGCAGAAAGATCGAATCACATTATTCCGTATCATCAACCAACCTGATAGCCCACAATCTGGCGGCTGAGGGAGCATCAGAGGGCACTATCGTGATATCCGAAAAACAGCGCGGCGGCAAGGGACGCCTGGGACGGTCATGGCATTCACCCCAGAAGGTCGGCCTGTGGTTTTCCATGGTACTACGTCCTGATATCGACCCCTCAAACGCGCCCAGCTTATCGATACTGTCGGCCCTGACCCTGAGCGAAATCCTGCGCTCGAAATATAAACTTCATTCGCAGATAAAATGGCCCAATGATGTCTTAATCGATGGCCGCAAGGCGACCGGAATTCTGACAGAACTGGATGCGGAGAAGGGCAAGGTTAATTTTGTGGTCGTTGGGATCGGGATAAATGTCAACACGCTGACCAGTAAATTTCCGGCCAATATTCGCAAGCTGGCAACTTCAATTCGCGAAGAATATGGCGAGGAAATCAACCGTATTGAACTGTTACGGGATTTTCTGGAAAAGTTCGAGAAGTACTATAATGCTTTCTGTAAAAAGGGCCTCAAGCCGTTTCTGGCCCGGGTTAAAAAGCATTCACTCATGCTGGGACGGAAAGTTAAGCTGAAAGTGGGCAGGAAAGTTATTCAGGCCGAGGTCTATGATATCGGCGAGGATGGCGCCCTGCTGGTTAAACACCGCAAAGAAAAACTGAAAGTTACCGCCGGCGAGGTAACTGTCCTCGATGCCGGCGGCTAAATATATCATGACGTTTACTTAATTGTCTTTCTTTTCGGGAGTAAACACAGCAAATGTGGCCCCATCCGGATCGGCCATTATGGCAAACCTTCCAATATCGGGAATATCAGTCGGCTGGTATTGAATCCGACCACCATTCTCTTCAGCGGTTTTACAGGCATCATCGACATCTTCGACCTGGAAATAGGGAATCCATAGTGGTTGAGCCTGCTCCCTGGGAATCGGCTTCATAATCAACCCGCCGATAAAATTCCCGCCGCTTTTAAACATAACATAATCATCATCGCCAATCTTCATCTGATCCTGCTCCCAGCCGATCAGATTGGCATAGAAATCCCGTGCGGCTTCCGGATCGGAGGTGATCAATTCGCGCCATGCAACCGTACCGTTACCCTCAGGTACCGATTCACCGCTCTTTAGGGGTGTGAAGGGGCTGAATGTCCCGCCCTGGGGATCGGTAACAACCGCGAAACGGCCCACTTCGGGGATATCTGTCGGCGGATGAGATACATGCCCGCCCATTTCACTGGCGCGTTTGCAGGCTTCGTCAACATCCGGGACCTGAATATACGACAACCAATGGGCCGGGACCTCCTGCTGCTCGAGACCGACTATACCCCCAATATGCTCCTCACCAGGTTTGATCATACGATAGGTCATGTTTTCCATTGGATAGTCGGTGTATGACCAGCCGATTACCTTCTGATAGAAATCCTCCGCTCCCTTCGGATCCCTGGCCATCAAATCGTACCAGACAAAATGCCCGTTTACTTCGCTCATATAAGCTCCTTTGCTAATGAATGCAATATAAAGAAGATAGAATTGATCCACTATTATGGTAAACGGTAATTTAAAATAGGGGTTTCGTTTTGGGAATCATTTTGTGTCAGAAAATGATCTATTAATCCCAGGTCGGGTTGGTGATCTTTCCCATAAACAGAATAGCGTCGGATTGTTTTTCATGAATCACGAACACGAAAGGATGATCGGCCCGGAAAACATAATATTTCGGCATAGAGACCGTGCCCATGCCCACTGATGTTACCGCGGCCGCCTCGGTACCTTTTTCATCCACCTGCACGAAGGTCTTGTGTATCACCTCGCTGATAAAAATGCCGCCTTGCGGATTGATGCCACGAAAATCCGCATCATAGGGATCGAAGGCGATTTCCATACCAAGCTGTTTTAACTCAGGACTCAGGTTGTTTTTGTACTCCAGCTTGATTTTTGGAAGCCAGAGCTCCACAGAATCCTCCGAGATGCCGTTTCTGTAATCTTCCCATTTGGCCTGATCGAAGTCCTGGATGAATTCATTAACCGAGCTGTTGGCTGACGGCAGGAAAACCGTCATGGCGAATTCGGCATCACCGTAGGGAAGCTCGACAGCCTGAAAATCATCCTCGGCGTAATAATTGTATCTGGCCTTTTGTGCCATCAATTCTGCGCTCTCGGTTCCCCAGGGAGTATAGAACGGCTTTTCAGCGGTGTATTTCTTGTCAAATTGAAAATGCCAGTCAGCCTTGAAATATATGGCATTCACAAGGTACATGATCATTTCCGACGGTATCGGGGGATCGATGATTTCCCTGATCTTTTCATGGGTTTTGCGGCTGACCCAGTCGTTTATAGTATTCACGGCACCGGCATCATCGAAATTGAGACCCTTAACCTCGGCGTCGAAATACTGGCTGTTGATCCCCATGAAATCCTGTTCTACCTGAAACCCCTCACGATACCAGATCGAGTTGGCGATTTCCATCGTGACTTTTGGATCGGCTTTGATCAGGGCATTGGTCAGGTTGAGATAAGATTCATTTATCTCCTGATTGGTCAAATCACCATAGCCGAGAACATTGCGCATAGCCTCTTCGGTAGTTGTCCTCGCACCGTTGTAGGTCATACCCAGCGCGTAGGAGATGCTCAGGGGGGAGATGAACACATTGCTGTCAGGCTCTTCCCGGGTAATGACTTCCGAGAATATATCGAATGCAAAGCTGTTTGATGATGATACCATTGCCTTTTCTGCGGCGGATAGTTGGATTGGTACCGGCTGCGGTTCGGTTGTCCGGCTGCTGCAGCCGATTATCAGGATAAAAGCTATAATTACCGATGAAAAGAAGAGCCTTTTCATAAAACCTCCTGTGCATTTCCCACAAATCTTACAAAAATTTTTGCCGTTGGAAATAAAAATCTGTTGATGATGGCCAGTTGCTGTCCGTGCCGGTATTTATTGTTTATAAACGAATTTATGCCGCTTATATCCATTTTTTTTATCGAGTATTTTGGGCCCGGACTGGCCTTTTCCTTTATGTTGTTATAAATCAATGAGTTGAATTTTGATGTGTCCGCTTTGAATTGACGCATCATGTAAATGCGCTTGACAGATTCGGAATTGTGATTAAATTATGCCGGTCGAGGTGTGCCCCACGATGTATTATTCCGGGAAGCATACCGGGGCATTGGTATATTGAAAAAATGTAGTTAAATAGAGAGGTTTGCAATGGCCAAGAAGAAAAAAGATATACGCGTTCATATCAAGATGAGATCGACTGAGAGCCCGTATGTCTATCACACATTCAAGAACAAGCGCAATGATCCGGATCGTATGCAGTTGAAGAAATACGACCCGATCATCCGCAAACATGTGCTGTTCAAGGAAGAACGTTAAGCGGCTATTTTCCCGCTGATATATCGATATTGATAGAAAGTTCCGAGGTGCCTGATTCGTTAATTTCGACGGGCACCTTTACTTTTAGATTGTCCACCATACATACCCCGGAATCATCACTGCAAAAATATACAATGGCATCGAATTCCAGGTCTGTTTCGCCTTTCTGCGCACGGGCCGGGATTTCCAGCGGAAAATTATGGCCGTTGGAGCTGACTTCATCGGATGACTTTGTGAATTCCAGAAAGTCACCATTGGATGAGCTGTAGTTCAGCATAAATGGTGCATTATCGATATATTTATAACCCTCGGGAAGATTGAAGTCGAGCATTATCATACCCTCACCCGGTTTGATCTTTTTCGGCTGTAATTCAATCACCCGTCCGACAAACTCTTCACTCTTGCCCCGGTTGAGCTTGTCCAGATTGGATAGCTGAAGGGTTGAGACCATTTCGGATGCCATATCGATCACGCGGATCGAATGATTATTGACATCGGCCACATAGATTTTGCCGTTTAAAATCGAAAGACCGCCCGGCTCAAAAAAATTTGCCTCGGCTAAGGAACCATCCTTGTAGCCGGATTCACCTGTACCGGCGTAAGCCTGGCTGGTTCGCTTTTTGGGTTTGATGGTCTTGATCCTTGAATTGTATGTATCGGCAATATATAACAGGCCGTCATGATACACTACTCCCAGCGGATGCTGCAACCGGGCCACAGTATAATCGCCGTCAATATCGCCAAAATCGAACAACCCCTCGCCAATTATCGTGCTGACTTCGCCGTCAGGATCGATATCGGCCGACCTGATCGCGCTTATCTCACTGTCGGCAAAATAGAGCTTTTTGCCATCGGTGGTGATTCCCGAGGGCTGGGCCAGTGCGGCATTGGCATGCGGGCCATCGATTAGCGCCTCACGGGATGATCCCGCAAATGGTTGCGCTTTTTCGGTTTTTAGATCAGCCACCCAGAGTTGATGCGATCCGGCCATTGCAATGTACAGCTTGTCACCGATTTTCAAAAGATCCCAGGGTGAGTTGAGGCAGATCTCGGCGCCATGGCCTGCTTTATTATATTCACGGGCCTGCTGGCCGCATCCGAATATTGTGGTAACTGTTCGAGTCTTCAGGTCGGCTTTCCTGATTGTGTGATTTTCCGTATCCGCTATATACAGAATATCTCCATCCATATATGTGCCCTGGGGATGGAAGAATCGCGCTTCCTCGAATGAACCGTCCGTATTGCCGGGCACACCGCTTCCGATAACCTCAAGGATCTTTCCATCAGGATCAGTGATAATAATTCTGTCGTTATTCGAATCGGTGATGATGACACGATTTGAAGCGGAATCTGTCTTCACCTTGCCGGGAAATGCCAGCACCGTATTAGGTGCATCCTGCTTTTCCAGATCAAGGCCGAGTGGCCCAGGCCTGAGAACGCCCTTATCGCCGAAATACTCGACAGCATCGCCGATGACCTTGTTGAATGGTTCATATATGCCTTCGCCGGAATGGACGCCGATAATCTTACCTTTTGGATTTATCAACACGAATGAGGGCCAGGCCTGAACACCGTACTGGCTCCAGATCTTAAACTCGTTGTCATTGACTACAGGATGCTCTATTTCATAGCGCAGGATCGCCTGGCGAATCGCCTCGGTTTCTTTTTCATTTTCGAATTTGGCCGAATGAACTCCGATAACCACCAGTTCTTCGGCATATTTCTCTTCCAGCTTTTTCAGGTCGGGAATCACATGCATGCAGTTAATACAACAAAATGTCCAGAAATCGAGAAGTATGATTTTGCCCCTGAAGTCGGATAATTTAAGGTCCCTGTCAGTGTTCAGCCAGTCCAGGCCGCGCGGGAATTCGGGAGCATTGGTTTTGCCTTCAAGAAAGCTGTCTACCATGTAATCTTCACCACCCTTGCCGTCATTTTCCGCCTGCGCGTTGCAGGATATTAGTGCTAATGATACCAGAAAACTGAGTAGAGTCAACACCATGATGCGGATTTTCATTTGATTGCCTTTGAATGATGTTGTCTGAATTTTATAAAAGTAGTCATATATGTCTGCCAGTTGCTTAAACAAATGCGGTTTGGAGAAGTTTCCCGGACGGTTTGCACCAAAAAGAAAGGGCTTTCCATACAAGTGAAAAGCCCTGCATAATAATCGTATTTATGCTTTACGGGAATATACCCAGTTCCATATAAGAATTGGCGATCAAATCAATCGCGTTAATAAATGAAGATGTACGCAGATCGATCTTATCACCATGTCTTTTCCTGGTTTCCCTGATTCTCTGGTATGCGTCAATCATTGTATCCTCGAGCCCCGAATTGACCAGGTCCAGCTCACGGGCGCCATGCAGCATATCGGTCCATTCCTGATCGGAGAATTGCTTGCCGGTGGCTTTTTCAATCGCTGTCAGGATACGACGCTGGGTGGTTTCCTCGAATCTACGGCCCATTCTGCCGAAGCGGACATGCGAGAGATTTTTGAGCCATTCGAAATAGGAAACGGTAACACCGCCGGCATTGAGATATGTATCCGGGATAATCATCACCCCGCGCTCATCGAGATAATCATTGGCATCGGCGCTGACCGGACCATTGGCGGCCTCAGCAATTATCTTGGCCCTGATCTGTGGCGCATTTTCAATTGTAATCTGGTTTTCAAGAGCGGCTGGCACAAGTATGTCGCAGGGCAGTTCCAGTGCTTCAAATGTGTTCTCTATATTTTTTGCGCCGGGGAAATCAAGTATCGAGCCGGTTTCCTTGCGATGAACCACGACATCATCGACATTCAAACCTTTTTCGCTGTAAATCGCGCCCTCGTATTCGGCCAGGCCGATAATAATCGCCCCCGCCTCCTGCAGGAATTTTGCGGCATGATAACCGACATTACCGAGACCTTGCACTACAACTGTTTTGCCGATTATTCCGAATGACAGTCCCAGTTTTTTCATATCCTCGGCATCGGAGCAGGCCTCGCGGATGCCGAAAAATACTCCACGGCCGGTGGCCTCGACACGGCCCTGCACTCCGCCCTGGCTGATCGGTTTGCCTGTCACGCAGGCGGGAGCCTCGAGAGCCTCGGTTGTTATCGCGCGATAGGTATCGGCAATCCAGGCCATCTCTTTCTGCCCGGTACCGTAATCGGGGGCAGGAACATCAACACCCGGTCCCAAAAATCCCTTCTTGGTCATCTCAAAAGCATATCTTCGGGTAATTCTTTCCAGCTCGGCCTCCGAGTAGTTTCTGCGGTCGATCTTTATTCCGCCCTTGGCGCCGCCAAATGGCACGCTGACAATTGAGCATTTGTAGGTCATAAGCGCGGCCAGGGCCATGACCTCGTCCTCATTAACATCCAGGCTGTACCTGATTCCACCCTTGACCGGCAGGCGGTGATGGCTGTGTTCGGCACGCCAGGCATGTATCGCTTCAATCTTCCCATTATCGCGCTTGACCGGGAAGGTCATATGGTAGACGCTGTTGCAGATTTTGATCTGGCGCAAAAGACCCGGCTCATGCCTGGTAAACGCAGAGGCCTTATCAAAATACTGATTTACCTGTTTATAAAAACTGACTTTTTCAGGCATCGAAAATCCTCCTTTTATGCCCGATTGCAAGCGACTGTTGTGATCGGTCCTGTCGTATCCGGGGACAGAGTTTTATACCTGACCGCAGATTCGATTTTCATGTTAACTGGATATAACAATAGAAGATAATAATTGTTGCGCTTTTCATCAACTATTTCGGGATTTTTTGCATGTTTGCGGTGGGCGGTCGGCTCAAGCCTGGCTTTGGGCCGGTATGTTACTTGAATCTTGTAGGGCAGGAGTCACAGTCATACGATCCTGCCAATGGCGGCATATCAGGATGCTAACCCGCTGTGATAGATGTTTTAGATATAATAAGAAAACCGGTGAATTATCCAATCCGCCGGTTTCCATAAACTCAATCTATCTCTTCTTCTTTTTGGCCGTTGCCTTTTTCTTTTTCTTCTCAGGGCTGAGAGCAAGTTTCAGTGCCTCATCGATTGTTTTCACGAATTTATATTTCATCTTGCTCTTGAGCTCCTTGGGCAGATCGAAAATATCTTTTTCATTCTGTTCAGGCAGCACAATCATGTTGATTCCGGCCCTGTAGGCGCCCAGTGATTTCTCTTTTAAACCGCCGATCGGCAGAAGCATCCCTCGCAATGTTATCTCGCCGGTCATCGCCAGCCTGGTCTTGACCGTCCGCCCGGAGAAAAGCGAGGCAATCGCAGTGGCCATGACAATTCCCGCCGAGGGCCCGTCTTTGGGCACAGCTCCCGAGGGGACGTGTACATGCACATCGACCTTGCCGAATTCATCATCGTCAATTCCAAGATCATCAGCGATCGATTTGACATAAGAATAGGCGGCATGAACCGATTCTTTCATGACATCACCCAGATGACCCGTGAGCGAAAGATTGCCCTTGCCTTTCATCTTGGTGGCCTCGACAAACAGCACTTCGCCACCTGTCTGGGTCCAGGCCAGACCCGGCACCACGCCGATTCTTTCGGTTCGTTCGACCAGTTCGCGCACGAATTTAGGCGGGCCCAGGTATTTATGCACACTTTCGACCCCGACATTGACCTTGCCCTTCTTACCCACAGCCACATTCTTGGCTACCTTGCGGCAGATTGTGGCCAGCTCGCGATCCAGGTTGCGAAGACCGGATTCACGGGTGTAATCGTTAATCACTTTCCGAAGAGCCGCATCGGTAATCTTGAGATCCTTTTTGGTCAATCCATGCTCATTGAGTTCACGGGGCATTAAAAAGCGCTTGGCAATTTGTGTCTTTTCAAGGTCCGTGTAGCCGGGAATACGAATAATTTCCATGCGGTCACGAAGCACATCCGGAATAGTATCCAGAATATTTGCAGTCGTTATGAACATCACCTTGGAAAGATCAAAAGGCACATCCAGATAATGATCCGAAAATGTATCGTTCTGTTCCGGATCGAGCACCTCCAGAAGGGCGCTGGCCGGGTCGCCGCGGAAGTCCTTGCCGACCTTATCGATTTCATCCAGCATAAATACCGGATTCTTTGTGCCGGCACGTCTGATGCTTTGGATGACGCGGCCGGGCATTGATCCGATATAGGTTCTGCGATGACCCCGGATTTCGGCCTCATCATGCATTCCGCCCAATGATATCCGTTCGAATTTCCTGCCCAATGCCCGCGCAATCGACCGTCCCAGCGATGTTTTGCCAACCCCGGGAGGGCCCACAAAACAGAGAATCGGGCCTTTTATATCGGTCTTCAGCTTGCGCACGGCCAGATATTCCAGGATACGTTCCTTTACTTTCTCAAGATCATAATGATCTTCATCGAGAATCTTTTCAGCTTTGCTGATATCGAGCATATCCTCGGATTCCTTCTGCCACGGTATCGTAACCATCCAGTCGATATATGTTCGCGCGACAGTATATTCGGCCGAGGATGGATTCATGCGGGCCAGGCGGTCCAGTTCCTTTTCGGCCGCCTCCTGAGCGACCTCAGGCATCCCGGCTTCCTCGATCTTCTTCCTGAATTCATCGATTTCCTCGGAACGCTCATCACCCATGCCCAGCTCTTTCTGGATGGCCTTGAGCTGTTCTTTGAGGATATATTCCTTCTGAAGCTTGCCCATTTCGCTGGCAGCATCGGCCTGGATTTTCTTGGAAAGCTCCAGGACCTCATATTCCTTATTCAGATGAGCCAGGAGTTTTTCCAGCCTCTTGCGGACATTTGTTACTTCAAGTATTTCCTGTTTCTGCTGTATATTCAAATTTAAATTGGAAGCCACAAAATCGGCCAGCTTGGAAGCATTATCCTGATTTATGGCGGAGACATAGTTTTCTTCCGAAAGATATGGCGCCAGGTCGGTGACCTTTCGCAATATCTCATGAACATTGCGTGTCAATGCCTCCAGCTTGACATCTTTCCTGGTCTCTTCCTCGATCTCCTCCACCTCGGCCGTAAGATAGGGATCACTGGAGGTAATCTTTATCAGCCTGATTCTGGAAAGGCCTTGAACCAGAAAACGCACCGAACCATCGGGAAAACGCAGCATCTTCAAAATCGATGCGCTGGTTCCGATTTTGTAAATATTGTCCTCACCTTCTTCTGTAATAGAATCCGGCTTCTGGGTAAACAGGCCGATTGTTTTGCCCTCCAGCAATGCCTCATCCACCATCTTGGCATATTTCTGATTGGAAATCATCAAAGGCATTACCAGGTAAGGATATACAACCATACCCTTGATTGGCAGTAATGTTACCTCTTTTGTTTTAGTGTCAGGTTTTGACGTTACAGCTTCCATTTTTATTTTTCTCCAAAATTTTTACTTCAATACAATATATAGCCGTTATACAATCGGCTTTCCACTTCTTAGATACTAAATACGGCACGAATGTTCCAATATAAACATTATCGTAGATTTTGGAGCATTTCTTCAATATGCTTATGAGATTCGGATTCCGGTACCCGTCTGAGATATTCATTAAGGTAATATTGCGCCGCTTTTTCATTGCCTTGATGATAGTATATCCGTCCCAGCGCCAGATAAGCACGGTCATAGTCGGACTCATATTTGAGCAATCTTTCGTAGATTTCAGCCGCTCGATTCAGGTTGCCTTTATAAATTTCAGCAGTTGCCAGAAAATCGTGTGCGCCTATCGAGGTGCTGTCGATAGCCAATGCGCGCGAGGCATAATGTGCTATTGAGTCGATGAAAATCCGTTTCAATGATGGATCATTATAATTGTGATAAAAGACATCAAAGGTCGAGCTGATATCCAGCATATGTCGCGGATTGGGGACCTTCTTAAAAGCTTGCTTGTAGCTTTCGATTGCCTTGTAAAGATCCTCGCGGCTGCGATAGTAGCGACGTACTGGCCGCCCAGCGTTTCATAGCCATAGGCGCTGCGCTGATCATAGAACCGCAGAATATCCTCGAACCTTTCAATTGAGCGATTGTAGCTGCTGTTTATGCCGATGTATGATACAGTAAATACCAGGGTGACCAGTGTGGCAGTTCGCATAATCCCACCGAATTTCCGGGATATGTCCTCATCCTCGGTGAAAAATATGTAAACCGCAAATACAGCTAAAATACCCGTTGATGAAAACAGGTCCCAGTCTCTCGCCAGCCCCAGCTTGGGATCGAAGAAAAGCACAAATCCGATTGACTGGATTATCAATATTAATGCGAATATCTTTATATCCCTGTTCAGCTTTCCAAATACACCACTTAGAATAATCAAAGGTATAAGCAGGACAGCAAGTGTGCCTGACAGCAGGTAGTTGTTGACAATATCCATCAGATGAGCAGGGGAAAAGAGCTTGTAACCATCGAACCCGAAAGGTAGCAGGAAACCGGCATGCTCGGTGAAGAACTCGGGACGATAGAAATAATGCAGATAGATAAATCCACCGGCTATGAGCAGCAATGATGCCAGCGAGAGGATAATGTGATTTCGGCCGATTTTACGCTCTTTAATTGCCACTGCAATCAAAAACAGGTATGAGGGCAGGATATAAATGCTTGAGAAATGAGTAAAAAAGGTCACTGTAAATATCAGCATAAGGCATCCATAACAATTTTCACCCTTCAGAAACCGGTATGCATAGATCAGATAAATAAACAGGCCCATGAACAGCAGGCTGTATGATTCCTCGTAACCGAAATAGAAAAAAATCCCCCCCAGACCAAGAAAGATCAGTAGCGGGGAGATGCTGATTTTTCCTGATGGCCTGGTCAGGTTCAGAATCGCCAGAACAAAAAAACCACCGATTATCGCGCTGGAAAGCTCGAAGACCTGATGAACGCCCCAGCCGGTAAGCGGGCCGAGAATTTTATACATTATCCAGTGGATAATGCTGTCCAATGGTTCTGTGGGAAGGGATAGCCTTGAGAAACCTGCCCGGATTTCATCGCCGCGCAGGTAACCATCACCCAGCAGATGAACTGTGGTCCTGAATATGTAAAATATGGCAACGCTGAAGATATAGATACATACAGAGAATCCCAGATATATGTCTTTGTCGGCTGAAAGATAGCCGCTATGCAGGCGATTGACAATTCGATGAAAGCCATCCCGGAATTGCGGCAAAAAGGATACTGCCATAAATATTACGGCCAGCGCAGGCGCGATCGAATCGGCGAATCTAAGATGATTTATGCCCCACAGGCGCATGTCGGGAAATAGCGGGGAGAGCAGATATAAAGCGCAGATCAGGATTATCCAGAGATACGCTATCTGTCTGACAGTTTTATCCAACACATCAGTTTATGGGATAATCGGATTTAGGACTTTTTAAAGATTTCGAATTCGGCCAGCTCACGATTGAGTCTCTGGACTTCCTCGCGGGCTTTCTCGGCGAAATCCGGACCATCGGAAGCATAGATCACCGATCTGCTGACATTGATCAGGGCGATCGATTTGCCGTTATCAGTGCCATATTTGGCCGAGGCTTCCAGGTCACCGCCCTGCGCACCCACGCCGGGTATCAGAAACGGCAGATTGCCGGAGATGTCGCGCAACTCCTTGATTTTATCCGGATGAGGCGCACCGACCACAAGACCCAGGTTGTCATTTTTATTCCATTTCTGGACAGTTTCAGCCACAATCTGATATAAAAGCCGACCGCCGCAGTCCAGAAGCTGGAAATCCTGCGAACTGGGATTGGAGGTCAGCGCCAGGACAAAGGCGAATTTGTCCTTGTATTCAAAAAACGGCGCTAATGAATCCTCGCCAAGGTAGGGCGAGACAGTGGTACCGTCGGCTCCAAGGTAATCAAAAATCGCCTGGGCGTACATCCTGGAGCTGTTGCCGATATCGCCCCGTTTGGCATCAACAATTACGGGTACATCTTCAGGTACAGCCTTGATTGTTGCCTTGAGCGTCTCCCATCCCTGACTGCCCAGCGATTCATAAAATGCCAGGTTGGGTTTATATGCGATGCAGATATCGGAGGTTGCGTTGATTATATGCTGGTTGAATTCCAGTATAGGGTCTTTTTCTGATTTCAAATGCTCCGGGATTTTTTCGATATCCGTATCGAGGCCGACACAAATCAATGATTTACGATCCCGAACAAGCTGAGAAATTCTTTCCTTGAATTTCATTTTTACCACCCAATTTTCCAATTAGTTCAGATATATCGGATATTCCCACTTGCTTAAGATAATCGGCCAATCCATCGGCCGCTTTTACCGTGCAATCGGGATTAACAAAATTAGCCGTTCCAAATTGAACCAGCGATGCGCCCACGATCATGAATTCGGCGACATCCAGGTGATTCATTATTCCGCCGATGCCCACCAGGGGAATTTTGACCGCGTTGTGAACCGCCCAGACTTTCGCCAATGCCACCGGTTTGATTGCCGGGCCGGATAAACCGCCGGTAGTATTGGTCAGAACCGGCTGGAAAGTCCAATGGTTCACTCCCATTCCAACCAATGTATTGATCAAAGACAGGCAGTCCGCACCGGCATCCTCGGCCGCCCTGGCAATTGCCGCGATATTGGTGACATTAGGAGAAAGCTTGATCATCAGGGGATAACGCGAAATCTTTTTTAAGGTCGAGGTCAGATTGTGCGCGGCCTTTTCCGACGATGAAAACTCGAGACCATCGGCGCCCACATTGGGACAGGAAATATTGATCTCGAGCATATCGATACCCTCGCAGTCGTTGAGACGTTCCACGCTGTAGATATACTCATCTTTGGAGAATCCGGCCACATTGACCACTATGCGTGTATCAAGCTTTTCCAAAAACGGGATTTTTTCTTCGATAAAGCGATCCACGCCCACATTGGCCAGCCCGATTGCATTGAGCATGCCGGCCGAGGTCTCATAGGTGCGCGGCGGCGGATGACCCGGACGGGGACTCTTTGTAATAGATTTTGTGACTATTCCGCCCAGTTTGGAGAGATCGATTATTTCATTGAATTCCTCACCGTATCCGAATGTCCCCGAGGCTGTCAGGATCGGATTACGGAAATTGATTCCACAGATTTCGATTTCGAGATTGGGGCCGTCACTCATAATTCAACCATTTCCGCATCAAATACCGGACCTTCCTTGCAGACCCGGTAATAGTCGTTCTCATCCCGTTTCCTGACCGCGCACCCCAGGCAGGTCCCCACCCCGCAGGGCATAGCTCCCTCCAGCGAAACCTGGAGCGGGATTCTGAAGCTCAATGCAATCTGCGCCAGACGTTTCATCATGGCGGTCGGGCCACAGGTGTAGACACGAATCTTCTCGTGCCTGAGCCGTTTGGCATAGATTTCTTCAAACAATGTTGTCACAAAACCATGATAGCCATGTGTGCCGTCATCGGTGGAAAACAAAGTCTCGATCCCCAGCTCGAGCACATCCTCGGCCATCGCCAGTTCCCCGATACTTCTCATGCCAAACAGATAGAGGATATTTTCTTTGGGGTAGTTTTTTTGCTCGATCAGATATTTGCTGAAGAAATGCAGCGGTGGATAGCCGACACCTCCGGCAACCATGACCGCCTTTTCATCTTCCTGCGGAACCCGGAAGCTGTTGCCCAATGGCCCCAGAATATCCATAATCTGGCCGACTTCAGTTTCTGCCAGGATTTTTGTCCCTTTGCCGATAAGGCGGAAAACCATGTCGAAACGGTTATCATAAGCATTGTTTATGCTCATCGGACGCCTGAATATCGGGTCCAGTCCACGTCCTACTCTGGCCTGCACGAAATTCCCGGGAAGGGCGCGAGAGGCTATATGCTGCGATTCGCATGTCAGGCGATGAAGATCGGGAAGAATCCTGATATTCTCTACCACCCGGACCTGCGGATTGAAAATCATTGTCGGCCCTTGATTTCGGGGGGTAGCTCCACTCTGATCCTGTAAAATTGCCATTGATCTATATACTCCACGGGAATTTCACCCACATCGAATTCGGTATATCTTAATGATTCGATAGCTGCTTCGTCAATCTCTTTTACATGAGATGACTGTATTATTCTCCAATCCGATGGTTTACCCAGGAAGTCGATCTTGATCATAAAGCCGACATAGCCCTCGAACCTGCTCGAATAGGCCGATGGCGGGTATATGAACTCACCCGTTTTGGTTGGCTCACCGTCAATCACATGCAAAGTGTCGATCAGGCTGTCGATGTACTGGCTGTTGGCCAGCAGATAGCGAGTGCTGTCCTCCATGAAATCCTCGGATGGATCGAACCTGTCCTCGCCGATCAGTGTCGTATCCGCATCAACATTGACATCGTCCTGATCCGGCTGGGGCTGAGGACGCGGCGGTGGTTTCCTGGTGACTTTCAATCCCAGTTTGACCCGTGCGGAGTCGGCATAAGCCGAGCCATCATATTCATCGATAACATTCTGCCAGGCCAGGATTATGGTGGAATCCGGAATGGATGTGGTATCGGCCGGATCCCATTCCTCAATCGGGGCGAATTTTTCAATCAGCCAGGCCTTGGCATAAGCGGCTTTGGGGGCGTATTTCGATTCCGGGAAGTCATCCATGATGGATTGATATACTATCATGGCTGAATCAATATTGTTTTCCTCGAAATGGAGCTTTTCAGCATGTTCATAGCGCCTCCCGGCATAATCGATATCCATCGTATCCAGTCTTACGGCAAGCTGGCCGGCGGCCTCTTCAACGAAATCCGTACTGGGATATTCTCGCAGTACAGTCAGGAATGCCTCACGGGCGCTGTCGGGTATCCGCTTATGCTCTTTATAGATAAAACCTTTGGCCAGATAGGCTTTGGCGGCATAGCGGCTTTCCGGGAAGCTGTCAATGACAGCCTGAAACTCGGTCAGGGCGGTGTCCGGATTGTTTAAATCGAAGAGATACAGCTCAGCCAGGCTATACTGGCTTTCGGCTGCTTTTTCCAGGTCCTCTGCCGATGCCTGCTCACGGAATTGCGATAGACGAGCTATATCGGCGCTGCGTTCCACAGCCGTTTCGTAAATCTCCGAACGACGGAAGGCCACCTTGGCTGAATCATACATTGCCCTGGCGGATTCCAGATTGTCGAATTCCTGAAGGTATATTTCGCCCATGTTGAAATATGCATGCGCCGCGGCGTCGGTTTTTTCGAATTCTTTGGTGATCTTTTCATATTCCTCGATTGCGCTTTCCAGATCACCCTTGATTGCCTGCGCCTCGGCCAGTTTGAGCCTGATCTGGCCGGCATGACTATAATAGCGCTCATTGGTGGCAAGATTCTCAAAGATGGTATAGCCGGAATCGATCATACCCAGAGCATAATATGAATCCCCGGCATTGAAAAAGGCCTGGAAATAAAGGCTGTCATCCGGACTGAAATTCTGGACTTTCATATAGGCATCTTTGGATTCCTCATACCGTTCCAGAGAATCATAAGTCTGCGCAATCTTGTATTGCACCTGTGCGGCCGATTCCTCGCCCGCATACTTGTCAAGGTAACTCGAATAATACTTTACGGCCTGTTCAAAATTGCCCTCGCGAAATTCGATTTCACCGATCATGAACTGCGCTTCGGCCTTCCATTTATCATTGTCAGTGACTGAATCGACCTGTATGAATGCCTGACGGGCGAGGATATATTCTTCCTGCTGGACACGGCATTTGCCCAGATAGAAAAGCGCCTGCTCATAGAATTCCGATTCCGGGTAGGCGGCCAGAAGCTCGCGGAATTTGCGTTCCGAACGGCCGTAATCGCCCAGGTGATACCAGGATTTTCCAATTATATAAAGCGCATCATCGACATACTTGGAATCCGGATGATCGGTCAGCACCACCGAGGCTTTTTCAACAGCGCGCTGATAAAGCGAGGCCGCCCTCCCGGCTTCATCTTTGCCGCTCTTTTCACGCATATCCTCGGCTTCATTGAAATTCTTCTTGACATGATAGAAGAGATTATAATATACACAGCCCTGGAATAAAAAGATCAGGGCCACAAGCACGGAAATAACTTTAAGATAGGATCTCATTTTGAAACCAGCCATTGGTTAGATTATACTTTTCCATTAGCCTTTTGGCAATAAGATACTCCTTTTTATTCAACCGTCGGGAAATCCGCTCGAATTCACCGGCGCGATAGGCCGGGAAATACTGTGACATAAGCGATATATAGGTTTCTTCGGAAATTTCCTCGGCAATAAATTTAAATATCTTCTCCGAGCCGGAAAGATTGTTGGGCAGTACCAGGTGACGAATCAGAAGACCCTTGACCGCGATACCGTCATCATCCAGTTCCAGCACACCTGCCTGGCGATGCATCTCGGCGATAGCCCTGCGGTTCACTTCCGGGTAATCCGGTGCCGAGGAATAGCATTCCGCCGCCTCCATCTCGCCGTATCTCATATCCGGCATATACACATCGATCAGGCCCCGCATCGTTTCCAGCACCTCTACCTTTTCATACCCCGATGAATTATAAACGATCGGAATTTTAAGGCCTTTTTCTCGTGCAGTGACTATCGCATCTGCGATCTGTGCCCCGTAATGTGTGGGTGTGACGAAATTTATATTATGCGCGCCCATCTTTTGCAGGCCCAGCATCTTGTCCACCAGTGTCAACTGACTGACCTCGACCCCATGCTGCATCTGGCTGATCGGATAATTCTGGCAGTAGACGCATTTCAGGTTACATCCGGTCAGAAATATCGTTCCACTGCCGTTTGTGCCGGAAATGGGCGGTTCCTCGCCGTAATGCAGGTTGGCCGAAGATATCTTGACCCGGTCGGTCTGGCCACAGATACCGGTTTGCCCCATTGTACGGTCAACATGGCACTCGCGGGGACAGATATCGCAATCCCTGAGACGGTCGAGCAGGATCCTGGTGTTCTCTTTCAAAGCTGCGTTCATATTCAAAGGTTATACGTCAAGACCCGCCGCTTCGATTAATTTGGGAAGAATTTCTCCTGAGGGCCCCGGCAGAACCTCATCGGCGTAGGCTGACAGCATGGTCCTCTCGACATTGATTTCCACCAGGTATGCGCCCATGTTTTTGGCCGTCATGGGAAGTCCCGCCGCCGGATAGACTATGGCCGAGGTTCCAATAGAGAAAAACAGGTCACATTGCGCGGTTTTCTTTTCGGCCATGCGGTGGATATCCACCGGAAGCATCTCTCCGAACCAGACCACATCGGGACGAACTCTACCTCCGCATTCGCAGCGTGGCAGTTCATCGCCCTCTTTAAAATCGACCCGCCCAATCTTGCGTCCGCATTCAAAACACTTGTTGTTGAGTATATTACCATGCAGCTCGTAGATATTTTGCGATCCCGCCTGGCGATGGAGCCCGTCGACATTCTGCGTTATCAGGCTGAATTCATCAAAATAATTCTCCATACGCGCCAGGGCGTGATGACCCGGGTTGGGCTCGATATTGTCAATGATATCACGGCGATGCTGATACCAGGATAAAACCAACTCCGGATTGGCCATAAATGCATCAACCGTGGCCAGTTCCTCGGCCCGGAATTTCTTCCAGAGACCTTCCTCGCCACGGAATGTCGGCACACCCGATTCGGCTGAAACACCGGCTCCCGTCAGCACACAAACCTTCGTCTCCGGCTTTATGAGCTTTAATAAATCCTCTGAAAACATAACATTGTCAATATGGAGCCTGCATGCTTCTAAGTCAAGATCAAAAAGGCGGTACAAGCCCTCTACATTTTTTCTGTTTTATTGGGTTTGAATAGGCCTTTTTTGTATAATATCTGCGATGCGCTATTTGATTTTAACGGTGATTCTGATAGTCACGATTGCCTTTGCCACGGGCCATCTTAATGCCCAGGATAATAGCCCTGCAGAAGGCGGGAACAGCCATTCTCCCACCGGCGCCCTGTTGCGGTCAATGGCTGTGCCGGGATGGGGCCAGCTTTACAACGGCAAATATGTTAAGGCCGCTATCATCGGAATAGGGGAGAGCCTTCTGATTTACCAGACCGCTTATTACTGGCGCCGTTCCGATAAGTACCAGGATTTGTATCTCAATGAGGATGACCCCGAATTGCGTCTCAGCAAATTCCAGCAATTCGACCGCTACCGTGATCTGCGCAATCAGCATATCTGGTTCCTGGGCATCACGGTCTTTTACTCCATGTTTGATGCCTATGTCGATGCTCACCTGAAGAATATCGATGTCGACCTGTCGCCGGGCTTTGACGACCAGAGCGATGAACTCACCCTGTGGCTTTCCATAACCTACAGATACTGAACAATTTGCATTCTTACTGGAACTCTCACATTAATGGTTGTTATATAGCATTGGCAGGATAATGTCTGCCTTTGACCGTTAAGGAATACATGGATAGTACGATACAAATTATAGAACACTAAGATGTTCATGGGATATATTTGCAGGGAATAACTCCAGGATGAATGACAAATCTTTTTTCAATGTTAACGACTGCGCCCTGATTACCCGTATGGCCGGGGTTGATTCGGCACTGAACATTCGTGAACTCAGGGAACGGGTGGCGGTATCTCCGATCGAATGCCTTTATCATCATTTCTGCGAGACGGTTATCCGGCCCTCCTTTGATAATCCCGAATTCCGCAATGATTTTTCTGTCTGGTGTGTGCAGAATCTTGGTGAACGCAAGCTGGCCGAGCAACTGGGTATATTGAATCCATATTCCTTCAATAATCTCGAGGAATTTCGGGTCCGTGTGATCGAGATTATCGATGAACGCCTGAGCGAACTGCATTTTATTCCCTCGGCCAACCTGGGAGATGATTTCCATTTCATGCGGGCCGTTACCGTGGTATTCGACACCGGCAAACAACTCAGTTCACCGGAGGAACTGGTGCGGCATATTCCCTTTATGAGTGACTCCAGCCTGTATTATCATTTTGCAGAGGCACATCGACGCACCCCCAACAGGCTTGATGATTTCTCGGTCTACCTGATGGATTACAATCACCAGTACACCAGGCTGATTGATGCTTTCTCACGGATAGACTTCTATTTCATGAACTTATATGAGCTTCGCAAGGCGCTGAAAGATGCCATTGTCTCCGAACTGGGAGAGGAGGCATTAAATGCCTAACACACTGGCGGATTACGAGAAGATAGTCGGGCATATAAATATCTCGATTCTGAAGCAACTTGCCGGTGCCCTCAATGGTGCCAAGGTCGTGCATATCAATTCCACCCGTGTGGGCGGCGGCGTGGCCGAAATCCTGGACTGGCTTGTAGGGCTGATGAATGAGCTGGGGCTGGATGCCTCATGGGAGGTTATTACCGGCAATCCGGATTTCTATTTCACCACCAAATCATTTCATAATGCCCTGCAGGGCAAAACGGTATCACTCACCAAATCGATGATCGAGGTCTATGAGGAGACCAATCGCGCCACAGCCGAACGGTTGCATGACAAGCTCGAGGATGCTGATTTTGTAATTGTCCACGATCCACAGCCGGCGGCGCTGTTGCAGCATTTTCCCAATCGTCGCGGAAAATGGATCTGGCGCTGTCATATCGATGTCAGCCGTCCTTACCGCAAGGCCTGGAAATATATCGAATCCAGGGTCAGTGAATATGATGCCAGCATCTTTTCCATGGCCAGTTTCGCGCGCAGCCTGCCTCATCCGCAGTTTATCATAGCCCCCAGCATCGATCCCTTGTCCGAAAAAAACTGCGATCTTAGCCAGAATGAAATCAATGAGGTATTTGGTAAACACGGCATAGGCCGTGATCGTCCGGTCCTGACCCAGATATCACGTTTTGACAGGTTCAAGGATCCGATTGGCGTGATCGATGCTTTCCAGATGCTGCGCCAGACTATCGATGCCGAACTTGTACTGGCCGGGGGAGGAGCATCGGATGATCCTGAGGGGCAGATGGTCCTCGAGGAAGTACAGGAAGCTGCCAATGGCCATGAGCAGATTCACATTCTCAATCTTCCCGGCAATGCTCATCGCATAATCAATGCTCTCCAGCGCGGTTCGACAATCGTTATCCAAAAATCACTGCAGGAGGGTTTCGGCCTGACAGTAACCGAGGCGCTCTGGAAGCAAAAACCGGTGATCGGCGGCAATGTGGGCGGGATTCGCCTGCAGATTCACAATCATCATACCGGTTTCCTGGTGGACACACCGGAGGGTGCGGCACTGCGCATGAGCTACCTGCTGCGTCATCCCGACAGAATCGAATATATGGGAGAGACCGGCAAAGAATTCGTTCGCGAGAACTTTCTGCTTACTCGCCATGTTAGAGAATATCTAACACTTATGCTCGGCCTGAAACGGGGCCTGGCTAATTATCTCGTGACTGAATAAACTGTAATGAAAATACTCAATGATAAACTGAACCTCAATAAATTTTTCGAATCACTAAAACAAACGGGGCGACCGATTCTGATGCTTGATTACGATGGCACTCTTGCGCCGTTTGTAGTCGAACGTGATGAGGCCGTGCCGTACCCGGGCGTGCGGGAAATGCTCAGCAAAATAGCCGGTGCCCGCCATACCCGTATGATCATTGTAACCGGCCGCCGCGCAAAAGAACTGGTGAATCTTCTGAAACTTGACAATCATCCGGAAATATGGGGCTCGCATGGTATGGAACGGCTGATGCCGGACGGGCGCTATCATCAGGGTGAACTTAGCCTGTCCGAGACTTTGGGCCTGAAAAGCGCCACAACATGGGCTCTGCACGAAGGTCTGAAGGATATCGTCGAGGAAAAGCCGGCCGGTCTGGCCTTTCACTGGCGCGGAATGAAAGAAAAGAAGGCCAATCAGATCAAAGAAAAGATAATACAGAAATGGCAACCTCTTCAGGATGAGTACCATCTCAAGCTTCTGGATTTCGAATGCGGAATAGAATTAAAAGCCGCCGGAACCGATAAGGGTCAGGCAGTTAAGAAGATACTGGCTGAATCGCAGGCCAGCCCCGAGGTCGCATATCTGGGTGATGACCTGACCGATGAGGATGCTTTCGAAGCTCTGAAAAAGCGTGGCCTTACCGTGCTTGTACGCGAACAATATCGTGAAACCGCCGCTGACTTGTGGCTTACACCACCTCAGGAAATGCTGGATTTTCTGGAACGATGGCACGAGGCCCGCATGCATCGAAAAAGAAAATAGAAATCACTATCTCCCCGCATCCCAGCTATTTCAGTTATTTCTCCTGTTGCAATTCTTATTGTGATTATCGGAAATTTATATACGCGAACAATTTAGAATTATCTGCGTTATAAATATAATGGGCACAATTAAGCCCGCATCTGAAATGATTACAGTTATCGTTTTAAGGCCTTACAGGGTGGAAACATAAGTAGGTTTGCTTAGCGAAGGAAGCATTCCGGGAATAGGGCTTGACTTTGCAGGTTCATATTCCAATAATTAAAGAGGGATAGAAAAAATGAATAAATTGACCTGGAAAGGGAGCAGAAAAAGGCTTCTTGTAGTATCAAACCGCCTCCCGATAGCTGTAAAAAATTCCGGCGAAGATGTAAGTGTCAAACAGGGCTCTGGCGGCCTTGTCACTGCGCTTGCTCCTGTCGTCAAGGATACCGGTGGAATCTGGCTGGGATGGCCGGGCTGCGAGCTGACCGATGAGGTTCAGACGGAACTGGATCGCTACAATGAAGGTAGTAAGATGACCTTAAAAGCGATCCGAATTACGCCCGAGGAAGAGAAGAAGTATTATCGCGGATTTTCCAATGAGGCTGTCTGGCCGCTGTTTCATGATCTTCTGGGTCAGTGTGATTTCGATACGGAGAACTGGGAAGTCTATAAGCAGGTTAACCGTCGTTTCGCCGAGAAGATAATCGAGGTTACCAAACCGGGGGATATAATCTGGGTGCATGATTACCAGCTCCTGATGGTGGCGCATTATCTAAGGCAGATGAACGTGCATCAGCCGTTGGCTTTTTTCCTGCATATACCATTTCCGAACTATGATCTGTTGCGCCGTCTGCCCTGGAAAAACGAAATCGTGCGCGGGCTCCTGGAATATGACCTGGTCGGATTTCAGACCAACCGCGATCGGCGCAATTTTACGCGCGGCGCCAAGGAAATTCATCCTGAGATAGAAATCAATGCCAAATATCGCTATACCGATATGCATTTCGGACAGCGCGTGATCAAGGTCGGCCATTTCCCGATCAGCATAGATTATGATGAATTCAATGAAAAGGCAAAATCTGTCGAGGTCACCCGAGAGGCCCGCAATCTTCATGTCCGCTGCCAGGCGGAAAGCCTGATCCTGGGCGTCGACAGACTGGATTATACAAAAGGGATCCCCGAAAGACTCAAGGCCTTTGAACGGGCCCTTGAAAAATATCCCGAACTGTGTGGCAAGGTCTCATTATTGCAGCTTGTGGTTCCCAGCCGGTCACATTTACCGGCCTATCGCAACTTAAAGGAGATTCTGGATAGTATGGTCGGCCGGATTAACGGGCGCTTTTCGCGATTCGGATGGCAGGCGATTCAATATGTATACCGTTCACTGGATCGTACCGAGCTCTTGGGATGCTACCGTGCCTGTGAGGTGGCCCTGATTACGCCCCTGCGTGATGGCATGAACCTGGTTGCCAAGGAATATTGCGCCAGCACAATTGATAATAACGGTGTCCTGATTCTGAGCGAATTTGCCGGAGCCGCAGAGCAGCTTTCCAAGGGGGCGATCATGGTTAATCCGTACAATGTCGAGGAGACCGCCGATGCGATCTACCGCGCACATACGATGGAATTAAGCGAACGCGAGAAGCGGATGCGGGCCATGCGTATGGACGTCAAACGCAATGATATATTCCAGTGGGTTGACTGGTTCCTGACGGCCTTCGATCATGAAAGCAGCAAACAGCCGAAGGCTTCGGCAAGGCCATATGATACCTTGCCGGAGGATGTCAGGATCGAACATCGTCATATGGAAACCATACCGCAGGAAGAAGAGTAGCATTTTAGCGCACGACCTTTAAGTTGGCGTATTTGGCAAACAGCTTCTTTTTGCCGCCCCATTTAAAATATACTTCCACAGTCGTGCTTTCCGATGATCCCTGGCGTGATATGATTTTGCCTTCACCCCAGGTGGGATGAATTATTCTCCTGCCGACCTTCAGATTCGCATACTTATCATTGGACGGTATAATCTGGCTCTCATCATCAGAATAGCTCTTAGCTCTTTCGGTTGTATATACTGTTTCCGATGAAGAGAAGGTGCGGTCATCGAATTCGACACAATCCTCGGGCAGTTCATCCACAAAACGTGACTTGATCGAAAGCATCTCGCCAAAACGCATGCGCCTCATGGCATAACTAAGCACCAGCTTTTTGCAGGCACGCGTGATACCGACATAAAACAGCCGCCGTTCTTCTTCGAGTTCGGCCGGATCCTCCATCGAACGCGAAAGCGGAAAGAGCCCCTCTTCGAGACCGGTTATAAACACCATCGGAAATTCCAGACCCTTGGCGCTGTGCAGGGTCATAAGCGTGACCACATCCTGGTTCTCATCCCAGTTGTCGATATCGGTATAAAGCGAGATTTCCTCCAAAAATCCCTCAAGGGTGGCATCCTCAACCTTCTCTGCATACTCGGTAACTGCGCCCATAAATTCGTCGATATTCTCACGACGCGATTCGGCTTCATTCTGATCGAATTCATCGTCAAGGCTTTCAACTATCCCGCTTTTACGAATAGCAGTTTCCACCAGCTCGGTCAGGCTGTGGGTCTTTCTAGCGGCTATCATCTCCTGGAAAAAGTGTCGAAAGTCTCTGGCACCTTTTAGAGCTTTGCCTTTTAATATATCAAGCTCACCGTTTCCGGCCAGAAGTTCCAGTGGACTGACAGAATTGGTAACCGCGGTCTGCTCGATACGGGCAATGTTCACCGGCCCAATTCCGCGTTTGGGATAGTTTATTATGCGCCTGAATGAGATTATATCATAGGGATTGACCAGTAATTTAAGATAAGCCAGGATATCCTTGATTTCTTTGCGCTGATAAAAGCGAACTCCGCCGACAATTGTGTAGGGGATAAACCTGTTTTTCAGGCATTCCTCGATCGCACGGGACTGGGCGTTGGTGCGGTACAGGATCGCGATTTCCCGTCTTTTGAACTTCTCCGATGATACCAGATCCTCTATTTTATCCGCGATCATATCCGCTTCTTCACGGTCGGAATAGGTTTTTACAAGCTCGACCTTGTCACCTTCATCACCCTCGGTCCAGAGTGTTTTGCCTTTGCGCGACCGGTTATGCCGGACTATCTCGGAGGCGGTCTTAAGAATCAGCTTGGTGGAACGGTAATTCTGTTCCAGCTTGATAATTTTGCAATCCGGGAAACTCTTTTCAAAATCGAGAATATTGGTGATATCCGCGCCGCGCCATCCATAAATCGACTGGTCGTCATCACCAACTACGGTCAGATTCCGCGACCTTTCAGCCAGCATCCTGACCAGCAGAAATTGCACATGGTTCGTGTCCTGGTATTCATCCACGAGGATATGCTGGTATTTGTACTGCAGGCTTTCGAGCACATCCGGATTATTCTGTAGAAGTTTCACCGCCCAGAACAGCAGATCATCAAAATCAAAAACATTGCTGCGTTTTAGGTTGTCCTGATACTGTTTGTATACCCGCGAGACTATCTTATTGAAATAAGCTGAAGCTGTTTTGTCGTATTCAATCGGATCGACCAGCACCTCCTTGGCGCGGCTGATATATTCGGCCACTGCGCGGGGAGCATGGGTCTTGGTCGAAATGCCCAGTTCATCCATACAGCGTTTGATCAGGTTCAGGCTGTCGTCCTGATCATAGATGCCGAAATTGCGATCATAGCCGATCTTTTCCCCATAGCGCCTCAAGAGTCGCATGCAAAACGAATGGAATGTAGAAACCTGCATCCATCCCAGCGCCCGTCCCAGGAGAAATTCCAGGCGTGCTTTCATCTCTGATGCGGCTTTATTTGTAAATGTCATGGCCAGGATATTATCCGGTGCGACACCATGTTCACGGATCAGCCAGGCGACTTTATAGGTCAGCACCCGTGTTTTCCCTGATCCGGCGCCGGCCAGGATCAGAAGCGGGCCATCAGTATATGTCACCGCCTCGAACTGCGGCGGATTTAAATCCGGCCTGATTTTTTCAGTAAATTCACCCATTGCCGTGCTAATATATCCAATTCATACTCGAAGTCAATCAGACACTACAAAAACAATTGCTAAGCTCCCGGAATTTTGCTATCTAAGCGCATTATGCCGGAACTTCCCGAAGTAGAAACTGTCGTACGCGGCCTGCGCGATTCAATACAGGGTAAGATGATTGCCAATGTAATGCATATCTCGCCCCATATTAAACTGATGAATCCGCGCGGGGTTGTCGCAAAATTGAAAAGCCGAAAATTTACATCAATCGACCGCACAGGTAAAAATATTTTCATCAATCTCGATGACAACTCGTTTGTGTGGGTACATCTGCGCATGACCGGGCGGCTGATGTACCTGCCACAACCACAGATACTGGATAATCACAATCATGTTATCCTGGCTCTGCATGATACCCCTATGAAGCTTATTTTCCGCGATGTGCGCAAATTCGGGCACTTTGTTTATACAAGTGGCAGCAATCGAGATAGCTTTTTTGCTAAACTTGCACTGGGTCCCGATGCATTGGCTATGACCCGGGATGATTTCATTGAAACAATCGGTTCCAAATCGCGCATGATCAAGCCGCTTCTCCTGGATCAGAATATAATCGCCGGACTGGGTAATATCTATGTCGATGAAACCCTGATAAAATCCCGAATTCATCCCATGCGGGTTTCATCAACGATTTCAATCCGCAAGTTATCGGAGATGTATGGCCATATGCAGGCCACATTGAAGCTGGCAATCAAAAACATGGGCACAACATTCGATTCATTTGCCGGGGTGAATTCCGAACCGGGCAGTAACCAGTCATATCTGTGGGCCTACAATCGCGCCGGAGAGCTTTGCCCGATATGCAAAAGAGGCCGTATCAGGAGGATTGTTGTTGCACAACGGGGTACCCATATATGCCCACGTTGCCAGAAACCTGCACGCAGGTAATAAAAAAACCACCAGTCTCTGATGGTTATTTCATGCCCTCTTTTTATTTTGAATCTGATTAGTTGAACTGCGATGCAAAATCGATGAATCTGTCTTCATCAACATTGCCCGTAGCGATGTACCAGTAAGCCGCGCAGTCCCAGACCAGTATCGGCTTGCCTTTGAAACTGGCAAAATACAGATCCTCATAATCCTTAACGGGCTTAAGGTTTTCCGGCACAGAATAAACCGATTTTGCCAGCACGAATATGGAGACATCTTGATTGTGCACATCATAGACGATCTGCGCATAGGGATGTTCATCGGACAGCTCGACACGACCCATGATCGGGTGGCAGTTGCTGTCGGATGTAAAAACGTGCCTGGGAAGTAACATCTTGCTGGACAAACAGGAATCGATAAGCGAGGGATCCTCGGCCATGATATCCATCTTGTTTTCGCCCTTCAAAGCGCTTTCATGGCTTTCTATAAACGGTTTTGCCCATGCGCTCTGGTTGGAATTGGAGAGATAAAAGGCGAGCCCGAGGATGGCTATCACGGCAAAGAAGCCAACAGCTAAGACGGGCCGCCTAAACAGAAAAAAACCGCCACGCCCCTCATCGGTTTCTTGCTTGCCATTTTCACAGCTCATCCTGGTGATGGCTGTTCTGACATTCGTTTTGAGTTTTTCAACTACGGCGTCGGCTTTTCTCGGATCCTCGACGGATTTAAGCTTGATCAAATCATTGAGCTGTTCCTCGAATTGGTATTGCTCGAAGCAATGTTTGCATTCGGATAGGTGCTCTTGAACTTCATCGACTGACTTTTTGTCCAGTTGCTTGTCGAGGTATTCGTACAGGAGTTTTAACGCTTCACGGCATTTCATCAGTCATCTTCCTTCACTGATTTATCTTTAGTCTTCAGGAAACCATTTCTCTTTGCATATTCCCACAAACTTTTCTGCAAAAGTTTCCTCCCACGGTGCAATCTTGACTTAACCGTGCCAAGCTGCAAATTCGCTATTTCGGCAATCTCCTGATAGGAAAATTGTTCCAGGAAGGCCAGCACGACAACGATCCGGAAATCATCCGGAAGCTCTTCTACGGCCCTTTTTACATCATCGTCAAAAATCCTCGAAAATAAAAATTGTTCCGGATTTTTTCCTTCCGTTTTCTGGAATTTGAGCTGATGATAAAGATAATTATCATCAACATCTTCGTAAGACATGGAGGATGGCTGCTTGCTCTTTTGCCTGTAATCATTGATGAAAATATTCATCATGATCTTGAATAGCCAGGCCTTGATATTGGTACCGGGTTCGAATCTGTCAAAAAATCTGAAAGCCTTTAACAGTGTTTCCTGTACCAAATCCTCCGCGTCTTTGGTATTCTTAGTCATGCGCAGAGCAGTCCGATACAATGCATCGGTATGCTCCATCGCAGTATCTTCAAATTCTCTTTGCTTTTTGGTAACGTCCGACTCGTTCACGCTTATAATAGCTGTATAGTGTCAGACATTGACAATCACTTCTGACACTATAACAACTCCTCCAAAATTATAGTTCCGAAAATGTCCGTTAAAAATAATTACATAACAGATTTATTACAAGGAAATTCAGGTTCATTCAGGGTTCTTTATATCCGGTTTACGTTTTTCTCTGAAAAAGTTCCACAGCACTCCTTTTAACGTTGACAGCCCGTTCTATATTATAAACCATTTTCCCCGAATCATCAAGCTAATAACAGATCAATAATGGATAAATATAGTAAAGTATATGAAAAGGAAAACCGTAAAATTATCAGTATTTTCACCTATTTTGGACTATTTTATCGCTGCTACCAGTTTGGGGACAAATTCTTCGAGGGTTGTGGGCCTGTAATCGAATTCCTTTTGTACCTTTTCACGATCGAAATTGAATTCCTGCTTTTCGAAAAATCGAAACATGGCCAGCACATCCTCGCAGTATTTTTGCGAGATTCCGAAACCGGTGAAAACCTCGATAAACTGCTCATCGGAAACGCGCATATACTTGATCATTCTATTAAGGTTATCCGATATCGCCCCGGCTATTTCCAGCATGGATATATCACGTTCTCCCGGCATATCATAGATTTCCCATCCCGAAGGTTCACGATTCAGGGCCTTATCCGCGATCAAGGCGATATCATCGACAGAAACATACGGCACCCTCACACGGCCATCCATGGGATATACAAAATGGCCGGAAGAAAGAGCTTCCAGGTAGGCATACAGATTTTCGAAGAAATTGCCGGGCCGAAGAACCGTAACCGGCAGGCCGCTTTCTCGAAGTGCCTGTTCCACTTTTTCCTTGGTGTCAATAATCGGCGAACCGGTGTTTTGGTCGGCGCACAGTGATCCGGAAAAGACAGCATGCTTGAGCCCGCCCGATTTCATAGCCTGGGCAAAATTGTGGCCGCATTTGATCTCTTCCTCGACATGATTGCCATTTTGTGGGCTGCCCTGAACGACCAGAAAGGCCCGCTCGCAGCCATCAAAGGCCTTCTGGCAGAACGAATAGTCCAGCAAATCACCGACTATGGGTTGCGCGCCATGGACCTTAAGCTCGGCCAGCTTATCTTCCTGGCGGGAGACAACACGGATCTGATGGCCATCTTTCAGGAGCCTTTGAGCCAGCCTGCTACCTATATTTCCTGTGGCACCGGTTACCAGTATCATAGTTTTATTCCCTTTTTACTTTAAATAAGTCTTTACAATCCAGTGAAGATAATCAATTATAGGGTAATTTCAAGCATAATTGTCGATTGCAGGGTTGGTAATAATTCACTAACAAATTAAATTTAATTTTGTCCGAAAATATGACATATTTGCCATGTTAATTCAATGGGAATCAATTTATTGGGAGGTACCATGATTTTGTTAAGAACCATTTTAGGCCTGATTCTTTTTGTGGCACTGGCAACGCTGTTTGCCTGTGGTGGCGGGGAGGAAGGCGAAACATCCTCACAAGCGACATCAAAAAGCAAATCTTCGTCGGAATATCCATCAAATCCTGAAGATGTTGTCAGGGCGTTCTTCGATGAAAGCAAAAAGGGGAATGTCAAAGATGCAGTGGCAAAGTATGTGCAGAACAGCGAGGAGTTTTATGCGCAACTTGTTGAGGATAGAAATGTCGAGGAGTTTGAAAACGCCATGCAGGTTATGAATGTAACTATTGCGGAAGTAGAACAAACTTCGGAAAACTCAGCTATGGCAAAGATTCATTATACTCATCCGGAGAAAAGCGGCAGTCATCTGATCCAGGTTATCAAAGAGAATGGTAAATGGAAGATGGAGGAGAAATTTTGGCAATAAGACGCTGCATTATCTAAAAATTCGATGGCGGAGCTTGTTTGGTGTACTGCCATTTTTTTACATGAGCTCATTTTCCAGATAAAAGACTACTCGCTTTTAAAGAGTTTTCGGGTGGCATACAGGCTGTCGAGATATTCTTTATCTTCGCTGTAACTGCGAAATGCCGTTCCCAATCCCCGTTCAACCGCTAATGCTCCGATCTTGCCCTGATTATAGGGGATAACGCGAGGCTTTAATTGGGCCAGAGAATCAGAATATGCCTCCTCGGGCGAAATTATCTCCCAGCCGTTTTTGCGAAATCTCGCAACCAGGTCATCGATAAACATGGCCGACAGGTCATTTTCATGAAGAAGCAGTATATGTTTCGGTGAACGGTCCAGCAATTCGATGGAGAGAGAGTCATAGTATTCCGCAGAAGCGTAAATCATATCCAGGTATATTCCCCGCAGTACGGATGTGTCAATTTCGATTTCTTCTTTTGCGGCATCACGGCATTTGCTGTCGAGATACCAGTCCCATGTATCGATCGTGACATAGCCGATTTTATACCCCATTGAGTCCAGGCCATTGCGGATAGAATCCTGCAATGGCATTGTATTGCCTCGGTCCAGAAACGGATAACGGAACCACATGCGGAAATTATCATAGCCCTTGAGCAGTTCATGCGCAGTGGAGATATCCTCAAGATAACCAATTGCTCCCAGATCATGGGTATGTTTGTGGGAATGCGTATGGTTGGCAATCAGATGACCGGCCCCGGCATACTGTGCAATTCTTTCATGGCCATGATTGTATTTGAGCCGTGATGAAACACAGAAAAAAACGGCCGGGGGAATATCCAAAGAAGCCAGGTTTTCGACCAGCATATCGGTCCGTTCTTCAGGCGTCAGAAATGCCCCCTTGCCAAACGGCGCATCATCAAAACTGAGCGCGACCTGTTTTGGAGGGGCTTGGGAATCGTATTCACCATAGAGGAAATTCAATTGTAGAATGAAAACCTTCAAGAGAATCAGCATCAATCTGCATTTAAAATGTACATTCCTCATTAAAAATCTCCTGACCTGTCGGGCAGTTAAGTTATAAATAAATCACTTTTTTAAAGGGGGGAGTATCACTTGGTCACTTAACAAGTTTTCTCTTTATTCATATCCTCCAAATGTATCATGGGAAAGCCCAGCTCAATTATAGTACTTTGATATCTTTTAAAAATAAAATACAATGTTATTAACAGTAGACAACAAAAAAAGCGGAACCGATAATGATTCCGCCTGAATTAAGTTCTATCTATAATATAATCAGGTTTTGCTCAAGACATAATCATGAATCGCACGGGCCGCTTTCTTGCCCGCTCCGGCCGCCAGGATCACAGTCGCGCCGCCGGTTACAATATCGCCGCCGGCATAGACAGCGTTGCGTGAACTGAGCATGGTATCCTCTTTGACCAGGATATTGCCCCATTTGTTTGTGTCAAGGCCCGGGGTCGTCTGCGGAATAAGCGGGTTGGATGAGTTACCGATGGCAACGATTACCGTGTCGACATCCATTATAAAGTTGGAGCCCTCGATCGGCACCGGACGACGACGTCCGGAGGCATCCGGCTCACCCAGTTCCATCTCCAGGCATTCCATACCCTTGACCCAGTTATCCTCATCACCGATAAATTTGATCGGCGTTGTCAAAAACTTGAATTGCACACCTTCCTGCTCGGCGTGATGAATCTCTTCGATACGGGCCGGCATTTCGGCACGCGACCTGCGGTAAACGATATAGCCGTTATCGGCACCCAGCCTGAGAGCGGTACGAACCGCATCCATAGCTGTATTGCCGCCTCCCAGCACGGCCACATTCCTGCCCGACATAACCGGTGTTGGTGAATTGGGAAAATCGAACGATCTCATCAAATTGTTACGGGTCAGGTATTCATTGGCCGAATAAACCCCGCCCAGGTTTTCCCCCGGGATCCGCATGAAATTGGGAAGCCCCGCGCCGGTACCGATAAAGACGGCGTCGAAACCCTCCTCGAACAATTCATCGATCGATTTCAATTTGCCGATCACAGTCGATGTGCGCACCTCAACGCCCATCAGCTTGAGATAATCCACTTCGGCCTGCACGATTTCCTTCGGCAGCCTGAATTCAGGGATACCGTAAACCAGTACACCGCCGGCTTTATGCAATGCTTCGAATACCGTAACCTTGTGTCCCAGCTTGGCCAAATCACCGGCAACAGTGAGTCCGGCCGGACCGGAACCGACGATGGCGATTTTCTTGCCGGTTGAGGCCTTGATTTCCGGCACCACGATTTTTCCCTGGTCACGTTCGTAGTCGGCCACAAATCTTTCCAGATGGCCGATGGCCACGGGCTTGCCTTTTTTACCCAGGACACAAACTTCTTCACACTGCTCTTCCTGAGGGCAGACACGACCGCAGACAGCCGGCAGGGAGTTGGTCTCCTTGATTTTGCGAGCCGCCTCGACAAACTTGCCCATCGTGACCAGTTCGATAAAGGCCGGGATATCGACCTCGACCGGACATCCGGCAATACAGGGTTCCTTCTTGCATTCAAGGCAGCGCTGGGCCTCTTTGATGGCCATCTCCGGTGTCAGACCCTGAGGTACCTCGTTGAAATTGCGCACCCTCTCTTCGGGCTTCTGCTCGGGCATTTCCACGCGTGGGATATGACGGCGATCCTTCTTCTGGACCTTGCCGATCTGTCCCGGCTCTACATATTCTATATCATCTTTCTTTTTATCTTCTACTGCCACCTCAACCTCCAGTGGGTATTATATCCTATGATGACTTACCTGCGTCCGCCAGCCTGCATTTGTGCAAAAACCGGTCATATGCCTCTTTTTCCTTTTTCACATACATTCTCTGTCTCTGCATCAATTCGTCGAAATCGACTTCGTGACCGTTAAAATCAGGACCGTCGACACAGGCGAATTTAGTTTCATTGCCGACACTGACACGGCATCCGCCGCACATGCCGGTACCATCTACCATTATAGGATTAAGCGAGACCCAGGTTTCGATATCATGCTCTTTTGTCACTGCGGCGACATTTTTCATCATGATAACCGGCCCGACAGCCATGACGAAATCGATCCTTTCGCCTTCATCGATCAGCTTTTTCAATGCATCGGTTACGAAACCCTTCATGCCGTAACTGCCGTCATCGGTGGTAACCAGCAGCTTGTCGACCGCCTCACCAAGCAAATCCTCCAGTATCACAAGATCTTTGTTGCGGGCGCCGATAATACCGTAGACTTTATTGCCTGCTTTTTTCAGACCACGGGCGATCGGATTGATGGGGGGTATACCCACACCGCCGCCGATTACTACCGCGGTGCCGTAATTCTTGATATGGGTCGGAAGTCCCAATGGCCCGACGACATCGAGGAACCGTTCGCCCTCTTTCATGCGCACGATTTCCGCCGTGGACATGCCGACCTCCATGACCACGATGGTCAAAAGGCCGTTGTCGGTGTCCAGATGTCCGATCGACATGGGGATACGTTCCGATTGTTCGTAGGCCCGCAGGATTACGAACTGCCCCGGCTCGGCCTTTTTGACCAGTTCCGGGGTGTAAATTTTGAACAGGGTGATATTGGGAGTCAGCTGTTCTTTGTATGCTATTTCGTTTAGCTCCATTGTGACACCTGTTGATTTATGCTATTTATTTTCTACGCCTTCTTCCACGATTCTCTTTGTGTCCTGCGCGATTACAAGCTCCTCATTGGTCGGGATCACCATAACCCTGACACGCGAATCACTCGTGCTTATTTCAATTTCCTTGCCCTTGGCCCCATCATTGGCGGATTTGTCAACCTGGATACCGAGCCATTCGGAATTCTCGAGCACCTTGGCGCGAACCGCGCTGGAATTCTCGCCAATTCCACCTGTAAATACGACACAATCCAGCCCGCCCAATGCCGCGGCATAAGAACCGATATATTTTTTTATTCGATAACAATACATATCAAACGCCAGCGTGGCACGTTCATTATCCTCAACGCGCGCTTCCTCTATTTCGCGCATATCCGAGGAAACGCCGGAGACACCGACAAGCCCGGAATGTTTGTTCATGAGCGTGCGGGCTTCATGCAATGACAATTCTTCCACACCCATGATATGCAGGATAATAGCCGGGTCCATATCGCCCGAACGAGTGCCCATCATCAGGCCTTCCAGGGGTGTGAAGCCCATCGATGTATCAATCGATCGGCCGCAATCAACCGCCGCCACCGAGGCGCCATTACCGAGATGGCAGGTTATAATTTTCTTCTCTTCGATATTCTGGCCGAGGATTTTCATCGCCCGGTTGGCGACATAAACATGCGAGGTGCCATGAAAACCATAACGCCTGATCTGATACTTTTTATACATAACATAGGGCAGGCCATACATGAAAGCATGTTTCGGCATGGTATGATGAAATGCGGTATCGAAAACTGCCACCATGGGCACATCGCCGAGGATTTTCTGTGTGGCGGTAATACCGCGCATATTGTGCGGGTTATGAAGCGGGGCCAGGTCAATCATGTTGCGCAGATGAACCATGACATCTTCGCTGATCTTGACCGACTCCGTAAATGCTTCGCCACCATGCACGACCCTGTGGCCGACCGCATGAATTTCGGATTTGTCCCTGATTACACCATGGTTGGGTGAAAGCAGTATCGAGACAACATGTTCGATTGCCATAATATGATCGAGTATATCGCCTGAGACCTTGGTCATGGGACGGTCATGCGGTTTATGTGATAACACTGCGCCGCTCATTCCGATTCGGGTCACATCGCCCTTGGCTAATGGAAATTCCCTGTCCATGTCGATCAATTGATATTTGACCGAGGAGGAGCCGCAGTTTAATACCAGGATGTTCATTCTTTCTCCTCCTTTATGCGATTGCCTTCGGAATCATACTTGAAGAACCCCTGCCCGGTTTTTACACCAAGCTGCCCGGCGCGCACCATCTTTCTTAGAAGGGGACAGGGATTATACTTGTGCTCGGATAGCTCATCCAGAAGGTTTTCCATCCAGCTCATAACCTCGTCCAGCCCCATCATATCCGCCAGGCTGAGAGGCCCCATATTGAATCCGAATCCCAGTTTCATGGCGGTGTCGATATCCTCCGCCGAGGCGATGCCCTCCATCAGGACATGCATCGCTTCATTCAAAAACGGTACGATAATTCTGGTGGTAATGTAACCGGGATATTCATGAACCATGACAGGCGTCTTATTCAGGAGCGCAACAAATTCGCGAATAGCCTCGATTGTTTCAGGGGAGGTTTTCATACCGCTGACGATTTCCACCACCGGGACTTTGTGTACCGGATTTAAAAAGTGCAGACCAATAATGCAATCGGGGCGCGAGGTTGCGGCTGCCAGTTCTGTGATCGAAAGGGTGGATGTGTTCGAGACAATGATCGTGCCCGGTGCGCAGATATTGTCTAGATGCGCCAGGAGCAGTTTCTTGGCCTCCAGGTCTTCCTGTATAGCCTCGATTACCATGGGGGCCTGCTTGGCGGGCCTGTAATCACCGGCCGGATTAATGCGGGCCAGTATTGCTTTCTTTTCGGATTCTGTGATACCCCAGCGCTCGATTTCACGGTCGAGTTTATCGGATATCTCGTGATAGGCGCGAGTGGCGAGCTGCAAATCCTTGTCTATCAGCACCACTTCGGTACCGGTGGCCGCCACCACACGGGCGATTCCCTGGCCCATAACGCCGCCGCCGATGATAACTATTTTATTGAACGATGCCATAAGATCCTCGAATCATATGTTTCTTTAATCCGGCCAAAATCCTACTTAAAAGCGCCGGATTTTGAATATATGTAATACCCTTTTTATATCAAGCAATTTCGCCTTCCCACGCGACAATATTGACACACCGATAATAGATATATATTTGCGATATCAGGCGCAATCAGGGAAAATACCCATTTTGTGAAAAAAACCACATTGCCCCGGGAGAATTCTACGTTTCAGCCCGGACCGGAAATTGAAAAATAAAACCCCTGGACAGCATAAATACTGCCACAGGGGTCCATACAAACAGATTGGGGGCTATTTATGGAAAGCTACAATTCAATTTCCTCTAATTCCGCGTAAGTTCCTGAATGATGGCCTCTTATAAATTCTTTGGCCCATTTCTTGTACTCATCCAGACGAAATCGGTCTTTGCGCACCTCCCATGAGGATTTGCGGAAATGCTTATAGATATACTCGGGAAAATAAAAAGAATTATAGACCTTCAAAAGATCGTCAAGATATTCATTCTCGATTCCCGGATTGGCCTTTTTCAAATCTGCCCAGTAAAGAGCCAGCCGTTTTCTGCAATCGAGCTCTTCCTTGTAGCTGTAACGGTATTCTTTTTCATCCGGAAATTGTTCAAAGAAAAGGGCTTGGCGCCATTCCTGCTTGAACTTGCCATATTCGCGCCAGGCCGCAAAAGCATGCGGATCCTTCATGATATCGTGATCGACCTTAATGTTGAATATACGTTTTTTCTCTTCCGCCTGCAAATCGGGTCCCCCAATAAAAGCTATCAGCGTGGTTAGCAAAACTGTTATGAAGGCGGCTTTATAGACTTTTATCATAAATCACCTCTGTAAATTACCTACTCACTCTATATGTCGGAATAATGCCGTTAATGCTTTTGCTTCTGTGCCGTATAATTATCAATCAAAAAAGTCCGAAAAAAGTACATCCTCTGGTTTATTATTGCACGCATATACTTCATTCGCTATCTTGATTTTATGGTGTCTGATGATAATTGTTGTCTGAGAACCGAAAAAGTCACTTACATGCCCAACGGCAAGGGGGTGCTGGAAGAAATAACAATCGAGATCCAGCCGTCAGGTATCACTTTGATAACCGGCCCCTCCGGCTCCGGCAAAAGCACTCTTCTGCGTTTAATGGGCATGCTTACCAATCCGACATCAGGAAAGATTACATACAAAGGCAAAGCACTCGATGATTTTGATCCATCGGAATATCGGTCCAGGGTAATAATGATTGGCCAGAAGCCGTTTCTGGCCGAGGGCACAGTGCGCGACAATCTGTATCTGCCATTCACACTAAAAGTCCACGAGGATCGAGAGGCCACAGATGAGCTTTTCCTGAAGAGTCTCCGTAAACTGGGGCTGAATGAGAAATTCCTGGACAAGAAAAGTTCGGAGATATCCGGGGGAGAGGCGCAACGCATGGCGCTGGTGCGGGTGATAGCACTCCAGCCCGAGATGCTTTTGCTGGATGAACCGAGTTCGGCCCTGGATATGTCGGCCGAGGAAAACCTGCTGAACCTGCTGGCTGAAATCAAGGATACAATCAAGATTGTAGTGGTGGCCCATTCTGCGGCCTATCTGGAATATATCGATCAGAGTATTATTCTCAGGGAAGGCCGGGTGGCCGGATGTCCCGATATGTTCACCGCCGCCGACCTGAAAAAATGCCTGGGAGAGAATCTATGACCTCAACCGGAATTCAGGATATAAGCCTGGTACAACTGGCCATCGGATATCTTCTGTTTGTTCTGGTCTTTGTGCTGATTTACTATTATCGCCTGGGGCTTCGAAAAGATGCCCTGATCTCGACTCTGCGCATGTCATTGCAGCTTGTACTGGCCGGGCTGGTTCTGCGCTATGTCTTCAAATACAATTTCTGGTATACGGTCCTGATCCTGCTTTTAATCATGCTATTTTTTGCCGTGCATACGGTTATGGGACGGACCGGCATCAAGATGCGCAAGACATATCCCATGCTTTTCATCAGCATGCTGATCGGGTCGGGAGGAACATTGGTCTTTTTCATCTTCCTGGTGGTGGGGCAGAGCCCATGGTACGATGCCCGCTACCTGATCCCGTTGTTTGGTATGATCGTGGGTAATTCCATGAATGGCTGCGCGCTGGCATTGGAAAGATATCACAGCGGATTAAAAGAAAATCGCGATAAAGTCGAGGCTATCCTGTCATTCGGCGGCACCCCGGCGGAGGCTTCCAGCGACTTTTTTCATAAGGCCTTTCGGGCCTCGCTGATACCCACTTTCGCATCCATGTCGGGTATGGGTGTGGTTTTTTTGCCGGGTATGATGACCGGGCAGATTTTAAGCGGGGCGGAACCGCTATTGGCGGTCAAATATCAGATCGCGATCATGCTGGCGATTCTGTCATCGGCGGCGTTTTCATGCTTCCTGATACTGAAACTGCAAACCCGCCTGTTTTTCAACAAGCGGGCCCAGTTAATCGATCTATAATCTTTTATTCGCAGAAAATCCGCACTTTATCATTATCCGAATCGACATCCACAGTCAATTCGCTTAAGGCATTGATCAATTCATCGATTGATTCCGGATTCATGTTGTTGAAATCGAAATCCATGCCCTTATCATGCAACGCGCCATGAACCTTGTCGCTGGCATGGCCGGGTAGAATCGATTTGATCTTTATGCCCGCCCGAAGCAACTGTATAGGTACGCGGATATTGACCTTTTCCGGCTTTCCACTGGCTTCGTCGATACTGTCGACTACCACGCGCAGATATTTGGGACTGCCCTTTTTGCCGCTTTTCACGGGGGCATCGGCGCTAACAGGCTCTTCTCCCAGAGCACCAAGCAGTTTCTCGGCTTCATCCACGCTGATCTTGCCCTCGGCCAGCATGTTCAGGATTTTGGTTCTGTCATTGCTCATCTTATCTCTCCTTTTATTTGAATTCAACAAATACTCGATCATCAGCCGAATCTACATCGACTTTCAATCCTCTCAGGCTGAAAAGCACGCGCATCAGCGCGATCGGCCCGAAGATAAATTTCCTGCCATGGCCCAGGGGGGTGGCCAGGATTCCAATCACTATCAGGAGCACCCAGCCGACTATCGCAAAGGGCAGAAGAATCAGCCAGATCAAAAACAGCGGCAGCCAGAGACGAAAGCCTTTGTTGTCCTTTTCTTTGATATTGATTTTCAGAATTAACGGCAGCATTATTTGCCCATCCTTTCCAGCGCTTCTTCCACGCTAATTTCGCCCCGCTCCAGCATAGCCAGGACCTCGCTCTTGGATTCCTCCGCTTCGATTGTGACGAATTCCAGTTGCTGCGATATTCTTTTCAGGCGGTTTTTGATAGTCGGGTAGCTGACCCCGAACATCTCCTCGGTCTTCTTGATCGAACCATCGGCCCGGATAAAGGCGGCCACGAAAATCTGGTCCTCCATCGGAAGTTTGGCCAGGGGAGGCAATTCGAAGCTGCCCTCTATTGCGATTCCGCTGTCGGGCAATGATACCCGTTCCACAGTCATCTCCTGCCCGCCGGTTAATCGTGTCAATTCCTGCCAGTTTTGTGCCATTCAATCCTCCATTTACTTAATTCTTCTGATATAATATACGTCAAATATTAAAAATGTTCAATTATAAATTGAAATATTTAATATTTTATTGCATATTTTATTCATTTTGTTGAATGGCGACTTAAATATTTCCCGGTATGGGTTATTCAGTACTGCATTTCAGGTGATTCCGCTTGACAGGAACGGCTTATCTTATAATCTTATCCTTTTATATTTTCTCCGGCACGATTCTCGAATCAATGTCCGGCGTGGCGGTGTAAGTTGTTGTAGTTTAACAGAATAAGAAAAGTAAACATTTTATAAATCTCAGGAGGATTGTAGATGGCGATAGATGGTTTAAAAGAGGTCCTCAAGGCTCTCGAACTCGAGGATATGAATTATGGCGCCTCTGATGGTCATGATTGGTTCGGTCATGGCCCGGAGACCGAAAGTATAAGTCCCATCGATGGTTCGGTGATCGCCAGGGTCACTCAGGCCAACAAGGATGACTATGAGCGAATGATTCAGGCCAATCTGGAGGCTTTTCAGATGTGGCGCGAAATCCCGGCCCCCAAGCGCGGCGAAGTCGTTCGTCAGCTTGGAGTTGCCCTGCGCGAGAAAAAGGACGCGCTGGGTCGCCTGGTGACAATCGAGATGGGCAAGTCGCTTCAGGAAGGCTGGGGCGAGGTGCAGGAGATGATCGATATCTGCGATTATGCCACCGGCATGTCACGCATGCTCTACGGCAAACAGACACATTCCGAACGGGCCCGTCATCGCATGTATGAGCAATGGCATCCATTGGGACCGGTGGGGATCATCTCTGCTTTCAATTTCCCGGTCGCGGTCTGGTCATGGAACCTGGCGATAGCTCTGGCCTGTGGCGATACCTGTATGTGGAAGCCGGCCTCGCATGTGCCTCTCACAGCCATTGCCTGCCAGAAAATAATGATGAAGGTGATCAAGGACAATGATTTGCCGGCCGGAATCTCTACCCTGCTGATCGGCAAAGGCTCGCAGGTGGGTGAATTGATGCTCACAGATAATCGCATGCCACTAATCAGTTATACCGGATCGACCAAGATCGGACGCCATATCGGACAGGAAGTTATCGGACGTTTCGGACGCACTATCCTTGAACTGGGCGGCAACAACGCCGTTATCGTCACTCCTCATGCCGATATGGAACTGGCCTGCAAGGCCATACTTTTCGGCGCAGTCGGTACGGCCGGCCAGCGATGTACCTCGACTCGTCGTGTGATTGTCGAAAAATCAGTCAAGGGCAAACTGATCGATCTGCTGAAGAGCTACTATAAAAAGGTCAATATCGGTGATCCTCTTGACCAGTCCAACCTTATGGGCCCGCTGGTGGATAGCGGCGCTGTGGATATGTACCTCGAGGCGATAGAAACGGTTAAGAAGCAGGGCGGCAAGATGCTCTGGGGCGGCGAAAAGCTCGACCTTGAGGGCGGATGTTATGTCACCCCGTCGGTGGCCGAGGTCAGCCCCGATCTGGATATAGTCTGCGAAGAGACTTTTGCCCCGCTCATGTATATCATCGAATATGAAGGTGATGTTCTCAATGCGATCAAGATCCAGAATGATGTGCCCCAGGGCCTGTCATCATCGATCTTCACCAATGACCTGATCGAATCCGAAAAATTCCTGGGACATATCGGTTCCGACTGCGGTATTGCCAATGTCAATGTCGGTACCTCGGGAGCCGAAATCGGCCTGGCATTCGGCGGCGAAAAGGAAACCGGTGGTGGCCGTGAATCCGGATCGGATGCCTGGAAAGCATATATGCGCCGTCAGTCAAACACAATCAACTGGTCAGGCAAGGCGGAACTCGCCCAGGGCATTAAATTCGATTAGGCTGTATAATAAGCTATTAAAATATCCTATATATTCGTATAATAATCCCCTCGCTAATAGCGGGGGGATTGGTTTTAATTGCAGTTTTGGGAAGGGATGACTCAGGCCTATGTATGGCGAGCTGGCCGCGCTTGTAACAGCATTCTGCTGGTCTGTCGGGTCATTGTTTTTCACTTCGGGTGGAAGACAGATCGGGGCGCTTAATGTCAATCGCATTCGTTTGGTTTTTGGCGTGCTTTTATTGGGAAGCGCCCTTCTGATTTCAAAAGGATGGCTGATCCAGCCCGGTGCGCCGCTGGAAAATTACGGCTACCTGGCATTATCGGGACTGATCGGCCTGGTGATCGGGGATTCGTTTCTGTTCTCCGCTATGGTCCTGATCGGTCCGCGGCTGACACTGCTTATCTTTGCCCTCACGCCCGCTATAACAGCCCTGACAGCATATTTTTTCATGGGTGAAATCCTGGGCCTGTGGGATCTAACCGGAATGGCAATTACCCTTATGGGCGTGATCTGGGTTTCGCGCGAAAGGCCATTGCCCAATCAGAAAAACAGCCATGAAATATCTGCCAAAGGGGTGATCCTCGCGTTTCTGGGAGGAGCCGGACAGGCGATCGGGATTGTCTTTGCCAAGATGGGCATGGGGGATGTGGTCGAGCCGTTGGCGGGTACGTTTGCGCGTATGCTGGCCTCGATGATAATTATCTGGGCCATAAGCCTCCTGACCGGCAAATTCGTGCCGACCATAAAAGCCTTACGAAATAAAAAAGGTGTGCTGTTTTCATTTGGCGGGGCCATAATGGGACCGTTTCTGGGTGTCTGGATGTCGTTGGTTGCCGTCAAAAATACCGAGGCCGGAGTGGCCATGGCGATTATGTCGATCGTACCTGTGCTGGTTATTCCCTGGGTGATGATATTTTATAAAGAAAAAGTATCCTTAAGAGCGGTCATCGGTGCGGTCATCGCTGTCGCCGGAGTCTTTATTCTCTTCCTGAATTGATTCTACATGCGGGTCGAGCTTATTGCGCTTGAGCCGTGCTTTCCATCGTTTGCGGGCCAGCTTGCGCATATCCTCCTCGGTATCCAGTTCATCCACGATCTCCACGCCGAGCAGAGTTTCGATTGCATCTTCCAAAGTAATTATACCTTCGGTGCCGCCGTATTCATCCACCACCAAAAATATCTGTTCCTGGCGTTTTATGAACTCATCCATGATTTTGGCCACCGATTTGGTCTGCGGGACGACATAAACAGGCTTGGTTATACTTTCCATGGTTGCCTCCTTTTCCCCTTTGAAATACATCTCGAGGATTTTGGAGCGGAAAACCATACCGGTAACATTATCGATGTCGCGATCATAGACCGGAATCTGCGAAAATCTTATCGGATTATACTTGTTGACAACTTCCTCGACAGTCTGATCCTTCTGAAAAGCGAGAATAACCGAACGGGGCGTGAGCACATCGGCGGCATAAATCCTGTTCAGGCGGAACAGGTTTTCGATGATGCGGGCCTCTTTTTTGAGCAGGATGCCCTCGGTTTCGCCGATTTGCGCCAGTGTCAAAAGATCATCACGTGTCAGCCTGGAACTGCGCCTGTCTCGTGTGATCAGGTATGATATGCCTTTCAGCATGATCACAAACGGGTATGTAATAATAATCATAAGCGCTATAATGTAGGCCGAAAGACCGGCCAGTTTGCGCCAGTGCACAGCGCCCAGTGTTTTGGGGATGATTTCGGAGAATACCAGGATGGCAAATGTCAGCACTGCCGAGGTAATTGCAACCCATTGATTGCCGAATACCTTCACCGATTCCGCTCCCACGGCCGCCGCACCGACTGTATGCGCTATGGTATTGACTGTCAGGATGGCTGAAAGGGGACGGTCAATATTGGCTTTCATGTTTTTGAGCATATTTCCGCTGCGTGATCCCATTTTGACCATCATGCCGATATGCGCGCGTGAAATGGATAAAATCACAGATTCCACCAGCGAACAGACAAATGAGACCACCAGGGCCAGAAGGAAATATAGTATTAATGCAGTCATGCGATTATATATGCTCCGTTATTTATATAATCGGAAAATACGCGGAAGATTTTGCTGTTGAAATATGCGGTTTTCATCTAAGTTTAAAATATCCGAAAGATGTTCATCAATGTCAAACTAAAATCAGAATTGTCAGGAACCCTTATCACTTAGTTTTTCGAGTTCGATCTTTGCCTCGGTTGACGATATGAGTAATTTTTCTATTTCTTCCGTCTTTGATTTGCGCACATCGAAGATAATCTCGCCCCGGTCGGTGTAGTTGCTGGAGATTGTTTTTATACCATCTGCAGATAATGTGCGCAGGATGATATTGGTGAATGTCAATGGGAAGACCACCCTGAAACGGTCGCAGACCAGGATGGTAATTATTCGGGCCTGTTCCAGGCCGGCCCGCGCGGAATCGCGGTAGGCCCTTGCCAGGCCCCCCGTGCCCAGTTTGATTCCGCCAAAATATCGGGTCACCACTATTCCGGTATTGAACAGATCGAAATGAGTGATCGACTCGAATATCGGACGACCGGCTGTTCCTGACGGTTCTCCGGCGTCGGAATAGCGGAATTCCTCCTGTCCTTTTAATGGCAGAAGATTATAGGCAAAACAGTTATGGCTGGCGTCATAAAACTGCTTGCTGATTTTCTCGATTTCCGCCTCCGCCTGGTCCCGTGTATTGCATGGAAATACGGTAGCGATAAACCGCGATCTCTGGATTTTGATCTCGGTTCGGGAAAGATCAGCAACGGTTTTATAGGAGTCGTCAGCTTCTATTTCTGTTCCTCTTTGGCTTTGACAAATTGATTGAGCAGTCGTTCGAAACGAGCCCCGTAGATCATATCGTATTTATCCATGTCTTCGGGGATAAATTCCTCGGCTTCCCTGCGTGTTTTTTCGATCAGTTCGCGAACCTTTTCTTCGCTTAAGTCGCCGCTTTCGATATCCTCGGCGGTACGATCTACCAGCTCTCTAAGCTTTTTAATTTTTTCTTCTTCGGTCATGGTCATTTGCATCACTCCTAAAAGCTGTGATCCGTAATCAGATCAGCCTTTTTGATGTCTTCCATTGGTATTGCGCCGTATTCGATCAGGCCCGGATCGATTGGCGAGCTTTTGTCGCCGACCGCGAACATGAGTTTGCCCATATCCATGGCCCGTTCGGCGGCATTGATAGTCCCCCTCGACTTCTTATCGATTTCACATACTACAAGTGAATGAGCCAGTCCCACAATTATGCGGTTGCGCGACAGCAACCGTCCGGTATTTACACTGGTTTCAGGCGGATATTCAGAGATCAATGCACCCTTTTCCATTAGCTCCTCGCTCAGACGATCATTTTCGGGCGGATAAATCTGGTTCAGACCCGAACCGAGTACGGCATATGATCTGCCCTGCGCTTTGATTGCGCCCATATGCGAGGCAGTGTCAATTCCCCGGGCCAGACCGGAGACAATTACAACACCCTTTTCCGCCATAGCTCTGGAGTAGTTAACAGCCAGATCGATTCCTTCCGCCGAGGCCTGAGTGGTGCCGACCATGGCCACATAGGTATCGTCCTCGGAAAGCGGGAAATGTCCCTTGTAGTATAGAACGAAAGGCGGATCCGGGATCTCCTTAAGCAGCGCAGGATAATTATCGTCGAAGATTGTCAGCACATTTATGCCCGCTTCGGCATACAGCTCAAGATCATTATTAATTGCACCGAGATGATTTTCGAGCTCCTGAATCGTCCTGGCCTTATTCTCGGAGATGCGCGGGATAGCGGTCAACTGCCCGGTATCAGCTGAAATTATGCCCTCCAGCGATTTGAAATTCGCCAGCAGAAGCTGCATTGTTTTCGAGCCGATTTTGGCCTTTTCGCGCAGCGCGATTAAAAGCTCTTTGTTATATTCCATTAGTAAGTATTGCCTTTTTAAAGACCCATTTTAAAGTACTTATCCGCCGCTTATGTGTCAAGTGCTTATCTCCGGCGGATGATTCGGTGCATCATATAAAATATTGTTTAACAGGTTGATGCAAAAAAAGTTCGAATTCCGTTAAATCAGAATACATGGGCCGTGAAAACCTGAATCTCGGTTTCGGGATCAAGATAGGCATCCTCTGGCAAACCGGCTTTAAGGCATGTATGGCGCAGAAATGTATCCCGATCCCATCCGTATTCCGTGGCCACCTGCGGTAACAGAAGCCCGGACCGAAAGCCCCTCTTTATAATGATACCATGTTTGCCAACCTCGATTTGTTGAATGTCCGTGATCCTTTCAAGGGGAGAAAGAACCGATATCTCGACCTCGATCGACTTGAATTCAATCTTTGTCAGCGCAGGGAAACGCGGATCATTGAAAGCCGCCTGCCGGGCCATCTCGATCACTGCCTGATAAAGCGGCTTGACCCCCACAATCAGACCGATACATCCACGCAGTTCACCTTTAATTGTAAGCGTGACGAATGCCCCGCAATTCATTTTCAGTATTTCTGAATCGATTTCCGGCTGTGGTTCCGGTTCTTTGTCCAGATAGGTGCGAATGGATTCGCGGGCCAGATTTTTGAGCAGATCTTTTTCTTCCTGGGTCAGTTGCATGTGAAGATCATTCGGGATAAATTATTGCGGACAGGTAGCCGACAACCTCGGATGTATCGCCGGTTACACGACTGCTGTCGGCATAGTCGGTGACAATGCTCTTATCGGCCCCCAGTTTTTTGGCCGCGATCATGGCGGAAATCATCGGCCCCGCCCCGCATGCCTCGGCTTTGCCCCGGGAAATTGATTTATATAATCCCTGTGGATCGAAATTCTCCACATGGCTACGGATTACGCTATCTTTTACAGTTGCCTCGCTGGCTGAATAAAAATGTGAGAGATCGGATGAGGCTACTATCAGGCTGTTTGTGCCTTTAAGTGATCCACCCAGGGCCTCGCCCAAAGCGGAGATGACATCCCATTCCTGTTCGCCCATGATAATCGGAATCAGCTTGAAATCACCCAGGACCATCTGCAGGAAGGGCAACTGGACCTCAAGGGCGTGTTCCCCACGGGCGCCGCCGCCGGTATGCCCTTTGCTTCCAAGAAACACCTTGGAAGGATTTACTGATGTGATTTTATCCGATATCTCCTGATCGATAAACAGCTTGCCCAGCGGCGTTACATAAGCCGCCCCATTGAATACCGAACAGCCCTGGAAGAAAGTGGTATGCGAGGGAGAGACAACCACCACGCGGTCATATTTGAGCCCCTCCAGTTCCTTGTAGGCGCTTGCCGCCACCGCACCGGAATACATATATCCGGCATGAGGCGCAATCAGTGCGGTGATATTATCCGCGAATATCTTCCGTTCCGCCTGCGACAGGTAGCCGCTGATTTGACGCGAGAGCTCCAATGGATCACGGGGATAGAACATGCCCGCAACCGATGGAAGCCTCTCTTCGTCATGGTAAGTCCCCGATGTTGTCATAACCTAAAAATAATAGCTATGCGCTTGATTGACAAGACCTTTTATTCAGAGTTTTGTGCGTACTTTGATTACGCAATGAATATGTAATCATCCCGTATTGTTGCAAATGCATTATAATGCTAAATTTAATCCAAATATATTTACACCCTATTAATGAAAAGGAGGAATGATGCGAAAAGGGTTGATACTTTCTATCATTCTGGTTTTCGGTATATTCCTGATATTTACTCTGGTGCTCAATGCGCAACAAAAGGATATGCCTTTCGGATCCGATGCTGATATCGAATTCGCCGAGAAAGTCTGGAAAGAGATGGAAAATTATACCGACTGGCCGATGGCTTCCGGCTATTATCCGGGACAGTCGCCGCATGGTAAATTCCTGCGTTTATACTACAATATGGTGAATGTCGGTGATAAAAATTACCACATCATTGTTAAAGACAATTTCGGTGGCGAAGGCGCAACAATGCAGACAGTCTCCGAGTCGCCTGATAAGTATCTTGCTGCGGTAACAATCATGTTACAGCGCGAGAAGGGCTATGATCCGGAACACAATGACTGGTTCTATGTCAAGTACGGTTCCGATGGATCGATTTTGAAGAATCCCAAGGGTATGGCATTAGCGGGCAAAGTCGCCAAGGGTACCGGTTCCGGATGTATCGCATGTCATGCCAATGCTAAGGATAATGATTATATTTTCTCAAATGATCAATAAGCTGTTTCTTTGTTTTTTAAGTTAACAGATAATACCGGTTTTACTATAATAAGACCGGTATTATTTATTTATAGCGGGAGATAGAAGATGAAAATATTGATTGCAATCCTGGCCCTGATTATAATTGCCGGAGCAGTTTTCTTTATATACCTGAATTCCGGCATGTATAACATCGGTGCGACCACAGAGCACACCGGTATGACTCTCTGGATGATTGAAAAGCTCAAGGATAATTCAATCAAAAACCATGCTTCCGGAATCGAAGAACCCGGAAATCTATCTGACTCATCGATGATTCTGGCGGGATTCGGCCATTATGATGAAAACTGCCTCGAATGTCATGGCGCGATCGGCATTGCGGCCGAGCCCTTTGCACGCGGGCTCTATCCTGAAGCTCCAGATCTTCAGGAAGAAGTCGAAGAATGGACTGCGGCCGAATTATTCTGGATCACCAAGTATGGCATCAAGATGACCGGCATGCCTGCCTTTGCGGAAACTCATAACGATCAGCAAATCTGGGAAATAGTCGCGTTTCTTAAGCAGTATCCTCAGATGGGGTACTATGATTATCTGGAAATGCGCGAAAAACCGGGAAGCCAGCATGAGCATGGCCAGGAAGCAGAAGATCATGAACATGATTAGCTTATCAATTTGCTGTTGCTGATTTGGTTAATTGCCCTCTCGTGTGGAACCTTTTTACAATCCCGTGATTATATACTCAATTAAATAAACTGGACTGCTATAATCTATTTTAGAGGTGAAGTCAGATGGGATCATACACGGTAACATTGATTCAGGGCGATGGGATCGGGCCGGAGATAACCAAAGCGACATTGAGAATTATTGAAGCCGCCGGTGTTAAAATCGAATGGGAACCGCAGATCGCGGGACTGGAAGCGATGCCGAAACATGGCGTGCCCTGCCCGCAGGAGCTCCTGGATTCAATTACCAGGAACCGGGTTGCCCTGAAAGGACCCCTTACCACACTGGTCGGCAAGGGATTCAGGTCCGCCAATGTTACCCTGCGCAAAGAACTCGAGCTTTTTGCCAATCTCAGGCCGGTGAAAAATATCCCCGGTATAAACAGCCGTTATGAGGATGTCAACCTGGTTATCGTGCGCGAAAATACTGAGGATTTGTATTCCGGCATCGAGCATGTAATTGCGCCGGGAATATCGCAGTCGATCAAGGTCATCACAGCGCTTTCATCTGCCAGGATTTCACGCTGGGCCTTCGAATATGCCCAGAAAATGGGACGAAAAAAAATCACCCTGGGACATAAAGCCAATATCATGAAGCTCTCCGATGGTCTCTTTCTGGATAGCGCCACAGAGATTTCAAAAGAATTTCCCGAAGTTGAATTCAATGACCGCATAATAGACAATCTCTGCATGCAACTTGTCATGGATCCGCATCAGTTCGATATACTGCTTTTATCCAATCTGTATGGCGATATAGTATCCGACCTGGTGGCCGGGATGGTTGGCGGGCTGGGGGTTGTGCCGGGCGCCAATATCGGCGAAAAATATGCTGTGTTCGAGGCGGTGCATGGTTCCGCGCCGGATATTGCCGGCAAAAATATCGCCAACCCGACGGCAATGATATTTTCGGCCCTTTTGATGCTCAGGCATTTCGGCGAAAATGATGCCGCCGACAGGATTTTTAAGGCGATCACCGATGTCTATAAAGAGGGCAAAGATATAACCCGCGATGTGGGCGGGAATGCCGATACAACGCAATTCGCCGAGGCCGTAATCCGCAAAATCGAAGCCTGAAGATAAGCAGAATCAACTCCTGCCAAATGGCAATTCTGCTATAAACGATATTGTTTGCCTGCCATACATCGTATCTGGTGATTCAGATCTTAATATTATTGAATAATATGATTGTAATAATCATGATTCTCATTGTTGTCACCTCAATATTGGTTGCCGATCAAAAGGAAGATAATTGTTTGCCAGCTGGATTTGAGTATCATTTAAACAGCTTTACTATAGAAGGTTGGCTTGAATATAACTAATAATATACTATACTTTAAGATCATGCTTTCGTAAAGCATGATCATTATAGTAACAAGCAAGATTCAAGTTATTCACATTTCCTGTTGCTTTTCCAACTAGTTCATATAAATTTGAGTTCTTGTCAATAGTTGTGTAAATTTATTTTTCAAGCAGCGTCCTTTCG
>CAZVLB010000020.1:0-69233 GCA_964627935.1 uncultured Ignavibacteria bacterium
GCCTAACTGGAGTTGAACCAGTGACCTCACGCTTATCAGGCGTGCGCTCTAACCGGCTGAGCTATAGGCCCATTTAAAACCGCAAAGTCCAAATTTATAGGCTGAGATTCTTTTGTCAACAGTAATTTCCGCAAATATCTAATATATTTATCGTAACTTATACCGATTTCATTAGTTACGGTTCCCCCTCAGAAAATGATTGACGTAATCAAGCCGGAAATTATCTTGATCGTACCCGAAATCAGGAGAAATCAGGGATGGATAAGGTCACCCGCGCATTCAGTAATACACAGAACTACTTCAGGAAAAATGCTGATCCGGCCATAGTCAAAAAATATTCACGCTTCTACCGTGAGGGGTATGATCCCTATGGCGTCGATCCGCATAAATACAGCAAGCAGATCCAGCTCTGGTATAGTAGTCTCAGCCGTGAATTCAAACTGCCCGATTTCAAAAGGCTGTTTGTGATGCTCCTCGAATCCAACAAGGATGAGGAGGTTATGACTGTGGTCGGCTTTTTGAGGCTGATGGACAAATATTATTCAAAGACACTTTTCGGGCAGATTAAAGGCTGGATGGGAAAATATTTCACAAACTGGTCTCAGGTCGATTCGATCTGCGCCCAGGTTTTGAGCGAGTTTATCCTGCGTCAAAAAGTCACCCATAATGATCTCTTTTCATGGCATGATCATAAATCCATGTGGGTACGAAGGTCTGTCCCGGTTACGACTATTTATGTCTTCTATAAAGATAAAAATCTTGCGCCGGTCAGAAAGGCCGCCGATCTTTTGATCAATGACCCGATGCGCGAGATAGGACAGGGCGTGGGATGGATGCTCAGGGATGCCTGGAAGGTCTACCCTGAGGAAATCGAAAAAATACTCCTAAAACACGTAAAAACCGGTAATCGTACCGCCTATCAGTACGCAACCGAGAAAATGCCCAAAGAATACCGTATCAGGTTCCGCAGGCCCAAATAGCCGGCGTGAATTAAGTTCAATATTTGCTCAATTCACTTAAAAAATGTCCCGAAATCCCCTGTAAATAACATCTTTATCAAGTGCGCAAACTTTGCTGTCGATATATGCAATAAATGCAGGCTTCTGCATGCGGGCAGGCGGCCATACTAACAGCATTTTCATGTGGGCTAGAATACTCAAGGGATCAGTATGCTATTTATTCCCTGGAATGAAAAATACGAAATCGGCATCGATGAGCTCGACAGGCAGCACAGGGACCTGGTGGGCCAGGCCAATGAACTGCATAAAGCGCTTTCCAAATCGGCCAATAAGGAGCAGATTAAATCCGCCATTCGGGGCATGGAGGAGTTTGTCAGGGTCCATTTTGCCGATGAAGAATGGATTATGGAAATGTGCCAATATCCAGCCCGCGAGGAACATTACCGCAGCCATGAACTGATGAAAAAGGAAGCCACTGATTTTCTTGAGGCGCTGGAAAAGGATCGGATTCCGGCTCCCAACCAGGTGCTGGATACATTGCGGGACTGGATCCTCGAACATATCGGCAAAGAGGACAGTGAATTCGGCCGTTTTCTGAAATCTGAAGCATGTATCGAAAAACTGCCCTTTATTATCTGGACATCCGAATATGTTCTTAGTGATCACTCGGCAAATGAATTTCATCATGAGTTAATCAATTCATACGATCATCTTGTAGCCCTGACGGCATTCGGGAAGTCTTCTGATAGAGTCGAATATGCCCTGGAAGAAATCATGACCCTGGCCGGTAGCCATTTCCAAATGCAGGAAAGCATCATGGAACAGATCATGTACCCGCATTATGAGGAACATCGCCAGGACCATCTCGGACTGCTTGAACAGCGAAGCGAGCTTTGCCGCATGCTGGCCAATTCCGATCCGGGAGGCAAACTTCGGGCGCTTGAATATATTTCCGAATGGATCAACGAACATATCAAGCGTTATGATCGACGCTACATCGAATACGTGAACTTCAATGAAATCAGTCCCGACACGATTTATGTGCGCTGGGATCGCACCTATGGGGTCGATATTGAGGAGATGGATTCGCAGCACAAACGAATTCTGACCCTTGTAAACAAGATTCATGATGCCGAGAATGCGGAAAACGGCCACAAGAGAATTCCGGATCTATTGAATTCAATCCAGAATGAGTTCAAGGGCCATTTTTTTGCAGAGGAAGCGCTGATGCGCAAGGTCAAGTACCCCGGCTTGATCGAACACAAGAAGCATCATGATCTGCTCTTAAAACAGATCCTTGAAATCCAGAAAAAGCTGGTTCTGGGCAAAAGTGTTTCCAGCATAAACCTGGCGGAGTTTCTGCGCGACTGGACAATCAATCACATAAAGAAACATGATCAGAGTTACGGGCAGTACTTCCGTACCGATGCGATCAATTCAATTAAGCTGTTTGCCAACTGGGATCCCGATTTTACAGTACATAATGAAAAGATCGATGCCCAGCATAAACACTTGATTCATCTGCTCAATAAGATTCATTCCGCCATGACACTCGATAAGGACTTTGAAAATGTCGGCAGGCTTCTGGATGAGCTGGTGCGCAAAACTCGTCAACATTTCGATACCGAATATGAGCTTTTGCATAAATACGGTTATCACGATATGGATAAACACAAGACAGAACATCAGCGTCTGCTCAAACAGGTCAAATCTCTGCAGATCTGGTCAAAATCGGGACGCTCCCTGACAGCCATGAAGGATTTGCGCCTGATCAGAAGCTGGCTCCTGGATCATATTCGCTATCTTGATGCAGGATATGCCAAGTTTATCCGAAAACATCTCAAAAAAGCATCCGGCACCAAACGGCGAGAATTGCAGAGGACCTGAAACTGAGGCAGATCATCGCTGGCATATCCCCACAAAAACCGGAAGATCCTTGCCGGGCCATTTCTCTTCCCTGACTGCCAATCCGATATCTTTCCAGAGCTTGCGCAAATATGGAACTTCGAACAGGCCCAGGATATGGCAATCGGTTTCCACCTGCAGACGGCCATTGCGTCGAATAATATATATAAAGGTGGCTTCATAAGTGCAATCTTCAGGGTCGGGATCATATTCGTTTTCGATGAAGACAATCTCGCGGTCGCCGTTGTTGGTATTCCAGCTGCGGGTCATGTTCTGCTGGAAGGTTTCTTTGTAGACATCGAAATATGAAATTATAACGCCACCCTCTTTGAGATGGGAGCAGGCCGATTCATAGACGGCACGTAATTCTTCCTCGTTAGTCATATACATGATGGCGTCATTGATAAACACAGCATCGAATTTGCACTGCAGGTTGAAATCGCGCATATCACCCTTAATCAATTCGCATTCGGGATTGAGCTTCTTGGCATTGACCAGCATCGCTTCAGAGATATCCATGCCGGTAACCTGGAAATGCTTTTTGAAGAAGTACATGTTTTTGCCCCCGCCGCATCCGATATCGAGGATATTATGCACCGGTATTTTGGAATGGTGCCGGATCAGGTCGCAGAAGAATCCGGTCTCATCGCGGTATTCATCGACATCCTCCCACAGCGGCCAGAGCCATGCGAGGTCCTTGTATAACCTGTTATACTTATGATACACGGTTCATCCTTGATTACCTGATTTGTAGATATAAGCGTGATGCGGTTCCTGTTTACAAGATACTCAAAATCGTTATAGGGGCTACACTTTTTTTGACTTTTTGTCCCCCGGCCGGGATTTTGGTCAAATTAATATTACAGATTTTGCAATATTTTTTAAAAAGAAAAAAAGTGTCGGCAACAAAAAATGAGGACAGCCGTAAACATTACCATAATTCGGAGGAAATTATGAAAATACGGTTAATGATTGTCGCAGTGCTTTTGCTGACGATCGCCACCCCAATCTATCTTGTTGCCAATCAGACATTTACACCAATATTCAAGCCCACCCTGGAAATAGACCGCGCCAAAGGTGAAATCCGGATCGATGGCGAATTTGATGATCCGGGATGGCATCTGGCGGCAACTGCAGACTATTTTCACGAAACATATCCGCAGGAATTGGCCCCTCCCCCGGTTAATACAAAGGTAATGCTTACTTATGATGATGTAAATTTATATGTGGCATTTTGCTGCGAGGATAATCCCTCTCAGATCAGGGCTACAATGTGCCAGAGAGATATGTTTCATGGCGATGACGATGTCGGAATCGCAATCGACACTTATGGCAATGCCACTCGCGCCTATGAATTCTTCGTTAACGCTCATGGTGTGCAGAAAGACCTGTTATGGTCCAATGTGGCCGGCGAAGATGACGGCTTTGACATGATCTGGCATTCTGCCGCCAGGATTACCGCTAACGGCTATCAGGTAGAGATGGCTATCCCCTTTTCCAGCCTGCGTTTTCCGAGAAAAGACATTCAGAGCTGGAATCTTAATTTCTACAGGCATCGTCCCCGTGAAATACAGAACAGCTACAGCTGGGCCGCGATTGACCGCAATGAGCAGTGTTCTGTCTGCCAGTGGGGCCAGGTAGAGGGCATTCGTGATGTTCAGCCCGGCCATGGACTGGAGCTTCTGCCATCATTTGTCGCCAACCAGAATGGCATGTTCGTTGATTCCGATGAGGCCGGTTCAGGATTCCATAATAATGATATAGATGGTCAGATTGCCCTGGGCGGCAAATATTCGCCTACTTCGGATGTTACCATAGAGGCGGCCTACAATCCCGATTTCAGCCAGATAGAGGCCGATGCGGCGCAAATTGATGTGAACACGACAATGGCGCTTTTTTACCCCGAAAGACGACCGTTTTTCCAGGAGGGATCAGATCTTTTCAGGACGCTCTTTAATTCATTTTACACGCGCACGATCAATGATCCGACTTTTGCCGCCAAGGCGGTTGGTCGCTTTAACGGTACTAATATAACAATGGTGTCGGCTGTTGATGAGAATTCTCCTTATATAGTGCCGCTCGAGGAACAGAGCCTGCTTTTCAGTCCGGGACGCAGTTTTGTCAACGTTATGCGCGGGTTACATACGATTGGCAATAACAATACGGTCGGTTTTCTGATTTCCGATCGACGCTACGAGGATAATGGATCGGGAACTGTCGGGGCGCTTGATTTCGATATGAAGCTCTCCTCGAATTACAGGCTCGATGGGCAGTATATCCTGACCCGTACTCATGAACCAACCAATTCCGGGATCACATCTGATTTTGATGGCCTGACATTCGATGATGGCAATCATACTGTGGCATTCGATGGTGAAACATATTATGGTACCGCCTTTATATCCCGTTTCAGACGGCATGCCCGTCACCTGAATTTCGGAATTGACTATAACCAGGTCAGTCCGACTTATCGCACCCAGATAGGATATGATCCCATTAACAAGCACAGAACCTTCAGAAACTGGGCCCATTACAATTTCCTGTTTGATAACAGCCCGATGCTACAACGGATTACTCCGGGATTTCACAATTTCCGCAGGTGGTCATTCGATGGTACCAAGAAGCAGGAATGGTACACTTTCGGTCTTGACGGATCATTCAGATTCGCCCAGACCTGGGCCGCGATCAATTATAACTTCGGCGAGGAATTATATCGCGGTGTTCTTTTTGATGATCTCTGGAGCCTTGAACTCAATATAAATTCGCGCCCGAATGACAAACTCGGCTTTTATCTGGGTCTCGACCTGCGCAATACGATAGCCCGTTATGATATGCTGACCGGAAGAGAAACCGCGATTTATGCCGGCCTGAATCTCAAGCCATCCGACCGCCTGATTGTTGAGCCCAATTTCAATTATGCCAAAAACACCGCCATTGGAAGCAACGAATTGCTTTATGAGGGTTATATATTCCGGACCAGGATGGGTTATCAGGCCAGCAAGGCGCTTTCTCTGCGATTTATTTTCCAGTACAACGATTTTAATGAGCGCTGGGACATCGACCCGCTGGTAACTTACCGTTTGAATTCATTTACTGTCTTGTATGTCGGTTCAGCTTATGATTATGGCAGTTACATAAACGGGCCGAATGACAGCAAGGACTGGAGGTTAAACTCGCGTCAGTTCTTTATGAAGATACAGTATTTGCTGAGGGTGTGATCATCGGTTTGAAATCCGCGCGTCACTTTTATATAAATGCAATAATCCCGGTTGAACTCAATCAGCCGGGATTTTTTATGGATAATGCTCCATAGAATGTGGCTTTCACCGCGCACTGTAGTCCACCAATTCCCACCGCTAAAGCGAATGGCCCCCCAATCGGGATATTTCAAAAAATATAAATACAGACCAATAAAAAACCTGCCCAAAGATTAATCCGGGCAGGTTCTGTTTTCTCAAAAAAGTTATTGCTACGCCGTATGTTTGCGGAAGCAGCTTACCATGACGATCTGGGGCATATCCTCCAGGACCTCGTCGGGGATGTCATTGGGCTCGATATAATTGACATTCTTGCGCAAGAATATCTGCCGCAACGCTTCCATCACCTTGGGGATATCGATCCCGCGCGGGCATCTGACCGCACAGGTATTGCATGAAGCACACATCCAGATCGTATTGGCGCCGGCCAGCCTTTTCTCCTGGCCCAGGGCCGAGAGATGCATGACCTGGCGCGGAGTAATCTGCAACACCTCGACCATCGGGCATCCGCCGGAACAGGTCCCGCACTGCATGCATTTGTCGATATTCTCACCGGAGATCTTCTTGACCTGCTCGACAAAATCCTTGCCGAAGGTTTTCTCGGTGATGACAAAGCCCTGCTTGCCGACACATTCTTCCGGATTTTCGCAATTTTCTTTTTTCGGTTCGTCAGCCATAGTGCACGCTCCTATCTGATTGTGCCGACATAGTGGCTTGTCAGCTCGCGCTGTTTGATTTCCTCGGGAGTGTAATCCGGCAGAAGCATGGGCGCGACACGGTCGGTTTCGACACCGGCATCTTCCATCTCTTTATGATATTTAGCCACATGATCGATATTCAATGTGCCGTCTTTGGACTGTTCCCTGGCAAACTGCGCGGCATTCTTGCCGGCGATACGGCCATAGACCATGATATCCAGAAGCGAGTTGCCCATCAGCCTGTTTTCGCCATGAGTTCCGCCGCCGACCTCACCGGCCACGAAGAATCCGGGAAGTTCGGTTTCGCCATTTTTCTTGAATTCCAGGCCGCCGTTCTGATAATGCAATGTGGGATAAATCAGCATCGGCTGCTTGGAGATATCGATATCGAATCTCTTGTAAAGGATGAATTTGCCCGGGAATTCTTTTTCGACCGTGCCCTCGCCGGAAAGCATATCGATCATCGGGCTGTCCAGCCAGACGCCGAATTTGCCGGTCGGTGTGGGCACGCCCATATTACGCTCGACACATTCGCGGATAATCGCCGAGGCCTCGATATCGCGGGGCTCGCGTTCGTTTACAAACTGATTGCCCTCGATATTGACCAGGTTGGCGCCCGAACCGCGGAATTTCTCGGTGATCAGGATACCCTCGGCCTGTTCCGGGAAGATCACGCCGGTGGGATGATACTGGATCGTGTGCAGGAAGCAGAGTCCCACGCCGGCACGGTAGCCCATGACGATACCATCACCGGTTGCGCCGTAATGGTTGGTGGTCATGAAATTCTGTACATGCAGACGGCCGCTTCCGCCTGTGGCCATAACAACCGCTTTGGCCTTGATCAGGAAATATTCCTCGGTTTCCATGTTGTACATCAGGGCACCGGCGCACTGGCCATGCTCATTCTTTATCAGCTCGACCGCGGGTGAGAATTCCAGCACGGTGATATCATCGGGATGGTTACGGGCCTCATCGCGCACCGTACGCATCATCTCAGCACCTGTAATATCGGCCGCGAAATGCATGCGCTTGCGGCTGGTTCCGCCGCCATGCAGAGTCTTGAGGGTGCCGTCCTCAGTACGGCTGAAATTGCATCCCAGGTCACAGAGCCATTTGATAACATCGGGAGCCTCTGTCACCAGCGTCTCGACCAGTTCCGGCTTGTTGACAAAGTGTCCGCCGCCCATGACATCGAGATAGTGGTAGAACGGTGAATCTTTCCAGCCCTTGGTAGCGGCCTGGATTCCACCCTCGGCCATCATCGTGTTGGCATCGCCGTGTCGAAGCTTGGTGGCTATGATAACTTTTGCGCCCTGCTCACGGGCCAGCAGGGCCGCCGATGTACCGGCACCGCCGCCGCCGATGATCAGCACGTCGGTTTCATAGTCCCATTTGCTCAGGTCGACCCTGTCGGGGGCCACACGGCTGCGGGCCTCCAGCATATCGACCATCTCATGAGCGATTTTATAGCCTTTATTGGGGCCGATTTTGATCTCGCGACGGCCCTCATCGATATAGTCGGGATGATATTTGAGGATATCTTCACGTTCCTCGAGGCTCATCAACGGAAATTCCTCGCCGGCCTTCTTTTTCTCTACACGGGCCGGACGGGTTTCCTCGACCTTCTTTATCAGTTCTTTTAGTCCTTCAGGATATGGCATAATCTATATCTCCGATTTAATGTTCACTGCTGTTTACAGGCAATCGCCGCTGGCCGGTTTCCATTCATCCGGGCTCATATGCGGTTCCTGTTCGCGATCCGTGTAGAGTTTTTTGAGATCATTCAATTCCATGCCCTTGACATTCTCGAGGCAACCGTCATACTTGCCCGACTTGATGTCCTCCACCATCTCCTGACAATGTTTGGGCTGGGGAGCGAGCTTGGTACCGTATAGACGGCGCACCATCTGGGCGATATGATACTGGGCCATTTCGGCCATACAGCGTGTGGCACACAGGCCGCACTGGATGCAGTCGAATGACAGCTCGGTGGCTTTTTCAAAATCGCCCTGTTTGATTGCGGAGATATAATCCAGAACCGGCACATCCATGGGGCAGACCTTGGTGCAGGCATTACAGGCCACACAACGGAACAGTTCGGGGTACAGCTTCTGTACCTGGGCCACTGACGGCAGGGCTTCCTCGATATCGTAGACCGAGCGGTTGGCCGGGTAGAACGGGATCTGGGTCAGGTACATATTCGGGATGACCACTGTCTGGCAGGCCAGCCCGACACGAATATGGTAATCGCCGGGCAGACGATATACGGTACCGCAGGCGCCGCAAATTCCGCCACGGCATCCACATCCGCGGATAAACTTATAGCCGGCATATTCCATCGCTTTCATAATGGTCAGTGAATCCGGCACCTCGTACCGTTTGCCCATTATGTAGATTGGAATCAGCTTGGCTTCAACTTTGGTTGCAGTTTCGGTAGTTTCCATAGCAATCTCTCATCTATTTTTGGTTCGTATTTTACGCTGTCAAAAGATTTTTGCTGGCCAGGAGGTCTCGTGATTCCTGATGGCCGATTTCGAAATGGCATTCCGCTTCATCAACTCCCAGTGCTATCGCCAGGAGCTGTGTGAAATAGAATGACGGCAATGTTTCGCCGCCGGCAAATTTCTCGGTGGCCTGTTTCTGGCGTTTGCCGATGCTGTATTCGCACAAGGGGCAGCTCGAGGCGATTGCCTCCGCCCCGCGCTTGACACCGCCGGTGATAATTTTGCTGATATTGCGATAAGCGGCATCCGGATTCGAAAGGATCTGGTACGACCCGCAGCATTCGATTCCGGCCGGGTTGTTGATCACCTCGGCGCCGATCGCCTCCAGAAAATCATGCAGGATGCGTGGATTGTCGGCCGAATCGATAGCTATTTCTTTGGGACGGGTCAAGGTACAACCGTAGTATGGCGTGACTTTCATGCCATTCAGAGGCTTGGTGACTTTCTCCTTGAGCTTGTCCCAGCCGATTTCATCGCGCAGAAATGTCAGCAGATGGATCACCTCGACCTCGCCGTTGTAATCCGTCTCCTCTTCCATAAAGCTGTTAATCGTAAAGCGTTTCTCCTCGTCATTGCGCATTAACAGGTTGGCACGCGCGAGGGTATTGTAGCACATGGAACAGACCGTAACGACCTTATCGTAGCCCATATCCTTGACCCTGACAAGGTCACGAACCGGGGCCACCTGATGCAGAAGGTCATCATCGGCCAGGGAATACACCGCACCGCAGCAGTTCCAGCGGGGCAGTTCCTCCAGTTCCACATCAAGACGCGCCATAGCCGCAATCGCGGAATCATTGAGATTCCTGGCGCTGGTCTTGAGCGTACATCCGGGGTAATAAGCGATTTTCATGATGCTGATCTTTCTATTGTGGTTAAACTATTTCCCATTGAAATGTAATTCAGCATGTGAATATTTTCACCTGCATGGTCAAATAAAAAAGCTGTATCAAATGCTCTGAGGAGCTTGTTGTTTCTGCCCGAAATGGCAATCTGCCATAGCATAAGATGGTATAGATAAAAGAACTGTCTATATCTGTCAAGTGATTTCATTCACTAAATATAAGACAATTAAGTCCTTATATATTATTCGTTTGATATACCCGATTCGTTTGAAATTTGAGGGGCAAATGGACGGAATTATTTGGGTAACCTGGCGATTTTGAAGCAGACCGGCGGGGCATCGGGGTTTTCGCCGATAGTGTTTTCATGATTCTGGAAATCGGGCACTATACTGGAACCATAGATATTGGTGAAAAGCCAATTCCCGGCGGGCGGGAAGTATATATTATCTATACAGAACTTCTCCCCTATCAAATCGGGGTTATCGGGCAAACGGATCAGCATGGAATATATTACTACCATGGTATCATTTATTGGCAGGCGAGCCGTGTCAGGTATCACCACGCCCCCAATAAGAAGGCTATCGGGCCGTTTGGCAGGATTACAATGAGCGGCCCAGGTTTGCCCTCCGGCATTGAACACATCCGGGTAGATGGCCAGATATCCAGCGGGCTGATCGACATTACCATGGCCCTCGACCCATGAGAATTCGCCCCTGGAGATTGTGAACTCAAATCCCAATGACATGGCGTTGAGGGGCCTGTCATTCCTGACCATGAATTCCAGCAGGTTATCATGACCGATATAGAGCTTATTCGATTTACCGCCACCATTGAAACGCACGGAGACATTGTTGGCTGCGGGTTCACGACCACCGAGATCGAAGACCGCACATGAGAACAGCAGCGATATAACACATGCCAATATGATCATCCTGAGTTTCATGCCGATATATTACGCCAGATCAAATTTCTGTCAACACAATTTATGGATAGTGATGATGAATGTAATACAAGCCTGTGTCCGGACAGATACCCACATCTGCATGGAATGTCTGGTTCACATGGGTAGATCGGCGTTCCGAATGAAGCGATGCGTATTGAGAAACCCGACATAATCATGCCATGTCACAATTCAAACTAAATTTTGAATCAAGACATGGCAGAACATCCTGAGACTAAGAAGTTGCGGCGGTTCTTGAACGCAGTGGTGAACTGTCGCCTGCTGAATCTTCCACTACCATTGCGAGGAGCGAAGCGACGTGGCAATCTAACGTGATATTCAATACGGCTGAGATTCCCATGTTCCGATAAATCGGAACTCGGAATGACTGGAAACAGGTCCCGTTATTGCGCATTGCCCCAAAGTGTCAGGTCACACCTCCGGCAGTAGCCGAAGCCAAGACCTGACACAACCACGTTAACGTGCTATCGTGCCGGGAGTAAGTCCCCGTGCTCCCGGAGAGGTGTAATTCCACGGCGCATCTGTCGAAAGCCGGACAAGCCTGACGTGCGCCGCACATAGTTGCAAGATGTTGCGGCAGTTCTTTAACGCAGTGGTGAACTGCCGCCTGAAGAGTCTTTCCACCACCACGCGCCGTCAGGAATCCTTTCCTGACGAAATCCTGCCCGCGAAGCTAAATCACATGTCGGGTTTTTCGCTTCGCTCAGAACCCGACCTACTTCCTTATTTGGGCAGGCCACCTTATTCATAATACCCAATCAACTAAAGCTGAAGGTCGCAGACAAAAAAACTGCCGGGGGTTGGCGCCCGGCAGTCTGATACACATCCGATTTGTACTTCTGAATTGATGGGTTCGTCTATCACTTCTTCTTTTTGGAGTCCTCATCATGTTGCGCGAGATCCGGCTGGATCACACGCTCGATCTTGGTGTAGATCAGTTTCTGGCCGTTGCCGACCGTGACCTGATCATAGGCGGCCTTATCGAACATCGTGCTTTCACGGTTCAGATAATCGGCCCCGAATGCCTCCTTGGGGATGATCAGCTTGTTGGGATACTTATCCACGATCTTGTAAGGAGGCTTGACAGTGAACTGGTATCGTCCGAATTCCAGGTTTTCAAATTCGGCCAGACGGCCCTCATTGATCCTGACCAGCTCAAATTCCGTCGGCGAAAGCGTATCATAGGTCACACCGTTATCGGAAAAGACCTGTGCCACCGGCACGAAATCGAAGCTGTAGTTGGGCGTGAAATAGATAAACTGGGCGCTGTCGGTCGAGGCATCGAATTCCTTGGGAAATATGTTGCCCTTCTCGTCTCCCAGTTGATACATTCCCGCCGGCAGGAAGAATGTGAACCATTCTCTGTGCTCTGACATAAAATGATTCATGAACCCCCGGGCGCATTCGATGACATACTTGTCGTCATCGGAATGGATGCCCTGGCGCACCTCGATCCTGAGCGGATTGTCCTCGAGGCGCTTGGCACTTACCAGTTCATTGAATGCCGTACACTTGGCGAATGTGGGCAGCCAGTTGTTCTTGACGAATGAGATACATTCACCATAAGTACGATCCGTACTTGTATCGATATAGGCGGTGTATGAGGGATAGAATGTTTCCAGGTTCCAGAAGCCCCAGTCGACCCAGTTGGGATTATCGAGATAGTAATTGGTGAAGACGAACTTGACCAGCGATTCCGAGAGGATATCATTGATCAGTTCATTTTTCAGACGGGCGCTTCTCCAGATAGCTTTCTGCTTATAGATGTTCTGTACAGAAAGGTGGGTGATATAGTGACGGTCGGCCGGGTTCCATGTGGTCCGTGCGGTCGACATATAGGAATCGAGGTCCTTATTGAGGTCCTGCATCTCCTCGTAGGAATAATCGTTCCAGTTGGCCAGGAGGATTAGCGGTATGGCCAGGAACATCGCTATAATTGCCATAATTATTTTAGTCTTCATCTCAAGCTCCTCCGTTATTCAGGCTGATCGCTGAAAGTTTTCTCCGGCTGCAGAATCTTGTAGAAGGCATGCAGCCTGCGGTAGACATCGTCCGAGTCGCTGAAACGTTCCTGCTCCTGGAGAGCGCGGATCGATTTCTCGCCCCAGAAAATGGCTTCCTTGGAGACATTTTCAAGCATACCCTGGTCGAGCATACCAAGGTTGTGCAAATACTCGGTGGCATCCAGAATCTCGGCAAAGCGCTGGTTATCGTAGAGATACTCGCAGTAAGCCGGCAGGAATGCCACGCTGGTTGCCATATATATTTCACGGTTGTAGTTCTTGCCATAAAACCCGGCCTGCGGGAATTCGCTATCGTCTTCAGAAAGGCCCATACACTGCTGGAAATAGTTCCAGGCCAGATCGTTATTTCGGTTTGAATTAGTAGTGGCCAGCAGGAAACTGGCAATCGACCGTCCAAAATTCGACCTGAGGGTATCCAGCGCAATAGCGGCATGGTAGTTTACATTCTGGCGAATCGAGTCCCTTTCTGCCGATTCATTGTCAAGCTGCATATATTTGTCGTAGGACCAGACCGCCTTGAGCACGTTGGCTATTCCAAACAGGTTGGGCTCCTCGTATTTGAAGAGATCGTTGACACTGGCCACGAAGCTGTTTTCTCGGTTAAACAGGTCTTGTTCATTGGCACGTCTCAGCAGATTATTGACCAGCGGCGATACCGAATTGGAGCTGGGCATAATCGTGGCTGCCAGAAAAATGTCTTTGAACAGGTAGGCCGTATTGCCTTCCAGACTGGTCTTCTCTATCCCTTCGTCCTTCAGGTGATAATAACTGTCGAGATACCTGTGATAAAGCTCCACCAGCAGGTTTTTGAGGTTCTCGATTTTGGCTTCATCGAAGGGATCATGGCGCAGTTTTTCATAGGCCAGAAGATATTCGATTTCAGCATTGTAATAGTAGCTCTGGATTTTAAGCGCCAATGAACTGTCGAGTTCAGATTTAATCGAGTTCTTGGCATTTTCCAGGTCGGCTACTCTGCCGTCCTTATAATAGGCATCCAGATAATCCAGATAGCCTTTTTCATACTGCTGAGCCATGGCCGAGCCCGAGGCCAGCATCATCAAAATCGCGGTCAAGACCGCCCCGCATACACCTACACGCCTAAACATTTTCAACTCTCCTCTATAGATTTTTACAGATTTTCCAGGCAATCTTCATGCTTGAGCACACGGCACAGATTGCGCGTGACCTCTTCTACAAAGTCATCCAGTGAACCAAGCTGATTTGTATATTCCACCGGCACCTCGATAAAACTCAGATCCGAAAGCATCTTGAGCCGTTCGGTATGAATTTCGAGTTCAACCCAGTGTCCCCTGTATTTGAAAAGCAGGATATTTTCCTGCGCTGATCTGCGTATCTTGAACCAGTCATAGGAATAATTCTTGTTGGCTTCACCCATATCCCGCAAAAACAGCGACTGCGCACATAACCTCAGGCACAGGTCGACCATCTGGTAATGGTATGGATCGAGTTGCGAATGCGAAACCTCCACAGCCGGAGCATTGCGCACGACTATGCCCTCATAGGAGTACTGCCGTACAGTATCACCCGCCACCACAGCAGAAAGCAGACGAGCCTCCTGGGTGACATTCTCACGAGCCACAACATCATCCATCTCGATCACCGGCGTCTCAACCGTGGGGATATCCCTGACCACAGCTTTTTCCGGCGTATATTCGCGATCCAGGTCTTTTTGTATATCGCGACGATCCTCAACTTCTACCGGCTGGGTGCTGGCATACATCTCGGGCATCGTCCTCCTGGTCGGCTGCCGTCTATCTTTGGGCTTGGGAATTTCTTTCTTCGGAATCGGCCTGGGCCTGGGAATTTCCTTTTTCTCTTCCGGTATTTCGATTACGAATTTGTGTTCAACATTCATCTTTGGCCTGGAAATATCAAATACCGGAACATTGGATGACAGGTTGCTCTTGAGCGTAAACACAAATACAACAAGAAGAACACAGAGCACGATAAACTTAACGGTATTACCGGCATCATCACCGAGAAAATCATTTGCAAAATACTTTTCCCGCGGATTGCCGTTTAAAACGTAATCGACCTCTACTCTGGCATCATCATAGTTAAAATAAGCCTGCATATCAGGTTTCCTCAGTGCGGTAGACCAGGTTGCATGGATACTCAAGCTGATTGCATGCCGCCAGCGTAATGGCTATCAGCCCGTAATAAGAGTAAGTTGAGCTGTATACATCGATAATCGTTGAATCGGCCGGGACATTCTTGGTCGACACGAAGTGTGCAATTGTTTGTTTGATATTCAGGAATGCATCTGTATCCGACAGATCTTTTCTACCGACCTGCAGAAAGAGCGTATCTGTCTGCTCCTTCTCAAAAATCAGGGCCATACGGCTGGAATCCATGTTTTCTTCCTCGGCATATATTTCAATTCGGAAAGGCGCCCGTATGACTTCGTTATTGTTATCACTGGTCTTAAACGGCATCTCGATCTTTTCGATCTTCTGCACGCCTGATCCGATCATGATAAAGAAGAAGAGCAGGATAAATGCAAGGTCGGAAACACCGATGATAAACGGCGTCATGTATTTCTTTTTGCTGTTATCCGACATTGACAGGACCTTCCGTGTAAGTTACCTCGGGAGACTTCTTGCTGGTCTCCTCGCTTCCAAATCTCTCGACGACATTACAGATGGCAAATGCTTTGAGGATCATGCGATCAAAAATACTCTCCGCGATTTTGCGGGTGAAGTAGCTGAACATGATCGCCGCGCCCAGGTTCAGAAGGCCCCAGAGCGAAGTGATAATCGCCACCTTGAGACCAACCGCAAACATGGGCGAGCTGGTAAGCTGCGAAATACCGTTTTCGGACTGCGTGAAGATGAACAGAAGCCCGATCAGGGTGCCGAAGAACCCTGCCGCCGGTGATGCGGTCGAAATCGATTCATACATGGCCGTATCATTGATATTTTCGATAACCTTATCGAATCTGTTGCGCATATGCAGATAAAGATGATCATACTTCTTGGATTCATTGATCACAGTTGATGACTGTTTGAGTACTTTCCAGAAAGCATTGCCGTGATGACGTTTCTCCGCAACATGTTTATAAAATTCGCGCCAGTTCAGGAACTTATCGGAAAGAAAGCTTTCCAGTTCCTTGTCGCTGGGATAATATTTTCCGCGTTTGAACGTTATCAGCAGAAATGCTATAAACCTTGCGATGATTGCCAGTGTCAGCGCAGTCAGAATAAAATAGACCACCGTAACCACAGTAGCGTAGTTATCATGCACGAAATTCGACAGATCGAAGCCTATCGGATCGGTTTTGGCGATCTCCTCGTAGGCCTGCAGTTTTCTGTAGTCACGGCTCGACTCATCCGTTTCAGCTTTGGATGCCGTAATCTGGGTAGTTATTTTTTCGACCGCGCTGTCTTTCATCTGCCAGATAAAGAACCATGACAGAATCAAAACCACGGCTGTTACTCCGACCCAGAGAATGGTCTCCTTGCGATGAAGCTTATAGGTCGGGGATGATTCATTTTTCTCATCATAAAACTCGGACATCAAGACCTCCCACCAACCCAGTGGTTCCTATGATTAAAGATCGTTTTTTCCTCGCTGTCTTCCCGAACCATGATGATAGCGTCCTGATAGTACGCCGCCCCATGATTCCGCCCCCATCATTTTAAAATTACTGTTAACCGGTTTAACGGCTTTCCAGCACAACCTGATTTTCACGGAGCAAGCACAAGCTCCGCTTTCTCTTTCATCGGCAAATGTGAAACTTTTGCACAGTATTACCTATTCTTTTATCGCCAAAATGAAACATTAACTTTAGGTCTAAATGGGAAGTTTTTTGGGCAGGTCTAATCCATTTATAATCAGCAGGATAGCTTGACCTCAAAAGCCGACTCCGGAGGTCCTGTTGCAAATCGCAGTATCAAACTGGATCAGAAAAAAAAGATGAGCTGTCAGGTGAGAATTATAAAAAAGCCCGCACCAAAAAATGCGGGCTCGAAAAGTTAGAATTACTTTATGATCAGCAATCCGGGATAGAATCGCCATCCGTGTCACAGGGCGCATTGCCGCCGGCAAATATAAAGTTAATGATTGCCACCGCATCGCTGACATTAACAAGACCATCGCAATTCGAGTCGCCGGAAATAAACGGATCGGGGGCCGGCGAACCGCTTACGAAGATGAAGTTTACGATGTAGACCGCATCGGAGACATCGACATTATCAGTGCCGTTGGCATCGCCGCAGAGATACTGCTCGTAGACCTTGATTTTCTCCACACTGGAATAATCGCTCCACTGGTCCTCAGCATCCTTTGCGCGGACCTTAAAATAGTAATCGCCCAGGTCCCGGGTACCGAAATTATATGATGTATCAGGAGGAGTCAGCGAGTATGGCGTTTGAGTTGTAAAATCATCGATCGGATAAATATTATCGAAATAGATTCCTTCTTCGAGCACATAGCCATCGGTATCATATGACAGCCTGACTTTTATCTTCTGCCCGGCATATGCGGACAGATCGAACTTGCCCTGCACCCAACCGCCGGAACTTCCGGTAATGCCATGGCCACGATTATTGCCGTTGGGATCAGAAGTGGTGGTGATATTGCCTTCGATAGTGGTAAATGTGGTGCCGTCGGTGGACACCTCGACATAGGCATAATCCCAGTTATCTTCAATATCATACCAGGTATAGAAATACAGCGAATCCCCGACCGTAACCTTGAACGGAAAATCGTACTCGACATAGCTGTAGCGATTATTTGATGAGCCCGAGAAGAAACTGGTCGGGGCGGAATATTCCCTGAGGACCGAAACCGACATGTCATTGCCGCTGCAATAGCTGAAATCATTGGCCAGGTCGGTTACCTGTATTGGATCACTCAGTTCCGCCAGTTCGAACTCGACCGCAGGATTCACGGTATCGTCGAAATTCCAGGCCACTATCAGGTCCTCATCCGGCGTGATACTGTCGGCCATGGCTATCTGGGGAGCCGCCGGAGGCGCTATAGCGAAAGCATGATCGGCGACTTCCGTCAAAAACAGCATCGGCTGGAGGTTTTCAGCGCAAAGCGTGGGAATGTTGATTGGGTTGGGCCAGAATCCATCACTGGAGCTGCCCACCTCAAACGTAAATCCCAGGGTCTTATTTTTTAAGGCCTGTTCACCATAAATCCAGTCATCACTTCCGCCGTTGGCTTCATAAATATTGTCCCAGGTCACACCCGGAGAGTAGCCGTTCCATGTGGCGCAACTATCGCCAATGAAAGCAAAAATATCTTCATCGGGAGTATAGAATGCATCATATCCCCAGGGCCACAGAATCAAGTCTGAGTATGAATGGAAATAGACCGAAATTACAAATTCTCTTGCAATGTGGAAATCACGAAATGCCTGTGTTTCCGGTTCTGAGAATGGCGCGGTGCCACGATACGTTTGATCACTGGTATTCGGCGACGATCCATTGTTATCATAGCCCCACTCGTATCCCCAGTTGCGGTTCAGGTCGACACCATAGGTGCCGTCACCATTATCGCGCCGATTCTTGCGCCAGTAGCCTCCACCCAATGGATCGGTGACCTCATTATGATAGTAGCCGTCAGGATTACAGCAGAAAATCAGCCAGATTTCGCGCTCATCCACCATGGCGGTGATATCCGGATCGGTACCATAATTGGTCAAAATGTGCTGGGCGTAATTGAAAAGCACCAGCGGGGTGATAACTTCACGGGCATGAATGGCCGCAGTAAGGAGCACCTCCACCTCATCCTCATCGACATTGGGATTATCAGAAATCTTTGCGGCCCAGATATCACGACCCTCGATTGTCTGCCCGATACTGATCTTATTCGAAAAGATAGTCGGGAAATTGGCAATCAGGGCATCCATGCTGTCGTTGATTTCAGACAATGTCATATAGCCGCCCATATCCTTGGCGGGCAGACGAGACTGATAAAAGGCGACTATGTCCTCGTGGGTTACCTCAACCCGTACACCCAGGGAGTTAAGGTCCTGAAGTTCTTCGGTTGTGACAAAAGCGTCAATAAATGGTTCCACGGCATCAATCCTGGCACCATAGATAACATCCAGATGCATCTGCCGCAGCTCCTGCCATTGAGATTTGTCGAAATATATCCTGACCTGCGCAACAGGTTCTTTGGCGGATGATGATAGGGTTAGTACAAAGAAGATACAAAGTAGTAGCAAGATAGTTTTGTGCCTGAGCATTATTCCTCCTATGAAGTCGCGCGTCGATAGGTATCTGATTAAAAATACGCAATATATAATATAAGATGTTAACTTAATTTAGCAAGATCAACTTGCTGTCTGAGGTGACGTATTTTTTGCGATTTCGACCGCCAGTTCGGGTTTGAATGACACTCTGAATTTCGTACCCCGGCCGACTTCTGAGTTTATTTCTATGCTGCCGCCGATTGTGGATACGAGTTTTTTGACTATGGCCAGCCCCAGCCCGGTTCCGGTGTCCCTCGTGGTGAAGAAGGGTGAAAAGATTTTAAGCCTCAGTTCCTCATCAATTCCGGGGCCATTATCGTTAATTTCAATGGCGATTTCCGGTTTTTGGCTGTCATAGCTGATGCCAATGCCGGCCTGGCCGTTTTCCGGCGCGGCCTCGACTGCATTCTTTAGAAGATTTGTAATGATCTGATCCAGAACCGTACGGTCGCCGATAATTGATGGGATATTTTCCGAGATATCCATTTTCAGGGTAACATTATTTTCGTCTGCGACAGGCTTTAATTTCTGCACAACACTCTGGCCCAGATCATTCAGGGATACCGGCTCGGGCGTCAATGCGGCCGGTTTTGCAAACATCAGGAAACGTTTTAACATGGTTTCGCACATTTCCGATTCATCGGATATCGAACAGGCGATTTCATGTTCCTGGGAGTTTTCGGCGGAAATCTTGTTCAGTATCTTGCTGTAACCCACAATCGCCATCATGGCGTTGCGCATTTCATGCGCCAGTCCCGCGCTCATCTCCCCTACCGCAGCCATCTTCTCCTTAAAGGCCACTTCGTGCTGCAGCCTGCGCACCTCTGTCAGATCGGCCATAAGCATAATAGCACCGACCAGCCTGTCGCGATGATCATAAACAGGCGAACCGGAAATGCCCAGAAATCTCCTGCCATTGGCTTGCGTATCGATACTGTATTCAAAACGTTCCAGAGTGGTCTTCTCACGTACTATGCTTTCGAAGATTTCTATCAGTTTCGGGTATTTTTTAAATGTATTCAGATATGATGCATAATCGATGTTATCTTCCTCCAGCTCGAGGATGTCACGCGCGGATTTGTTCAGATGCAGTATACGGCCACCGCGGTCTATGCCAATCAGCCCGGAAAGCATCGATTCGAGAATATACTGATTGAACTGCTCCAGGCGATCGGCCCGTTTCTGGGAATTGCTGTATAGCTCTTTGAGTTTCTCCTCGTTCTCCTCCAGCCGTTGAATAGTGGCCCTGAAAGTCTCCACGATTTCTTCCACAGACTCAGAATTCGGATCGATCCTGGCCTTGACCTTGCGGGCTTCATCAGCCATGGCCCGAAATGGATTGAGGGTCAGCTTGAGATATGCATAGGCAACCAGCAGGATTGCCAGGATTCCGCCCAGCTGAAAAATATAATTGTAGTTAATGGCCGAGTCGACCAGCCTCAAGCCGGCGGCGTTTTTAAAAAACAGACCCAGCCAGACGCGATCACTGATGTCACGAAAAGGATAGAATACTGCAATGCGGTTTTTATCATTATCCAGTCCATAGCCAAGACGCACAATTCCGCCATCAGCCAGTTCCGCTTTTTGCAATGAACTGAGCTGACCGTAATATTTGATTATCATCCGCGCCGTTCGTTTCGAAGCCGGCTCGATTTGCGCCGGTGAGTTGTCCAAAAGCTCACGCTGGATGTAAAATGCCCTGGCCACATCCGAATGGCTCAGGTATTCACGGTATTTTTTGGTATTACTGTAAATTTCAACATCTTTGCGGACATACTCTATCAGGCGTGCCGAGGATGATTCCAGGTCGCCATAGCTGTCCTGCCTGTATATTTCTGTCAGACGGCCGATTACACGCATAGAACTGAAGCTGGTCAGGATCAGGAAAAGAAGAATCAGCAGAAGCGTGGTCTTGAGCTCGGACTCATATGAACTGGTTACTTTCTTTCCGAAAAGCCGTGACAGCAGGCTCTTTTTGCCCTTCGCATTCATATCATAAATATCGACAGAACAGGGAAATAGATTACATGCTGTAGAATCGGGAGATGTACAGATGAATCAGGTAATCGCCGAACAGAATGGCAATTACAGCCGCAACCGCAAGAAACGGTCCGAATGGTATTTTGCGGGAATCGCGCAGGGAGGATGAGAAAAACATGACCACAATCGATATCACCAGCCCGACAACCGAGGAAGCGATAAACACGAACAGGATATTTTTCCAGCCCAGAAATGCCCCCAGCATAGCGGCCAGCTTGATATCTCCCCCGCCCATACTCTCTTTTTTGAAAAGCCAGTCACCCAGAAGCGCAATCAGGAGCAACCCTCCCCCGCCTACGAGAATGCCCAGAAGCGATTCAACAACTGTCAGGTCGGGATTAACAAATGATGCTGCAAATCCGATGATTATGCCCGGGTACGTAATCTCATCGGGAATTATATAGTGATCATAGTCGATCAGAAACACCGCCAGAAGAGCCAGGGTCAGGATTGTGTAAATCGGATACTGCCAGACAGGCCCCAGCCAGACATAAAAGCCGACCACGATTATCCCGCTGATCAGTTCGACAAACGGATAGCGCAGTGATAATTTTTCGCCGCAGGATTTGCATTTTCCGCGCAGTATAATCCAGCTCAGAACCGGAATATTCAGATATGATGGTATCGCGTAGCCGCATTTGGGACAAGATGAGCGCGGTTTGATGATCGACTTGCCTTCCGGCAAACGATAGATCACAACATTCAGGAATGATCCCAGCGCCAGCCCCATGAAGGCCAGAAATACATACACGATATAGCTTTGGGTCCAGTCGACTTCCATAATATAATTGTCGGAAAAATGCGGTTTTTATTAACTTGTGATTATTCCAGCTCGCCCAGATGGCTCAGGGCCAGCGATGTAAACGCTATTGCCGCAGTTTCGAAGCGGAGCCTGCGCGGGCCGAGTGAAATTGGCAGGGCGCCGGAATTTTCCAGCACTATTTTCTCCTCACGGGAGAAGCCGGCCTCGGGCCCGATTATAAGAAGCAGCCATTTGGGAATCCGCCCCTTGAGGGCAGAATGAATTGGCAAAGCATCCTTATTCAGATCGGCATACAGCGCCATATCATAGTACTGGATATACTTTTCAAAATTATGCGAACGCCCGATATCCTGCATCTCCGGCAGGACACATCTGAGAGACTGCTTGATCGCGCTGATCCCGAGACGTTTATGGCGCTCAATTTTATTCTCTATACGGTCATTATCTTTTTTTATAATCGATTTATCGGCAGTGTAGTAAACGAATTTCGATACACCCAGCTCGGTGCATCTGGTAATCACCAGGTCCAGCTTGGGATCCTTGGTCCAGGGTAACGCCAGCGAGAGCTTCATGTGCGGCTCATTGATATCCAGATCAGTATTCAGAATCTTGCCCTGTGCGTTTTTACCGGAGGTATCAGTCAGCCTGATCTGATAACGGTTCCCCAGACCATCCACGGCATAAATACGATCCCCTTCCAATTTGCGGCAGACCTTGACAATATGCCTGGTCTCGTCTTCGGGAAACTCGATTAACTCGCCGTCCAAGGATGACGGTGATATATAGAAATAGGTGAATGCTTCCTGCATATCATTCTGTCCTTAGAATATAGCACAACCATTCATTCAGCCGTATTATTTCTATATCGGCAGAAATCTTTTTTTCAAAATATCGATTTAAATCTTCGCGCTGATTATCCAGGATGCCGGAGAGAATCATCGCCCCCCCGGGGTTGAGCGCCTCCATAAATGAATCAAAATGATCTACGATGCCGTCATATATCAGGTTGGAGATAACCACATCATAATAGGCCTTTTTATCGACCTGTTCCATTGAACCCAGACGAGCCTCGAAGACATTGGCGACATTGTTGATCTGCGCATTTTCGATTGCGTTGGGAATCGCTTCGGGATCGATATCGAGGCCCAGGATTTCCGTGGCACCCAGCATGGCGGCATAAATCGAGAGTATGCCCGATCCGGTTCCCAGATCAAGGACTTTCATGCACGGTTCGATTATTTTTTTGACCGCCTGAAGGCAGAGATGAGTGGTTTCATGTTTGCCTGTACCGAAGGCCATCTTGGGCTCAATGGTGATGATTTTTTTTCCGGGATATTCGGACTCATCCCAGGGCGTTTTTATGACCAGGTCATCGATTTCGACAGATTGAAATTCACGCTGATATTCCATGATCCAGTCGATTGCCTTGATTCTTTTTGAACTTATTCTGTCATCGATTTCCCGATCGGGCAGGATTTCCATCAGTGAAAGATACTTCTTGATTTTTTCCAGCTTATCCTCGGGATCGCTATCCATGGGGATGTAGCAGACAAGCGCGGTTTCATCTTCGAGGTCTTCCGTTATAAGCCCGAAAGCTATTTCCTCGATAATGAAATTTGAAAGCAGTTCCTCGAATTCAGGCTTGATGCGGATCCTGACTTCGAGATAACCGGCTTGTGAGGATTCGATATCTCTTGCCTTCTCAGACACCCAGGCTCTCCCACAGTTTCTGGAAAAGATTCTTGGATGATTTCGGCGGCTTTATGCCTTCACGGTCAGCCAGTTCCTCGAACAGCTTTTTGGTTTCGGCATCCAGTTTCTCCGGGGTCCAGACAATCACGCGAACAAGCTGATCGCCCCTACCCATTCCGCGCAGATGTCTTATTCCCTTATTGCGGAATTTGAACAGCTTACCAGACTGAGTACCGGCCGGCACCTTTAATTCGAGGTCACCGTCCAGTGATGGAACTTTAAGCATGGCACCCAGCGCGGCCTGCGAAAATGAGATCGGTGTTTCGTAGATTATATGATCACCCTGCCGTGTGAAATGCTCATGCTCCTGTTCCTTAATCATGACTATCACATCACCTGGCGGACCATTGCGCGGGCCGTAATTTCCCTGGCCCGATAATGTCAGATAATTTCCGGTTGTCACACCGGCCGGGATCTTGACATTCAGTTTCTTCTGTTTATCAACCAGGCCATTGCCCTTGCATTTTGGACAGTATTCAGTAATGATCGTGCCCTCGCCATGGCAGTATTCGCAGGGCATCACCCGCACCATCTGTCCCAGAAGCGACCGGGTAACATGACGAACCTCGCCTGAGCCTTTGCATTGCGGGCAGGTTTTCACCGCCGATTCATCTTTGCCGCCCTTGCCATCACATTCCGGGCAGACATCTTTATAATCAACTTCGATTTCAGTCTCAACGCCCTCGGCAATTTCTTCCAGGGTCAGATCGAGGTTGACCTGGAGATCCTCGCCGCGCTGGACTCTCCGGCCACCCCGGCCACGTCCTCCACCGAATCCGAAGATATCCTCCATACCGCCGAATCCACCGAAATCGCGCATAAATGCGCGCAGGGCATCGGCAAGATCAAATGCACCGAAACCGCCGAATCCGCCGGCGCCGGCCTGCTGATGAATTCCGGCATGGCCATACTGGTCGTAGATCTGGCGTTTCTGAGGATCTTTCAGGACCTCGTAGGCCTCGGTTGCCTCCTTGAATTTATCTTCGGCTTCCTTATCACCCGGATTGCGGTCGGGATGATACTTCAGGGCCATCTTGCGATAGGCCTTTTTGATTTCATCCGGGCCCGCCTGACGGGTTATGCTTAATATTTCGTAGTAGTCTCTCTGAGTCGGCATAAATCCAATCTGATTTGCTGATTAACTTTCTTTCTTATCCTCATCGACGACTTCAAAATCGGCGTCAACAGCACCCTCACCGCCCTCTTCGGCACCTTCTTCAGCAGCACCTGCGGATTCACCGCCGGGCTGTGCACCGGCCTGGGCCTGCTCCTGAGCCGAGGCCTGCTGATACATCTGCTCGGCAAGCTTATGCGATGATTTCATCAGGTCGTCAATTTTCTGCTTTATAATCTCTGTCTGATCGGTTTCCATGGCCGATTTCAGCTTCTGAATCGATTCCTCGATATTCTTCTTATCTTCATCGGAAACTTTGTCGCCATGCTCACGCAATGTCTTCTCGGTGGTGTAGATCAACTGGTCGGCCTGATTGCGGGTATCGATCAGCTCTTTCTTCTTCTTATCCTCTTCCTCATGAGCTTCGGCATCGTTAACCATCTTATCGATTTCCTGATCGCTTAAACCGGAGGAGGACTCGATCCTGATCTTCTGTTCCTTGCCCGTGGCCTTATCCTTGGCGGAGACATTGACAATACCGTTGGCATCGATATCGAATGTTACCTCGATCTGCGGTACACCTCTCGGGGCCGGGGGAATATCGGTCAGATCGAATCTTCCCAGGGTACGATTATCGACCGCCATCTCGCGTTCGCCCTGCAGGACATGAATTGACACTGCCGGCTGATTATCGGTCGCAGTCGAGAATATCTGGCTCTTTTTGGTCGGGATAGTGGTATTGCGTTCGATCAGCCTGGTCATAACGCCGCCCAGTGTCTCGATACCGAGTGACAACGGGGTGACATCCAGAAGCAGGACATCCTTGACATCGCCGGATAAAACGCCGCCCTGGATTGCCGCGCCGATAGCCACAACTTCGTCAGGATTGACACTGCGGTTGGGATCGCGGCCGAACAGTTCTTTTACAATCTCCTGCACTTTGGGCATACGGGTCTGACCGCCTACAAGTATGACCTCATCGATATCCGAGGCGGAAAGACCGGCATCTGAAATGGCCTGCTTGCAGGGGCCAACAGTACGATTTACAAGATCTTCCGTCAACTGCTCCAGCTTGGAACGGCTGAGCGTAATATCCAGATGCTTGGGACCGCTCTGGTCGGCTGTAATAAAGGGCAAATTAATCGAGGTCTGGTTGGTGCTGGAAAGTTCGCATTTGGCTTTCTCCGCCGCTTCCTTGAGACGCTGCAGGGCCATACGATCCTGGCGAAGATCGATGCCGTTTTCCCTTTTGAATTCATCGGCCAGCCAGTCGATAATTTTCTGGTCGAAATCATCGCCGCCCAGATGAGTATCGCCGTTGGTCGAACGAACCTCGAAGACACCCTCGCCAAGTTCCAGTATTGATATATCGAAAGTACCGCCACCCAGGTCATAGACGGCGATTTTCTGGTCTGTCTTTTTATCCAGGCCATAGGCCAGCGATGCCGCTGTGGGCTCATTGATTATTCGCAGCACTTCAAGTCCGGCGATCTTGCCGGCATCCTTGGTAGCCTGTCTCTGGGAATCATTAAAATATGCCGGTACCGTAATCACCGCCTGGGTAACTTTCTGGCCCAGGTATTCCTCGGCCGTCTTTTTCAGATTCTGCAGAATCATGGCCGAAATCTGCGGCGGGGCATATTCCTCATCGCCTGCTTTTACACGGCAATCGCCCTCGGCATTGGCTTCCACTTTATATGGTACAATCTTTTCCTCTTCGGAGACCTCGGCATGGCGCCGTCCCATAAAACGTTTGATCGAAAACACCGTGTTTTCAGGATTTGTAACAGCCTGACGTTTGGCCGGCTGGCCCACAAGGCGTTCTCCTGTTTTGGCAAATGCCACCACTGATGGCGTGGTACGGTTGCCTTCCGCGTTGGGGATAACAACGGCATCATTGCCTTCCATAACTGCCACACATGAATTTGTCGTACCCAGGTCTATTCCGATAACTTTTCCCATTTATCCCTCCGAAATCAATTTAATTTTCGTGCTAAGCTGAAGCCGGTTTGGCCACAGATACTTTTGAATGCCGGATCACCCGGCCCTTGAGCTTGTAGCCCTTCTGGAATTCTTCGACCACATGATCTTCCGGGACTTCATCGGTCTGAACAGCCATTACCGCATCATGAAGCTCCGGGTCAAATTCCTTGCCCTCGGCATGAATCTCTTCCAGACCCTGTTCTTTGAGCAGATTCTGGAATTGATTGTAGATCAGCTCCATGCCCTTTTGAAACGCCTCGATATCGGAGCTGCTCTCTGATGACATGGCGCGCTGGAAATTGTCGAGTATCTCCAGAAGAGATGTGATCAGGCCACGGTTGGCAGTTTCCACCAGGTTACCGAATTCGCGTGCTGTGCGTTTTTTGTAATTTTCGAATTCGGCCGCCAGGCGCATATATTTGTCATTCTTATCTTCGAGTTCTCTTTTTAGCTGATCTATTTCGGAAACGGCTTCTTCATCGATCTCAGCATTACCCTGTCGGCTTTCGACTTCTTCCGTTTCCCGCTCCTGATTCTCGTAATCTACTTTTATTTCTTCGCCTTCGTCGTAATCTTTTTCATTCATTTCTTCGTCTGTCCTGTGTTCCTCATTGCTCATCTTTACACCCCTAATCCTTTGAAAGTATTTTGCTTAGAATCTTGGATGTATAATCAACTATAGACATCAATTTTGAATATTCCATTCGTGTGGGCCCAATCACGCCGATCGTGCCCTTCGATTTTCCGGCGCTGTAGGTAGCGGTTACCATACTGCACCCCTCCAGCATACCCAGGTTGGCATCCTTGCCGATTGTCACAACCACGCCATCGAATAATGTCGCCGCATCCAGTGATTGTATCAGTCTCTGGCGTTCTTCAAGTATGCCGATCAATTTCTGGAGCTGTTTGGGATCCTGAAATTCCGGCTGCATGGTAATATTGGATGTGCCCACCAGGTGAAGATCCTTGTCGCTTGGCAGTTTCAGGATTTCCTCGGTCGAATCCATAAACAGGCGGATCAGCTTGGGATCACCATAGGTAATGTCGGACAGGCGCTCATTGATGGTTTCGATTATTATGCCCAGCTTCTCACCCGCCAAACGTTCATTTAGAATCTGAGCAGTCTCCTCAACCAGCTTGGGATTGATGGCAGATTCCACTTCCATGACAACTGATCGAACCAGGCCGGATTTGATCGCAACAATTACAAGCAAACGATCATCCGCAACTGGAATAAGCTCCAGCTTGGTGAGAATACCCTCATTGAAACGGGGCGCCATGGAAATACCAAGCTGATTTGAAACCCTTGATAAAACCCGGCAGGATTGCTCGAGTATCTGATCAATGGCGATACTCCCTGCTGTCAATTCGGCCAGGATCACCTCTTGCTGATTTGGGTCCAGCGGCTCGATCTGCATCAGGCTGTTGACATAAATCCGATAGGCTGATTCCGTGGGAATTCGCCCGGCCGAGGTATGCGGCTGATAGACCAGCCCCTGCTCCTCCAGGTCCTGCAAGGTGTTGCGGATTGTTGCCGGAGATACGCCCAGTTTGTATTTTGATGCCAGCCTGCGCGACCCCACCGGTTTGGCGGTTTTTATATAGCTGTCAATCAGCGCGCTAAGTACCTGTATTTCACGAGTGGATAAATTCATGCTTGTTAAATCAATACGTCAAAAATCACCTTTTAGCACTCAGACTGCCTGAGTGCCAATTGTATATCAAAAAAAATAGGCTGTCAAGCCTAATCTAATTTTCCCCGCTCAGCAGGTTATAACGCAAAAGAGATCAATATGTTCGTGAATTTTTTTGGCTAGTTCACCCGGCTTTTTAGACCGGGTATTAACTCTATTTTCTTTCGGCCTTTTTGTTGTTCGATTTTGACTTGTCGGCAGGTTTGGCACTCGAATCCGGCTGCTTTACTTTGCTGTTATCCGGCTGATAGCTGTCAGGTGACGGCTCTTTGGGCTGTTCCTGTTTCTGTTCCGGCTCACGTTTCGGCTCGACCTTGGTACGCTGTTTCTGCTGACGTTCCAGGCTGTCATCGATACCATTATTGTTGTTATCGATAAAATCCTGGTACTGTTTCTCGGACTTGACCTTGTTCTCGCCCTGCTCCTGCTTCTTGACCTTATCAACCGCAAACAGATTGCCGCCGGCCAGGAATAAGGCCATTATTATTATCAGTATATACCGTTTCATTTTGTTCACCTGCATGCTATAGTGTCGGCAAATCGTAAATTTGTCAACAATTATATTTTAGCGCCCTTTTTGTAAAGAGTTCCAAATCATTATTTTTTGCCCTTACTCGATGATCTCGAGCCGGACGATTTTGATGACGAGGATGACGATCCGGAACTTCCTGAACTGCCCTTGTATGATGATCCTCCTCTCGATGAGGAGCTGCTCCCGGAACTGCCTTTATATGATGATCCTGATGAGCGCGATGAACTGCTGCCTCTGTTGTATGTACTGCCTGAGCTCGAACTACCTTTTTTGGACCGCTTATAGGAGGGTGACGAGGATGATGAACGCGACTCTCCGCGATCGTATACGCTCTTACTGCCACGGGACTTACCGCGATCATATGAACTACTGCTTGACCCTTTGTTGTAGCCTTTGGCCACACTCGATCCGGAGGAACGCCGGGAGTCATCGCTGCCGTATCCGCTTCTGCTGTAACCATCCGACTTCTTCTGGAACCGGGCACTGGGAGCCGAGGATTTATATCGCGACGATTTGTCGGATTTTGATTTCTCAGTCTCCCTGGATGACTTTCCGCTTCGGGCTTTGTCCGACTTGTCCGATGAAGACTTGCCGGACTTACTGCTCGTGCTGCCTTTGTCATAGCGGTCAGATTTCGTAGTAGTCTTGCCTCTGGTGGCTGTCGATGACGATTTATCGCGACTGATTGAACCTTTATCGTATCTTCCGGATTCCTTCGTGGCTGTCTTATCCGTGCCGCGATATTTCGATCCGGTATTGTACCTGGTGGATCTATCATCTTTCTCATATCGCGATGATGTGCTCTTGGAATCACCGCGTCCCTTGCTATAGGCCGACTTGCCGCCCGATTTATAGACAGTATATTTGCTGTCTTTGCCACCGGCTGTATATTTGGCCGAACTGCGGTAACTGATCGACTTCGACTTGGGATAGTATTTCTCGGCAAGCTTGTAATTACCCGAGGTGACCTTCTTTGAGGTTTTCCACTTGGTACTGCCCTCATGGTAGAACTCATGGCTGATGCCTCTTCTGATCTTGACCCGGTCATGATAATATACGGACCCGCTGTGAACTATGCGCACATCGCACCAGCCCACATGCACACGTGGAATCCAGAGCGGCGCGTAGCCATAAAAAATGCCGTTGATCCAGATTGCGCCGCCATGCGGATAACCGATATAGACTGTTCCGCACCAGTCCCACGGATCCCACCAGGGATCGTAATAAGCCGGCCTGTAATAATAGGGATGATAGTAATGATGAACCTCGACACCGGCATGGTGGTCATCGTAGTAGGTGTAATCATCGTAATAATAGGAATCCCAGCTGTATCTCCAGTTCTTGCGTACCTCGAAGAAAGTGTAATCCATATCGCACTGGCCGATACATCGCTCGATCGGAAAATAGCGATAGTTGATCTGCTCCAGGTAGCGCAGGATATCCCGTTCGCTTTCGAATTCGAACCAGAAATCATCATCGCGGAAATTGTAGCGCCAGTCGGGCACATCGAAATACCTCAGCGAGGCGATTGCCTGCACGAATTCCAGCCCGGGAGGGCCATTGACCCGCAGGACATAATCATCGTAGAAATCAGGGATGGTATAGACCACTCCGGCCTCGACGAAATTATTATCCTGGGGATTGAATGGATAAAGCAGATTGATATTGCCCTTCGTGTCCAGGTCGTAAATTGTGACATAGCAGTCACGATTGGCCCTGAAATAGACTATCAGGTTCTCGCCCTGTCCAAATGATCCGCCTTCTTCCTTGTTTGTCCACACCTCTATATCAAGCGGTTCGTAATCGTTTCCGACACCGGGCGAATGATAAATCTGCCCGAAAAGATGTGGCATGGCCGCCAGCATCATCGCCAGAATCGTTAATGTAAATATCTTGTACCGTTTCATCGCGATCACCTCATTATCTCAGAATGGTGTCTTATTTCAAATCTTTCTTTATTCTATCACCGTAACCCTCGGGCCTTTCAACAGGCTGCTTGGAGGTCTGTCTGCCGTCCGGGACGATCTTCAGTTCATATTTCATGTTGTCATCATTGGAGGGCTGATAGGCCCAGTCAAAGCTGATCCGTCCATTAGCGTAATCAATACTGTTTACACGCAGTTTAGCGAAATGATCATCCCAGGTCCAGACTATATAGGTATGGCCCTCGATCAGTTCGACATAGCCGATCTCACTCCAGCCCTGCGCAGGCGCCCAGCCAACATCATCCAGATCATTGGCAAATCCGAAATCCTGTATATCGGTCATGTCATCGGCGACATTGATGAAGAACTGCTCGATATCATTGCCGAAGACATCGGGAACCACCGCAATATCGAACCATACATCAGCATTGACATCATCGCCATCAACAACCTGCATGGCGCTGAAATCGAAAGCCGCCCGGGGACGGTTGGTGAAATAATCATAAGCCGTAAAGCCGAGACCTTCCGGCCTGGGCGTATCGAATATCAACTGGTTGAATGATGGATCGGATTCCAGCCCATATTCATCAACTGCCGTAATTGCATAGTAATAGGTCACTCCGTTGGTCAGACCGTGGTCGACAAAACTGGTAGCGGTTGTGGTTGCAATTTCATTGTATTCGACATCATCCAATGAGCGGTAGATGGCATAAAAATCAAAATCCTCCTCGGTATTGGCTATCCAGAAGAGATGCACCTCGCCATCACCGGTGATCGAATAAAGCCCACGGGGAACGGCAGGAGGAGTATCCTCGCCAAGAATGTAACAATCGTCACATTCATCACAGCCTGCAAACATTGCCGTTCCCCATGCCAGAAGGATTAGCCCAAATATTGTCAGAGATGTTTTTTTCAGTATTTTTTTGAAGCGTATCATCACTTCCTCCATCTTTTTGCTATCATACTGCTAATATCTTTTGCAAGAGCCGTGCCAGAAAAATACCAGAGATTGCAAATATATACAAACCATTGTTTTATATAGCATTATAAGCGCTTCTTAATGACATGCTTCACATCAATCAATAACGCCGAAAATTCATCTGCACACTATTTGTGCAGGTCGCTTTTTGAAGTGCATTTTTTTTGTGAATTTGCCTGACTTTGAGGCGCACATAAAAATATGTAATCAAGCGTATTAAAGATATAGATAGCTGTCTATCCTTATCATAATGCTAATATAATTTTTGTTGCCAAATAAACAGGATATATTATATTGGGTTTTGACAGCTTACAGCGAAGCCGACCCGCATTGGAGGAGCGCATGAGACATCGAATGTCTATCACTTTTCTTTCCCTCTTGGTACTACTAATATTGGTTTTCTCCGTTAATCTGCAAGCTTATCAGTATACCACGCTGATGCATGATGATTTCTATGACGGCAGTATGGAAAACTGGATGGTCATCCTGGGGGAATGGGAGGTTAGCGACGCAGAAATGTGTCAGCTGCAATGCGGCACATGAGGGGGCGGGGCAATCACACGAACCGTGAGTTCGTATACATGGGATCTGGGGCTGATTATCAATGTAAATACTTTTCTGGTTCTGTATGAACCCGATAAAATTCGCAGTGCCAGGTGGTATGATACTGCGGCAAATTCGATTTCTCTCGAATATGGCGCGGACAGTAACAGCCTTTGCATGGCTGTCAATGTCGAGGGCGTGCTTTTGATGGCTGACACTTTGGAGGTGGAAACTTCTGAATGGAACGGCGATGATAATCTCTGGCATAATCTTTCAGTTGAACTGGTCGGCAATGAGATATTGGGATTACGTGATGACAAGATTCTTTTTCAGCTGGTCGATGAGCGCCTGCTGGATTTTGAGAAAACCGGATTTCTTCAATTATCGGTGATGGGTGCGCAGGTCTGTTTTGATGATATCTCGCTCACATCAGTTTCCCCCGATCCGCTGATCTGTGGCGATTCCAATGGCGATGAATCGGTTAATGTCTCCGATGCGGTTTTCATTATCAACTATGTTTTCGTCAATGGCCCGGAACCGGACCCGCTGGAATCGGCCGATGCCAATTGCGATGCTTCTGTTAATGTCTCGGATGCGGTCTGGATTATCAATTATGTATTCGTGGGCGGTAACCAGCCCTGCGATATCGACGGCGACAATCTGCCGGACTGCCTGAATTAAATTTTAGAGAGAATAAATCAGTTCACAAACGGCCCGCTGACCCGTAGGTCGTTTTTTTTATCCTGCAATTGAATATTGACAGGGCAGTCGGCAATGCCTAAATTGAAGATGGAATTGGTTTTTGTGCGGATGCAAAAGTACTCCCTGCCTTAGATCACAACTTCACAGAAGAACTTCAACCCGCAATCAACATCTGTATTCCGCCTTCGGATCAAGACCAGATAGTTTTTGTCGATTATATAATTAACAGAAAAAAATAGCGAGGTTAAAATGCAGAGAATTCCCGCCCCTAAAGCTCTGGCATTTATCCTCATCATCGCACTCGCATCAGTCGGCCTTTCCGGGCCGGATATCAAGGTTAATCAGGATATTACTGCCACAGTTCAAAATGAACCGAGCATCGTAATCAATCATCACTACATGGGTGATCCTCTCAATGTTGTAGTCGGATACAACGATATCGGAAATACGCTGGGTATAAGCTACAGCCCCGACAGCGGCAAAACATGGTTTGATGTTCAACTGCCCCAGAAATGGAATGTCAGCGGCGATCCATCGGTGGCGGCCGACTTGAATGGCCATGTCTATGCCTGCTTTTTGTCATATTCCAGCAATGTCACATTCTATGACACAAGCGGCATTTATGTCTGCAAATCGATTGATGGGGGCCGCACATGGTCCAATCCCGTTACTGTCGATTCACAATTGTATATCGGAACACCGGTTAAGTTTGCGGACAAATGTATGATGACTGCCGACACAAATTCGTCAAGTCCCTATGCAAATAACATTTATGTGGGCTGGCAAAGGGACGACACCAACGGGCATAATTCAGATGTCTTTTTCGCCTATTCCAACAATGGCGGAGCCGGTTTTTCAGCCCCTGTGCAGCTTAACAACAATCCTCCCCAGACCGCTTATGCAGAGGGCGCGTTTCCATTTGTAGGCGCCGATGGGGATGTCTATATGGCATGGTATGACTGCTATTTTCGGGGCCATGAACCGGGATCACTTTATGTGGCCCAATCCACAAATGGAGGTGTCAGTTTCGGCCTGCCCGTGAAAGCGGCCGATATTCTTGCTCCCCCGCTCTACACATTCTCCAATACCGGATTCAAGGCCAAGTCTTTTATCTCGGCCGCGGCGGATCCACATACGCCCGACCTTATTTATATGACTTACATATCCGATCCCGACGGCTATTTTGATAAACGTCTCGATATCGGCAAACATCCCGGTGTTCCGGGATCATCCGGAAGCGACTGGCCGGCAATTGAAAGAAACGGAAATTATGTTTATGCAGCCTGGGAAGATTACCGTTTCGGAAATCAGGATATTTATTTCAATGTCTCAAGTGATAACGGCAAAACCTGGCACCTGCCCGATATAGGCCCGCTGGACAACACCGATTCTCCCGGAGGGAACACATCACGCCTGGTCAAACTTGCCTCTTCGGGAAATTATGTCTACGCGGTTTGGGAGGATTACAGAATTGCCGGCAATTCACATATATTTTTCAACCGCTCAGCAAATAACGGTCTCAGCTGGCAGAATGATATTGTTGTTGACGGTACACCCTCAGGAAACTGCACAAATCCGCAGATCTGCGCTATAGCCAATCATGTCTATGTTGTCTGGCAGGATACCCGCAATGGCGCTGATGATATATATTTTGCCCGCTCATCAGATTACGGGGCAAGCTGGAATCTTCCTGTAAGAGTTGATAATGGCGACACGCCCGGACTTAATTCCTCGACCCTGCCCCAATTAGCCTGCACTGGAAATAATGTCTATTGCCTCTGGCAGGACACTCGTCTGGGCGGCACCAATATGCCATACTTTAATTATTCGAGCAATAATGGCGGATTGTGGCAGGCCAGTTCACAGACCATCTCTACCGCCACAGGCTCCTGGTGCCAGCTTCCGGCAGACGGAGCTCTTGAATGCCGCGGTAATTATGTTTATGCCTGCTGGATGGATGATCGCTTTGTAAGCGGACAGTATACGGTATTTTTCAACAGCTCTTTTAATAACGGTGCAAACTGGAGCGGCGAATTGCAGATCAATGATCCCGGGCCTTACTGTGCCTCCCCCACGATGATCGCAAGTGGAAATGATGTCTATATCGCCTGGCATGATGATCGCATGACAGGTACAATGATTTCCTCAGAAGTTTTCTTTGATTACAGTAACGATAACGGCCAGACCTGGCAAATGCCCGATATCGGCCCATTGGATCCGGGCGCAATCGGAATACCTTCAGCCGGCGTTCAGCTGGAAACTGAGAACAGCAATGTCTACGCGGCCTGGCTCGATTATCGGGCGGGCGGACCGGGCTTATTCTTCAATTGCTCGCGTAATCAAGGCAATACATGGGGTTCCGATATGCAAATTAATCACGGCACATTTCCGGCTGCATTGGGCATGTCTCCATTTGCATTCGGTTCGGGCAATGGACATGTAAATCTGGTTTGGTCGGACCCGAGAATTCATGGTATACCAAATATCTATACCAATTTTTCGAGTGACAGCGGTACAACCTGGCTTTCAGGATTGGATGAAGCAGATGTGTATTTAATACAATCATCCGATGGCGGCGCAAACTGGCAGAATCCTGTGAAGGTCAATGATGATGCTACCACCTATGCCCAGGTGTTGCCCTGGGTGCTGGTAAATGCGCTGGGGGATGTCTTTGTTTCATACTATAATTTCCGCTTCACGCCTGTGAATCCCATGTTTCCCGGCGCATGTTTGCGAATGGCGCCCAGCTTCAATCAGGGGCTGTCATTTCAACCCAGCGTAGCTCTGCAGGATACGGTTGTAACACCTATGACTCAATGGGTGGGTGAATACAATGGCATGTTTGCTCTGGATTCTTTTATTTATACGGTATTCACAGATCTCGAGCAGAGCGGGAATTCCGATATCTATCTGGATATCAGTGTCGGTGCTTCACCCCCATATATTTGTGGTGATGCTAATGCCGATGGCGGCGTAAATGTCTCTGATGCGGTATGGATAATCAACTATGTTTTTGCCAGTGGCCAGCCCCCCCTGCCGATGGCTGCGGGCGAGGTCAATTGTGACGGCGGTGTTAATGTCTCCGATGCTGTCTGGATTATAAATTTTGTGTTTGCGGGAGGTTTTCCTTCCTGCGACACCAATGGCGATGGAGTACCTGACTGCTAAATTGCAATGATAAAAAACTTATTTAAAGGGCGGTGTCTTTTAGATGCCGCCCTTTGTATTTGATTGACATAGAAATCCACATTGCTATATTATTTATGCATCCGGGAATTGACCAGCTTCATTCAATACCTGTCCACATACAAGGATGATAAAATGAAAAAGCTTATCTTTTTTGCAGTTATGCTGGCCCTGTCGACGGGATTATATGGCCAGAACCAGGGTGACGATTGCTCGGATCCGATCAAGCTCGATGTGGATGCATTTGGTACCTTTGCATCTGATACAAATTATACTTGCGGACGTGGCAATAACTATGACCAGACCTGCTTGGCCTATTATGACGGCGGCGAAGATATAATCTATCAGATAAATGTTGCCAATGCCGGCCCATACGAATTTATACTGGATGCAAAAGGCACGCACTGGACCGGCATGGCACTCGGATATGAATGCCCGCCCGCGGGATCATATTACACTGATTGCCTGGCATACAGCCGGGCAACCACCAGCGACTATCATTCATTTTATGCCACATTGGAGGCCGGAACATATTACCTGATAATAGACACATGGCCCTACCCGGATTGCATCTCCGAGTTCGAACTAATGATCGGCCCGCCAATCTGGGAGTATTTTTATGACTGCAATATGCCGTATTACGTCGAGTTCCCGGATGATGCACCATTGAACCTGAGCAATCAGAGCACCTGCGGGCTGGGAGACCGGTATTCATCCACATGCCTTGGCCAATATGGCGGCGGCGAGGATATGATGTTTCTGATTTTCCTGGAAGAGCCCGGCAATCTTTCGGTACGAATCGATCCGCACGGCAGCGCCTGGACCGGTATTGCACTTGGCGCCACATGTCCTCCGCCCGGCGTGAATCCGGACGATTGTCTTGCGGCCAGTACCAGCAGCACTGCCGATCCGCATGGCTTCGATATCGATCTTGAAAGCGGGGAATATTTCCTGATGATCGACACATGGCCCGATCCGGAGTGTATAGACGATTTTGACCTGTCTCTGAACTTTGATCCGGATTTCATGTGTGGGGATGCCAATGATGATGATATAGTTAATGTCAGCGACGCTGTTTACATAATAAATTATATCTTTTCCGGTGGAGCCGAACCCGATCCGCTGATTTCAGCCGATGCCAATTGTGATGTGTTGATCAATGTCTCCGATGCGGTCTGGCTGATAAATTATGTCTTCTCCTCAGCATTTATACCCTGCGATACCAATGGCGACGGCAAAAAAGACTGCATGCTTTAGCAGATTAGCTAAAGCGATAAAATATGGGAACTTAAATTCTACTTTTGGCCTTCTATGTAATGATTGAACTACTCTATCCGCCATGATTTTAGATGTTTAATCAACTTTGAGAGAAAAATAACGTGTTTTATCCTCTTTCAAGATTATTATTGACACATTTCAACAATTTATTATCTTACATTGGCTTATAACTTTCCGCCGGATGCCGGCGTTTCTTTTATAAGGTACTTCAAAATATTCGTGCGAAGCAGAAAAATACAAACTTACATCGGAGGACAAGCATGAGGACAATCCTGCTACTGGTATCATTATGTTTGATACTATCGTTTTCTCTTTTGATGGCAGATGCTCCCGAGGATGGATTTCTCGGGCCAAATAAACTCAAAAACAATTCACAGGTAAGCCTTTATCAGGAAAATAACAACGGCGTTGTCACTTTCGTACAGGGCGCTCTTTTTGCCGAAAAGGCTCTCAGGGGCAATGAGTTTGAGGCGGCAATCGACTTTTTCGAAGAAAACAGGGGCGCCTTCAAGATGGCCGATCCCGCGCAGGAACTGACCTTAAGACGGATCGATGTCGATCCGCAGGGCGTGGCCCATGTGCGTATGGATCAGACCTATCAGGGCCTTCCGGTTTATGGCCGCGACATGATTGCTCATTACAGGCCGGATGGTACATTGAAGGCCGTTAACGGCTATTACGAGCCGTATATTGACCTCGATATCAGGACAAATTACTCGGCTGAACAGGCTGTGCAGATTGCCTCGGCCGATCTGGAAAGCTTTTTTGGCAAGGGCAAAGCGGACTCACCGGTTCTGATGATTTTCCCCTGGGAAGGTCAGAATTACCTGGTCTGGAAGCTGTTTGTAAATTCAGATTCTCCACCCGGCCGATGGGAATATTTTGTTGATGCCAAAACAGGCGATGTTGTCCATAAGGGCAATCGCATTATGCATGACAATGATATCGGCACAGGTACCGGCACAATGGGAGATCCACGTAATCATATCGATACCGACTACACCGGATCGACATACCAGATGAAAGACTTTACACGTCAGTTGAATAATGATCCTCATGGCCATGGCGGAGAGATGCCGGCCGGCAACTATATACAGACTAATATGGCCGGATCTTCCCTGCCCGGCATAATCGCCACCGATAGTGATAATGTCTGGGGTGAAGATGCCAGTGAACAGGCCGCTGTTGATGGTCATGTTTATACCTCATTAATGTATGATTACCTTAACAACGAATTCGATCGCAACGGATATGATGACAACGGCGCCAGCATGCTCTGTATTGTCAACTATTCCGGCGATGGCAATAACAATGCCTATTGGGATGGTTCAAGAATCGTGATCTGGAGCTGGGGTTCCGGATGGCGTTCGCTGGCCGCCTGCCCGGATGTGATCGCCCATGAATGGGGACATGCGGTAACGGAATATACCTCCGGCCTGATTTATGAAAAGGAACCGGGCGCATTGAATGAATCATTCTCGGATATGATCGGCGCAGCATATGAATGGTATTATGATTCGCTGGATACACCGGACTGGCTGATGGGCGAAAATGGCCGTTTGACCGGTGAAGGATTCCGTGATATGGAAAATCCCCATAATGCCGGCGATCCGGACACCTATGGGACTGGTGATCCCTACTGGATCGATGTCATCAATTGCTCGCCTTCATATCTTAATGACTATTGCGGTGTACATACCAATAGCGGTGTTGGAAATAAATGGTTCTTTCTGTATTCCGACGGCGGTACACATAATAGTGTGACGGTTACCGGAATCGGCGTACAGAATGCAATGAAGGTTGCATATCAGGCCAATGCATTCTACTGGAATGCCAGCTCGACCTACGAGCAGGCCGCACTGGGTACGATTTCAGCGGCCATGGACCTCAATCCTACCGGCAGCTGGGCAACCTCGGCGGCGGAAGCCTGGGATGCTGTCAATGTCAACACTCCCGGTCCCTCGCTGGCTTTCAATTATCCCAATGGTATTCCGGAAACGACACTTCCAGATCAGTCCACCCAGTTTGAGGTTGTGGTTACCGGTTTTCTAGGCGGTGTGCCTGTTTCAGGTTCGGGAATGCTACATTACGCGATAAATGGCGGAGCATATACCTCAGTCGCGATGACCGAAACCACGCCGGATAATTATATCGCAGAACTCCCGGCCGGAGCATGCGGCGACAAATTCGATTTTTATGTCTCGGCCGATGAAACTTCCGGTGGCACCTTCTATGATCCGGATACAACCGATCCGAATGTGGCCGTGGTGGCAACAAGTGTTGTAAAAGTATTTGAAGATAATTTTGAAACCGATCAGGGCTGGACAGTCAGCGGTAATGCCAGTGACGGCCAGTGGGATCGCGGCATACCTGTCGGAGGCGGCGACCGCGGCGATCCGCCGACAGACTTCGATGGCTCCGGCCAGTGCTACCTGACCGATAATGTCGACGACAATTCTGATGTCGATGGTGGTACCACTATACTGACATCGCCAACAATCGACCTGTCAACCGGTGACGCCCAGATTCATTATGCACGCTGGTTCTCAAACAGCTTCGGCGCATCACCATACAATGACGTGATGGAAGTCTTTATTTCCAATAACAACGGCGCAAGCTGGACATTGGTGGAAACTGTCGGCCCGACCGGCGATGATGTCAACGGCCGCTGGGTCGAAAATGCATTCTTTGTCAGCGATTTTGTGACCCCGACGGCTCAGATGAAAGTCAAGTTTGAGGCCTCCGATCTGGGCGATGGTTCTGTTGTCGAAGCCGGTGTGGATGACTTCTATGTGTCTGTTTATGAATGTTACGATTCCACTTTGCAGATCGTGACCAACAGCCTGCCCGAATGGACGGTTGACAATGCATATTCCGAGCAGCTCAATGCTGTCGGTGGTGAGGGTGTCCGTACCTGGACAGACTTAAATAACGATCTGGTGGGAACCGGCTTAAGCCTCAGCACAGACGGCATTCTGGCCGGCACTCCGACCTCAACTGGCGCAATTTCATTTACCGCCCATGTGGAAGATGAACTGGGTGAGTTTGACGAACAGCCTCTGGATATTGTAATCAATCCGCATGTGGCAATAAACACATCTGCACTGCCGGAGTGGACCGCGGGTCATAATTATTCCCAGCAACTCCAGGCGGATGGCGGTACCGGAGCATTAACCTGGGACGATGCCGATGATGGCCTGGTTGGTACCGGGTTGACACTGGATGCCAACGGTCAGATCAGCGGATCGGCATCAACTGCCGGAAATATCAATTTCACCGCTCGCGCCACCGATGAGATCGGCGATACGGACGAACGTCCACTGGTCATATTGATGAACCCGGCTGTGAATATAACGACTATCGATGTGACCGACTGGACAATCGGCATTCCCTACTCCCTGCAGCTCGAAGCTGTGGGCGGCACCGGAACATTAAACTGGAACGAACAGAGTTCGAACCTGTCGACAATAGGTCTTTCACTCAATACCAGTGGACAGATAACCGGCACGCCATCAGCCTTAGGACCCGTTAATTTCACCGCCCGGGCAACCGATCAGGTTTCGGCCTACGATGATCAGGCTTACAGCATCACGATCAACCCGGTGGTAGAGATTACCACAACTTCATTACCGGACGGTGATCAGGGTATGGAATACACTGTACAGCTTGAATCAAACGGCGGAACCGATCCATTGACATGGATTGACATGAATGGCGATCTTGCTGGTACAGGTTTGTCGCTCTCGTCTGAGGGCCTCTTGTCCGGCACACCATCGGCGTTTGGTGATATAACATTCTCCGCACAGGTAACCGACCTGGCCGGCAGCAGCGATCAGCAGGAATATACATTCTTCCTGCAGCAGAGCTATATCTGCGGCGATGCCAATGCTGATGACCTGGTAAATGTCTCAGATGCCGTGATTATCGTCAACTTCATTTTTGCCAGCGGCACTCCGCCGGATCCAATGCTTTCGGGCGAGGTTAACTGCGATGGCGAAGTGAATGTATCGGATGCGGTCAGTATCATCAATTACATATTCGTATCGGGCAGTCCCGCGCCCTGCGAATGTTCACAGGTCATATTCCTGAAAGAATAGATAAGATCATTTGATAAATTGCCCGCCTGTATAAAAAGCAGGCGGGTTTTTTATTGACATTATAAAACTTTGAACGTATACTCATTAATAGCTGGCATTATTATGCAAGCTGTGTAAACACCCTGATTATAGAACATCGCGCTTTAAGCACCCATGCATTTATAGAATGGAGCAATATTTGCTTTCATTTTAAAACATCGCCATAACACAGCACAAACCAAAAACGTCCATACTGTGGACAGGGAGGCAGAATGCGTTGTTACGCAATTATTTTTGCTGTTATGGTGGCCATTATTCTCAATCCTATCAATCTCTTTTCTCTTGGTGATCCGGGGCAACCGGATACGGTTAAACTGACCGGCGGGCCATTGATTGTCGGCCAGTCGGTACCTCTCAACTTTACCATCGTCAACGACGAGCTCTTGGGGGCATATTCACTGGGATTCGAAATCCTGTGTACCGACTCTTTCTATCTGCCTGAATTTCCGGATTTATTCTGTCCCTTTGCTGTCTTCGATTCGATTGTCTATGTCGGTCGAATGGCGGATCCTATCATCTTCCCATTGAGAACAGCGGGATATCAGAACCCGGACCAGATCGGTGATCCACCGGATACTCTCATTTTTGGAGCCGCTAATTATGGCGGATACAACCTGCCTGAAGGTTCAACACCGATTGCCAAGGTCTATTTTACGGGAATTTATTCGGGCTATTTTGCTATTGACAGCACCTATTTTCCACCGGCAGGCGGATTCTTACTTACCTCCAGTGACGGAAGAAGTATTAATCCGCAATTGCATATCGATGACATCTACATCATGCCCGGCTCAGCTGTTCCTGAATTAACCGTGCCACAGCAGGTCCAGGGAACAGTTGTGAATGAACAGCTCACATTTCAGGTATGCGGGGAATCCAGCGGCGGCTTCGACGTAAATCTATCACTGGAAAAGCTGTGCGGCTATGATGACACAACGCGCACACCCTCCAGCCAACCGCAATTGTCAGCGGGAAATCCCGCCGAATTTGCATGGGCTCCCGGGCCAGGGGACTATGGCATCTGGAAGGCGCAGTTCAAAGGTACCGACAGCCATGGCTCGAGCCCTATATATGAAGTTGTCATTGAGGTTGTCGAGAATGACAGCTATCTGCTGGATTTTGACATGGTCGAAGTAGCCGGAGTACCCAACAGCACATCGTTCGGCCATGGTGATTTCGACAATGATTCGGAAATGGAGATTTTCATTTCCGGCACAGGCTACTACAACAATCTTACTGCCGAATTGTACAAACGCCAGGGCAACGGATCATGGATATCGGTTTATCAGGAAAGTGCAGTCCGATTCCGAACAGGTACAGGGCATCTTGGCTTCTTTAACGATGACGAGAATCTCGATTTCCTTGCCATGCAGATTATTTTGCCGTCAAGAAAATTAACTTATCTTCTCGGCAGTGAGGATAACACCTTCGCTTATGCCGGTGAGCAAAATCCCGGGCATTTTACCCGAGGATCGGCGATGGGAGAGTTTTCGGCCGACAACTATCTCGATATCGTCTCGGTCTGGGAAGACATCAAAATCTATGCCGGTCAGGAGGGACTCGGATTCACAGAATACTGTGAAATCGATATCGATTCCGCAAGAGCAATCAATTCAGCCGATTTCGATAATAACGGACGGGATGATCTGGCTGTTGGCACCAAAACACAGCTGAAGATATTTTTAAATCATGGATCCTGCTATTTTAGAAATGTGGCATCATACCCGCAGGTCTACGGTTCGGCCGATATCGAGGTGACCAATCGCGGCAGTGATTTTAACGATGATGATCTGTATGACCTGTGTATCTCGACTCCCTCTGTCGGATTGACAGAGAGCGAGATGTATGTCTATCTCGGAAATGGCGACGGGACATTTATTCAGAATCATGCTCGAACTGTCCTGGGCCAGATATTCGGAAACTGCATCGGCGATTTCAACGGCGATAATTATCTGGATATCGCCTATGTCAATGGCGCAAGGCGCTATGCAGCGATCCTGTTCGGCGAGGGCAACGGTCAATTTACCAATGAAATCAGGATCAGGATACCGCATCATAATCCCAACCTGATTGATTGCTTTGATGTTGACCGTGACGGTGACCTTGACCTGGTTGTGCTTGCACACGGACAGGCGGGCGATAATTCACTGTTTGTCCTGGAAAACACTCTCGATCCGCAGGAGTTTGCCCGGGCCGGCCTGCAGATAATCGGATGTGATAACGCACAGCTGGAACTTGTTTCGCAAAGCGGCCGGATATTCAACCGCATCAAGAACACAATGTCATCGGGCGAATATTACAATCGCAATATCGACGGTGATGATGATATCGATGATTTCGCGCAGATGAATGTTATCGAGAATGGCGAATATGTTCTTCAGGCCAAACCAAAACCGAATGAAGCAAACGGCAAGCCCTTTGATCTTGAATACTATCTTAACGGAACAAAGTACAGGCTGGCCAAAGATATGCCAATGCGGGCCGAGGGTTTTGAATTCAAAATCGTGGCGGATGATTCCAAAACGGTATGGCCACGCTCGGGCACATTCGGGTACAATCAATATCCGATCTTCACATGGCAAGGCAGCAAGCAGTACGATTTCCAGATCGCCACTGATATAGAATTCAGCAATATTATCGAAAGTGCTGTTGTCGATGGCAACCAGTTTACAGTAACCGAAGCCCTGGCCTCTGATGACACGACTACATACTATTGGCGTGTAAAAAATGTTCAGGCCCCCAATTATGATATGGTTTATGTTTATAATTATATTTCGGCCACGCTGGGAATTTGCGGCGATGCTGACGGTTCCGGGATTGTCAAGGTCGAGGATGTAATTCACTTAATCAACCACGTGTTCATCAATGGCGCGCCTCCGGATTCATTCGATGCCGGGGATGCTAACTGCGATGGTGGTATCGGCGTAAGTGACGCTGTCTGGATTATAAACTACTTATACATTGGCGGAAATCCGCCCTGCGATCTGGATGGTGACACTGAACCGGATTGCTAGTCGAATCTAAATACAAAGACAAAATCCCCATTCTTTGCAGGATGGGGATTTTATTTTTGATACACCTAATCTCTTTTGATATCGTATTCCTTGATTTTCATGCGTAATGTGTTGCGATGTATGCCCAGCATTTCCGAGGCCTTATTGAAATTCCAGTCCGTGTATTCCAGGGTCCGCTCTATATGCTTTCGCTCCATATCTTTCAGGCTGGGGATTTCGCCATCTGAAGTGTAGGAAACATCTGTTGATGGTTTATCCTCAACCTCCAATGGCAGGTCGGAAGCATCGATCACCTCACCACGCAAAAGCACGATGGCACGTTCGATAACATTAACCAGCTCGCGCACATTGCCGGGCCATGAATAGCGCAGAAGCTGATCCTTGGCCGCCGGTGTAATGCCGGTTACATTTTTATTCAACTTCTGGCTCAGCCGGGCCACATAATGTTCAACCAGCGGCTTGATATCTTCACGCCTCTCGCGCAGGGGCGGAATATGAATATTTATGACATTCAAACGATAATATAAATCCTCGCGGAAATTGCCTTCCTGAATTTCTTTCGAGAGATTACGGTTGGTGGCCGCCACAATGCGGACATCAACATTGACGGATGTATTACTGCCCACTCTTTCAAAGGTTTTCTCTTCTATTGCCCGCAGGAGTTTGACCTGGATATTGCCTGGAATCTCGCCAATCTCATCCAGAAATAATGTACCCTGATCCGCCAGCGAAAATTTGCCCTCACGGGAGCTGGTTGCTCCGGTAAAGGCTCCCCTGGTATGGCCAAACAACTCGGACTCCAAAAGATTTTCCGGAATCGCGGCGCAATTGACAGTTACGAAGCGATTGCCTGATCTCGGCGACATGGCATGGATCGCGCGGGCCACGAGTTCCTTGCCTGTCCCTGATTCGCCGGTTACCAATACGGTTGTATTGGTTGCGGCCACTGAGCTTATGGTAGACAGCACCTTTTTCATAGCGGGACTGTCGCCTATGATCGATGAATCGCCGATATTCTCCTGAAGCTCCTGTTTGAGCAGTTTATTTTCTTTTAAAAGAAAATGCTTCTCCCCTGCTTTGCGAATAAGTTCCAGGAGCTCATCCAGATTCGTGATCGGCTTGGTGATATAATGATATGCCCCGGCCCGCATAGCTTCCACCGCGGTTTCAACCGTGCCATGGGCGGTGATCAGGATAGCCTGGAGTTCCGGGTCGATTTGCTTTAATTTTGAAAGCAACGTGATGCCATCCATGCCGGGCATCTTCTGGTCCAGAAGGGCTATTTCAAAATTTTCAGTTTCATATAACTTCAACGCTTCTTCGCCGGAGGATACAGTTTTTGTGGTGTAACCCTTTTTAGTTAAAAATCCCCCCAGCATCTCGCGCTGGCTTTTTTCATCATCGACAATGATTATTCGCAATGGTATCATGAGGGGGAATTTAATCAATTAGCGGGAATTGCACAACAGCCATCAGGAAAATTATATTCGGTCCGGAAGCAGTTCGATCAGGCTGAATGAGAGAGCAGTTTGGATAAGTCCTGCTTGAATTCCAGCCCCAGGTCTTTCTGCAGCTTGAGCGCATTGATGAAAACCATGGCCGGGTCGATCGGAAAGCCGCCGTTGAAAATCGACTGCGGAAATTCCCAGATGCGATGCAGGAATCGTGAATATATATTAAGAAGCAGATCCAGCGCAAACCATTCCTCTTTGTCCATCTCGCCTCGCACCAAAACCAGTTTTTCGCGCACGAACAGCTCATACTCCCGTCCCAGATGATAGAAATAATCCACCAGCCCACGGAAACGGCTATCGATTTCGTTTCCATTGGCAAAACCGGCCAGGTCTTCGATGCTTAAGCTGTAATGCGACAGGCGGGATTTGGGTATATATATAAAGCTATCACTGCCTGATCTCAGATCCGCCCCCAGGTCCTTGAGAACCTGCACAATGAAGATCATTGAAGCAAGTTCCTCTGCCAAAAATTCGGGCTTAACCTGCGTGAAATATCCTCCGCTCAGCTTGCGAGATGATAGAATTTGCACAAAAGCCTGCATGGCCGAGCCATAGGAGAGCCTGCTATATTGCCGAAAAGCCGCCATATCTTCAATATGTCTGTTTTCCATATGAAACCTGATGGCATCGGAGAAATCATCCCAGATTTTCAAGTGAAGAGGGAATTTCGCTAATGTATCGGTTAGTGCGGGATACAGTGGATGGTCCTGATTGTCGTTTTCGCTGGCGCATTTCAGCAGATTACGCCACGACTCAAATACCATTTCCGGATCTTCTCCTGATTTGCAATCGAAAACATCATCAATCATCATCCGAAATGAACCAAGCACGGCCGCGATTGAATCCCGCTTTTCAGTGGGCATAATACTTGCCACCAGAAGCGGATATTCCTGTCCAACCGGCTTCAATTCGCATGCAAATTTATAGCTTTCCTGTAATCCCATTTCTCTTCCCATCCTGAACTGTCCTGACTTTACATGTCAATACGGATTTTTAGGCGATCATATTGGACTGTATTTGTCCTATATTCATATTTTTAGTATTAATGTAAATTTCTGCCAAAATGTTTCAGCATCTTCAATTAAAAGTCACCATTGTGCTGGAATTAAAACAATGCCGGAGACCGGAATCGAACCGGTACGGTAGTTGCCTACCGAGGGATTTTAAGTCCCTTGCGTCTACCAATTCCGCCACTCCGGCATCGAGATAATGCGGATTTTCCGTCTTGCGGAATAAAGCCTATCTAAATTCTTTAGGCGTCAAAGTCAAACAATTTTTACACTAAGTTGATGGTGTAGCTTGCTATCTGCCGGCGGTCTGGAAACCCTCGATATGTATCAGGCCGGGAATAAAATCGGGCGCAAACTGGGCATATTCCTGATCGATGAATCCGAAACGCGAGGATTGTATGTTTTCCGTGGTATCAATCAATACATCCTGGGTCGGGGCATTGCCCATAGCCCAGAAATAGACCTTGCATAACAGCCCGGATGAAGTATCGATCAGTTCTGATGCATCCGGGAAGATACTGACTGTCAGGCTCTGGTCATCGGGATAGATAAAGGCATTGGCAAGGCTGAAATCCTCGAAACGCGAATCCTCGAATACAATTGAATCAACCGCAAGATTCTGGCCGGGATATTCAAGCGGCACAACGATGCCATTCAGTGGCTGTTTATTTTCTACGTAGACATTTAGTATGAATTTGCTTTGGGCGCTGACGCTTATACTGTCCACCCAGACCTTATTTACAAGAGCCTGCTCTCCAGGTCCGACAGGATCATCATTGTCACAGCCGACAATCACGGCAGCAAGAATCAATGTAAGTATCGCCAGCAGATTTCGCATAGGGTCTAAATTATTGCAGTATATTCACAGCGTCAAGTTATTTAATCATAAATGCCTTATATACATAAGCTAAAACGCATTTTTACCCAAAATGTTTAAACTGCTTGGTCGCTTTTTAGTTGTGGGATGCAATTATTTGTTTAAACTTGTGTCTTAACGTAAGAATATGAATGATCGCGATCTTCTAAAGGCAATAGCCGCAAAAGACCAGAAGGCCTTTCGTCTTTTTATCGAGGCTCATCAAAGACGGATAATCGGCCTGGCATATAAATTTGTCAATAACAGTCAGGATGCTGAGGATATCGCCCAGGATGTCTTCTTCAAGGTCTGGAAAACGGCGCATAAATACCGCGGAGAATCCACCGCCTCAACCTGGCTGCATCGCATAACCGTAAATCATTCATTGAATTTCCTGCGCAAATCAAAACGTGAAAGCACAAATGCCGCCGATGATTACTTAAGTGGCCAGGCCGCGGAAAAGACATCACAGCCGGATCGTCAGATGGAGATGGCCCATAATCGTGATATGCTCCACAGGGCGCTCGACGAACTGCCGGAAAAATATCGTACTCCGTTTATTTTGAATAAGTTAGACGGCATGTCATATAAACAGGTAGCGGAAACGCTGAAAATCTCACTGTCAAATGTGGAAGCCCGTATTCATCGGGCCAAGAAGAAGTTACAGGATATTCTAAATAAAATGCTGGATTAGCGTGCAAGTAATCAGATAATCAGGTGTCCAACAAGCGAGGTGAAAATAAAATGAAAAACTGCCGGATATTAAAAGATAACATCATTGCCTACCTGGAAGGCAGGCTTGATGATAAGCTCAGGAAGGAGATCGAGGCTCATCTTGCCGATCATCCCCAATGCGCCTCATATCTGGAACGATTCAGGCAGGTTTATTCGGCCTCTGAGGAACAGCCGAAGATTCAGCCCTCAGGATCATTCTATGCACGCCTGCAGGAGAGAATTGACAGGCATGAAGATGAATATATCTCGCTTTCGAATATCTGGGCCTATTTTACCGGCAAAACCCGTCCTGTATTGGCCTCGCTTGCACTCCTGATTGCTGTAGGAATCGGTTACTGGATTGGCAGCGGTGTTACAATCAACGGCAATGGTACAGCATATGGCGAGGATGATTACCTTGTTGAATACTATGGCGTGGATACATTTGAACCGGGCGCGGGGGTATCAATAACCTCCTTTTATGAACAGATCATGACCGGGGAGGATGCCGATGAGTAAGAAGGTGTTCATAGTGGTTATAGTTTTCCTGACAGTAATAAACCTGGCCGCTACGGCAACGATCCTGATCACCCGTTTTACCGCCGAGAAACCTCCTCGCTTCGAACGTTTTGATCCGGATCATCCGCCCCGGGAATTTTTCCGCGGCAAGCTGGATCTGGACAATCAACAGATGGAATATTTACATCAATCGATCATGGATTTCAGGGATTCAATGGCCGGGCCTATGCAGGAACATGCCGACCTGCGTCATCAGATGCTGACGGAAATGATGAGCGAAAACCCGGATCAGGAAAAAATTAATCAGATAATCGAAGAGATGTCATCCCTTGATGCCCGGATGCGCAGAATGACGGTGGATCATCTGCTTTCTGAAAAAACTCATCTGTCCCCGGAGCAGCACCGTCGCCTGATCGGAATGTTTATGCGTCGCATGGACAATGAATACAGGGAGCATGGCAAACGTCGTCATTATCCTGATCATGACGGGCGCGGAATGATGCGCAAACGATTCGATAAGCAGGATACTTTAACAGAAGAAAACGATGACACAACTCAAACCAACAACGGAGGTGCACTATGAAGAGGCATTTCATAATCTACGGAATTCTGGCGATCTTTTTGATCACGGCAATGAATATTTACGCTGAACCCCAGGGACGGCGCTGGCAGATGGATGATGTCGATTTTCCTGAATTCACCAAGGAGCAGAAAGATCAGATGGCAGATCTTCGCAGCCAGCATCAGAAGGAAATGATCCCGCTCAGGTCCGAGCTCAAACTCAAGCGCGTGGAGTTGAAAGACATGCTGCGCGATGAAGCATCACAGAGCCGAATTAACGGCAAGCTGGATGAAATCGGTGATTTGCGCACTGAAATCAGCAAACTGCGCATGGATCATCGCCTTAAAATGCGCGATATACTTACTGATGAGCAGAAGGAATTCTTTGATTCTCATCCGGGCCTGCGCAAGCATTTCAAGGGCAAAATGAAGGACAGATTTCATCATAAAGGACCGCGTGGAGGCCGTGGTTTCCATGGCTTCGGCGGTGATTTCGACGAATTCGGTCCCGACGATGACGATTTCGAGGCCATGGGTCCCGGAAACTGTCCCGGTCCCGGTATGTGCCAGGGCCCCTGCGCCAGATTATAGACTATAACAGGGCTGTGTATTCGGGGAGAGACCTCAACCTCTCCCCTTTTTTATTGACATAATTCCAATAACAGCTTATAAAAATGCCATGGGATTTTTGGATAGCCTGAATGACATCCTGGCATCAATTTCCGGTTTTCTATGGGGAGCGCCACTCGCCTTTTTGCTCCTTGGAGCCGGATTGATAATCACCCTGACATTAAAATTTGTACAGATTCGTGGCTTCAAGCATGGCATCGAACTGATCTCTGGCAAATACGACAAACCGGAGCATGAGGGCGCGATCACCCATTTTCAGGCTCTTTCAGCGGCTCTTTCCGCCACAATTGGCACCGGCAATATAGCGGGAGTGGCCACGGCGATTCATATGGGCGGCCCGGGGGCGATATTCTGGATGTGGGTTACCGCCATATTCGGTATGGCCATAAAATTTGCTTCCTGCACACTGGCCCAGAAATTCCGCAAAATCGACCCTGACGGTAATGTGCGTGGCGGGCCGATGTATTATATCGAAATTGGACTGGGACAGAAATTCAAGTTCATGGCGGTGGCATTTGCTATCTTCACCGCTATCGCCGCTTTGGGTACCGGCAATATGACACAGGCCAATTCGGTTGCAAATGCGCTTTCCGGTGTGGTTTACGGCCCGATGGCCAAAGGCGACGTGCTCTTTAAACTTGTAATCGGAATGATTATCGCCGCACTGGTCGGCATGGTGATTATCGGCGGCATTAAAAGAATCGGGCAGGTTGCATCCAGGGTTGTGCCCTTTATGAGTGTTTTCTATGTCTGCGGGGCATTATATATCATTTTCACTCAGATTGAGCAGGCCGGGTATGCATTGCAGTTGATCGTCAATTCAGCCTTCAAACCATCAGCGGCGGCCGGAGGTGTGGCGGGAACGGCATTTATCACGGTATTTCGTCACGGTGTTGCGCGAGGTATCTTTTCCAATGAATCCGGGCTGGGTACCGCTCCCATGGCTCATGCCGCGGCCAAGACCGACAAACCGGCCCGTGAGGGCCTGGTAGCCATGCTGGGACCGTTTATTGACACCATAATAATCTGCTCCATGACCGCCATCATCATTATTATCGCCGGCGACTGGCTCAAAATCAATGGCGCGGAACTGACCTCGCATTCATTCGAAAAGCAGTTTCCCGGATTCGGCGGACTGATAGTATCGATCGGCTTGATGTTCTTTGCATTTTCAACACTGATAAGCTGGTCATATTACGGTGAGAAGGGCTTTGAGTACCTGTTTGGCCGCGAAAAGCTGATTATCTACCGCTGGATATTCCTGCTCTTCATACCAATCGGTGCGGCAGTTAAAATCCAGCTGGTGTGGAACTTCTCCGATATCGGCAATGCGCTGATGGCCCTGCCGAACCTGATTGCGCTTCTGATACTTCTACCCGTTACCATGAAGCTTTCCAATGGCTATTTCGGTGAATTGCGCGACCTGCGCCGCAAAGGCATACAGCCTTAAGTATCAACTGTTAATCCGGTTGACATCTAGACATAAATGCATTTAATTCTTCCTAATCCAACATCGAGCGACCAAAAGAGGAGGTAATATTTTGCAAAGACGGCACAACATGATCAATGCCCTGAAACTGATCTCCTCCGAGAAACCGGGCAGAATCGAGCAGGGCCTGTCATGGTTTTCCGAACATTTGCCTGAACTCGAGGGAGAGGATTATCGTCAGGCATTGCAGGCAGTGGCCTCGGTATTTACATACGATGTTTACGAAATGCCGCAATATCAGGGAGTGGTCAACGAAGCGGTAAACCTGCTCTCGGCGCAGGGGCAGTTGTGTATCCCTTACCTTTTGGAGATGCTTCACGATTCCGATTTCAAGGTTGAATTCAACCTGGCTGTTGTGCTGGGACGAATCGGACAAACTGCTGTCGATCCGCTCATGGAAGCTTATCAGACATCCCGTCATCCTGCGGAAAAGGCCTTCATTCTATATGCTCTCGGCAAAATAGATCATCCCTCCATCACCAAATCAATACCGCTCATGGTCGGGGCGCTCAATGATGATGATCGTGAGGTGCGTGATTCCGCCGCTCGTGCATTGGGTAAGATCAGTGATAAGATTCCTCCTGATGATCTCGGTGCAAAAATGCGTGATGAGATATTCCAAAAGCTATTGCCAAAGATAAAAGACGAATATTCCGGGGTTCGCTCCAAGGCGATCAGATCACTTGGAAAGCTCTCGATCAACGACCACCTGTCAGAAGAGCAGAAACATCAACTACAGACCGAGCTCCTGGAAATTCTGGGAAAATCCGGCGATTTTATCTGGGATTCGGCCTTTATCGTAAGACGCGAAGCCGAGGCGGTTTACCGCAAGCTTTCCGGCAACAGCGAAGACGAAGAGACGGCACAGTTATAGCAGTGAGGACAACATGGAAGCCAAAGCAAAAATCAAAGAATTGATTGACAGGCTGGAGAAGATAGAATTCAATGACCGCACCGAAATGACCAGGATTCGCGAGGAGGGCCTGGAGGCGATAGAAAATTTACAACTGGAGGATGATTCAATTTATCGCCGCTTCAATGATGCCTCATTGATTGCCTATACCGAGTCGGAATTCAAAATAAATCCGCTCAAGGTCTGGAACGGTGCGGTCCGGCGCTCCTCGGATATCCTCAAAGAGAGTCTCGAAAGAACGATCTGATTTATCTATCTCCAACAAAGGAAACCGCATGCCGGCCCTTCTGAGAAGAGCAAAGTGGATTTTTCTCGTAGTTTTGGTGCTCTATATCTTCAGTTATGGCCTCGGTTTTGCCGCGGGCAAGCTCAACCTGGTAAATTACCGCGATCTTCAGAAATCCCCTGTCGCCAAAGCCTCGCGTAACTTTGAACGCTACATCCCGGGCTACAGCCATCTGCTGAATGAATATAAGGAATGGCATGACAAGGTCCGCAAGGAAGCCATACAAGCCAAAGATCACTGGGCATTGGGAAAGCAGATCTTTCTCAACAACTGGCTGGCCGCAAACATTACAATGATAATCCGCTCGGTCCTGGTATTGCCGATAACAATGTCGGTATTCGGCAAATTTTTCCAGGGTGTGGTTTTTGCGCAAACACCGGCCTCGTCGCATATTTATGCCGTATTCATCTCAGAGTTCGGCGGTTACTATCTCACAATCTGCGGGGCATTATGCCTTGCCCTGTGGACAATCTTCTACCGCTTCTTTAAATTTGCCTGCAGGATGGCGGCCTTTATCGCCGGACTTAAGATACTCGGGCTGGCCTTTGCCGTGTCATCGGTCGGTATGCTTGCCGGGAGCATAATCGAGACAGATTTTATTATGAGCTTATACGAAAAACTACCATTCATGGGGTAAGCTATGGTCAAAAAGGCTACACCAAAAGAGAAAGATATAATCCTCTATCTTCTGGATCAATCTTATGATAAAAAAGCCTGGCATGGAACTACCTTGCGTGGTTCATTGCGCGGCCTGGATTACAAGCAGGCATTGTGGAGACCCGCCAGGGGCCGTCATAATATCTGGGAAATAATTGTCCATTGTGCCTACTGGGAGTATATCGGCAGGCGCAGAATACTGGAGGATGAAAAACTGAATTTCCCCATCAAGGGCAGCGACTGGTTCCAGATCCCCTCCCCTGCTGATGCCAAAGCATGGAAGCAGACATTGGCATTCACCCGCAAAGAACATATAAGGTTGCGCAAGGCAATCGAGCATATGCCCCTCTCAAAAATACACTATGTCCCGTCCAGGGCAAAGCTGAGGAACTCGGAAATCCTGCATGGTGTTGCCAATCACAATCTTTATCATGCCGGTCAGATACAGCTTATCAAGCGCCTTATGAAGGTCCGATAGACCTTGCCAAGCGCAGCGGATTTGATTAAATTGGGCGATTAAACTTACAAATGAAAGGATGCGCAGATGAAGGACAGACGAATCGAGATTCTGGCCCGCAATCTAATCAATTATTCTGTCGGGCTGCAAAAAGGCGAACATATTTATATAGAAATTAAAGGTATCGACACATTGGCGCTGGGCAAGGAATGTATCCGTCAGGCCACGCTCAAGGGCGGTATACCATTCTGGTTCTATAATGATGAATCGGTCATCCGCCAGTTTGTCAAAAATGCCAGCGAGGAGCAATTCAAGGAATCGGCTGATTTTCACCTGGAAATGATGAAACGTTCGGCGGCCTATCTGGGAATTCGCGGATCGGATAATCCATTCGATCTGGCCGATATTCCCGAGGAGCAGATGCGCAAATACAACTCGATCTTTTACCGCCCGGTACATCTGGAGCAACGTGTACGTTACACCAAGTGGTGCGTGATGCGCTATCCCAATAATGCTATGTCACAGCTGGCCGAGCTTCCGCAGGAGGTGTTCGAGGATTTCTATTTTGATGTCTGCAATGTTGATTATTCGAAGATGTCCAAAGCCATGGATCCATTAAAAGCCCTGATGGAAAAAACAGATAAGGTTCAGATAAAAGGTCCCGGCGACACCGACCTGGCATTCAGCATCAAAGAGATACCCGTGGTCAAATGCGATGGCCACAGGAATATCCCGGATGGCGAGCTCTATACCGCACCTGTGCGCGAATCCGTAAACGGCGTGATTCACTATAATACTCCGTCACTGAAAGATGGCACAGTCTTTGAAGATATTCGCTTCGAATTCAAGGAGGGCAAAATCGTCAAGGCTACCTGCAAGTCGAACGAAGACAAAATGAACAAGATCCTGGATACTGATGCCAATGCACTTTATGTGGGAGAATTCGCCATCGGCCTGAATCCGATGATCAAAAACGCCATGAAGGATACGCTCTTCGATGAAAAAATCGGCGGCTCGATTCATCTAACTCCGGGATGTTGTTACGATGAGGCTCCCAACGGCAACAAGTCCGACATTCACTGGGACCTGGTGCTTATACAGACTCCGGAACATGGCGGCGGAGAAATCTATTTTGATGATAAGCTGATCCGCAAGGACGGCAAATTCACAGACGAGAGCCTTGAATCGGGTTTCACGGCAGAGAATCTGAAAATGGAATAGACCTCTAACAGTTTTTTTCTATGCTATAGAAAAGGCCGCCCGGAATAATCCGGACGGCCTTTTGATTTATCCGTGAAGATTAGATTAGAATCCAAACTTAACGGTGAAGAACTGGTTGTTGTCAAACGTCTCAGTCTGCATCCATGAATAATCCAGACCGATTACAGTTCCGCCCCAGTTCATCTTTACGCCGGCTCCAAATGTCGCGCCAAACATATATTCATCCTGGTTTGAACCGGTGTAACCGCCACGCAGGAAAAACATATCGTTGAAGGCATACTCAATTCCGCCGCGGAATTCATCCTCGGAGAAATTGTTGGACTGGAACAGGCCCATGAGGGTCGCGCTGTTCTGCTCGTCGCGGAGCAGGTTCCATGAGGCACCCAGCTGAACCGATGAAGGCAGCTCGAATGTGGCCGACTGCGAACGGAATGTTTTATCCGCGCTGTTCGGCTCGGATCCCGGTACGGGATTATCGACCTCAAAGTTGGCGCCGTCAAATCTCATTTCAGGGCCATAGTTCTTGATCACGAGACCGAACTTGAGTCCCTGCCAGCCGGGATCATAGATGAAGCCAAAATCAAAGGCCACACCGGTGGCGGAAATCTGTTCAATTCTCTCGTTGACCAGCATACCGGTCGCACCAAAGGAGACCCTGTCTGTGAAGCGGCGTGAATATGTCAGGCCGATCACGGAGTAGGTCGGCGAAAGGATTTCGCCGGTGCCATTGGGCTCCTGTATGGTTGTTTTGATAATATCGCCGAAGCTAATCACCTTGGCCGAAATACCCAGCGAACCGAAATCCTCGATCGCCGTGACAGCGGCAAAGTAATTAACATCGATGTCGGCAAAGTACTGCAGATGAGTAAACATCACTTCAGTACCCGTATAGTATGATACACCGGCCGGGTTCCAGTAGAGGGCCTCGGCTCCAATGGCCTCGGCCACACCGGCGCCAGCCAGGGCGGACATACGACTGCCGACAGGTATACGCAGCTCTTGTGCACCCGCGGTACCGATTCGCTCATCGCCTCCAGCGAAGAGGGCCGCAGAACACAACAGCAAGGCTGCTAGTGTCAGGCAAAAGATTTTTATTCTCATAACTCAATCCTCCCCGCTTAGAATATGTTAAGCTGCTCGACCTCGGTGTACACGACTAACTTACCAAATGTGTCACCGATGCCCTCGGCCTCGATATAGTATACATAGATACCCGAGGCAACAAAAAGGCCGTTATGGGTCTTCACATCCCAGACAAACTCTGAGCTGGCAATATCGGTTTTCTTCAGTGTACGTACCAGATCTCCAGCAACATTAAAGATCTTAATTGTACATTCGGTCGGAGGCAGATTCGTGAACTTGATTATGCGATCAAACTGATCGGTTTCCAGCGGATTGAAGTTGTAATAAGGATTAGGAACGACTCTTACGTTGTCCAGAGTTCTTGCTACAACCGTACCGTCTGTGCTGCCGGTCGGCTTGGTCGTGAATTCAAAGCGATCATTGGCTGTGTTCGGGATGGTTGACTGGAACTCAACTATGGTTCCGGTCTCCGGAGCAGTCAGGGCACCACTGAAATCGTTGAAGACCACGCGTCCGAGATGGAAATCATCATCCCAGACATACCCGGTTCCACCCGCGCTCTGCGGCAGAGGCTCGGCCGGATATTCGGTCTCGGAGATATACATGCGGTCGCCATATGACCATCCACCGCTACCATCATCATCAATTATGAAGAAGATATCGCGGCGATCCGGTTCCTCAGCATCTTCACTGTAATGCCAGATCTCAAACGGTGCACGATCCGCCCATTTCTCATCGGTCAACCAGTCATAGTATTCACTACCCTGATCGGTAAAACGAAATTCCCATGACTCCCAGACCATCTTTCCACGCCAATTGAATCTGGCGCGGGCATCGTCGCCGCTGCCGCTGAGATCGGAGCTGACATAATAATCGCCGGTCGAATTGAGCGACCAGAAGACATTATCTCCGCTTTCGAGCGGTCCGCTGGCAGTGGCAGTCTCTTGAATTGAGAGAATGCCGGGATCGGGACCCATGACACGAACCATAAGACCATCAACGACGCGATAATCATATCCACCGGACTGATTATCCTGATTGCTCAGCACCTCGGTGCCCTCGCGCAACAGGTTCCAGCTGCCATCGGCATTGAAGTCTACCGCATAGTCAGTGGGTTCTGTATCAGTATAGTTAAGGTATTCAACCACTACCATACCCTGGGATGTACCGCTGACATGGGTCGCGGTATCAACCAGGACAGCACCACTGCCCTTGGGGATAACTGTAATCGGCTTGATCGTGTTTTCAAGATTCGCGGCGTTGAAGCCCAGGAATGTCGCACCCGAGAAGACCGAATCCTCTGCCAAAACTTCCTGAACATTCACTGAATAGGGAGTCACGGCGAAATAATAGGGCCTGTGATTAACAATCGGGGCACCATCAAGGGGGCTGCGTTCCATGTACATATGGTTGACAATACCTGCCTCGGACCCGACCTGCTGGATAACAGTTTCGATACCGCCCTTTACGGAATTGACAACATCACCATAGATGAGCTGGAAATTCCAGGGACGCTCAACTGTATCACCTTCAACCACGAGAGGAGGAACGGCCTGCGTAAATGTATGCAGGGCTTCTCCGGCTGTCTGGTCGATTGTCGCAATCCTGTTCCAGGGACCTGCCGGGGATTCACCCTGGTAAATATTATATCCTTCAAAGATATAAAACTCACCCAGAGTCTCGATAAAATCCTGGAAATGGGCCTCGGGCCAGTTGGAGTCAACATCGGCCGGGGACCAGATCAGATCGATGGCGCCGTCATATCCGCGCGCATGCACGATCGGATTCGGGGGCGGGAAGGGAATCTTGAAGTTCAGGTCAAATACGATCTGAGCCTGCTCGTCGACTGTCTTCAGAGCGGAGATGCTCTTAAGACGATCACCGCCCTGCCCGACGCATATCGCGGCCACGACTTCCTGGGTGTCCCCGGGAGCCATGGTGAATGGGCCGGTTGTCATCATAAAACGGCGGTCAGCAGAAGCATCGTCAAGCCATCCGGTATTGGTAACCGGATCACCGGCATGCACGAATGTAGTGGTATCACCATCAGGATCAACCTGCGGATCACCGTCAATTTCCAGACCCTGCATATAGTTGTATGCCTCAACCGGGCTATGCGGGTCGGTACCATTGATGTACTTGTTGAATGAGGTCATGGGCAGGTTCTTTTTGCCCTGAATCCATTCAAACATGAATTTGGCCGAATCGCCGGGATCTCCGTCAACCACGGGACCCTGGAAAAAGTCAAATCCGACCGCTGGCGGACCGGCGCCGTAAATGGCGTCACCGCCGGCATCATTATAGCAATAACCGAGCGACAGGACAGTGTCGCAGCCGACAAGGTCATCACTGGCGTCACCCAGATCGGGATCGGCCCAGAGAGCGATATATGTATCCTCAAGGGTATTGCTGCCCTTGTTGGTGATTATATACCTGAAAAAGATCACCTGACCCAGCGAACCCGAACGGCCGAACGCGAATGTCGAGTGCTTGATTTCCAGACCCAGGGGATCGGAAGAACCGGCGTCGATGCTGTGGGTTGCCGGATTGGCATCATTAAACACCGACCAGCACATCTGGTCGCCCAGAATTGCAGGGGTACCGTCTTCATTTACAGGGGCACCCTGGTCTGCCGGCCAGTTGGCATAATCGAGATTTGAATCATCATCGCCTCTATTTACTTTATAAACACGGAATGCTGGATTATCCGCCATGTAGGTGCCGTCGGACATCGGGCCCGGTACGAACTCACTGCCGTACTCAGCAACAACTACGCGAAGTTCTCCATCAACCTTAGCGCCGATCCAGATACCTGCGGCGTAAATAACTGTTTTCTTGGTACCGCGCGGAAAATACAGACCGTCGGTTTTACCAAGTACGCTGGCGTTGTCATAGCAGAAGTTTCCATTGTTATAGACAAAGCACAACAGGCTATTCACATCCAGAAAGGTTTCCGTATCAAAGGTCAGCGCTTGATTGGATGACTGCATTTTCCCAACCTGATTGGGCAAACCCCAGGCAACCGAGCCCAGTAGTGCCAGGCAGGCCAGGAAAAGCAATGTTCTCTTCAATATCATCCTTTCCTCCTTAACCTTCTCAATTAAAAGCTCAATCTGACACCGAGCCTGATAAGGCGCGGAATGTCATAGTTGCCCGGATCATCCTGTCTGAAATCGTATTTTTCCTGACCGGTCATTCCACCGAACTCATCATCCGGCTCAGAGAATGTATTGATGAAATTCTGGCCCGGTTCGGTAGCGAGCCATCCGGTGTTATCCGGATCGCCTGTGCCTTCATAGACATCCATGGCGTTATCAGTATCAAATAAGTTCAGGACCCAAACATAGAAATCCAGGTCAAGGCCGGCGATATTAAACGCACGGTTGGCCTTGAGATCGAGCCTGTATGTCCAGGGACCATATCTGGAGTTAATCGGGGCAGCCGGATTCGGTGTAACCGAAGCCAGGGTAACCTCGTTCCAGATCTCAGCCGGTGAATACGGCAGACCCGAGCCAACGTTGAAGACCATGTTCAGGCCGGCTCTTTCCAGAGGACGGAAGTCACCGAGCTTGGGACCTTCGCCCCTGGTGGTGCGGATATCCACGATTGCGGTAAGTTTGTGTCTCTGGTCATAGGCCAGTGGAGCAACACGTAACGGGCGCTCAGCGTTGGTCCAGGCCACGTTACTCTGAGTTGTGGCATATGAGCCCGTTCCCTGGGCTGAACCGAAGGTATAGGCAATATCGAATGCGATATTTCTGGTTCTTCTCATCTTCAGAGCGAATTCAACACCTTTGATCGTACCGAAGTCCTGGTTACGATATGTGGCGAACGAATTCGGCCTGGAAGGCTGATGTTGAACCTGGGTCAGATTCTTGACGTCCTTGTAATAGGCAATCATGTCGAACCTGGTGTTGTCGGAAAGCTGATGAGTTACGCCAACTTCGTAGGCCGTAGTTTCTTCCGGCTCGAGATTGGGATTTCCAACAGGGTTGTAATAAGGAGATACACGAATCATGTATTCCAGATAGTCGTAGCTCACATACAGGTTCTGCAGCTCGGGACGCTGGAAGAACTTACCGTAGTAGAGATGGAAGACTGTCTTGTCGGTGATCGGGAACCCGATACCGAGACGAGGTGACAGCCTCTGCTCTGCCTGAGCGTCTTCCAGGTCGGCCTCGGTCAGACTGTCGATGAGCGGATCGGCGTTATCCGGGTCCTTGAAACGAATGCTGTCCGGATCAAACGGCAGCTCTTCGTTTTTCAGGCGTTCGGTATTGACATTGAGATAGTCATAACGCAGACCGGCATTGACAACCAGGCCTTCCCATTCGAACTTATCCTGCAGAAAAACCGCAAATGTATACGGATTCTTGGCGGCATTCCAGCCGTCATCCAGATCCACAACCTCGGCGCCAATCAGCGAATCATTGGCGTCCCTGATATACTGGATGTCATAACCGTAGTTATCGACATCAAACAGACCGCCGCCGTTAGGTCCGGGACCTTCGTAAATACGACGAGGGGTTGCATGACGGATGTACCTGAGCGTATGCCTCTGGTATTCGAGACCGAATTTGATCTCATTAGCCGTATTGAGCTGATGAGTAATATCAAAGTCCAATCCGTAGTATGATGAATTCCTCTTCAGGTAATCATCAAAGATATGGGCTTCGTCAATAGTATCAGTTTCCGGGTCGTCAAAAAGCCAGAACAGCGCTGTCTCATCCCAGGTCGGGTTGAGCTGACGGCCATAGGCCCAGATATCATTAAAGAGGACACCGTCGCCGCTTTCACGGCCGGTTGAGAAATAATTACCCTTGAATGTCCAGAATGTGTTCTTGCTGAGATTGTTGGTAAACTGGATATAGAAGGAATTATTGTTATCCTCGAAATGGGGCATGTGCTGGTAGTTGAAATGGTAAGCCCTCTGATAACGATCGAATTCGTCATAGGAGCCCAGCACACCGGCGCGCATTATGAAATTATTGGTAATGTCATAACGCAGCTTGCCCTGCCAGGTCCATCCGCGCAGGTCATTATTGGGAAGACGGTCACCGTCGTTGTTACCGTGCGGTGAACGGTCGTCCTCAACACGACGCTCGCCCGACAGGAAGAATGAGATCTTGTCGTTGTCGGGAAGAAGCGGTCCGGCAAGGTCCAGTTTGTATGAATTGTAACCGAAATCATCGGTAAAGTTACTGGTGATTGCCTCAACCGTACCGGTGTAGTTCCGTAGACCTTCCTTAGTGGTAATATTGATAGCACCGGAAGCGATCCAGCCGTACTCGGCGTTGAATCCACCGGTGGTAATCGAGATTTCCTCGATGGCGTTTGAGTTAACGCTGAGGTTGGCCAGGCCGGTCAGCGGGTCCTTGGTATCGAAACCGTCAACCAAATAGGCGACCTCATTCTGGCGACCACCGCGGATGTTCAGGGTCGGGTTATTGGATGTCTCCTCACCGCCGCGCTGGCGGACACTGATGTTGTCCTCAAATGCGACAACACCGGTGGAGAGCCCGATAACATCCGTGTAGTCATTGGCCGGCAGGTTACGTACTTCATCACCGCTGATAAGACGCAGGGTTGATGTCTGGTCCCTGATCACCAGGGGACGTTCGGCCTGCACAACCTGTACTTCGCCAACATCGATTGCTCGAGATGTCAGCTCGAAATCGACATAGGAAGTCAGATCGACTGAAACAACGACGCCCTGCTTCTCGACCGGCTGATAACCGACCAGTTCGGCCTTGACGTCATATGTACCGACAGGAACGTTGAGGATGATGTACTTACCATCCACGTCCGTCAGAGCACCCATGTTGGTTCCGGCAATCTGTACTGCTACAGTCGGAAGGGGCTCGCCGGTTTCGCGATCGACAACCGTTCCTGAGATTTTGCCGACGTTGGCCGCGAACAGGGGTGATGTTACCAGCATCACCATAAATACGGCCAAGAGGCATAAAATCCGTTTTTGATTAAACAAGGTGAAACCTCCTCACTTTGCTGTTAAAAAGAAAAAAGGTAACTATTAACAAATTTTTACACACACCTCCTTCTGCAGAATTGAGTAAATTACACCACCAATTACTATTATCTCGTTTAATAGCCCCACGCTTTGATAGGAAATAAAGTAAGTACTGTATCACTGAGCTATAGGAACCTCCTTGCCAATGGGTTCTTGTTGGCTCTATATAATATTTTTCTGCGATAGGATTAATTGCCCCCAACCCGCGGCCACCGTGCGGAGTGTCATTTTCCCTGGAAGAAACATTGTCATCCATGACCTTCATATTTTATGTACAGCCAAATGCCTCTTATTTAGCCTCAGATAAGGCTGCCCTCCGTGCCATACATGGCAATAGGGATAGTACAAAAGTTTTAAAATTTTTGTCAAGAAAAATTCTAAACAAAACTTTTAAGTATTTGGATTAGGAGCTTGATGGTCTTTTGCTTACCCTTTAGCCACCTAAATATACGAATCCATCGTTCCCAAACATTTGATATCTTTTTTTTAAAAACCGCTATTTATATTATTACAAATCGGAATTTTCCCGGATAAATCCAGTCTTTTGCGCCCAAAAGTGAAGCTCGATCGAAAAAAAATGCAACCTTTTAAGCATTTGCCACATATAGCTATAATATGATCAAACTGGGTGTGACCGGACAGATCGCCACCGGTAAATCCACAGCCGCAAGAGAATTTGCTAATCTGGGTGGAAAAATAATCTGCGCCGATGATATCGGGCGCGAAGTTGTCGAAGGAAGGCCGCATATCCTCTCCAAGCTTATTCGCGCTTTCGGACCGGATATAGTTACCCCTGAGGGCCAGCTCAAAAGACGCGAGCTGGGACGACGCGCCTTTGCCTCGGAGGAGCAGAAACAAAAACTCAATGCTATCGTGCATCCCCCTCTCCTGAAACGACTTGAGGAGGAAATCGGGGCCTGCGAGCAGGATCGCGATTGCCATCTGGTGGTAGTTGATGCGGCCCTTCTGGTCGACTGGAACTGGCACAAAAAAATGGACTACACTGTCTGCGTGATTTCATCAAAAGATAAGCAAATTCTGCGTCTAAAGGAAAAAGGCATGGACGAGCATGAGATCCATGACCGCATAAATTCACAAAAAGCGGTGCATGAATTGACCGAGGTTTCCGATTTCGTAATCGAAAATAACGGAACTCCTCAGGAATTGCGCGAAAAAGTAAAAAAAATCTATGATCAGATACTGAAGCGCAGTTCATCAGAAAATTAAAAAATTGACATCTATCCCGCCCTCCCCTATTATTCTCCCGAATATAAGTAATGGAAAACTGTTGAATCCGTATAACTTTGACATAAAAACACTCGAGGCCAGGGCGCTCGATATTCGGCGCGATATAATCACGCTCCTGACTGAATCACAAACCGGCCATTCCGGCGGGCCATTGTCTTGTGCCGATATGGCGGCCGTGCTCTATTTCAATGTTTTAAACCATGATCCGCAAAATCCCAATGATCCAGAAAGAGATATGGTCTTCTTCTCAATTGGCCATGTTTCACCTGTCATTTACTCAGTTTTGGCGGAAGCAGGATATTTCCCGCTCAAGGATCTTCTGACATTTCGTAAATTCAACAGCCATCTGGAGGGCCATCCCAAATCCGGCGACACACCCGGTATCGAGGTTTCCTCCGGATCGCTCGGGCAGGGCCTTTCAATCGCCTGCGGGGCTGCCTATGGATTCAGGATGGATAAAACTCAGCGCAGGGCATATTGCATCATGGGTGACGGCGAACAGCAGGAGGGTTCGATCTGGGAGGCGGCCATGTTTGCCGGGCATTACAAGCTCGACAACCTGTGCGCATTCATTGACTACAATCATCGCCAGATCGATGGTTCGGTCGAGGATGTGCTCGATGTTGCCCCGTTGGCGCAAAAATATCACTCCTTCGGCTGGAATGTCTACGAGATCGATGGTCATAGCATCGAGGATCTGCTGGGCGCATTCAATGCCGCCGAGGATTACACCGGCAAACCATCTGTCATAATCGGCCATACCGCCATGGGAAAAGGGGTGTCATTTATGGAGGGCAAAGCGGAATGGCACGGCAAACCCCCTAACCTTGAACAGGGAGAAATCGCGCTGAAAGAACTCGGCACAACCTTTGAGGAATGGTCGCAAAGGCTCAGGCAGGGATAGATTCAGATGGTCGAGATGAGGAAAACACGGGTCGGATTCGGGCATGGGCTCATTGATGCGGGAGAAAAGCATGATAACCTTGTTGTGCTGGTCGGCGATCTGGCCGATTCCACCAATGTTAACTTCTTCGCCGAAAAATACCCCGAACGATTCATCGAAGTCGGAATCGCCGAGCAGAATATGGCCAATATCGCCGCCGGGCTTTCTCTTACCGGAAAAATACCGTTTTTCACCACCTATGGCGCATTTGCCACCTGCCGTTGCCTGGATATGCTGCGGGTGACTATATGCTACTCTAACCTGAATGTTAAAATCGGCGGTGCGCATGGCGGTATCTCGGTCGGCCCCGATGGCGCAACCCATCAGGCCCTGGAGGAGATATCGATCCTGAGATCATTGCCCAATATGCAGGTCATCGTCCCCTGCGATTACTATGAAACCCGCAAGGCTGTCATGGCCGCGGCCGAAATCTACGGCCCGGTGTATATCCGCTTCGGACGCGAAAATGTACCGGTCGTCACTGATGAAAACACGCCGTTTGAATTCGGCCAGGGCAGGATTTATCGCGAGGGCACTGATATTGCAATTCTGGCCTGCGGGGTAATGCTTTATGAGGCTATTGTCGCCGCTGACGAACTTAAAAATGACGGTGTCGGTGCCCGTGTGATCAATATCCATACCATAAAGCCCCTGGATGAGGATATCATTATCGAGGCCGCCCGGGAATGTGGCGCAATTGTAACCGCCGAGGAACATCAAATCTACGGCGGATTCGGATCGGCAGTGGCCGAGGTTGTGGTCAAAAGTCATCCCGTGCCTATTGAAATGGTCGGCGTACATGATTCATTTGGTCAATCGGGTCAGCCGGATGAACTGATGAAAGCTTATAATCTCAAATCAACGGATATTGTTAAGGCCGCCAATAAAGCGCTCAGAAGAAAATAATCAAATAATTCGGGTATTCTCAACTGTAACAGTCCTGATCAGATTTCCAGAGGAGGCTCCTCACCGGCCAGCAAGCGCGAGTTTATTTCCAGCATCTGCGGCACAACCTGATGATCGCCCGGATGCAATCTGCCCCCATACATAATATGACTTCGCAATTCTATCGCGGTACGCAGAACCTGATGTTCATCCTCTGAAAGATACCCCATCGAAGCCATCTTTTTGACCGCAAACTCCGGTTGTTTGCTTTTCAGGCGTATGTGCTCCCGCTGGGCAATCAGGCGCAATGTTCCCTCGGTTGCCGCCCAGCATAGCATTATCGCCGCTTCGTATTCCTCCCTGGACAGCAGGGTATCTATATCGGTCAGGCAGTCGCGAATATCGTTTTCGCGCAACGTCGGAAACTCGATTTGATATGAGGCTTGCGTACGTGGATTTGTGACCACAAGTTCAAAACGCCAGCCGGGATTTTCCTCGATCGCTTTGGCAAGTTTGGCCATATCTTTGGCCCGGGCCAGTGACTTTCCAGATTTGACCTCGATTACAACCTGCTCATTATCATTCATGACATACATATCCGGCGTAAATTGCCGAAGAAAGGGGGGCAGTTCATCAGGGGCGGGCGAGATATTGACGCTGTAACCTTTGCCGGCATATTCGCGCGCGATCTGTGTCATGCGCCGTTTCTCCAGGTATGATTTCTCAAAATGCGCCATCAGAGGTAACTCGCCTCCTCCACCTTGACATGCAGGAACTCCAGCCCGCTGGAAAGACCACGTGCCAGCGCCGGACTGCAGCTGTGAATCCTGAAACTGCTGTTGAGTTTGCGTTTACGGCCGTAGATATCGGTGATCTGGGAATCATCGAGATAAACAATCCCGATCATGGCATCCAGCACGGGTTTGATCATATTGTCCACATCCAGGGCCTCATCGGCATAGAAATAGGTCAGGGTCAGATGCATCTTCTCTTTCATGGGAGCTTCTTTTTGAGGCCAGTATTTTCGGGCGGTTTTGTGGACGCGGTTTTTCCAGTCTCGCAGGATCCGCCTCTTCTTGGCCTGCTGGGAAATCGGCGTGCCCTCGATTACGAATTCGAATGCTTTCAATTTAGTTTCTACCTGGCCATCAACGGGTTCAGGAAATACAGTCCACAAACGGGCAATATATCTGATTTGCGGGGTGATGTCAATTTGTTGGCGCAGTTAGTAATTTTGATTTAGTCAAGAGTCAGACAAATAGTCAATTCTTTTTAAGAATTGACCTACAAATACTTCTCGGGCAACGCCGAAGTTTAATTTAACCGTCATCTTCCTTATGATCGACTTTGCCTTTGGCTGTCAGGCCGAACTGCAGGGTGGCGAAATTGAGTATGCTCAAGACGATTGCGATTTCATAGCGATGCCATGCTACCGCCACACCGATTGCGGCTGTGTTCCAGATGCTGGCCGCGGTGGCCGTCCCACGAACATTGTCTCCGCTTTTCAGGATCGCACCGCCCCCGATGAATCCGATGCCGGTGATGATGCCGTAGAATACGCGTGAAAATGCTTCCGTGCTTTCAAGCACATACATTCCGACCAGCATAAAACCGCATGATGCTCCGGCTACCAATGGAAACGTGCGCAGGCCGGCGCTTTGCGAACGCATCTCGCGGTTGAAGGCTATCGGCAATGCCAGAACATAGGCAATGGCAATATGTCCCAGATGAGACAGAATCTGTGTCCAGCTTATATCCATATTTTATTCCTTAGTGGGATTCATTAAAAACAACAGACAGACGGTTATGATGTTTCCGGATTTAATTTCACTTGCGCGAAAGTCATGAACATCTGTACCCTACCCACTCTGTCGAAGTAGGGCAGTATCCCCGCGATGCTGCCTTTGGCAGGAGCACAGGGCTCCTGCCCTACAAGACTTGCTAAACTGTGATGTTAGGAATGATTTTCTGATGCAAGTGTGCAGTTCGGTCAGGATAGAAATCCTGACCACACGGCTATTTGGCGGAAGTACGCCCCGCCATATTCAGCACTTGATGGCAGTAATCCAATAATATCACTTGCGAAAAAGTTAAGAAACATTCATTATTCCCATGACACAGATATCATCATGGGGTGATTGCAATAAAACAATTATCTTATTCTATGGCAAGTTTTGCATTAATGTGCCATATAATTATTATTTCAAATTCAAAAACCACCAGCGAGCAGGTACATCCTGAATCAATGTTAGTAGACAAAATCAAAGTCGATGGCAGCAGATCAGCATTTGCCACATCGCCAAGGTCTTGAACATATGAAAGCATTTTAGTGTAAGTTGATGATCTTTATTTTCAGATTTGAGGAGGCTGTGATAGCATGTATATCTTACTAGACACCAATGTAGTAGCCGCATACTACTTGCCAAGAAGCATGAAATCAATAAGGGCGAATGAAAGAATTGAAATTATATTTGACTCCGTAAGATCTGGGACTGCTAACCACTTCTTCTATTTACCGAATTTTTGTGTTGCCGAAGTATTTAGTGTTTTTATGAAATATGCTTTTGGTTCGTGGAATCCACATGTAATAAATAGGGGAGGTACAATAGGTAAACGCATCTACAAGCAACTTGTAGATCAATTTCAAGATGATATTCACAATGGTAAATTCATTTATCATTATGAATTATCCCGTTATCATATTCTGGCTATTAATCTGATAGCGCCCATAGATCATTATTTCCAAATTAGCAGAGTTAAAGGAAAAAACAGGAATATTGTGCCAATGGGCACATTTGATCATTTAATCATTGCAATGGGAATTCACCTTGCACATATCCATGGTAATGACAAAGTTGCAATTATATCCGCAGATGACAGGCTAATAGATATATTGGCCAAATGCAAAAGCGGCATAAACCATAATACAATAAGTAAACTTAAATTGGATATTGCGGAAGAATTAACTGGAAAGAGATTTGGATCAGATTTATTCCCAAAATATCTCAACTTAAAAACTGCAAATAAAAATATGCTAAGAGAAGTCTTAGGCGAATGGCCGCTTCCAATAAATATGGATCAGCTACCAACAGTGTACAGATATAAAAAATAGTAAATCCATCACATACTATGGATCAACATCTGTATCCCACCCGCTATGATAAAAGTCAAGTGGTTTAATCAAGGCGTTCCTTTTCCAATT
>CAZVLB010000021.1:0-65093 GCA_964627935.1 uncultured Ignavibacteria bacterium
TAACAAGGTAGCCGTAGCGGAAGCTGCGGCTGGATCACCTCCTTTCTAAGGAGTACGATGCTATGTCACATACCTCTCACGGCAGTGACTAAGGCATCCAGGTCGACTCCGGCACTTTTCGAATGCCGATGCTATTTTGAATATAGAAGTCCGGTTCTTACGAGCCGGGCTTTTTTTATCTGGCTCATTATTAATAAACGTGTATATTTGGAGTATGTGTGGATATTGGGGGATCGCGACATTGAATGCAATTGACCGTAGGGCAGGTTCCCCGCGAACCTGCCATCTGTGATATATATATGCAATTGGAATTGGTATGACCGCAAGGGTCATGCCCTACCAGACTTAGAAGACCCAAAATGAACAATTGGAATATACCAGAAGAATTAGAAAAGGAAATAATCAAAAGAGACAAAGCCTGTGTATATTGCGGGGCCAGATTTGGATCATCAAAAGATCCCAGAAGAACTCGAGCATCATGGGAACACATAATTAATGATGCCAATATTATTAACAGCGAGAACATTGCTTTATGTTGCTTTGGCTGTAATGCAAGCAAAGGTACAAAGAAATTATCAGATTGGATAAAATCAGACTATTGTAAGAGAAAGGGCATTACTTACGATACTGTGGCCGATGTTATAAAATACGCCTTAGATAAAGCAGTTTAATCGGATTGAGAAATCGTTAATGGAATGTCAAGCCCCCGTCAAGGGCCGGGTTGTAAACCTTCGGGGTTTGACTTACCAACTACGACTGCCATCTGTGATATATATATAATTGGAATTGGAATTGGCATGACCGCAAGGGTCATGCCCTACCAGACTGCCATTTGGGACACAAAGCGGTGTGGTAATTGCAGGGCCGCGGCATTGCAAATTTGATATAGAAAAAGGAGATCCTATGACCACCAAAGAAATAATTGACGGTTACTATAAGGCATGGGTGGAGAATGACCGGGAACGGGCACGGTCGTTTTTGTGCGATGATCTTAAATTCCGGAGCCCGAAGGATAATTTCGATTCGGCCGATCAGTTCATGGATGCCTGCTGGAAATTCGCCGAGCCATTTAAACAGTTCAAGGTAATTCATGAGGTTTATGACGATCAGGCCGGATATGTGGTCTATGATGGTCTCGAATTCGTGGCCGGGGAATTCATCAGGATTCGTGACGGCAAAATTGCCGAAATCTATGTCACCTTCAATCCGACCTATTGACCGCCCCCCCAATCATCGATATTCATTGACAAAATCGGGAAAGTGGTTAAATTGGGGTAGAGGCTATTCAAATTACTACTTCCCGGAGTCCACGATGACTAAAGCTATTCAAATCAAGCAACTGTTCCTGCCAATCGGGATGTTTATGCTCATGGTCGGTATTATCATGAGCCGTTTCGGTGGAGATAACCCTATTCTCGCTTTCCTGGCAGGCACAGGATTCGGGATGTCCCTGGTAATGAATACAGCATCCCTTTTTAATCAGCGCACGAGACGTTGAGAACAGGCTGCGTTTTTGCTTACCTGCCTTTTTATGTTCTGATTCATTTTTGTCGCAAGATGTTTTTTTTCAATTCGGGTTGAAATTCCCACGGTCGACTTCGTTTCCCTCTGAAAGACAGGGGATGATGCCCTTTGCCATAAAAGCATAGCATAGGTGCTTCACCGAATAATATCTGCCGTCAGTTCACCGTCCCAATAAATGGGACTAAAGAACTGACGGAACCACTAGCCGCGGGAGATTCCCACGATCGACTTCGTTTCCCTCTGAATGACAGGGGATGATGCCCTTTGCTGATCGGCCTGCAAAGCCATAGCTCTCCCACTAAGCCATAACCTCTATCTGAACATAACTCATGCAGACCTGTTGTAATAGATAGAATATCCTGATTTAAAATCAAGGAGGGTTGTTTTTATGATGAAACATTTGAGAATATCAGGAATGCAGGGGGCATACAGCGCGGATAAAATTAAAAATTCGCTCGAGATGGTCACTCATGTGGATACGGCAGATGTCAATTATCAAACATCCGCAGCGCGAGTGAGCTTCGGCAAAAATGAGCCGGATGAGCAGGCCCTGTTGAATGCGGTCGGCGATGCCGGGTATACGGCCGAGGTCCTGACCGAAGAGCGCAAGAAGAAGTAATCTTTGATCTAAGGCGGTTCATGTTTTGGGCCGTTTTTTTTGTGCCATCAGTACACGGTCAGATTAATGGGTAGATCGGCAACAGGCATTGAGATAACATGATTCTCATATATTTATCCTGATTCACTATTTGCATTCATAATTGAGATTGTTATATTGGCAGGACTATGATTACTGCAGAAACAAGAAAATTATCGGAATTTACTCGTGCGGTCCGTGAATCATCACTAAAAAGGCTCATGGCGGTGCCATCGGGCAAGGAAAACTGGCGACCCGATGACGAGGCATTAAGCTTTGCTGATATTGCCTATCACCTGATACAGGCCGATTTGTGGATGTTCGAGAAGATCAACAATCCCTCGCTGGAGGCGATAGTGGGTGAGGCCGGACAGGCATTGGTGGAAACGCGCGACCAGTACGAAAATCTGCTCGAAAGACTGGAAAAACTGGGCCGTGAACGGGCCAACTTTATTATAAATCTGGGCGAGGCCAAGCTGGATGAAATGATTTACGATGAACGGTTTGGCGGCGAGATCTCGATCTGGTGGATGATCATGCGCGGCAATATTGACCACGAGATTCATCACCGCGGCCAGCTCTCGGCCTACCTGAGATTCATATCCGAACATCAGGACACGGCATAATAAAACCGCATCACGACGCCATTTTGCAACCTGCATGGAAGATTTACGTATCCTGAAGCGGATTGTAAATTCAATCGCAGAGGGATAAATGAAAAAACGTTACCAGTATTTTCTTCCGGTCGGCTTGATGGCCCTGTGCGGGGCTCTGATCCTGGATCATTTTGCTCCATCAAATCCGCAAACCGATTTTCTCGCCGGTTTAGGAATAGGTTTGTCGATAGTTCTAATGAGTGCCTATATGGTAGTTGCATCTAAGACCGGCAGGCGATAAAATACAGTAATCAAGATCCCAATAATACCACAATAATAATGAAATTTCAGGCAGCCTTATCTTAAAATTTATCAGCCAACAGGCTCTTTGTGTATCTCGATTCATTCGGAACCTGAGCATGATGTCGCTGTTCTGGATTAATATATTGGACCGCATTCATAAAAAGGAGCAGTAGTATGTATGTTATAACCGGAGCAACCGGAAATATTGGTTCGAAGTTGACCGAGATTTTGCTTTCCAATGGCAAATCTGTCAGGATGATCAGCCGTAATTCGGATAAGATGAAGCCGTTTGTCGAGAAGGGTGCCGATGATTTCGAGGGCGACATCCTTAACACTGAATTTCTTACCAAAGCTTTTCAGGGGGCAGAGGCGGTGTTCGCCATGGAACCGCCTGACATGACAGCCGAAAATGCGCGCCGCTATACCAATGCTATCGGCGAATCGATTGCCACAGCGATAAAAAATGCAGGCGTAAAATATGTGGTTAACCTGAGCAGTGTGGGAGCTCATTTGGAAAAGGGTGCCGGGATTGTGCAGGGACTCAGGGATCAGGAAGAGAGGCTGAATAAGCTGGAAAGAGTCAATGTGCTTCATCTTCGGCCGGCTTTCTTTATGGAGAATATCCTGGGTATGATGCCAATGATTAAGCAGGACAAGATCATGGCCTCGACTATCTCCGGTGACAAGAAGTTCCCTATGGTTGCCACACAGGATATCGCCCAGGTGGCGGCCGAAAGGATGATAAATCTCGATTTTGAGGGCAAACAGGTCAGATATATTCTGGGCGAAAGAGATGTCAGCTATAATGAGGTGACCGAGATTCTAGGCAAAGAACTGGGTATGGCTGACCTGCGCTATGTTCAGGTGCCGGAGGAACAGGTGCGTTCTCATCTCAGGCAATGGGGCGTTTCCGAGAGTGTCAGTGATGAGTATATGGAGTTGATGGAAGGTATCGAGAACGGCCTGATCAATGAGGATGCCAAACGCACCAATGAAACCGCCTCGGCAACCAGGATCGAGGATTTCGCCAGGGTTTTCGCAAATATCTATACCAAAACAGGTTAAATACGAATTTGCCGTTTAAAGGGCCGGATGGTTTGTCCGGCCTTTTTTCTTTGCAATTATCTGCTTGAAGTTTTTGCGGCTGATGTTATTTTGAGTCTCAATAAAATATGCGCAGACTATGAAGCTATCCGAACTTGAAAGCCCATCCAGCGCCGAGGGAATGCATGTCCTCGGCTATGTCTTCTCCTTTACATCCGCGTTTTTTGCGGCCTGTGCCACGGTTGTAGGCAAATGGAACCTGATCTATATTTCGGCCATCCTGATGAACAGCATGATTTTCTCGATCGCCACGATAATCATGTCTGTGGCGTATTTGCCATTTCAGAGAACGAAGGGACTATTCAAGTTAAGTGGACGGGGATTTTTCTGGCTGGCGATGTTTTCGGTCAGTTCGCTTCTGGCGATCTGGCTTTTCTGGATCGGCGTAAAGCGTATCGATCCCTCGCTGGCGGCCTTTTTGAACCGCACCGAGGTACTGATCGCCGTCCTGATGGGCATGATATTTTTGCGGGAGAGATTCAACAAGCTGGAAACTGCAGGGGCGATCCTGTCAATTCTGGGGATCGTGATTATGCGCATCACCTTGAGGGTGGAATACACCAGCGGATTCTGGTTCGTGCTGGCCGGATCGTTTTTCTTCGGGCTGACCGAATTTTTCAGCAAGATGTGTGTGCGCTATATGCGTCCGATAATCGTGGTCTACCTGCGCAATTTGTTTATGGCTTCGGTTTACTGGATCATATTTTTTAGTTTCAGCCGGGATTTTTCGGGCATCGAGATCGTCTGGCCGGGCGTAATCGCATTGGGAATCTTCGGACCAATTCTATCGCGCATGATCTATATGATGGCCCTGAAACGCCTGGAGCTTTCCAAGGTTGCGGTTATAAGCCAGACTCAGCCGATTTATGTCGTAATCCTGGCATTGTTGTTTCTGGAGCAGATTCCCACATTGCGGGAGATATTAGGCGGTGTATTTCTGACTGTAGGATGCCTGATTATGGTTCTGGCAAGGACACGTCGGAGGGCGCCGGAAATCACATTGCGAGGGGTACAATAAAAAATCACTCCCGGGGTGCGGGAGTGATCTGATAGGAAATAACTAAAGGATGCGGCGGGGCAGTTCAAGGAAACTTTTCTAAACCAGTATATCGATAATATGCTCATGCATTTCGTTTGCCGCTTTAAGCGCGGCCACATTCGCCCCGACACCCTTCTCGGCCAGCATCATGCCGACCATATCCCCGGCGATATCCGCCTTGTCTATGTTCTGAAGATCACGCGCATAGCGGTTCATCAGATCGATATTCTGGTTGATGCCCTGTATAGATGCAGTGTACATAAATATTCTCCTGATTTGATTATCGGCCGACTCTGAGCGCCGAATTAATCCTTTTCCTGAACAATATGATTTCGCAAAACAGCTCTGTTGTAAACTCATGAACGGCTTTTCACCGGATGTGAAAGCGAATGCAGGATTATCCATGCAATCCGTTTCTTGAAAGATGTGTAATTAGTATACAGGCAGGGATGGTTCCCGGATGAAGAATTCGGATTGCACTTTAACGCTTGACGTAGAAGAGGTTAATTACGATATTGAGGCCGCTGATTGCTACCGCTTTTATTTAAATTACTTTCTATTATTTACTTTCCGAAGGCACATCATTTGCGCTATAGCCTTGCGAGGAGTAAACGAGAGGTAGATATGAAAAGATATCTGATTATTTTAATTGCGGTAATTATTCTTTTTCTGGCGTTTACGCCGGATGGCGTAAGTAAAAGCGGTAGTGCCCTTAGAGATTATATGGACAGGCATCAGGCTCGCATGGGCCTGTTTTCTGATATCCCTGATGAGTTACCATATTTCAGCTCAAAGGGTTACGATCCCGGGCTGACACTTTTCGATGATGTGGCGGTCAATGATGATAATGGCCCGGCCCGTTTTAAACAGCAGTATCCTGCAGGTGTGCTGAAAAATGCCGGTTTGGTATTTTTGATGTGGGAGGATGAGCGCAATGGCGACCTGGATATTTTCGGTCAAAACATAAATTATTTTGGCAACCTGGATGGATCCAACAAGCTGGTCATTTCCGATGATAATTACCTGGATCAGTTCATGGCCGCATTTGCTGTTTCCTCCGATGATGAGATTGCCGCGGTATGGGTCGATGAGGCCGGTGACCTGTATTTGCGTTTTTATAATAATATAATGTTACCGCAATCCGATCCGATTCTCGTTAACGACAATATTTTCGATAATATAGTTTCCTTTCCCGATCTGGCATTTCTTTCCGACGGCAGGCTGGTTGTTGTCTGGGAGGACACCCGTTCCGGGTCGGCCGTTTTCGGACAGATTTATGATGACCTCTACAATCCGGTTGGCGATAATTTTCGCATAACTCCTGATGAAGCGGGAAAGCTTTTCTGGTCGCCTCATGTGGCCGCCGGTGCCAATGGGCAGTTTGCAGTGGTCTGGGAGGAGATCGGATCGATGGGGGCCAATGTTTTGATGCTCCTGTTCGACTCTGATGCTCAGCCCTCGGGCATTTCGATCAATGTAGCCGATATCGATCATCAGGCTGATGACCAGTTCGATGCAGATATTGCCGGCCTGAGCACTGACAGCTATGTTGTCGGCTGGACAGACAGCCGTGATGATGAGCAGAAAATATTTTTGCAGCGCTTCGATGCCAATGCCAACCTTCTGGGCTCTAATCAGGCCATAAGCTCCGCGGGCGCATTTGCCTCAGATCTTCGTCTTTTCAAAACACCGGCAAATAATGCTCTGGCAGTCTGGGCCAGTATCGAGAATTTCTCGGAAATACTGGGCCAGGAAATCGATATCAATGGTCCGGCTGGGGATAATTTTATGATCTCCGATCCATTGGTTTCAGGCGAACGTCGTGAACCGTATGCAGTCTTCCGTGATGATGGCAGCGCCGAGGTTGTGTTTACAGATACGCGCAATGGCATATCTGATATATTCAAGCAATCACTCGATGATCAGCTGGACCGCAAAGGGAGCAATATGCAGGTCTCGCAGGCGGAATCCGGGGCGCAGCAGATCGAACCGGTAGTTGCCAGGATGGAAGATGATGATATGGCTGTGGTCTGGACCGATATGCGCGATGATGCCGGGGATATATATTTCCAGAGACTCAATTATCTGGGCTTAAGCGAGGGCTCCAATCTAAAAATAAATGATGATGCCGGCAAAACATTTCAGGGCGATCCGTCAATGGGCTCGGCAGACAACGGCAAGCTGGTTATATCATGGGTCGACAGCCGCACAACAGCGCAGGTGTTCGGCGTAAATGTATTTGCCCAGCTTATTGATCCATTGGGCAATAGAACCGGTGCAAATTTCCTGGTAAATGATTTTTCAATCTCTGAGGCCGCCGTTCATGCCGAACCGGATTGTGATATTGCGCCCTCGGGAAAGGTTGTAGTAGCCTGGCGCGATACCCGCAACGGCGGTAATGATATTTACTGCCAGGTTTATAATGCCGATGGAAGCCCGGATGGTTCCAATTTCAAAGTCAATGATGAGGATTTCAACTGCTTCGATCCCTCGATAAGTATCTTCAATAATGAGATGTTTGTTGTCGGTTGGCGCATGATCGTGGACAATCGTTCTTATGTCAAGTATCAGGTGTTCGACAGCGATGCCGGTTCGTTCGGTTCAGAGCTGCTATTGCCGATCGATACGGCGACTCATGAACAGCTCGATTTTGATCTGGCAGTCAATCCCTATTATGGCATTTTTTCGATAGCCTGGCTGGATCAAACGGATACAGTGAATGAGATTCATGGAGTCATGCTGGATATCAACGGCAGCGCATTGAGCACTGTTAAGATCGTATCCGACATGCCCAATCTCGGGTTTGAAGATATATCTGTCGATATGGATGCGCTCAACAGCTATGTGGTTGGCTGGAGTGATATGCGTGATGGTGTTCGGCGGGCATACCGTGGGTTTGTCGATGCCGGCACCACTGTTCTTGCCAATCAGCCTCTCTGGACAGCACCAGATCCGGCCCGTCATGAGCATCCCTCAGTGGCCACCAATGGCCGTTATGTTTTCAGCGTCTGGAGCGATAACCGCAACGCCGGCGAGGGTTTCGATATATTTGCGTCTTCAAACCTGTATAATCCCACTTCGGTTGATGGGGATGGGGATAATGCTACTCTGCCTCGTGATTTTGTATTGAGCCAGAATTATCCCAATCCATTCAATCCGACAACGATGATTGAATTCTCCCTGACAAACGATGTCGATCGGGCGCAGTTCGAGGTTTATAATCTGCTGGGACGAAAAGTATATCAAAAGGATCTTGAAAATCTACCGGCCGGAAAACATGTGATCGAATTTGACGGCGCAGAATTTGCCTCGGGGGTATATCTTTATCGCTTGAAAGTCGGGGACGCATCAATTGCGCGCAAGATGACACTGATTAAATAGGGTTGGATTTAGAAAGATGACCCGGCAAAGGGGGCCATGGCATTGTGTATTATATGCGCAATTATCCCCGGCCACAGTGAACCACTGATCAGAAATAGGGCGGCAAACATCAGGCCATAGAAAAATATCAACACCCCTCCGGCATAGCCCTGATAAAGATGCCCCACAGCAAAAGCGATACATGCGATAACAACTGCTGCGGTTCGTGAACCGGTCAGCTTTTGCAGGCGGGTAATCAGATAGCCACGGTAGGCGGATTCCTCGGCAAATCCTACCACGAAAGACAGTGTGAGCCAGCCAACAATCTCTCTATTCTCTTTGGGCATAAGGGCTTGCGGTGTTTGCAGGTCAAACAGGTCGAAATAGAATAAAATCCGTGCTATTATTCCCAATAAAAAAGATGTTATTAACAAGAAAACTATTGCGTATATTATATAAGCGGGCTTAAATTTACCGATACCGATTGTAGGAACGTTTACACCTTCTGATTTTGTCACCAGCACTACAGCCATTAGCACAAGCAACTGAAAGACCAAAGTAGGCAGATAAAAAGATGTAATTGGATCGGAAGTTTGAGCTGTCGAATCCTGAACTGCGGGTGCGAAAAAAAGAATCACCGAAATGGGCCAGGCAATGCACAGAAATATTATGATCAGGTACGACCAGGCATTAAGCTTTGGAGCCCTGATTTCAGTCTCTGATATCTCGTTTTCGTGATTCGACTGCCGCTGCGGTTCCATGCAAATAAACTAATAAAACATTTGCGTTTAGCCAAATGTAATTATATTCTAAAATTTGTTAACGGTGGATTTATCTGTAAATGAGCATATCTAACGATACCAATGGGGAGGTCCTCTCTCTACAGAGGGGATGTATCTATGGGCCGGTTATGTCCCGCAGGCTGAAAAGCAGCCTGGGGATAAATCTGCTGCCGGTGGATTATAAGCTGTGCTCATTTAATTGCATTTACTGTCAGTACGGCCTCACCAAAACCGATTATCACATCGCCGATGCCGGGGATTTCAAGGAATTGCCGTCGCTGAAAGATGTCAAGAAAGCGCTTTTGTCGGCATTATCGTCAATGGAGCAGGAGATCAGGTATATTACTTTTTCAGGAAATGGTGAACCGACATTGCATCCGGAATTTCCCGGGATGGTTGACATGGTAATAGAGGTCCGTGACCGCTATCTTCCCACAGCCAGGACCGCGATCCTTTCCAATTCCACCGGCTTGCGTCATGAGGAAATAAGGGCGGCAATCAGGAAGCTGGATACCCCGATTATGAAACTGGATGTCGGCAGTGAGGTGCTTTTCAAGAGAATCAATCATCCTACCGGCGATATTAGATTCGATGATATCATAAATGGACTGATAGAACTGAAACATCCCGGCATGATTATTCAAACCCTGATGCTGGGCGGTAAAAACAGCAATTCTGAAGAAGACAATATCCATAAATGGTCCGAGCTTCTGAAAAAGATCAAGCCGCTCGAGGCTCATATATATTCGATAGACAGACCCGCCGCTCTCAAATCTATCAAAAAAGTACCATTCGAAAGATTGCGCGAAATAGCCGCACGGGCTACCAGCCTGAGCGGTGTTAATGTGCAAGCGTTTTAGATAATCATATCATTATCATTTTCTTCCATTCAAAATATTGCAGTTTTCATGTCATTGTGATGTGTTTTGCCCGGCACTGATTGCCGTGCATAATGCTGTCCGAAAGGAGGTATTATGCCATCAAGAATCAAGAGCCTGGAGTGGATCCTGCCGATTTCGGAACATGATATCTGGAAAGATAAGGGGGAATCATCAAGGGCCGACCGGGTACGCATGGCAGTCCGTGAGGCTGTTGCAAAGCTAACCGTGAATGAGCAGGACTTTGTGCAATTGTACTGGTTTGAGGGTACAGCGCTGGACAGAATCGCCAAACTGAAAGGCAGTACCAAATACCGGATGAATATTTTCAGGCAGAGGATCGAGCGCAAGCTGAAAAAGCTGCTGATGGATTTTGTTGAAGAAGAATTCGGTATCAAATCAAGTGCGAAAGAGACCTGTCCTATCTGTGCCAGCAGGGATTTATGCCGTATCGATAAATTGCTAAAATCAAAAGCGCCGCATGAGACCTATGCCGGGTATATCAGGATTCTGAATCAACGCTATCATCTGGACATCAAAACACCGCAAATCATAATCGGGCATTTAAAATATCATAACAGGGAGGAAGTGTGAAATCTGAGGCGATCAAAAAACTGCGCGGGGAACATTGTATCAATATTTTTATCTCCTATGAACTCAAACAAAGGGTTGGTGAGCTGGCCAAAAAGTATGACCGTACGATGGCCGATATTGTGCGTATGCTGATGCGTGTGGGCATTCCGATTCTGGAGGGGCTATCGCTGGCGGAAGAGGAGATGATGAAAGACTATATTCAGCTTTTTCGCAAAATGCGCAAGGTTCGTGAAATCAAGGATCTCTGATTATTGAAGTTGACTGCATCTGTTTAATCGCTTAAACTTGGGGCTATGGATAACAAGGTCAGGATTATTGCCGGTGATCTGAAGAACCGTGTGATAAAAATACCCAAAAAGACCGAGACCCGTCCGGCGCTGGTGCTGGTTCGTCGTGTGGTCTGCGATACATTGACGCCATATATATTCGATGCCGATGTGCTCGACCTGTTTGCCGGTACCGGTGCATTTGTATTCGAAATGATTTCGCGCGGCGCAAAATCGGCGGTGGCAGTTGACCTTGACAGGCGCATGGCCGAGTCGATTACCGAGAATGCCAGGGAATTCGGTATCGATAATGTCGTGCGGGCGGTTTGCCAGGATTATCTCAAAGCCGTCGATGCCTTATCCGAAGCAGGGCAGCAATTCGATATTATCATAGTTGCTCCGCCATTTTATGGCGATTATGTCAACCAGGCAGTGCGTGCCATACAGAAAAATGCCATGCTCAAACCGCAGGGGATAGTCATGGCGCATTATCATAAAAAGGATGATGTCAATCGTGAACAGCCTGCATTGGATTTGTGGAAGACCAAAACGCATGGCAATTCAATAATGGATTTCTTTGTTGCAAAAGAAAAGCCCCGGTGATGATTGCGGGGCTTTGAATATATTCTACTGCTATTTTCTATGCACCGAATTTTTCCAGCTTTCCCGCATGAGCCAGAGCCATGGGCATAAGATCGACTGATTTGTGATGGCCCAGGCTGCCTTTGAGGCATTCTGTCTCGCTGAATTTATTACAGTCATTGAAACGATCAAGCCTGGACTTGAACAGCACCGGCACCGGATGCCATGAATGCGCTTTCATGACCCAGGGGGTGGAATGGTCGCAGGTGATGATTAATACATCCGGATTCAGATCGACCAGGCCGGGAATAATTTCGCTGTCGACCTTTTCGACCATTTTCTTCTTGTGCTCAAAATTACCGTCCTCGCCATAGGAGTCGGTTTTCTTGACATGGAAGAAGAAGAAATCGTATTTGCTCCAGTTCTCTTTTAGCTTACCGATACCGTCTTTGAAATCGGAATAAGGCGAAAGCACAGTCATGCCGACCAGTTTGGCCAGCCCGCGATACATGGGATATTCCGCCACCGCCAGGGCATTGAGTTTATAACGTTCGCTGAATGAGCTGAGCTTGAGCGGTTTGGCATAGCCGCGCAGAAGCACAAAATTGGCCGGATGATTATCTTTCAGAATCTTGCCGATCTGCTCGAGGACGTTTTTGAGCAGGTTCTCGGTTTTCCTGGCGTCAGGATTCAATGCGCGCGGCTGAATCGGTGGCACGCCTGTTTCCTGCGGATCGGTCTCCTCGACATCCTGCGAAAGTCCTTCACCCCGAAGCACGACCAGCACACGATGCTGGCTTTCGGTTCTGAGATGCAGCTCGTAGCCATCGGGCATTTTTATATTATCCAGAATCATTTTGCATGCTTCCTGATTTTTTTCGTCCGGAATACGGCCGGCGCGGCGATCCTCGACATTGCCGTCGCTGTCAAGAGTGCAGAAATTGCCGCGAATTGCCAGGTCATTTTCCTGCAAGTCGAAATCGAGTCCGAATGCCGACAGAAGGCCCCGTCCGACATTATTTTCAATCGGATCATAGCCGAAGAGCGAAAGATGCGCCGGGCCGCTTCCCGGGGTGATACCGGGGCCGATTGGATCGCACAGGCCCAGCATGGATTCGCAGGCCAGCTTATCCATGTTGGGTGTGTCGGCTTCGGCCAGCGGCGTGTCATTGCCCTCGGCCGGTATGTCGCCAAGGCCGTCCATGACCAGAAATATAATCTTGCTGTCGGTTTTTTTGGAGAGATCGCTAAGGATATCCTTACCCATTTTAAAAATCTCCTTTATAGAATTAGCGGAATTCGCTATACTATATTTTAATCTAACACTTTGTCAATTTAAAAGAATATTAAGCGGTCAATGTTCCCATGCCGGAAAATGATGATAAAATGATTCTGGATCATGAGGCGCTGGTGAAGCTGGCGGATGCGATCTCCAAACAGCGCGAGAGGGTTAAAATATCGCTCGACCTGGGCCTGAGCGAGAAAGAAATCGACCTGCGGGGATTGCGCATACCGCAAAATATGATCCTGGGAATTTTGAAAAAAGAACGGGCCATATACAGGCTGGAAAATGGTGAGCTGAAAAAACTGGCGGTTTTTGACAATGGACTCTATCAGCTTGTGGCCACGGGTGAGGCGCCAACTGTTGAAATCGACGGTATTCAGATGCATCGCACCTCGGTAGTGAAACCATTCGAGGATGCCCGTCAGAAAGCAGAGACTGTGGTTCAAAAGGGCGACCGGGTGCTGGACACCTGCGGAGGACTGGGGTATACATCGATCTGGGCCCTGCGTATGGGCGCATCAGTGGTTGATTCATGCGAACCGAATGAGAATATCCGCTACCTGCGCAGCGAGAATCCATGGTCGAGGGAATTTCTGGATGATCGCATCAGGTCTCATCAGATGACAGCCCAGGAATATCTGCAAAATGATCTGATGGGGCATTATGACTGCGTGATTCATGATCCGCCCCGTTTTTCGCTGGCCGGGGAGTTATATTCGGGAGAATTCTATGAACGGCTGTCGGAGGTACTGAAAGCTGACGGCAGGCTGTTTCATTATACCGGCAACCCGTATTCCAGGGGGCGCGGCCGTGGATTTGTCGATGGCGTGGTCAAGCGTCTGGGTAAAGTTGGATTCAAGGTCAACCGCAGGGAAGAAGTGCTGGGTGTCACGGCGGTGAAAAAATAAATAATTTGGTCAGGAGTGTTTTATGAAGGTGCTCATATCGTTTCTGGCAATTTCGCTGTTTATGGCTATTCCTCTTTCCGGAGATAATGGGGAAATTATAAACCTGAACTGTGGGTTTTTGCAGGGCCGGCCCAAAGCGCAGTGCGAGTATTTTTTCCTGGTGGAATCCCGCTACCTGCATCGCGTGGCGGATTCTGAGGTCAGGGAAGGGAAGTCCGGCTTTCTTTTCGAAGGTGAGCTGGCGTTTATGCATAATTTCTATGAGCGGCTGGCGATCGGCGCGGGGTTTTCATTTGGCGGGAATGATGATATGAGTGTGGTCGGGCTTATGCCGCGGCTCAGGTTCTGGCGTACTGAAAAGGTCTATGTCGATATTGCCGCGGGTTTTATGTTTCCGGGAGAGAGCAATTACCGGAATGTAAAAAGCCCGGGATTTGCATCGTCACTTTCCGTGGGCTATTCTGATTTTTTTGCGGTAATGGCCCGATATGATCTGGCACGGTATGAGGATATTAGCTTTACGGATGAAGGAGTGGGCGAATTGATCCAGGGCACTCAGCATTCATTTTATCTGGGAGTGAAAGCCGGATCATATTTTGTGTTGGCGGTACCGGTAGGGATACTGATTGCATATGCGGCCACTGCGGATTAAGTAATTTCAGGAATGTTTAAAAAGTAATTGTATTTATGCATGAGAAGATATATTATTAGCCTATGCTTGAAAATATAGTGGATATTTTGCAGAAGAAGAATGAACTCATTATACTACTATTAATAGTTCTAACAGCTTTAGCCCTAATTGTAATATTGCTGGTGATAAAAAAGTATTTAGGATTTATTTTTTCGGATAAATACTTAAGGATTACCTCTAGGATTCTGATACTATTAGCATTAGTGATTATGTTTGGCTGGCTTATTGAAATTTTGCTAGGTCTGGATAAGGTGATTGATAAGCTGGAGCAGTTTAGTCGTATCATCACATGGCAAATCATTTTGCTAATTGGTTTCTTTTTGCTAAAAGATTATGTAAAGGGGATTATAGATCACCTTAAATCTCGTGGCGGCCGGTTTTGGGGGATTCATTTTCCTCAACCACAACCTCCTCAGGAAACAAGTAGTAAGGAATTTGTTGAATAGTAGTGCAGGTGTGAATTATGTTAGATGAAATTGCTCATTTTCCCAATGATATAAAAGATAAATTCCAGAAGCTGTTGGAACAAATTCAAGATGAAAAGAACAGCCGGAACTGGGAAAAAGCAATAGCTTTATCCATTAAGGCAAATTATTACATTCCCGGCATTTGGAAGGTCATGCACAATTTGCTTGTATTCACTATTTACCATATTGGCGACCTTGAAAACCCGGAACTTGAAGAAAATTATTTGGCAAAATATGGTAGCAAAGAGGTTATTAATCAGGCTAAAAAATACTATTTAACCCAGGCAGAATATTATGGCCATATTGCTCAGCAAAGCGTGCAGGGAATAGCGGCAGGTACCTTATATAATCTTGCAAGAATTCAATGCAAAAATAACAATTATGCTGGGGCATCGATAAGCTTTGAAATATTGAATTCTATGATATCAGAACTTCCGGAGCACTTGACCACTGCAATAGCCAAAGGCGAAAGGGATTTTGATAATAAACATATTACTAAATTATCCACATTTAAAGCTTTGGTAATCAGTTGTAGGAAAAAGCATAGCGACATAATAGCCGAACGTTACGAAGAATTAAGTCCACAGGTGGAGCTGCATTAGCTAGCAAACCCAAATTGCTCTATCCATATGGTTTCCGTTTAAGCTTTGGAACCAATCCGCCGTCCGGAGATTATACTTGACTAAAATCATTATTGCCATATAATTACCTTTTTGTGCTGGAGTAGCTCAGATGGCTAGAGCGCCTGACTGTGGATCAGGAGGTCGGCAGTTCGATCCTGCCCTCCAGTACCATTTTTTTATTCGCGACAATGGGCAAGATAGATAAAAAATCAAATAAGGTTAAACCCCGGATACTCAAGGGGTTCAAGGACTACCCGGCCGAGGACGAATTCGCCCGCCGGGAATTGATCGAGCCTGTCCGCATGGTCTTCGAGAAATACGGTTTCCAGCCCCTGCAGACCCCGGCACTGGAATATATCGAAACACTTCTGGGCGCGGATTACGGCGAGGAAGGCAGTTCGCAGATCTTCAATTTTGTCGGCCCGGAGGAAACCCATATGGGCCTCAGGTTCGACCACACCGCGCCATTGGCACGTTATTTCGCCTCCGACCCGAATATCCCCAGGCCGTTTCGCCGTTATGTTGTCGGGCCGGTCTGGCGCTGCGATAAGCCTGATCCGGGACGGTTCCGTGAGTTTACGCAGTTCGACCTGGATATTGTAGGCACATCGCTGATGGCCGCTGATGCCGAGATCATGATCGTTATGGTCGAAAGTATGAAAGCCCTGGGGCTAGAGAATTTCGTGGTCAGGTATTCCAATCGCAGGATTTTAAATGGCCTGGCGGAGTATGTCGGCCTGTCCGAGGATGAGGCGCCGGATATGTTTCGTGTACTGGACAAGCTCGACAAGCAGGGCCGTGAGGCTGTGGTGCAGGAACTGGGCGCGGGCCGTGTGGATAAGTCGGGCGATACAATTAAGGGCCTGAATTTACAGCCGGAGCAGATTTCCAAAATTGAGAAATTCCTGGATATATCGCGCGGTGATTTTGAGAAAACCTATGAAGAGGCGATGAATCTCCTGGGCAATTATGATATTTCAAAGACCGGTCTGGAGGAAATGCGCGAGATCTATGAATATTTCCGGTCAGCCGGAGTTGATCAGAAATACCTGCTTTTCGACACCACCATCGTGCGTGGACTGGGCTATTACACCGGGCCGATTTTTGAGACGATTTTAAATGATATACCGGAATACGGTTCGATATTTTCCGGCGGAAGGTATGATGATCTGGTGAGACGGTTCTCCGGACAGGCCGCTCCCGGGACAGGCGCCTCGATCGGTGTGGACAGGCTATTGGCCGCACTCAATCAGCTCGGCAAACTCGAAAGCCCGAAAACGCCAACCCGGGTTTTGGTGGCGACAATGGATCGTGATCGTATGGCGGACTATTTCGCAATCGGCTCGGAGTTACGCGATCAGGGCTGGAACACCGAGGTCTTCGTGGGCAACAACCGCCGCATACCCAAGCAACTTCAGTATGCCGATCGCCTTGATATACCTGTGGCGGTGATATGCGGCTCGGATGAATTTGAACGGGGCGATGTGACAATCAAGAACCTGGCCAAGGGCCGTGAGATGTCGGAGGATGTCGAGAACCGTGAGGAATGGCTCAAGGCCGAGGGAATACAGGTTACTGTTCCACGGGCCGAGATGGTTGCCACGATCAAAAAGATGCTGGAATATAAGAAAGCATAAATATGCAACTGGGAAATTTCAAAATAGATGTTTTTGTTGAGAATACCTCCTATGTCGACGGCGGTATGATGTTTGGGGTTGTACCCAAGAAAATCTGGTCGAAAACAGTTGAAGCCGATCCTGATAACCTGGTCAGGATGGATCTGAATATATTCGTAATTCGTTCCGGTGACAGAAATATCATGGTCGACACAGGGCTTGGCGATGTTCTCAGTGACCGTCAGAAAAAGATCTACGGCCTGCATGAAGAGTCGAAGATGAATGAGGGGCTGTCATCATTGGGACTGTCACCCGAGGATATCGATTATGTCATCCTGACTCATCTGCATCTCGATCATGTCGGCGGTGCGGTCAAGGATGATGGCTCCGGGAATATGATTCCCCGCTTCCCGCACGCCGAGTACTATGTTCAGAGGCTGGAATATGATGCCGCCAATAATCCCGATGAACGTTCCGAGGCGGCCTATGATAAAGAACGGATCAAGGCGCTGTATGATTCCGAGCAGTTAAAGATCGTTGAGGGTAATCATGAGTTGATCCCCGGAATCAGGATGGTCCTGACCGGTGGTCATTCGATGGGCCATCAGGGAGTGATTATAGAATCGGAGGGGCAGAGGATGTTCCTGTTTGCCGATATTATCCCCTTCTCGGCGCATCTTCGTCCGGCCTATGTCGCCTCGGCCGATCTGTTTCCGTTGGATACGATCAAGATCAAGAAAGAGCTTATTCCCGATCTGGCCGAAAACGGCTGGTACCTTGGATTCGACCATGAAATCGATATTAAGATTTGCAAAATTGTGGATAGCGGCAAAAAGTATATAGCCGAAAAGGTTGAGGTTTGATTTAATTTTGAAAATGCGAGGCGGAATATATGTCCAAAGATGATAGACTGGAACAGCTAAAGAAATTACAAGAGCAGGCCCGTCTGGGCGGCGGTGAAAAGCGAATCGAGGCCCAGCATAAAAAGGGTAAACTTACCGCACGTGAAAGGATCGATCTTTTGCTTGATAAAGGATCATTCGAGGAATTCGATATTTTCGTGCGTCATCGTTCCTCGGATTTCGGTCTCGATAAGCAGAAATATTTCACCGATGGCGTTGTTACCGGATGCGGAACTATCGATGGGCGCAAGGTCTTTGTGTTCTCGCAGGACTTCACGATTTTTGGCGGATCTCTGTCCGAGGCTCATGCGGAAAAAATCTGCAAGATAATGGACATGGCCATGAAAGTCGGCGCTCCTGTTATCGGGCTCAATGATTCCGGCGGGGCCCGTATTCAGGAGGGCGTGGTATCATTGGGCGGATATGCTGATATCTTCCTGCGCAATACACTGGCGTCGGGTGTTGTGCCGCAGATTTCGGTCGTGCTGGGTCCATGTGCAGGCGGCGCGGTATATTCTCCGGCGATTACCGATTTTGTCCTGATGGTTAAGGGGACCTCGTATATGTTTGTGACCGGGCCCAATGTTGTCAAGACCGTAACGCACGAAGAGATCACCCATGAGGAACTGGGCGGCGCTATGGTTCATGCCGCAAAATCCGGCGTGGCTCATCTGGTGGGCAACAATGAAGCCGAAACGCTTTTGATGACCCGCAAACTGTATTCATTCATTCCGCAGAACAACATGGAAGAAGCGCCTGAGGTGGAATGCACCGATCCTGAGGATCGTATGGATGAAGAACTGAATTACATCATTCCCGAAAATCCGAATAAACCTTATGATATAAAAGATGTCATCACGCGTATAGTTGATCATGGCGACTTCTTCGAGATCATGCCCGATTATGCCATGAATATCGTGGTCGGCTTCTGCAGGCTGGGGGGCAAGTCGGTCGGCATTATTGCCAATCAGCCGGCATACCTGGCCGGTGTGCTGGATATCAACTCATCGGATAAGGCGGCACGCTTTATCCGTTTCTGCGACTCATTCAATATCCCCATCTTGACATTCGAGGATGTACCCGGGTTCCTTCCGGGTACCGATCAGGAATTCGGCGGAATTATTCGTCACGGCGCTAAGCTGTTGTATGCATATTGCGAGGCGACAGTGCCCAAGGTAACGGTTATCACGCGCAAGGCCTATGGGGGAGCCTATGATGTTATGAATTCCAAGCATGTGCGCGGCGACATGAATTATGGCTGGCCCTCGACCGAGATTGCGGTGATGGGTCCCAAGGGCGCGGTTGAGATTATTTTTAAGAAGGAGATCGGCGAGGCTGATGATCCCGAGGCGGCCACTGAAAAGAAGGTCGAAGAATTTCGCGAAAAATTCGCCAACCCGTATATTGCGGCCGAACGCGGCTATCTCGATGATGTGATCGAGCCCAAAACCACCCGTCCGCGTCTGATCAGGGCATTCTCGATGCTCTCCACCAAACGCGACCAGAACCCGCCCAAGAAGCATGGGAATATTCCGTTGTAGTGATAGTTAGCTTTTGCATTGATTAAAACATTAGAGGGGATATGGATACTGTATTTGTGGCAGATACTGTTCTTATGATAGATTCAGTAATATCTTATGATACATTTTTTGTATTGAAGCCTGAATCTTGGACGAACTATGCATGGCAATTGGCAACTACCATCATTGCTGTGTTGGGAGCATTTGCAGGAGGTCTATTAATAGCAGGAAAGCAGATAAAGCACTCATTTGAACTGGATAACAAAAGGCTGAAAAGAAAAATTGAGAGAGAAGAACGGGAGAAGAGGGGAAAGCTCCAGTTGCTATATGAATATTTAAATAGTCAATTTAATAAAATGAAAACAGCCCATGCTTCAATTGCTGAGAAAAAAGTAAAGCCGAGAGAATTAGTTTCTGATAAGCTCTTAAAGGTAGAAGTTCTTGATTTTAAATCCTTGTTTTATTTGCTTGCTGGCTTTGCCGATAATTCGGTTCTCATTGGCAGCGTTAATATAATAGTGTCTAACATCCGGAGTTATAGTGATTGCTTTGACAAACTTGCGCTTGATGATAAAAAGAAGTTCTTAATAGAGTCTTATACAAAGCAGCCAGACTTATTCGAAGGGAAAGATTTAATCGAATTAGAGGATGGTTTATATAAGCAAAGGCGGGAAAATTATATAGATAACCTGCGGATTACGATTGAGGTTATAAAACCCATGCTAGATATGTTGAAACAATTTATTGATACAAAAGGTGAGAAGGAATTTTGGGATTCAAATATATCGAACAGCTCAAGTTCCGAAGGTGCTTGAAACTGTGCCCCACCCATCGGGAGAGTTTGCCATACCGTTTGTACGTTTCACAAGATCGGTAACAGATCAGTCCGGTAGGGAAGCATCCCTGTGATACTGCCCTTGGCAGGAGCACGGGGCTCCTGCCCTACAGGTTTTAAGCTCTATTCCGGTTCAAAAAAAGTTTGAACCGGCCACCCCCGTCAGATGTGGGCATCTGACAGGCACGGAAAAGCCCGTTTTCAAAGTCATTGCAAACGCGGCCGCGGGAGGAGTGCGGCAATCTCACTGTCTTGTGGGGGTGGTCGCGGTTCTGTTCGTTTCACTACATAGGTAACTCATCGCACACCTATTGCGTGTGGCACGGATAAAAAAGCCGTCAGGTCTGAAGACCTGACGGAACCAAAATCAGTTTGTTTTAAATGAAGCCTATCTTAAGAAATATTATTGTGCCGTATATCCGCCATCTATTACCAGCTCTGTGCCGGTCATGAATTTGGATTCATCCGAGGCCAGGTAGACAATGCCATAGGCGATATCATCAGGTTCGCCCAGGTGGCCGACCGGATGCAGGCTTTCGAGCTGTTTTTTGCCTTCTTCGATATCACCCTTGGAATCAAGATAGTTCTTGACCATCGGTGTCCAGATATATCCCGGATGAACCGAATTGACGCGGATTTTGTATCCGGCTTTGGCGCAATGAATCGCGGCGGATTTTGTGAACAGACGCACCCCGCCTTTGCTGGCATTGTAGGCGGCAAGTTCCGGGTCGCCGATTATGCCCTCGATTGATGACAGGTTGATAATCGAGCCGCCTTCATTTTTCTTCATTGCTTCAATGGCATATTTTGTGCCCAGGAAGACACCATCGAGGTTGATGCTCATCAGCCAGCGCCATTTATCCAGCTCGGCATTTTCGGCATTTCCCGCCACGCCGACACCGGCGTTGTTAACGAGCACATCAAGCTTGCCGTATTCATCCAAAGTTTTATCGATGACCTTTTTCCATTGACCCTCTTTGGATACATCCTGCTCGATAAACATGGCGGTACCGCCGTTATCATTTATTTTATCGGCGACTTTCTGGCCATCTTCTTTTTCAATGTCAGTGACCACAACCTTTGCGCCCTCATCAGCCAGCATATAACAGCATGCCGCCCCGATTCCTTTTGCACCGCCTGTCACTATTGCAACTTTGTTGTCCACTCGTCCCATGAATTAACCTCCTTTGATTTCAAAAACCATCTTTGTTATAATTGCAACAGGTATGGACCTATGATGTGCCGTTATTTTTTGGATTTTGTCCGGTATAGGACGGGGACACAGGCCACAGAATAAATTCGCTGTATAAAGTGACACATCGCACACCCGTTGGGTGTGGTACAGCATAGGGCAACATGCCCTCTGATGCCGCTATTGGCAGGAGCGGGGCTGCTGCCCTACACAGAATCCTTAAAATGACATGTGGTAGTGGACTAGAACTTCCCGCAGATGCTGCGGTAGTAGCGGTTGGATTCATCATTCAGGAACAGCCAGAGCGTGTAGATTCCCAGGATCGTGCCGAAGGGAAAGCCGGGTAGGTTTAAGATGCCGATTATAATCGTTGGTATGCGCACCCAGCACCATCGCTTTATCAGGCCATATCCGATTATAAGACCGGGAAGTGATGTTAGAATGGTGATTACGAGAACCACTGTGGCAATTATCGCGGTGATGCCTGATGCCGCGATACTGCCCGAAAAAAAGCCGACACCGGCAATAACCATGAAGGCCAGAATGCCGCCGATTACACCCAATGCTCCAAAAACAAGATAGAGTATTCCCAGAAAATAATAATGCTGGTTCCAGTCTCTTGTATAGCCTGGCTGTTGATCCATTCATGTCCTCCCGGGTAATCGTTTTTATATATGTACAACACATGCTGCATTATATTCAATTATATGGATATATAGAATGTTTCAAGATAAATATTGAAATAACAGTCCTCTCCGGGTGCATGGATACATAATCCCCGGCATTATAGTGGTGGCAGGTATAATAATCAAATGTTCAAGTTATCTCAAACTTTATGCGACATACGTATTCGTGCGACGCCAGGGCTTTTGTCACACTTTTGACTATTCGCTCTATGACATAAAAAAACGGCCCGGGTATAGGGCCGTCTATAACGAGTAGCTATAGCGCTGATGGTTATCTATTTTCTGAGATAGTTGTTGGCGATTACCAGGCGCTGGACCTCCGAGGTACCCTCGTAGATCTCACATACACGCTGATCGCGGTACAACTTTTCTATAACAGAGAATTCGCCGATATAACCGTAGCCGGAATGTATCTGCATGCAGCGGTCGACGCAGAAGTTGGCGGCTTCGGAGGCGAACAGCTTGGCCTGTGAAGCGGACAGGTTGATCGACTCACCGCGATCCTGCATCTGGGCCGCTTTGTATGTCAGAAGCCGTGCGGCCTCGACCTTGGTAGCCATATCCGCAATCATCCACTGGATAGCCTGCAACTTGGCGATCGGTGCGCCAAAAGCAATACGTTCCTTGGAATATTTGATGGCCTCATCCAGAGCACGCGTAGCAATACCGGTCGACTGCGCGGCGATACCGATTCGGGCGCCATCAAGAGTCATCATGGCCATCTTGAATCCCTTGCCGGGCTGGCCCAGGAAATTCTCTTTGGGAACCTTGACATTGTTGTATTTGATTCTGCCTGTTGTGGCATATTTCATTCCCATTTTATGCATCAATGTCGAACCCTCGAAACCCTCGGCATCGGCCGGAACGATTATGGCTGAGACTTTGGGGCGATCGCTGGTGTCGCTTTTCAGTTTGCCGAATGTGACCGCATAATCGCAGACATCGCCATGCATGATAAATATCTTCTCGCCGTTGATAATATAGTGATCGCCATCTTCAGCGAACTCGGTTGTCTGATTGGCGGCATCGGAACCGGCATTCGGTTCGGTCAGGGCGAAGGCGGGGATTTCCTCGCCGGTTGCGGCCTTGGGAAGATACCTCTTTTTCTGTTCTTCGGTGCCGAAATTAATGATCGGATCGACAGCAAGCTGAGATACCGCCGCCAGAAGCGATGAGGGCGCGTCAAAATAGGAAAGCTCCTCGATCATGGTCGCGTATTCGATCTTTTTGCGTCCCCCTCCGCCATATCCCTTGGGCATCACATAGCCGACCAGTCCCTTGGCGGCAAGTTTCTGAAAGATGTCATGAGCGAACGCATCCGGTTCGCGGTCATGTTTCAATCCCAGCGGTTCAATTTCCCCGGGACAGAATTCGCGCATAAAATCCCGGATCGGCTGCTGTAGTTCCGGATCGACATTATAAGTCATTCATATCCTCCTTGACCTCTATTAAAATTATCTGCTTCGGGTTTACTCAGTTGTGCCCTTCTCTTCAACCTGTTCAGCTTCTTCGGCGGCTTTCTTCTCGGCCTCTTCCTGCGCACGTTTCATGCGCTGGCGCATAATTTCAGCCTCTTTCTTTTTTATCTCCTCAACAGTTTCCCATGTGTCATAGCCCTTGACCATTACACCGGTCGCACCGGAAACATCGGATCCGGCCCGCAGGTAATCGACAAAGATAACCGCGGTAGCGTCCTCACGAGCGGCCGATTCGGCCAGCTTGTAATCCATGGCCTGCTGCGACAGGTTACGCGCGGTAACATCCGGGCGCACATTCAAAATCCCCAGCACTTTATAGGGAAACTTTACATCATCATATTCGATCAGAACCGGCTCGGGATCGAGCGGGCTTTCCTTTTTCAGGACCGGCGGTTCCTTGGCCTTTTCGGCGCGCTTTTTGATTTCCTCGGCATTCAGATAGCGTACTACCACAGCGTCGGTCATTACCAGATCAGGATTGCCGCGCGGTCTCATATGGGTAACGAATATGGCGGCGTTACCGTCATTTTTTTCGATCAGGTTGGCGATATCCTCGAGGTTCTCCCGCTCGGCTTCTTCACGGCTGCCCTTGTTCTGGACGCTGACCAGTTTTTTGATCTTATAGGCAGTGTCGATATCATTCTCGGCCATGGTATAGCCCTGGAATTCCTTGATCCACTGGGCCTCGAGCTGGGCCGGAATGAGAAGCGAAAATGCAAAAACAGTGACCAATACCAGCATCAATTTGGTTTTGAGTGTTTTCATAATCTCCTCCAGTTTATGATGCTATAAAATCTTTTCATCTTTTTGTTTTTCGGCCACGGCTTTTTTGAGAAAATCTATAATATGTTCGGTGGGAGTGCCGGGACCGAATAGTTTGTCTATCCCTTTGGATTCGAGTTCCCTGATATCATCATCGGGGATAATTCCTCCGCCGAAAATGATGATATCCTCGGCGCCTTTTTCCTGCATGATTTTTTTGATGGCAGGGAAGAGGGTCATATGGGCGCCGGAGAGAATCGAAACCCCGATAGCGTCAACATCCTCCTGCACAGCCGCCTCGACAATCATCGAGGGGGTCTGGCGCAGGCCGGTGTAGATGACCTCCATACCGGCATCACGCAGGGCCGAGGCGATTACCTTGACACCGCGATCATGGCCGTCGAGGCCCGGTTTTGCAAGCAGTACACGTATCTTTCGTTCCATAATGTCCTTTTATGTTATACACTTAACCAATTGAATGAATATAGAATATTGAGGTAAAAATGCAACAAAAATCCAATTCGGGATAGGCCAGCGGGTTAGGGGGGGATAATTGCATTTTCGCTAATTTGCGTGCCGGGCAGATGCCCACATCTGCCCGTTATGTCGGGTTTTTCGCTTCGCTCAGAACCGCGACCTGCCTGTTATCGATGTGACCTCTGTGGGTGGCCTGCCCCAAACTTGCTTTGGGCAGTTTTTGTAAGCGACAGTTCACCACTGCGTTCAAGAACCGCCGCAACTTTTTGGCCTTAGTATGTTCTGCCATGTCTTGATTCAAACTTTAGTTTGAATTGTGACATGGCAGGATTATGTCGGGTTTTTCGCTTCGCTCAAAACCGCGACCTGCCTGTTATCGATGTGACCTCTGTGGGTGGCCTGCCCCCAAACTTGCTTTGGGCTGTTTTTGTAAGCGGCAGTTCACCGCTTTGCTCAAGAACTGCCGCAACAGGCTGCTCAGATAAATATAATTTCCATTGACATTAATTAACAAGAATTATAAATAGCAGATACACACCATTATTGCAAATGCACCCGGAATATTTTCTTAAACAATCTGTATAGTTGGCAGGGGAAAAAGGCTGATCTGATCGGCACAGGAGTCGGATTTCGAGCTATGCCCGTGATCCGGCATAATAACATTAACTCATTAACGAAAGGAGCAGTTTATGTGGCGACAAATTTCGATCACATTAATTGCACTGATCTGTCTTACGGCGGTTACGCTAACTGCGCAAGAGAACCATTACCGTAAAGCGGATCATGACCTGCGCATGGTCTACAAGCAGGTCACAGGTGAATCACTGGAAGATGCTATTGATAAGCTGATTATCAAAGAACGCGGAGGGTCCAGATCGACCGGAAATGTAATCGTCCGCTTCAATGGCGGCGGTTCCGGTAACCAACTTTATATCGGACGCAGGAATACTCTTGAGTTCCTGGTTGTGAATGACCACTACCTTCAGGCCGCCAGCCTGGGATTCGAGTTTTCATGTACAGCCGGATCGGGATCATTTGACTGGGTCGAGGGCTACGGCAATTTCACATCCAGCGATTCCACAGTCATAGATGCCGTAAAGGTACATAATGAGGCGTTCGGGGCAACCGCGCCATGGGCCTGGCAGATTGGCACCTCCGGCTATCCGGATCATCTGCTCCTGGGCGGTGTGGCCTTCAGTTTTTCAAACGCATTGCCTCCTCACGGTTCTCCCACAGTGCTTTATTCCATGCAAATCGAGCTTCCCGATGATCCCACCATGGTCGGGGATACGTTTTACATCGATAATGTCTTCGTGCCTCCGGCCGGAAGCTGGATATTTCATGAGTTACCGCCCGGTATCATCTATCCACCTGATTTCCAGTATTATCCCAACCAGGATGTCTCCAATCCGACTGCCCCGCCGGCAGGATTTCCGATTGCCGAACCGAGATGCGAATTCGCAGGCAAATCCAGCAATCCCAACATTGTCTATATTCCAAATGATTCAGTTAATCCCCCGGTAGACTTTTCAAAATACAAGGTAATTCCGGGAAAGGAAGGAACACATTTGGTGCCAGTTATAATGGGATTTGTTGGCGAATTGGATGCAATAAGGCCACTTGCTTCCGGGAATATAGATGCGCACTCCAAGACCGTATTTGCGTTTGCTCTAACATTGGAAAAGCTCCCCGAACTATGCCAGATGAAAGGAGTGCAGTATTTACAAATACAACTGCAGCCAACGCTTGAATTGAATTATAGCACAGATGACATTGATTGCGGATATGTAATCAATCAGGACAGCTTAGATGTCAGCGGGGATTCGGTTATTGTGGGCATAATGGATAGCGGAATTGATTGGCTGCATGAGGATTTTATAGATTCCAATGGCAATACAAGAATAAGATATTTACAGTGGTTGTGTCAGGTCTTGCACACGATTTATCGTGGGTGTGACCTGACACCATTTGGCCTGCCTCATGCGCCAGTTCACCACTGCGTTAAAGAACTGCCGCAACAGGTGCCATTTTATTTGCCAATGACGCCCTTCAGGCCCAGGTGATGCAGGTGCTAGCGGCAATTGACTTTTTTACTGAATAACTACCGCAACGGGCACAAACGCCCATCACTTCCTGCCCCAAAAAAATCCCGCTTGCCAAAAAACGATTCAAAATGTATATATTTGCTGAATCTCGATCGTATATTGAGCGGGGAAATCCCATCAAAACGGTACTGATCTTTAGAGGAGAATGAACATGATTACGACTTCCGATTTTTTCAAAGGCATGAAAATAGAAATCGATGGCGAACCCTATGTGATACTTGATTTTCAGAACGCCCGCACGGCCCAACGCCGGGCCAATGTGACCACCAGGCTGAAACATCTGGAAACCGGGCAGGTGCTCGAAAAAAGCTTTTCATCAGGCACCAAGTTTGACGAGCCGCCGTTCGAGGTACGCGAAATGCAGTATATGTACACCGACGGCGAAAGCTACCATTTCATGGATACCGATTCCTATGACCAGATCGGCATTCCCGAGAGCGCGATCGGCGAGGACAAATGGTATCTTCTGGAAAATCATAAATACGAAATCCTGTTCTATCGCGGTAACGCCATAAATATCGCCCTGCCCGCCTCGGTTGTGCTGGAAGTTGTTGAATGTGAACCGGCTGTCAAGGGCGACCGGGTCTCCAACGTGATGAAAGGCGCCAAGGTGGAAACCGGCCTGGAGGTCAAGGTGCCGATTTTCATCAAGGAAGGCGATCAGATCAAGGTCGACACACGCGAAGCCAAGTATATCGAGCGGGTCTAAGTTTGCAGATCACGCAGGAACCGGAATGTTATATCGGGGTTGATGAATCCGGCAAGGGCGACTATTTCGGGCCGCTCGTAATTGCCGGTGTATATCTCGGCCCGGATAACGGCGAGGCCCTGAAATCTTTGGATATCCTCGAATCCAAACGGATCTCCGATAACCGCGCAATATCCTTATCCGCACAAATCAAGGAAAAAGCGCTTTCCTCGACAGTCGTAATCGGCCCGGTAAAATATAATGAACTATATGGCAAAATCAGGAATCTGAACCGTCTGCTGGGATGGGGCCATGCCCGTGTGATCGAAAATATCCTGACCGAAAAAGACTGCCCGGCGGCGGTTTCCGATCAATTCGGCGATGAAAAGATTATTATCGGCTCGCTTCAGAAGCGCGGCAAACTGATCAAGATGTATCAGATGCCCCGCGCCGAGAAATTCCTGGCGGTGGCGGCCGCCTCGGTACTGGCCCGTGGGGCGTTTTTGAACTACCTTAAAAAACTGGCCCATCAGTATGGTATCACATTACCGAAAGGTGCCTCGAACCTTGTAGATACGGCGGGACGGCAGTTTATCGCGGCTCACGGGGTGGAAAATCTGCCCAAAGTGGCCAAGATGCATTTCAAGAACAGCAAGAAAATCGGCGCTGTCTGAGAATCGCCGAAACCCCGGCCAAAATCATCCATCAAATTATCCCTCAACTGATTACAAAAAAAGCCGATAACTAGAAGTGTAATCTTTCCCGGTATTAAAATGCCGAATGAGGTGAGAGTATGGGTGTGTATGCCTGGGCAATTCTTGCTGTGGGGCTTTTGGTAATTGAATTTTTTATAGTCCGACGCAACAGGAATGCTCTATCCGAAACAGAATCCGATTCCCTGAAATTCAGCATGGGGATAATATTTCTGGCGGGATGGTGCCTGGTCAATTTGATCAGGAATTATCCACCGCTGATGTATTCATTCAAGCCGGGGGCGAATCTGGTATTCGATCTGTTTGCGTCGCTTCTGTTTCTCGCGGGTATCTTCTTCGTGATGGCGACATTTTTTGTCAGTTTCCCGACACTTATGCGCAAGCTGAAACGGATGAATGCCTCCGATCAGTTTTATGCGCTGGTCAGGAAGCTTTCCAACCTGCCCGCCGGGAAAGATCAGATCACATTTTTGAAAAGTGCGGTAGCGGCAATCAATTCCGAACTGTATCCCGAATTTTATCTGATCGAGTGCAGGAGAAAAGGTGATCAATCCCGGATTATCGAACGGGGCTCAATTGAATATGATGTCGAGATTGACGGCAGACCGCATGGCAGGAAGTATTCAGAAGAAGATTTCAAATGGAACCTGTATCAGACTCGCTGTGAACGTCGCCGAAATATGACAGTCGTGGTCAAGGATGACGATAAAACAGTTTATCGCATGATGTTCTATTTCAGGCATCCTCGTCTGGGTTTTTTGTACCGGGAAAATCATGAGCTTATTGAAAGTGTGCTTCAGAGCAGAATTGACAGTTTGAACGAAGTTAATTCGCGTGAGAATAAAATACTGGTGTCATCCAGGAGCAACCGTCTGTATGAAATGATCAGCGGGGAATATGATATCAGCGAATATCTCAAGAAGATCAGCCCGGTTATAGCCGAAACAATAGATTTCGATTACATCTCGATTGCCGTCCTGGACAGCGCGGTGCAGAATATGCATCGCTACACTTATGCCAATGTGGGCGGGGCGCTTATGGAAAAGGGCATTTGCTATCCGCTGAAGCAGACAATCACGCAGAAGGCGGCTCAAGAGAAGCAAATGATGATATCCAACAGCCTGGAGACCGATTTTTATCGCGATGATTATCATCTCTATAAAAGCGGATTTTCATCGCGGCTGGTGTATCCATTGATTGGTGATGACAGGGCTGTCAGGGGCGTTTTGATCCTGGCTGCAGTTAAGCCCGGTGCATTCAATAAAGTCGCTGATAATGAACTGGATTTTCTTAATAAGCCGTTGTGTCGCATGATATCATTCAATACCGTAAGCAACCTGATGAAAACACTCAAGAAGCAGGTGGTCTCCAGTTTCAACCTGACATTCGGCCTGGAAGAGAATGGCGTCAAGGAATCATTCTATGATCATTCGGCCCGAATTCTTTCGGAGACATTGCCGGCCACGATGTGCCGTATCTGGGGCCTGGACACAAGCGGGACAAGGCTTAATCCGATGGGTTACTATAATTTGCATGACACTCCAGGACGGAATTATCGCCATCCGGATCCGGTTGGGCTGGAACTGCTTCCCAGGCACCGTCGGGCAATCGAGATGGGCAAGGCGTTGATAATTAACCAGAGCCATGAGGAAAGCCGCATGGATAAGCCGGAACTTGAGGCTTTGGGCCTGCCGGGCATGAAATCAGCTATCCTGGCGCCGATGAAGCTGAGCGACAGGGTGCTGGGCATTATATCGGTAGGTGAGGTACGCAACTGGGAAAGACGTTCTCTGGGTACACAGGAGCTTCTATATTCGCAGATAATCTCGACCATAGCGGCGCTGGTATTCGATCTGGCGCAGAAATCGGTCAGGCTGGATGAATATTTGCGTAATGCCGCCAGAACAGAACTGGGATCGCAATTGTATCATACATTCCGGGAGATGCCCACGAAAATGGCTTCGCCCTTGTCAGCCATATTGGGGGCGGCGGAAATAATATCCAAAAAAGTCCCTCGCGAGGCTACTGAATTGACCCGATATAACGATATGATTATAAGGAGCGCGAATACCCTGATGAATGAAATCAGGGTGTTTGATGAATTAAAAAAGGAACTGGGCGGAAAGATAAGCTAATATGCGGGCAGATACAAATACTTTGCAGGTTACTCAGGAATCATCCAATCAGGCCGCAACAGCCGGCGATGCCGGAATCTGGAAACTCCTGGATCAGGAATTCGGCGGGAATCTCGAAAGCTGGCAGATATTAATCAGGAAGGATTCCGCTTATCAGTCTGTCTTCGAAAACTACGAACTGCCTGCCCGGTACGCCTCGATTAAATTAATCGAACATGATAACTACGAGAGTATGCCCGAAGGTTGTGTACCTGACGAGAGTGAATTCAATTATCGTTTTCCCGATCTCGATTTAATCCTGAAGCTGAAATTCCATCAGGTTGCCGAAATCGGGTCAAAGGAGATCGGCAGGGATTCCGGCTTCGGTCGGAAACTTCATGATAGCCTTATAAATACACTTAAAGAATCTTTCAGAAATCAGAACATCCTGTATAATATCAGCCAGGTTACTGTCGGATGTGTTGATATGGAGCAGATATTTTTCGCGGTTGTTGACGAATTGCGGCATATTGTAAATATCGATCGCATCAGCTTGGTCACATATCATGAACATCATGAGGCCTTCCGGGTAGAGGCTGAATACGAGCGCACCGCGAAAAAGTGCAGCTTCATGAAACAGTTCGTTCGCCTCAATGAAAGTGATCTGGGACTTCTGCTGGAGAGGCGCCAGCCGCTTTCCATGAATGTCGAGGAATTCGGCGACGGTACCATATCACAGCAACTGGCCCGGAGAGGCTATCAGTCATTTTTGCTTATTCCTGTCTACGACAAAGATCGTCTGCTGGGATCATTGAATATCGGTTCATTTGTACGGGATCCGTTTACAAGAATCACTGTAAACATGCTCTCCAACGTGGCCGGATTGATCGGATGTTCGCTTAAGGCCTCCGGGCAATACAGTGAATTGAGCAATGTCATTGCGGATTACAAAGAAGCCCAGGAGCATTTCCTGCTGAATGAAAAATACCGCAATTTTATCGACATAACCCGCGGCGTGCTGCATGCCTTCAACAATCATCTGGCATTGATCATGGGACGGGCCCAGCTATTGAGGCAGTTTTCCGGCGATGTGATCGACCCGGAGAAGGCCAAGAAGGGCCTTGATATAATTTTAAGAGCCTCCACCGATGCCTCGGAACAGATTGCCAAGCTTCAGAGTTATGCGCGCATTAATAATGATGAAGAGAACGATCTTGTGCAGATCAAGGGATTGATCGAGGAGATCGTGCAGCTGTCGATGCCGCGCTGGAAGGCGATGGGCCATGGGGCGATAGAGTTCAAGCTTAATCTCGATGATCAGGCACACTTTGTGGGATCACGCCGCAAACTGCGTGAAGCGATTATAAATATCATGATGAATGCTGTTGAGGCTAGCGAGGAATCTGGCGGTACGGTCACCGTTACGGCCGAACGATTAAGCGATAAATCCCTGATTACTATCAGCGACCAGGGCGTGGGTATACCGCGAGAACAGATTCCCAAGCTGTTCATACCGTTTTACAGCACCAAGGAGGGTGGTACCGGCCTGGGACTGGCGGTAGCGTATCGCATAGTGCGTGAGCATGGCGGCAAAATCGATGTCAAGAGTACACCGGGTAAAGGGACCACAATCACCCTGGCGCTGCCATCCAATTACGCATCATCGACAGGCGATAAATCATCAGATGCACAGCGCAGCCTTGATAACGCCATAGTGATTCAGGGCAGTCCGATTAATCGCCGCTATCTGACCAGGATGCTGGAGCAATGCGGCCTGCAAATCAGGGCCGGCGGCTCCATAAAGGACATGCATGAGCTCAGTCTTAATTTTGAGCCTGAACTGGTGATTCTGGATGACGGCATAAATGAAGCTGACCCGGTCGAATTCCTGATCAATTTGAAAAAGGATAAACCGGGCCTGTTTGTATGCCTGATCTGTTCTCATATTGATACCAGCGAGCAGAGAAGGCTGGAAAAAATTGGTATTGACGCGTTTATCATAAAACCTTACGAGCAATCACAAATCAGGACAATCATCACAAGCCTGCGTGAACGTCTCGATCCGCAGGAAGAATAACCCCGCTTCTGAGGGCTTTTGCTGATCCAGCAATTACTTGCAATTTTAGGCCTCTAATAGTATATTTATACAGGCTATATACTACCTGCGTTTAATACTCCCTCCTGTAATTATTTATTTGACACAGGGATAGAAATGCCGTATTTTTCAGCGGGTTGATGTATTCCGGGCATTTATTTTACTGACTTAGTTAAGGCTATATAAAAACAGGAGTTATGAGGCTTGTTTGCCTTTCGATTATGGACGGCCGTGCTGGCTGTCTTAATTCTAACTGTCGGGGCTGAATCTCAGGTAATTTACAACGGCAAGAATTTCAGTTATCAGCAATGGGATCGGGCGGCACTTGAATATGCACATGAAAACATTGCTCTGCAATCAGTTGACAGTATAGTCAATAGCCTGAATGCGGCCTTCGTTGGAGCGGTGGACAGCCATAATGTCGGTTTCAAGCTTGTCGATTCGGTATTGACGAAAGGCGGAAGGATTATATTTACTTATCCCGGTAAATTTGATTTCTCCGGGATCAGCGATCTGGAATATACTGATGGCGATGAAAACAATATTGATTTTCTGGTGGACTCGTTTCTGGTTGCCGGACAGTCACTAACCGCTTTTCTGGATACAGCAGGCACTTCTCCCGAACTTGAAAGCAGGGCTACAGCCACTATAAATGGTATGATGAATGCGACAGCCAGCGGTCAGTATGAGCTGGTGCTGACTGTTACCGACAGCAATGGTGTGGTACTGGCAGGTCCGTCGTTTTCTGCCCCGTTTGAACTTTTTCCATTGGGACTGGATTCAATCAAGGTCACGCCCGAGGGTGTCGATGAGGTCGAGGCGGGAGATGCATTGCAGTTTTTCTGCGCATGTTTTGACAGCTTTGACAATGTGATAGCCTGTCCGGAAAAAGCATGGTCGGTACATGGGCTCCTGGGGCCGACTGGGCAGATTGATGGCAATGGGCTTTTTACCGCACGCTTTACCGGGCCGTTTGAGGTGATTTGCGAGGTTGATACATTTGCCGATACGGCCGGCCTGTTTTTTGTGATAGCCTCCGATTTTCATGAATTGATTTTAAACGGTGTCCCGGATACCATAGTAGCCGGACAGGAATTTCCGGATTCAGTATTTATCAGGGCCCAGGATGTATATCACAATCTGGTCGGATCCTATACCGGGCCGATCTGGTTCGAAACTTCAGATTCGGCCGCTGATCTTGTTTACAATCTGTCCAACAGTTATACCCTCGATCCCGATGATGATGGTGGGAAAAAAGGTTTTTCCGGATCATCATTTATACTCAACAGCGCCGGTTCGCAAAGGATCAGGGTTACCGATGGCGACAGTTCATCTATGTGGTCGTATGTTTATATTCAGCCGGGGGAGGCATCTGATTTTCAGTTCAGCCTGCCTGATACGGTTATTGCCGGCCAGGAGTTCGATATTGAGATCAGTGAACTTGCCGATGCCTCCGGTAATTTGCTAACCGGCCAGGTTGAGGTTGAACTTATCGCCGGCGGCACATCACCGGGTGGTCAGACGCCCACCTTGAATCCCATTTTCGTGGAAAATGGAGGCGGGAGTGCTTCGCAGCGTCTTGTGAATGCAGGTACAGTGAGATTCAGGCTTCTATTCGGGGAGGTATCGAACCTGACCGATCAAATTGTGGTTCTGAATGCTCCGGCCGACCATTTTGAATTTGAATTATCATCACCACAGATTGTGGGAGTACCGTTTACCGCGCCTGCCAGCCTTACAGCCATGGATCAATTTGGAAATCTGGTTACTGATTATAATGCTTTTGAAGATAATGTCGAAATAATTCCGCTGGCTACCGGATCTGTTACCAATGGCCTGATTGACGACAGCCTGGCGTTTGTAAATGCTGTCTGCGATTTGACGCAGTTTGATATGGCCTATCAGGGCGCCGCGAGATTTTTGCAATTTAAAGCCGAAAGCAACAGCGGGGTGGAGGGTACATCACAAACGGTTGAGATAAACTCCAGTTCGATTGAGAAAATATTCTTATCCACATCCTCGGCCTATCGGGGAGATCAATTCTCGGCGCTGGTGACGATTTCCAATTTTGGTTCACTGCCTCTGGATGTCGATGGTCTGGCTCTGGAGTCATCCCAGGGAGAAATGGCAATTGACAGCGTTGTGCCGGATATACCCGAAGAAATAGCCGGCAACAGCTCATTGACATTCGAGATGTTTACCTCGGTGCCATTCACCTATAACACCGAGATGACATACTTCAGCGCATCGTTTACCGGCTTTTATAATATGCAGTCGATTTCCGATCAATCCGACATATTGGATTCACTTAAAATTTTAAGCCAGCAGGAGGCTACCTATGTGCCCGGGTCATTGACCCCGGATACATTGTCGCGCGGAAGAAATTACAGCCTGCGTCTGGAGCTTCAGAATCTCGGCGATGCGGTAATCAGCCTGACATCCGAGAGCTACATGAGGTTTTCTTCGGATAGCGATACATTTACGACATCTCTCGAGGTACCGACATTCCTTCCCGCCAGCGGTGAAGCGGTGGTCCTGTTTTTTGAGGAGAATAAGGTTTCATTCGATATGGCCTCGGGCAAATATGAGATCGGTTTGTACTTAAGCGGTTTGCAGGGCGGGTCGAATTACTCCGAGGAACTGGTGCTCGAGGATTCGATTGTGCTGCAATCTCCGCCCGCCATAGAATTCGTTGCCGGATCATTTGCACCGGATTCAGTATATCGTGGATCGGAACTTTTGCCGGGGCTAAATATCGAAAACAGTGGGGAAGCAAAATTTATTGCCGATCTGGATTTGTCTTATCTGGAACTGCTTGCCGACGGGCGCAGGATAATTTTCGATCTGGCTGAGGGCAGCGAGGATCTGAATTCGGGAGTCAATATTATGGATTTTGAACCGGTGCGAATACCCTCGGATTTCCCTGTCGGGACAAATACAATCAGCCTGCATCTGGAAGGAAGCTCAAATCAGAAGCTGGTAGAATTCGATCTGCTTCTGGGTAATGATCTTCTTTCGATCCTCAGGCAGGGATCGATAAAGATTATCAGCACCTCGAATATGGCCACCAATGCGCCCTATGTTAACCAGGGACAGCAATTCGAGATTGCCGTCTCGGTCAGGAATTTCGGGCAGGAGGTTTTGCGGAATATAGCGCTATCACTTATTTCAGAAGGAAGCCTGATAGAATCGGATACTGTTTATATCGATCAACTCGACCCTGAACAAACCGACACAGCCATATTTATGGTCACTGCCTCTGAGAATTCCAATCCGGCCGAGATATTTACATCGGAACTTGTGGTTTCAACAGGTGCCGCCACAGGTCTGCCGGGTATTATACTTAATCCCGAGGACAACACGGCGGTGGCCACGATTCAGGAGCCGGCGTTGATCAGCACCTCACTGGGAATAGTATCTCCAGCTGATGCTTTGGGGGGCGTGGTCAATGTCAGCCAGGAATTTACATTACAGGCTGATTTCCGGAATTCCGGCCAGGCGCAAACTGATATCGGCATGGCCCGGCTTTTATTGCCGGATGGTTTTAGTACATCGGATGATCTGCAGATAGCATTCCAGATAGGTGTGCCGAATACATGGAAAGTCCGCGCGCCATCGGAGCCGGGGGAAGCGGAAATAGCAGTCGATATAATCTCGCCACCAAATGATCTCAACAGCGGCGAATTTGCGATTCTGGAAAAGGGCGCTGACAGTGTTGATATAACTGTTCGCCAGGACTTGGCGACTGTCCTGGTATCATCCCAGTTTCAGAGCTACGATCTCGTCTATCCGGGACAGGATCTGTCGCTTTTGGAACTTCGATTTACAACCGATTCCGATGATCCAGACAATCAGGCAGTGCTGACTGATCTTGCATTTGATTTTGAGGATCGCCAGAATCGGGCAATTGATCTTAATGAATTGATTCTGTCCGGTACAGTGACGGCAGGCGGGTCGGATTACAGCGGGACAGTTAATGGTGAAAGACTGTCATTCGATTTCGGCGAGAGTCTTGTTTTCAGCGCAGATAATCAGTTGACAGCCATGCTCAAGATCGTGCTTGCTGATGATACCGAAATAGAAAATTTCTTCGTGGCGATCGACTCAAGTTTGGTTGAGGCGCATGATTACAGTTTTGATGCGGTCGGGGCACGACTGCAGGTGCGCTCTTCGGGCAATCAGGCATTTTCGATATCCCGTGGCTTTGGAACCACGCCTGCTGATTTTGAAAATTCGGTCTATAATTATCCCAACCCGTTTAATCCGCGAGTTGAGGAAACATCGATTGTATATTATCTGCCGGTCGACAGCGATGTGGAGATAAGCATTTACACTTTGATCGGCGAACCGGTTTTTTCGACCAGCCTGGATGCCGGAAATGCGGGTGGCCAGGGGGGCACGATAAATCGTGTATTGTGGAACGGTTTGAACGGGGAGTCATTGATGGTTCGTGAGGGAGTGTATATCGCCGTTGTTAAATATTCAGGCGGAGAAGCAAGAACCAAAATTGCAGTAGTGAAATGATGATTAGATCAGGCAAAATATTTGTTTTAGCGGGCCTTGCGATGTTATTGCTATGTGCTGCGCTTTCCGGTGCTGATGATTCCGGGCGGGAGAGCCTGTTTCTATTTGGCGCCGGTGCCAGATCATTGGGCATGGGCGGTGCATTCAGTGCGGTAGCCGACAATGCCTCGGCGGTTTATTACAATCCGGCCGGTCTGGCGAGCCTGGAATATCGCGAGATAACATTTCTGGGAGCCACCCTATCGGAAAATACCAAATATCTGTTTGCAGGCGGTGCCTATCCGGTCCTCGGTTTTGGAACATTCGGTTTCGGAGCCATCAATCTGGGTACGGATGAGATCGTTTTCCGCGACCGCCTGGGCCGGCTGGGTGAATTCGACTACAGCGACGGCCAGTACTGGTTCTCCTATGGTCTCAGGATTAACCGTTTTGTTTCGATTGGCTCAAATCTGAAATATTTGAACAGATCACTGGGAGATCTGAATACATCGACCGGATCATTTGATCTGGGGCTGTTATTTAGCTATAAAAATGTCGTTTTTGCCGGGCTGAATGCGCAGGATATTTTTTCCGGCACAATGAAGCTCGGTAGCGAGGGCGAGGATTTGCCCTATAATTTCAAGGGCGGACTGGCGCTTAAAATCAGCAGTGGCAACATTGATATTATTGCCGCCGGTGATGTAGACAAGACCGAGGATGTGGCCACCAAAATTCATGTCGGTAGCGAGATCGGGATCAATCAGACCTTTTTCCTGCGTGGCGGTTATGATCGCACCGACATCACATTCGGCGCAGGAATTCGTTACGGTTTTGTGGGGCTCGATTATGCTTTCAAGGGCAATTCCGACCTGGATGCGTCGCATCGGATAGGCCTGTCATTCTTTTTCGGGCCGACAATTTCGGCACAGCGTGAGGATAGAATCGAAAAACAGCGCAGGGAAGAAGAACAGCGTGCCGAGGATGCGCGCAAAAGAAGAATTTCTGTTCTGGCCGACAAGGCACAGTTATTTTATCAGGAACAGACCTGGGATTCGGCCGCGGTCTATTACAATCAGGTGCTGGCGTATGATTCCACCAATGTTGAGGCGATTACTCGCCTGAGAGAGATCACTGACAAGCTGGAAAGTGCGGCCCGTGAGGAGATCGACACCCGTGCCGGGGAGATGGCTTATAACCGGCTCTTAAACAGCAGGCTCAATGCCGCAGATTCATTGTATAATCTGGCCGAATATGAAAATTCCCGCAGCGAATATCAGAAAGTTCTGCAGATAGACAAGGATAATCAACATGCGCTCGAGCGGCTCGAGAATATACGCGAGCATTTCAATCAGCGTTTCAATCGCTATGTTGCCGAGGGTGACTCGTTGTTTGATGCCGGGCAGTATGCCGATGCTGTGGTGGCATATAACGAAGGCCTGGAGATTCGTCCCGGCGCCTCAGGGTTGAATCAAAAGATCGGCCTTGCCAAGGAACGTCTGCTAATAGCCCAGAAACTGAGCAGTGCGGTTGAGCTTTTAAATGCCGGAGATACCGCTGCCGCCAGGGCGGCCTTCAGTGAGGTGCTGGAACTCGATCCGGATGATGAGGTGGCGCTGGGCTATCTCAAACGTATGGAGGTCGAGAGCCCGGCTGAACCGGTTTCGATCGAGCAGCTGAAACAGGATCAGGAATACTGGCAGATTTATCTCGAGGGGTTGAAATTCCTCAGCGAGGGCAAATATGAGCAGGCGATCGAGAGATGGGAAACTGTACTTGAAAAATATCCCGGCTCGCGTGATACCAGAGAAAACCTGCGTCAGGCGCGTATAAGATTAGAGCAGGAGAAAGAAGAATAGACTAAGCAGATTCGGAGTGTATGGCTTTAATGTCCCGGACAGTGAAAGATTTCAGCAGGGTTTTCGATGCCCGTGAGGAACAGCTGAGCGAAATTCGCGAGTATATCCTCATGTGCCTCGAGGGCACAGCCTTCAACCAGAAAGAGCTCACCAGCATCCTCCTGGTGATCGAGGAGGCCTGCACCAATGTGATCCGTCATGCCTACCTGTATGGTCCGGGTAAGATCCGTATCGAGGTGTCATTAACTTATGATAAAGTCGAATTCCAGATTATCGATAGCGGGCGGGCATTTGATTTCGATGCGGCCGGTACGCCTGATCTTGACCGGTATGTGGAAACAAGCCGTAAGGGTGGACTGGGATTATACCTGATTCGCAAGATCATGGATGAGGTGCAGTATTTCACCGTGCAGGGCGAGAATCGCCTCAGGCTGGTCAAGGAAATTCCGCGCCGTCAGGTGGTGCGCAGGTTCTTCCGAATGGAAGGCGTTTCGATCAGGAAGAAATTCGCCTTCTGGATGACCGTGATATTGTCGGGCCTTGTGCTTATGATTTATTTCTATTTCGAGAATCGCACGACGGAAACATTGAAAAGCGAATTTCGAAACAAGATGTCGGAAACAGCCACCTCGGTCGCGTCTCATGCCCGGGATGATGTCGTTAATGATGTCGGTGATGCGGGCTTTTTGCTGACAGTCAATAATTTTATAAATCAGCACAGCGATATCGAGTATGTGATCATAACCGGTCGTAATGATGATATCCTGGCCCATAGCGAAGACCTGAGCCTGCTTCATACTCAATATAAACACCCACCCAGGATCGATGCCAACAATTACGGAAATCCTCAGCGGCGCATGGTCGATGGCAAAGGGATATATCATTACATAGAACCGATTTATCAGAATAATCCTGCGCGCGGTCTGGCGATTGTCGGTTATTCCACTGAAAAACTTAATAAGGAAATTACAAGTGCACGGCGCGGCATTTTTATAATAGCATTGATCAGCTATGTGCTCGGTATCCTGGCAGTGTCGCTTTTGTCAAATTATTTCGTGAAGCCGATTCAGAAGCTGACCGATGGCGTCAAGAAAATCGGTTCCGGCGATATCGATATGAAACTGCCGGTGGAGGGTGTGGATGAGTTCTCAGAGATTGCTCATGCTTTCAATGAGATGACCAAGAAAATCAAGATCGCCCAGAAAAATATTGTCGAGCAGGAACGTCTGCATAAAGAGATGCAGGTTGCACAGGAGATCCAGCATACGCTCTTGCCCAAACATTTCCCCGATATCGAGGGCTATGATATCGCCACGATATACCGTGCCGCCAAGGATGTGGGCGGTGATTATTTCGACTTTGTCTGGGTTGATGAAAATACGCTGGGTATTGTTGTTGCCGATGTCTCCGGTAAAGGAGTTCCGGGATCCCTGGTCATGACCATGATCCGTACCGCTATTCGTCTGGAGGCGCGCGGCAATCGTTCGGCGGTCGATATCTTGACGCGGGTAAATGATTTCGTGACCGAGGATGTCAAGAAGGGCATGTTCGTGACGATCTTTTTGGTGGTGCTGGATTCGATCAACCGCAAGATATCGTTTGCCTCGGCCGGCCACAACCCGATGGTGCTCTATCGTCATGATGAGGATAAAACATATTTCCTCAATCCGCGCGGAATTCCGCTGGGAATTCAACTTCCGGAAAATGTCACTTTCGATGATTCGATTGAGGCTGAATCGATCAAGCTCAAAAAGGATGATATTCTGGTTGTCTATACCGATGGTATCACGGAAGCGATGAACAAGAAGCGCGAGCAGTTCGGTATGAATCGTTTTCTGGAGTTCATCAAGAACTACAGCTTCCTGACCCCGGAGGAATTTGCCGCCAAGCTGGATGAAGAGGTAATAGAATTTACCGAGGGCGCGCCGCAAAATGATGATATTACGCTGGTGGCGATCAAAGAAAAGGTCATGGCCGATGAATATTTCGTTCAACGGCGCAAGAAGCTTCTGGACCTGGTTGAGACTGAAGGCAAGTCTGTCAAGGATGCCTGCCGCGAGATGAAGGTCTCGACATCGACCTATTACAAATATAAAAAACGGTTTGAGCAGTTTGGCCTGGAGGGTTTGAAAAATAAGGATTTACGCAGTGATTCCGAGCCCCGTCAATTCTCCTATGAAGAGCGTTCCAAGCTGCTCGAGATCATCAAGGAACATCCCGAATTCGGACCAAAACGCCTGAAAGAGGAGCTTGAATCCGGCGATTACGGCGATTTCCAGGTTGATGAGCGATTGCTGTATGAGGAGCTGGTGCGCCTTAGATTAAACAACAGCCGTCTCAGGCTCGAATTCGCGGCACGCAGCGGGCAGGGGCTGTCCTCGCGGCAGAAAGAGCTTCTGGCCGAGGAGTCCAAGAAATACAAGGAAAAGATTGCCCGGGACAAGCAGAAATATCTGGAGAAACTGGATGCCGCCCATGCCCCTGCAGGCAATGGCAAGGGCAAGATCGCCGAGTTTATCGATAACCTGGCCGGCGCCGGTATTCCGCAGGAAGAGATCCAGGAAATGATGGATATGTTCAGCGATTTGGAGGACAATGTTGATGAGGCTACTGCGCTGAAGCTTCTGGAGCGAATGTCCAAACGTGTCAACCAGATTGAGCTGGATATGTCATCGGATAAAGTGCTTGATCAATCGCGCTTCAAGGGCCAGGATCTGGCCGGTTGGAAGAAGGTGGCGGACAAAGGTATAGACCTGAATTCGCTTGACAATGAGGAAGAATCAGATAGTTTCACTTTTGAGGAATTAGCCAAAAGGTTAGAGAAAGAATCAGACAAAGACAATAAAGATGGTTAAAATTGCGGTAATGACCTCTAAGGGAGGAACCGGCAAGACTACCACGGCCATAAATCTGGGGCATTGCCTGGCGCTTTCCGGCAAGAAGGTTTTGATAATCGACTGCGACAGTCAGGGTAATGTTGCCATGGCATTCGATGAGCGGCCCCAAAAAGGGCTGGCCGAATTGCTTCTGACCGGCGAGGTGGAAATTGCCAAGGTCCGCACCAATCTCTACCTGATCGATTCGGGCGGCAAGCGCCTGGTCGAATCGGAAATGGTCATGAGCCGTCAGCAGGATCGAGAACTGCGCATGAAGCAGGTTTTCGAGCGGCTGGTCGGATCGGATTTCGTGATCTGTGACTGTCCGCCCACGATCAACCTGATCAATATCAATGCGCTCAATTATTGCGATCATGTGATCATCCCGGTCTCGATGGATTATTTTGCTGCCGAAGGTGCCAAAAAGACATTGGGGTTGATTGCCGAAATCGAGGAAAAGATCGGACATAAAGTGAATGTGATGGGTATCCTGGCCACTTTTTTCGACAAGCGCACGAAGATCTCCGATCGCGTTTATGATCAGCTCGTGAATGAATTCGGTGAGAAAGTTTTCGTAACCCGTATCAGGATAAATACACAGATAAAAGAAGCTCAGGAAAATCATAAGACAATCTTTGAATATGCGCCCTATTCACATGGCGCACTCGACTATTTCCTGTTGACAAAGGAAATCGCCAACGGTCATCGCTGACCTTGAGTCTCTGGAGAAATAGCATGGATGAAATCAGAATATCGCTGGATACAACCGGCAATGAAAATGAAATCTCGATAGTGCGTGTTGACGGTGTAATAGATACCATGACCGCCAGCGAACTTGAAAAGGTGATGAACAAACTTTTGGAACAGTCACGTTATAATATTATCATCGACCTGGGCGGGGTGGATTATATCTCCTCGGCCGGCTGGGGTATCTTTATTTCCAATATTCGTGAGATCAGGCAGCACAGCGGTGACCTGAAGCTGGCCAAGATGATCCCCAATGTGTATGAGATTTATGAACTGCTCGAGTTCGATTCGATCCTGCCCGCATTCGATAATGTCGAACGGGCCCGCTCCGATTTCAACCTGGAGGATTACAACGCTGAAAGTGCCGCAAATAATCCCGGATCATCGGTTGCCACGGAGGTCCTGGAAGAAAAGAAAGTAAAAACTGAAAAGATAGAAAAACCGGCAGACCCGGCAAATATAGCGAAAGAAGAGCCCAGGGAAAAACCGTTATCGGCTGGAAAAAGCGATGAGGAGAGAGTCCTGGCCCTGGCTACGGATGATCCCTTCCTGTCTATCAGGGAGATGAAAAAAATTCTCAACACCCAGGCCGACGGCCAGAATAAGCTTGGCTGGTGGCGGATTCGTAAGATCCTGAAGAAAAGTGATCTTCTCTCGAAGAAGAAGAGATTTCGCTACGCCCGTGATCATTAGGCAGGCGTAGCCAAATTCCCGGGGGGGAGGATAGAATATGTTCGAGTTGCAGGCCTCTGTTATGGTTCTGATACTGGGGCTGGGGCTTTGCTGTCTGGCTCTTATCGCGATTATAGTCGTCCTCTACATGAAACTGTCTCCATCAGGCCGCAAAGAGCCGAAGGCCGATGAGAGCGAAATACGACGTATCTATTTTGAGATTCATGAATCACTCCAGGAGGCAATAGCGGGCGGCAACCGCTTTCGCCATTGCGCGGCGGAGTACAATAATTCTATCACCGGCAAATTCGGTATCTCCAGGCTGGTAATTTATGTTTACAGCCGCAATCGCTATAACCCGATTATCTGGCACAATATAGAATTCAAGGGTATCAATAAGCTGTTTTTCGCTGCGGGATCAGAGACCGCAAAAAAACTAAGCACTACCGGGCAGCCGATATCTTTTGACCAGGAACCCCCGCATGGCAATATCGGGCGTCTGATGTACGAGAAAGTCGGCCTCAAGTACGCCTTTCCGATTATTTACGGCAAGCGTCTGTTTGGGTTGGTGCTGATGTCGGACAGCAGTATCTTCCCCATGGATCGGCTGGCACCGTATATACTGGCATTAACGGATCAACTGGCATTGGCGTATGAACTTCTCAAGCGTGGCAAAGCACAGAAGGTTCGTCTTAATCCCGAACCGGTCGAAAGGGCCACTGACAACCACCAGCAGCGATCTCACATCGGCGCGGAATGTCCCTCCTGCCAGCCTCTTATTGATGCCAATAATTTGCTTTTGCGTGAATATAATATCGGCCAGCTGTTGCAGAAGTTTCTGGACATTATCAACAGGCATCTCGATCCTGCTTTTGCGTTCCTGCATCTGCCGGAGGCTAAGCACGGCAACCTGATGATCGCACATGCGACAAACAATCTTCCCGGCCAGCTGAGCAACCATCGAATAAAGCCGGGTGACGCGCTGGTAAAGATTCTTTCACGTGACCACGGCGTTCATCGCATGAAACATATCGAAGAAGTTATCGGCCTCGAGCCGACAGTCAGGCTCCTGTCTGAGGCGGGATGCCGTCTGATTGCCTCGATGTCCCTGCCCGGTCATCAGGTCGGCTTTCTGGGTATGGGCGAAATTAAAAGTCAGAGCAGAGATTATACCCAGGATGAAATAAATATCATATCATCGCTGTGCCAGACGCTCAGGCTGACCATGGAGAACATACATCAATTCCGCAAGATCGAGGAAATGTCCTACACCGACAGTATGACCGGGCTGTATAATTACCGTTACTTTTACAAGCGCCTGGGGGAGGAAATCCTGCGTGCCAGACGTTTTGAAAGATCGCTGGCGCTGGTGATATTCGATATCGATGAATTCAAGGTAATCAATGACAGCTATGGCCATCAGACAGGCGACTTTATCCTCAAACAGCTGGGCAAATTGATGCATGAGAGCGTGCGCTCGATCGATATCGTATCACGCTATGGCGGTGAGGAGTTCTGCATGATAATGCCGGAAACGGATCGTGAATCCTGCGCCCAGTTTATGGAAAGGCTGCGTGTTAAGATTGCATCCTACAGTTTCAAGAACCGCAACTCCGATGAATCGCTGAATATCAGCGTAAGTATGGGAGGGGCGATTTATCCTGACGATGCACCCCGTATCGACAGGCTCATTTATTGCGCGGATATGGCTATGATGGAATCCAAGAAGACGGGCAGAAATAAGATTAACCTGTATAATCCCAGTTTCAAGGATTCAGGCACACGGCAGGACTAAGCCATCTGTTTGTACTGATCAAAGAGTTTGCCCCACCTGGTTTGTGAAAATTTCCTGATGATGGACTTTCCGACAGTCGGATACCAGAAGTAATCATGATAGACATTCGATGCAAATGGCGCCCATACGACCAGGGGTGAATGCAGGGCAATTTTTTCCAGAAAACGAAGCGGCCCCTTGCGCAGCATCTGATCTCCCCAGATAACGAGGCTTTTCTTGACCTCGAAACCGAAATTGACATCACTGACATCCTCGCCGACAATCTCGATATCCTTCAGATCGGCCACACCCAGTTCACGCTCATGGCACATCTTAAGGTAGGGTATGGACATCGGATCGAAGCCCATCATATGCGCGGCAACGGCATCGATGGCTACCTGGTCGAATGAGGCCAGGATAAAGTCCTTGACCTTCGGTTCCATTGTGCGCGGCCCGGCGCCGTCGCCACAAACCGTGCCATCCATAACCGCGAAAATTGAAGGATGCAACTCTTTCTGCATCAGCATCAGATCGACCAGCACCTCATGCATATATTTATGCGCATAATGGCGCACCTCTTTTAAAAGTCCGCCAAATGAATTCTTGATCGCACCCGTAGTGGTGGAATGGCCGTGGGTTTTGACCGTTGGCAGATGAATTATTTGACGGCCGATATACATCTGCGGAACTTCTATGCCATCAGGAAAGATCTCATTTAGCTTGAGCAGTTTGGACTTGAATTTATAGACTGTCCAGTCCACCTCGGGCAGGGCGGTGAAACTCGCATCATACTTTTTCAGGACCGGACCCCACAGATTGTTTTCACATCCTTTATGCGGATTGGTTACGACTGTCTTGTTCTCGAGCGGATAAAGCTTCGAGAAATCATAACCGTCATCTTGCATGGTCTTGAGCACGCCCTCGAGCTGCCAGGGTTGAGACGAACAGGCCGGGAAATACTTGGTCCAGGAAAGATTCAGCTTAAGAATGGTCTCTTTTTCTTTGCTGATGCCGTTCTGGTAGTCCGCTTTATGCATCAGCTCCGCGTAATCAGAGAGGATGCTTTCCGGTTCGGTCTTTAAGACAACTACTTTTGATGATGCCATGTTACTTATCAAGCTCCATTTAAATCAGGTCAATTTGAAGACATCTTTAATAGGGCCGAATTCAAATTTTTGCAACAGTTTTCTGAGTTTTTTTTCGGTAGTCTTCAGGTTAGTATAATGTCTTATGCGGCTTTTGGTTCCAACATCCTGACGGGGCTGATTGTGATCGATTTCCCAGGGATGGAAGTAGATAACCGCCGGAAAGCCCTGGCTGTTGAGTTTGCGGATACCCCAGTTAGTGAACCATTGCGGAAACATGCGCAGATATCCGCCGCCGCCGAATCCAAAATTTTTACCGAGTATTTTGACCGTGGAGGGCGGAATCTCCATCAGTTCCCTGCCGTTGCCGGCGTTAATTTTATGCGCAAATCGTGGTGATTTGGGACTGCCGTAAATATCATGGGCTACCGGAAAGACAGAGGAATCGTATTCAAAGCCGCATTCGGCCAGGATTTCCCAGACCCATTGATGTTCCGGCTTGATCGAGAATGAAGGTGCACGGTATCCGCAGATGGGCACATCACAGCCTTTACGAATGGCCTCGATTGATTTGAGGGTGTCCTCTTTGAATTCCTCGGGAGTCATTTTATAGATGAGTTTGTGAGCATAGCTGTGCGAGCCTATCTCATGGCCATTGGAATGCAGGTGATCGACAATCTCCGGAAATTTTTCAGCCACCCATCCGAGCACGAAGAAAGTTGCCTTGACATTGTAGTCATTTAGAATTTCCAGGGTATGCACGATGTTGGTGAGCACGCGCGTTTTCTGGTGCTCCCAGGTCTGGATGGGATACTTTTTGTTAAATGCTTCTACGCAGAACCAGTCTTCGACATCGATAGTAATGGCATTGAGCATATCTGTTTACCCGCGGGAAGCGTAATGATAACCGTAGTATTTGTGATTGAAGTAGTAGGGCAGGGCCTGCTTGACATTATTCAGGACCACACCCAGGAGCCTTGCCCCGGACTGCGAGATCAGGTCGCGGGCACGGGTGACAACCTCTTTCGGAGTTGCGCCGGCCTTTACCACCAGGCAAATACCATCGACTTCATTGGCCAGAATAAGCGGATCGGAGACCGGTATAACCGGAGCCGAATCGACAATCACCAGATCGTAATAAAAGCGCGCCGCTTCAAAAAATGCCGGCAGGGTTGGGGAATCGAAAAGCTCGGTGGGATTTTTGATCTCCTTACCCGAAGTTATGATATCCAGTTTCTCGACATGAGTCTTTTTGATACATTCCTCAAGCTTGGCGCCGTTTTTAATTATATCGGAAAGCCCCATTTTCTGGCTGACACCATAGATTTTATGTACCACCGGGCGGCGCAGGTCGGCATCCACCAGGAGAGTCTTGCGCGGCCTGTGTATCGCCGCGGTCAGGCTCAAAAATGAGGATACTGTGCTTTTTCCCTCGCCTATGGTCGATGATGTTACCAGGAATGTCTTGCCGCCTTCCGGCAACGCATTATTGTTTGTCAGGTTGTACAAAAGACGCCTGAATTCCGTACCGACCGGAGATTCGGGATTATAGGTGTCAAAAATATTTTTGTATTTTCCGTCTTTCATCTTATCCCTTTAAAATAGCCTGTATGATAACATCAGAACCCTTCAGTTCGTTCTCTGCCAGCTTAAGATTCTTTCTGGCCCGCTCGAAATCCGGATTTATGCTCAAGGCTTTCTTGTATTCATCGATAGCCTTACCATGAATAAATCGTCCCAGCATGGTAAATGCCACTGCCAGCTCATAGTGCAGGTCGGCGTAATGCGGATTATTTGAAATCGCATTTTGCAGGTATTTGATTCGCCGGGAAATGATCTTTTCATTTAGCTGGTCAGAACCGAGCATAAACTTGAAATAGAAATTTGAAGTCTCGCTGGTTTTGAGCCTGCGCCTCTTTTCACGGCAGGCCAGGAATTTAGCGAAGGCCTTTTCCAGATTACCCTGCTCGAAAAACTTCTGGCCCTCGCGGAAATCCTGGTCGACTATATCCGGCATGATAACGCTGGCTTTATCGATGGCATTGCGGGTCATCTCTTCCTGGTTGGCAAACAGGTTGAAATCCTCGCGACGGATGGCGTTGAGCATATATGCCAGCCCTTGATTGAGGTAAGCCTCGCCGTAATAGATATTCAGTTTCAATGCCTCATCGAATTCGATCACCGCCCGCTTACATGAATCCAGAGCCATGAATGCCTCGCCCAGATTGTTGTGATAATCGGCGAAAGCGGGACGCAGCTCCACGGCCCGTGCGAATGTCTGGCATGCTTCTGTATACAGGTTGAGGGCGAACTGGACCTGGCCCAGGTGACACCAGCCCTCATGAAAATCCGGATCGATCCTGACAGCCTTGTCGAATAGTTTTGCGGCTTCCAGGTACATGTGTTTGAAAAAGAGCGCCTGGCCAATATAATCCAGGCTGCGGGGGTCATCATTGTCACCCGCGTTGCGGTACATGTCAACCAGTTGCTCGAGCTCACGACGGCGATCCTCATGGGTCGTATTGACCAGTTTCTTTAATTCTTCAAGCCCCAGTTCACGGTCGAAGCTTTCCTCAAATGTGTCCAGTAGCTGACCATCGGAAAAGATAGAGGAAAGCACTTTCCTTCCGCTGGCATCATTGATGGTCTGGATAAGATACTCCTTATCGCCGGTTGCCAGACGGGTATTCAGTTTGAAGGCCTGCTGCGTCATGTTTTACTCCCTGCCATCTTTTTAGGAGCGCGGACTTTCTCACGCGGTGCGTCCTTGAATTCAATCTTCGGAATAGTGCCGAGCACCTTGAGGCCCAGCATATCCTCCACGCTTTCGATCTTTTTGATAGAGTTATCGGTGACCTCGGCCAGGATGATCGCGCCTACTCCCAGGAGCAATCCCAGGGCACAGCCCATGACCGTAAGCTTGATACGATTGGGCCAGTAAGGTACGAGCGGTACGAAGGCCGGTTCTATGACCTTGTACCTGCTTTCGGCATTGTCGCGCATGGCGTTGATCATGACCTGAGAGCCGATATATGATTCCATGAAGTCATCATAAAGTCTCTTGCGCCTGTTAACTTCGTTTTCAAGCGTTTGAAGCTGCAATTCGGCATCCGGGCCGGTCGAGAAGCTGGTCTTGATATTCTCTTTGCTAATGGCCAGACGTTTTTCCTTATGAACGAAATAGTCCAATTCTACCCGGGTGAGCAGGTATTCCGAAATCAGGTCGATATTTTCATCTGACAGACCGGAAAATTCAACGGCGGCGGAGGAGTCGATCATGGCTTCTATCGTATCCAGGGTGCTCTGCATGCTTCGTCTCTGCGTGGTAACCTTGGGATCGCGCCAGGTATATTTTTCCATTAATTGGGCCCAGCCTGTGGTTCGATCCAGAAGCAGACGTTTCTGCACACTGACATCGGCCGGCAAATCCAGTGAGGCCGGATCGATGCCCATGTCCGTTAACTGGCTCTCGATAAAATTCAGCCTGTCGCTGGCTTCGACCTTGTCGGTCAGACGGGTCCTGTCCAGTTCCGATTCGATGTCTTTCAGATTGTCCTGTGTACTCAGGGCACGGTCTATAGTTGATTTCTGGTAGTCGCGCTTGTATTCGGCCAGTTCGGCCTCTTTCTCTTCATATTCTTTTTTGTAAATCTGCGCCTGCGTGTTGGAGAATTCCAGACGACTGCGGATTTCCAGCAGGTCGGCCTGCAACCGTTCCTCGCGATAGACCTCGGCCAGCGTCTGGGCAATATCTCGAGCCATGATCGGGTCCGTATGACGGGCCACTATCTGAACCAGGTTCGTGCCCTCGAAATAAACCGATATCTTGCTGCGCAATTCCTCGATTAATGCCCGATAAATCAGTTCCTCGGGACGAATGTTGGGAAATTCTTTCTGAAGATCGGCGGCCTTCTTCTGCATCTCCGGATCCTCATCGAGGTTAAGCTGGGTAATCAGCTTGGAAAGATACAGGCTGGAGGTTATCAGCCCCTTGACTTCGTTTTGCATCTGACGGCGCTGGCGGTCGGAAATATAGCCACCGCGGTATTCGCCGGTTAATTCACGTTCTATGGTCGGGCTGACCACGCTTGTTGTGGATGATTGCACAATGGCCCATGATTCGTACTTGGGATCCATCAGGTAAGTGCCGGCATAGCTGATCGCCACCACCAGAATAAATGGAATTATCAGGAGCCATTTACGCTTCAATGCTACCTGCATAATTTCGCGCAGGTCTATTTGTTTTTCCTGTTGATTTACCATGTCCTAATCAGATATCCTGTCTACTAGTAAATATGTTGATACCAGTGTCCCGAATATGGCCACGAAATCACGCATCCGACCCCAGGTGTTCCAGAATCCGCCCGATTCCTGAGGGATATAAATCGTATCCTCAGGCTTGAGCTTATAGTGGGGGGGGGTGCCCTTTTTCGTGCGTTTATCCAGGTCTACGGTTATAACATTCGAGTAACGGTCTTGTTTATTATAAATTCTAACTTTTGACAAATCGGCATCAGCTGTCGGCCCGCCGGTTAAAGAGATAGCATCCAGAACCTCCATACCCGGTTCCAGATTAATCGATCCCGGGTTGCCGACCCGTCCGATAACATAGACAATGCTCTTGCGCATCCCGGCCGCCGCTGTGGGAAGGCCCGGACCCTCCTCGGAGGGTGCTCGTTTTACTTCTACTATGTCACGCGGGAACAGTTCCGGATATTTGGATTCATCACCCTGGGCGATTATCTCGGACAGGTTGACATGCAGGATTTCACCCTCATTGACCGACCCGCGCACGATTACGACATTGGAAAGGTCACCGAATTCCGTTACACCTCCGGCTTCCTTGATCAGCTCGAAAGCATTGGGCATCACCTCGAAAGCGTATTTGCCGGGATTGCGGACTGCGCCCGTAATAAACACCTTCTGGGAGTTATATTGCAATACCTCGACTGTTGCCTGCGAAATTTCTTTATTATAACGCGACACCTGGTCACCTATTTTTTGGGCCAGTTGTGTGGGTGTCAGGCCTGCGGCGGTTATTTCACCGATAACACTGAGTGTTATTTTACCATCCTGCCTGACCGTAACTGTCTGATTCAGAGAGGGATCCTGCCAGAATGAGACCGAGAGCACATCCTCGGGCCCGATAGTATAATCCTGTGCCGATAATGTGGCCGGATCAAACAGGAGAAATGATATCGCAATTAAAGCTAAGCCAATTGTTCTCAAGCGTTTCATCTAAACTCCTTTTTAGATATGTCGGCATAATATATCCCCGTTTTACTCAATGTAAAGCAAAAACTGCCGGCTCGCGGAGATGTTTCATGGTCGTTGTGCCATGTTCCACGGGGCCGTTGCGGAACGGGAGATTCCAGAAATTATCCATGCTAAAGATATAAAATATCCCTCCGAATGCCACATTAAACTCGTAAAAAAGATGATGATTAAAGATCGTGATTGAATGATTGCGGGATCATTGGCAACCTTTTGTACAAAAGTGCTTTAAAGATTAAAAAGATATTGACTTCGGTCGAAAAAAATTGTATAGAGATTGTTCTGTAACGGCGCCCTAGCTCAGTTGGTAGAGCAACGGACTGAAAATCCGTGTGTCCCCAGTTCGATTCTGGGGGGCGCCATTTTTTAGTGCCCTAAAACTGATCCGGTACTATCTTCGTGTAGCCGGGCAGGCCGGTTCTAAATCCCATCCTGAATTTGCTCACCTTGTAGGGCCAGGATTTCTTGCGGCAGAATTTTATCCCCAATATAGTGCAGAAATGACACTCGCCGACCGTGCGGTAACCCATGCGCTCATGAAACCGTATTGAATTCTGGTTGAAATTATCGATCGATACGAATGACTTATATCTTTCCGGCATATAATAATCAAATAGAAGTTTCATCTGCGCCGTCATCAGGCCCTTACGCCTGTGATCCCTGTGTGTGTATTCGCCGTAGATATAATGGCCCTCGGGTCCGGTGTCAAAATGAACCCCCTGTGACCAGACATACATTTTGTCCGCAATGGCCCAGGCAATAGAAACGATTTTGCCGTCCTTCTCGGCCACGGTACATTTGTCGCCGCGCTTAATCCGCCTCAGGAGTGTTTCCTGCTCCACGCCGACATGTTTTACCTTGTCTGCGTCGGACTGATCGGCAAACCTGATTAAATAGCCATCGGCCGGGCTGGGGATGACCTCGGGATTGTCGTATTGGAGCAGGATGGCATGGACATAGAAAAAGATTGCCCGCGGCAGACGCGAAGAGATATTGACCAGCACATACCTGAATCCTTTTTGCCTGATACCATCTATCAGCTTTCCAAATTTAGTCATTTGTATTTCTCGCTTAAATCAATCCAGCTGGGATACAATGCCTGTAAACTGATCGAGCATGCAAAAGTTCGCCGCCGATTAAATATAATTTAAAAATAGTCTGATTTTAAGACTAGCGGAATATTTTTCATTTCACACATGGCAATCTTTTCCCGATTCTGATCTTTCATATTTGCCACAATGTTTTTATGTTATTTTTATTCTATTGTCAGACAAGGGGATAACTGGTTTCTGGCGAAAATTTCTGCTTTGGCACACGCTTTGATCATCTATACGGGCAAAGGAGATAACAAAAGGAAAGAAGAAATGGGAAAGCTGATACTGATTATAATCGCACTGGTTCTGGTCCTGGTAATACTACCGGCCGATTTGAAAAACTGGTGCGTGACCCAGGTGCATGGAATGCTCGCCGAAAATTCGATGGTGTTCGATTCATTTGAAGAAACTGATCACAGTCTGGAAATCGTGAAAAGATGTTAACTGAGAAAAATTTGGAAGAGATGAAAGATAGAGTGAAAGACAAGACAGGACAAATATTAGTCTACCATCCTGAAGCACCAATATGGATGTGACTGAATAACGATCTAATTTTTGGCGTGCTTTTTTGATGCTTCCCTCCTTTTGTTTAAGGCGGACCTCCCTCGGTCCGTCTTTTTTATTGCCCGAAACCTGCGCAAATATCTGCTTGCCTTTCTGAACGTTTTGCGCTTCATTTACGTTCAGCATTTAAATACAAGAAATAGAGTTACATCTGAACTAAATGAAGAAATCAATTCTTATAATCCTGCTCATCCTGGCCGTCTGCACAACGCTCTTTTCGCAGCCGGATACTGCAATACATATCAATGCCAACCGGATCCTGATGTATGCCGGGAATAACGGTATCATCGCCAACGATTTCTTTGGAGAAATAGACAGCACATTCGAGGGCTTCTACTATGGTGAGGATGACCGCTATACATTGATGTTTGCCGGGGGTCTGTGGATCACGAGCAAGATTTCGCGTGAAATCTTTACCGGCATGGCCTATTACTCCGCAGGCAGAACTTACACCGAATTTGTCCCCGGGCCATTAGACGGCAATATTGAGGATTCCTCGGAATTGCGTGTTTACAAAATTACCCGCGACGATTTGCAGAATCCGGGACAGGATTATCTGGAGTGGCCCTCAGAATGGGGCGCGCCTGTGGATTCGGCCGGCGATCCATTGCTGTTGGGAGATGAAACCCTGTTTTCAATTTACAATGATACAGATACTACCCGCAGGGGATTTACCGCCGGCAGTAAGCTCCCGATGTATTCGGAGGTGCGCCAGACTATTCATGCCTACAACAAAGACAAAGCGTTAGGCGATGTTGTCTTTGTGGAATACGAGATTATTAACAGGTCGGCGCAGAGATGGGATTCGGTTTATGTCGGCCAGTTTACCGACCCCGATATCGGTACGCCCTTTGATGATTTCCTCGGTTCCAGCCCGCAACTGGATCTGACCTATGTCTATTCCGATTCGCTCGATGAGGAACTGGCCGGTATTGGTTATCCGCTGGTCGGAACAGTATTTCTCGGCGCAGAAAAAAGCGGCCGTCCCAGATATGAACAGAGCACATCATCAACCGCGCGTGTGATTCAATTCTTCCCGATTAGCAGGGAGGAATCGATGTATATGATGCGGGGGCTGAATTATGGAGGCGTGCCCTATGCCGATCCGCAGACCGGCGAGATAAAATCAATGCCTCTGGACGGCGATGCGCGCTATGATGTTGGCTGGGTTGATAATGATCCGGAGGATAAGCGAACCCTGATTTCGCGCGGGCCGTTTTATCTGATGCCAGGAGACACGCTGAGAATCCATTTCGCCCTGATTGCTTTAAGCCGTGCAGAACGCATCGAGGCCTTCAATGATTTCTTCGATTTGGCAGAGAAAGTAGGCGACTGGCATAATCTTGGTCCCCATGGGCTGGCATTGGCCTCAGAATCCGATGACGGTTTTATCTCGGCTGTGAGATTTAAGCCGGTTTACCAGAACTGGATCGAACCTGTGCCGTTTGTAAATGATTTCGCGAACATGGGAACAGGCAGGGCAGAGGAGATTTTTGAATCTTCCATTCGCGAATCGGAATATATTTCGGTTGAGCTTAAATTCGGCTCTGATAATTCCCAGAATGTTTACTATTACAATCGAAGCGATGATTCATGGGATTATGCCGGTTTCCTGGAGCTTCCCGTTTCTGCCTATGAAAAGGAGAGCGGCCAGCAGCTCGATCTTTTATTTCTGACAGACAATGCCCAGGCCTGTGACTTCTGCTTCATCAATCCGCGCAATGATCCGGAACGGTTTTATAGACTATTAGTTGTGGCCTCAGATTATTCGGGGACCGAAAGGGATGATTATATTTTCGATGATGTGATAGCCGGGATGGGTGAGCTGGATCTGATGTATTTGATTCAGTTCCGGGCGCGTTCAAAATCGCTTGTGCATAATATTCAAAATGGCCAGTCGCTGGAAATCGAATATCTTCGCCCGCAATTGTCATCATCGCAAATCGAACTGCAGTTTGACACAGTTCCTGTCGGCACCGAAGATATGCTGGGCTACCTGATAGTAAGTGATTATCAATCGGACTATAATGTGCGCATTGAATTTTCCAATCCGACCATGTTTTCCTCGCATCAGCCTCAGTACATTGTTCCCGGTGAACTGGAGCAGCCGGTGTATTTCAGTTTTCATCCCAGACAGACAGATGTAAACATGTCCACGGCGCAGTTATACAATCTGAATTTTGAAGAGTATTTTGCAGAGATAGAATTTAGCGGAGGTGGAGCGGTCTGGCCGCTAATCGGTGATATCAATCTGAATGGCTGGCTCGAGCCCTCGGATATCGCCGCCTACATCGGGTATTTATACCGCGATTTCGAACTGCCGGCCGACTTTGTCGAGCTTGACCTGGGACCGCCGGCGGGAATTGATTTAAGCGATGTTATGCGCCTGATCAATATCGTCTTTCAGCCGGTTGATTAAGCTCAGTCTCCTTTTGGCATTGGAATTGCCCTATTAACGTATAGGAATACGTTATTATGCATAAGCACGCCAATTTCAAAATTCTACTGATTGGTCTATTATTGTGCTGCATGGCCAATCTGGCCGCCGCGCCTGTCCCGATCTCTACCATGATCCAGTCTCATGGCGCTATTATGATGCCGGATTTGCGGTTATACGATAATCATGGCGACTCAAGGGGCCCCAGGATACTCTCGCATACGGTCGCTGTTGGTGCAAATCTGACCGCTATGCCATTTCTGTATGACCATATGACCGGATTGTGGGGTGACCCGAATGGCAGTTTTCATTTCAAGGATGACTGGAACGGGGACAACCTCGGGCTGAATGATGAAGTCTCGCATCTCTTTGTGTCATACAAGCTTGCGCAGTTCCTGGTTGCAGGCTACGGCAAGCTGGGGTATTCTGAAAAAACTGCAAGAATTCTGGGATTTGCTGAAGCCGCTTTCATAGTTACTGCAGTTGAATTCCCAATTGACGCCTTTAATCCGGATCAGGGATTGGGCGTATCGGATTTAATCTTCGATTATACCGGGCTTGGGCTGGCCTATCTAAAGCTTACTGATTCCCGATTTGAGGATTTTGATCTCAAGGTTTCGGTTAAGTCGCTATCCTATGACAGCCGAAGTGTGCTGGGAGATAATAGCGAGGATTATGATAATTATATCTACTGGTTGACGTACAGGAAGACTCCATTTGTATTTGGACTGGGATATGGAACGGATCATCCGGAAGTGTGGGATGTTGACCGCCAGTTTCATCTGGGGATCGGCACAACCCTGCCGGATTTGCTGGGGCTGTTCAGCGAAGATGCATCGAAGTTTTTCAGATGGGCCGAACTGTACTACATCAATATCCGCTGGAATTTCGTTACTATTGATTAGGCTTAAAGCCTAACGTACTAACTGCCTGAAAAATCCAACCACTATAAACGCCGCGCCTGCCACTATGGTCAATTTCACGAAGGGATTCGGCATCAGGCTGAAATGATCGACCAGCTGTTTGATCTCGAGGGTCATGGCTTTGAAGAATTTGACTAATTGTATATCTCCCGGAGTGGGAGGTATACCGATCAAAAGAACATAGCATACGGCGGCGACGGCTAATATAATCAGCAGGAAACGCATGATATTCCTTTCAAACTGCGGGGAAAGGATTTTATATTCTCTATTATATTGTACTTCAAAATATATTTAAGTTTGCAGGAAAACAATGTCTTTTTTGATACAGTTTATATTTCAATGTTGTTATTGCGGTTACGCAATTTATGTAATAGATTACCTGACATGAGAAAAAGTTCAAATGTTCCAAAAAGAATCGCCCTGGTGCTGGGTGCGGGTGGCGCACGCGGGATGGCCCACATGGGCGTTATCGAATACCTGACCGAACGCGGGCTGAAAATTGACTTTATCTCCGGATCCTCGATTGGTTCGGTTATAGGCGCATTATACTGTCTGAATCCGGATATAGACAGTATTCTCGAATGTTTTGGTGAGCTTGTCAACAATGATGAATATCGCAAAAAGTGGGATAATTTTGTACCCCATAAAAAAGAGGATCGTGAAGCCAAAAAACGCGGATTTTTCGATGAGCTTCGCGGATTTATCAACAAGCACTATATTCAATTTGCGGTTGTTACCAAAAAATCCCTGGCCGGTGAGGAAGAGCTTACCAAGCCGTTGGAAGAATTGTTCGGTGATAAGACCTGCGATGATCTTCAGATCCCCTTTGCCGCTTGTACGGTCGATCTCAAATCGGGACGGGAGCTGTATCTTGATGAAGGCAAAGTTGCTGATATAGTTTACTGTTCCTCCGCTATCCCCGGAATTTTTCCTCCGCGCGAAAAGGATGGTATGATATTGGCTGATGGCTCGGTTTCAGATCATGTGCCGATCGAGGGCATTATGGCCCGCGATGATTACTTCATAATCGCAGTAAATCTCGGGCCGGCTCAACTGGTGGAACGGGGCTTGGATCGCGGAGTGGATATTCTTCTGCGTGCCGATGAGCTGGCGAGGATCAAGCTCAACAAGATGATCCTGGAAAAGGCCGATGTTGTGATCAGCCCTGATGTGGTTGATTATCACTGGGCCGAGTTTGTGCGTTATAAGGAAATTATCGAGAAGGGACGTCAGGCGGCCGAGAGGGTCTTTCCGCGGATAGAGGAATACCTGCAGGCACAGGAAAAACGTCCGCCCTGGTATCGCCGTTTTGCCAACACGTTCAAACGCTCCTAGACCCCGGGCTGTTTTTGATTGACGATTAAGGGGCTTATTTCTAATTTAGGGCATATAAGGGAATATGCCTTGATGACCGAAGATGATCTGAAACGAATTACAATTATCTCCGATGGCACCGGTAAGACCGCCAAGCGTCTTATGGATGCTGTGCTGGCGCAATATGCCGCGGAACAGGTTGTACTCAGGGTAGAGAATATCTATCAGGAGGTGCGCAGCAAGCAAAAAATCAATGGCATCTTAAGGCAAATCACCTCTGAATACCTGGTCATCTTCTCGATTATCGAGGATAACCTGCGTAAGTATCTCCATTCCAAACTTCATGAGCGCGAGATTCTTCATCTCGATGTGCTCCAGCCGATGCTGACTACCATGAAAAAGTTTTTGGGATTTCATCCCCACTACCGGCCGGGACTCCTGCAGGTTATTGATGACAAGTATTATTCCAAGGTTGATGCCATCGGGTTTACGGTCGAGCATGATGATGGTCGCGGGTACAATCTGGATCAATCTGACCTGATTCTTCTGGGTGTGTCGCGCACGTGCAAAACACCGATCAGCATGTTTATGGCCTGTAACCTGGGACTCAAAGTAGCCAATATACCGGTTATCGCCGAGGAGTTTTTGGGGAAGAACCTGCTCAGCCGCCTGGATGGAATCGACCGCAACAAGATTATCGGGCTGGTTATGCAACCGAATGTGTTGTCTATGGTGCGCATGGAACGCACATATATAATGACCGATGACGATCAGGGGCGGATGATGGTTGAAAAGTACCATAATGAAGATGAAATCCGCAAGGAAGTGATATTCAGCAGACGGCTTTTCGAGAGGCTTCAGATCGAGGTGATCGATGTCACCCGGCGGGCGATCGAGGAGGTCTCGGCCGAAATCATACGCCTGACCGGTTATGATGAATTCAACAGTATCCTTTGACAGCACCGACTGAAAATCATATTTTAAACTAAATGATTGCGAAATTTGACGGGGAATCAGATAATAATCTGGGGAATTGTCCATAGCCCCAAATACAAATGACCGGATTTCAAGTATGGCTAAAAATAAAAGAAAAAATGCTAAAAAGATTAGAAGAAACAAAAAGAAATCAATGCCCCCGAAAAAACTCTATACAAAACAGAATAGCATTTTAAAAAATAAAAAGAAGTGGGGTGTTAGTGGTGCAATTATTCTTGCTGTCATCGGTTATGGATTGAGCTTTTTTCTAGGTATTAAGGGAGATGATACTACCAAAAGTGAGCATAATCACACACGTTCCGAAATAAAGGGAGATATTGCTGCGCTTAATGAAAATGTAATATCTTTAAAGCTCCAATATTCTCAATGTGATGAAGTAAAAGAGGAGTTGGGTTTAGATAATAAAGAAGCAGAGAAGTCCCTTTGCGAGAATCTGGAAAAAGTACAAAAGCTCCTGCTTGAGAAGAAATATGATGAAGCTGATTCCATTGTTAAGGCATTAATTACGATATATCCATCTTCACTTAAAATGCTAAAGAACTATGCTTACATTTCTTATATGCAAGGTGAATATTCAGGAGCGATAAATGGATTAAGGGCTGTTCTGAAACAAGACAGCATACATTATGATGCAATGATTGATATATCCAATTTCTTCCTTTCTATGGGACGCATTGATTCTTCAGTTTATTATCTGGAGCATGCAATCACCCAATATCCTGACTCAATTGAACATTATACTAATCTTGGATACATATATCATGAGATGGGAAATCAAGAACTAGCAGAAAAATATTATAATATATCTCTATCAAAAAGAGAAAATCAGGCTTTAACCTGGAATAATTATGCAACCTTGCTATCTGAAAAAGGACTATGGGATAGCGCAATGCACTTTTTCCATAAAGCCATCTGGTTAGATTCTAGCTTTTATAAAGTATATTATAATATGGCATACAATTATGATGCTGTTAGTGAATTTGATTCCTCAATAAAATACTTAAAAATGGCATTGAATATTGAGCCTGATTATGAAGATGCTCTCGAGATGTTAGGCGGTATTTACTATAATCTGGCCCTTGAAAAAATGTATCTTGGTCAATTAGAGAATTCCAGAAAGCTTTATGAGAAGAGTCTCGAAGCTAATCCTGATTACATTGATACATATATAAATTTGGCTATAGTCCTGGATTCATTAAATGAACCTCTGTTGGCTGAAAGCATGTTCGATAAGGCGATAAAAAGGGACTCCCAAAATGCATTTGTTTATTGCTTTCTGGGAAGATTTGTTCAACGACATGGTTTGAGCGATTCTGCAATTAAACTATACAACAAAGCTATTAATCTCAAGCCTGATTGGCTGCAGCCCTATATCGATGCAGGCCTATATTACTATTCAACCGGTAATTATAAAGAGGCGGTAAATGCGTTTTCACGCGGCGCTGAGCTTGATCCTCTCTCTTCAACCTGCTATCAAAACTTGGGGGCTGCTTATTACAAAATGGAATTATTCCAGAAAGCAGAGCAAGCATGGATTAAGGCATTCATGCTATGTCCCAAATGCAATGACACAGAAAATTCACTCAGGGATTTATATGAATGGAGAGGGCTCAGCAATCTACAGATTGATTCAATATTTCGATCTTTAGCTGAATAAAAATATTTAACGGTGAAAGGTATTTACTATGAAATCTTATACGGATTATCTCTGGTTTCAAACCAAGAAACGGCGTGAATACATAAATATCAGCTCCGATGTCGAGGATGCTGTGGCTAAATCCGGTGTACAGGAAGGCCTCGTGTTCGTGTCGGCCATGCATATAACCGCGGCGGTTTATATCAATGACGCCGAGCAGGGCCTGATCGAGGATATCGATGAATGGCTGGAGGGCCTGGCGCCATTCGGCAAGGATTATCGTCATCATCGCACCGGCGAAGACAACGGCGATGCCCATCTAAAAGCGCTCCTGATGCATTGCCAGGTGCTTCTGCCGATCACCGAAGGTAGAATCGATTTTGGACCCTGGCAGCAGATTTATTATGCCGAATTCGATGGGCGCCGAAAAAAACGTGTGATTGTAAAGGTAATTGGAGAATAAACTTTTCATAGGAGGAAATCATGAGGAAAGCCCTGATTCTCGTACTGGGTCTGTGTTTGATTGCAATATTTGCCGGCAACCTTTTCTCGCAGGAAAAAGAACAGGCCGAATCAGAAAAGCCCTGGTTCGATATGGAAAAGTGTGCCTTCTGTAAATCTTTGGCCGATGAGCCGGGACTTATGGAACACATGAATTACGAGTATCATGAGATGCCCAACGGCATTTTATCAATTACTATTATCGATGAAGGCTATCATGATGCATATATGCGTGTCATGGACGCCATGCAGAAGACCGCCGAGGAAATCGGCAAAACAGGCAAACTGCCATATATGTGCGGCCATTGCGAAGCGTACGGCAGGTTCATGATGGCGGGTGTCGAGGAACGCTACTATCAGGGCGATCTGGCGGATATTCATATGATGATGAGTGACGATCCGGAGATGGTCGAGGCCCTGCATGAATTTGCCGCCCGTGCTATGAAAGAGATGGCCGCATTGGAAGAAGAGGAAATGAAGAAGGCGAAGGAATAGTATTGTTGCCGGCAGATGTGGGCATCTGCCGGTCACATAAATATCATCAGACCGCGTTTATGATAACGCAGAAGTAGTTCGCGTCGAGAACCAGGTGCAAACGGAGTTTGGACCGGCCACCCCGGCCGAAACAATGACAAGATGCGTATGCACCCATATTTGCGGTAGTTCTTTAGTCCCGATTTGTCGGGACGGTGAACTGCCGCCTGCAAGTCGTGGTTCCGAATTAAACGAAGCTTAATGAAAAGCCCGACATTTGCCAGTTTTGATTGTCGGGATTCTCGCTTCGCTCGGATCACCGACCTACTGTACTGGAGCAAGCGATCAGCATGCATATAAAAACGCGGTGCACGAGGACGTACACCGCGCACAATATTTGTTTCAGTTAAATTGATTTAATTAACCAATATCATCCAGGGCTTTGCGGAATGCCTCCAGCACCTGATTTGTCTCGTCCCTGGTGATTACCAGGGGCGGCATCCAGCGCAGAGTCGCGCCTGTGGATAATGATGAATGCGCTCCGTGCTTCTTCATTGCCTCTTGTACCCTGGCGACAGTTTCAGGCGAGTCAAGATCAATACCGATCATCAGGCCGATTGTACGGAAGCCTTTCATCTTCGGTGATTCTATCTGCGACAGCCCAAGGCTAAACTGCTTGGAACGTTCGACTGTATTGGCAGTCAGGTTAAGCTGTTTCATCTGGCGAGTGGCAATATAGGCCGAAACCATGGCCATCGGATTTCCACCAAACGTGGAACCGTCATAGCCCGGCTTCATGGCCTGCGATATATGCGGCTTGGAAACCACGGCGGTAACCGGATATCCGCCGCCGAATGATTTGCCGATGGTGATAATATCCGGCACGACATTATAGCGATGACTGGCGAACCATTGACCCTCATGTTCGGCAACCCGTCCGAAACCTGTCTGGACCTCATCGGCAATCATCACAGCTTCATACTTGTCACACAGTTTGCGCAAACCTGTGGCGAATTCGGGTGTGGCCGGATTGATGCCGGCTTCCTCACCCTGCACCAGTTCCAGCATGGCAATTTTGGCGTCACCGTTTTTGAAATGTGCTTCCACGGCATCCAGATCGCCAAAGGGCACAAAATGCACCCAGGGTTCGTCATCGAGCATAAACGGCTCACGGTAGGCCTTGTTGTAGGTGATCGCCACCGCGCCATGAGTTCGTCCATGAAACCCGCCCTTGAAGGCTACGACGCCTTTTTGTTTAGTAAAAGCTTTGGCGATTTTGATCGATTTATCGACAGCTTCGCCGCCTGAATTCTGCCAGTAGAAATTGGTCAGGTCACCCGGCATCATATCGCCGATTTCGCGCAGAAAACGGGCCCGTGCAACCTGAATACGATCCTCTTTCTGCGAGATCAGCAGGCTGGCCTGATTATAAAGACCGCGGGCGATTTCGGCATTGGCATTGCCGAGATTTGTGGCGCTGTAATTGGAGTCCAGGTCAACATAGGCATTGCCCTTGGAATCGAGTATCTGCGCACCTGCACCACGAACCGGCAGGAGATCATCCTCCAGATGCGATACGGGGATTTTGAATTTCTTATGCAGTTTGACAACCTCATCGGTTGAAATTTCCGATTCGAAAATATACTTGGCGGCCAGATAGCCCTGTTCATCGGACAGGCCGCCGGCCAGGATTTCTGCCACCTTACGGCCGTCACTATCGTTTAAGGGCGCAAATTCATCATACTTGCCCTGAATGTTATGCTGGCATTCCTGGTAGAGCTTGTTGGCATCGGCTTTTTCGTCGAAGATCAGCTCCAGTACCTCGCGGATTCTTTCCAGGGTGGCATTGGTTCTTTCGGGATGTTTCTCGAGGTTGTTGACAATCACCTGCTGCAGCATATCGCGCAGGGGAGTGTCCGGGGCTATTGTTACCGGATCGGCCACTATTGTATCGTTTTCGCTTTTCATTTTTTCTACCTCCGCCTTTGTAATCTGCCCCGCAAATCCAATAAAGTCCGACCGATTACCGGCATAGAATTAACTCCGGCAATTTATCAAAATCGACTTTAAAGCAGTGGTAAATACTACATTGAATGCGGATTCAAAGGGGCAATAATTTGGTTAACGCTAACTCAGTTTTTACACATCCTCATTATCTAAACAGATATATATTTGTCTTAGTATAACCCCGAGTGTTGACAAAGTCAATCGATATAAAAAATAAGCTATTAGCAATTATGTCATAATATAATAGCAGGTTTTATTCTATACCCAGCAGGCGATCTGCCAGAATCGGATCGAGTTTTTGCAGCATTTAATGATCTGGTTTTGGGGCTGCGAACAGAAGAAATGAAAATTCCGGGGCCGGAGCAATTTGATGCTATTTGCGATCCAGATTCAAAAGGTTTAGTTTTTTTACAGGCCACCTCGATTGTGTCTTCTGAGAGTAAGCCTTTATGAATCGGTACATTTGGATGATTGCAGAGTGGAGTAAAGAACCACATAACCGCATGTCTGTCAAGCAAATGGGTGCATTTCTCTGGGCCAGAGGTAATACAGTTGTGCTGATTTAGCGGTTGACACTTATTATAAAAAAAATGGCGGGATTTCGTTATTTATGAGTCATTTGCGGCAGACGCTTGCGTAAATGGCTTTTCGGGCATGGTTTCATGATGGAAACGGTTAATATTTTTGAAACATTTTCCGAAAAAAGTTATAGATATTTCGAACTTTTTGTTTATATTTTGTGTATACGATAATGCACACGAGATAGAAAATGGGGCGCTTTTAGGAGAAAGAAAACTTTTTTCAAAAAAATCGCTTGACATAATCGAAATCTCGTATAAATTGTGCGTCTGCCTGAGACAATGTGAGCTCAGGCAATTTGCTCTTTGACAACAGAATATCAAGCTCGGTTAAGCTGAGAAATTGAGTGTCTAAAGGATTTTTGATCAAGTTACTAAGGGCATACGGGGGATGCCTTGGCACTGGTAGCCGATGAAGGACGTGGCAAGCTGCGATAAGCTCCGGTTAGTTGCAAACAAGCTTTGAGCCGGAGATCTCCGAATGGGGCAACCTGGGCCGTTAATACGGTTCCACTGTTAACTGAATACATAGGTTAACAGGGACAACGCAGGGAACTGAAACATCTTAGTACCTGCAGGAAGAGAAAACAATAGTGATTCTCCAAGTAGCGGCGAGCGAACGGGGAAGAGCCCAAACCGATGTGCACGCTAAAGGTGGTATCCGTTGTGCCATCGGTGTAGCGGGATCAGATCGGAGTGAAATACCAATAGCTCGGAAAGTTACAAATCGTCCATCTAGTCGAACAACTCTGGAAAGAGAGGCCATAGAAGGTGATAGCCCTGTAGGTGAAAGGTGTGATGACTTTCTGGATCTGACTCCCAAGTAGCACGGGACACGAGAAATCCTGTGTGAATCTGCCAGGACCACCTGGTAAGGCTAAATACTCACCAGTGACCGATAGTGGACAAAGTACCGTGAGGGAAAGGTGAAAAGTACCCCGGGAGGGGAGTGAAATAGTA
>CAZVLB010000022.1:0-47705 GCA_964627935.1 uncultured Ignavibacteria bacterium
AAATACTGTGTTCTATAAGCACCGCTCCTGGAATATCGCTTTGAAATACAGCTATTAAATCGAGTTCAAGCTGGGCTTGCGCAGAAACAGGCACAACCAACCCCCATAAGGTGATTAAAATCAGTGCAGGCCATCTCATTGATATGCTCCCCGGTTGTGGCGGTTACTATCTTAAAAGTACGCTAATAGACTAAATTGTCAATGTAAATAATTCGGCCGGGATAGGAATCCTGTCCGCGAGGCTAAATCACATGTCGGGTTTTTCGCTACGCTCAGAACCCGACCTACTTCCTGCCTCAAAGTGTCAGGTCACACCTCCGGCTAAAGCCGGAGCCAAGACCATGACACAACCAACTCGGCGCGAACCCGATCTGCATTCGGATACCAGATAACTGCGTACAAAAAAACCGCAGGATCATAAAAAATCCCACGGTTTTTCGATGCAAGTGCAGAGCTGTCTTGCTGTTTTAATTCAGCGCCCCTTCGGTTTCGGCCTCTACCCTGCCCGACTTTTTCCTGCCGAAGAAGAGTTTACCTATGATGATTTCGGCCGGGCAGAATTTTGTGATGGATGATTGCACCAGGTTGAAGCCCACGAAGATTGTCAAGAGCATCCACCATTGCGAAACCCAGTAGGTCAGGGCGACTGAGATTAATATCAATGTTCCGGCCAGTAGCCTGATACTATTTTCGAGTGTCATAATTTACGCTCCTTTATACAAATTTTTTCAATTTAATAGCCGTAAGTGACCTTGAGATAAACATTGTCGTTCTTCCGAAATGTACCGAAATCTGTGTATTGATAATTACCGGCGAAAACATTCGCGCCAGCCATCAGGCTGAGATTATCGGTATACTTATATTCCACTGAAAACCGGCCATAAAAATCCTCCTGGTTGGGAGAATAGAATCCGAACAGCGACAGTATCACGGTCTCCATCCTGAACATGCGCGTTATTCGTGATGTCAACAGGTGATAGACCTCATCGACCTCGGTCTGCCCGCCCATGCTCGCCAAGAAATTGTCATAGGACATCATCACCTCGGTCTGATACTGGATGTTGGCGGTCAAATCGGTAGCGATCTGCCGTTCGAATCCGACCAAAGCTGTTGCGGCCGAATTGGGGATATAAGGATTCGTGCCGCGCTGATCCTCGCGAGAATCATAGTAGCCCCCCTCAAGCCAGCCGATACCCTGAAACATGGGCATCCTGACCGAGAAACCGTAGACCTGCAGTTTGGGATAAAAGGTTTGCATGGCATTCGGATCGAATCCCTCGGGATTCTTGTAGAAACCGGCGTAACCATAGAGGGCCACATCCGCGCTTCCGACATACCGCGAGAACCGTCCGGCGAATTCACCATGCTTGAACATGGCTGACGGCTTGCGGGCCATTAGTAGATAAGGTTCGCCGCCGACAATATCCCCGATCATGGGATTAAAATAACTGAGCCGTTCGCCGATCGGAATACGGTTGGGCGTGAAGCGCGGTGTCCAGACCAGGTTAATCTGCCCGATCGGTGAATAATAGGCCATGCGCAATGCATCCTGGGGTGCTTTAAGATACTGATCATCGCGTCCGATAAAGAATGACTGATAATCCTTGGCAAACAGGTCATTGATGAAAATCAGGTCGCCTGTGCCCCAGGTCAGGACCTGGCGGCCGATTTTGAAATCGACCGATCCAAGACGGAATTTGGCATAGCCCTCGCGAAGTTCCCACTCATATTCTCCTTCGTTATAGCCGTCATAGTAGAAATCGAGGCGACCGAAGAATTCTGCCAGGTTACCGTATGATTCCAGCCTGAGCTGCAGACGAGTTTCCGAGGCGGTCATTTCCGAGGGAGTCGGGTTGTCGCTATGCAATTGGCCCCCGTAGAGTCCCTGCAGGAATCCGCTGATATATACATCCTCCGCCGAAACGACCGGTGTCATGAGAATTATCGCAAATAGTCCTGTAAGTATTATCCGTTTGAATGTTTCCATGGCCGCACCTCCTGATTACTTTATATATTTGCGGGGCGGATTCTTGAGATAACGTTCGGTAAAGATGTCATCCTCGATGCCCACGTTATAGTCGATGCTCTTGAATTCAACCGTGGTATACTGCTCGTCCTGCACGTTTTCCATCTTGCGCAGTGTGGCAGTCATGAAACCATCGGCATCTTTCACTGTCTCGGCAGTATAGACTCTCTCCAGTTTGTCCTTGCTGTCATAGTATTCTTCCCGGACCGGAAGCATCCATTCCTTGTCGATATAAGTTATCTTGCGCATGAAAGTATCGTCACCTTCATCCTTCGGTCGCGATTCGATCACATAAACCTGGCGGCCTTCGTAGTCCTGCTCGCCCATTAATTTATGAGTATCATCGGACCAGTGCCGTCCGGAAACATCCTCATAGCTGAAGTCCGAACCGACAAAGCTCTGGCCCTTATCATCGGCCGAAATACGCTTGACCAGGTCCACCGAGGGGACATACAGCCAGCGCTGATCGGTCTCGAAAGGCGCTTTGTGTACCATGAATGTCAGGCGCGAAACATCGCTGGGCTTACGGAAATAGGTGTAGTATTTCTGCGTGCCGCCGTCCTCATTATCGAGGCGCAGCATGGCGAATTCGCGCACACGTTCCTTGCCGCCGGAGCTGACGATGGTCATGGTGACCTCCGCCAGGCCATCATCGCCGGCGTAGAAGTTATTCAGATGAGCCTGTTTCATCAGGTCCTCGGCCGCATCCGGTTCGGCATTCAGGTTAAAGGCGCCGAAAATCATCAGCGCGAGAGCTATAATTGTTATTCTAAGTGTCTTCATTTCTTCCTCCTTATATTTTATATCAGGCTACTTTTGCTTTCGCTGTTTTTGTTGTTGTCTCCTGGTTGGGAAACAGCCTTTTCTGTAAGACTATGAATATGGAGGGCAGAATCAGCATCGTAACCGCGCCGGATACCATCATGATCGCGAAGAAAAATGATCCCACGGTTATATAGGGTACCAGGTTGGAGAAGAACATCGGTACGAAGCCAATTGAAATTACCAGCACATTGCGGCTGATCGCACGTGCCAGGCCCTCAAACATCTGGGGGAAGGTCTCATTGAAATTCCCCGTTCTTGCATGTATATATTTTGATCTCTTGATAAAATGTATTGCAAAGTCAATCGACAATCCCAGTGTCAGCGATGACAATACCGCTACCGGCATATCATAGGGTTTGCCGACATATCCGATGGCGGCGTAAATCGCCATAATCGTGATCGAAAGCGGCAGCATGGAGACAAAGCCCAGGATAACCGAACGGAACAGGATCACCATCATGATGAACACGACCGCAAATGAGCTCAGCAGGGCGTTTTTCATACCGCCGACCATTTTCTCCTGCCAGACGACATTGACATACGGCAGTCCGGCCCAGTGCACATCGATTTCGGCCGGAGGCGGATTGGCATCGATGAATTCCTCAGCCTCCTGCACAACTTTCGATACCGACTGATTGTCGCCCTCGGTCATCTGCACCCAGACATTGGCCTTGGAATAGTCGTTGTTAATCAGTTTGAAGAGGTCATCCGGGTCGCCGCCTGAAATCTCATACAGGAATATATTCTGTGCGATTTCCTTGCGGTTATCGGGGATGGCATATTTTGCACGATCTTCCGCGCCAAAGAGTTCAAAGCGCACTTTTTTGACAATATCTGTTATTCCGGCTGTAGCGCCGACTATGCGGTTGTTCTCAAGATGTCTCTGAAGCCTTTCGATATATTTCATCAATTCCGGATTCTTGAGTGCATCCGGTTCACCGCCATCGATTACAAGATAATTCATGTATGTTCCGGCCAGGTGCTGATTCATGACATTGTCGGCAACTCTCAGCGGATGATCCTTCTTGAACCACTTGACCGGGTTGTCATTGACCTCGATCTGGAACAGGCCAATGATTGCCACGATAATCAGGACCACTGCGCCGCCCAGGATACCCCAGTGAAACTTGCGCGTGAAATTACGCAGAACATGCATGACTTTCGACAGCAGGCCATGTTCATCGTCGTTGGCGCCGAAATTACGCAGGGTCTTGTCGCTGATCAATACTGCGAAGGCAGGATTGAATGTCAATGACAGGAACCATGCGGTAAAGATACCGAAGGCCACGAATATTCCGAACACGCGTACGGGCGGAATTGGAGTTGTTGCCAGCGACAGGAATCCGACTACGGTTGTAAGCGAGGTAAACAGCATCGGTACGAATAATTCCGAAATGGTATTCCTGATCGTGGTTTTCTTGTGCTTGTGTTTCCGGTAGCGGTCGTGGAATTCGGATACAATATGAATCGAGTTGAGCACGGCGATCGGTATTAAAAATATCGGAATCATCGAACTCATGATATGCACGGTATGGCCGGTCAGGATCAGAAGCCCCATAGCCCAGATTACCGAGGCAACCGCCACGATCATGGGTGCGATAACGATTTTCAGGTTGCGGAAAAAGAGCAACATCAAAAGGAAAATAATCGCGCCCGCCATCGGAGCGGAAATAGCCATCTGCTTGAACATCTCGGCTCCGAAGCTGTCCTCGGCTACCGGCAGACCGGCTATATAATATTCCTCGCCGCTGGAATGCTTATCGATAATGGCCTGCATTTCACCGGCAATCCTGTGGGACATATCTTTGGCCTCAATCGGCACAAAAATAGCCAGCGCCTTGCCGTCATCGGAAGCCAGTTTACCGCGCAGGATCGGATTGTCCTTGATTCGCGCCAGAACATATTGGGCCTCTTCATCCGATTCCGGCTCATCTTCCAGAAGCGTCTCGACCTTCAAGCCGCCGTCACTGGTCTGACGGATATCATCGACTGTCGAGGGGGCCATGATATCATCGGCAATAACACCATCGATCTCCTCGATTTCGGCGACTATATTATAGACATTGGTTAAAATTTCTTTATTGAAAGCGCCATCCTGGACAACTACCCCCACGGCAATGAAGTCCGATATTCCGAACTCCTCTTTCATTTCATGTTCAAACACGCGCACCGGCTCATCGGCTTCGAGCATGTTTTCGGGATCTGTATCGATTTTGATCTTGGGAAACTGCAGTGCGAAGAAGATTGTGATCAGAACTACAGATACTATAACTATCCAGGGATGATTAATTGAAAATTCAGTCAGTTGTTTTTTCATTTTCGGCTCCTTTACATTTGCATCGATTATTTACAGGTTTAGATAGAAGCCTTACCAAAATGATTCAATTTTTTTTGAGATTAGCTTAAGCTGATGGGGGATATAGGAATAAGAAATTGGCTTCTGGCCCAATAAGACCTTGTGGGAATTAATGGATCAGCCTTTTTTGCCAAATTTCTTTTCCCAGCGGCGCTTGATGGCATCATTCAGTTTGCTGGAAATTGATTCCGGGAGTTCCTCGCGTACACCCTCGCGGCAGAGGATAACCGTTTGACGAAGGTTATCGACCATCAGGCGGCAGTTCTTGCATCCTTCCAGATGCGATTCCAGTTCCCGGCAGAGCTCGGCATCGAGTTCGCCATCGATATAATCGGCGATTTGCTGTATCTGTTTGCTACACTTGCTCATTGGTTTTCTCCCTGAACATCTCAGAAAGTTTTTCGCGCAGTGCCAGACGTGCCCGCAGGATTCTGGATTTGGCGGCGGCGACAGACAGTTTCATCGTATCTGCAACCTCCTTGACAGACATATCCTCATAATATCTTAGAATAAACGGCATGCTGTACTTTTTGGGCATCTCCGCCAGGTAGCCATCGATCATTTCACGCAGTTCCTTCTGCTCCATTATATTATGCGGATCACCCCAGTCGAACAACTCAGAGCCATGCGTTTCCTCGCCATGAGAAGCGGGCAGATAATCCTCGATCGGTCGCAAATCGGCCTTCTTGCTTTCGGCGTAACGGGCCCGGACATTATTGACCGCGATGGCATAAAGCCATGTGCCGAATGATGATTCGGCCCGGAATTTGTCTATGTTGTCGACTGCCTTCAAAAATGTCTCCTGCAGTATATCTTCCGCGTCGTGACGGTCTCCGCTAAGCTTCAGGGCCAGATTATAAATCTTGGTTTTGTATTTTTCAATCAGGCTGCTGAAAGCATCAAAATCGCCCGACTGCGCTTTTTGTATCAGTTCCTTTTCACTCATTTGGATCACAATATATCTAAAATGATTCAGGAAAAAATAAAAAAGATACCTTTTCGGGATCAGGGCCGGAAGGCTTCCAGCAGTGCATTGGTGAATTCGGCGGGTATATCGACTTTGCGGTCGCTGACAATAGCCAGCAACCTGTTATCTTTTATGAAAACATAGACATTGCCAAAAACAGGATCGACAAATGTATAGGCACGCGAATTATAGTTGCTTTGAGCGGCCTGCGGTTCGGATTCGACATTGTTTTCAATAAAGGTGTCGAGCGCCTTTTTGCCCGTACGTGGCATATACACCACAATCAGGGTATCATCACCGATTATATAATCGGCACTATAAGAAGGCGAAAATGCCGGTTCCGGGGTAAAATAATCCGGATGATAACGCATCGTAGTTGGGATCATACCCATTTCGGGAAAGACCTCGGAGGCATCAGGAAGGTTAAAATCCGTATCGATATTGGCCTGGGCGGCCTGAGCGATTGTCATCAGGTTTTTTTCAATTTCGAAATCCGGGCCGGTACCTTCGATCTCGACAACATATTTATCTTTAACGAAACGAAGCACATTGCCGGCCCTTACAGCTTCCGCACCAACCTGCAGAACCGTATCGGCCGGGCTTTTGAGATGCAGATAAAGCCCGTAGGCATGATCACGGCCGGGGTATCTCGTGATTTCGATGGTATATTGATTGTGATGGAGATCATCCATAAAATTTGCCAGGGCCATCTGTTTTAGATCATAATGCAGATGAATTTCGGCCAGGTCACCCAGCAAATCGCCGGCACGTTCCGGAGCCACGACCAATGGATCGCCGACCTGCTCAAGGCCGATCAGTTGCTGGTCAGCGGGCAGAATATCGCGGATTGCGGGTATTTTATCGGTCTCCTCCAGTTTCTCAGACAAACGGTCCTCGTCGGTACCACATCCGGCGATAAAGCCGGCACAGACAACCAGAGGTACCAAAAGATTGAATAACCTGCTCATTTTCTTTTTGAAGCTCCCCTGTTTTCTTCAAGCACGATACGATTCTCCTTTGACCGGCTCTCACCTACCGCGGTAACATAAACCGCCGCCCTGTCGGCCACCGGGCAGGCGTATTCGCAAGCGCCGCATCCGGTGCACAATTCCGGGTCGACATAGGGTCTTTTAACCCTGATCTTTTCGCCGTTGCGATTTGTAACCTCTTCTTCGGTCGTATAGATTGCCTTGGGTGAGGTCGGACACCATTCCTCGCACACCACGCAGGGCGTGGCCATGGCCCACGGCAGGCAGCGACCATGATCAAAAAACGCCGTACCGATCGTATTGGGTGGTATTTCCTCCGAACCGACCTTCTCCTCCAGGGTCAGCTCTTTGATAGCGCCGGTTGGGCAGACCTGTCCGCATAAAGTACATGATGGTTCACAGTAGCCGATTCGCGCAATCAGGATCGGCGACCAGATACCTTCCCATCCGGCTTCCAGGAATGTCGGATGAAGGGCGTTGGTGGGACAGACTTTCATACATTCACCGCAACGGATGCAACGGGCCATGAAAAGATCCTCTTTGGTTGATCCCGGGGGACGTATCAATTTGGGATTTGGTTCAGCCGATAATGGCTGGGCCTTAAACAATGCCACCGCTCCCAGGCCGACTGCGGCCGAAGCCAGCACCTTGCGCCTGCTTATATCCGGTTCGGGCATGATTTTTTCTTCGCTTTTTGGGAAGAATTTGAACTTGATAGCACCACGATCGCAGACCGCCTGGCAGTTCAGGCAGACATGACATTCGCTTTTTCTCCAGGGCACACCCGCCTCCGGACCATCGGCACCCTGGCAGTATTTCAGGCACATATTGCAATGATCGCACTGCGATTCATGCTTTTCCATGCCAAAAATCGACCAGCGCGAAATCAGTCCCAGGAATGCTCCCAACGGGCACAGGCCACGACACCAGAAACGTGTAAAAAAGCGGTTTGCGGCCAGAATCAGCAGGAAGAACAGTCCCAGGCTGAAGATTGTATTGTAGCTAACGCTTTCCGGCGTCAGCAGCACTTCCGATTTTATCCACTCCGCGCCATAGCCTACGGTCCAGATGCCGGGAATCCAGTCAAGCTTGAATGTCAGTGATGATAAGGCATCCAGAAGACCGCCGATTATTGGCAAGACAACAAGTCCCATTGACCTGATTAATAGCGAGATCGGGTCGAACACCCCGGCAATCATCAAACCCAAGAACGCCGCGGCAATCAAAAAAACGAGGATATAGTATTTAATCTTCTGGTACCAGTGATATTTATTCGATTCAATCAGTCTCTTGCCCAGGCGGGATCGTCGCTCCGACCTGAATGTTGAGCAGAGTTGATTGACCGTGCCCATAGGACACAGCCATCCGCAGAAGAACCGTCCGAAAAAGATAGTTGCCACAATCAGAATAAGCGACCATAACAGGCCGGTATAAATAGTCAGGCTGGAAATGGCGGTCATAAACGAAGCCAGCGGGTCAAACTGCAAAAAGATTTTCACCGGATAAGCAAGGCGATAGTCTTTGAGAGCATCCGCCGAGGCTGTCCCGGCAAATTCCGTTTTTAAAAGCAATACAATAAACAGGAACAGGACTACGGCCTGAACTGCGCGTCTGATGTTTCTTACGGTGTGGATTGTCATTTTAGCTCCGGAGGATTTCGAACTGCGAGCGGTCGTAAGTCCCCAGGCCCTCATCCTGAGCGAGTCGGATATGGCCCACTGTCAATGGATCGATTTCCAGAAAATCGCAGGCATAAGCATCGGCCATTACCTGATCTGTAGTCGCAAATATCGTATGCGCCTCTTTGACGTCATTGAGCGAACCACCAACAGGGCCATTGCGCATAAGTACGCGAAAAGCATCCACCACTACCAGGGTTGGACGCAGGAAACTGGCCAGGTCGACAATCGAGCGGTCGATTTTCTGATGAAGCTGGCCGCGATTGCCGCCAATAATGCCGTAGAGGTTTTTCATGCCCAGGGTCGCTTTGGAAAGGGTGTGATGTTTCACGATGGGGACATTGATAACCTTGTCCGCTTCAATAAAATATTTCAGAACCGGCCAGGTTGTCAGCAATCCGCCATTAAAATCCACCTCAACGAAATCATCATCGGATGGTATTATAACTTTCGCCCCGGCTTTCTGGGCCTCCTCCTGAATACCGGACCGTGCGAAAGTGCGCCGCGGATCATGGCAGGTGACATCGGTAACGATTACTTCCGCTGCTCCCGCTTCACGGGCCATGCTGACCAGTTGTGCAACCAGATATGGATTGGTGCAGGCGGCCTGTTCGGGGGTACGATCCCAGGCGACATTGGGCTTGATCACCACTCTGTCACCTCTTGAAATAAATTTCTGCATTCCTCCCAGCGAATTGACCACTCGTTTGCCCAGCTCAGCCGGATCATCACCCTCCGCAATTGCCAGTTTTCTGGCAAGGCTCAGGTCCTGAATGGTGTAATCTGCGCTGACATTCAGGGCTTCTGCTTCAACCGGAAAGTCCGGCTGCTGAGCCAGAAGAACATATCCTCCCGCAAATACTCCTGCCGCCGCTACAGCCTTGGCGCTTTGCTTGATGAATTTTCTGCGTGAAATATTGTTGTCTGTCATACGCTCCTGCCGGTTTTCTATAATGATACGTCCTGATGCCCCGCTCAGCAATATTAAATTTATTGCGGGATATTGCATAACCCTTTAGATAATTACGATTAGATTCGTATAAATTGTAAGCTTGACTTTGATTTTCTCAATATATAGATTAACGCCCATAAACTCTGGAGCGAAATATGGAAAACCTGTGGGAAGTTGAATTTAAGGCCAGACGACGCGCCTTTTATATAAATTCCAGAAATATTGATGTTGAAGCCGGCGACAAAATTATTGTCGCTGCCGAAAGAGGCGAGGACCTGGGTACCGCCCTGCGCGAGTATCTGCCCTTGATCGACCTTAAATATGAACCATTGACGATACTGCGCAAAGCCACCGATGATGATATGGGCAAATTGCGCTTTAATCGCGAAAAGGAAATCGAATCATTCGGCGAATGCGCAAAGCTGGTCGAGAAACATAACCTCGATATGAAGCTGGTCGATGTCGAATATCAGTTCGACTGCAACAAGCTGACATTCTATTTTACCGCCGATCAGCGTGTCGATTTCCGTGACCTGGTCAAGGACCTTGCGGCGATTTATAAGACCCGTATCGAATTGCGTCAGATCGGTGTTCGCGATGAAGCCCGTCGGATCGGAGGTTTTGGTATCTGCGGTCTGAGCCAGTGCTGTTCCTCATGGTTGCGGGAATTCGATCCGATTACCACGCAACTGGCCCGTGAGCAGAACCTGGCACTGAATCCACAGAAAATATCGGGCAATTGCGGCAGACTGCTGTGTTGTCTGCAATATGAACAGTTTCACTACCAGCATACCCTTAAACATCTGCCGGAACTCGGTTCTGAGTATCGTACCGAAAAAGGTGTCGGCACTGTCGAGAAGATCAATATCTTTACCCGCGATATGATGGTCAAACATAATGACGGCTACGAGGAGAAGGTTAATCTTAAACCTAAAATGGACGATCGCCAGGGATACCGTGTTACCTGCAGGCGAGTAATCTTCAGCCAGGGGGACAAGAGTGAGCCAGCATGACAGTTTTTACGTTACCACACCGATATATTATGTGAACGCGGAACCTCATATCGGTAACGCGTATACGACTATTGCCGCAGATGTGCTCAACCGATACCATAGATTATTCGGGCATGATTCATTTTTCCTGACCGGCACCGATGAGCATGGTTCCAAGGTGGCCGAATCGGCCGAAAAAGAGGGCCTGACCCCTCAGCAGTTGTGCGATCGCAACAGCCAGGTTTTTAAAAATGCCTGGAAAAGCCTGAATATCCAATATGATAAATTTATCCGCACCACAGACCCGGAACATGAAGAAATAGTCCGCAAATTCGTGCAGACCTTGCACGATAACGGCTATATCTACCAGGGCGAATATGTCGGCAAGTACTGCACCGGATGCGAGAAGTTTATCACCGAACGGGAATTGACCGAGGACGGCCTCTGTCCAAATCATATGACCAAACCCCAGGAAGTGCGCGAAAAAAATTATTTCTTCAAACTCTCCGAATTCCTGGAGCCATTAAAAAATAAGATTGAATCGGGCGAGCTGAAAATCGTACCCGAAATGCGCAAAAAAGAGGTCCTGGGCCTTTTCAAGCAGGAACTGGATGATTTCTCGCTTTCACGCGAGCGTGTCAAATGGGGCATAGCATTGCCTTTCGATGAATCCCAGGTGACCTATGTCTGGATCGATGCATTGATAAATTACATATCCGCCCCCGGCTATCCCGACAGTTCAGATTTCGACAAGCTCTGGAACAAATCGACGATAATCCATCTGATGGCCAAGGATATTCTCAAATTTCATTGTATTTACTGGCCTTCAATGCTTATGGCTGCCGATGTAAAGCTTCCTGATAAAATCGTTATCCACGGCTATCTCAACCTGGACAGCCGCAAGATGAGCAAGACGCTGGGCAATATCATTAAGCCTAAGGATATGATCGAATGGTTCGGTGTCGATGCCGCCCGCTACCTGACACTGAATATGTGCGCATTCGGCTCCGACGGCGATATTCGGATCGAGGATTTCTATACTAAATATAATGCTGACCTGGCCAATAATTACGGCAACCTGGTCTCGCGTACGCTCAAGATGATCGAGCGCAACCTGGATGGCATCCTTCCGCTTCTGCAGGAGGAACCGATGGCCGATATTGTCAAGGAAGGATATGAGACTGTCGAGAAGGTCCAGAAGCGGCTGGAGGATGTGCAGATCAAGGCTGTCAGTGATGAGATAGTATTCTACCTGAATAAGCTGAACGCCTATTTTGATGAGAACAAGCCCTGGGAGCTGGCCAAAAACAACAAGCTGGGCGACCTGGGCCGGGTGCTGTTCAACGCCGCCTGGGGAATCAGCCTGGCAACCGCCCTGCTGTCTCCATACCTCATGGAAAAAACGCGCGAGGTTATCAACTGCCTTTTCAGCGATAAAGTCGAGCCGAAGGATATTCTCAAGGAATTGGGCCATTCTCTGGTTTTCTCGAATAATATACAAACTCCCAAAGAGGCCTTGTTCCAGCGTCTGAATATGCCCAAACCGGCCGAGGTAGAGAAAAAAGTCGAGGAGCCCGAGGGCTTGATCGGCATTGAGGATTTTGGCAAAGTCGAACTGAGGGTGGCCGAGATCCTGGAGGCCGAGGCTGTGCCCAAAGCGGACCGGTTGCTTAAGATCCAGCTGCGTATCGGCGAGGACCATCGCCAGATAGTGGCCGGGATAGCGGAATTCTATAAGCCGGAAGAGCTTGTTGGCAAGAAGATCATCATGGTCTATAACCTCAAGCCGGTAAAACTGCGCGGGATTGAATCGCAGGGCATGCTTCTGGCGGCCAAAAAGAAAAAGACCCTGACTCTTCTGACTGTGGACAAAGACATCCCCTCCGGGGCAAAAATCAGCTGATCATGATCGACACCCATTGCCATCTGGATTTCGAAAACTATGATGATGACCGTGAGGATGTCATCTCCGCCGCAATCGATGGCGGCGTCACGCGTATGATCAATATCGGCATCGACGAGAAGACATCGACCGAAAGCCTGCGTCTGGCTGATAAAAATGATGCAATCTACGCCGCCCTGGGGTATCATCCGCATTCAGCCAGTGAATTCAACAAACAGAAACAAGATACACTGGAACGTCTGGCCCAGCATCCAAAGGTCGTGGCAGTCGGCGAAATCGGGCTGGATTATTATCGCAATTACTCCCCGCGTGAGGATCAGATCAATGCTTTCCGTCGGCAAATTCGCCTGGCCGCCGATCTGGAACTGCCGATTATCGTGCATATCCGTGAAGCCATGCAGGAAAGCATGAAAATCCTGAAAGAGGAAAAGGCGCATGAGTGCGGCGGGGTACTGCATTGTTTTCCCGGTGATGTCGAGGATGCCAAACATGCGGCGGACATGAACCTCAAGGTCGCATTCGGCGGCACGATAACCTTCAAGAATTCGCGCGCCTCCGAAACCGCAAAGAAAGTGCCCGCAGAGCAGATTATAGTCGAAACCGACTGCCCCTTTTTAACACCGGTGCCATTCCGGGGCAAGCGCAATCAGCCCCTGTTTGTCCAGTATGTATACCGCAAACTGGCGGAGCTTAAAGAAATGGATCCCGCCGATCTTGAAAAAAAGATTGATAAAACAGCTTCGGATTTGTTTAATTTAACTTGATGTTGACGCCCAAGAAATCCCTCGGCCAGAATTTCCTGAAGAACAAGCGCACGGCCAGGCGGATTGTAGACAGTATCAGCCCCTCATCCGATGATATCATTCTGGAAATCGGACCGGGCACCGGCATACTGACACAATTCCTGGTCGAAACGCGGGCGCAGGTCTATGCTATCGATATCGATAAGCGCATGACCACATTTCTGTCGGAGAAATTCCACAAATGGCCCAATCTGCATGTCATCAACCGTGATATTTTGGAGCTGGAAATTCCAACGGCCGAACTGGAACAGAAGCTGAAAGTTATCGGGAATCTTCCCTATCACCTGACATCTCCGATTCTGGGATGGCTGTGCCTGAACAGCCATAAAATTTCTACTGCTGTGATAACCATGCAAAAAGAGGTGGCCGAACGGGTTGTGGCCGAACCGGGATCATCGAATTACAGCGCCCTGACAGTATTTATAAATAATTTCTGCGACAGCCGAATTCTATTCGATCTGGGCAAAAAACAGTTTCATCCTCCACCCAATGTCGTCTCTTCGGTGATTAAACTTGACTTCTATGACCAGCCCCTGATTGCTCCGGCTGAATTTGAACAGGTACAGGAGATGGTGCGTAAGATGTTTACCCAGCGCAGGAAGATGGTCATCAATTCGCTGGCCCATGCCGCTGACATAGACAAGGACCGGGCCCGTTATTATTTATCAGAGGCGGAAATCGACAGCGATGCCCGTCCACAGAATGTAACATTGGCCCAGTATCACAGGTTACTCAGGGTTCTAAAGGAAAATGATATCCTCACTTAGAATATTGGTCATCGCCGTGGTGATTTTGCTGGCAGGCGGTTCGCTTCTGTCAGGCCAGGGCATGATACTGAATTTCTCACATGATAAGTCTACCTATCTGTGGGAGGATTCGGTCTGGGTGGACAATAATATATCCGACCGTTTTCATCTAAACCTGTACAACCATTCCACGGCGACATTGATTACCAAATCGCTGTTCGTGGACACCGGCGATCGCTGGCAGAAAGAGGCCAACACATTTGCCTCGCTTTCCTATAAGCAATGGAACAGGTTCTCGTGGGGTATCACCGCGCAAAACAACTACAACCGCCTGGAAGACCGCAGAGTGACATTAAACCGGATCGGGCTCCATCAGGATCTTCGTATCAGCAATGAAATCAAGCTGAAATCCCTGGTATCGTTTTCGGAGGCTTCGCGCTACATTGATGAGCTCAATGATCTCGACCAGGGGGTAATGCAGCAGCTCAATATCGATTACAGCGATCGTCTTCTCGATCTGGGCGATCTCAGCCTGGGCTACAGGCATAATCTGAACCTCCTGGACAGGACCCCGGAAAAATCATTTGGCCTGAATATGGGCTTTGCCAATGCTGATTCCGATTATCCGATCCGACTATCATATGAGGGCATCTATCAGAAAAATAAGTTTTTCTCCAGCCTGACATCATTCGAACGGGTAACGACGCAAAACAAATATGAACACCGCGGCGACCTGGAGATGAGCCTGAATGCCTTCAGCAATCTCAGGCTTGACCTTGTCTCAAACTATAATTACCGCCGTTTCGAATACAGGCAGGACAGCGATGACGGCCTGGGAACACCGCTGGGAAGGGACAACCTTACAGCTACGCTCTATTATAAACTGGGCGCATCATATCCAATATTCGATTTTTCGCATTTCAGGGCGGAGTATATCTATCGACATTCTGATGAGGAGTTCGGCGATATTTTTGCAGGTCAAAAGATTCAACTGGGTGAGCTGCGGCTCTCATATCAGATGCTTATAAGCGACAGGGATTCGGCCTACCTGGCGGCCACTTTCTCGGTAACATCTTATAAGGGCAAGGATCCTGAGGATCTCTTTTCCGACCGTGACCGTTCGTTCCGTATGGCGCAGGGGGCCTATCAGCATATTTTCTCCAATAATTTCCTGATGAGGCTCAAGGGATCATATCAATATTTACATGATATCTATATCTCGGAGGAGCTTTCCTCGAACAATAATCATAATATACTGTACCTGGCGCAGCCGGAGGTTGTCTGGACACCGTTCCCGCAGCTTCAAATTGAAAATATCTGGCTCATGCACGCCAATTATATATACTATGATTATGAGAAATACGAGGATTCCCCCCGCAATACGATTTATCGTAAGGCCGACTGGACCTCAAGAATGAACTATGCATTTTCCACAAGGCTTGATATAAGGCTTTCGTACAGATTCCGTTACGAGGATTTTGGGCAGTTGATTTACCGTGATCAGTGGTCACAAAGGATCAGCTGGGAACGCAAGGGCCATCTGCCCTCAATCGAGATGGAATGGCGGCCCTCGCAACACTGGACAATAAATCCGGGTTATTCATATGAGCGCAAGCAATCATTCGATCATTTCGCCGGTGATGAGGAGGGCATTTCTCTTTTGCGTGAAAAAGAGCTTTTCAAACGCGAGAAGATTTTTATAAATATAGAGTATATACCTCATGACAAAGGCATTGTGCAGCTCTCCTATACCCGGCGGGTTCAGGATTCGAAGCTGTATCTTGATGAGGATTCCGATATTATAAATATCAATGTGCGCAGGTATTTTTGATGAAACATGTTCTGATCCTGATCATACTGGCAGCAATTGCAACCGGATGCGCTGATCCGTTTTCCAGCCGGGATTCGCAGATACCAACCGGTGAGCGGGGCACATTTATTCAGCCGGTTTCTCCCCAGATTGTGATTTTCAACCTGGAGCAGTCTTATAAGGAGCGGATAGTAACCAATTTCATGAAATGCCTGGATTCCGGCTTTTTCTTTAAATATGATTTCGTTACCAAGCAGATCGGCGACAGCGACAGCGGCTGGTATTTTGATACGGAATTACGGATCACGGAAAATATTTTCAACAGCCTTCTAAGCGATACCACCAGCTCGCTGGAGATAACACTCAACCCATTGGAGACCAGCCCGGATGAGGTCCTGGACACAGCGGCGATATTGTATCGAAGCTACACCATTATTTTTGTAACCGATTCTGACACAGATAGCCCCGATACCAGCAGGTACCTGGGCACCTCGATCTTTACAATCACCGAAAATGACCGGGGATTATGGGCCATTTCGCGCTGGGAGGATCAGCATCAAAATACAAATATAACCAGCTGGGCGGATTTTAAAAATGCCTACCGCTAAATTGAAACATATAATCATCTTCATATTGATGGCTATCATGATCCTTATGCTAACCGAAGCCTGCCTGAATCCATTTGCCCCCTCTGTCCTGGGGCCGTCTGTAGTCAGCGCCATAGTCAGGCAGGTAGAGCCTGACAGCGTCCTGCATAATTTCAAATACGCCTATGAACACAATGATATCGATGTTTACGAAAACTGCCTCGATAAGAACTTTATATTCCGCTACACCGACCAGGATAAAACCGGACGGATCGAGACTATTGAAATCCCCCGTGATGGTTCCTCCGGGGATATAGAACGAACCCGCAACCTGTTCATGTTTTTCGATGAAATCCGGCTGAACCCCTGGATTCCGGTTTTCGACCGGGAAGAAATCGTCGGCACAGAGACCTGGGAGGTTTATAAAGTATTTTTCCAGCTTTCGGTGCGAGATACGGATGGGGATTTCGGCCAGGAACAATATGAGGCCACCGGTATTGCAGAATTCAAGTTCCGGCAATCCGATCAGGATGGCCTGTGGCGCATGGTGTTCTGGGAGGATCAATCAAATCAATAGGATAATAAGAGGGTAATGAATCTATGAAACAGCTTTCAGTCAGCCTGGATCAGATCGGCCTTCTGCGTGAGGCCCGCAAACTTAAATCCCCCGATCCGGTAGCGGCCGCAGCGATTGCCGAAATGGCCGGCGCCGATTCTATCTCAATACACCTGCGTATCGACCGCCGTGGAATCCGCGAGCGGGACCTGTATATACTCAAGGAAACCTGCAGGACCCGATTGAACCTGAATATCAGTCCCAAAACCGAGATGCTTTCATTGATCAGCGAGGTCAAGCCGCAGGAGGTTACCGTACTGCCGGAACGTGCCACCGAACTCTATACCGAACGGGGCCTCGCGGTGGATGATGAAACCGAGTTTGACCGCGAGTTTTTTGCCCAGGTGCAGGGCAGCGGGTCACGTCTGTTTCTGATGATGGAACCGGAGCCCGACGATATCAAGGCCGCGGCCAGGGCGGGATGTGATGGTGTGCAGCTCTACAGCATGGCGTTCTCAACTGTCAGGACCGACACCGAACGCCAGGTGGAAGTTGACAAAATTGAAAAGGCGGCCGAACTGGCATCCAAGCAGGGCCTGGAGGTCAGGCTGGGGGGCAGTTTGAATTACAATAATATCTTCCCGTTCCTGAAAATCGACCAGATTTCGGAGTTCGTTATCGGCCATGCGATTATTTCGCAGGCCCTGATGGTCGGCCTGTCCAAGGCGGTCGAGGATATGGTCACGATTGTAAAATGGAGCTGATAGCCGGTGAAGATTTACCGCAATGATCATGCCGATACAAATCTTCTCAAGGATGAGAATATACTGATTATCGGCTATGGCAGCCAGGGCCGCGCCTTTGCCCAAAATCTGCGCGACAGCGGCTTTGATTCCACAATCTGCCTGCCGCCGAAAAGTAAATCAGGGACAACTGCACAAGATGATGAATTCACGGTTATTGAGCCATCAGATATAAGCTCTGACTATAGCATGATTCTTATGCTTCTGCCGGATCATCTGCATGGGGAATTCTATGACCGCTATCTGGCGAAAATGCTTTCAGCCGGGCACAGCCTCGTATTCGCACATGCCTACTCGATTCATTTCGGGCTGATCAGTCCAAATCCGCAAACGGATGTAATTCTATTGGCCCCTCATGGCCCGGGAGTGGATTTGCGCTCGTTATATCTCGACAGCAATGGTTTGTCGGCATTTCTTGCACTCAAGCAAGATTCATCGGGGATGGCGCACGCTAAAGGGCTGGCACTGGCAAAGGCGATTGGGTGCACCCGTTCCGGGGTATTCGAAACGACCTTTGAGCATGAAGCCCTGGGCGATATATTTGGTGAGCAGGCTCTTTTATGCGGTGGGCTGGCACAGCTTGTGGAACGGACATTCGAGATAATGGTCAAGAACGGCCTGCCGCCGGAGAATGCTTACCTGGAAACGGTTCATCAGATAGACCTGCTGGCGGGCCTTATAAAAAAGCACGGCATAGCGGGTATGATGGAACGAATTTCGATGACCGCACAATTTGGCATGCAGAGTGTTAGCGGCAAAATTATCGATGACTCATCGACAAAAAGAATGCAGAAAATCTATGATGAGATCAAGTCGGGCGAATTTTCACGCAAATGGCAGAATGAATATGCCGAGGGACTGCCCGGGTTGAAGAGATATAGGCAGGAACAAAAGAGCGCGGTTCTCGAAAAGACTGCAAAAAAGCTATCCCGGGAGCTCAAAAAGTAAATGGCAATCAGATACATAAATCTAAGGCCGGAGCACTATGATCAAATGATATCGGCCTGGAATAAGTCCGGGCTGCCGATTAAGCCGCATGGCCGCGACAGCCGCGAGGAAATAGAAAGGCGGATGAGCGAATTTCCCGGCTTTTTTATCGGGGCATTCGATGATGATACCCTGGCGAGTTTGGTTATGGCCAGTTCGGATGGGCGCAAGGGCTGGATCAACCGGCTGGCGGTTATTCCGGGATACAGGGGTCGGGGAATCGCCCGGAAATTAATCAAAAGGGCCGAGCAGGCGCTGATCGATTCCGGCATCGCTATAATTTCCTGCCTCGTTTATGAAAACAACCATCCCTCAATGGCTTTATTTGAGTCGCAGGGCTATGAGCCCTGGCCGGATGTTGTCTATTTGCGAAAAGCATTAAAAAGTGATATATAAGAGCAGCTATGCCTAAGTTCAAGCAGACCACATATATCGATGCCGATATAGAAACGGTGTTCGATTTCCACCTGGACCTGGAAAACCTGCTCAAAATTTCGCCTGATGATGCCAATCTTCAGATTTTTCATGCTCCGGAAAAACTGGAACAAGGGGCCAAAGTCGGGCTGTTTGTCAAGATGGGGCCGATTACCACCACAATGGAAACGGTTGTGGATGAGCTGGATTATCCGCATAAATTAGTTGATCGCCAGGTGGGCGGATTTTTCTCGGAATGGATTCATACACATGAATTCGAAAAGATTACCGACAGTAAAACCAAGCTGACAGACAGAATCGAATACAAGCTGCCGGGCGGGGTAATCGGCAATGTCGTCGGGGGTGGAGTGGTTTCGAGCAAGATCGAAAGCATATTCAAGCATCGCGCTCAGAAGACCAAGGAGCTTGTGGAAGATATCTACCGCAAAAAAAAGGGTGGTTCGTAAACCACCCTTCGAATCGGCATTTAATTCGTCACTTAGAATCCACCGCCTCCCAGCATGTCCATCAAACCGCCGGCAAGGATTGAAATCTTATACTCGCCATTTTCCTTGATCAGAGTCATATCAAATTCATTATCCTCAGTTTCAAAGCTGTCGCCTTCCAGGCCGTCTTTAAACTGAGAAATGGCCTTTTTGATCAATGCTTTCTTCTCATCAAAGGACATATCCGACTGCTCCATATTTTCAAGCTGATCGAGCAGTTCCGGATCCAGATATTTTTCAGAAAGCTCTTCGGGACCCTGTTTCGGGACTGTAATCTGAACAGGTACTCTCAGCGTATCTCCTTCTCCCTGCGGATCACCCAGTGAATATTTGATCAATTTTTCCGGGAGAGGTGTTAGTTCTTCGATGGCAACACGCGCCAGGAGCATATCCTCGGATACCGCCTCTGTTTCCTTGCCGGTAATGAAATCATAAAATCCCGGCATCATACCGAGCATGGCCTTGTCGGTGCTATGCAGCATATCGAAAGCGGCCGTGAGGTCACCTTTCTTGGCTATGTTATCCATGAACTTGGCAACTATTTTGGCCTCGCCTTTGGCCTGGGTCTCGGAACCGCCCCCTCCGCAGGCAACGAAGGCAGCAACAGTAAATACAAGTAAAAGAGCAATTATCTTTTTCACCACTCCTCCTTATGGCAGAAATTGTCGTATTAAATCGCGGCCAATATAAATGTCGGAGGATATCAGTCCAAGTTAAAACTTTGAGTTTTTTAGTTGTCTATTTCAGATCGCTCAAAGGCGAGAAATCTTCTCCCGGATCCTGCGATGGCATCATGGGAGAGTCCTGGGAATATTGATCGCGCCGTCTCTGATTATTGTATGTGCGCATTTTGATTGTAAAATCCTGGCAGGCCTGACAACGGCAGATGTTGTTGGCCTTCTCTTTGGGGATGGCCCTTTTTGCCTGATGGTTTGGCGCATATACGGGTTTATCGACAATCACGAAGCCCCTGGAAAAATCCCCGGGATCATTCCATTTAACTCCCCGGGCCACGGTCATATTGTCATCGGCATAGATGGTTGCCCCGGGGCATTCGATAATAACCATTTCACGGCCATCGCTGCCCTTGAATTCCTGGACGGCCCGGGAAAAGAAATTATAATAGTCGCCGTAACGGTCGTTGCAGTCGACGCATATCCTGACATCATTGAATTCACGCATCTTCTTGCCGCAAATCGGGCAGTTGTCGCTCTTGCTCATTTTACAGGCTCCCCTCGAATCGCTGTTATTTGCGCGGTAGTTGTGTGGTGCTTACATCCTTATGGCGAAATGTGTCGCCGTAGACCTCGATATTGCAGGAGAGGCAGACTTTCTTGCGTCCGGCCTTCTGAAGCTGTTTTCCGCACAGCGGGCATAAAGAAAATTTCCTTGGCACTGTTTTGCTCCGGCTTTAGGTTAGTGTTTACCTGAGGGAGTATTTTGCAATGCCTGTGCCGCCTGGTTAGATTATTGTAAATGACACTACTGCAATGGGATGGGATGATTTTACCGGATTTGAAACAGGACAGAAAATAAAAAAACAATGGGATTTTGACCATACCCATTGTTTTCTATCAATAATTTTGCCTGCCGACTAAGCTTTAAGAAGATACAGAAATGAAAATCCGGCGCCCGCCATCGGAATCGCAGCCATCAGGCTTAATGAAAAGAAAGTGGAGGCGACATAGGCGACTACCAGCGATGGAATCACGACAAAGCGCAAAAGATTAAAAGCCAGCTTGAATACCTTGAAAAAAATCAGCAGAACCAGAAAAATAGCGCAGAGATAGATCAGCATGGTTACCTGCTCGCCGAAACGGATCACCAGCTGCATATGATAATGCTGCAGATCAGCGCCAAAATTTGCCGCGATCCGGCTTAAAAATGCGAATATGGGAATAGCGAATTCAGGCATAAAATCACTACTCCAAATCATCAACCGGCTCGATAGTCAGCGAGGATTCGCCCACCCGGCTCAGGCCGACCATGCGCTGGGTCAGAAAATTCTGCGATGTGATCCATTGCTGGGAGAGATTTAGGACTTCCTCCTGGGCTACCTCGGATACCCAGTCAATCGTGACCGCATCATAATGTTTCCCCTCAACTGTCAGATCATCCATGGTTAACGTGAATTTGACCTTCATTGCAAACCTGCCTTTCGATGTTCTGGCAGAATGGATTGCAACGTCAATGCCATCGCGGTCGGTTGCGCAAAAATAGGCCAGCCGGGCATGTAAGTCATTGAAATATTATGTCTTATAAATCCAACCCGCAGTTTCAGAGTGAAACCGGCGCTTATTATGGTCAGAATCACTATGGGGAACGCACCATACCCTGTAGGGAGACTGTCAGGCTAAGTTGCGATTTAATTTTATCTTGCCCCGCCTTGCCATTCCTGCGTATATACTGAAAAGGCATTCTCATGCAGAACATCTACCGCAATCAATATAAACGGCACGATATCTTCTCATGCAACCATTCCGATCATCATCGCTTCGGCGGTAATGTCTCCACCTATTATGTGCTTTCCGAGAAGAACTGTTATCCGCAGGGCTGTATAAATTTTATCTGGCGCTGCCGGCTTCTGAATAAGGGCCATTCATGCCCCAAAAAGTTCACGCACGTGGGACGTAAATGCTTCTCCTGCAAAGAATACTACGAAGAAAAGTACTGCCAGGCCCCCAGGCTGAAAGTCAGCGATGAAAAATATCGTGAATTTCTGCGTGAGAAGGAGGATTTCGATCACTGGGTCAGCCAGAATGACGGTCGCCTGGTGGAGATCGATGCCGAGATTGTAAGCATAAAACCCAATCTTATACCATCCAATGGTGGGCCGCCACAGAAATTCAGATTCAATGGATGGATTCTGGTTCTGGATGGGGTCTATGTAAATTATGACCTGTTCGATGACACGGCATTCGCATGGATATCACAGAAAACCCAGGAGAGATTCGGCTTTCGGGACGGCGATATATTCGAGGCGCAGGCACGCTTTAATTTCAGTTACGGCCGGCTGATTTTTAACCGTACGCATAATATAGAAATCAAGCAACGTGGAGAAGGTATCCAGCCCGAAATGTCGGATATAATAGCGGCCACTCAGACAGCCACGAAAATACCGGTTCAGCCCGAGAAATGTATTCGCTGCTCTCAGGGCATACTGGTTGAAAACAATAACTTAAGGAAAGACAAGGATGGCCGCAGACGCAGCCTGATCTGCCTGGAGGGTATCAGGAATCCCTCCGAATGTATTTATCATCTTGAGGATAAACTGCAGGAGTAATCAGCGGCTCAATGATTTTCCGGCCAGAATTTCAAATGCTTTGCGGTGCAGAAATTCGCGATAATGCAGCCCGCCTATATTCGATTTAAGCATAATCCCGGCAAAACCCTCGAACTCCGATTGATCTGCCAGATGAACCTCTCGAATTTCTTTTACGTCGATCGGTCTTAAATCTCCGGAAATCCAATCGGCAGAGATCAGGTGCGAAACCCAGTCCACCGATCTGTTATCGCATGAGAAATTGACATAAATCCGCAGGAAATAGTCATTTAACCTGATCCGTGTACCGGTTTCCTCGTAGGCTTCGCGCAGAACTCCCTCCTCCACCGTTTCATGGGGATTTATTCCGCCGGAGGGAATACGATAGAGGCCTGGCGGATACCAGTGCTTGGCATTGACAATCCATTTATCATCTTTGCGGATGAAAAAAGTAACATCATGACAACGGCCATATTTCTGACTGCCCAGCAGGCCGTCATATTCGCGCGGATTCATCTGAAAAGAGGCTTTAAGAATTTGCGGGCTGCCGTATCTTTTCTCAAATATGGCCAGCTTGTGTTTATCTACGTACATAACGGGGTCAAATTAATCAGGTGGATGATGCTGTTTTTTCATCCGGCTCAACATGAAACTTGGACATCCCCAGCACATTATTCGTGCTGTCTACAATATAAACCGTCCATTCGCCGGTTTGTTCGGGCAGTATGCTTTGAAATGTGAAGGCCCTGAAGGCGGGCGAGGTAATTTCTATCGGCACACGGGACTGTTCTATTCCCTGGTAACTCCAGACATGATAGATTTTGATGGTATCGCCGTATTCGCGCACCACGGAGCTCCAGCAGTAAATCCTGTCCAGGCTGTTTTCGAAAATGCTGTCCACCCCGACCGGCATCCGTTCCTGAATCTCAGGCGCAAACTTGATATTCAGCTTGATCTGATCCGGACTGGTGGTTTCTTCCGTGCTGGACTTGTTCTCCTCAGGAAACGCGACCGTGAAAAGAAACAAGATATACAACGGAAAAAGCATCCTCAAAAAATATTTCATCCCTGAACCTCTCTATCTGCTCCAATCTTAAATTGTTAATTTACCTCGAAAAGTACTGACGCTATCACGATTATAAACTGTTAAATGAGATAGACCAGAGTATTTTTCAAAAAACCCCGAAAATACGCCGGAATCCTGCCCCACCGGGATAAAATTATCGGACTCCCTATTACTATTATCGGCAGATTGAAAAAAACTGAAGTCCATCTATTTAGGAATTTCGCTATTTTTATTAGCAATTTCCCCTGTCATAAAAATACGTTTTGATCAGCCGGAAATATTGACTATATTTTCAATGTGAAACCGGGCATTTATATTCATATCCCGATCTGCAAGTCGCGCTGCCCCTATTGCGATTTCTATTCTCAGACCGATCTCTCGGTCGAGGACCGGCTGGTGGACAGCATCCTGAAAGAAATCGACCTGCTGAAAGAAGAGCAATCCCCGTCAGCCGCGGAAACATTGTATATCGGCGGAGGCACACCCTCGCTCCTGAAAACGGACAATATAGGCAGGCTGGTCAATAAAGCTCAAAAGACATTTTCTGATAACCCCGGATTTTCGGAGATTACAATCGAGGTCAATCCCGATGATGTCAGCTATGATAAGCTGCGGGCCTATGACGATTGCGGGATCAACCGGATCTCGCTGGGAACCCAGTCTTTCCATGACCATGAGCTGGAATTCCTGGGCCGCCGCCATAACAGCATACATAACCAGGCGGCGGTTGCCACTTTGCGTGATGCCGGATTCAGCAATTTTTCACTGGACCTGATTTTTGCCCTGCCGGCGCAAACTCTCGAGGATTTCCAGCACAGCCTTCATAGGGCAATTGAGCTTGATCCCGCCCATATATCGCTTTACTGTCTGACTTATGAGCACGGCACCCCGCTCTACGAGCGCCTGAGCAAAAATCAGATCAAGCCGCTCGATGATGATCTTCAGGCGGACATGTTTGGGGAGGCCATGGATTATCTCGATGGAGCGGGGTTCATTCAATACGAGATTTCCAATTTCGCCAAACCGGGCGCGCAGTGCAGTCATAACCTGAACTACTGGAAAGCGGGCGAATATATCGGCCTGGGACCATCGGCACATTCTCATCAAAGCGGCATCCGCCGGGCCAATCATGCCCGCCTGGAGAAATATTTTAAGGACCTGGAAGACGGCAAATTGCCTGTGTCGATGAAGGAAAAGCTGAATCCCGGCCGATTGGCTGAGGAATATCTGATGCTTTCGCTGCGCCTCAAGGAAGGTGTTGACCTGAATCATTATCAGCGTTTGAACGGTGAAGATTTACGAAAAAAGAAGTCCTATATAATCGATGGGCTGAAAGATTCGGGCCTGGCTGAACTAAAGGGCAATCATCTTCGCCTGACCGATAGGGGAAAATTTCTGGCCGATGAGATTATTTCACGGCTGGCCTGAAAATATGTCATTGCCTATTCTCATAGCATTTGTAAATTGAAAGCCCATGGAACTGTTCGATAAAAATCCTGATCAAGAGCCTGTTGGCCAGCCGCAACCATTGGCGGAACGGATGCGTCCGCGTAAACTAGAAGATATAATCGGCCAGGATCATCTGCTGGGCCGGGGCGCTCCCCTGCGTGTGGCAATCGAAAGCGGCAAGGTGCCCTCGATGATTTTATGGGGCCCTCCCGGATCGGGAAAAACCACGATAGCATCGGTAATCGCACGTCATGTAGATTTCCGCTTTGTTTTTTTCTCGGCTGTATCATCGGGGATCAAGGATGCCCGTCGGGTAATAAATGAGGCCGAGAAAGAATGGCTGCATTACAACAAGCAGTTGATCCTGTTTATTGATGAGATTCATCGTTTCAACAAGGCTCAGCAGGATTTTTTCCTGCCCTATGTCGAGAAGGGCGTGATAATCCTGATCGGCGCAACTACAGAAAATCCCTCTTTCGAGGTAATCAGGCCGCTATTGTCTCGCTGTCAGGTGTTTACCCTGAATTTGCTGTCCGAGGATGATATAAAGCTGATCATGAAAAGAGCACTGCAGGACCGGGAACGGGGCCTGGGAGATTATCCCAATCAGTTCCCTGATGATGTGATTGACTATCTGGCGCAGGTGGCCGATGGCGATGCGCGCAGGGCGCTTTCTTACCTGGAACTGATTGCCTCTCATTTCAATCAGCCCGGCCAGGAAATCGAAATGAAGGATGTCAGCCGTGTTCTGCAGAAGAAAACATTGCATTACGATAAAGACGGTGAGGAACATTATAATATCATCTCGGCCCTGCATAAATCAGTACGAGGTTCGGATGTGGATGCTGCGCTTTACTGGCTGGCACGGATGCTGGAGTCGGGCGAGGATCCGCTTTATGTGGCCCGCCGGCTGGTTCGTATGGCGGTCGAGGATATCGGCACAGCAGACCCCAATGCGCTTCTGATTGCAATCAATGCCCGTGATGCCTATCATTTCCTGGGCAGCCCGGAGGGCGAGCTGGCGCTGGCCGAATGTACCATCTATCTGGCCACAGCCCCCAAGTCGAATCGGGTCTATGCCGCATATAGAAAAGTTCAGCAGGCTGTGAGGGAGAATCCCTCTTTACCTGTGCCATTACATATTCGTAATGCCCCTACCTCATTGATGAAAGATCTGGGCTATGGTAAGGACTATAAATATGCTCATGATTTTGAAGAGGCCTTTGTGGAGCAGGAATATCTGCCGGAGAAACTGAAGCAAAGAAAATTCTATACTCCATCGGACATGGGCTTCGAGAAAAAAATTGCTGAACGAATCGCCTGGTGGCAAGAACTTAAAAAGGAAGCTGCCAAAAAAGACTAATCCCCGTATTCCTTTCTTTTAATATATTCTCAAAAATACTGAACTTTTTGCATCATCTCCAAATTGTAAAAAGTAACAACCACTGGATTGAACAAGACAACTACACATCATAAAGTATTCCTGGGAGAATTGTATGCCGGGTAAACTAATTAAGGCTATTTTATCTGCCGCGCTTATTTTGTTTTTATTGACCATTGCCTGCGGAGAAAAAATCGATCCCGTTGGAAGCGGTGATTTCATCAATCCCGAAAAAGTCACTTACACAAATGATATGGCAGAGATTTTCCCGGATAATTGCCTGAGATGCCATTCCACAAACATCCAGGGAGCTGAACGCAATGGTGCGCCGGTGGATGTCAATTTTAATACATATGAACTTGCCAAAGACAATGCGACTCGTGCTAACGCCCGTGTCCAGGCTGGAACGATGCCGCCCGATAGCGGTCCGCTTTCGGATTCGCTGAAAGCGATCTTCCAGCAGTGGATCGATGATGGACTGGAGGAATAGATGAGACTTGCTTTTGGGATACCTGTTTTTCTTTTGGTTTGCATAGCTCTGTTTTCAGGTCCGGCAATTGCTCAGGAGGAGGAGCCGGATATAGAGGAAGTCGAGATGGTCGATGTGGCCGATGTCACTCAGGAATGGTGGGCCAATCCCAAAGCCTATGCGCTCCTGGATCGGGCAATCAGCGTTTTCAGCGCCAGATCAATGCGTAAACATTCTTTCCTGATCGTAATCGACCACCGCCTTCATCAGCAGATTGACGAGGATCCGTTTCATGACCTGCTCGGTTTCGATGCAGGCAATCTGAAGGTCGGCCTCGGTTTACGCTTCGGGGTTTTCGACTTTCTTGACCTGGGTATGTATCGGCTCAATGGCACCACCGAGCTTTTTGACACCTATGAATTCGATGGTCGCTGGCAGATTCTGGACCAGGAACATGATCCGCTCAATCTGGCGCTGCGATCAGGCGTGAGCTGGTTTGCGCAGGAGGATTTCGAGGACGCTCACGGATTTTTCGGGCAACTCCTGTTCAATCGAAAATTCATTCACAGGCTGAACCTGGGAGGAGGATTTCTTTATCATTCCGAATCTTCGGGTGAATCCAAAGCTCTCTCGGACCAGCATCATTCCTCGGCCGTAGCCGGTTATGCCGAATACAGGTTCAGTGAAAAAGTGCTGTTTAATTTCGAGATTGTCGGCAATGTTTCCGGGTTTGCCGCCAAGCAGCCGGCGGTATCATCGGCGGTCAAGATTATCACGAACCGTCATTCATTCGCGATCCTGATTTCGAATACGCGCTATATTTCAGCTGATGGGATCGTATCCAATACGCCCAATGATTTCGATCAACTGACACTGGGATTCTTTATAACGCGGGAGATAGGTCTTTGATTTAATTGAAAGGTAAAGATCATGGAGAGAAGAACGGCATTAAGGGCACTGGCGATTTTATCTGCAACATCATTGGCACCTTCTTTGCTTTTCAGCAAGGACACAAAAAACATCGCCTTCAAGCTGGAGCAGATAGAAAAACTGCAAAAGACAGGAGGATGGGCAATCCTGAAAATAAGAGAACGGCAGATTATGTTTGTGCGCGACAAAGATGACAGCATCAAGGCCATAAATCCGGTCTGCACACATAAGAACTGCACGGTTGAGTATCATCCTGATGTGAACCTGATTATCTGTCCCTGCCACGGCTCCACTTTCAATCTGGATGGTACGGTCGTCAAAAAACCGGCAAGTGAACCATTGCAAACATATCCGGCCAGAATCTATAAGGGCCGTGTAGTAGTCAAGGTACCGGTTGATGAATAAATTCAATACCGCCATAATTTTGATGCTTATTATTTTTTGCGGAGCATCCCTGCTGCTTTCTCAGCCTCAGGCTGATAGCCTTCAGGATACCGCCCGGGCAGCAGCCACCGCTCAGCGGAAGACTGAGATGGATGAATTTGCCGGTGAGGATTTTGAGGATATTCAGCTGGATGAGGTAGAGGATGTAACCGAGCAGGTTACACAGGCACCCGCCGGTTTTTCGATCATCACTCTGATCGGAAAGTTCCATCCGGCATTGGTGCATTTTCCTTTGGGCTGGATGTTTCTGCTGTTTCTGGTCGAACTGGTGGCCTATATATACAACCGTCAGGATATTCACAGGGCCGGTTTTTACCTGCTGATCCTCACTCTCCTCTCATTCATACCGGCAATTGTCAGCGGGCTGATAAATGCCTCCTGGACACAAGGCGGAACAGAAACCCATGACCGCATCCTGGTCCATCGCAACCTGAATTTCATCGTCGCCGGCCTGGCCCTGCTTGCTCTTTCATTAAGGCTGTTTGTTGCACGTATGCTGAGCGGCAAATTACGTGTCCTTTACCTGCTTGCGCTGATTTCCGGCGCGATTATAATTCTCATCTCAGGTCATATCGGCTCAAAACTGGTATTTGGCGAAAATTACCTGCCATTCTGATTGTGCGTCACTATAATCGCCCCTAACATCCACCATTTTCGCAAATCTATGAAGATTAGCTATATAAATATGCAAATCGATTCACACAGAAATCGGGATATCGCAGTTAACCTGTTGATATTTGGTTGATTTTTTATGGCATAAAATATGCTTGTTATATTAAATGAAAAATCTTTGAAGTTTGACAAAAACGAGTAAAGGAGTGATTGCCATGAAAACCAAACTAATGCTCGCGGTGGTAACTGCACTTATGATGGCTTTCACAATTCAGGCCGAGGCATTTCCGCGGCTTTATGTAAACAACGTGGAGCTGAATTCCATGCGTGACCCGGATCAAAATATCCATTTCAGTTTTAATAAAGGTTATCAATCATGGTCGCTTCTGGCGGAATATTCCGGCTGGCATTCCACTAATTCCTTCGGCTATTATACCGGTGACGGCAGCCTGACTACGGTTTTCGAGGGTGAGGACAAGCCGGTTCATACGGTGAATACGAATATCTCCACCGATACACAGATCGGATTATGGCTATGGGCCGATAAAAATGAAAACGACATTTATGATCTAACTGACCCGATGCTCAGTTCGCAGCGTGACTGGCGCGCCACAACCGGCACAAAATACAATGCCTACCAGTACTTTTATGTTTATGATGTGCGCGCATTCAAAAGCAATAATACAAGCTATTATTTCGATAACGACCACGAGGATTTTGAAACATACGGCGAATACGATTACCTGATCTATATCGATGACAGCGGCGTTTTTACAACCGATAAAGACCACAACGATATGATCGTGGGCGTGAAAACCAGTGTCGTACCCGAGCCATCAACCCTGCTCCTGATCGGACTGGGGCTAAGCGGCGCAGGTTTGTTAAGACGAAGATTCAAGTAAGAGATTTTTTTTAAGGGCGCGTAGAAGGCGGCTGTATATCGGCCGCCTTTTTTATGATCGGATTTTTAGCGCTGCTCCTGCTGTTCAGTCGTATCCTCTGCAGGCGGAATAATCCTGAATCCAAGTTTGCTGTATATATCCATCAGGTTGAAATATCCGATTTCCAATGTCACCCTGCCGTCTTCAACTGTCGAAACCGAGACCGCATTAAAATTTATCTGCTTTCCTGATGGCTCGACATTGCCTAACGGCCCCTGATGAATTCCGCTGAATGACCATTGCAGTACAATCTTCTCAGGCCCGGAAAAGATATCCTTGATCTGGAATTCACCTTTGGGAAAGGCCTGATGAAAAACGGCAAAGTATTTTTTGATATCTTCCAGCCCCTGAATGCCATTGGGTTGAAAGGGATCATAGATAACTGCATTTTGATGATAGATTTCATCCAGCATCTCAAATCTGCTATGATTACGTGCCTCGACATAAATGGCCGCAATACGCAAGGCATCATCCTTAAGGTTTGCTTCCTCGCTCTCGCCACCGCATCCGGGAATAAGCCCGGCAAGCATTGCCGTTGCAATTAAAATCAGGAGACTTCTTTTGAACATATATTTCCCTCATTCGATCATACACTTCAAATTATTCTGAAATACTAAGTAACTAATGGTCTTCAACTATTCAAGTTTAAACAGTAGAGCCCCAATGATAAAGCCCGCCGGCGAGATTTCATCGGCGGGTTCAGAATTCCGAAACAATTCATTTTAACAGTCGGGAAGACCATCGCCATTTATATCACATGGATCATTGCCATCCACGAATACAAAGTTAATGATCCAGACCGCATCGGAGATATCGACCGCGCTGTCACAATTGGCATCGCCCGCGGCTAATGGTTCCGGGGCCGGCCCGCCAACAAAAACATAGTTGATGATCCAGACAGCATCACTGACATTAACAGCACCATCATCATTAGTATCGCCGCACATATAAGTAAACTCGCAGGCATCCCCGATACCATTCTGGTCGGAATCGAGCTGATCGGGATTATAAACATCCGGGCAGTTATCCTCAGATGTCAGGATGCAATCATTGTCCAGATCATAAGCAGGATAAATCTCCAGATTGAAAATATCCAGAATGGTCTCATCCAGGTTATCAGGATTGTCATTGTTATAAAGCAGGGCCGCACGATAGCGTGCCTCCTCGCCCTGGGCCAGTGTTATCGGGCCGAATGATATCAGCGCCGAAACATCGGTAAGCGCCACAGAGTCTCCATCGGATGGAGCCGCAAGCTCAGTGTAGGCATCGCGGTCGGTCAGGTAGCCATTGGGCCAGATCAAAACCGTATTATCGATTGGCCTTAAAACTGTCTGGCCGGTGCAGTTGTATAGTGATGCCAGCCCGCAATGCTTACCGGTATTTGGGTTGTGTACCTGTACATAATCATAGATGGCCGAGGTTGTGGCATTGTTTTCAAAGCCGATATCAGTATCCACTTCAAAATCGCAGGCAATGCCGGGGATGAATGTAATGGCTGTATCGCATGGATTGGAAAAGATATAATCTATCAGGATATACTGACATGAATCCAGATCCTGATCGCTGTATCCATAGATATATTTCGCCTCCCCATGAATTTTGTTGTCCGGGGTGGCAAATCGAAGCGTTTGCGTTTGACGGCCAGGCAAGTCCACACCGGGAATGAAGCTGTCTATAACCGTGAAATCCTGCTGGCTGAAGAAGTCCATATATACAACTGTATCAGTACCATCAATCATTCCTATCAAAAGTGAACCATCATAGAGATGATTTTTGCCATCAGCATAGAAAGCCTGTGAGCTGATATCGCCAATAGCGGGAGTATTTGGAACTGTCAGGCGCAGGCACGATGGTCCGATTTGCTTTTGAGCATAATCGGGCTGAAGATACGCTATCGATAATTCAAATGGTATGTCGATCTGTAATAATGTCGGGCTGGTGGTTGTGATACTAATCGTATCATAATAGTTGCCAAGATCACATTGAGACAAGAGATCGGAAGCATCGAAAGAGACATCGATAATCATCGAATCGCCCTGATTCAGTTGAGTCGGAAATGATCCGCTGACGCTCAGCCTGCCGAGCGAATTGCTGGAGCTTATGATATCGACCGGATCGGGATAGGCCCACTTTATCGTTATAGTCGAATCGAATGTACTTCCCAGGCTGACAACACTGCCCTCGAAACCTGAGGGCAGCACAAAAAACCCCTCGATACCGTAGAAAAGTTCTGTTCGCAGGTTTATCATCACGGTTCGGAATTTGTCGGTCTGCCCGGCCGTAAACAGGTCACGGCACAATTTGCGCGAATAGGACATCAGGTTTTCAGTCTGCGGGTTGTATGGCTCGGGTCCGCATGCCGGCGGTGGTTCGGGAATATCGATATAGGCGCATTCGGGATAGTCGGTCACATAGTATGTTCCGCCACTATAAAGATTCGGATCGGCCGGGGTGTCGCAGATCAGGTCACCCGTTGCGCTGCAATTGGAACCGTCAGGGCATTCATCGCCAAAGAACGTTTCATGGGTATGATATAGATCAAAATAATGCCCGATTTCATGAGCCATGGTAGATTTATTATTGCTGGCGCTGGCACAGATGACATTCATGATAATGCCCTGCACGGCTGATGTCGTAAATGAGGACAGCCCGCAGTAACCGAATCCGGATGTATCGGTTGGCTGTACAAAATATATATTTAGTGCCTCAGGTATTGTATTTGTCTGGCGAAGACTGTTCCAGTCGCCGTTATCATCCATGTCATAGAAGAAACCATCGCTGTCTATAAAATCCACCGGGCCATATTGGTAAATGCTGACATTCATCGGCACATACATCATATTGGTTGTGTCAATAATCGAATCCAGCTCATCCAGTGTAAATCCGCCGGTTCCGTCAGAGCGCCGCACAATATGAAATGTTATCGGTATCGAGTAATGCAGGCCGTCATCACGCATCATCATTTCGGCATATTTATCCAGACGGTCGTATTCGGCCTGCAATTGTTCCTCAGTCACAATTGTGGCGCATTCCTGAGTCTGTGCCATCGCTAAAGAAGCTGACAGCGCAATAAGCATCGCAACTAAACAGGTCTTTATCATATTATTCCTTCCGCACATCGAGAATATGGAAATGTAGTCAGAGAAAAAGGTGGGGATACCACATTGGGCTCCGCACTGAATATAAAGGAGCCCGATTATTTTGCCAAGAATTAAGTTGACAATACTATTAAAAGATTATACCAAAGAAATAATTGGCCACTATTTATAATATAGACAGATTAAAATCTCTTAAAACCAAAAGGCAGGTGCAAAAGTGGACAGACTCAGGGATATTGCCGGTTCTGATGATTATTACAAAAAGCCGCATTTTGCGGTGATTTTCGCCACATTACCGGGCGCGCTGGTGTTGATTTTGTTTTTCAGCGCACAGATAGGTATGCTGCCCTCGCCGATTTATGGCGCACTGGGCATGAATTATGTCGACAGATGGTTTAAATCTGCAGCCATCTACCTGGGTGTTGTGGTGGGGGCGTCGCTGATATCATTCTGGTTGTATGGTGCGGCTATCAGCCTGTTGACAGTGATCGCTATCTTCGGCTATCAGTTTATCGTGCTCCCGATCTGGGCATATAAAATAGCCGCGGAAGATCGCGCCGCGGCTATTGAACTCAAAAAGGCTGCAATGATCAGCTAAAAATACAATATCATCAGCAGTCCGGGATTTCATCGCCGTCAAGGTCACACGGCGTTTTATCGCTCGAGAAGATGAAGTTTATGATCCAGACCGCATCGGAAACATTGCATAATCCATCGCAATTGGCATCGCCGGCTTCCATCGGATCGATCGGGTTGCCAGCGGCGAATATATGATTGACGATATAGACCGCATCGCTGACATTAATGATCTCGTCGCCATTGGAATCGCCACAGATATATTGCGGGCCGCATAAAAATGTCTTCACAACGACAGCATCGACCGCCGCCTCGACCACCGAACCATCATTCAAATCGGAAGCATCGAAACGAAGTTTCATCTGGTCCGTGGGAGTAACAAAATCCGAGGCCCAAAATGAATTCTCGAACCATCCGCCGGAGGCCTGCTCGACCGGTCCGACAGTCTCGGCCAGAACCCAGCTCGCACCATTATCATTGGAGATGAATATATGCATTTCATCATTGTATGGGTCATTGCCGAAACTATTGGAATACCAGCGCGCATAGTTGATCTGGCCGTCAGATTCCGACAGGTCGAATGTGGGTGATATCAATGTCGTCGTCCCGCCATCCACGTCGGAATTGCCGGAGACATTATCTGTCAGATAACAGCGTCCCGAACCATCATAATCAGAAGCCGGATCACCGCGCTCGCCGTTGACCGGTACTCCACGGTTCCAGGCGCCGTCATCGACCAAACCGCTGACTGTCCAGCCCAGGTCGCTCTCGAAATCATCGGCAAAAGCCTGCAATGCCTCGGTTGCCGCCACAATCATGTGTGGGTAAGCCGGATCGGTATCATTATAGACTTCGCCTTCAGATTCCTGCACGCTGACATAAAAGTCAAGGCAGTCGAAGCATTCCAGATCGGGCAATGTCACCTGGTACAGGTCGGCGGAAATATAGGTCATCGGTATTGACTGATATGGCTGTGAATTTATGGAATAGTTGAACTGCGCGCTCGATTCAACCGCTACGCCGCCATAAACACCGCTGATATTAACATCGAGTGTGAACTCGTCAGTGGGGATGACGCTTTCCGGGATGCCGGAGGGGAAATCGAAGGCAATTTTGTCCAGCCCGGAATATTCTATATAGCAGGCGCCGTAACCGATTTGGCAGATGCCATATTCAATGCGCATATAGCCTTCCTCGCCCCAGCCGGAGCCCCACGAGTTGCGCATGATCCAGACACCATTGGTTCCCTGGGTATCATCCCATCCGACCAGTACCACGGCATGATTGACATCGCCGAAGCCGGGTGTGTTGAAGATTCCTCCATCGTAACCCTGCATGGCCGAGGTGGCCTCCACCGCCACCGATACCGGGCCATAGTCGAGAATAGCCTGTTTTATTGCGTCGACAGCCGGCACGCCATAGGAACTGCCAATATAAGACCAGCCGTCAATTGTAAAATGATGCGGGTAGGGGCAATTGCAGGATTGATCGGTGGCTGTATATGGAAAGTCGCTTTCATAAACCGCGCCGGTCTGGCCGCAGGGGTCTGTCTTCCACTGATGATAATCATGCGCGAACCATCCCCCGTCACAGCCCCATCCATCGGAATTACAACTGACCAGCCACTGTTCGGAAAGATTAACCTCGAGGTTATCCTTGAGCAGTATGTTGCTTTCCAATGGCCCGACTGTGCCAAAGGCCCAGCAGCTTCCGCAACTGGCCTGATTTTTAACCGGAGTGCAGGCCGAGGAATCGCGCCAGTCAAAACTGACCGGCAGTTCCCTTTTCGGGATGCAGGGATCGAAACGTGCATCCTCCCACCAGCCTTCCGGTTCAACCAGGCCGCATAATTCGTCGAGCGAATACTGCGTGGCCGGATTGGCAGAGATCTCGAAGGTCCAGTTTTCACGTGCCGCCTGCTCTTTCAGTTCGGCGATATCTTCATCGCTAAGCTGGCCGAATCCTGGGACTGCCAAAATCAGCACCGCCAGAAAGATTGCCATTAGTATGGCTTTTCTGTGTTTATTCTTTTGCATTTTTAAACCTCCACAAAATTTATTGACCTGTATCCTGGAAAAAGTGTACTCTGGCGGGATCAATCCTGCAGGGCAACCACAGCCTTGCTGATGAGTTGATTGTGGATCATGAGGGTCATGATCAGGCCGGACAGGATTTCAAATATCAAGCGGTTCATAATTTATAAACGAGATAAGTATTTTCTGCCGAAATCGGATAAGTTCATATGCAGGCTTTTATCCTGTACCGTTTAAGATAATTCAAATACATTTTTAGTCAATGAAAAACATATGTACGACAAGAGGATACAGTACAATTATGGTAAGGAATAGAGGTCGGGCGGATGCTCAGCAATCAGGCGAGCCATCGGCATCGATATCGCAGGGCGCTGAGCCCGACCACCAGAGATAATTTATCAGCCAGATCAGATCGGACACACTCAGGTCCTGGTCGCAATTCAAATCACCTGAGAGATAGTATACCGGATCGGGCCCATGCAGAAAAAAGAAGTCCATCATCCAGACACAATCCGACAAACTCAACATTCCGTCGCCATTGGCATCCCCGCATATATAATCGGGATAGGTGATAATCAACTCCGGGCCATGATCGATGTAATCGGGGGTGAATGCGCGATGGTGTGTAGCGAAAATGAAGTCAATATTCGAGCCGGGGGAGAAATCCGAACAGCTGTCCAGGTCGATGACCTGCGCCGGCGTGCCTTTTGGAATCTGGATCCAAATTTTTAAGTGTACACTGTCCAGACTTGTAAGATGATACCTCTGGCTGTTTACCCCGTAAACATAAAACTTATTTAGAGGTTTCTTATAATAGGGCGGCCGTGATCCATATCTTTTGGAAAAGGTATCATTAACCTCCACGGAGGTAGCATAGACATCCGATGAGCTTAATGCAAAACCCAATGTGAAAGCCTCCAGGATGCTGTCGGATGTTATATAGAGTGATATGGCGACTGAATCACCTGTAAAACCGGATGTCTCAACGGGTCCGCCCATGTCCGCCCTGAATTTGCCTTCCGGTGGATCGCAAACGTAGTCACCATGACACAGTTTGGAATTACCAAACAGCATAAGATGCCACCAATAATATGCATCGAAGATATTTATAGTGCCACAATTATCTACATCAGCATTTTCCAATTGCGCTTCATCATCAACAAACAAATAATTAATTATAGAAACCCCATCACTTACATTTATACTGCCGTCCCCATTCGCATCACCGCATACCTGGGCAAATGCTCCGGAGGGCATAATCAAGAGCCCCATGAAAAATGCGATGATCAGATTCAGTTTTATCATTCTTGACCCAATCGAATCATAATGAAGTCCTTTTCGACCTACCCCGTCTCCCCTGCCTGCGATGAAAGTCTATAAAATGGTCCCGTATTTATTAATTTCATAAGATCGCGGGATTTGTCAATTATATTATGAGAATTAAATAAGAAAAATGATATGATTCGAGCTGGATAATGGGGGTGTGTTGATTGTCCAAATTATTCAATACTCGGCAGATGTGGGCATCTGCCGGACACAGGCATAACAAACACGTCGCATAGGAACCATGCACTTCATCGACTGTCTTTGATCGCTGGAAATTCGCCTGCTAAGATAGAGGGGAACACAAATAAACGGCAGAAGTGGGCATCTGCCGGACACAGATAACGGAAGTGGGCATCTGCCGGACACAGGCTACGGAAGTGGGCATCTGCCGGACACAGGCATAACAAACACGTCGCATAGGAACCATGCACTTCATCGACTGTCTTTGATCGCTGGAAATTCTCCTGCTAAGATAGAGGGGAACACAAATAAACGGCAGATGTGGGCATCTGCCGGACACAGGCTACGGAAGTGGCATCTGCCGGACACAGATAACTGATGAGGTATTATCGGCTCACTATGCATTTGCTCGAAATCCCACCGCTCAAGCAGTGGGGCGCACTGGCATAATTTATTCAGCTTTTTTTGGCGAATTTGGAGAGGTAGTCGACCACGCCGTCCGAGGTGGGCTTCATACCATCCTGCCCCTCTTCCCAGTTGGCCGGGCAGACATTGCCGCTTCGCTCATGAAACCTGAGCGCATCGACTATACGAAGAGCCTCTGAAACGGATCGTCCCAGCGAATCATCATTTATCAGCGCGTGCCGGATGATTCCCTCTTTGTTGATCAAAAACAATCCGCGCAGGGCCACGCCCTCCTCCAGCAAAATACCGTAGCTGCGGGCGATATCCTTATTAAGGTCGGCCACCAGCGGAAAACGGATCGGCCCGATTCCGCCCTTTTCTACCGGCGTTTTTTTCCAGGCCAGATGCGTATATTCCGAATCAACCGAAATTGCCACTATCTCCGTTTCGCGCTCCCTGAATTTATCCAGGACCTCATCAAAAGCCAGGATTTCCGACGGGCACACGAAAGTAAAATCGAGTGGATAAAAGAGCAGGATCACATATTTGCCGCGTAATGAGGATAATTTGATTTTCCCGATGCTGTTATCTGCCATCACCGCATTGGCGGTAAAATCGGGAGCCTGTTTTGCAACCAAAAATGACATCTTCTGAACCTCATATTACAAATCCATGCCAACTTCCGCCGGCATGGATTTCATTTCAAGAAATTTGTGGGGGCGCAGAATTTTGCGCCATGATTAAGCTAATCGTTCTGCGGATTGGTGGACTCGTCAACACAGATCAGCTTGAGCTGTTCTTCATCGTTCTGGTCAATTTTCTGCAGTGCTTCTACGGGGCAAAGATAGGTATTGCCGGAATCACCCTTGATCCACTTAACACTCAGTTCTTTCTTGAACTCTTTCATCTCTTCAGTCATTAGCCACACTCCTTTTTTTAGTTAATGTCCTGAATTTCATCAATTATTATCAAAAATAGACAACCGCATCTTCAAAAAGAAGTTCCCATAATCGTACTATTCCGGATTTTCCTTTGCCTCGATATGAGCCCGGACCTGGTCCATGTCGATATTTTCAGCCTGCCGGATAACATCATCCAGCCCCCCGGGCTCCATATAACCGGGTTGCATAAATATCATGATCTCATCGCGGAATATTATCAGTGTCGGGATGTTTACTACACCGAGCTTTTTTGTGACCTCTTTTTCCTGCGCGGTGTCCAGCTTGGCAAATGTATATCGTGGATATTTTTGCGCGATGTTTTCGTATACCGGTTGAAAATCCCTGCAGGCGGCGCACCATGGCGCCCAGCAGTCAACGATCAGGATTTTGGAATCGGTCAGCAACTGATTGAAGTTTTCCCGGGTCATGTCAATCAAATTCATTATTCTCCCCTTTGTTTAATTATGGATTTATAACTCCAAAGTATACCTGCCGGTTCCGGAAAAAAGCTGCGCCAGAACAGGAAAGAGGAAGGAATACAATGCAAAAAAAACGGGAGAAGCGACGGATGCTTTTCCGCCAGTTCTCCCGCATGAATCATGAAACCCTTTTGCTTAAGCCGTTTCCCTTTTCAAAGTGAATTTTTCCACGATGCTTTGCAGTTCTTCGGCCTGTTCATGCAGCGCCTGTGATGCATGGGCGGATTGTTCCGCACCTTTGGCTGTCTCGGCAGTTACTCCGGCAATCGATTCAATCTTTTTGGAGATATCATCAGCCGCCGAGGACTGCTGTTCCGAGGCTGTGGCGATCTGCTTGATCATATCCATAACCTGCATGGACATTTTGACAATATCATTGAGCTTTGTACCGGCCTGGTCTGTCAGGTCACGGCCCTTGTCGACCTCCTGGAAGGCAGCTTCCATGGAATGCACGGCTTCCTCGGTCTCTGACTGAATGCCCTTGATCATGGAGGCGATCTCGCCGGTGGCTTTGCCGGTCCGTTCGGCCAGTTTGCGAACCTCATCGGCAACTACGGCGAAACCACGGCCCTGTTCACCGGCACGGGCGGCCTCGATTGCGGCATTCAACGCCAGCAGATTGGTCTGGTCGGCGATATCATCAATCACGCTGATAATCTTGCCGATCTCATCAGCCGACGACGACAGCTTGCTGATCGAATCGGCCGATTTCTTGACCACTTCCGTGATTCTCTGCATTCCGCCGATCGTATCATTAACCACCTCGCCGCCAGATGATGCGCTGTCAGAAGCGCTCTGTGAGGCCTCTGAGGCTTCAGTGGCGTTTTTTGATGATTCCAGTATGGTGGCTGACATCTGATCCACGGCGGCCGAGACCTGCTGAATCTGGTCAGACTGATCATTGGCACCGCGGGACATCTGCTCTGAAGTTGACGATATCTCTGCGGCGGCCGATACCAGGCTGTTGGCATTCCGGGTTATCCGGTTTAACTATTTTTGTCAATTAATGGGGTGCAGTATACATGAAGTCCCAGAGCAATTGAGGAACTTGATAGAATTTTCAGATGCCTATGAATTTGTTGGTAGTGCTGGACAGGGCCAGTGGGCTAAATGTCCTTGGGTTGCAGTTTTCGATCGCCTCATAACTGATTCTGTGCAGTCCGGCTATTATGTGGTTTACTTATTTAGACAAGACATGAAGGGGGTGTATCTATCATTAAATCAAGGTGTTACAGAAATCCGAGAAAAGTACAAAGACAATCCAATGAGTGTTCTCAAAATAAGAGCCATGGACTTCAGGGCACAAATTGGCGATATTCCAGAAGAGTTTTCGGAATTAAGCATTGATTTGTCTTCTTCCTCCAAATCAGACCTCTCTGCCTATTATGAAGCCGGGAATATTATTGCAAGCTATTACCCAAAAAAGAATCTTCCTGATGAAGAAACACTGGTTTCACAACTAAGGCAAATGGTCAAAATATATGATGGCCTTTCTTACAACGACAACATAAATGAAACTGAGGATGAGTCAGAGGTTGAAGAAATTAAAGAAACGAAATCTATCGAAGACTTGAAGAAATATAGGTATCACAGACGAATTGAGAGAAATTCCAAATTATCTCGAATGGCAAAAAAGATACATGGCTATACTTGTCAAGTGTGTGGCTTTAATTTTGAAGACTCGTATGGAGAAATTGGTAAGGACTTTACGTATTATTGAAGCTCATCATTTGAAGCCTATTGCAAAGTTAGCGGGAAAGGTTGTTGAATTGGATGCCAAAAATGATTTTGCCGTATTATGTGCAAACTGCCATAGGATGATTCATAGATTTGAAGAGCCAGGAAATATAGAACAGTTTAAAAAGGTATTAAAATCTTAAGAAAAGCAGTGGATTAATGTAATCGATAATAAATCAAATCACATTACAAAGATATTCAAGGCCGGGTGGCCCACCCATTTATGGGTGGGGGTTTCTTTGTTCTTCTTTCTCCCAAATCCCACCCCCAAAGCAGTGGCTGGCTAAGCAAGAATCGGCATTGCCCTAAAATAGTGAATAAGATCACTTTCCAACGGACCGGATATTTCTCTCGAACAGTCTTTATGGCTGTCGGCAAAGGAGTCGATCCACGACTTTCTTGGGCAGGCATGTATCAAGTATCTCAAACTTACTTCTCTCTCTTCCGTCTTTTACTCCCCTTCTTTCCAGAATGATGGCGCGGACGGGATGGCTTCTTCGACGGTCGTTGTGCCCCAGGCCGGCGTCGCGAGGGCTTGCTACTGCTTGAGGATTGACTGGTGGTCATCCGCCTGCGCGCGGGCGGCAGGGGTGGCAGTGCCGATTCAGGCAGGTCGGTTTTGATCAGCCGCTCAATACTCTTCACATCTTTTTTCTGATCGAGAGTTGCGAAAGACACCGACCGGCCGGAATGGCCAGCTCGCCCGGTGCGTCCGATTCGATGGACATAGTCCTCCGTATTTGTCGGCAGATCGTAGTTGACGACCAGCTCGATTCCCGAGACATCAATGCCGCGGGAGGCAACATCGGTCGCCACCAGCGCGCGGTACTTTCCGGACTTAAAACCATCAAGCGCTTCACGACGCTGTGCCTGACTTCGATTGGAATGGATTTCCGACGCCCTGTGCCCCATAGACCTGACCTCGCGGGCAAGCTTGCGCGCCCCGTGCTTGGTCCGCGTGAAGATCAGGACCGGACCGAGGTATCGCTCAAGCATAACTTCGAGCAACTGGGTTTTAGACCCTCTTTCGACAAAAAACATTTCCTGTATGATCTTATCGGGTGTGGTCCCCGAGGGGGCAACTTCGACATGAATCGGAAATTCCATCTCGCGTCGCGCGAGAGTCATGATCTCCTTAGGAATGGTAGCTGAAAACAACATCATCTGACGATTTTTCGGAACAACAGCCAGAACCCTGTTGATCTGGGGCGCAAATCCCATATCCAGCATACGGTCCGCTTCGTCCAGAACAAGTATTTGTATGTCGGCAAGGTTGACAGTCCGGTGTTCGAGATGGTCAAGCAGACGTCCTGGTGTAGCAATGATAACACGCGGTTTCCGTCGCAAAGAACGGAGTTGGACTGACATAGATGCTCCACCGATCAGTACCGTAGTTCTCAGTCCCAGAGATCGCCCGATGGCATTCAGGGCCTCGTCAACCTGGAGGGCCAGTTCACGAGTCGGAGTTACAACAAGACCCCGTCCCTTTATCTGGGCCAGGCGCTGTATCATTGGAATGCCGTAAGCGAGTGTCTTACCGGTCCCAGTTTGGGCGACAGCGATAAGATCCTTACCCTCGATAGCTATGGGGATAGACTGCCGCTGGATTGGGGTGGGTTCGGTGAATTTGAGGCGGTCGATGGCATCGAGCAAACTTGGCGCAATGCCCAGACCGGTGAATCCGCTACGGGGAGATTGGGTTGTTTTGTCAGTCATCCTGTCATGGCCCTCCGCAAAAGAGTTTAGTGATTATATGCGAAATATCATACTTTGTAAGACTATTTATCATTTTGTTAAAACCTGTACTTTATCCAAAGGAGCAGTTTTTCGTTTTTACCTTTCTCCCAAATCCCACCGCCAAAGCAGTCGGGCACGCCGCGCGGTTGGCCGACCCCCCGGGCGCGGATACATGTTAATTGGCCTCTACTATCTATTATATGACCAAATTCCCCCCTGAATGTCAAATAAAAACCGGTTCCCACATTTTCCGAAAAAAATATATCTAAAAAGTGTAAACCATGTGCCCTAACCGACAAATCTGACCGGTTCAATAGCAGTTATTTCCCTATAGGTCAATTTGAAATCCCAATGTAATAAAAACGCCCTCACTGTCATGATACAATGCCGGATAGGTTAAATGGTATGTATCATCATAATACTTTACATATACCTTCTTCCCAACATCTTCTTTATCAAACATATCAAAGAACAGATACACCAATCCAAATCTGGCTGTGTAGGATTCAAAAAAACAAATCGCATGTAATCGACCATTATCAAATTCTCTGGGCTTAATCGTAATCAGGTCCTGTGCTCTTTTTTCCACGTTTATAAAACCTATTGCTGGACATTCCAGGAGGGATGCTAATTTCCCATATATGTTTTCCACTGCTTTTAGATACCGGGATAAATATCTCTGAATCTATCGCTCTTGAATATTTCTGTGCTGTCTTCCGAGATATCATATAGGGAATCGTAACCGAAAAGGCATGGGCGTAGCTCGCCGGATCCACTGATATGCGCGCCAAACATTTTTGCAAACACATCCTCCTGGGCCAGCTTGAAAAAGATATAGTCGTACAGGGGATCATCCTGGTCATAAGTGGAAATTACTATCAGATCGCCTTTGATGGAATCCACTATGTCAACAAGCCGATCTATACACTGAACATGTTCCGCGAATGCAAATTCTGACAATTCATTGATATCGATTTCAAGAATCTTTCCTCTCTTAGAAAACATGCCCATGTATTCATCAAGATCATCCGCTCTCAGACAACTGGATATTGCCAGGACAAGAATTAATAGAGTAAATACAATCCTATTGCTGCTCATATACATTTCTCCTTAGCTCCATACTAATCATCTTCAGCGTCACTGTCAATTGTCACTGAACTACCATTTGCATCTGAAACGAAATGCGTTTTACCATTTTTAACTTTGGCATGAGATCCGCGCGTAAATCCTGTAACGGGTATACCCAATGCTATCGCCATTGCAGTGGCTATATTAGTCTCTTTTTTTTTGATCATTGGCTGAGTTACAGCCCCACAAAAACATGCTTGCACCTTTCGCAAAGTCAGGAGCGAGGAAGGATACGTCTCTCGTAGTAAAATTCCTTTTATCAGGCTCATTGCTTCTTCCACCTCCAAAATTGATCCCTGTGGAATACATGTGAGCAAAAATATTGATTTGCTTTATTGGACCAGAATCATATGAATTATTCATTGCCATCATGAAATCCATGTTAAATGGCGTTTCCTTTAGTTCAACTTTGTCAGATTTGCTATTGAAACCTTCCATGCCCTTTATTTCCTCAGCTCTGGATTTTGCAGCGTCTTCAAATAATGCGCCTACATCATTAATCTGACCATTTCGATCTTCATTAACTGCTCCCTTACCATACAAAATCAAGTAGGTTTCTTTTCCATCGGGATCGATGAAATTAAGTGGATTATCCAAACAATAAGTATAAGGGCTCCAGCTGGGATATTTTGATGCAAGAGGATCAGCACTGATAAACCTGCCGAGTACAGGATCATAGTACCTTGCTCCATAGTAATATATGTCGAGATCATTCTCGGCGTCAAATGGTTTTCCCGTAAAACGATATGATTGCCCGGAAGAGTCTGTGGCATCGTATGTACTGCCAAACTGTATCCAGTGGAGTTTGCTTTTACGCTTTTTCCTCAGCAGTCCGGCAGCCTCCCATGTTTATGCCAAATTTAATTTTCAGAACACATCAGCAGGTTCGCTGCGGAACCGGCCCTGCCATTTTCTCACTTTCCCACTGCTAAAGCAGTGGGGCATCCCGGCCTTAAGGTAATAGAATAAAGAACGTAGCTCTAAACCGATTCTCCAGTATTCCACCTATTTTGTTCAATATACGCTGCGCTTCAAAATGTAATTTTACGGCTCTTTTTCCAGTAATGTCCTTAAAGCCGCTAAAGACATCAAAGGGAATACTATAGAGACCTGCCTTTAGTGATTCATTTTTGCATATCCAGACAGTATCTATCGACAATGTGTCGGTTAAAAAAATAGTAACAGTTGAGGAATCGGGTAAATTGAAAGTTGGTTCAATCACCGGACTAAACGGTAAAACATCAGGATTATCAAGCATATATCCATTAACTGTGGAATCCGCTGAAACAAACCTGATTTTGTTCGCTAGTGTATTATCTTGGCTGATTACGGATTCCGACGAAAAGAAAAAACAACAAACAATAATACCATAAAATAGAAGTAATTTCATAACATCCTCATCGGCTAAAGAAAACGGGATTCGGATTTAGCTTTGGTAGAATTTTATATGCACTGGCTCCACCTTTGGCATTATTGGGATTCGCAAAGAAATCCACAATTTGACTTTGTGTACTAACCGAAACTGGTTGTCCGGTATTAATACGATTTAGATATTGAGCCTGGCCCGCTTGGTTGTTCACGATAAATATCGCTGAATGACCTTGTATGTTACTGGCGTTAACGGGTTGATCCATAAAAGTATATTGAAATGTTCCTTGCATATTATAAATCGCTACATCGCCCGTTGTTGGAGAGCTTGTCTGAGTCATATTTGTGGTGTTCATCTGAGATAGGCTACCTTCTTGGGTAGTAACTCCTGTAGCTTGTGCCACGAAACCATGGCAATTTGAATTTGCTGCACTACCTACGAAATTTGTATTACTAATTACATGGCTAGTAATATCAAATGAGGTCTTACCCGCTTTTACTTGAAATGAAGACATATCATCAATATTATAAGCCTTAGCAAATTCCTCTTCACTCATCCCCATCTGCTCATATAGGCCTTGAAGATTATCACCATCTTCTGCTGTTACTGTGATTTCATTTTCATCATCATCATATGTAGCTGTCCACATACCATTTGGATCATAATAACGAATAGGATTATTCATTGTATATGTATATGGGCTCCAGCTTGGATATTTTGATGCAAGAGGATCCGCACTGATAAACCTACCAAGCAGCGGATTATAATATCTCGCACCATAATAATATAGATTGATCCCATGATCATTGTCAAATGGTTTTCCAGTATACACCATTGGCTGTGACTTGTCTTCTACACTATTATCATCTTCGCCGAATGTATAATAATAGTACTTACTCCTTATATTTCCCAGCGAATCAATCAATACTCTTGAAGATCCCAAGTGATCATTTAGATAAAAATATAATGAATCTGGCTTATCCTTCATGGCAATTCGATTTTGGCCTGCATAGAAATATCGATATTCGGGCCTGGAGGCTAATTCATCGTCTTTTCGCCATTCTGCTATCACCTTACCCCCTATTGGCTTTGCTCGAACATAATATGTTATTGATGTATCACAATGCAAACAGGTGTCTTCAGGCGGGCCTCCAGCCATTCCTTCCATTCCGTATGGCCATGGATCCCAAATTGTATCTCCAGGCATAGAGTCTGGGCACTCAATCGTAGAACAATTCTGAATTGTAAACTTATAAATTCTTTCATTGTTTACGCTATATCCCATCCATATATTATAATTGAATGTATCAGCTGCCGGATTGACGACTATTTCATTTAACCTATTATAACCATCGTAGAACATATTTAATATGCGTAATGCGCTTGAATCCTTTATCATATTACCATTATTATCATGATGATACTCTGAGGTAGAATCATGAATATCCCAGGTTAATTTAATCAAATTACGATTGCTATCAGAATATTCATAGTGAATTATTCCTCTGTAATGAGTTCCTCTCTGCCATATATTTCCATTCCCATCGTAAGTAAATCCCTCGTAATCAGTGGCACTATCCTTTGCAATCCCTATTACTCTATCCATTTCATCATAATTATAGTGCTTTGTGAAAGAAGTGTCCTGAATGGAAATCTTTTGGCCCCAGAGATTTCCGTTATATTGTGCACTGCCAAGAGGATTGGCATATGGATCATTATGATAATATATCTTTTGGCCGAATAGATCCCCAACAACTGTTGCAGATGAAGAACTGTCATTGATTAAAGTCAACCAGCCCCTGTCATTATAATGATAGTCTATGGTTTGCAATCCTGAATCACTCATATCTGTTCCGAGTTTCATTCTTTCAAGTTCATTTCGGTCTGTGTACGACAAAGATGCGTAATAGTCATCATTTCCTGGAATCCCCATATTCTCAAGCCTGCCAAAATCATCATATGTATAGTAAATCGTGTCTTCCTTATATTCCAAATAGATCAGCTTGTCACTTAGATCATAATTATAAATGATCTCATGCTGTTCACCATTAATCTGTACTTCATAGTGACCATTTATTGAGGTTGTATCGAAAAAGGCATCAAAATAGTTGATTTGTTTTTTAACTCTTCCTCTGGCATCATAGAAATAACGTTCACCATAATCACAGATGTTATTTGTATCCACCATGGAGTTAATTACAAAAGTTGTGGAAATTGACAAAAAAGTAGCGTAACCTTTCA
>CAZVLB010000023.1:0-36646 GCA_964627935.1 uncultured Ignavibacteria bacterium
AAAGGTTACGCTACTTTTTTGTCAATTTCCACAACTTTTGTAATTAACTCTCCGCTGAATCTATCATTGGCTACTCCTGGATCTGAATTATACTTTCCATGAGTATGGATAAATCCGGTAAGACGCATTCCTTTCATTGGCTCACCAGCCTCCACATAGTGTGCGCTTCCTTTTACCGGTCCCGAATACCAGTAAAACTTCATACCCATTATGTTGACTTCATAAATAAATGAAGCATATTCTACGTCTTCTCGGATCGAATCATCATTATAATTCATACCAAAATGTGTAGCCGCCGCTTCTTCTGATAAAAATAGTCCATGAAAATACGAGTCTTTCGCATCATTCCCTCCAGTTCCTTCTTGCTGATCCGGTTCATCTTTTCCAAATAATGAGGGTAAGGACTCTTTAACTTCTGCGGAGAAACTACTGCCAAACAAAATCCAATTAATTCCAACATGGACATGAACATGAGCCCTGTAGGGCAGGATCCCCGTGATCCTGCCGCTATTTAACTTTCAAATGCCCAATGGCAGGTTCGCAGGGAACCTGCCCTACGATACTGCACTATTTACTTTATATCCGCCGTGAACATGAAATAGAACCAGGTGGCGATGTCGGAGTCCTCGCCCTGCCAGTCATCGGAAGGGAGGAAGAATGACAATCCAACCTGGCCATTCAGACCATCATATATCTGTCTTTTAGCGGTGAAATCGATTTCCTGACCGATCGCCTTGGAGGTTTCATTGGCGCCGATAAAATAATCCTGCATGGTATTGAAGAAATGCACATCCAGTTTGGCGAAGAAATATCCCGTTTCTCCTGACAGGCTGAAATAAAAATCGGTCAAGCCCTGGAACGGATTGGCAACGAAGAAATCCATATAGCCCCGAAAAGCATGGCCGGTATAATAAAGATTGTTGTAAGCATTCAGTTCGGTAGATTCACCGCCCTCATCGCCGGAGGTAATATCGAAACCGGCGGCGATTCGCGGCTCGGCTTCCGAGCGAAACTGATAGCCGAATTCAGCCGCAACCATATAGGCCGAGATATCATCATAGCCCATGCGATGATCCGTGCCGAATTGGTAGGCGAAATCTAGCACGAAATCGAGGTTGTTGTACATCTCCCGGTTATAATGGCCGCCGACCGTGGCCCGTGCCAGCGAATATTCATCGGAGCCGGGGAATGATTCGCGATGATCCAGGTCCAGGAGCGCGAAAACATGAAAATGTCTCTGCAGCCACTGGCTGTATATGCCGTAGAGATTATGATCGCCGGCGCTGGGGGGTGATTCGAATCCCCGTTCGACAATTTTAAGCGCGAAGACATCAACCTGGGCCACAGGCACCTGGTAGCTGAAACGCAGGCCATCGAATGTCCGCCCGACATTGCTCCAGCCCACGGCACCCAGCACCCGTTGACGGCCGTAAGCGACCTCGAATCGTCCGGCCTGAATATAGAGCTCGTCCCAGATGGTGCAGTTCCATTTTATATAAGCCTGATGTACTCCCAGGTTGTCGTCATTGCCGAGCCCGCCGGAATTTGTGCCCAGGTTGCGCGAATCCTGCATCTGGAAAAATATATCCGTCTTTTCGATACGGCTGTAGAGCAGGCTGAAACGTGTGCGCAAGTATGACTTTTCGATCATGTCGGTATCGCTGTCGAAATCCTTGCCGTCAACCTCCATCCGCGCCCTCATCTGGCCATCGAGATAAACGCCCTCGACGATTTCCAATCCCTGCCCGCGCAGGAAAGTGGGGGCCAGTATCAGGACCAGAGATATCAATGAGATTCTAAATATGTACTGTCTTATTTTCATGCCCGCTTCCTTTCTTAGCATATTTTCATAAGAATAAAAGGATCGATAAGTCCATTATCCTTGATTCAGGTCAAAATGAACTAAAGTTTGCAGGATTTGTCAACAAATTGATTTGGCCTGAAAGCGATTGCGGTTTAATCTGGATTAAAATGGACCGATATGCATTATTTTTTAATTAAAAAGCTCAAATATCGTGGTTTCGTGCGTATAATTAAGAGCAGAAGCAAATTGTAAGAGCATTTTCACTTGGAAATTGATATGGCACAAAGACCACACAAAGGCGTGTTTCTTTGCAAGGGTAAACGAATTCATGTTGTCTACGGCGACCAGACACTCCATTTCGACTTCGAGGACTTCGAAAAATTCACTTTCATGATTGACGATGCCTATCATCGGGTTAAGGGAGAACTGGGCAAAGAAACCGATTTCGATCTGGATGCTGATGCAATCAGCCTGGATGACATTTTTTACAATCTCGACGAGATCGAGGACTTAAACGAGATCGACTGCGACGACGATGAAGATTGTAGTTAGAACGCATTGCCGAAATGTTTAATTAATCAGGGGCATTCGACCGTATGCGGTTAGTTATTCCAATCACTTAGATAATTTTTTCACAAGCTTGGCTGGTCTAATTTTCATAGATCAGCCTATTTTTATTTTGACAATTAATTGTCATTATTTGTCTATTTGATGATCGATTTGGTTCGTATCAATATTGATAGAGATTGGATTAGAGTAAAAACAGGTGACGCTATAAATAATTGTTTTTAAAGAGAAATTCGACATTTTGCTCTTGACAGCCTTGTGAAAAATCGTACATTATTTGACTTTAATGCGTACAATATAGAAGAGATTCGGCACGGCCGGTATTTCAAACGGGAGGGTGAATTCGATTCACATACCTGGTCAACGGGGATTTACTGAGATTATATGCAAGTTTGTTATAAATTTCACCAGCAGGTTAGAATTTAGTTTGTAGAGAGCAGATTCAAATAGATCAGAGGTTAAAACCTCATTTTTCGAGATGTAAGGAGTCATTATGGCAGAATTACCAAAAACCCCCAAGCTTGACGAGCTGGAAAAGGGTAAATGGCCGAGTTTTGTGACAGAGATCAAGATGGCTGCCAAGAAGAACGATATGTCCAAAGATCTTCTGGGTATCCTCGAGAGATCCTACAACGAGAGAATCGGTCATTGGAAACACGGCGGAATTGTCGGTGTTCTGGGTTATGGCGGCGGCGTTATTGGCCGTTATTGCGACCTTCCCGATGAATTCCCGGGCGTTTCCCATTTCCACACCATGCGTATCAACATGCCCGCGGCCTGGTTCTATACCAGCGAGGCATTGAGAACGATCTGTGACATCTGGGAGAAGCATGGTTCCGGTATGACCAACATGCACGGTTCAACCGGCGACATAATTCTCCTTGGAACAACAACCGATGAGCTCGAGCCCACATTCCAGGACCTGGCTCATGCCGGTTTCGATATCGGCGGTTCCGGTTCCGACCTGAGAACCCCGAGTTGCTGTAATGGTAAAGCCCGCTGCGAATGGGCCTGTTATGACACCATGAAGATGTGTTATGACTTTACCATGCATTTCCAGGATGAGCTTCATCGTCCGGCATTCCCGTATAAATACAAATTCAAATTTGCCGGCTGTCCGAACGATTGCGTGGCCTCGATTGCCCGTGCCGACATGTCTTTCATAGGCACCTGGCGCGACGAGATCCAGGTCAACCAGGAGAAGGTCCGTGAATACGCCAACAACGGCGTTGATATCATCAAGGACGTTGTCCTGCGCTGCCCCGGCCAGTGTATCGATTGGGATGGCAAGGAACTCAAGATCGATGATTCCTCCTGCCGTCACTGCATGCACTGCATCAATGTCATGACCAAGGCCTTAAAACCCGGTAAGGATCGCGGTATGATGATCCTGATCGGCTCCAAGGCTCCGATCGTTGAAGGCGCTCAGCTTTCATCGGTACTGATTCCCTTCATAAAGGAAGAGGATTTCGAAGACATCTATGAACTGATCGAAGAGATCTGGGATGTCTGGAGCGAGCACGGCAAGAACCGTGAACGTGTCGGTGAATTTATCCAGCGTGTGGGTCTGGGCAACTTCCTCGATGAGATCGGTCTGGAACCCCAGCCCGAGATGATCGCTCACCCCAGGGAGAACCCGTATGTGTTCTATGAAGAGTTCTACGAAGAGGGTGAAGAAGAAGAGGAAGAGTAAACTTTTGTCGTGAAAAACAATTAAATAATTGAGGTAATAAATATGGCAGAAGCACAACGCGAAAGATTAACTGATATAGGCCCGCCGCATTATCAGAAGTTCCTGCCGCCGGTTATCAAGGATAACTACGGCAAATGGGATTATCATGAGATAATCAAGCCGGGTGTATATGTCCATGTCGCGGAAGGCGGGGACAAGATTTTTTCGGTCCGTGCCGCTTCACCGCGTCTTTTAAGTATTGAAAAAATTCGCAAATATTGTGATCTGGCGGATAAGTATTGTGACGGCTACCTGCGTTTCACCAGCCGGAACAATGTCGAATTCCTGCTGACCAAATCCGAAAACATCGATCCACTGGTTAAGGACCTGGAAGAACTGGGTCATCCGGTGGGTGGAGTCGGAAACTCGATTTCCAATATCGTACACACTCAGGGCTGGGTGCATTGTCATTCTGCGGCCACCGATGCTTCCGGTATCGTCAAGGCCGTTATGGATGATCTGATTGATCATTTCACCAATATGAAGCTCCCCGGCAAGCTCAGAATCGCTCTGGCCTGCTGCCTGAATATGTGCGGTGCCGTGCACTGTTCCGATATCGCTATCCTGGGTATTCATCGCCGTCCCCCGCGCATCAATGATGCGGCGGTTCCGAAGCAGTGCGAGATACCCAATGTCGTGGCCTCCTGCCCGACAGCGGCGATTCGTCCCAAGGCTGCGGGCGACAAGCAGACAGTTGAAGTTATCGAAGAGAACTGTATGTTCTGCGCCAACTGTTACACAGTCTGCCCGGCCATGCCTTTGAATGATCCTGTCAATGACGGTGTTTCGATTTGGGTTGGCGGCAAGGTCTCGAATGCTCGCTGCGAACCGATGTTCTCGAAACTGGCCATTCCTTATATTCCCAACAATCCGCCGCGCTGGCCCGAGGTTGTCGATGCGGTCAGGAACCTGGTTGAGCTGTGGGCCGCCAACGCTCGTAAGTATGAGAGAATGGGTGAATGGATCAACCGTATCGGTTGGCCCAAGTTCTTCAAGATGGCCGGAATCGAATTCCAGAAAGAGCATATCGATGACTTTAAGTTCGCCGGTTTAACATATAAACGTTCAACCCATATAACTTATTAAAGGACTGATTATTGTGGCTGATATGCTCACAAAAGAAGAAGTAGCCGACCAGATGTTCAAGATGGTTGCGGAAGCCCAGGGTCAGAAAAAACTGAAACCGGGTGACCTGACCAAGGCTATGATCGAGATTCATGGCGACAAGGTCGACAAGAAGCTCTGCAAGGCCGCCATCAAGGACCTGATCAATTCAGGCCGCTGTGTTTACACCTATTTTGGTGGCAGTTATATCGAGCTGCCTCACAGAGAAGGCGCGGCCAACGATTAATTCAGAATGTCGTCTATGACGCAGAGTGGTGTAAAATCCTGTCCCCGTATAATAATCACCGGCACATCCGGCGATTCGGGGAAAACTCTGGTTTCGGTCGGACTTCTGGCTGGATTACGACAACAGGGACACAAGCTAACCGCGTTTAAAAAAGGGCCGGATTTTATAGATCCGGCCTGGCTTAATGCCGCCGGTGGAACAACCGTTCGTAATCTGGATACATTTCTGGTTGAAAAAGAAAAAGTTTACAGGTCTTTCGTAAAGCACGCGGTTGACTCAGGTGTCAATATCATCGAGGGCAACCGCGGCCTTTACGATGGGCTTGATTCAAAGGGAAGCCATAGTACCGCGGAACTTGCCAGGCTGCTCAATGCTCCGGTGATACTTGTCTGCAACGTAACCAAGAGCACAAGAACAGTGGCCGCGCTGGTACTGGGCATGAAAGAACTGGACAAAAATGTCAATATTGCCGGTGTGATTATCAATCAGGTCGGTGGAAAAAGACATAAAAAAATCGTGACTGAATCCATAGAAGAAATTTGCGGAATTCCTGTGGTAGGCGCAATACCGCGCGTCAAAGATGAAAAGCTCCTGCCGTCCCGTCACCTTGGACTGGTCACACCGGCGGAATACAGCGATCATCTTGAATTGATCGAAAGACTCGGAAAGCTGGTTACAGAAAACACCGACTTGGGCAGAATTGTTGATATCGCTTGCGGGGCCCCCGGTCTGAAATTTCCTGTGTCTGAAGAGACTGAAGAGTCTTCCGAAAAACATGTCAGGATCGGGTATTTCTCCGATTCCGCATTCACTTTCTATTATCCCGAAAACCTGGAAGCGCTGCAAAGAAGCGGTGCCGAATTGATTCCCATATCCTCGCTCGAGGATAAGGATCTTCCGGCTATCGACGGCCTTTATATCGGCGGCGGATTCCCGGAAACTCATGCGGATAAGCTGGCCGGGAACCGTGAACTGATGGAACATATTAAGTCCCTGGCCAAAAGGGGCCTGCCCATATATGCTGAATGTGGAGGATTGATTTATCTCTGCCGCAGCCTGACACTTGATGATCAGAAGTATCTGATGGCCGGGCTGTTCGATGTCGATCTTCTGATGTCCAAAAAGCCTGCCGGTCATGGCTACAGCCTGATGACCGTGGACACGGAAAATCCGTTTTTCCCGCTCTCTACCGAGATTCGCGGACATGAGTTCCATTATACATATCCGGCTGAGCAAGATGATATTCCGGCGACAGTTTTGACTGTCAGGAAGGGCAGTGGATTGGGCAATGGCCGTGATGCTATGGTATTCAAGAATGTCTGGGCCGGATATATTCATATCCATGCCGATGGTATGGAAACCTGGGCCGATAACTTTGTACAATTAGTTGGGAATTACAGAGATAGAAATTTTAATCAGCATGGCGGGGGCGCAATTAATCTGAGGAGAAAAGCTGTTTAAAACATACAAATATTTATCAATATCGGCCCATCCGGGCGCGTATATAGAAAAGGTGAGATTATAAAGATCATCTTTGATACGATCAAACTGGAAAAGAATGAGATTCTCGATTCAACATTAGGAAGTGCAATATGGGTTTGTTGAAGAAAAAAAAGAAAAAAGGTTCGCTGGGCACAAGAACCGGTGCGGGTTCATCACAGGAACAATCGTCACGAAGGCCCCAATATGTCGAGAAAACGGCGCCCTGTATGGCCGCTTGTCCCAACAAGACAAATATCCGCGAGATCATAACAACTATCTCGCTGGCTGAAAAGCATGGCAAAAAGCCGGAAGAGGCTTATCTGGAAGCCTGGAACATCCTGACCGAGAAGAATCCGTTTCCCTCTGTTTGCGGACGGGTCTGTCCGCATCCCTGCGAGGCTCAATGTAACCGTAAGGAGAAGGATGAACCGGTTGCTATCAACAATATCGAAAGATTCATCGGTGACTATGCCATGGAGAAAGGTTTCGGCCTTCCCACGTTGACCGATGAAAAGCGCGAGGAAAAAATCGCGGTTATCGGCGCCGGCCCGGCAGGACTTTCCTGCGCCTATCAGCTGGCCCGTCGAGGCTACCCGGTGACAGTTTATGAAGCTTTCCCGAAAACCGGCGGTATGCTCCGCTATGGTATTCCGGATTATCGTCTGCCGCAGGAGACTCTTGATGGCGAAATCAAGCGTCTCGAGGATATGGGTATTGAAATCAAGACCAATACAATTGTCGGTAAGGATTTGGATTATAAAGAGCTTCAGAAAGAATACAAGGCCATCTTTGTCGGTATCGGTGCTCACAAGGGCTACAGCCTGGGTATCGAGGGCGAGGATGCCGAGAATGTCTGGACCGGTACTGAATTCCTGAACCGCATCAATAGCGGCGAGACAATCGATGTGGGCGACAAGGTGTATGTCATCGGCGGTGGTGATACCGCTATCGACGCGGCCCGTGTCTGCCGCAGGCTGGGCGCTGAGGTAACCATCCTCTATCGCCGTACACGCAACGAAATGCCGGCCATTGAAGAGGAAATCGTCGGTGCCGAGGAAGAGGATGTCAAATTCGAATTCCTGGCGGCCCCGCTTGAAATCAAGAAGGAAGGCGACAAGGCTGTCAAGATGCTTTGCCAGAAGATGGAACTGGGCGAACCGGATTCCTCCGGCAGACGCCGTCCCGTGCCGATCGAAGGCGAAACATTTGAAGTCGATCTGACCTGTCTCATCCCGGCTATCAGCCAGGAGCCCGAATTCGAAGGTCTCGAGGATCTTCGTGAGGGTAAGGACTGGGTCAAGGTTGATGACGATTACAGGACACAGGTTGCCGGTGTATGGTCCGGCGGTGATGTGATCAACCTGGGTCTGGTGACAATTGCCATTTACCAGGGTAGAATCGCCGCATACAAGATTCATGAGGAAATCACCGGTGAAAAGGTTGAGGATGTCGATGCCAATGTGAGCGATAACGTGATCAGCGCTGACAAGATGCTCCTCAGCTATTATGAAGAGAAGCTTCGCCATGAGGGCCAGAACCTGGAACCCTCTGAGAGGCTGAAATCTCTGGAGAAAGAAATCACAAAAACTCTTACCGAGCAGGAGTTTCTGGAGGAGACCCAACGTTGCATGAGTTGCGGTTCATGTTTCGAGTGCGGCCAGTGCTGGAGCTATTGCCAGGATAACGCCATAGTCAAGCCGCTGGTCCCCGGTCAGCCTTATAAGTTAAAGCTCGAATTCTGCAAGGGCTGCGACAAGTGCGCGGAAAACTGCCCCTGCGGATATATTGAGATGCATTAAAACAGTAAAAATTACATGATGATGGTATAAACAAGAGTCTATTCCAAGGGAGGAAGATTCAATGGCTACATTTGAGCACGGAGATATCAAGATCGAAGTCGATGAAGACGGTTTCATGGAAGATCCGGATCAGTGGAATGAAGACGTTGCCTTAGCGCTTGCAACCACCGAAGATGTTGGCGAAATGACTGAAGAGCACTGGAAAGTCGTCAATTATCTGCGTGACTATTACAAGCAGTTCGGCATCGCTCCCATGATTCGTAAGCTTTGTAAGGAAACCGGCTTCCCGCTCAAGAAGATTTACGAACTGTTCCCGTCCGGACCTGCCAAAGGCGCCTGTAAGGTCGCCGGCCTGGCAAAACCCACCGGATGCGTATAGTTCGCATTTCTTTCCAGTTTGATAAAGTCCCGCCTGCGCGGGACTTTTTCTTTTCTGATCCCGTTTTTTGCAGAATTCAAGGCCTTATCAAATATCCTGAAATCATCACGAAAATGCGGTTTTACATTAATACTTACAGGCCCGCGAATGTCCTTTTTGATTACAAATTAGAAATTCCCCAACATCGTATAACCTGTGAGGAGAAATTGTTATTTTTGTAACAAGCTTTGTGAATTAAGTAACTATTTTCCTTGATTTCAAAGAGGGCGTTTGCTATATATTTAGTTCTGTTGTGAGATGGCAGAAACAAGGTTTATCTTTTTTATTGGTCAATCTTTACGATCTTTGGCGGAAAGCCTGTGCCGGCTCGACGCAGGCAGCGCGGATGGCGGAATATAGAGTTCGAATTATATAGCAATATATCAAACAAGTATATTATATTCCTGCCTTTGAAGATCGCACCGAAAGGCATTGCCGGCTATGTTGAAAGAGACCCTGAAAAACCGCAAAGATGAAATCCTGGAACGCTGGAAAAGCTCCATTTTCGAGACATATCCCCTTGATGCCAGGAAGTTTTTTTCGAATGAAAAGGATCGCTTCAATAATCCTGTTGGCACCATAATCAGCGAAAATACGGAGAAGATTTTCGATGGCCTCCTGGCCAATGCTCCTCGTGATGCCCAGGCGGAGTATCTTGATAAGATTATCCGTATCCGCTCGGTGCAGGATTTCCGGCCATCACAGGCGGTTGAATTCATGATCCTTCTGAAACCGGCGGTGCGCGGCTATCTCAATGGCGAGCTGAAAGACCAGGAGATGCTGGGCGAGCTCCTGGAATTTGAAACCCGCATCGATGAGTTGATTGCGCTGGCATTTGATATCTACACCGGCTGCCGTGAACAGATATACCGCATAAGAATCCAGGAGATCAAGAAGCAGTCGGCATCTTTGTTCCGCCGCTCGCAGGACATTGAAGACAGGTTGAAAAGAAAAAGCGACCGTGACAAAGACGGTCTTTAGGAGATACATCGAAGGGAGGACATTGCATATGGGCGCCCTTTTTGCACTATTCATGATTGTAATTCTGGCCTTGATTGCCTTTTTCGGCGCCGGGGCGCTGGGCCTGGATTATGTATTCGGGGTGGCCATTCCTTATGCGGCCATAGCCCTCTTTCTGGGAGGCTTTACCTACCGCATAATCAAATGGGCCAAAGCCCCTGTTCCTTTTAAGATTACCACAACCTGCGGACAGCAGAAAACACATGACTGGATCAAAAACCAGCCCCTGGAAGCGCCGCAGAACACATTGCAGGTGATCGGAAGGATGGCCATGGAGGTTCTATTTTTCCGTTCGCTTTTCCGCAACACCAAGGTTGACCTGAAAAAAGGGCCGCATGTTACCTATGGAGCCACCAAATGGTTGTGGATGGCCGGGCTCGCTTTTCATTGGTCATTCCTGATAATTCTTCTGCGCCATTTCAGGTTCTTTGCCGAACCGACGCCGTTCTTTGCCGGCTGGCTGGAATATATGGACGGCTTCCTGCAGGTCGGACTGCCGATTTTCTATATTACCGACTTTGTAATACTTGTGGCGCTGACATATCTGGTTCTGCGCAGGTTTGCCGACCCCAAGCTGCGATTCATCACCCTCGGTTCCGACTGGTTCGCACTTTTCCTGCTTCTATCAATTGCCGTTTCGGGCATACTGATGCGCTACACCGGCTGGAGAGTGGATATTGTCGAGGTCAAGCAGCTTGCTATGGGCCTGGTCAGTTTCAAGCCCATGGTGCCGGAGGGTATCGGCGCGATTTTCTATATACACCTCTTCATGGTCAGTGTGCTGTTTGCCTATTTCCCATTCTCCAAGCTGATGCATATGGGCGGGGTGTTTATGTCTCCGACCCGCAACCTGGCCAATAACAGCCGCGCGGTGCGTCATAAAAATCCCTGGAATTACCCGGTTAAGACGCATACCTACGAAGAGTGGGAGGATGAGTTTAGAGATGTGATGAAGGCGGCCGGTATGCCGCTCGAGAAAGAGGAATAAGGTCTATGGCTGAGAAATTACCAAAACCGGAAGATTTAGCCGGCAGTATAGATTATAAACCAAAGAAAAAATCATGGTTCGATCCCAAGGTCGAATTCCGCAGAGGTGTCTACAATTACGCTGCGCCTCCGGATGACCTGAAATATCTGGATCTGCCCAATCCTCGTAAATGGGGCGTCCAGGATGAGGATTGGAAACTGCCGGAAAACTGGAAAGAGATTATTTTCGAAGGAATGCGCGACAGGATCAAGAAATTCCGTTCTTTCCAGGTTTTTATGGATATCTGTGTCAGATGCGGGGCCTGTGCCGATAAATGCCATTTCTTTATCGGGTCGGGTGACCCCAAGAATATGCCCGTCCTGCGTGCCGAGCTTCTTCGTTCGGTTTACCGCAGGGATTTCACGATGGCGGGAAAAATCATGGGCAAGATGGTCGGTGCACGCGAGTTGACTGTGGATGTGCTCAAGGAATGGTTCTACTATTTCTATCAGTGCACTGAGTGTCGCCGCTGTTCAGTCTTCTGCCCCTATGGTATTGACACGGCGGAAATCACCATGATGGCCCGTGAGCTGATGAATAAGATCGGTGTCAGTATCGAATGGATCTGTACACCGGCCGCCAACTGTTTCCGCACCGGCAACCATCTTGGCATTCAGCCCCATGGATTCGCCGACAGTATCGAGTTTGCGGTTGATGAGCTGGAGGAGATCACAGGAATCAAGGTTGATGCGCCGATCAATAAAAAGGGTGCTGAAATTTTGTTTGTGGCCCCTTCGGCCGATTACTTCGCTTCGCCACACTACTATACACTTCTGGGTTACCTGGCGCTGTTCCATGAGATCGGCCTTGACTATACCTGGAGCGCTTACGCCTCCGAGGGCGGCAATTTCGGGCTGTTCCATTCGCATGAGATGATGAAGCGCCTGAATGCCAAAATATATGCCGAGGCCAGGCGCCTGGGTGTGAAATGGATTCTGGGCGGAGAATGCGGCCACATGTGGCGCGTACTTCATCAGTATATGGACACCCTAAACGGTCCGGCCGATTTTCTGGAAAAACCGGTCAGCCCGATTACAGGCACCAAGTTCAGCAATGCCAATTCAACCAAGATGGTGCATATAACCGAGTTTACCTCGGATTTGATCAGGCACAACAAGCTCAAGCTGGATAAATCCCGTAATGATCTCTGGCACACGACCTTCCATGATTCATGCAATCCCTCGCGGGCCATGGGTCTGTTGGAGGAGCCGCGTTATGTGATCAAGAATGTCTGCAACAAGTTTACGGAAATGCCAGAGAATACGATCCGCGAACAGACTTTCTGTTGCGGTTCGGGTTCCGGCCTGGGCACCGACGAAAACCTGGAAATGAGGCTGCGGGGAGGATTCCCGAGAGCGAATGCCTGTAAATATGTTGCGGATAAATACGGTGTTAATATTCTCCTGTGCATCTGCGCGATCGATAAGGCGACTCTTCCGCCGCTTCTGGAATACTGGGTGCCCGGTGTCGAGGTGGGCGGTATTCATGAGATGGTCGGCAATGCCCTGGTCATGAAGGGCGAGAAGCCGCGCGAAACAGATCTGCGTGGGACGCCATATCCGACACCGGAGAGTGAAGAATCAGAGGAAAAAGAGGGAAAGGAGGAGAGCAGCAATGCATGATGCCGGAAAGGTAATAATCGGAATCATCATCTTCCTTGTGCTGGTAACTTTCCCGATCTGGTTCGCGATTGCCGGCGGTAGAACAGGTGAGATGCCGGAACTGGCCAAGCCGGTTCATGGCGATGACTGCGTTCTGCCGAGCGAGGAAATGAAGGAAACCCACATGTTCCTTTTGGATGATTGGCGGGATGAGGTTGTCCGGGATAATGACAGATGGTATACGGCATTCGATGGCCAGATCTATGAAAAGAGCCTGACCAGGACATGCCTCGACTGTCATGCCAGCAAAGCGGATTTCTGCGATCGCTGTCATAATTACCTGGAGGTCTCGCCGTACTGCTGGGACTGTCACATTAATCCGGAGGAGATCAGGTAATGGGTATAGATAGAAGAAACTTTTTGAAGGTCTCGGGCCTGACCGCGCTGGGGCTGGCCAGCGGTGTTGCCACCAAGGGGCTGGCCAGGAGTGATGGACATGAATCCCAGAAAGGCGGTACCGAGAAACGCTGGGCCATGACAATCGATCTCAAGAAATGTCATGAGCAGGATGATTGCAATGATTGCGTGATTGCCTGCCACAAGACTCATAATGTGCCCGAGTTCGATAACCGCAAGGATGAGATCAAGTGGATGTGGAAGGATTCATTCCACCATGCATTCCACGAGCAGGAACATCATTATCTCGATCAAGACATAGTCAAGGGACCGGTGCTTTTGCTCTGCAATCATTGCGATAACCCGCCCTGCACGCGGGTATGTCCGACCCAGGCGACCTGGAAACGTAAATCCGACGGTATTGTCATGATGGACTGGCACCGGTGCATCGGCTGCCGCTATTGTGTGGTAGCCTGCCCCTATGGTTCACGCAGTTTCAACTGGCGCGATCCTCGTCCGCATATCAAGGAGATACAGCCGGAATTTCCCACTCGTTCACGCGGAGTCGTGGAAAAATGCACATTCTGCGAGTTGAGAATAGCGCAGGGCAAACTGCCGGCCTGTGTCGAGGCCTGCAAACATGGCGCATTGCAATTCGGCGATCTGGAAGATCCCGAATCACCCGTAAGGAAAGTGTTGAGCGAGAGGTTTTCGATCAGAAGAAAACCCGGGCTGGGAACTGAACCTGAAGTCTATTATCTGGTGTGAGGTAGATTATGTTAGAAAATGCATTTCGAGGAGGAAAATGGTACTGGACCTGGGTAGGTTTTCTGCTCGCGATAATTGCCATCGGTTTCCTGTTTTACCTCAGACAGTATAATGAGGGACTGGGAATAACCGGCCTTTCGCGCGACATTACCTGGGGTTTTTATATTGCACAGTTAACATTTCTGGTAGGTGTGGCGGCCTCGGCTGTGATGGTCGTTTTGCCGTACTACCTGCATAATTATAAGGCATTCGGAAAGATCACGATCCTGGGCGAGTTTCTGGCGATCGGCTCTGTGATCATGTGCGTGCTGTTCGTGCTGGTCGACCTGGGGCAGCCTCGCAGGGTGCTGAATATCCTGCTTCATCCAACACCCAATTCGATGCTCTTCTGGGATACGGTGGTTCTTAACGGTTACCTGCTCTTAAATATAGTAATCTCCATTGTAACCCTGAATTCCGAACGCAAGGGCATCGCTCCGCCCAAATGGATCAAACCTGTGATTATCTTTTCGATACCCTGGGCGGTTTCGATTCATACCGTAACGGCCTTCCTGTATGCCGGTCTGGGCGCGCGACCGTTCTGGATGACAGCCATATTGGCGCCACGCTTTTTGGCATCCGCTTTTGCCGCGGGCCCGGCGCTACTGATACTCCTGGTACTGCTGTTACGAAAACTGACACATTTCCATGTCGGCGATGAACCGATCAAGAAGCTGTCTGTGATCGTGACCTATGCCATGATTATCAATGTCTTCTTTGTACTGATGGAGGTCTTTACCGCCTTCTATTCCAATATCCCTGAACACATGGCGCATTTCCAGTATATGTACATGGGCATTGACGGTAAGGCCAACCTGGTGCCGTTCATGTGGACATCGATAATCTTTTCGATTGTGGCCCTGGTACTTCTGATTGTGCCGAAGTTCAGGAATAATTTCAGGCTGCTGACTGTGGCATGTTTCGCGGTCTTTATCGGCCTCTGGATCGATAAGGGACTGGGTCTTGTGGTTGCCGGTTTTGTGCCCACAGTACTGGGTGAAGTGATCGAATATAGTCCAACTTTCCCCGAGATTATGATCACAATTGCGATCTATGCCGTAGGAGCATTGATTATCACCGGGCTATACAAAATCGCGCTGACTGTACGGGGCGATTATGTTATCGACCGGGTCAGATATACCGAGACGCAGAAAGTCTGATTATACTGCAGGCCTGAAGCTTGCTTTTGAATTTTACATATTTTGCGATGCCGGATTAGATCGGATCTTCTCCGGCATTGCCTTTTATTTGCAGAGGTGAATTTATGGATAAATCTGATGTTGTCATCATCGGTGGCGTGGCCTGCGGGTGCAAAGCGGCGGCAACTCTGGGACGACGGCTTCCCGATGCCAAGGTTACGCTCTTTCAGAAGGAAAAGATGCTTTCTTATGCTTCCTGCGGTATGCCCTGGTTCGCATCCGGGGATATCGAAAGCTTTGATCAACTGCTGGAAACATCTTTTAACGTTATCCGGGATGCTGAGTTTTTCAAAAACTGCAAAAATTTTGAGGCACGTACCGAATGCCAGGTTGTCGAGATTAAACGCGAAGATAAAGTGGTGCTGGTCGAGGACTTAAATTCAGGCGAGAAATTCGAGCATGCCTACGATAAATTAGTAATTGCCACCGGCGCCGATCCTGTAAATCCACCAATCACCATACCAGAGTCAGACCGGGTCATGCATTTTACAAGGCCCCATCATGTGATCAACTTCCGCAAGCTGGCGCAAACCGGGAAAGTCGGATCATGCCTGATAATCGGCGGCGGGTTCATCGGCTGTGAAGTTGCCGAGGCGGCCACAAGTTTGTGGGGCATTGAGACAACACTGGTTGAAATGGAAAATCATCTGCTACCATATGCGCTCGATGATGAAATGGCTCTGCGTGTTGAAAAAGAGATGAGCGACAACGATGTCAAGCTGCATCTGGGAACAAGCGTTACCGCCATTGGAGTTGAAGATGGTGATACTGTTCAGGTCACTTTGGAAAACGGTGAGATTATAAAGATTGATTATGTTTTTCTCTGTGCCGGAGTGCGTCCCAATTCAGGACTGGCCCGTGAGATCGGCCTGAAGGTGGGAGAAAGCGGCGGCATCCGGGTCAACATATACATGCAGACCTCGGATCCGAATATTTATGCCGGGGGAGATGTGGTCGAGCTGATTCATCAGATCACGAAACAGCCGATTTACATTCCCATGGGTTCGCTGGCCAATCGTCACGGCAGAATTATCGCCGATCATATTGCCGGCGGAAGTGAGAGTTTCCCGGGCGCGCTGGGAGCTTTTATGATCAAGGTCTTTGATCTCAATGTCGGTTCTGTGGGATTATCTCAAAGGTCAGCCGATGATGCAGGTATTGAAAATAACGCGGTCTGGGCCAGCTTCGTGGATAAGCCCGATTATTACCCTGAAAGCAAATCGATCAGCCTGAAAATGATATTCGAGCCGGAAAGCCATAAACTTCTAGGACTGCAGGGAGTCGGTCCCGGCGATATCGTCCGTCGTGTGGATGTCTTCTCGGCATTTTTGCAAAATGATTCGAAAGTCGAGGATTTGCTGAAATTCGAGCATGGTTACGCTCCGCCATACAGCGAGGCGCTCGATCCGCTTCATCACCTGGCCGCCGATGCCATTTCGCTGGAAAGAGGCATTGAGCAGGACAGCCCGGAAGATGAATTCGATGATGATAATACCGTTGTTCTGGATGTACGTGAGCCGGATGAGGTCGAATCGTTGCCGTTCAAGGCTAAAAACATGGTTTATATACCCTTAGGCGAACTCAAATCCGGCCTGGAGAAGCTCGACAAATCACAGCATATAACAGTTTTATGCCATCGCGGACAACGGTCATATCAGGCGGTACATATACTCAGGGCGGCCGGTTTTGAGAAACTTTCCTATATCGCAGGCGGTACAACTCTTGCGGTTAAATCATTAGCTTGACAGGCCGTTTTCTTCGTATATAATAGAACATCGATAATTTTTGTAGACTATAGAGATGGCTATGCCGAGAAAATGCTTAGATTGCGATAATACTCAGACCTGGTTTCTCGCGGTTTGCGGGGTCAATCATAAACATGCCTCAATTTCCGAGCGGGCGCCATTGGCCCTGGGCCACAATGATCTTGCCAGCGCTCATCTGGAATTGATGAATTTCGAGAATGTCTATGAATGCGTGGCGGTATCGACATGTAACCGGGTAGAATTCTATCTCGTGTTGAAGATGGGCGTTGACCCATTCAACGTGGTCAAGCATTTCTACAACAACTATAGAAAAATCGACATCTCTCATCTTGAGGAAAAATTCTTTGTCCATCATGAGCTCAAGGCTGTCGAACACCTCTTCCGCGTGGCCGGTGGTTTGGATTCGATGGTTCTGGGAGAATCGCAGATTTTTGGCCAGATCAAGGAATCCTACAGCTCGTCCTGCATGGTCAAGGCAGCAGGTAAGATTATCCACAGGCTCTTCCATCAGGCATTCCGCACCGGCAAACTGGTCCGATCGGAGACCGACCTGACCGCGGGGGCATCATCAGTCTCGGGTGCGGCAATCAGCCTGCTCAAGAATCACCTCAATGGCCGCAAAGATATCCCGATACTTTTCATCGGCGTCAACCAGATGATTCATATAGCCGCATCTTCTCTTAAGAAAACAGGTTTTGAACATTTCCTGTTTGCCAATCGCACCAAAAGCAGGGCGGTTGATATGGCCGAGCAGTATGGCGGCAGCGGGCATTCATTCGATGAGCTCTCGCAACTTTTGAAATCATCAGAAGTTGTGATATCCTGTACCGGTTCGCCGGATGCTGTTCTGAATCAGACCAATATCGTACCGATGCTGGAGGAATACCCGGAGCGCAAGATGCTGATCATGGATATGGCTATTCCGCGCGATGTTATCGATTTGCCGCAGTTTAAGGACAGGGTAAAGTTATTCGATCTCGAGGATGTCGATTTCTTCCTGAAGGAAAATCAGAAGACACGCCTCGAATCAATTCCGCGGGCCGAGGAGATAATCAATCGCAAGTTGTCCGAATTCGGCTACTGGTATGAGCATGCCAAGTATGAACCTCTGGTGGTGAGCGTGGAACATGAACTGGAAAGAATCCGCCGCGAGGAGATCGAAAAGATATCACGTGAACTCGATGACGAAACCGCACATAAACTTAATGAATTCTCGAAGAAGTTGATAGATCGGCTGGTTAGCACGAATCGCCGCTGCAAGAAAGGAAATCTCCAGAAGCTATGAAGAACAAGGAATATCTGCCTGTAAATCTGGCCATTGAAGGAAAAAGATTTTTGGTTGTGGGAGGGGGCAAAATCGCAACTCATAAGATTGATCTGCTGACTCCGCGCGGCGCCGATATATTGGTCGTGGCTCGTGAAGTTGAGGAAAAGATCGTCCAGCTCGAAAAAAATTCATTGCTCAAACTAAAGAAAAAGCATTATGAGGAATCCGACCTCGAGCATGTCGATTATGTTATCGCCGCTACCGATGATGAGGGGCTCAATAAGCGAGTTTATGATCAGGCCAAAGAACGCGGTCTTCTGGTCAATGTGGTTGATGATCCCAAACATTGCGATTTCATATTTCCCTCGATTCTGCGCCGCGGCACGGTGACATTTACGGTCTCAACATCTGGGCAGTCACCGTTTTTGTCGGCCTTCCTGCGCCAGATAATCGAAAACGGCTTCGGCGAAGAATGGGTCACGATTGGCGAACTGGCTTCCAAATACCGCAAGCATGTGATGAAGGCATTCATAGACGAGCCGGAAAAGAAAAATGAATCATATAAGCGCTTCCTGGATGTCAACTGGGTTGAACTGATTCGCAAAGAAGGCGAGGAAGCGGCCGAAACATATTACGATCAACTTCTCAACAGCCTAGAAGAGCTTTAAGCTATGCCACGCAAAAAAGTCAAACCGGGAAAAGTATATCTGATCGGCGCCGGCCCGGGTGATCCCGACCTGATTACCGTCAAAGGTTTCAGCCTGCTGAATTCATGCGACCTGGTTGTTTATGACAACCTCATCCCGCATGAACTGATCATTACACTTCCAGAATCAATCGAAAAGATCTATGTCGGCAAGCAGGCCGACGCACACACATTGCCGCAGGATGAAATCAATAAGCTGCTCGTCAAACATGCCAAAGCCGGCCATAATGTTGCCCGTCTCAAAGGCGGTGACCCGTTTGTTTTCGGACGGGGCGGGGAAGAGGCCGAGTATCTTCAGGAGAACGGCATAGAATTCGAAGTCGTACCGGGGGTGACATCAGGACTGGCCGCCGCGGCATCGGCAGGTATACCCGCCAGTCATCGCGATCTTTCCAGCGCAATACTCCTGATTACCGCCCATGGCTCCAGCAATCACGAATTCTTTATGGACTGGGACTGGGTCAGCCAGATCAATAATGGTACTGTGATTGGTTACATGGGCGTAAAGCAGCTTCCTAATGTGGTGAAAAATATGATCGAGAAGGGAATGCCGGCAGATATTCCGGCCGCATTGGTGGAACGTTGCTGTTTTTCGACCCAGAAAGTCGTTCGTGCAAAGCTGTCCGATCTTCCTCAAAAAGCCATAGAGGCGAATATCAATCCCCCTGCCATATTTATAATCGGTGAGGTCGCCGGTATGGCGGAGAAATTGAACTGGTACGATAAAAAGCCAATGTCGGGCGTGCGGGTGATGGTTACACGTCCGGCGGATCAATCCCGCTGGGTCTATCAGATGTTCCGCAATCTGGGTGCCGAGGTTCTGGCCTGCCCGACTATCCGAACATCATTTGTGGGCGATATGGAAGCCTGGGAAAAATTCAGGACATTAAATTCCGAAAACCGCTGGCTGCTATTTTCCAGCGAAAACGGTGTCAGGTATTTCTTCGGCTATATCCGTTCCCGGCGTATCGATATGCGCATGATCGGCGGGTATAAAATCGCCGCCACCGGTTTCGGGACATTGCGCACACTACAAGCATTGGGATATATCCCGGATTTTTCGCCGGCATTGACCGGAACAAAAGCATTTTCCCGGCGCATGGCCGAGGAAATCGATCTCAAGCGTGCACAGATAATCAGGGTTCGGGGCAAACTTGAACACGATCCAGTTGAGGAAATACTGGGATCAGCCGGGGCCGAGATCATTCCCATGTGCGCCTATGATACATTCTATAATGAGCTCAGCGAAACGGATTTGAAAAGGTTGGACAAGTACCCTCCGCATGTTATCATGTTTACCAGCGGACGATCTGTTGATGGCTTCGTTGAAAATATGGGTGAGGAAAAGGCGCGCGAAATGGCGGCCGCTTCCAAAATCGCAACGATCGGCCCAACAACTACACGGGATGTGGAAAAATATGGAATGGAGGTTGCAATCGAGGCCAGCCGTCATTCAATACCCGATTTGATAAATCAGATCAGCCAGTATTTCGCAAAAAAAGGGTAGCCATGCACAAGATAGCAACCCGGGGCAGCCGTCTGGCAATTAACCAGTCGGGCATGATTCGGGATTTACTCAGGGAGAAGGTCGGTCTGGAATGCGAACTCGAGATCGTCAAAACCCGCGGTGACATAATCAAGGACACTCCGCTCTCGCAGGTCAGCGGTGCCGGCTTTTTCACCAAGGAAATAGAACGGGCGCTTCTGGATGGACGAACGGATATCGCTGTCCATTCCCTCAAAGACCTGCCGATTGAACAACCCAATCAACTGATCGTGGCGGCCATGCCGGAACGCGAAAATCCCTCTGAAGTTGTAATAACTCTGCCGGAAAATATCGATGATACCAAACCGCTGGCATTGAAGCAGGGGCTCAGTATCGGCACAAGTGCAATCCGTCGCCAGGCCCAGATCAGGTCGATTCGCCCGGATCTGGAGGTCAGGGAACTACGCGGTAATGTCACCACCCGTATGGAGAAAGTCCGTTCCGGGGAATACGACGCCGTGATAATTGCCCAGGCCGGGCTTCTGCGCGTGGGAGTATTTCCCGAGGGACTCGAAGTACGTGCATTGAAACATGAGGATTTTGTGCCCGCCCCTGCGCAGGGTGTGCTGGCTGTGGAAACGAGATCCGATGATCCAATTCGCGAGAAGGTGGCCAGGATTGATCATCCGCTCACCCGTCAGCTTGCTATGGCAGAACGGAGCCTCCTGTTGCTGTGCGGCGGAGGCTGTCATCTTCCATTGGGGGCAAATATAAAGAAGCAGGATGATGTATATACGATCAATGTGTTCTGGTCTTATAGGCTTCCCAACGGTCTTGAGAAATCTCTCAAATTCACACATGAAAATAATGATATCGATCAGCTTGTGGAAGAAAGTTACATAAAAATCAAGCAGGCACATCTGTCAGACCTGATAAATTTCTTCGGCAAAAATAAGAAGCGGTCACTGAAGCTGCTTGCTACTCGACCACAGGAGAAGTGTTCTGAGCTGGCCGATCACTTGAAAAACAGATCAGTTGAGGTCATACCATACCCGGTTTTGCGAATAACTGAAGCGTATGATGAAGATAAGTTGAAACGGGTCGCAGACAGGCTGGATAGTTACGAATACCTGATCTTCTCCAGTGCAAACGGTGTGAAAATATTCGCCAACATTTTAGAGGACAATGGTTATTCCGCAGATTCGCTGACAGGTATCAAAAAGGCGTCTGTAGGCGAGAAAACAGCATTGGCCATCAAGGAAACTTTCGGCGATGAAAATATTGTCGTATCCGATATTGCCACCGGCGAAGGACTGGGACAGTTCCTGGCCGACAGAAAAACGGCAAAAGCATTATTTCCCTGCGCTCATGAGGCCGGGGATGAAATGGAGAAAATTCTAAGGGCTGCGGGCTGGGAGATCGACAGGTTCGAGATATATGAGACTCATCCTGAGGATGCTCAAAACCTTCCCGATATTGACCCGCAGGAATTAGATTCTATATTGTTCACCAGTGCGCTTTCTGTGGAGTACACACTCAGAAACATGAAGCTGCCTGATGATGTTGTAGTATTATCGATCGGCCCCAAAACATCTGCAAGGATCGAGGCACTGGGTCATCGAGTTGACTGGGAAATACCCAATTCAAACCTGGAGTGGATATGGCGGGTATTGTAGAACGCGATTCAAATAACCGTCCGCGACGGCTGAGGGCCTCCGGGCTGATCAGAAAACTTACGGCTGAGACAAGGCTGAATATGGATGGTATGATTCAGCCCTATTTTGTTATCCCCGGGAAAAACAAAACTGAAAGAATAGAATCGATGCCCGGCATCGAACGCCATTCGGTTGATCAACTTGTAAAGCAAATCGAAAAAGACCTCAAGCTGGGCATAAAAAATATCATGCTTTTCGGATTGACGGACAAAAAAGATGATAAGGCCGGTATGTCCCACTCTCCACAAAACCCGGTTATAAAAGCGATCAGCGCCCTGCGCAAGGAATTCGGAAATGATATACTGATATCATGCGATATATGCCTGTGCGCCTATACCAGCCATGGCCATTGCGGACTTCTGAAGGGTGATCGGATCGACAATGATTCCAGCCTGGAGGTTCTGGCGAAGATGGCGGTTGCGCACGCCAGGGCCGGGGCCGATATAGTTGCGCCGTCGGATATGATGGATTTCCGGGTAGCATCTATCAGATCGGCATTGGATAGAGCCGGTTTTTCGGAAATTTCGATCATGTCCTACACTGCCAAATACGCCTCGGCATATTACGGCCCGTTTCGGGAGGCGGCCGATTCCGCGCCATCATTCGGTGACCGCAAGACTTATCAGATGGACTATCGTAACAGCCGGGAGGCATTGAAGGAACTCATGCTGGACATGGAGGAGGGCGCCGATATTGTCATGGTCAAGCCTGCACTGGTCTATCTCGATATCATCTCCATGTTCCGACAGCATACTGATCTTCCGGTGGCGGCCTATAACGTATCCGGCGAATATGCGCAGGTCAAGCTGGCGGTCAGGGCCGGGCTTGCCGATGAGGGCAGTCTGGTGCTGGAAAACCTGACATCCATAAATCGTGCCGGAGCGGATATAATCCTGACCTATCATCTTCGGGATATACTGAAGAAGGGATGGCACAATGGCTGAACGAAACAATTCTGAAAAACTGTTTGAGAAAGCATGCAAATATATCCCCAAAGGCGTCAATTCACCTGTGCGCGCATTCGGACAGGTGGGAGGCACACCGGTTTTCGTGGAAAAAGGCAAAGGCTGTTATATTCATGACGCCGATGGCAACCGCTATGTCGATTATTGCCAGTCATGGGGCGCATCGATTCTGGGCCATGCACATGATGATGTCGTACAAGCAATCAGGCAGCAGGCCGAAAAGGGAACCAGCTTCGGCATTCCTACTGAGGTGGAAATAGAATTGGCCGAATTAATCATCAGCAATTTCAAGAGGATCGATATGGTGCGCATGGTTTCCTCGGGCACCGAGGCGGTTATGTCCGCTGTTCGTTTGGCACGCGGCCACACGGGCAGAAAAGGTGTGGTCAAATTCGAGGGCGGGTATCATGGCCATGTCGATTACCTGCTGGTAAAGGCCGGATCGGGCCTGGCAACACTGGGCCTGCCGTCATCTGCCGGAGTAACCGAGGACAACGCCCGTCATACATACAACATTCCCTTTGACGATAAGCAAAAGCTGGATGATATATTCGAGAAGCATGGTGATGATATCGCCTGTGTTCTGGTCGAAGGCATACCCGCAAACAATGGTCTCCTGATACAATCAAAAGAATATATGAATTATCTGCAGGAGACTGCAAAAAAGCATGGCGCTTTGCTGGTAGTAGATGAGGTCATCACCGGATTCCGTGTCGGCCGCGAGGGAGCCTGCGGTCTTTATGATCTTAATCCCGATATCGTGACATTCGGCAAAGTCATCGGCGGGGGATTGCCGGTGGGTGCCTTTGGCGCCAGGCAGGAAGTCATGGAATCGGTGGCGCCATTGGGGCCCGTATATCAGGCCGGTACGCTTTCGGGCAATCCGCTGGCCATGGCCTCCGGGATAGCCGTATTAAAGCACCTTATCGAAAATGATGCCTGGTCGGAACTTGAAAAGAAGGGCCGGCGATTTGAATCGGGCATAAGAAGTATAATCGAAAGCAAAGATTATCCGTTGAACCTGGCTCGTCAGGGATCTATCTTCTGGTTCTCATTTGCAAAAGGAGATCCTCCCAAACAGGGTTCGCAGATCACCGCTGATGGTATTCAGAAATATGCAGAATTTTTCTATGCCATGCTGGACCAGGGATTTTATTTCGCACCCTCGGGCTATGAAGTCGGTTTCATGACAACGTTGCATAGCGATGAAGTTATCGATGATACTGTTGCGGCTCTAGAAAAGGGCTTGAAGAAAATATTTTAACATATATACTTTCCATAGAGCCATCTATGGGAGGTTATTATGTCCAACAATAAATGGTACTCGTCACTTGTCAAAAGCGAGGATTGGTGGGCGGTATGGTTCGGTGCCGCAATTATAATCTTCGCCATATTATCAGCACATTATGATATTGCCGGCAAGGCGCCCAGGCTGGGTGAATGGATATCCAATCCGCTCAATCAGTTCGAGAGCTATGTGCGCCAGTATCCCCTTGATTATAAACCTGATGATCTAAAAATCGAGGGCCCGCTGGTCAAGAATCTGTCGTATGATGAAGACACCGATATGCTGATTTACAAGGGGCTGATGAATCGCCGGCAGATGATCGAGATGCAAAAATTCTCCGATGATCCTGCCTACAAAGAGGCGGTCGAGGGGCTTTTTATGACCCCGCCGCAGGCCCGTTCAAATATTATCCTGAAATTGCTTTACCTTGCGGTGTCCCTGGGATTGATGACAGCGATTGGAATTAAGGCCATGGGCATGAAACCGTTCGAATACCTGGCCGGTTTCTTTGTGATCTTTGTGCTGGCAATCATAGCCTATACATTTGCAGATCAGCAGGTGATCAACGCCTATGGGCTCGGTTATGCATTCTGGGCTCTTCTGCTGGGGCTCCTGATTTCAAATACGATCGGTACGCCAAAATGGCTCCTGGCAGGTGCGCGTACAGAGATGTTTATCAAGACCGGCCTTGTGCTTCTGGGTGCGGAAATCCTGTTTGGCAAAATCCTGACACTGGGTGCACCCGGACTGGTTGTGGCCTGGGTGGTGACTCCGACCGTGATCATTTTCATGTATCTCTTTGGCACCAGGATTATGAAGATGACATCCAAAACGCTGGTGATAATAATCGCCGCCGCAACATCGGTCTGCGGTGTTTCCGCGGCAATTGCAACGGCCGCGGCCTGCAAAGCTAAAAAAGAGGAGCTGACCCTGGCGGTTGGAATGACACTGATATTTACCGTATTGATGATGATCTTCATGCCGGTGGCAATCAAGCTGATCGGAATGGACAAAATCGTCGGCGCGGCATGGATGGGGGGTACTATCGATGCCACCGGCGCGGTTGTTGCGGCCGGCTCAATGCTTGGGCCGGAGGCAGAGAAGGTTGCCGCGGTTGTGAAGATGATCCAGAATGTGCTGATTGGAATCGTGGCCTTTGCTGTAGCCATGTTCTGGGTATTCAGGGTAGAGCAACAGCCCGATGCAGCTAAACCGACCCCAATGGAAATCTGGTACCGATTTCCCAAATTCATTGTAGGATTCGTGGGCGCATCGATTCTGTTTTCGTTTGCTTTTGTGCCCATGTGGGGTATCGAGTTTGTCGATTCAGAGATAATCAAATCATCGACCAAGACCCTGCGCGGATGGCTGTTCTGTATCGCTTTCGTATCGATCGGGCTGGAATCCAATTTCCGCGACCTGGGAAGCCAGCTTGTGGGCGGCAAACCGATTTTGCTTTATATTACCGGGCAAAGCTTTAACCTGATCCTGACATTGATCATGGCTTTCCTGGCATTTGGAGGAATTCTCTTTGGCAAGTTATACTAAACATAAAGCCGGGCTGATAAAATTCCTGATCGGCATTGCGGCGCTGTCTTTATTTTTGATAGTGCTCGCTGCCGGCGTGTTGCCGGCCGATCATGTGGGAGGGGTAGTGGGGCACAATATCAAAAACAAGATCGACGCCACGCCCTTGTTCTACACCGAAAGCGATGAGCTGACCCGCATCGAAAAAGAGATGAAATAAAAAGAGTCCCGTGTGAGCGGGACTCTTTATCTTAAACAGAATATTATTGTCTATTTATTCTGACGTTTTTCTTCCAGCTTGCGAATAGCTTCCGATTTGATATTATCCCTGATTGTCATGGTCTGCTCTCCGAAAAGCGCAAACCTGAGCCAGTTGAATCCGAATTTCAGAAGCTCCTCATCGTCATCCTTTATCTTTGTGAGGATTTCACCGTCGATATCGAATTTCTGCAGGAATGTGCTGGCGAAAATGAAATCGCGGAATTTATCCAGGTTGTAACAGGCCAGGAAGAACATATCGATTTTCTGCGGAGTCAGTTGTGGAGCCTTATCGAGGTAAGGATGAGTATACAGGTCCTTATACATTTCACCAAACTTATCGAAATTGTCGATGCCCTGGTTTTCCATCCATTCATCAACTGTCCATTCCTTCTTTTCCTCGAAGCCCTTGCAGACAGACTCATGCAGGAGAAAATAGAAATCGCTGTTGAGATTGGAGGCTGTTTCACCCGGCGAGGCCAGGCCCAGCGGATACATGCGGCAGGCCCAGGGACGATCAGGATATACCGAGCAGCCTTCCTCGGTCACAAAATGGCAGGTCTTCTTCTCGTTATCCTGCATCTTCAGAAGCACTACCGGAAGTTTCTGGTTCTGGTCGATCGGCAGGATAGTGTATTTATCCAGAAATTCCTGTGATGTTATTCCCAGTGAATTTTTGAGCCTGAGGACATCATAGGGAGTCAGGAAGATATTGACATCCCCGCAGCATTCATTGAAACATGAAACGCCGGAATGGCAGGCGAATTTGAATTTATCGCTTTTGCCGAGACGGGGATACTCCTTCAGGATTGTATCTTTCAGTTTTTGAATCTCTTTCTGTGACATATTAACCCTCGTCTTCCTCATCATCTTCGATTATGCCGCTGCGCAGGGCAGTGGCGGACCAGACCGGAAGCGGCCCGGTTTTTCCGGTTTCCGGATTATAGTAATGGCGGTAGGAAGCGTGCTGTTCGTATTTTTCAGACATCCACTTCCATCCCCGCTGATAGTATTCGCAGTCATCATTGAAACAAACCCAGTGATATTCGTTTGTCCATGTGGAATCGGGGGGTACCTCCCACTTCAGCATTTTGCTGCCGCAGTGGGGGCAGATGGTCTTGTCTACAGTCTTTTCGGTCATCAATATCATCCTAAATATACTCTTTTTAAGTTCACTTTCTTTGAAATTATCAATCTAATAATTACAAATCCCCCGAGCGGTAGTTCCCGCCCGGAGGATTTTTATAGTCAAGCAAGATGTCGTTTCTTACTCAAAAAGACGCTTGATCGGGCGCTTGATCATTTCCCATTCGCCGGAATCAGGATGCCAGGTGAAGTTTACAAAAGCTTCCCAGTCTTCCTTCATCTCGGGTGTATCCGAACGGAAATAGTAGCCCGGCCAGCGTGTTTCCTCACGAGCCAGGATTGTTCTTACATGAATCTCGGCCTGCCACATTCTGTGGACATTCTCCCAGACGCGCATCAGTTCGTGCAGATCCTCGGCGGCCAGCTTTTCGGAGTCTTCCTTCAGGAAGGTTAAGAGCTCAAGACCCTTCTCCAGCTGAGCTTTGGAGGTCGAGAACTGAGCGGTAACACCACCGGCATACTCATCCATGATCTTCTGCAGACGGAACATGAACATCTTGGGCTTCATATATTCCGGATTGATGTCGGGATCGGATGATGTCTTGCTGTGCTGCTCAAAGATGTCGAGCGGCTTCAGGATGATATTTCTCATCTCTTCGATCTTATCGGCCGGGACTTCCGGGATATCCGGATTGTCGACCGCGAATCTGACAGCGGCCTTACCGGCGATACGACCCTCGGCATGTGAGCCCGAGGAGAATTTGTGAGAAGAAGCACCTGAAGCGTCACCGGCGCAGAAGAGACCCTTGATGGTTGACATGTTGGTATAACCCCATTTGTACTCATCCGGGGCGATATCTTCAGGACCGGAGACCCAGGCACCGGAGGCGCCGGAGTGCGAACCGATGAAGTACGGTTCGGCGGCTGCGATCTCTGAGGGCTTCTCTTCGGGAGCCGTGTTGGTGGCGGCCCAGAGAATCGCCTGTGAGATTGTCATATCAAGGAAGTCTTCCCAGGCTTCGGCTTCCAGCTCTTTCAGTTTCTTCTTGGCGGCCTTTTCGTCGCCCTCGGACTTGGCGATATTCTGGATCGCTTCCTCGGTGCGCATATAGATCGGGCCCTTGCCTTCCATAACGTCGAGCATCATCAACCAGTTACGCAGGTTGGCCGGGATCGGCTTAACCAGACCGTACGGTTTCCATTTCTCGAGCTCGTCTCTTCTGGTTTCCATATAGGCTTCGCCCTGTGCGTTGGTGGCACGGGATTTAAACAGCAGGAACCAGGCACCCACGGGACCGTAGGCATCCTTGAAACGAACCGGAATGAAACGGACTTCCTGGCAGGTCATCTCGGCGCCGGCCTTGATTGTGAAATAGGCTGAAGAACCGGAGTTCCACGGCGGATACCAGGCACGTCCCAGGCCTTCACCGGCTGAACGGGGCTTGAACACGTGCACAGCGCCGCCCAGGGCCAGCATGACTGATTTGGCCTTGAAAGTATAGAACTTGTTTTCGCGGGTCGAGAAACCGACAGCGCCGACACAGCGGCCGTCAACTACCAGAGGATCGACGATGAAAACGCGCTCATAGATGTTGTCTGTGCCGATAGCGTTCTTGGCGGCTTCGGCAACGATAACCTTGTAGGACTCACCATTGATCATGAGCTGCCAGCGGCCTTCATGAACATAGCCACCGCTCTCATCTTTCCAGATCGGGAGTCCCCATTTCTCAAACAGGTGAACTGATGAATCAACGTGACGGGCGATTGAGGCGACCAGGTCGTCGCGGGCAACACCCATCAGGTCGTTCTTTACATAATCGACATAGTCCTTAACGGTGTTCTGGCCGTCTTTCAGGCCGACATACTGGTTAATAGCGGACAGACCCATGGCAACAGCGCCGCTGCGGTCCATGGCGGCCTTATCAACCAGAGTAACCTTCAAACCGTTTTTCTTTGCCCAGTAGGCGGCCTCAACGGCGGCACCGCAGGCTGCCATACCACCACCAAGAATCAGGACATCCGTGGTTACTTCTACATTCTGAAAATCTGCCATCTTCCTATCCTTTGTTTACTTGGTCCACATTTGGTCAAGGCCCAATGAATCGGGCTCGGTGAACAGTACTTCGCTGTTGAGATCAGGTTCGGTCGAGAAACCGCCCTCGGGCTCTGCTGTGCCCTCGGAAGTTGTCCTGATCGGGAATTTGAAACGCTTCAGCATACCATTTCTGAACTTGACTGTCCAGAGGATGGAATCCGAGCTTCTCATCGGTGTTACTGTTGCACCCATAGGAACGAAGTCGGCATAGCCGCGAACCTCGATTGCCTGGGTGGGGCAAATCTTGACGCAGTTGTAGCATTCCCAGCACATCTCTGGTTCTCTGTTGTAAGCCTTCATCAGGTCTTTATTGAGGACCATGAGGTCGTTGGGACAAATATGCTGACAAGCTGTTTTATCAAGTGCCTTACAACCATCGCACTTTTCCAGGATTACATAGCTTGGCATTAAGTCCTCCTTAAACTGAGTGTGTAATTACGCATCATGCATAATCACGTGATTTACTTTATTGCCTTATTTTTTCTTCTTTACATCTCCGGTAGCCGCACCATGCAGCTTAACCTCTACTCTGTCTTCATCCTTCAGACTGGCATAATACTCGCGCAGAATCTCGAGCACCTCGGGACGGCTGAATTCCGGGGGCACCGCTCCGCCTTCGCTCAGGGCCTTGCGAAGAATGGTACCGGAAAGCAGCAGCCTGTCTTCCTTGCCATGCGGACAGGTCTTCATCGAGGCCATGCCGTCGCACTTGTAGCAATAGAAGGTCCAGTCAATCGGGAGCATCTGGCATTCCAGGGCGCCTTCCGGCAGCTCATGGAATATCTTCTGCGCATCAAAGGGGCCGTAATAATCGCCTACACCGGCATGGTCACGTCCGATGATCATGTGGGTGCAGCCGAAGTTCTGGCGGAATACTGCGTGCAGGAGGCCTTCACGTGGGCCGGCATAACGCATATCCAGAGGATATCCGCCCGTGACCACGCGGCTCTTGTCGAAGTAATTCTCGACCAGGGTGTTGATGCACTTCACGCGCACATCGGCCGGAATGTCGCCAGGTTTCAGTTTGCCGACGAGCTGATGGATGAACAGGCCGTCAGAAACCTCAACCGCGATCTTGGCCAGGTATTCATGCGAACGGTGCATGGGATTACGAAGCTGCAATGCGGCAATCGTTCTCCAGCCGTTCTTCTCGAATATCGCGCGGCTCTCGGCCGGGCGCATATAAATGTCGCCGAACTCCTTGGGGAAATAGCTCTCGGAAAGAACCGTCACCTTACCGGCGATATTGAAGTCCTTCTGAGCTTTGACCATCTTGACACCCGGGTGCTCGTCATCGGTCGTGCCGTAGACATGCTTGCACTCGAAGTCCTTGTTGATCATATAGGATTCGGAGACCTTGATAATTCCCATGATCTCATTTGTTTCGCCGGAGACCAGGGCCATTTCCGTACCGGCTTCAAGCTTTTCGTCATAGGAAAGGGTGACGGGGATGGGCCAGAATGTACCATCGGCCATTTTCATCTCCTCGCAAACACCTTTCCAGTCCGCCTCACCCATGAAACCTTCCAGCGGAGTGAAACCACCGATACCCATCATAATCAGGTCGCCGGTCTCGCGTGAACTCATATTGATTTTGGGCAATGATTCTGCCCTTTTGAGCTCCTGTTCACGCTCCTTGCCTTCCAGAAGCAAGATCTTTAATTCATCTGCGCCGTGCGGTTTTATAAGTTTTGAATCTGCCATAACTGATTCCTGTTCTTTGGTTTATGTTTAGATCAGTTTCTTTCTTTCGTTCTGCCCGGAGGTCTCTGAAATAAGTGCAAATTACTTTTTTCACAAACTTGAGCAAGATAAAAAATTCACAAGCCTTGTCAAGCGAAATCTACCCGATTTCTTTAATTTTCAAGCATCTACACCGATTTCGCTCAAACCTCCAATCCACTAAGATTAGCTACATGCCCTTGAAAGGATTGTAGCCCATTGTTTCTATTTCCTCCACGAAATCATCGATCAATTGAGGGATTTTGCTGTAATCGCTCATCTGTATTTCATGGATCTCAACACGTTCCGATTCCAGGGCAAGCTGTTTCAGCTTATCCTGCACGTTGGTCATCCTGGTGGCCGCAAGCTGCGAACCCTTGACAAAGTGACACTGGTAATCATCACCCTTCTTACAACCCAGGAGCATAATACCATCAAAACCCTTGGAAAGAGCATCATTGAGCCAGATCACATTGGTCGAACCGATACATCTGACCGGGATGAATCTCACGAACGGGCTGTATTTCATGCGCATCTGACCGACCATATCGAGAACCGGCATAGCATCATTTTCGCACACGAAGACCAGGATTCTGGGCTTCTCGTCGAATTCATCCGGCATCGAGATGGAACCGATCATCTTGGAATGCATGACGATATTGTAATTCTTGAAGGTGATAATACGCTCGGGACATGCACCCAGGCAGATGCCGCAACGACGGCAACGGTTCGGATTGAGAAGCGGTGTGCCTTTCTCGTCCTCGTCCAGTGTACCGAATGGACATTCCTCTGTGCAACGCTTGCACTGGGTACATCTCTGCATGAAGAAATCGAATTCCGAAAGATCGCCAGCTCTGGGATGAACCGCTTGTCCACGGGAAACCGATTCAACCGCCTGGATCGCCTTCAGGGCCGCGCCATATGCGTCATTATCCGCCGTAGAGAAATCCATTGGCGCACGAACCGGGCCGGCGGCATAAATGCCGGTGCGACGGGTTTCATAGGGGAAGCAGATAAAATGCGAATCCGTGAAACCGTATTTGAGAGTCGGCAGATCGGTCCCCTGACGATAACTCAGGTTCAGGATATTGGCGCCGACCTCGGCACCCGAGGCGGCCTTCTTGCCGTCCATGAATTCCTCTTTTTCCGGTGTATCTGCGACTTCATCCTCATCCTCATCATCCTCTTCGGAGCCGGCGATCATCAGTTCCTTCTCCATCGGGCCGATATCATAGAATTTGTTGCCGACCTTGGCGCTGGAAACCATACCGGTAGCCAGAACAACCATGTCGGTCTCAATCTGGATATCTTCGCCCAGCAGAGTCTCGGAAAGATCAATCGTGATATGACCATTATCAGCGGCCACATTCTGGATTTCACCCTTGGTCAGGAAGATTCCGTCATCAGCCTGAGACTGCATATAGAACAGTTCATACTGCTGAGGTGAACGGATATCCTTGTAGATTATATAGACCTTGCAATCGGGGTATTTCTCACGGAAATACTTGGCCTGTTTGAGTGATACACGGCAACAGACCGCCGAACAATAGGGCATATGATCCTTGTCACGCGAACCGGCGCACTGAATAAAGGCTACCGACTTGGGTTCGCCACCCGAGGGCATCTCCAGCTTGCCGGATTTGGCCATCTCTTCCAGTTCAATATTTGTGACCACATTGGGTGACTTGCCGTAGCCCCAGTGATCCAGCTTCCTGGTCGGATACTGGCGCCATCCGGAAGCCTGAATTATTGCACCGATTTTCAGCTTTTCTTCGCCATTGGGTGTTTTCAGGGTAACATCGAATTCACCCGGCTGGCCATTGGTGCGCCTGACCGTGCTGGATTTGAACACGGCGATATTGGGATTATCTTCGACTTCTTTGGCCAGTTCGATATGGCCGGGCTCCTCCAGGTCTTTATAAGGGGCCTTCTTGGGGAAGACTTTATGGAACTTGCGGGCCCATCCGCCCAGCTCATCCTGTTTTTCGACCAGGATTGCCTTGTAACCGGCCTTGGCCACATTCAGGGCCGCACGCATACCGGTCATTCCGCCGCCGATGACCATGATATCCTTGCTGATTTCCTTGGTCTGGGACTCCGGCGGAGCGGAATTAGCCATCTTGGCGCAGCTCATTGCTACATAATCTTCCGCCAGCATCTGTGTGTCTTCGTCGTTGGGCTCATGGCACCAGGCGACATGCTCACGCAGGTTGCAACGGTCAACCAGAAGATCATGTCCGAAATAGAACTTATCGGCGAAGTATCTGCCTGAGCAGGCGCCGATAATTACGCGATCAAGGCCTTCTGATTCTATCGCACTCTTTATTTCCTGCACGCCTTCATCCGAGCAATAGGCTTTGTGGGTCTGGCAAAATGCTGCGCCCGCCTCGCCGGTGGCATGCTCTTTCAACTTATCTATATCGAGGGAACTGCCGATGTCACAGCCTTCGCAGATAAAAACTCCAATCTTGGTATCCATTACTGATTCCCTCCTTTCGCGGCAATTATGCCTTTGAGGGCCGCCCCCGTGGCATCCTGAATCGTTGCCGAAACCTCAAGCGGTCTCATGGAATTTCCGGCACCGATCACGCCCGAAGTGTTTTCCTGATCGATATATCCGAAATCATCCAGCTTGGTGTCGAGCGGGGGAGGAGTGGACTTGGTATTAGGCACCATTCCTGTTGCCAGGACCACCATATCCACAGTCATCTTGGTGATATCGCCCGTCAGAGTGTTCTCGGCCTCGATAATCAGATTACCGGTCCCGTCTTCCTCTGTTACGCGGGCGACTTTGCCGCGATGGAAATTGATCTTTTCGTCATCCTGGCAGGCCATATAGAAATCCTCCAGACGGCCGGGAGAACGCACATCTATGTAAAATATATGGATGTCTGTTTCCGGAAGCTGCTCGCGAACATAGCGGGCCTGCTTCATCGAAGCCATGCAGCACACCGCCGAGCAGTAGGGCAGATGATTCTCATCACGAGATCCTGCGCATTGCACAAAAGCAACTGTCTTTGGTTCCTGTTCATCCGAAAGGCGCTGAATCTTGCCCTTTGTGGGACCATCCTCGGAGGCCAGACGTTCCATGATCACATTGGTAACCACATTCTTGTATTGACCATAGCCGAGATTATCTATCCTGGTTGCGTCATACGGTTCCCAGCCGGTTGCCCAGACAATTGCTCCGGCCTTGACCTTGACCGTACGTGGCTGCATATCCAGCTCAATCGCATCATATTCGCATGCTTCCACGCACTTTTTCATCCGTTCATCATTCACAAATTCGGGATCGATAACATAGCGATGCGGATACGCCATGCGATGGGGGAGGTAGATTGCGGTTGTCTCATCCAGCCCAAAATTCAAATCGTTTTTGCGCTTGACTTCACAAACCTTGGCGCATTCATCGCAGGCCGTGCATTTCTCGTTAACATAGCGCGGATTAACTTTCAGTGTTATTTCGTAGTTGCCGGGCTCACCGGTGACCGATTCCACCTCCGTCAAAGTCGAAACAGTGATATTCTCGTTTTGCCTGATTCGTTTGAGATTGATCTCAATACCGCATGTCGGCGGACACATCTTGGGGAAGTACTGGTTGGTTCTCAGAACTCTTCCTCCGAGCATGGGAGTATTTTCGATCAGGACGGCTGTTTTGCCAACTTCGCTGGCTTCCAGGGCAGTGGTCATTCCGGCTAAACCACCTCCAACAACCAAAAGGTCGCAGGAAATCTGGTCGCCCTTAATGTCCTCTACATGCATCCTGTGCTCCTATTCTAACCTCTAACATTATGGAAATTAAACGCGTTTAACTTCATGCTTGGAATGATTGTCTTTGTGCTTTTTGTCACAAACTTATATTGATACTTTTGTCTTGCCATCTATTGTATAGTACGCAGAATATGGAAAAAGCTATAATAAAAAAACCGGGGAAAATGTCAAGTCATTTATACTATTTGCAGGAGTTCTCTGTCAATATTTTCAAGCCCGGAAAAATAGATGAATCTACTTTGAAAAAGTGCATAATTTCACATAATAAGTACCATTTTAAACATGGTCCGAGAAGTTTATATTAAATCCGGAAATGTAACCGCAGCCGTTATAGCAGCCTGACTCGACAGAATGAAAAAAGGGCCGCGGAAACGGCCCTTTATAGTAATATTCAAAATTTTTACCTGCGTGGTTCACGCTGTATGCTTTTTGCATACACGATCGCCAATGTTCGATAAAACATATGCGCGAATTTTGAATAGGGCGCATACCAGAGCAGGAAAAATACCATTACCAGATGAATAAAGTAGGTTACATAAGCCGCTCCGGCAAGTCCCCCCATGCGCAGGAACTGCAGAATCAGCCCGGTAAATGCCACGATCGCAAGAATATACAAAAACAGTTGATCGGAATATCCGTTGGCCCCGATCTTGTCGGCATCGTTTATTCTGCGGGCGAAGATAATTCCCAGTCCCACCAAAAGCATTGAACCCGAAAGAGTGCCGATGACCTTAATCAGATTGGGCAGGTCAATTGGAGAATGATGTCCCAGCACAACTGTCCACAGAAGCGCCAGCCCGGCAGTTACCATTGATCCGATAAATCCATACAGAACCAGAAAATGAGCTACTGCACGGGGCTTATTGGTTTTGCATTTGCCGAATTTGCGATGAGTGGCTATTTCGGTGAAGGTTTTTATAAGACTTGGAATAAAGCCCGGTCCCTTACGGTCGGGAAAAGTTGACTGCAGCCCCTTCCAGAAACGTGTCAGGCCGATTGCCGCGAAAGCGAAGATGAGCACATTGCCGGCTATGAAAAGTCCCTCAACCCATCCGTGACGAATGAACTCATTGTAATCTACCGCAGCTCCCAGGCCGAAATCGACATTTTCGAAATTCCCGAAGGCCAGCATTATCGCGCCTATTACCACAATCGGCACCAGAAAGAGAATCGGCAATGCTGCGGGATTGGCCAAGGCCCGGCCCATAAAGCGCGGGAATGAATTCTGGCTGAATATGTATGATCTTACAGCCGCCAGCACATCCCCCGGGCGAGCGCCGCGCGGGCAATGCACCGTGCAGTCGTTGCATTGATGACACAGCCAGACATCCGGGTCCTTCATCAAAAGGTCCTTCTGGCCCCATGAAGCCCAGAGCATTTCCTTGCGCGGAAATGGCTTATCCTTTGGAGACAGTTCGCAAACGACCGAACAGGTGGCACACTGGTAGCAGTTTTTCATTGTCTCGCCGCCTGATTTCCTGATATAACGTATGAAATCGAGATCTGGATTCTGCAGCTTACTCACGATTTGTCACCTCTATTGTTTCTGATCCATCATTATCCAAAAATAATGTCGCGGGTTTTATCCACGAGCATTTATCATAGATTGTACGGAATTTGTTGTCAAGATATTTTGTACTTTTTTTCACTATCTTCATATGACAGGGAGACACACGGTTCTGATTCGCTGCAGTAGCAAAAAAAGAGCGGAGCAATTGCTCCGCTCTTTATCTATTTCAGATCATATTGATCTATTTGCCGTCTTTACGGTGTAAAGGGACAGCAGTCGTC
>CAZVLB010000024.1:0-25047 GCA_964627935.1 uncultured Ignavibacteria bacterium
CACGAAAGGACGCTGCTTGAAAAATAAATTTACACAACTATTGACAAGAACTCTTATTGACATTGTATTATAGTCTAATTATCTTTATTAGAAGAGTAATAACTTAATATGAATCTTAGGGGTTCTAAAAGGTATCATATTATGATTATCGAAGGCATATTGTATATCACAGGCTTAATTTTGTTATCAATGAGTTTTTATTATGCAATTAAAGCCCATCGTGCTCACAGGACAGAGAAGCATCCCGGAATAGCCTGGAATCCAAAAAACTGGTTTATATCCAAATCCAGAGTCAGGCGATGGTATGACGAAAAAGGATATCGCATGGCCCGGCTTTCAGGTCTCTGCGCAGGTCTGGCGGGATTATGTTTACTGGCAGCGGTCTTATTTTTCAGGACTGGAAAATAGTATTTAAATTAATGTGGGATATGCTGCTAATATAATAAATAATCCTGCCAGTATTTTAACCTGTGACAGGTGTAGCGAGCTTCACTTCAACTTGAGGTTCCAACACGGGACCTCAAGTTTGTAAATTCTTATCTGGTAAGGTGAAACATGAAATCCTCGGGGGATTTCTCGCCTGAGATTTTTTATACTAATCGCTCTTTTTCAAGCCGCCCATTGATCCTCGTCGTTGCTCCATTCGTTCGCGGAATTCCTGACGCTGCTGCATCATCAGCGATACGGGAGTAGCATCGACAGTATCTCCGGCCGCAATGCCGGCAATTACCTGGGTGTAGTCCAGATTAGATTTCCCGACAGTCACCAGTTCCGGCACGAATTCGCCGTTGCGCTTGACCATGACGACCTTCTTTTCGACATCCGGTTTACCACCCGGGCTCATCTTACCGGGACCGCCGGGCCTGCCTTTGCCGGATGGCGGCCTCTGATCGCGTTCACCGGAGGGGATCTTCTGCTGGCCCTGGGCTATTTCACCGGTATAGCCTATTTCACGGGGATCCTTGACCGCATCATTGGGCACCAGCACCGCGCCATAGGCCTCAGCCGTGATCACCTCAATTGTGCTGTTCATACCGGCCTTGAGCAGGCCTGCGGAGTTGTCGATCAGCGTGGTAACCTCGAAAACGGTAACATTTTGTTCGACCTTGGCAATAGGTGATATCTTAAGCACCTTGCCCTCAAATTCCATTTCAGGGAAAGCGTCGGCATTGACCTTGACCTTCTGTCCCAGCTCGATCCGGCCGATATCAGTTTCGTCAACATCGGCAACAACATAAACCGAATCCATGGCCGCAATATGCATGATCAACGTACCGCCGGAGACATTGGAAACGCCTGATGAAATTATCTGGCCTTCCTCGACCGGACGGCGCAGGACTGTGCCATCGATTGGTGATCTGACCTCGGTATCCTCATATCTTTCCTCAGCGGTTGAAAAAGCCGCCCTGGCCCGCACCAGGCTGGATTTGGCCTGTTCCAATGCAAGTTCGCTTTCATCAAGTTGTTGCTGGGATACCAGTTCTTTTTCAAACAGGACCTTCTGGCGGTCAAAATCGCGTTGCCTTTTCTTGACTGTCACACGGGCAACAGTCAGGTCGGCCTCGGCCTGCAGGTAATCGTTCAGGACAGTTGTGGTATCCAGACGGCATATCAGATCCCCCTTTGTGACATGATCGCCCGCATCAACCGGCATCTCAATTATCTCGCCTGAGGCCTTGGATTTGATCTCGACAGTCTGTACTGGCGTCACTGTGCCGTTGGAATGTATAGAGACTACCAGGTCGCCTTTGATGGCCTGTGCGGTTATTTGCTTTATCTGGAATGGATTTTCCTCGGTTGTACCCCGTCCAAACAGGAGATAGCCTCCCAGGGCAAGTACTATTACTATCACGGAAATTGTAATCAGCTTTTTCATTTCGTCTCCGGCAAAAGTTGTTATCTAAACAATTAGACACACAAATTAACAGAATCTGACCAAAAAACAAGCGCAACGCTTGAAATTTTTCTCCGCATTTGATTCTTGACCATTTCGAACAAAATCAGTAAAATCAGGGTTCAAGCTGTTATGAATATGTCTAAAAAGGAAATACACAGATTGACCGAGAAGGTTTCCTGTGCCGGTTGAGCTTCAAAGCTGGGTGCAGGTGCACTTTCCGAAGTCATAAAAACACTTCCGGTCATGTCGGATGAGAATCTACTGGTGGGATCATCGACTGCCGATGATGCCGGCGTCTATAAAATTTCCGAGACCGAGGCATTGATCCTGACTGTTGATTTCTTTCCGCCGATTGTGGATGATCCCTATCTGTTCGGTCAGATTGCGGCCGCCAACGCCCTCTCGGACGTTTATGCCATGGGCGGGAAGCCATTGGTGGGCCTTAATATATGCTGTTTTCCTCCGGCCGAATTCCCGCTTACCGTTTTGAGTGAAATTCTCAAAGGCGGTCAGGATAAGATGCAGGAAGCCGGGGCTTTGATAATTGGCGGACATACAGTCAAGGACAAAGAAATTAAATATGGCATTGCGGTTACCGGACGAGCCCTGATTAAGGATATTAAGACCAATGCCAATGCCCGGGCAGGGGATAAGCTGATCCTGACCAAGCCACTGGGAACGGGGATAATCTCCACCGCACTCAAACAGAACAAGGCTGACCAAAACGATGTCGACTTTATCATGAACCTTATGGCTACTCTTAATCGTACAGGCTCGGAGATAATGGTCAAATATAATGCGTCTTCGGCCACCGACGTTACCGGTTTTGGCCTGACCGGCCATCTGCTGGAAATGGCTCGTAATTCGAGCGTAACTGCACGGATCGAGGCTGAAAAACTGCCACTGATTCCAAATGCTCTGAAATATTCCAAAATGGGTACGATTCCGGGTGGATTAAACGATAATCGCAAGACTTTCGAGGGTGATATTAAATACGAAAGGGAATTTGGCAAAGAGTTTTCCGACCTGTTTTTCGATCCGCAGACCTCGGGCGGTTTGCTGATTGCGGCCAAACCTGAAATGGCGCAGAAAATTCTCGATGAACTTCATGATTCCGGAATCCAGGAAGCCGCTATAATTGGCGAGTTCATAGAGAAAGGCGACAAGCTGATTGAGATATTTTGATTGCAATGGATGAGTTTAAGTTTACACCCATAGGATATATTAATACTCCTTATAAGGACCTCGATGAATGCCCCCGCGGCGACTATTTTAATAAAGGAGTTAAGGCCAGTATTACGCTTTTGCCTGAGTACAGTGAGGGGCTAATGGATCTGGATGGCTTCTCGCATTTGATTCTGGTCTGGGTATTTCATAAATCCGAGGGCTATGAGTTGATTGTCGAACCGCCCCATGATGACCGCAAGCATGGCGTTTTCGCCACACGCGCGCCGATTCGTCCCAATCCGATCGGGCTGACCGTCGTGAAGTTAAAAGGCATAGAGGGAAACACGATTCATATTGAGGATCCGGATATGCTCGATGGTACCCCGCTTCTGGATATCAAGCCCTATCTCTTGCCCCCGGAGACATTGGGCGAGGTTAAAAGAGGCTGGCTGGACGAAAGGAAAGATTGACCGCTATTTCTTCTCCATCAGGTCGAGCTTGGCCAGATTGGCTTTATCCCCGATCAGTACCAGGATATTGCCTTCCTCGATTTTTGTGTTGGCGCTGGGATTGAAGAGAATAGACTTATCCGGTTTCTTGACCGCCACAACCATCAGATTGAGTTTATCTTTCAGGCCCGAATCACGCAGGATGACACCGTCCAGTATCGAGCCCTCGGGCACGATAACCTCCTCGATAGCTATGTCGAGGTCTTTGCCGGCCGCCTCGATATCCATGAAATCGACAACATTGGGACGAAGTATCGATAATGCCATGCGCATGCCGCCCAGCCTGTGGGGGCATATCACCCGATCCGCACCGGCTCGATAGAGCTTTTTTTCGGCATCACCGGTATCGGCTCGTGAGATAATTTTAAGATCGGGATTCAACTGACGGGCCGATAACGCAAGGTAAACATTATCCGCCTCCGAGGGAATGGCCGAGACTATTCCGATTGCCCGTTCAATGCCGGCCTCCAGAAGAACATCATCATCGGTGGAGTTGCCTTCCACAAAAAGTATCTCCCGCCTCTGCAAATCCTCGATTATGCCGGGGTCATTTTCGATAACCACAAAATCCTTTTTGCTTTTGATAAATTCATCCAGGACAATCTGCCCGACCCTTCCATAACCTGCCAGGATATAATGTCCTTTCAGTTTCTTGACTTCTTTTTTCATCCTTCTCCTTCCCAGTATAGAAAGTAGCTGGCCCTCGACCACCATTTGCATGACAACCGTGACACCATAAAAGATCGTCGCCACGCCCGAGAGTATCAGTATCATACTGAAAATCTTGACCTCGTTCGTGGGCTGGAAGACCTCCTTGTAACCGACAGTAGTTATCGATATCACGGTCATGTACAACGAATCCAGAAAATCGCTATCGGTGATCAGCATAAAGCCCACAGTGCCGTATGCGATCACCGCCATTATCATGGCTATTACTATTTTGAGCTGACGTTCAGGTCTCTGGGCCATAATAATTATATCAAATCTAAGTGAAAGTCCAATACCACGTGCTTCACAGGGGTATTTGAGCCTGTTAAGTTCAAATTACCCTTGACATTGGACTAATTATAAGATTTTTAACGGATAATGAAAGCAATAATTTTAGGCTCAGGAGGGGCAAATCCACCCCCCAGACCTACATGTCAGTGCAAAATATGCCGGGAGGCACGGATCGGCAAGGAAAGCGGCTATCAAAGCGGGGCGTCATTTTTTATCTTCGATCAGATGGCGCTTTTCAACGCTCCGGAGGAAATCGGAGCACAATTAAATCACTGCAATATCGATATGGTCAAACATCTCTTTCTGCCCGACTGGGATTATCAGCATCTCATGGGTCTGAGGATACTTGAGAGACTGAATTATGATCGCGTGCTTGATCAGCCGGTCTGGGATCCGATCAATGTCTACATCCCGTCAGAACCTGATCCATCAGGTTTCTTTCAGCGTATCCTGGAACGTTATCAGGATGATCTTGGAATTATCAATCTGGTCAAAATGGACGACTGCCGCAAAATCGAACTGGAGGAGATGACTGTTATTCCCGTTAAGCTGGACGGTCAACCGGGCTACTATTTCATTATCTATGATTCAACCGGCAAGATTGTCTACGCTCCCATACGTTATAAAGAACTCAGCCTGATTTCCGAAGCCTATGATCCGCAGTATTTCATCACGCCATGCTTTTTCTGGGAGGATAAGGAAGTCCTGAATCGCAAAATTCTCAATAAGAGGCTATTGAAAGACCACTGCACATTTGAAAAGATGCTGCAGATAGGGGAGGAGATCAGGGCCAAAATTATAATGGTCACGCATATCGAGGAGGATTACGGCATGTCGGCGCATGATCTGAAAGTGCTATCGCATGTAAAATTTAAATATTTCCCGCTCAAGTTTGCCCATGACGGCATGCCGCTCGAGACCTGATATCAGATGCCCTTCAAAAAATCTTGCAGTGTTTTATTGAACACATCCGACTTTTCATAAGAAACCAGGTGACCGCAATCGAATGCCTCAAAACGTTTGTTGGGGAGCCTGGCATTCAGGATTTCCGCGATCGGATAGAAATCGAGATCCTCTTTTCCAACAGTTATCAGGGCCGGTATATTAATTTCCTCAAGTCGTTTCAGGTCATCAGGCTCATCATAGGGTGAATTCGGGTCGGTCCACATATTGCAATTGAATCGATCGACCATCTCGGTCAGATTCTGGTACTTGACCGCATCTTTTATCAATGAATGAAAGAGCCGGAAACCTTTCCATAATTCACGGGCGCGATCGCATCCCTCTTTTTTAGCCGCCTTGAACACATTGGGCCAGTCTTTGAAATTCATATAGCCGACAATGTGTGATCCGGCAAATGTAATCGAGCGGGCATATCCGGGATTTTCCAGCACGAAACGGGCCGCGATAGCACCGCCCATCGAAAGGCCGACCAGATGAATATCCTTCAGGCCGATATGATCAACAAGCTCATTTAAATCATCCGCCAGATGGTTGTACGAATAGCCGGTCTCGGGAGCATCCGACATCCCATGTCCACGCAGGTCGTAGGTCAGTACCCGGTATGATGAATTGAAATGATCCACCTGATCATCGAAAACATTATGATCCAGCCCCAGGCCGTGGATTAATACCAGTGGCTCTCCCTGACCCTCGAGATTATAAAACAACTTGACTCCGTTTACTTCAGCAAACGCCATAATGAACTCCTAAATGATTTTTCTGGGAAGCATCGGATTGATCCGCGCCACCACCTCATAATTTATGGTCTGGGCCCATGATGCCATCTGCTCTGCTGTTATCGTCTCGTTGCCCTGCGTGCCCAGGAGCACCGCCTCATCTTCGAGCTCCACGCCCGGAATATTGGTGACATCCACCATGATAATATCCATGCAGACACGGCCGCGGACCGGCGCACGTTCACCCCTGACCAGCACATAGCCGAGGTTGGAAATTTTGCGGTCATAGCCGTCAAAATAGCCGATCGGAAGAATCGCTATTTTTGAGTCGGTCGTTGTCCTGTAAGTACAGCCGTAACCTATAAATGAGCCCTTTTTGACATTTTTTATCTGGGCTATTTTTGCTTTCCATGTTATCGCCGGCTTGAGAAGATTATTTTCACCTCCGGCCAGACGGTAGGAGAGATATGTCTCTTTCGATGGCCACAGACCGTACAGGGAAATTCCAAAACGAATCATATCGAAATGGGTTTTCTCGAAAAGAAGTGACGCCGCCGAGGATGCCGTATGCTTGATCGGGATCTTGAATCCCGCATTCTCGATCTGCGCCACCATTTCATTGTAGCGGGTCAATTGATGATGAGCGTAGCTATGGTCTGTCGTATCCTCGATATTGGCAAAATGCATCGAGGCCCCGGTTAGATCCAGGTTGTCATTTTTTTTCAAAAATTCCAGAAAACGCGCAAGCTGTTCGGCGGTTATGCCCTGACGGTTGGTGCCGGTTTCCAGCTTTAGATGAACCCGGGCCTTCTTTTTTGAGCGCACTTTGGCCAGGTATTCCAGCGTTTCAATGTTGTAGACAGTAAGATGATACTCCCGTTCGACAGCTTCCTCGAGCTCTGTATGCGGGACATAGCCTACTATCAGGATTTTTGGTTTGGCCTTATTGGCTGACAGTATCAATGCTTCTTCGAATGAATGCACCGCCAGAAAATCGACATGATCGTTCAAAATCGAAGCCACCTGGCCATAACCGTGCCCGTAGGCATTGGCCTTGACCACCCCGGCCAGCATGACTTTATCGCCGATTTTGTGCCTGATTATATTCAGGTTATGAAGGATATTATCTTTGCTGATTTCGAGCCAGCTCAATGATGTGGATATGCTTGTATCTGCCATAAGTGCGAATATATATGTTTAAACAGATGCGTCAACTTTTTGATTCCGGGCAATCTATGCCAGCGAATAGCCGCCATCGACAACAATCACCTGCCCGGTAACCCAGCGTGAACGGTCGCTGCACAAAAATGCCACCACCTCGGCCACCTCATCTGGGGTGCCGGCGCGGCCATAGGGTGTCCTGCGGATTGCCTCATCCAGCATGGACTGGTAGCTCTCGAAGCCTTTCAATGCATCGGTGTCGATAAAACCACCCGATACGGTATTGACATTGATCCGGCGTTTGGCCAGTTCGTAGGCCAGGTAACGGGTCAATGTCTCGATGGCCGCCTTGGATACTCCGATTGCCGCGTAGCCGGGGATATAGCGGTTCGAGCCAAGTGATGACATGGCCACGATCTTGGAACCGTCCGGCATCAGCTTCTCGCCCTGCTGGGCCAGTACCAGGAGCGCCTGGGCATTGGTATGCATCGACAGGTGCCAGGCCTTGTCGGTAATTTCCAGCGCCGATGTGGGCAGGCCCAGGGCGGCGTTGGAAACGAGTATGTCCAGTTGTCCCCAGCGATCTTCGATCTGCTGAAATATGGGGGGGATATGATCATGGTTGCCGACATTGGCACGAACCGTGAAAGCATCGGAGCCGTAGGATTTCAATTCCTCAACTGTTTCATCGGCGTTTTTGCGCGAACGGAAATAATTTACACACACATCCGCGCCGCCCTCGGCCAGAAGCCTTGCTATGGATCGTCCGATTCCGCGGGTTGCTCCGGTTACCAGTGCCTTTTTCCCTTTATACTCCACAATCTCCTCCTTGATCTGTAATGGAGACAATTATACTCTTGTTAAATCCTGATGTCAACGGTTGTTTGCATTAACCATTATGTGGATCAGGAGTTCCGCGTTTGGCATATAAAAATAAACAGGACGCCGTAAGGTGAGACGTCCTGCATCGCGAGTAACTTGGTAGTGGGAACCAATGTATCTATATGAAAACCGTGACGCCCTGATTTTAGAACAATAATGTTAGCGGCAGATTACGACACAATAAGAAAGCGGTAAATCGCAATCCGGGCTGAAAGGGTCTTATCATTGCGTTCCGTCGCAATCGGGCTGACCGTCGCCATCGATATCGCAGGGGTCATTACCGTTTGCGAAGATGAAGCTGATAATAAATGCCGCATCACTGACATTAACATCGCCGTCGCAGTTGGCATCACCGTTTTCATATGGATCGGGAGCCGGGCCATTGACAAATACATGGCTGATTATATAGGCCGCATCGGAGACATTGACCTCGCCATCGGAATTGGCATCGCCGCATAAATAGGGCGCGGTCAGTATGGTATAATCTGTTACCTGGATGTATGGACAAAGGCCGGTATTGACCCAATAGCCATTGACCCCGATATAATTACCGACCTGGGTCAGCAGAGTAATATCCCCGAATATGGGACACTCATTGCCTGTCCCGGAACAGTCGTCACACTGGCAGTCAACCAGCTTGACCCCGATCATGGAGCATTGCGGATCGGATTCCGCCTGAACATAGCCGGTGGCAAAAAATGAATCCGAATCGCCTGCTTTTAAATGTGGTGAAAGTAATATGGCGGCAATGGCAACTGACAGAACAAATACACGCAGAAACATCATACCCTCCTCTGGTTTGTTATTTGCATGTGCGTTTTCTGCGGCAGTAATAGTGTAGTGAAGCTATTATAAACTTAATGGAATTGTAACAGTTTGTCAATAAAAAACTCCATCTTTTGAAGGATGGAGTTTTTTACAATGCTATTTTTGTTTATCAACAATCCGGTTGGCCGTTGCCGTCAAGATCGCAGGGATCATTGCCGCCGGTGAAGACAAAATTGATGATATATACGGCATCGGAGACATTAACATCACCGTCACAATTGGAATCACCCGATTCCAATGGCTCGGGGGCCTGTCCGCCGGTGAAGACATAGTTGATGATATATACGGCATCGGATACATTTACCTCGTCATCGGAATTGGCATCGCCACAGATATATCCAACCTCAGTAGCGAAACTGCACAGCGGGCCCTGTGTCGAGCCGAGATAAGTGTCCTTGGCTACCACATACCAGTAATAGGTCATATCGTTTTCCAGGTCAACCGGCGCTGTCCATGATGGCTCGGTCAGGTTCGTGGCGGTCAATGAGGGCGGGTTGGATGTCCCGAAATATATGTTGTATTTCAGATCATCGCCGTCAGGATCGGAACATTCCCAGCTCATGGTCACGTCAATCGGCATATCCACACTCTGGTCAGCCGGATACATATTAAACGGTTCATTTGGATTGTAATTGGCATGCGAGGTAAACTCCCAGGAATATGTGCCCTCCAGGGGCATACCGTTAGCCGACTCGACAGCCGGGTTGATATCAACGCTGATATCCTCGCCGCGCTCAAATGACGCATCGGGATCGAGAGTCGCGGTACGTGTCGGCTGATCGTATGTTACCGCAAAGGTATGATCCAGCGAAGTTGAGCCGTAGACCGTGAAGTTGTCGGCAATTATCGTGGCGGGGTCCATGTCGATGCTGAATGTAACGGTGATATCGGCATCCAGCGGAATATCGGTGGCATCGGCCAGAGGATAATGCGACACGACCTGCGGAGTAGAGTAATTAACTGTCAGCACGATCTCGACCTGCTGGGGCGAGTTGGTCGCCTCGGGGCAGTTCACGGTAATCGTATCATAGAATGTGCCCACACCGGCGTACTGTGTATTTACCTCAATTTCGACATCCGAGGGCGCAGTGCCGGAAGTCGGCGAAATGCTCATCCAGAGGCTGTTGGTCGTGGTGGCTGTCCAGTCCAGATCGCCCAGGCCGGCATTGCTGATAGCCAATGTATCATAAAGCATTTCCTTGGTGCCGGTCTCGGTTTCGAATGTAAACAGGGTCTGATTCAGGTCGATCTGGGGCACGGCGTTGATAACATCGAAGCCATGCGCGCCCGGTTCGCCTATATAGGGATGATACTCGACACGGCCGGAGTTGTCGGCGGCCTGGATATAATAATCGACATGGCTGCCGAAGGCCTGGGCCGGGATCGAGCCCTGATACATATAAGGATCAACGCCTGCGGTGAGCAAACTGCTTTGCCAGGCGCCGCTGTCAACGCGATAGATTATCTTCAGTGAATCGGCGATAACGCCGGTATTGGAGTGGTCGACGATTTTAACTTCGATATCATAGTCATTCTGGTCATCATAAACTTCGAAAATCGGCACATGATGCACGAACAGCATGGCCGAATCGGGCACGCCCATCGTGCGGCAATGCAGGGCATCGGTATTGTACCAGCTTCCGGTAAATCCGAGAACCTCATAACCGGGCATGGCGTCCTGATAGGCCTGCAAGGCCGGAGCATCGTAGGAACTGCTGGAAATCGGCACGAAGACCTTGTCATTCAGGATCAGCGAATTTGTGTAGGCCTGTGAGCCGGATGACAGCACGCGCACGACGGTATAGGGCTGGCCCCATGAACTGGTCAGCTGGCCAATAGAATCGGCGGCATCCTCGAGCTCATCATATTGTGAATGCCAGCTGGGGACTTCAAGCACAAGAACTTTTTGCGGGCTCAGGAATTTGCCCCAGCAGTCAATATGCTCGATATATTCGCCCAATGGATCGGGATACATGAAATATTCATTGCCCAGAAAAGCTTCGACCAGCGAATCGATTTCTGTTTCGGTCATGCCCGGATTCTCGGAGGTCGTCAATGTGGTCGCCATAGCCATACCGAGACCATCGGACATATAATTGCCGCCCGTAGCCTCCAGATCCATACCATAGACCGGCACATTCAGATATGTTCCGACTTCCTGCGGGATGGCGTCGTCATTGGGACGGGGACGGTTGTAAATGTGATCGACAATCGCGAAATCACCGTTGCCGTCAAAAATGAACCAGGGGCCGTAATCGCGGGTCCAGTAGCTGTCTGTAGGCGCAATAATGAACTCCACGTTGGACATGTTTACGCCGTTACTCTGATAATTATTGGTGACCGTGGTCTGTTGCGAGGATGATCCCACAACTGTGTAGACGATCAGGTCCTCGGACATTTCGGCAATCAATGAATAGGAGATACCGAAGGGGTAACGGATAATCACGCCCTGCGACGGTTCCCATTCCGCGCAGGAGCGAATTCCCGGCCCCGGAGGGGGCGCCGTGGTCAAATGATTAATGCCGATTTCATCCAGGCGCAATAGCTCCTCAGGAGTGAATCCAATCGGGAGTTCTTCGGTTTGGGGTTGATTATCGGCTAAAAGTTCTGCGGAAAATAGAATCAAAATGCAGACCAAAAGGGGCAGTAGTTTTTTTAGCATATCACACCACTCTTCCAATGAAGCAAAGGTTAGTAGTCACTGAGCGAAGTAAATATTCCTCACCAGCGATAAATATACTTAATAATCCAATTTTTCCAAGACAAAATCCAGTTTGGAAATATACGCGATTGTGGATGAATTTTGATAAGTTTATTTTAGAAAAGTAGTTAGGTCCGGTCGAGTTGAATTCCAAAATAGCGGCCATTTTTGCCTGAGCGCATTCTAAAAAAGTTGCTATCGGGTGTATTATCAGCTATTTTTGATAGCGGTAATTAAATCTCGGAAGAAGCAACATAATTACACGAAAATCGTATTTGTATGCTATAGCTTCTTTGGTGATGGCAGTTTTTGATTTATTGATGGCAGAACTGTAGAATAATTAGTGGGAGGTCATATGCTGTCCGGCAAAAAACCGCTCTTTGCTGTCTCGCTTCTTGTCTTTTTGCTAATAGGTAATATCGCATATTCAGAAAAGCCCATGGTCTGGGGCGAACTGGAGCCGGGAAAACATGCGATCGGATTTAAGACAGTAGAAGAATTCGATTATTCAAGAATCTTCAGGCCGAAACATGATTACCTCGGTAACCCGGTTGAAGGGGAAAGGCATCGTCCGGTGCAGGCATGTATCTGGTATCCGGCCATAGCAGATTCGAATGCTATACGAATGACATATGCCGAATATGCTTTTCCTTATCCTCAGGATGACCGCTTTTTTAATTTGCTGTCGGCTTTGCAGGATCGTGAGATGCAATATCTTTTCCAGTTTACGCGCGACCAGGAAGCGGTTTTAAGAATATCTTCGACTGAGATGGGTGCCGTTCGTGATGCCGCGCCGGCACAAGGTGAATTTCCACTTATTATCTATGTCCCCGATCAGATGGCCGGATATGCCGAGAATGCGGTCATGTGCGAATATCTGGCAAGCCATGGATATATCATTCTGACCACACCATCGCTGGGTTCCACATCGGCAAATCCGGCAATGGAATCTGTCGATCTCGAGAATGTTATCAGGGACAAGGAAGTTGCGCTGGCTATGTTTAAAGCGGATGATGCTTTGAGCTGTAGCCATATTGCAGTTATGGGTCATGGATTCGGGGGACTGGCGGCCCTGAACCTGGCGATGCGTAACCCGGATATTGAGGCTGTGCTGACGTTGCAGGGGATTTATACGCAGGCCGAGCTGATAGATTTTGCCCATCGCAGCCCATCATTTGCCAGCGACCGATTGACCGCGCCTTTGATGGCAATTTATACCGAGGCGACTGCAGATCAGGATCTGACATTATTCAATCAGCTTCAATTCTCGGATCGGATTTCTGTGGGTGTGCCTCTTTTTGGAGGGCCTGAATTCGCTCATTATGTGATGTTTTCCGGCAATGATCCGGGAGCCGAGCAGGCTCAGGGGGTGAAAACAGGCCATCAGGAAGTTTGCAAAATTACGCTGGCTTTCTTTGATGCAAATCTGAAGAATCATGGCGAGCTGTTGCCCGTTTTGGAGAAATCTTCTGTCTACGAGACGATGGAGCTTGCGAGTTCTTCGGGAAATTCATTACCCCCCACCCAGGATCAGTTTGTGCGTATACTATATGATGGCAATATCGATACAGCATTCGCAATATATGAGAAGTATCATGAAATTTATCCTGACCGGATTTTCTTTCCGGAGGGTGCCGTGAATATGCTTGGTTACCGGACGCTGGGCACGGGACGGATTGACGACGCCATCAGGCTGTTCAAGATGAATACCCAGGCTTATCCCGCTTCGGCCAATACCTGGGACAGTCTCTCGGATGGCTATTTAGCCGCGGGTGAGACTGACAAAGCGGCGGAATGTATGCGCAAGGTGCTGGAGACTTTGCCGACTGATACGCTTGCAAATCCGCAGATAAGGGAGCAGATCAAAACCAAATGCGAAAGGTTTCTGGACAGCCTTCAGCAAAATCCAAATTAAACAGAGATTAAGCAGGTTTCCTTAAGGAGTATAGAATGTCTGATAAAGAATCAAGCTTGAGCCGCAGGAAATTCCTGCGATCATCGGTCTCGCTGGCTATTGCGGGCGGAATCGCCGGGCTTTCGCCGCAGCTTGCCATGGCCCAGTCGGAGCAGAAAAAGGCCGAAGGTGAGAGTGAGAAACAAGCAATTTACCGCACGCTGGGCAGAACCGGCCTGAAAATGCCTGTGGTCAGTATGGGAGTGGGAGCAGCCAATAATCCATCACTGGTGCAGGCCGCCTATGAGAGGGGAATCCGGTTTTTTGATACTGCCGCCAATTATATGTATGGCCGCAATGAGCAGATGGTCGGCAATGTGCTGGATAAGATGGGTGTGCGCGACAAAGCCATGATCGGAACCAAAATCCTGGTTCGTCCCCAACGCGAAAATGTATCGGCCGCCGATCTTAAAAAACGCACTATGCAGCTTACAGACGCCAGCCTGAAGCGGCTCAAATCGGATTATGTCGAGGTCATGTATGTTCATGAGCTCAATTCCGCCGAGGAGGTCAATAACCCGGCGTTGACAGAAGCGATGCAAAGCCTGAAGGATTTCGGCAAAGTAAAATATATCGGCATTACCACACATTCCAATATGGCCGAGGTAATTAATGAGACTGTAAAGGTGGGCTCCTATGATGTCATCCTGACCTCGTTTAATTTCACGTTTGCTGATGATCAGGCTATGATGGATGCTGTGCGCAAGGCCCACAAAGCCGGTATCGGAATGGTGGCAATGAAAACCCAGGCCGGCGGTGCCAACTGGCCCAACCCGGAATCGCGTCGCAATTTCAGCAGCGCAACATTGAATAAGGCGGCCCTCAAATGGGTGCTGAATAATCCCGAAATAACCACAGCAATTCCCGGCATGGCCTCATATGATCATCTCGAGGAGGATTTTCCGGTTGCCTATGATCTGGCCTATGATGATGATGAAAAGAAACTGCTGTCTGATAATCAGATCATCCTGGGTATGGAATTCTGCCGCCAGTGCCGCAAGTGTCTGGCAAGTTGCCCCAATAATGTCGAGATACCGGCCTTGATGCGCACTCATATGTATGCCCGTCAATATTCCGATTTTTACCTGGCCAGACACACCCTGGATCAGATACCATTCAAAGAATGGTTTGGCTACCTGCAAAGACTGCCATGAATGCACCGCGCAATGTGCCAACAGCGTTAACATCGCATCCAAAATCGATGAGCTGAGAACTCTCTATGTCTGATCGATATAAAATGAAAAAGCCCCGATTAATCGGGGCTTTTTTTTGCTATTACTCTGTTGCCACTATCCAGCTTTTAAAAAACTCCAGATGGCCCGGTTCATAGCCGGTCATACCTTTCAGTATGCCGTGATCGGCCACCGCAAGTATATGGCCATGAAATGAGTCATAGGAAATGAAGATATCCTCGGTTCCCAGATCGGGCACATCGGTTTCGCCAACCTCTTCGGATACTTCCACAGACTTGAATCCCGCCATCTTGGCCTGATTCGGATCCTGGCTGAGAAACAACGTCACGGTATCATCATCGAGCTGATAATCCTGTGAATATATATGTGTCAGGAAATCATGCCCAAGGTATGATTCGGCGATGATTTTGTCGCCGGCCTGAAGCTTGCTTTCCTCAAGGAAAAGGTTGAATTTTTGGGGACGATCAGTAATGCCCTCCACGATTCCATCTATTGCATGTGCAAAAGAGACCAGCTTTTTGGCAAACTCATCGGTATATGTGAAACCTGTCAGCCTGACCAGGTATTGGCCCTTGACAAAATCGACAGCCGAGCCGGCCGAGAAACCCTGCACGCCGAGATCAAGAGTCTCAATATAATCCGGTCGAAGCATGGTATACAGGCCATAGGATTTCTCCGGATCCTGGAACTCATAAATATCGTAAATGACTTCTTCCTCGCCCATCTGATATGATGCAGTCAGCACTCGAATAAAATCGTAGGCGTGATAAAGCTCCGCGCCGCCGTTAATATATTCATACAGTGAATCACCGATATAGATATCGATATCCGATGTTCTGATTATATCCTGGCCCTCAAATTCCTTCGGAAAGTAGGAATATACCGCTTCCTGTGCACCCGGTTCGGAATCCCCGCCACAACCTGCAATTAGAATAGCCAATGTCATTATAAAGATTAATGCTTTTACCCCTGTATACATATTACCTCCTGTATAGACTGAGAATACATTCCAGATTTCAGAGACAATTACTGAAAAATCTTGAAAAGAATCAATACGTAGATTGTGATAATATGGAAATTTATAGGTAGAATTATCTGTAATGTCTGCCTGTCAGATCTCGGACTATTGCAGGAAAATAGAGGCCAGAATGACTGCCACCAGCAGGGCGGGGAGCATGTTTAAGATCTTGATTTGCTTAATGTTGAGTATATTTATGCCGAGGCCGATCAGTAGCAGTCCGCCCACAGCTGTCATCTCGGCCATAACCGCCTGGGAAAGGAACTCACCCAGGTACATGGCCAGGAATGTCAATCCGCCCTGATAGATCAAAAGCGGAATTGCTGCAAACATTACGCCGATGCCCATAGATGCCGATAGCGCAATCGAGGAAAAACCATCCAGCACCGATTTGGCCAGAAGCAGATTGGGCGGATTGCCAAAGCCCTCCTCCATAGCCCCAAGGACAGTCATGGATCCCATGCACCACAGCAGAAAGGCGGTCACCAGCCCTTCGGTGAACTTCTCATTTTTTGACCTTAGCCGTGCCTTGAGCCGTTGGCTGAGGCTGTTGATATGGCGATCAAGGTCGATCAGCTCACCGGCAATCGAACCCAGCACCATGGAGAAGATCAAAATCAGCAGGCTGGATGTTTTCCAGGCCATCTGTACCCCGATAAACAGGGTAAACAGCCCGATGCCCTGGAAGGCGATTGTTGTCAGGCGTTGCGGCAGGCGGATATGAATCATTACGCCCAGCAGGCTGCCGACTATCACCGCGCCGGTATTTACCAGTGTACCTATCATAGTTATCAAATCGGCAGGCCGATTAAAACCTGCCAATCAATCATTTGTTTTTTATGCTTCAGTTTTTATTTTCAGGCGTTTTCCTCGACCAGTTTCACAAATGGCTCGATATCCTCGACCACTTTTTCGCAAACCCGGTTCCAGAATTTGCGGTCTGTCAGATCAAATCCCAGGTGTTTTTGGGCGATCTCCTCTGAGGTCATAACGCCGGTGTCCATTAACAGGGCCTTGTATTTTTCTGAGAATGATGAACCATCTTCTTTGGCTTTATTGTAAACCGCATTCGAGAACATGAATCCAAATGTATAGGGGAAATTATAGAATGGTGCGCTGGTCTCGAAGAAATGCAGCTTGGAGGCCCAGAACTCCGGATGAAGCCCGTCTTTTTCATCGAGCGTACCGCAGTAGGCTTTCTTCTGAGCGGCAATCATCAGCTCGTTGAGCCTGTCGCGCGGCACCACAGCTTCTTCGCGTTCCTCGTAAAAGCTCTTATCGAACAGGAAACGTGAATGGATATTGCAGAACATAATAAAGCCGTTGGAAAGTTTCTGATCCAGGAGCATTATTTTTTCCTGTGGATCTTCGGCATTGGAAAGGGCCGCATCGGTGACCAGGAGTTCATTGAATGTCGAGGCTGTTTCTGCCAGGCCGAGTGTATAGAATGTCGCAAATGCCGGTTCATCCTTGAGCAGATAGTGATGATAGGCATGCCCCAGCTCATGGGCCAATGTCAGCAAGCTGTCATAGCTGTTTTCGAAGGTCATGAAAATGCGGCTTTCCTTGACCTCGCCCAGACCGGTGCAGAATCCGCCGGCCGCCTTGCCGGGACGGTTTTCGGCTTCGACCCATCTCTTAGCCAGCGCATTTTTTGCAAAATCGGAAAGCTCCGGCGAGAAATCACGCATCTGCTCGACGATAAATTTCCCGGCCTCATCGAAGGTCCATGTCCTGGATGATTTCCCGACCGGTGCATTCTGATCGTACCAGCAGAATTTATGAATGCCCAGCAGTTTCATTTTGGCCTTGATAAAACCGTTAAAGCGGGGAGCATATTCCAGAACGGAATCCCACATGGCGGTCAGGGATTCCTCCCTGAGCCTGTTCATCTGCAACGGTTCGAACAGCGCCGAATCCCAGTTGCGATGTTTATACAATGACAGCCTGAACCCGGCCTGCGAATTGAGCATGATCGAGGCCAGCGAGGCATTGCCTTTCCAGGCTTCGGTCAGCTTCTCAAAAGCCTGCTTGCGGATTGTCCTGTCCGGCGAGGACATCTTAAGGGCAATCTGGCCAAGTGACATTGTTTTGGGCTTGCCGTTTTCTATAAATTCAACCGTTGTCTCACCGGCCATCTTGGTATAGATATTATTCCAGGCATGATATCCATTGACCGACAAATCGAGTGCAAATGATTCCATCTCAGGGGGCATTTTTCGACGGGCCAGGTCACGGATTTCATCCAGGAAGAAACCGATTCTCTGAATATCATCGCGGGCCAGGAATGCTTTCCAGCGGTTTTCATCGAGACCCAGAAGAATACCCTCGAGACTTGTTTTCAGGTTATTCCACTGCGACTCATAGGACTGGGCTTCATTATAAATCTGGTAAGCGGAATCATCGGCAACATCGGCGCTGATCAAACATCCCGAAAATGCATAGACCAATTCGACCCGATGATATAAAGTCTGGAGTTCATTGATCAACTCATGCAGGGCGTCATCCGATATGGTAACATCTTCGCCCCGGAATTTGCTGAATTTCTTTTCCAGGTCATTTAGCTGGACCTTTACATTCTGGCGGTACTTTTTGTATTCCTCTGACTTGCTTCCCCCGGCAAAAACCGATTCCAGATCCCATCGCGGTGCTTCGCTGCTCATTTTATAAACTCCTTATACGTTATTTTCATTGCGGATGCATTTGAAATCAAAAAGGGAGAGATTATCAGGCCCGATAATTTCTCCCTTCATGCAACTCATTCTATCAGGTTTAATAATCTTCGAGATTACTCCATTCGGCGTCTTCCAGCCAGGTTTTGGGACGATTCAAAAAGCGCATAACCGATTCGATCAGGGCCCAGTGCTTGTGCTCCTCGTCAGCGATTTTCAGAAGCAGATTTTTGGCATCGCTATCGGATACTTCATGGGCCTTTTCGCGGTAGAAATCCTCGCTTTTTTTCTCGACATCCTGGGCATGCTTCCAGACCTCGATTGCATCCGTATTAGGATCGACTTCGATATCCTGGTCCTTGATTTCCTCGAATACATTTTTGGCCGTGGTGACAATCTGGGTGCTTTCTTTGGATAGATCGGACACTTTTTCAGAATGCTGGTCTTTAAGGCTTTTGAAAATATTATAATGACGTTTCTCGTCATCAGCCAGGCCGTTGAGTATCTTCTTCAGGGCCGGAATCCGGGTTTTGGAGGCCATTTCCTCGTAATAATCCCGGCCATCCTCTTCCATCTTCATGGCATACTCAAAAATATCTTTCATCTCCATTTCCTTTCGTAATTATTTGCTTATCTATGCAAAACAGAATTATCGCAATATAGTTCTACGAATCATCCGCCAAAAATAATAAATTCGATCCGATTGCGCAAGCAGCTTAATCCTGAGATTTTTCAACCGATTTTATTGCCAGCAGTACGGTCAGGAGGTGATAGTATTGCAGATTATTGAGCTTGCCGTTCAAAAGCTGTCTCAAACATTGCGGATCAAGTATGTCATTTACAGTTTCTGATGATTCAATCAGATTCAAGAGCCGCTCATAGTCTGGATAGTCCCTAATCGATGTGGCGCGATTTGTTTTGCTTCTTACGTTTCGGATAAGTGTCAGCAGGCCGGGATACTTGTATGCCAATCTTTTGATGTTAAGTGCCATTTTGGTTTTAAGCGATTTTATGCCGGCACCATAATCGGCATAATCTGGCCCGGTCAATGGAGGATACAAAATCTCAAGCATTTTGCTGGTCAATTTAAGATTTGTTTTGTATTTGTCGGGTACTCTCAGAGCCTTAAAATAGAACTGAGGCGCTTCACATGGTGTTTGTGTCCAATGAAATAAACGGCTGCGGTCCTCACCTTCATAACCGAAATAGGTCAGATAGTCCTGTACTATATAATGCAGGTAAGTGTCATTTATGTCGGCGGCAGGGTAGACGCCAGTGTATTCAATAAATTTATGTTTGAGTTCATTACAATCGACACTCAAGAGCTTCTCAATAACCTCATCCGGAAAACAGGCCTGAGCATCAAAAATAAACCTTTTCAGGTCTGCGGGCGTTTTGATTATTCCCCGCATGCGATAGGGGGTTTTTACCGCCGCACCACCATCGCCCGTATATAAATCCGTGCCCCATCCCATTTCTGTGATAATGCTTTCGTACAAACCGAAGGAAACAGCCATGTAAACATTATTGAGACCGGACTTGCATTCAGCCAGATATTCCATAGGCTCGAAGCGCAGTTTCTCCAGTTGAATTCTGTTAAATTCATAATCCGCGATAGCCGCGCATTCCTGCGCGATATCCACATCAGCGGTGTTGCCATTATCGGCATTCAATGAACTGTATATCTGAGCTTGTTGCGAAGAACTTTTGAATGCCGCGAGAACAAGCCTGGAATCAAGCCCGCCCGACAAAGCCAGGGCCGAAAACCCAAAACGGTCTCGATTTCTGTTTTTAATTGCGGATGAAAGTGTCAGGGCCAGATCCCGGGCGCATGCGTCGAGGCTCGTGATGCTGTGATTCTCGCTTAAATCCGGTATGAAATAACGCTGGATGCCTGACTTATCTCCCGCATGTCTCCTCAAAAGAAACGATCCCGGCGGGAATTTGCTGATACTTTTGAAAGGGGTCATACCGCGCGGGTAGTATTTCAGCATAAGAAAGTAGGCCAGCGCATTCGGATCGAATTGAACATCAGGTATAAGCAAACGGACCAGCTTTATATCTCTGGAGGCGATTGTTGACTGTTCGAAATTACTATAGTAAAATGGCAACTTGCCAAGTACGTCATTGAAGATCAAAAATCTCTCGGAGTTTTTGTCGACCATGACAATGACAAATTCGCCATCATATCCGGGTAATATTTTGCCCAGTTGATCTTCCGGCATATTTCTGACCGATTTTTTCGAAAATGCTATCTCATAGATCTCTTGCAGGTCTTTTGCAATCTCGGCCCTGCTTTTGTTGTATATCCTGCCCTCGAAGACAGCCTGGAATTCATTTATATCGAAAGTTTCAATCGGATATTCGGGATAAGTCGATTTGGCAACCAGGACATTTTTTTTTTCAATAAGCGGAATGTTTTGATAGCGGTCATTATGGCAGGTATTTGCCAGGGCCTGTCCGAATTCGCTATGCATTGAATCGGATAAATCTGGATTGTAGATAAACGAAATTCCCGGCATCAGGTCCTCTTGTCAAAATCAACATTCTTCAGAAAAAAGAGCAGATGCCCGAATATTGCAACAAAAAAAGGCTCCGCACTTTACGGAGCCTTGATTTATCTAAATCGGGAATGTTTGTTTTAGTACATTCCGCCCATTCCGCCGCCCATGCCACCGGGCATACCGCCCGGCATATCCTTGTCACCGTTCTCTGACGGCTTGTCGGCTATAATGGCTTCTGTTGTGAGCAGGAGCGAGGCGATCGATGAGGCATTTTCGAGAGCGATACGTGACACCTTGGTGGGATCGATCACTCCATCCTCAAGCATATCGACATACTCGCCCGACTGGGCATTGTAACCGTGGTTGGTATCCAGTTCCTGGACCTTGTTGATCACGATCGAACCCTCAACACCGGCGTTGGAGGCGATCAGCCTGATCGGGGCCTCAAGAGCCTTGCGTACGATTGTTACGCCGATCTTTTCATCGCCCTCGACCTCGACATTGTCCAGCGCTTTCATGGCGCGCAGGAATGATACGCCGCCGCCCGGGATGATACCTTCTTCGACGGCCGCACGAGTGGCATGCAGGGCATCCTCGACACGGGCTTTCTTCTCTTTCATCTCGGTCTCGGTAGCGGCACCGACATTGATCACGGCCACACCACCGGCCAGCTTGGCCAGACGTTCCTGCAGCTTCTCGCGGTCGTAGTCGGATGATGTGTCTTCGATCTGCTTCTTGATCTGGCCGATACGGGCCTTGATATCCTCGGTGGAACCGCCGCCCTCGACAATCGTGGTATTATCCTTGTCGATATTGACTTTTTTGGCGGTACCCAGGTCGGATACGACTGTGTTTTCAAGTTTAAATCCGAGTTCCTCGGAGATGACCTTGCCGCCGGTCAGAATAGCGATATCCTCCAGCATGGCTTTTCTGCGGTCACCGAATCCGGGAGCCTTGACAGCGGCGACTTTGAGCGTGCCGCGCAGCTTGTTGACCACCAGTGTGGCCAGGGCCTCGCCCTCCAGGTCCTCGGCGATAATCACGAGCGGCTTGCCCATCTGGGCCACCTTTTCGAGGATCGGGAGCAGGTCTTTCATGCTCGAGATCTTCTTGTCATGGATCAGGATCATCGGCTCGTCAAAGACCGCTTCCATGTTGTCGGGATCTGTGATGAAATAGGGGGAGAGATAGCCGCGGTCAAACTGCATACCCTCGACCACTGTCAGTTCGGTCTCGGTGCCCTTGGCTTCCTCAACCGTAATCACGCCGTCCTTGCCGACTTTTTCCATCGCCTGGGCGATAAGGTCGCCGATCAGCTTGTCATTATTGGCCGAAATCGTACCGACCTGCGAAATCTCCCTCTGTCCGCTGACCGGACGGGAAAGGTTTTGCAGTTCGGCTACGACAGCCTTGACGCTCTTCTCTATACCGCGCTTGAGGCTCATCGGGTTGGCGCCCGCGGTGACATTCTTGATGCCTTCGCGGAAAATAGCCTGGGCCAAAACTGTGGCCGTGGTGGTACCATCACCGGCTATATCCGAGGTCTTGGAAGCTACTTCCTTGACCATCTGGGCGCCCATATTCTCAAAATGATCTTCCAGCTCAATCTCCTTGGCGACCGAAACGCCGTCCTTGGTGATCAGCGGAGATCCAAATTTTCTGTCGATCACGACATTGCGTCCGCGCGGACCGAGGGTGACCTTGACCGCATCGGCCAGCTTGTCCACACCGCGCTTGAGCATGTCGCGTGCTCTGGTATCATATTCAATTATTTTTGCCATAGCTTCTACACTCCTTTTATTACTTAACTACTGCCAGGATATCCGATTCTCTCATGATCAGGAATTCCTTGTCCTCCACACGGACCTCGGAACCCGAATACTTGCCGTAAAGAATCCTGTCACCGACATTTACTTCCATATCAACTTTCTTGCCTTCATCGGTAACACGTCCGGAACCGACTGCAACGATTTTGCCTTCCTGGGGCCTTTCCTTGGCGGTATCGGGGATAATAATTCCGCCCTTTTTAACTTCCTGGGCCTCCAGCGGCTCAACCAGAACCCTGTCAGCTAAGGGATGAATGTCCATTCAATCCTCCTTATTTCAATAAGTTACGTTATAGTATTTATAATCCGATTTTCTTCTTAGCACTCCTCTTGATAGAGTGCTAACAAGGCTCGAATATAAAAGTTCCAGAAAAAAAATCAAGTGCAATCGGATATTTTTTTTGAAAAAATCACAGGGATTTACGGCATAGTATTGATGGCTGACCGATCCCCGTATGTTGTTGTTGTCTGGCCACTTAGTAGGTCGCAGTTCCGAATGAACGACGTGAAATGGATGGTCAAAGAACAAGTAGAGAAGTCTGTTGCGGCAGTTCTTGAGCGAAGCGGTGAACTGCCGCCAATAGAAAACTGCGCCGGGCACGCGCCGTCAGGAATCTTTTCCCGTACGGTGATCTTTCATTATATCCAGAGAGATATCCATTGCAATCTACCGCAGCAAATCCAATGAGGAGGCCTTCTTTTTCTTGAAATCCTCGATGCCCTTCTGAATACGGCTCTTGAACCCATGCGGGGCCACCCGGCCGCAAAAACCGGTGCCGTCGGAATTCGGTTTGCACAAACGGAAACACCAGGGGGAGCGGTTCCTTGTCAACGGGCATCCCAGGTATGTGTAGTCTTTAAGGCTCTTGCGGATGTTTACTCGCTTATAGCCTTTGGGAGGTTTTTTTAATGCCATCATGAAATTCCTGCTGTCTTAATCCCAGGGGCAGAATCTGGTCCCATTTCCGCCCGTTTTCCACTTTATACCCGGACCATTCCGGTTATCAGAAGCTTTAACCGCAAATATGGACAGAAGTTCTCTGGTTTATGATGATTTTTGCCGAATAAGGTTGGTCTTCTGTGTAATAAACCTTTAATACCAGGGAGGGATATAAATCCCGGCAGCTACGAATAGAAGCCCCGTTTTTGCAGGGCTTCATCCGTTTGTGCAAGTTTATACAGAAGCTGTTTTGAGCTTGTCTGCGATGTGACCGTGTACGGCTTTAAGCTCCGTCTTAGGGCTAAATTCTATGAAAGCGGTATCTTCCTCGACCCTCACCGTATGACCCGCTGGCCAGAAAAAAACATCCCCGGCTTTGCATACCTCTTCTTCTCCGTTTGAATAGCTGACATAAATTGCCCCCTCAAGCATATATCCCCAGTGCGGACACTGACATTTATCGCCCGGCAATCCTTCAAGTAAGGGAGTGGCATTTGCACCAGCTTTGAGGGTTACGAATGCAACCGCATTATCATCCCACTCGGCAACGCGGAATTTCGCTACTGGCAATTCCAGGGTTACCGGCATATCTTCTTTGCGTATTTTCATAACTGCTTCTCCTTTAAACCGGCAAGGCCGGCATTTTTGGATTCAGATCCCATTGAGCCCGAGTTAATAAAAAGGCCCGGAAACACAGACCGAAATGATACTGGATCCAGGTTTAATAATGGTAAAACGGATAATAATAATCCATTATACAGTGGAGGATCAAATAAATCAAGATAAAAATAATCCGATTATGTGGTCAGTTATGGGGACAGTACTCTGAGGTTGTGCCAGTATCGGATTATCTATACATCCGGCAGGTTTACGGGGAAGCTGTCATGTTTTGCTAATAATGGTGCAGTTTGGCGTTGAGGACTTCACCATCTTTGTTGGAGAAGGCCAGCCATGTAGGGCAGGATCCCCGTGATCCTGCCGCCATTTAACTTTCAAATGCCCAATGGCAGGTTCGCAGGGAACCTGCCCTACGATACTAAAAGTGTAAAGCTATCGAAATTTATAGAGTTAATTACAAAAGTTGTGGAAATTGACAAAAAAGTAGCGTAACCTTTCA
>CAZVLB010000025.1:0-6371 GCA_964627935.1 uncultured Ignavibacteria bacterium
CCTCGAATGTGGCCGGGGTTGTACAACCGGAGGTATTGCCGTTGGGTGCCAGGGCAATTTCAGGATAAGTCGGATCATTCGGGGTAACCGACAGACAGACATTCGAACCGACATCGGCCATTGTGAAGCACGGCCAGGTCATGAACATAACCGGGTTGTCGGTTAGGATTGAACCGGGATCGTTTGTGCCGAATGTTCCCGGATCCTTATCTTCGATGTAAAGGATCATGAGACTGTCATTGGAATACATAGCCATTGTCGGCCAGTGCTCGCTGAAGCAGTTACCAGCCAGGCAGCTCTCCGAAGGAGTCTGGGTCAGGTTGATGGCGTCTGTCCAGGTCTTACCCATGTCACCAGTCATATCTGATGCGACCACGAAGATTTCACCATTCTGATAGAGATTGGTTCCGTCGCCGGCACCATAGTCAAACGAGGTATCGCCGACCGGGTTACCGCCGAAGCGTGTAAAGGAAATATAAAGTTTATCATCACAATAGGAAACATTGTACTTGGAGATCGGAATGTTCCAGGCACCGACATCACCCACGAAAAGACGCGGATGGGTTCCATCATAAGCGATCGAGATACAGTCGTTCTGGCTGTCCCAGTGCCACAGTTTTGAAGCAAAGAACATTGAACACTTGTTCTCGGGATCACGATTACCGGAAGCCCAGACCATATGCAGGTTGCCGTTAGGATCGACCATAGCGGAAAGATCATATGTGGCAGGCTCGGTATTATTGGTTTCAAATCCGCTGGAATAATCAGTCACATATACAATCGGTCCCCAGGTAGCGCCATCGTCGGTTGATTTACGATAGACGACCTCATGAGTAAACTGGTAGTGACCCAGACCATTGGCTTCGCAGGGATGGGTTGAACCGGTATAGTAATACATCGGCTTGAGATAGCAATAATAGACATCCGCACTGTTTTCATCGGCACGGACAACCGGTGTAATCGAATAACCGGAATCCATCACGTACGGGCCCTCCCAGGTACCGGTCCAGGGCTCGTCAGCAACTGTTGAGACTTTTCTGTAATAGACGTTTGATGAAACTTCTATAGCATCACCCGGTACAGTCGCACAAAGCGGAGCTTCACTGGCGCAGGCATGAGTGATGACTGTGCCATCAGAAGCGGTATCGACATCGATGATCGGCCATACATAGGGTGATGACAGGGCATCGGGATCACCACAATAACCGGTCACAATACCATTCGAGGTCGGGGGGCCGGGCATTGTATCGACCGTGAATGTGTAATCCGGGCAGCTGGCATTGTAGCCGGCATGCGAAAAGTACGGGGAGTTGCCGTCGGCGCCATGATGGTACGAAACAACTGCTGTACCATTATCCGGCACTACATCCACGTTAACAGTATTTGTGCTTGTGGGGCTGACAACAGCGGCAACACCACCCGAACCGACATCCCAGTCACCTACTACCCAGTCAAAGATAGCAAAATGACAGGCCAATACAGGACTGGAGCCGGCGGTTTCACGGTCCGACCAGTTCATATAAACGAAGTCACAGCCGGCGTTGTAATAACCGGCGAATGCAATCTGGCGGCCCATCGTGGTATAATGCTGCAGGTCACGCTCGGTGGTTTCAGCACCGTAGACCTGACGAGTGGGCGCGAAAGCCTGCGATGCTGACGAGCCGAAAGAGACTTTACTTCCGGCATTGAAGAAGCCATCGGTGCCTTCGTCGATGCTCAGCAGGTTATTTTTAACCGGCATAATTGCACGGGGAGCGTTTTCACGCTGGACCATGTCTTTGGCCATGAGCATCGAGGCCATCATAAATATTGCAAGGAACAATACTACTGAAATTTTCTTCAGCATTTAATTCTCCTTTCGAGGTTCCAACTAAAAGACAAATCAGGAAAAACAACTGCGATCAAATCCCATGATCGCTGGCAAAGATTACTGACCAATCACCTCCCTTCACAAGGCTAAAATTTCAAATTGGATGTCATTATAGATTATGGAAATAAACACATATCCATCTTTTTCAATTTCTTTGAAGTGTTACATAAGGGCTCTGACCGGCAACCTAAATTAACTAATCAAATGTGCAACTCAAGGCTCAGGCTGCCTACGCTTGAACGGGCAAGCGAAGACATTGGGTGATAGGTACTTTTGGGCCTTAAATGTCAATTATAATTGTTCCAAGCCGTCTTTAAAAAAATAGCCTTAAGTGCTTGAATTGTCAAGGTTTTTTTGACTTCTGCGAGTGCCAAATCAGATTAATTCGGCCTTGTGCAAAATAAAAAAGGCGCAAATTATGCGCCTTTTTTATTTATTCTATCTCTCCGATTCTATTGGCCGCCCTCGCATATTGGCGCCGGGCCGGAAACGAAGATATAGTTTATCAGATATACGGCATCAGAGACATTAACACTCGTCGATCCATTGGCATCCGCAGCCACCAGCGGTACAGGGGCGGCTCCACCGGCGAAGATGTAATTCAGGATATACACTGCGTCGGATACATTGACCAGCTCATCTCCATTGGCATCACCGCAGATATAAGATACTATATCCACAACAACCCTGACGGTATCCTCCAGAGCACCATCGGAAGAAATGAAATCAAGGTTGTAGGTGAAGCCTACGTGCAGTTCCTCCGGCTCATAGAAGAAACTTCCGGCACCATTTGCGGAATCCACGAAGACCGCATTGGGCGGGCCGGGATTGCCTTCATAGCGCAGTGACGGTATCACGCCCTCAGGGTCGACCGCTGTGATGCGTACGCTGAGAGAATCGCCCAGGCGCAATGTCAGGTTGGACGGCAGAGGAACATCGAGTATCGGCGGCTGAGGACCGGCCTCAACAACTTCTATGGATACTTCCATTGTATCCGCGCGATTGGTATCATCGCGGGCAATGAAACGCACTGTATAGTTGCCGGCCTGATCGTAGTACGGCTTGAATACGAACAGACGTGACAACGGATCGCCCTCGTTAACCATATAGGCATTGACAGGCAGATTTTCCGCCAGCAGGGCAGGCGGAGGACTGTCAAAGTCATCGAAAGTCACAAGGACACCCAGGCTGTCACCTTCAACAACAGACTGTGGCAGGATTGTATCGATCACCGGCGCCTGTGGCACATCATTGACAACCACGGTAACGTTCCTGAAGAGAGAGTCGGCCAGTGTTGATCGATCAATCGCTATAAACCTGAACACAAAAGTACCAGCCTGTGTAAAGGACGGGATAAACTCAAATGAGCCCATGCCGTTAGCGCTGTCCACAAGCGTTGCAGTGTTGGGAATAGGTGAATAAGCATCGGTTGCGGAATTGTACAGGGCAACTGATAAACTGCAGGGAATATTATCGGGATCTTCCGATTCGATTCTACACAGCAGCAGTTCTCCCTCATCGATAGTAGCGCTGGTAATTCCGACCGGGAAAGTGCTCGAATCCGGCTCGATCTGATGTATAAACAGCTTGGAAGGCGGCAGGTTGAGGTTGGTTACCACAACCACCACCTCGGCGCTGTCGATAATCGCGGGATCATCACCATCTGCGGCATATATCCAGATATTGTAAGTGCCCTGATCCAGATTGGCGGTCTGCCATTCGAATGTCCCCTTATTGGTTGTGCTATCTGTGAATGACGATCCGGTTGGCAATGTCGAGGTTGTCAACGTCGCTATTGCCGAATCGGCATCCTCAACTGTAACCGTAAATGTTATCAGATCGGTTTCCTGACCGCTGACAGTATCGGGAGCATTCAGGATCGGCGGCTGATTACCTGCCTCCTGAACCGTAACCGTGACCGTTCCAGAATCCGCCAGGACACCATCGGCAGCGATAAACAGGAAGTCATAAACTCCGGCCTGTACAAAGACAGGATCGAATTCGAATAATCCCGTACCATCGCCATTATCTGTAAATGTGGCATTAATAGCCGGATTATCCAGGATCAGTTCAGGAGTCGTATTATCGGGATCAGTTGCCGAAATGCTGAATTCCAGGTGTTCACCTTCCGTGATCGATGTATCAGGTACAATCGTCAGGATCGGTGCCTGGGGATTATCGTAAATCTGAATGAACACATTTTCGAAGTCATTGGCGATACCATCCGAGGCAATGAACTTGACCTGAACCAGCCCGCTCTGCAAAAAGCCGGGAGCGAAAGTGAATGTTCCCACGCCGTTGCCGGAATCGACAAATTCGGCGTTTTCCGGCAGTGTTTGCACGGAGAGCGAAAGACTGGGGCCGTCAGGATCGCTGGCGGTAATATTGAAGATCAATGTATCGCCTTCGGTTACTGTCTTGGGTCCGATCGGATCCAGTACAGGCGGCAGATTGGCCGAAACAATTGTGATCGGGATGATCTCTATATCCGAAAGTGACGGCTCCTGGTCATCGAAACAGATAACCCTGAGAGTATCCTCCCCTACCTGTGAGGCATCCGGGGTAAATGTAAACAGGGCGGCATTGGTGGTCGAATCCAGGAATGTCGAATTGGCGGGCTTCTGCAGAGCAGTGAAATAGAGCCTGCCGCCATCCGGATCGGTTGAATCGGTTGCGGTTATATGGATATACAGGGTCTCACCCAGAAGAACCGATTTCGGACCGACCGAATCGATCTCAGGCGGCTGATTAACATCCAGGGTGGTAATCTGTACACGTTCATTGTCAGATAATCCCGGAGTACCACCATCGAGTGCAATGAACACTATAGTATCCACACCTGCGCCGAAATAATCCGGAGTGAAAGTAAAGACACCTGTACCATTACCGGAATCGACGAAGTTGGCAAATTCATTCTCGGTATTCATAAAGAGCTGAATACCTTCGCCCTCGGGATCGGTTGCCGAAACCAGGAATTGCAAGGTATCGCCTTCCAGTGTCGTCTGCGGATCGATAGTTGCAATAGTGGGCGGCTGATTGCCAATCTCATTGACAATGATCTGTACCGATTCACTGTCAGCCGCCAGGGCATCGGATGCTACAAAGAGCACATTATATACACCCGACTGGGTCAGGTCAGGAGTAAATTCAAACAATCCCACGCCATTGGCACTATCGAAGAATGTGGCATTCAACGGCAGGTTATCAGCAGATAACTGCGGGATCGTGCCATCGACATCAGATGCTGTTACAAGGAAGCTGAGAGTATTTGTTTCCATCACCGACTTGGGACCGATTGAATCCAGAACAGGGGCATCCTCAACATTGGTAACCGTAAACAGCGCGGTATCCTCATCGAATAATCCGCCCGGATCGGTGGCACGGAAGATGATATTTTCGGTGCCGAAATAATCGGGATCAGGTGTTGTTATCGTTGCAATTCTGTTGCTGATTGTTACGATTAACTCAACATTATTTGAGGCGGTCCAGACCATCTCATCATCAAGGTTATCCGGATCATCAACATAATCGTCGAGGCTGATTGAGGCAAAGATACCGCCTTCGGAAATAGTCTCACCCGGTATACCTGTTACCACGGGCGGATCATTTTCAGCAGTGACCGTAAATACCGCAGTATCTTCATCGAACAATGCCCCCGGATCAGTGCCACGGAATATGATCGTCTCTGTACCTGTCCACTCTGATGTCGGTACAGTAACCGTAGCAACTCTGTTGGTTATATCAACCAGGAGTTCGACATTTCCGCTGGCTGTCCAGACGATCAATGAATCATCATCATCTATATCAGTAACATAATCATCGAGATTGATTGGCGCGAATGTACCGCCATCGGGAATCGACTGATCGGGAATCCCCTCGACCAGAGGAGCATCATTGACAGGCGTTACCGTAAATGTTACCTGATCGGTATCCGAAGCCCCCAGCGGATCGGTAGCTATAAAACTGATTGTCTCTGAACCGTTCCAATTGGAATCCAGCGCAGTGATCGTGGCAATTCTGTTAGCATCGATTGAGACCGAAAGCTGAACTTCACCAATTGTGGTCCAGGTGATAACACTGTCGGCATTATCTATATCGTCCACATAGTCATCGAGCGCAATGGTTGAAAATGGATCACCTTCGGCTGCGGTCTGATCGGGAATACCAGCAACAACCGGCGCATCATTGGCCGCAGTGACCGTAAATGTTGCATCGTCACTGGCAGTTTCGAGACCGGGATCGGTAGCTGTAAAAGTAATTGTCTCCGATCCATTCCAGTTGGCCGATGGTGCTGTAATGGTTGCCACTCTATCGGTTATGTCAACCAGGAGTTCGATGTTTCCGCTATATGACCAGCTAATTTCCGTGTCCAGGTTATCAACATCATCAACATAGTCATCGAGGTTGATTGCTGTAAACGAAGCACCTTCCAGAATTGTCTGACCAGGTATATCAGATACTACCGGAGCATCGTTGACAGGTGTGACCGTGAATGTAGCCT
>CAZVLB010000025.1:6471-22523 GCA_964627935.1 uncultured Ignavibacteria bacterium
GCCGCCAACGGGTCGGTAGCTATGAAGCTGATTGTCTCCGAACCGTTCCAGTCAGCATTGGGTATATTGATAGTGGCCACATTACTGCCATCGATCGTAACCGTAAGCTCTGTCTCACCGGTTGTCGTCCAGGTTATCTCGCTGTCAAGATGATCGATGTCATCCACGAAGTCATCCAGGTTGATTGTCGCAAACGGGTTACCCTCGGCAACCGACTGATCAGGTATATCTGCAACCACAGGCGGATCATTATCCGAAGAGACCGTGAATGTGGCGGCATCACTACCGGTTTCAAGACCCGGATCGGTAGCCGTGAAGATTATTGTCTCTGAACCGTTCCAGTTAGCTGACGGTGTAGTAATCGTTGCTACTCTATTGGTTATATCTACTGTTAATTCAATATTGCCGGAATATGACCAGCTAATCTCTGAATCGAGGTTGTCGACATCATCAACGTAATCATCAAGTGTAATCTGCGCAAATGTGCCACCCTCGGCGATGCCCTGATCGGGTATATCAGATACTACCGGAGCATCGTTGACAGGTGTGACCGTGAATGTAGCCTGATCGGTATCCGAAGCCGCCAACGGGTCGGTAGCTATGAAGCTGATTGTCTCCGAACCGTTCCAGTCAGGATTCGGGGCCGTAATAGTCGCAACTCTGTCCGTTATATCAACCGTTAATTCGACATTGCCACTATATGACCAGCTGATCTCCGAATCAAGGTTATCGACATCATCAACATAGTCATCGAGCGCTATGGTTGCGAAGGGATCACCTTCTGCTACAGTCTGATCCGGGATATCAGACACCACCGGAGCATCATTGACATTGGTAACGATAAAAGTGGCGGGGTCTTCATCGAACTCCGAGCCCGGATCTGTGGCACGGAAGGTTATCGTTTCCGAGCCATACCAGTCGGCATCAGGAGTTGTGATAGTCGCCACACGGTTTGCATCTATTATAACTGAGAGACTCGTCTGACCGCTTGCGGTCCATGTCATATCACTATCGGGATTATCCACATCACTCACAAAATCGTCGAGGTTTATTGTTGCGAATGATCCACCCTCAAGAATTGTCTCACCGGTAATATCCGCGACCACCGGCGGATCATTGATCGCATTTACGGTAAAAAGCACCTGGTCGGTATCTGAAGCCAGGCCCGGATCTTCGGCAATAAATGTAATTGTCTCAGATCCATTCCAGTCCGCACCGGGTGTTGTAATTGTGGCTATATTGCTGCCATCTATGCTGACTGAGAGATTCGTATTGCCGGAATATGTCCAGCTGATTTCGGAATCGAGATTGTCGACATCATCCACATATGGATTTAGATCAATGGTCGGGAATGTTCCGCCCTCATTGATCGTCTGATCCGGTATGCCGGAAATCACCGGAGCATCATTTACCGGGTTGACAATAAAAGCGGCATCATCTTCTCCAAAAGCGCCGGAGGGATCGGTTGCCGTAAATTTTATGGTATCCCCGCCGAAATAGTCGACATCGGGAATATTTATGGTGGCAATGTTATTGGCGTCAATCGTGACAGTCAGCCCGTCGTTGTTAGCATAAGTCCAGGTTATCTCACTGTCAGGATTGTCAACATCATCGACATACAGGTTCAGATCAATGGTCGAAAATGTCTCGCCTTCACTAATCGTATCTCCGGGAATGTCCGACACAATCGGTGGATCATTAACAGCCGTTAACTCGAATACGGCCGTATCCTCATCGAATAAATCATCCGGATCCGTGGCCCTGAATACAATCGTTTCAGAGCCGAACCAGTCGGCATCCGGGGGCGTAATCGTAGCTACCCGATTGGCGTCGATACTTACAGTAAGATCGACATTTCCGGAATAGGACCATGTCATCAATGCATCAGCGCTGTCATCGGTGACATAGTCATCAAGATTAATCGTCGCAAATGATGATCCTTCGGTCAGGCTTTGATCCGGGATACCGGATACGACCGGGGCTGTCTGGGCCCATGCGATCGCCGCCGGCAGCATCATCAAAAGCGTTAATAACAGTATTTTTCTCAACGAATCTCTCATGTTTTTAACCCTCGACATATATTTCAAACAGATTTCCTATGCTTCATATTTGAAAGTTTTTACTTCTGCAAAACCATCTTCTTGGTCACCCTGGCCTTCTCCGAAATCAGGCTGTAGAAATAAACTCCTGAGGCTTGCGGAGTACCGGACTCATCGCTGCCATCCCATTCAACCGTATATTCACCGGGCGAATAGTATCCGGCCAGCAGGGTCTTGACCTTCTGACCGAGTATATTGTAGATCACCAGTTCAATTTCCTGGCCGCCTGAATTTGACGGTGAGGCAAGTATCTCGAATGTAATTGTCGTGCGAGGATTGAACGGATTAGGATAATTCTGATCCAGGCTGAACCTCGTGGGCAACGGTGTATTTCCAAAGCCCTTAACCGGTATGGTCGCACCTTCGGGTGAGGACAATATGGCTCGGCTCAGCTCGATCGGTGCACTGCCGGAACTGCTGGAAACATCTCCCCTGGCACGTACCGGTACCGAGAGCAGATCACCCAGTCCGGCCGGGATTGTTCTGCCGGATGATTTTGATTTATAATACATCAAAACCACCATCTTGCCATCGCCACGATTGGAATATTTCATCTCGAACTCATGGCTGCGCGATGAAAGCTCGGGAGCATCCAGCTCAACCATTTCGGGATCATATTTGATTTCAAATTGAACACCGCTGACATCGGATGGCAGATCGGCGTTGATACTCATTGTGCTCAATTCGCCGGCATAAAGATCGCCGTAATCGATATCGATTGTGGCACTGTCGCCGGTGTAGTTGGCAAATGGCGCCGGATTGGCGCTCATTCCCAGGATGTAATTCAGTATGGCAACCATATCGACAACGTTTGCTTCGGTATCGGCATTGACGTTGGCCGCCCTGAACTGCCTGTCGGACAGCGACCAGTTACCGATTATATAACCGATCAAGCTGACCACGTCAGCCACATCGACCGGCGGATGCAGGTTTACGTCACCCAGCATATCCACCGCTATCAGTCCCAGCGAATCGTACTCCAGCTCAATCGATCCGGCATTCGGATCAGGGGTAATCGATTCCCAGGCCTCGGTTATCTTAAATGGATAAAATCCGGGTGAGGCGTTGTTGTTGATCGTGGTCCATATATTCAGAATCGTGCGACCGCTCGAACCGGCCTGCACAACTTCATTGTTAACTCCGAAAGTAACTACTCTTATTTTATTGGCGTCGTAATTGAGATTTTCATAAACAGTGAAGCCCGGCAGACGATCGGTGGCGGTCACCGAATCGACCCTGCATATTGTGGGCATGTATTCAATATCGAACTGCACACCGTAAACATCCCTGATATCCTGCAGGTCGATAGGGACAGGAACTGCCGTGGTGCCGGCTATTCCACCTCTCACACCCAGGGTTTCAGTTGAGTTTACATACAGGTTGTCAGTAACGATCTCTTGCACATTAATAGTAACCGACCGGCTGGCGGTGTTGGATTCGGAATCGACCGCGCGGAATGTCACGGAATAGGTACCGGCCGGAACATTGTTCCAGGTAAAGACCTGCGAAACCTCGCCGGCGCCGGTTGCCTGAGGGAATGTCGCACCCGCCGGCAGATTTGTCGATGATAATGTGATTCCATCACCCTCGGGATCGGTGGCCCGCACAGTGAAGCTGACATTATCACCCTGTCCCGCCGTGATTGGAGATATCGGATCGATCACTGGAGGCTGATTATCCGGGGTAATCGTGGTATCTTTTACTATCAGTGTGCCATCAACCAGTGTCGGTTCGATAATTTCAAGCCCGGTTGGATCGGAAATGGTGATAATGATACCACCCGAAACGGAAAAATCACTGAAGATATCTATCGTCGTTTCGGTATTAAGAGCGACACCTTCCTGGACTTCAAAGAAGATCTTCATTATTCCATATCTTCCGCCCTGTGGAGCAACCACCGGAATATCCGGATCACCCGGGAAAATACCGGTCACAGTCGGTCCAAGGGGATTATCAGGAAAATACCTTAATTCCGCCCCGACAGCGCCAAACGGCACCCAGTCGATCATCGGGCCAATCAGCTCAAAGGTCGGATATAGGTCGCCGTTATCCTCCACGACTATCGGCTTGATCACACTGGTGTCAATGCGATACTGCAGGTTCCAGGAAGCAACATCGATCGAATTGTTGACCAGGAATACAGTCACCGCAACCGTATCGCCCGGCAAACCATAGGCTTCCAGGAAGGTCAGGGTATCCGCCGGAGATGTACCCTGGGCCTTAAGATCGGATGCCGTGAACAGGCCTGCCAGCATTACCAGGATTAAAATCAAAATGAATCTTCTCATTACGATCACCTCATATATTTGAAGTAAAATGACATTTTTCAAAATCACTTAAGCATTATCATCTTGCGGCTCTGTGAGTAATCACCTGATTCAAGCCGATAGAAATAAATTCCAGAGGCAACTTTGCCGCCATGCTGATCCTGGCCATCCCAGGTAACTTCATGATAGCCGGCATCGAGAACACCGTTAACCAGTTCTCTTACAAGCTGTCCCCTTATATTGTAAATCCTCAGGCTGACATCATCTGTTGACGGCAGTCCGAAGCTTATTGTCGTAGTCGGATTAAACGGATTGGGATAATTCTGTCCCAATTCAAACTGCTCAGGAATGCTTTTCAATGATCCGATACGGGCCATAATCACACGCCCGTCAACATCAGAAAGCTGGGCATGCGTAAGCTCGATTTCCCGGCCGGCATCATATTCGATATGAACCAAAGGCTGATCCCCGGCCCTGATTGACTTGCCCTCGGAATCACAGATCAGCACGGTAAAGATTTCATTTTCATAACTGGTATGTATATCAACATCCCGGGTCCGTTCCGTAGCCTTAATACGGGGTTCGGAACCGGGAGCATTGAATTGCAGAAGTGCGGCTCCCAGCTCCAAATCCCAGTCTGTTTGAACGGACAGAAGGCTATTTTCGTTTGTAAGTTTAAGTCCGCCGGAAAGTTCGCCATAGTTAGCCATAAGCTTGCCAAGGGGTTCGGCATCACCGGTAATAATCCGGATCAGGTAAACCAGGTCACCCAGTGTTCCGGGGCGATTATCCTGGTTGACATCAGAATTCTGCCATTTCTCACCATCCAGCGGATATGTTGTCGCATCTATAAAATGATTTGTAAAATAAATCGCATCGGCAATTTCAAATGCAATACCGTTGGCATTGATATCACCAATCAGGCCGTCATAAAGCTTGATAAAGATCGAGCCATTAGCATAAGAGATCTGATCCTGGCCGATCATTTCGCCATTTTTATCCTCGAATGTATTATCGCTGTCTTCCAGATCATCCAGAAATTCAAATTCAACAGGCACCAGAATTCCTCCAAAACTCAGGTCGCTGGTTACCTTAAAATTCATATACAGAAGATCACCCTGTCCCGGCTCAAGCGGTGCATTATCATCGCCTTCCGGCAAATCGGCACGGGCATTGACCCAGATTCTTCCGGCAAAATCATCGCGCGAAATCTGGAATCGCTCCCAGTCTTCCATACGCGTACCCTGCTTGGATAAGCCGATAAGATCAACCGCCGTGGGATCATACTTGATCAGGAGCTGCATTGAACTGATCGGAACACGGTTAAACAGATTGATGGCAACGATTTGGGTCTGATCGATATAAACCTGATGTTCCTCGATCATAAGGTCACAGGCAGCCACCGCATTTAATGTCAATCCCAGCGTCTCCTGCACCAGCGCGCCATTGGGATCGGCAACTTCTATTTCTATATTATATATGCCCGAATCCGCAATTGAGGAAACCCACTGAATCATACCCGGATTGCCGCCGTCATAAGTTGCACCGGAAGGCAGATTCGATACCGCAATATCGACATCTTCGAAATCCGGATCATCAGCCGAGACAAGAACTTCAACCGTATCGCCGGCATCACCAACATAAGAATCGAGCATACTCAAAGACGGTTCTCTATTCTTATTGATTACTTCGATTTCGACTTTCAAATTTGAAGCCGAATGCCCGTCGGATGCTACGAATATGACTTCAAAGGGGTTACCCGATGATGATGACGCTCCCACATAATCCGGCGACCATGAGAACATGCGCGTTTCCTGGTCGAATTCGGCGCCCTGGGGCAGACGCGATGCTATGAGATTGAACTGATCCTTTTCGCGGTCATAGGCGGCCACTTTAAATGACAACGTATCTCCCTCGACCACATACTGTTTGGGCAGAACGTTGATTACCGGCGGATAATTATCACTGCTGACCGTAATCGTTCCCGACCTGAATGCGGGGAAAATCTCCTCGGCATTTGGCCCGGTCAAAACAACTTCACCTGCCGGCGGCACAAAACCTGTATCGACAATCGTTTCCAGTCCGGCGGGAGCATCCAGATCGATACTGAACAGCAGTGTCGCCAGAGTACCCTGACCGATGGCAATCGGCTCCTCTTCCGGCAATACGATTCCGCCGAAGAGCACATAACCGCTGTCATCGCTGATACTAAACTGCTTCAATTCAATGTGTTCCATCCTGCCGCCGTTAAAGATCACGCTGTCGCAATCAAGATATTCTGTTTTGAACCTGATCGGCACGGAAACACCATGCAGCGCTTCATCATTACTCAGGTACACATCCACGGCAACCTGGCCGCCGCGCGGAGCGGAGGCGCTGATAACCGCCAGCGTATCAACCTCGCCCAGGGGATCGCTTTGCGCGAAAAGCCCCGTGGCGGATACGATGATGGCGCAGAGAATGAAAGATAAAGTCCGTTTTGTCATCATGAGATGTCCTCGGGCATTACATAAATCCAAGAGCAAAAATTAGTTTTCCAACCGGATTAGTTGCAACAAGTATGCCGTTGTTCCTTTATGGAACCAAATCCGGTGCTCAATTTTTATACTTCAGGCCAATCCTATTAGCCTATGTACTGTAACAATTTACCTATCCAGTCGCATTCCTCTGGATTCGGGTTTTAGCCCAAGACGATATGTTGTGAGAACGGTGAGAGGAAAAAATGTAATTGGGAGATGTAATATTGTTGCAAGTATTTGCACAAAGCCTGCTAATTCCACCGGAGCGGCAAAAAACAAAAAATGACCGGCAATTATATCTTGTTTTGAATAAATAAGTTTGCCTGGCCAAAGCCATGATTCTTCTACCTCTCCCTGAAAGAACTTTTTTTACCTGTAACTCTTTTTCCCTGAGCGCTCCTTTCGCTTCGATTTTTATAATTGGGAGAGGAGGAAATCCCCCTCTCCCAAAGATATGAAGTGATTACTTCATGAGGGCCATTTTCTTTGTATCGACATAGTCGTTGGCCTGCAGTCTGTAGAAGTAAACACCACTGGCCCAACCGGAAGCGTCAACGTTAACCTTGACAGTACCGGCATCGCTGTAACCGCTGAAGCTCTTAACCAGCTGACCGGCAACGTTATAAACGTTGAGGGTCCAGTTGGCGCTCTCAGGCAGATCAAAGGCGACTTCGGTAGTCGGGTTGAACGGGTTAGGAGCGTTCTGATTCAAGGCATAAGCCTTGGGAACGATCTTCTTGACAACATCGGTCGAGATCATGTTACCATAGTAGTCGGAGACTTCAACTTCGGTCAGGTTGGCATCACCAATAACCGAGAGAACCTCGCTGTTGCCAGCGGCGATAGCATCGGTTGAGGTGCTGTAAACCAGGACACGGAGCTGATCATCAACGACATCCTGCTTGATCTCCATGCCTTCGGTCAGGAGAGTAGCCTCGCCTGCACCGTCAAACACGAAGAGAGCAGCGCCAACGTTGACGTCCGAATTGATGGTAACTGTGCCGTTGCTCTGGCGCACTGTGGCTTCCTGTGAGAACGGTGACAGTTTGTCAAACGGAGCGGCATCGCCGGTAAGGATACGGATCAGGTAAACCAGGTCACCTACGGTCAGGACACGACCATCGTTGTTAACGTCAGAGGCAGCAATCTGACCCTGGAGGTTAACGATGAATACGGCAGGACCATAGATAAAGTAGTTGGTATACAGAACCGCGTCAGCGATTTCGTTGGCCAGGTTATTCAGGTTGAGGTCACCACGAAGGTCGATATCATCGGCGCAAGCAATGTCAACACCGCCATTGTAGAAGTCGATGTCGCGGATCGGTACCGGCTTGCCGGGTTCCGGATTGTCATCGCAGAAATCCCAGGCGCCGAAGACATAGTCTTCATCCATATCAATGGTGCCATCCGGAGGCTCCAGTTCGTAATACGGATTTGAGGGATCAACCCAGTTAATGTTATAAACATTGTTGGAGATGAACAGCGTATTACCGGTAATATCGGAAATAGCGTTGTCCGTGCAGCTCAGCCAGTAGAAGTATACCGGCACATACTGACACTCATAGGTACGATCATCGGTGACATAGAACTTGATTTTGGCAAGTTCAGCATCCGGGGTGGTGAAGAAGCCATCGGCTCCGTCACAACCTGTCGGATGGTTCGGGCCATCGTTGGCTTCGCGCATGGCGACCAGCTGCAGCAAGCCGCTCGGGCAGGTGCCGCCGCAGTTACCAAACGGGCCAAAGCGATAGGTGAAGTACTCCCAGCAAGAGATCGCATCGCCCTGCTCGGCACTGACGAAGGTCAGAGCGGAGGCGTCATAAGCGATCAGGAAGTCGAAGCCACCAAGAGCATCGTTACCCATATAATCGAGATAGATCGGAAGCATGGTGTAGGTTCCCTGGAATACAAAGGAATCGTCACCAATCTTCGCGATTCTGACACCCAATGTTGAGGTGGCAGTAACTTCAACGTCAAACGTGCAGGTAGCATCCTGGCCGAAGCCATCGGTACCTGTCACGGTGAATGTCCAGATACCAACATCGTCGGAAACGGCGTTGAATGTGAACACACCACCACTGACGCTAACATCCGGAGTGCTGCCGGTAGGATTGACGTCGATAGCGACTGATTCGGAAATCGGGTCGCAGTCAAACGGATCCAAACCGAGATCACGTGTCAGGGTTTTGCCCTGCGGGATCAACAGAACGCCTGTCGGGCAGGCATCATAAGCAAGACCGGAGTTGGTCAGATTGACTTCGAAGGTATATTCAGTCGAACCCGGGCAGGAGTTGCTGACTGAAATTGTGACCGGGTAAACACCGGGATCGGCAGCCGGGAATGTGAATGCGCCACTGTTATCAATGGATGCACCCAGACCACCGTCATCAACGATTGCATAACCGGTGATGGTTTCGCCGGGCTCAACCGGATCGGCAGTGAAGTTGAAGTTGGCGCCAACACAGTGGTCGCCGGAAACAACGTCGCCAGCCGGGGTGGTTGTGAAAGCAGGATCCTGGCAAGGCAGGTAACCAACGAACCAGCAGAAAGGATTCGGGCTGGCATCGGTTCCACCATTGAAACCAGGATTCAGGTTGGTAACACCATCAGGAGCGGTCCAGAGCCAGTTGCCCGGGAAGCTCGGATAAAGGCCGGGATAGTCTGCCATAACACAGATTTCGGCAGTATCGGCCTGAGGATCGCCTGTGAATGTCCAGGCGACATCTACTGTATAGGCGGGACGGAGTACGTCGTCACCAGGAATGCCGGAGAATACACCCGGAAGATAGGCACCACCATTGAGCATATACTGTGCGGTGGCATAGTTAAAGTTCCAGCCCAACCAGGCCGGGGTGTAAGGTACGACATTCTGGGAGCCGTCCACCCAGTCTGCAGTCGCGGGACCAGTAACGGAGATGATAAAACCGTTCTGAGCTCCCTGACCCTGCGCATCTGACTGATAGTTGAAACCAAGGGTTTCGCCTGTTGATGACGGTGGATAAATAGGATTAACCGGATCAACAGTGATCAGTCTGTCGGCAGTAGCAACACCAAAAGTGAGAAGAAGCATCAAAAAGGTAAGAATCAAACTGCGCTTCATAATTTAACTCCTTAACTAAAGAAGTAAGGTTTTCGTCTGTTAAAATATTCTACCTTTTCCCCCCTCAAAGGAAAAATAATAGGCTTGTAAATCGCTAAATGTCAGACGGCTTGAATCTCACACTTAGCAGTGGCTTGAGGTTTTACAGGGCCTCTTCTTCTTCTCCTCTTTCCACCTCCTTTCTTTTTCTTATATAAGACACCTTTTTGCTCTCACTAAAGGTGTGTTTTTTCAATTTAATTTTAGGCAAATATTAGATTTCCATTACAATCAGACATATCCTCGTCAGCAGTCGCATGGCGCCGCTGAGCCGGACACGAATACAAAGTTTATAATCCAGACAGCATCGGAGACATTGACCCCGCTGTCACAATTGACATTGCCGGCCTCCAGGGGCTGCGGGGGCGGGCTTCCCGCCACGAAAACGTAATTTATAATCCAAACCGCATCACTGACATTTACACCGCCGTCATTGTTGGCATCACCGCAGATAAACTGCTGGCATTCAACATCGATCTGTCCATGCGAGAACAGAACCTGCTGGGGATCGACATAACCGGCCGAATCCCAGATATCGCAGTCGGTGCATTCCCAGAGATAGCAGAAGCTGTTATATTCATAGTAACAGGTGGAATCATTACAATAATCCTCACCCACCAGCAGGGTATCATCGGCGCACTTGCGGACACATTCCTTGTGGCCGTCGGGCGGAACAAAAACACATTTCCAGGCCGTATCGGACCAGGTCCAGCCCACGAATTGTCCATCCGGGTTGGAAAAACGGGTCTGGGCCGTGTCGAATTTTATGGCAATCGATGAATCGCAGAAACATTCATTCCAGGGCAGCCAGGCAGTATCAGTGCCATTGACCCGCATACAACTGTCCTGTATATCCTTAATTCCCACCATGATTCGGCACAATAGCCCCTGCGAGGTCGGCGAGGGTATGCCCGGTGTGTACGGCGATTCATTATCTGCTATGGCATTTATTTTAACTACACGGTTTGAATCATCCAGGATCGAGGCATCAATGAAGTCCCATCCGGAGGTCAATGTCCCCACCGTATCCAGGGCGCCGCGATCGACCCAGTAAGAATCTATAGTCGTATCGGCCCAGGATACGCAGGTATAGTACAGGCATATACTTGAATCCGCGTTCCATTCCACGCAGGAGTCCTGCAGGCAGTTCGAGTAGGTGGTATCGGTAATCAGAACCGAATCCGAGAAAAATCCGATATAGTCCGCATGTGAAAGCGAAATCCAGAGCGTATAGCCGGCTATGGAATCGCCACTGAAGTTGTCGACATAAATATCTATCGAAATGCTGTCGCCGTACTGATCTGTCTGCACCGTATCGATATAAGTAATCAGCTGTCCACTCGCGAGGCGCGGAAACACGAGCGCGCAGACGATTATTGTCAGTGCAAAAAGAAGTCTTATTTTCGGGCTATCGGCCATATTTCTCCTCCTTGTAAGAAACCGGGACCTGTTAAACCTGCTGCTTTCAAACCGTACCAAAGTATAATTGTATTATCGCCTCCAGTTGGCGGTTGTTTTAGCACGATCATCTACCCGATTACTTACGCGACCTGCACGCACCCGTGTAAGTAAACTATCTTCAGAAAAAAAATCGGTTTGTAAAAACGTCATGCGTTGAGATACAGCTTAAAATTTTTTGCCAATTCTGGTCGAGAAATTAAAGTTATTTAATCTGTAACAACGAAGCTTAAATCATCCGTAAAAAGGTATTTAAAACCAAATGTGTAAAAAGAAAGGTTGAGGATTCTATTTGTCCATAATTAATTCTGTCGGGATAAATATAAGCGTGGTCGTTTCTTTTGTCAATAGAAAAACCGACATTTTTTCAATATTTTCGAGCTTATAATCCATAAAGAATCCAGTAATTTGGGCCTTTGCGGATATTTCGCCGCAGGCATTGCTATCCTCAAATTTGTGTAATATATACAGCAAGCGCGATGCCGAATTGCGGTTATTATTCTCTTTCAAATCAATGCCTTGTGGACAAAAAATCGGGGAATATGACTGTTTGAAGCTGAAAATGACAATAAAAAAGGCCGAAAAACTGACCGGTGCCTGAGAGGGGGGCATAAACTCAGACATTCCCGATCAGCCAATCAGCCCATATCTTGTCCACCTTATCAAACGCAATTCTAACAGATTTGTTCCAGACCTAAATTCAAATAATTCCCTAATTTCCGTTATATTATTCCCGTATTTACCGATACCAGAATTGTGGGAGGATAAAAATGGAAAAAGTCATTGAATCCAATCTGCTTATCAACAAAATGATTTCCTCCTTGGGTGAACTGCCTTCCTCGCCCAAGATCGTTTCTGCAGTTATGCGTCTTACATCGGATCCGGATACTGATCTGAATTCGCTGGAAAAGCTGCTTTCAGCCGACCAGTCCATGGCGGCCAAGCTCCTAAAGCTATCCAACTCATCATTTTACGGGCAGAGAAAATCAGTCTCCACGCTTAAGCAGGCGATTCTGATTATCGGCTTTTATACTCTCAGGTCGCTGGTTGTGGCAACCTCAATTCACGGACTTTATTCCAATAAAAATGGGGATTCGATCGAAAACAAGCTCTGGGAACATTCCCTGGCAAGCGCCATAGTCTGCCGGCTTCTGGCCCAGAAACTGGGGCATATTCATGTCGAAGAAATATTTATGGCCGGATTGCTGCATGATATCGGCAAGCTGGTTATCGCGCAAAAACTTCGCAGCAAATATGAAGAAGTTTGCAGGAAAGTTGAATCCGATACCCTTAAATTCGTTGATGTCGAGGAGCAGGAACTCGGGTTCAGCCATTGCGATGTGGGCATGATGCTTTTGAACAAATGGAACCTGCCCCAAGAGCTGTCCAATGCAGTATATCTCCATCACGAGCCAAAACTTGAAGATGGGCAATCCCTTGCGGACATGGAACCGCGAAAGATTCCGATCGAATTCGTGCTGCAACTGGGAAATCACCTGGCCAAAAGATCGGGATGGGGATTTAAGGACTTCCATATGGATAAACTCGAGAATCTACCCCTAAGCAAGGCCTTAAATCTGACTGCCGAAGATCTGGGTCAGATCACTGAGCTATTGGAGGCCGAATTCGAAAATGAACTGGCCCTTTTTGAGGGCTGATCAGAGCAAGCGAAGCATTTCATATACATGAAAAAGGCCGGCAGATTCCTGCCGGCCTTATACTTTGCAATTCAATAACTTACATAGCCATCTGCAGCATTTTCACGAGATCGTTCTTTTTTAAGGGCCTGTATCCGGGAATATGGTCCTCGCCGCCGCCATAAAGCTCAATCGTGTCATCAGCCATCCGTTCAAGCTTCTCTGCTCCGATTTCTACATCAGGTAAAGTTGCATACATACCGACCTTCTTCATCCAATCCTCGAAATTCTCGATAAAGGCAAGGGCGGCAGCTTCTTCGCTCATTTTGTCAGTATCCACAAAGAAAACATTTTTGGCCAGTTGGGCATATTTTTTCGGCCTGTCTTTATAGGTGTAGCGCATCAGGGGCGGTAACATGATCGCCAGCCCCCTGCCGTGAGCGATATCATAATGGCCGGAAATGGTATGTTCTATAAAATGAAGCGGAAACGGTCCCGGGCGTCCCAGGTTAACCGGCCCCAGAAGAGCCATGGTCGAGCACCAGGAAAGATTCGAGCGGGCATCCAGATCTTTGGGGTTTTCCAGAGCGACCTCCAGATTCTCCATGACTGTGCGGATTATGCCCTCCGAGAACCTGTCCTGCAAAGGAGTATTTTCCGGCCCGGTCAGATAGGATTCGATCACATGGCTGATGATATCCATAGCGCCGTCGATGGTGGTCTGGCGTCCGACCGAGGCTGTCAGTTGCGGATCGACAATAGATACTTTGGGGTACATGTAATCCGAAAAAAGCGGTGCTTTCTGGTTGGTTTCCCAATTTGTGATAACCCCGCCGCGGTTGCCCTCAGAGGCGGTTGCCGCAACAGTCGGGATCAGCATAATCGGCAATGCATCGTTGATTTCGCGCTTATTCTTCGGATCCTCTTCATTATAGATGTGTTCCCAGACCGGTTGGCCCGATTTGGCAACCACCGCGATCGCCTTGGAAGCATCCATGACCGATCCTCCGCCAATACCCAGCACGAAATCACAGCCATTTTCCCGCGCAATCCGGCCGGCCCTGTCGACCGTTTTGGCACGGGGATTCGGTTCTATGCCCTCGAAATGGACATGATCAATATTGTTATCTTTCAAATAGCCGGCGATTATATCCAGCAGGCCGCTTTTCTTGACATAGGATTGACCGGTAACAATCAAAGCCTTGCTACCTATATCTTTAGCCTCCTCGCCAGCCTTGTTTATTTCACCGACTCCGAATATTATCTTGACCGGATTTCTGAAAACGAAATTTTCCACCGAACCTCCTTGGCATATTTTCAATCATCAAATCAATCTAATGAGCAACCGTCAAAACCGGTATTTTGTTTACAGAATCAGCCTTAATCAGATAAAATAAGTATAAAATCAGCTAACGTAAAGCAAATCCGAAAAATGGAACTTCGGGGTGCCGCAAGCACTTTATAAGCAATACGGCAATATTGACTTGCAGTCATAGTTTGATATATTGCAGGTCAATTGAAGATGTAGACAGGAATTGAAATAAAAAGAGAAACGGAGTGAGAGATGTCACAGTATCATGAACCCGCAGATGAGCTATCATCGGAAGTCCGCGACATTACCCGTGCATTGATCAGCTTAAAAGAGGAAATCGAGGCTGTCATGTGGTATCACCAGCGAGTGGCGGTAACCTCCGATGAACAGCTCAAGAAAATCCTGGCCCATAATCGCGACGAGGAAATCGAACATGCCGTCATGTCGATCGAATGGTTGCGTCGTAATATGGACGGCTGGGACGATGAATTAAAAACTTATCTCTTTAAAGATGGCGATATTACCGAACTGGAAGAGGCCGAAGAGGGTGGCGGCAATGGCAGTTCATCCGATCTCGGCATCGGCGGTATGAAGAAATAACTAAAAGGCGGAGATTTAAAATCGGAGGCGATGAAATGAATATACTGAAAAGAGAACTGGCGCCAATCAGCGAAAGAGCATGGGAAGAGATCGATGATACGGCGCGTGATGTTTTGAAAAATTACCTTTCGGCGCGCAAGTTTGTCGATGTCGATGGTCCGCGTGGGGCCGATTTCGCATCGGTATCCCTGGGCAGACTGGATATTGTAAAAAATGAGCCGATGAACGGCGTCAATTTTGGAATTCACACAGTACAGCCACTGGTCGAATCCCGTGCAGAATTCGAGCTGGATATATGGGAACTGGATAATATCAACCGCGGCGCCTATGATATCGATCTGGACGCACTCGAGGATGCGGCAAAAAAGATCGCGGCATTCGAGGAGAAGGCGATTTACACCGGATTCGAGCATGGCAAGATCAAGGGCATGAAAAATGCCAGTCCCTATGACACAATCGAATTCAGCGATGATGCCAAGGACATCATAGAAGCTGTTTCCAACGGTATCACGACATTTACCAAGGCTTCGGTCGAGGGCCCATATGCCCTGATAGCCAGCGACAAGCTGTGGAGATTCATCTCCAGCCAGGTCAAGGGTTATCCGCTCAAAAGGATACTGGAGCATCTGATGGGCAGTAAAATCATTCTCAACCCTGCCTGCGAAGAGGCCTTCCTGGTCTCGACCCGGGGTGGTGATTTGAAGCTGACAATCGGACAGGATCTTTCGATCGGCTACCATTCACATACGACAGAGAAGGTTAAGCTCTATTTCAGCGAATCGTTCACATTCCAGGTTATCGATCCCAACGTGATCATCAACCTGAAATGGAAGGGTTAGAAATAAACGATTATAATGATTAGATAAGGCGCCTGATTTTTCAGGCGTCTTTTTTTGTTGCCATTGCAGGTGATAATGAGATGGCAGGTTTAAGCTTCCCCTTGGCCTGAGTAGGTGGATATTCAGGTGTAGGTCGCGGTTCCGAATGAAGCGAAGCGCAATGAGAAACCCGACATTCGTGC
>CAZVLB010000026.1:0-14504 GCA_964627935.1 uncultured Ignavibacteria bacterium
TATCGTGCCTACGTTTACGTGAGGCTTCTTTCTCTCAAATTTCTCCTTCGCCATCCGGCTTTATCCTCCTATATCTTATCAAAAATTATTCGCGGAATATATGTATAAATCCTTAATTGTCAATACCGAGAAACTCAGAAAATAGAAAAAAAACTAAAAATTAGCAACATATTTTTTATAGACTTCCTCCGCCGCAAAATCGAACTTCAAAAATTCCATGGTATATATGGCGCGGCCCTTGGAAAGATTGCGTAATTGTGTTGAATATCCGAACATTTCCGAGAGCGGAACCTCGGCCGTAACAACCTGCGCATCGGAGCGCATATTAATTCCGGTAATATTGCCGCGTCTCGATTTCAGGTCACCCACCACATCGCCCAGATGCTCCTCAGGTACCACAACCTCGACACGCATGTGAGGTTCCAGAAGTTTCGGCCCGGCCTTGCGGATGCCGTCCTGGAAAGCCATCGAGGCGGCGACTTTGTAAGCCATCGCCGTTGAATCGTTTTCATCGAATGTGGCATTCTCGAGTACGGCCTTGACCTTGATTACCGGATAGCCGGCGATTGCGCCGCTTTCCATAGCCCCCTTCAGTCCTTCCTCGATGCCCGGGATAAACTCTTTCGGAAGGATGCCGGGAGCAAGCTTGTTTTCGAAAATGAATCGCTCATCTGAGGAAATCGGCTCAAAGCGCACGATCACATGACCGTATTGGGGCTTACCACCCGAGTGCCTGATGAATTTGCCTTCGGCGGTGGCGCTTTCGGTAATGGTCTCCTTGTATGCCACCTGTGGTTTGCCGACATTGGCCTCAACCTTAAATTCCCGGCGCATACGTTCCACCAGCACCTCAAGATGAAGCTCGCCCATGCCGGAGATAATCGTCTGCCCCGTATCCTCATCAACCTTAACGACAAAGGTTGGATCCTCGTCAGCCAGACGATTCAAAGAATCGGCTAATTTATCGAAATCAGCTTTAGTCTTGGGTTCAATGGCGATATAAATCACCGGTTCCGGGAATTGCAGCGACTCAAGAACTATCGGCGCCTTCTGATCACACAGCGTGCTTCCGGTTTTGGAAAACCTGAGTCCCACTGCGGCGGCAATATTTCCCGCGGCGATTTCCTTAAGCTCTTCACGTTTATTGGCATGCATCTGCAGAATACGCTGAATCCTTTCACGCTTGCCGGCGTTAGCATCCAGAATCGTCTCGCCCACTTTTACGGAGCCGGAATAAACCCGGAAATAGGTCAAGCGGCCGACATAGGGATCGGTGGCAATTTTAAAAGCCAGCGCTGCAAACGGCTCATTTTCATCCGGGGCACGGGTCAGCTTCTTCTCGGTCCTGGGATCGAATCCCTCGACCGGTGGAGTATCGACCGGTGCCGGAAGATAATCCACAACCGAATCGAGAACCCGCTGCACACCTTTGTTTTTGAGCGCCGATCCGCACATCACCGGTACCGCCCTGCAGGTGATAACGGCCCTGCGCATAACCTCTTTGATCTGATCCAGGCCGATTTCTTCATTGGAAAGGAATTTCGACATCAAATCATCATCAAAATCAGACAGCTTTTCGAGCATCGATTCACGCCTGCTTTTAGCTTCCTCAAGAGCATCCTCAGGGATATCGAGTTCATTGACTGTAACACCCAGATCATCCTCGGAATATTCAAAATAGCGCATAGTAAGCAGATCGATTATGCCCTTAAAATCCTGCCCCTCGCCATACGGGAAACTGATCGGAATGGGATTAGCGGATAGACGGTCAACCATCATTTCCACCGCCCGGTCAAAAGAAGCCCCCAGGCGATCCATTTTGTTCACGAATGCTATCCTGGGAATCTTATAATAATCAGCCTGACGCCAGATAGTTTCGGACTGCGGCTCGACACCACCCACGGCGCAGAAAATCACCACCGCGCCATCGAGGATACGCATAGCGCGTTCGACCTCGATGGTGAAGTCGACATGGCCCGGGGTATCGATAATATTAACTCGATAGTCCCGCCAGAAACAGGTTGTGGCGGCGGAGGTTATGGTAATTCCGCGTTCCTTTTCCTGCTCCATCCAGTCCATAACGGTATTGCCTTCATCCACCTCTCCCATACGATGAGAACGTCCTGTATAATAGAGCATCCTCTCGGTCGTGGTGGTCTTGCCGGCGTCGATATGGGCGGCCAAGCCTATGTTTCTAATTTTGTCCAGTTTCAGCGTCATAAATACAAAAAACTCCACTGTTTGTGCGAGAAAAAGCTTCGTGCAGACAGTGGAGTTTCTCCAAAAAATCTCAGTGTCTGCTTATGTTCAGGTAAATCTTGTCAATCGAATACTCAAATAATTATCAATTACCATTACCATCTAAAGTGTGCAAATGCTTTGTTGGCCTCCGCCATACGATGCGTGTCTTCACGCTTCTTAATTGTCGAACCTTCATTTTTAGAGGCGTCAATCAGTTCAGCGGCCAGTTTTTCCGCAAAGGTCTTACCGCTACGGGACCTGGTAAAAGATATCAGCCAGCGAATTGCCAGCGCGTTACGGCGATCGGAACGAACCTCCATGGGCACCTGATATGTGGCGCCGCCGACACGACGGGATTTGACCTCAACCATAGGCTTGGCGTTATTGAGCGCCTTGTGAAAAACATCGATGCCTTTCTGGTTGGTCTTTTCCTCGATAAGGTCAAGCGCGCCATAGAAAAGCCGTTCGGCCGTGCTTTTTTTGCCGCTTGACATCATACAATTGATGAACTGGGAAACTATCTTGTCGCCGTAAACCGCATCCGCAGGTCTTTCCCGTTTCTCAGCAGATTTTCTTCTGGACATATCCTTCCTCTACTTTTTCTTCTTCTTCGTACCGTATTTGGAACGAGCTCTCATGCGGTCATCAACGCCCGCGGTGTCCATTGTTCCGCGTATAATATGGTATCGGACGCCGGGCAGATCCTTTACACGTCCGCCGCGAATCATGACCATGGAGTGCTCCTGAAGGTTGTGGCCTTCGCCCGGAATGTATGCGGTAACCTCGATTGAATTGGTTAGCCTGACACGCGCCACTTTGCGCAGAGCCGAATTCGGCTTCTTGGGCGTTGATGTATACACTCGGGTGCAAACACCTCTCTTCTGGGGCGATCCCTTGAGAGCGGGAGTATTCGTTTTCGTAATTATCCGTTTCCGTCCCTTTCGGATCAACTGACTAATCGTTGGCAATTCTACACCTCAAAACTTATTCGTTAACTTCGACAAATTAAACGGTTTAATATATTTCAAATAAGCGAACTGTCAAGCATTTTCCTCGATAGTTTCAGCCGCCTCGGCTTCACTTGCTTCGGTCTGCAGGGCCTCCTCAAGAGCCTTTTCCTCTTCCGGTGTCGCGACCTTTATGTTGCGATAACGCTTCATACCGGTACCGGCCGGGATGAGATGCCCGATAATGACATTCTCCTTGAGTCCCAGAAGTTTATCGGTCTTACCCAGGATCGCAGCCTCGGTCAGCACACGAGTTGTCTCCTGGAATGAAGCGGCCGAGAAGAAGCTGTCGGTAGACAATGAAGCCTTGGTGATACCCAGAAGCAGCGGCTGGAATGTTGCCGGCTCACCGCCCTCGATAATCACACGGTCGTTTTCATCCTTAAAGATATGCTTATCGACCTGGTCACCTTCGAGGAAATTGGTATCGCCGACCGATTCAACACGCACCTTCTGCATCATCTGGCGCACAATTGTCTCGATATGCTTATCGTTAATCTTAACGCCCTGCAGACGGTAAACCTCCTGAATTTCATTCACGAGATACTCCTGCACTGCATTGGCGCCTTTAATACCGAGGATATCATGCGGATCGATGGCACCCTCGCAAAGTCTTTCGCCGGCACGCACACGATCACCTTCATGGACATGAATATGTTTGCCATGGGGAATCAGATATTCCTTCACCTCGGGCTCGATTCCCTCGGCCTGCACATCGCCATGCACGATAATCTGACGGTTGCCGCGGATTACCTTGCCGATTTCCACCGAACCATCGATTTCGGAGACTACTGCTGGGTCACGCGGATGACGGGCCTCAAACAGCTCGGCCACCCTGGGCAAACCACCGGTAATATCACGTGTCTTGGAAATATCACGCGGAATATTCACGAGCGGATCACCAGCCTTGACTGTATCGCCTTCGCGTACAAGCAGATGAGCTCCGGTCGGAACCTGGTAGCTGGCCTTGCTCTTGCCGGCCGGGGTATTGATATGAATGGCCGGAAGCAGACTCTTGTCACGATTTTCGATGATAACCATCTGGCGCAGACCGGTGATCTCATCGAGCTCCTCGCGAACCGTTACGCCGTCAATAATATCTTTGAAGGCCACCTTGCCGCCAACCTCTGTCAGGATAGTGTTGGTGTAGGGATCCCACTCGAAAATGGTGTCGCCTTTTTCAACCGTATCGCCTTCGGAGACATTGATATAAGCGGCATAAGGAACATTGAACCTGGCCCTGATATTGCCCTTGTCATCAACCACGCTTATTTCGCTATCGCGATTGATCGTCACTTTTCGTTTATCATCAAGATCCAGCGATTTGACACGCTTGAACTTAACCTTACCCGAATATTTGGTATTGACCTTGGAGACTTCAGCAATTCGTCCGGCAATACCGCCGATATGGAATGTACGCAGGGTCAGCTGGGTACCCGGCTCACCGATTGACTGAGCCGCAATCACTCCTACCGCCTCGCCCAGGTCGACCATTCTGGATGTCGCCAGGTTGCGGCCATAGCATTTGGCACAAACGCCGCGTCTTGTTTCACAAGTTAATACTGATCGAATTCTGACGGAATCTATACCGACGTCTTCAATTCGATGAGCGGCATCTTCGCGGATTTCCTCGCCGAATTCAACGATAACTTCATCAGTTATCGGATCCGTGATTTCGTCCAGCGAAACGCGACCGAGAATACGGTCGGAAAGAGATTCGATGACCTCCTCGCCTTCCTTCAGGGCCGAGATATCAATACCAAGAATCGTTCCGCAATCCCCTTCGGTGATAATAACATCCTGGGCCACATCCACCAGCCTGCGTGTCAGATAGCCGGCGTCGGCTGTCTTCAGAGCAGTATCAGCCAGCCCCTTACGTGCGCCGTGAGTCGAAATAAAGTACTCGAGCACATTCAGGCCCTCGCGGAAGTTGGAGATAATCGGGGATTCAATAATCTCACCAACAGAACCGGTAATCTTTTTCTGCGGCTTGGCCATAAGTCCACGCATACCGGCCAGCTGCTTAACCTGATCCTTTGAGGATCGCGCACCTGAGTCGGCCATCATGAAGACCGGGTTGAAACCATGATTGAGTTCACTCAGCTGTTTAAACAGCGCATCCGAGACCTCGTTGGTCGTACGGGTCCAGGTATCGATCACCTTATTGTAACGCTCACCGTTGGTGATCAAACCTTTTTCGTACTGCTTGGTAATATCCTTGATTTCCTTGGCCGCCTTTTCGATCAGGCCGGCTTTCCTTTCCGGAATAACCAGATCATCAATACCGATTGTGGCACCCGAAAGAGTTGCGTATTCAAATCCGAGATTTTTCAGATTGTCAAGGAATTGAGCGGTGTATTCATTGCCGTATTCCATGAATACTTCCAGAACCAGATCGGCCAGGTTGCCTTTGTCAGCAACTTTATTGAAGAACGGTATTCTTTCCGGAACTATCTCTGAGAAAACAACTCTGCCACCGGTGGTTTCGACAAGCTCACCATTCATACGAACTTTTATCAGGGAGTGCAGGTCGATATACCCGCAATCAATGGCCATCAGGACTTCATCTTTGGAATGGAAGATCATGCCTTCGCCCCTGGCACCCGGCTTATGCCTGGTCAGGTAATGAGAACCGAGAACCATATCCTGCGATGGTGTCGCTACCGGTTTGCCCGATTGAGGCAGAAGCAGGTTATTGGTAGCCAGCATAAGCAGCTTGGCCTCCAACTGGGCTTCGAATGAAAGCGGCACATGCACAGACATCGAGTCGCCGTCAAAGTCAGCATTAAAGGCGGCGCAGACCAAAGGATGGAGCCTGATCGCCTTACCCTCTACCAGTACCGGATAGAAAGCCTGGATGCCCATGCGGTGAAGTGTCGGGGCACGGTTGAGCATAACCGGGTGGTCGGAGATAATCTCTTCCAGGATATCCCAGACTTCCGGACGTTCACGCTCGACCAGCTTCTTGGCCGATTTTACCGTCTGCACATAGCCCTTTTCCTCGAGCTTCATGATAATAAACGGTTTAAACAGCTCCAGGGCCATGTTCTTGGGCAGGCCGCATTGATTGAGTTTGAGCTCCGGTCCAACCACGATAACCGAACGGCCGGAATAGTCGACACGCTTACCGAGCAGGTTCTGACGAAATCTTCCCTGCTTACCTTTGAGCAGATCGGATAATGACTTGAGCGGACGCTTGGAATCTCCACGCACCGAATGCGTACGGCGGCCATTATCGAAGAGCGCATCAACAGACTCCTGCAGCATTCTCTTTTCGTTGCGGAGAATCACCTCGGGAGCACGAATATCTATAAGCTTTTTGAGTCGATTGTTACGATTGATCACTCGGCGATAGAGATCGTTCAGATCGGAAGTCGCAAAGCGCCCGCCCTCAAGAGGTACCAGGGGTCGAAGATCCGGCGGAAGCACCGGGATCGCATCCAGGATCATCCAATCGGGACGGTTATTTGATTGACGAAAAGCCTCGACCACGCGCAAGCGTTTGAGCATATCTTTTTTGCGCTGGGCGGAGGTTTCGATCTTGACCTGGGCACGAAGTTGAATCGAGAGATCTTCGATATCGGTCTTGGCCAGAAGATCGCGAATCGCCTCGGCACCCATGCGGGCATCGAATTCCTTATCGCTGTCGACCAGTTCGCGATAATCCTCCTCGGAAATCAGGTCGCGTTCCTTGAAGGGCGTATTGCCCGGATCAACCATGATGTATGATTCGTAATACAGAACTTTTTCAAGATCACGGGGAGACATATCCAGCAGGTTACCGATCCTGGAGGGGATCGACTTGAAATACCAGATATGCGAAACCGGAACGGCCAGCTTGATATGACCCATGCGGTCGCGGCGCACCTTGGAGTGTGTTACCTCGACACCGCAACGGTCACATACGATACCTCGAAAACGGACGCGCTTGTATTTGCCGCAGGCGCATTCGAAATCCTTAACAGGACCGAAAATACGCTCGCAGAACAGGCCATCACGTTCCGGCTTGAATGACCTGTAATTAATTGTTTCCGGCTTTGTAACTTCGCCATATGACCATGACAGAATGGTCTCCGGCGAAGAAAGTTGAATTCTTATCTCTGAAAAATCAGAGGGTCTTTTTGACTGCCTGCCGAAAAGATCTACCACAACAATCCCCTCCTAAACTGGGATTTTATGTAACTCTATTTAAGACTCAATCAACTCTACATCGAGGCAGAGCGACTGGAGTTCTTTCACCAACACATTAAATGATTCCGGAATGCCCGGCTCGGGCGGATTTTCGCCTTTGACGATGGCCTCATAGACCTTGGAACGTCCGGTCACATCATCAGATTTAACCGTCAGAAGCTCCTGCAGCGCATAAGCCGCACCATAGGCTTCCATGGCCCAGACCTCCATTTCACCAAATCTCTGACCGCCAAACTGGGCCTTACCGCCCAGGGGCTGCTGGGTAACCAGCGAATAGGGCCCGATCGAGCGGGCATGAATCTTGTCATCAACCAGATGAGCAAGTTTCATCATATATATATATCCGACTGTTATCGGATTATGGAACAACTCGCCGGTACGCCCATCGTGAATCATGCACTTGCCGTCCTCCGGCAAACCGGCCTTTTTCAACTCGGCCTTGATCTCATCGATAGAGGCACCTTCGAATACCGGATTGGCATAATGCTGATTGAGCTTCTTGGCCGCCCAGCCCAGGTGAGTTTCCAGGATCTGCCCCACATTCATTCGCGAGGGTACACCCAGAGGATTGAGTATAATATCAACCGGAGTGCCATCCTCAAGATAAGGCATATCCTCCTCGGGCACAACCCTTGAAATTACGCCCTTATTTCCATGACGGCCAGCCATCTTGTCACCGACAGAAAGCTTGCGCCTGACAGCCACCTTTATCTTAGCTAACTGCTTGACACCCGGAGGAAGTTCCGCGCCGCGCACAATCTTCTCGATTTCATTCTCGAGCTGTGAACGTTTCTCGGAAATAAGACTCTCCGCCTCTTCGATAACAGATTCGACTTTTTTATTTACACGGGCCTCCTGTGACCATCCATCAGGAGCGGATACCGTCTCAATATCGATTCCTTCAAGGGAATCCTCTTTATATTTCTGTCCGGCACGAATCAGGACCGAATTGTCCTCGGCCAGACGGATGGTATTGGAAGTGTAATCATCAAGAAGCTCGGTCATTCTCCTGACACACAGCTTCTTGATATCATCTATCATGCCTTCATATGTTTTCTTGACCCGGGCCTTCTCGGCGGCCTCTTTTTTCTTGGCCTCTTCGGTTCTTTCCTTGCGCGAGAAAACCTGTGTATCGATCACGATACCCTTCAATCCGGGAGGCGCCTTAAGAGAGGCATCACGCACATCACCGGCCTTCTCGCCGAAGATTGCGCGCAACAGCCGTTCCTCGGGGGAGAGTTCTGTTTCGCCCTTGGGTGTCACCTTGCCTACCAGGATATCACCGGCCTCGACCTCGGAGCCGACCACAACGATACCGCCTTCATCCAGATGCTTGATTGCATCCTCTGAGACATTGGGAATCTCCCGCGTGATTTCCTCGGCGCCGCGCTTGGTATCGCGCACCTGCAACTCGAATTCCTCGATATGAATCGAGGTGAAAATATCGTCCTTGACCAGCTTCTCAGATATGATAATAGCATCCTCGAAGTTGTAACCTCTCCAGGGCATGAACGCCACCAGAACATTGCAGCCAAGCGCCAGCTCGCCGCCATGACTTGCGGGACCGTCCGCCAGAAGCGATCCGACTTTCACCTTATCGCCATTCTCCACACGCGGGCGGAAATTAACGCAGGTATCCTGGTTGGAACGCATGTACTTGATCAGATCATACTCGACCTCTTCGCGATAGCCCAGAAGATCATCAGACATTTTGGTTGAGGGCCTGATCACGATTTTTTCAGCCGAGACCTCAATCACCTCACCGTCATATTCGGAAACCAAAGCTACGCGAGAATCATGGGCCGCTTTTTCCTCCATACCGGTACCGACCAGCGGCGGCTGGGTCACCAGAAGAGGTACAGCCTGACGCTGCATGTTCGAACCCATCAAGGCGCGGTTAGCGTCATCATTTTCAAGAAACGGAATCAACGAAGCCGCGATACTTACCAGCTGACGGGGTGAGACATCCATGAAATCGATTTTCTCCGGCCCGACAATCGGATAGTCGCTGCGGAAACGAGCGGTAATGAGCTTATTTACGAATTTGCCCTTATTATCCAATGGCTCATTGGCCTGGGCAATACAATAATTATCTTCTCTATCGGCGGTCAGGTAGACGATCTCATCGGTAACCTGGCCGTTTTCAACTTTTCTATAGGGGGTTTCCAGAAAACCGTATTTGTTGATTCTGGCATATGTGGCCAACGACGCGATCAAACCGATATTGGGACCCTCAGGAGTCTCAATCGGGCACATACGACCGTAATGCGTATGATGCACGTCACGCACCTCAAAACCCGCCCTTTCGCGGGTCAGGCCTCCGGGACCCAATGCCGACAATCTTCTCTTGTGTGTCAGCTCGGATAGCGGATTGGTCTGATCCATAAACTGCGAGAGCTGGGATGAGCCGAAAAATGTATCGATCACGGCCGATACGGTTCGGGCATTGACCAGATCATGCGGAGTGATATTCTCGGTGTCCTTCAGGCTCATGCGCTCGCGGATAGTACGGGCTACACGCGAAAGACCAACACTGAAAAGGTTGGCCAGAAGCTCGCCAACTGTGCGGGCGCGCCTGTTGCCGAGATGGTCGATATCATCAATATAGCCGTTGCCGTTACGCAGATTTATCAAATATGTAATAATCGCCAGGAAATCCCTTTTGTCGAGAACAGTATGGTCCAGCGGAATATCAAGATTTAAGCGCTGGTTGACCATATAACGTCCGACTTCGCCCAGATCATATCTTTTCTCAGAGAAGAACATGCTTTCAATCAGGTTCTGGGCCAGTTCCAGGGTGGGCGCATCGCCCGGCCTGATCAGGGAGTACATTTTGAACAGGGCCTCTTCCTGATTGGTGGTCGGGTCTTTCTTGATGGTATGGAAAATCACCTTTTCCTCAGGCGCCATTTCCTTGTCGATGATTTTGAATTTCTTAACCTTGTTTTCCAGCAGCTTGGCGACATTGTCCTCATCGAAGAAAGCACCGAACTCAACAAACACCTCGCCGGTTTCCGGATCGGCAACCGGTTCAGCCGCGGTTCTGCCGTAAAGTTTGTCGGCGTTGCGCGATGTCAGCTTAAACTCTGTGATCTCGAAAAACTGCCCGATCAAATCCTGGTCGCTGGAATATCCCAGCGCCCTCAATAGCGTTGTTACAGGTAGCTTGCGGCGGGAATCGATATGCACGAACATGACATCGTTGATATCGATATTGAATTCCACCCATGAGCCCCTGAATGGTATGATTCTGGCAAAAAACAGCCGTTTGCCGTTGGGATGAATATCATCATCGAAGGAAACGCCGGGTGAACGATGCAGCTGATTGACCACGACACGCTCGGCGCCATTGATAATAAATGTTCCACCGGGAGTAATCAGGGGCAGTTCGCCGAGGAAAACATCCTGTTCAATGATGTCCTTGACCTCGCTCGACTTTTCATCCTGCTCCTTGGCGATCAAACGCAGTGTCGCCTTGAGCGGAGCGGCATAAGTCATATTGCGTTCCTGGCATTCCCGGATCGAATAGCGCGGAGTACCGATCTGATACTTGACAAAATCAAGGGTGTAATTCTCGTGCACATCGGTAACGGGAAATATTTCCCTGAAGATCTTATGCAGTCCCTGGATTGCCCTTTTTTCGGGATGAACCCTTGCCTGCAGAAACTGATCAAATGAATGTAACTGTACCTCCAGAAGATTGGGCATTTCCGCCGGGGAGGCAAGTTTGGCAAAAGATTTTCGCTGGGCCGCTGTTACTTTAGCCAAAGGAATCACTCCTTGTAAAAAATATTAAAAGAGCCCGAGAGCCCTCAGATGCAAAAATATACATAATTCAGCCTTTCCCCAAACCGGAAAGGGCTGAATTAAAGTTCCTGGGTAGATTTGGGTGAATATGCAATTTTGGAATAGTAAATCCCTCCGCCATTCCACCCTTCATAACCGCCGATTTTTTCGGTATTTACCCCGGCGGTTTTACCGGGGTAAATATTAGTCAATCTTTATGCCGGCGCCAACCTCTTCCAGCTTGGTCTTGGCGGCTTCGGCCTCTTCCTTGGACACGCCTTCCTTAACCTTGCTGGGGGCGCTGTCAACCAATTCCTTGGCTTCTTTAAGTCCGAGGCTGGTCAGCTCACGTACGACTTTGATGACCTGAATCTTTTTGTCACCAATAGATTCCAGAACAACATCAAACTCGGTCTTTTCTTCAGCTTCCTCTGCAGCAGCAGCGCCGGGAGCGGCGGCCGCAGCCACAGGCATAGCAGCTGAAACACCATACTTATCCTGGAGAGCCTTGGAAAGTTCGGCCAGTTCCATTACAGTCAGCTTATCGATGGAATCAATAATCTGATCAATTACCTCACTCATTTTATTCTCCTATTACATTGCTTGGAGCCGGAAGTTGCCTCGCGGCTTAAAAAGCCATCTTCCAGCAAATCTTACCATTTATGGCGTAGAAGCAGCTGTTAGTTTCCTTTTTGCTGTGCGATTTGATCTATAGTTACACAGAACTCTCTGATTATACCGTCAAGGGTTCCCACCAGGCCGGTCAATGGCGCACTGATTGCGCCCACGACCCTGGCAATCAATTCATCCTTGGTGGGCATTTCGGCCAAATCCTTGATTCGTTCGGCCTTGTATATCTTGCCGTCGGCCCAGAACACTTTGACCTCAGGCTTGCCGTTTTTCTTGTTGAACTCATGAATTATCCTGGCTGGAGCGGTGGGATCTTCGCCACCAAAAGCAATCGCCGTGGGGCCGCTGAAATGTTCGCTCAGTTCATCATAGCCTTTGCCCTGTGCGGCTATTTTATATAATGTGTTCTTGGCAACCCTGTATTTGATATCGTTGTCGCGCAGATTCTTTCTGAATTCTGTAATCTGGGCCACATTTAGGCCAAGAAAATCTGTCACGAAGATAGACTCGGATTCCTCAAAGAGTTTTCCCAGTTCCTCTACCTGCTGTTCCTTTTCCGGACGTTTCATCATGATCTTCTTCTCCGGTCAACTTATGATTTCAACGCGGCAATAACGCCTTGAGTGTTCAACTTGATACCCACGCCCATGGTTGAGCTGAGGGCTATATTTTTCAAATACTGGCCTTTGGCTGACGGCGGCTTGGCCCGCAAAATCGCATCCATAAAAGCCAGGACATTATCTTTTATCTGATTTTCATTGAATGACACCTTACCGACACCGACATGCACATTGCCGACCTTGTCGACTCGATAAGATATCTTGCCCTTCTTGATATCGCTGACAGCCTTGCCGATATCCATGGTCACCGTTCCGGATTTGGGATTGGGCATCAGTCCCCTGGGCCCCAGAATCTTACCGATCTTACCAACCATACCCATAACATCCGGGCTGGCCACAGCCACGTCAAAATCGAACCATCCGCCCTGAATCTTTTCAACCAGATCCTCGAGCCCGACATAATCGGCACCGGCTTCCTGGGCTTCAACCACTTTTTCACCCTTGGTCAGGACCAGAACGCGAACCTTTTTGCCGGTTCCGTGCGGCAGTACAACCGTACCACGCACCATCTGATCCGCTTTCTTGGGGTCGACACCCAGGCGGATGGCCAGTTCCACGGTTTCGTCAAATTTGGCAAAGGCGTTTTCCTTGACCATTTTCACGGCATCATCGAGTTCATAGGCCTCACGCGAATCGATTTTCTTTCTGAATTCAGCGTATTTCTTTCCGGTTTTCATTTGCTTTACCTTATCCTTCCACCTCAAGGCCCATACTGCGGGCGGTACCGGCGATCATTTTCATCGCACTTTCAATATTGGCGGCATTCAAATCCTTCATCTTCAGCTCGGCAATCTCCTTGATCTGCTTCAGAGTAACCTTGCCGACCTTCTCGCGATTGGGTTCGGCCGATGCCTTTTTGACTTTGGCTGCCTTGCGCAGAAGATCAGCCGCCGGAGGAGTCTTGGTTACGAATGTAAAGGACTTGTCCTTGTAGACGGTGATTTCCACGGGAATAATATTGCCGGCATCTTTCTGCGTGCGCGCATTGAATGCCTTGCAGAATTCCATGATATTGACGCCATGCTGGCCCAGCGCGGGCCCAACAGGAGGTGCCGGATTGGCATTACCGGCCGGAATCTGCAACTTTATAAATCCATCAATCTTTTTAGCCATAAATCCGCTCCTATGTTGCAGCGCCTATCTGCAGGAAATCGAGCTCAACTGGAGTAGGCCTGCCAAAAATCGACACCATAACCTTAACTTTTTTGCGTTCCATATTAATTTCAGATATAAAGCCTGAAAAATCGGTAAAGGGACCATCGGTAACCTTGACTGCATCGCCCGGTTTGAATGGAAAATCGCCCTCCTCAATCGCCTTGGCCTTATCCATCTGTCCCATCACGCGCTTAACCTCATCCTTTGAAATCGGCACCGGTTTGCCGCCGGAACCGACAAAAGAGGTTACGCCGGGAGTATTGGTCACCAGGTGCTGGGTCTGATTATCCAGATCCATCTCGATCAAAATATAACTGGGCAGAAATTTCTTGGCCTGCGTAGACTTTTTGCCGGCCCGCATTTCCGTCACCTGCTCGATCGGGATCAGTATATCTCCGAACTTGTCCTCCAGGCCCTGATGCTTGATCTCATTTTCGAGAAGCTTCTTGGCCTTGGCCTCATGCCCGGAATAAGTATGTACCACGTACCACTTTAGATCACTCATAATACCAGCACTATCTTAAGCTCAGGATTGCGTAAATCAGGGTTTCCAGAAGCTTATCAACCCCGTAAATAAATGTTGCCAGAATAAGCGTCACGACAATGACAACAATGGTTGATCCGATAAGTTCGGGCTTTGTTGGCCAGGTAACCTGTCTGATTTCGGCCTGAGTTTCCTTCAGATATGTTCCGACTTTTTCTTTAGCTTTCATAATACTCTTAATTTGCAGGTCTGGAGGGACTTGAACCCCCAACCCCCGGTTTTGGAGACCGGTGCTCTAGCCAATTGAGCTACAGACCTGGGATATATATTAAATCTTACTCCTCAATCTCGGTCACGACTCCGGCGCCGACTGTACGACCGCCCTCGCGG
>CAZVLB010000027.1:0-9094 GCA_964627935.1 uncultured Ignavibacteria bacterium
AGTACCGTGAGGGAAAGGTGAAAAGTACCCCGGGAGGGGAGTGAAATAGTACCTGAAACCGTATGCCTACAAGCTGTGGGAGGAGAATACCGATCTTCGGATCGGGACTATCTGACCGCGTGCCTATTGAATAATGATCCGGCGACTTACTCTCTGTTGCAAGGTTAAGTAAAACACTTATGAAGCCGTAGCGAAAGCGAGTCTGAAACGGGCGTTTAGTAGCAGGGAGTAGACCCGAAGCCAGGTGATCTATGCATGGCCAGGATGAAATCTCGGTAAAACGAGATGGAGGTCCGAACCCACCGACGTTGAAAAGTCGGGGGATGAGCTGTGCATAGGGGTGAAAGGCCAATCAAACCTGGCGATAGCTGGTTCTTCCCGAAATGCCTTTAGGGGCAGCCTCGGATTAAGTGTAGCGGAGGTAGAGCACTGATTGGGCTAGGGGGCCCACAAGCTTACCAACCCCATTCAAACTCCGAATTCCGCTTACATGTTTTCCGGGAGTGAGTCAGTGAGGGATAAGCTTCATTGGCGAGAGGGGAACACCCCAGACCATCGGCTAAAGTCCCCGAGATGTGCTGAGTGACAAAGGATGTGGAGTTGCTAAAACAGCTAGGATGTTGGCTTAGAAGCAGCCATTCATTTAAAGAGTGCGTAATAGCTCACTAGTCTAGGAAGTCCGCGCCGATAATAGTTGGGACTATGCACATCACTGAAGCCGTGGAATTGAAAGATTGGTAGGGAAGCATTCTGCGGGCATCGAAGGTGTATCGTAAGGTATGCTGGAGCGCGCAGAAGAGATTATGCCGGAACAAGTAGCGATAAAACAGGCGAGAAACCTGTTCGCCGTAAGCCTAAGGTTTCCTGAGGAAGGTTAATCCGCTCAGGGTTAGTCGGAACCTAAGCCGAGGCCGAAAGGCGTAGGTGATGGAAAACAGGCTAATATTCCTGTACCGGGTGTGGCGCGTTATACCTAGGGAGTGACGCAGGAGTGAAGGCCATCCAGGTGATGGTTGTCCTGGTCCAAGCGTGTAGGGAGGGACGGCAGGCAAATCCACCGTTCCATATCCCGAGACGCGATAGGGAGGCCGAAAGGCCGCAAACTGGCCGTAAACATACTGCCGAGAAAAGCTTCTATGGAAGTTCCACATCTGTCCGTACCGCAAACCGACACAGGTAGGCGAGGAGAGTATCCTAAGGCGCTCGAGCTAACTCCCGTTAAGGAACTAGGCAAAATGGCCCCGTAACTTCGGAAGAAGGGGTGCTCCGAGTAGGTCTAGCCCTGCGGTGAAGCCCAAAGGAGTCTCAGTAAAGTGGCCTGGGTGACTGTTTACTAAAAACACATCTCTCTGCTAAGCCTCATAAGGCGATGTATAGGGAGTGATACCTGCCCGGTGCTGGAAGGTTAAGAGGAGGGGTTAGTCTCTTCGGAGGCGAAGCTCTGAATCGAAGCCCCAGTAAACGGCGGCCGTAACTATAACGGTCCTAAGGTAGCGAAATTCCTTGTCGGGTAAGTTCCGACCTGCACGAATGGTATAACAACTTGGGCACTGTCTCAACGGGAGGCTCGGCGAAACTGTAGCAGCGGTGAAGATGCCGTTTACGCGTACCGGGACGGAAAGACCCCGTGAACCTTTACTATAACTTGGCATTGGATTTTGGTACAACATGTGTAGGATAGGTGGGAGACGTTGAAGCTGGCCCGCTAGGGTCGGTGGAGTCGCCGTTGAAATACCACCCTTGTTCTATCGGGATTCTAACCATGACCCTTGAATCAGGGCATGGGACATTGCCAGGCGGGTAGTTTGACTGGGGCGGTTGCCTCCTAAAATGTAACGGAGGCGTTCAAAGGTTTCCTCAAGCTGGTTGGTAATCAGCTGTAGAGCGCAAGGGTATAAGGAAGCTTGACTGCGAGACATACAGGTCGAGCAGGTGCGAAAGCAGGACCTAGTGATCCGGCGGTTTAGAGTGGAATTGCCGTCGCTTATCGGATAAAAGGTACTCCGGGGATAACAGGCTGATCTCCTCCGAGAGTTCACATCGACGAGGGGGTTTGGCACCTCGATGTCGGCTCATCACATCCTGGGGCTGAAGGCGGTCCCAAGGGTTTGGCTGTTCGCCAATTAAAGTGGTACGTGAGCTGGGTTTAGAACGTCGTGAGACAGTTCGGTCCCTATCTGGTACGTGCGCAGGAGATTTGAGGGAATTTGACCTTAGTACGAGAGGACCGGGTTGAGTTGACCGCCGGTGTACCTGTTGTCCCGCCAGGGGCAGCGCAGGGTAGCTGTGTCAATTCGGGATAAGTGCTGAAAGCATCTAAGTACCAAGCCCATCCCAAGACTAGATCTCCCAACCGTAAGGTTCTGAAGGACCCTGGTAGATCACCAGGTTGATAGGTCACAGATGGAAGGTCAGCGATGACTGGAGTCGAGTGATACTAATCGTCCGTGCGACTTGATCATAAAATTTCCTTTTGCCTCGGAAGTTTTATGAAAAGACAGTCTTTCAGGCGCCAATTTGAGGCACAACCGACGCTTGATATTCAGTTATAAATATGCCGGTGGCTATAGCGCAAGGGCCACACCTGTTCCCATACCGAACACAGAAGTTAAGCCTTGCAACGCTGATGGTACTGCTGTGGAAATGCAGTGGGAGAGTAGGAAGCTGCCGGTTTTTTATTTGTATTCAAAAGCCCCGTCTAAAAACGGGGCTTTTCTTGTATGCGTATTGGTTTTGCCGGTCAATTCCTGGAGGGAACTTACAATAAATTTAAAAGTGCCCGTCAGATGCCCACATCTGACGGGGAATGAAAATTGTAGCTGAGAAGCTTTGTGCACGGCCTACGTCCCCGTGCGCCGCGGGGTGATTTGATAAGTTCAGCAAGGTAGGTCAATTCCTGAAGGGAATTGACAGCTTATGCATTAGCAAATTGCGTCAAGCCCCCGCAGGGCTTGACCTACTATACTAAAAAACTACCACATCACATTAATCTAAAGTTATCTCCGCGGCAGATGTGGGCATCTGCCGGGCACTATAGAGAGGCTTTTTCGGATTGATGTGGGCATCTGCCGGGCACTATAGAGAGGCTTTTTCGGATTGATGTGGGCATCTGCCGGACACAGTTTGGCCTTGACCTGCTTACACCGGCCGCGCCGGCAAACGCCCTTATATTCTGCAAGCGTTCAGGGATGGCAAGATGTGCCGATAGTATCAGTGAACGGGAAATTCTAATTACTGCATGGGAGAGAATATATGATCAGCACACAGAGAGCCAATCTGTTCAGGGGCTATGACATCGAAACATTGAACAACTCACTCAATACATGCATCGCTGTCGACCGAGATTTTAATATGGTCTTTCTCAACCAGGCCTATTTTAAATTCGCCGAGGACAACAACGGCATCGAAATCCATGACCGCTTCAACCTGGGCACGAATTTCCTGGATGCCATCTCCGGCGATTTCAGAAAATTCTACCGGGAGTTTATGCAAAAGACACTCGATCAATCCAAACCGGGATCATTCGACTATGAATGTTCCTCCGCCAGGGTCTTCCGAAAATTCCGTCTGCTGGCATATCCGCTCCAGGACAGGGCCGGGCTCCTGATGGAACATTCGCTGATCGTCAGCTGCGAACATGACCGTGAGGCTGTGCCATTCGAGGGAAAATACTACATCGATGAGCACGGTATCCTGCACCAATGCGGCCATTGCCGGCGGATCCGTCATCTGCCCACACAACGTTGGGACTGGTGCCCGGGAGCGATGGATTTCAAGGATGTTTCGCATGGCATGTGCGATACCTGCGTCGATTACTATTACCCTGAAATTTAAATACACCTCATTCTCCGCCGTGCCGGCATTCCGATCGAAGCAAAATTTCCGACATGGGATTAATACCCGCGTGCGGTGAGAGTAGTCTTTACAAGCGGCAGTTCACCGTCCCGATAAACCGGAACTAAAGAAGTGCCGCAACTTGTGCCGGCTTTGCAAACAGACTAAGGTTGTTGTGTAAGATCTTGATTCCGGCTTTAGCCGGAAGTGTGACCTGACACTTTGGGGCTTGGTGTATATCGGCAGTTCACCGCTTCGCTCAAGAACTGCCGAAACATATGCTTGTGTTGTAAAAGCAAAGCCGAATGGCGTGCCCAAACTTGTTTGAGCAGGCTTTCGTCAGGAAGGAAATCGCGACGGCGAGGGGTCAGGCTCATGTTTTTAGACGGCAGTCCTCCACGGCAGATGTGGGCATCTGCCGGGCACTGAATGTGTTCTTTATCATCTTCTGTTCCCACCGTTAAAGCTATGGGGTGCCCCCGCCAATTGCAGGCGTGATATTTTTCCACATCATTCCAACAATAATTTCGAACTATTCGTAGTTATGTAAGTTTAAAATATAGCAATCAGCTTTTGGCTTTTAAAACAAAATTTTACATCACGAAATCACAACTCAAGGATGAGGCTTATTGACGAATGGCTTGAATTGTCAATAGGCTATTACTGCGCGCTTCATTTAAAATACCTCTCTAACGAGGTTGATGCAGGGCCCGCCTTGTTCTCACAGGGCGGGTTATTTTTTTGCCGTAGACCTGAGAATCTCCTCAAAGCGGGGAATTATATGCTCGCGGCTGTAGACTTTTGCCGATGACGCAATTTCTGCGCGGTCAAGCGGCAGTTTTTGCAGGTATTGAAGCAGGGCATCTTCCAGCGTTTTGCCTGATGGATCGAAATTAAAATTCAGTCCGCCGGTCTGTTTGCAGATCTCAACCATACCGCCGTCATGGGTGGCAATTGGCAAACATCCGCAGGCCGCGCCCTCGACCAGCGTCAGACCAAAGCCCTCATTGACCGAGGGCAGAACGATTGCACCGGCTTTTTTATACTCCCGGGCCAGCTTTTTTTGACCCAGGGGCGGATACATCTCGACATTGGGCACATCGGATGCCATTTTTTCAAGAAGCTCACGCAGGATACCATCACCGTATATTTTGACCTTAAGCTCAGGAATTTTGGAGGCGCCCTTTATCAGCAGATCGACATTTTTTCTCTTAATCAGGGCAGTCGGGCAGATGATATAATGGTCATCCTTTTCTTCGCCGGCATAATTGAATATCTCCTGATTGTAGGGCATATTGGCTACGACGCTGTCCTGCGTGGTAATCGTTGCCATGTAATGAGATACGACATTGACGGTTCTGGCTGTCCGGAATACGCGATTGGCCAGGGGACGCAGGAGCTTGAGGTCACGCAACATGAAAGCATCGGTGCCATGACATGTAACCAGCAGCGGACAGCCGGTTTTGCGGGATAATTTGGCCGCAATCATCCCCGGCGGAAGCCACCAGTGGGCCCAGATCAGGTCGAAGTCATCCCTGGCAAACTCCTCCCGCGCCTTTTTCGATGAATTCACGAAATACTGGCGCAATTTGGGCCATTTGAGCGGGTTCTTGTAGAGTTTATGCATGGTCTGGCCATAGCGGATGGGGCAGACCGTGAAATCAAAGCTGTCCGACAGGTCATTTATGATATTCTTGATAAATATACCCGACATATCATTTTCATCGCGGGGATAATTATGTGTCAGGACGAATACTTTTTTCTTAGCCATAGTTGTAACCCGTTCCGGTTTTATGCAATTAAATCAAAACACTGTTTAATTCAAGGAAATAAGCTCCTGATCAGCATAATTTGGCCGGGTTAAAATTAGTGATTTTTTTCACTTTGTCGTTGACATGGGTGATAACCTCTGCGTATATTCATTAATCATCGTAGTTCGGGCAAGCAAAATACAGCCCGGCCATTATTTGAGAATATAGTAAACCGGCGGTCCTGGGTTATGGTTTTTGCCGCGGCAGGTTGCTATTTTTGTTTTTGGGCGGATATTTGATCCGCGGAAAATTCTAAAATCAGCCGTTTTTGATGGCTTTCAAGAGGAGGCAGAGAGGTTTATGAGCCTAAGTCAGATGGCGATGTCGATTGCCGAATCACCAACCCTGATGCTCAATGAGCAGGCGCGGCTTTTGCGCGAGAAAGGGGAGAAGGTCATTCACCTGGGTGCAGGTGAGCCGAAAAGCAAGGCGCCGATCGAGGCGATCCTCTCCAGCACCGCCCAGTTGTCTACCGCCGAGGTACGTTATACCCCGACTGAGGGGATACCAATGCTGATCAAGGCAATCATACGTTACACAGAGGAAAACTACAATCAGGTTATCGGCAATAAAAACGTGATTGTCTCCAATGGCGCCAAGCAGTCATTGATGACTGTCCTGCAGACAATCCTGAATATGCAGGACGAAGTTATTATCAATGCGCCCTACTGGGTCAGCTATCCCGAAATGGTCAAGATGGTTTACGGCATTCCCGTTATTGTAACGCCGGAGGATGGCCGGGTTCATCCGCGCATGGAAGATATTGCCGATAAAGTATCCAGCTACACCAAGGCTATCGTAATAAACAGCCCCAATAATCCATCGGGCGCGGTATATTCCGAGGATTTCATTGGTGAAATAGTCGAATTCTGCGAAAAGAAGGATATCTACCTGATTATGGATGATATCTATCATAAGCTGGTATTCGACGGCAAAACCGCGCCATCTGTATATAAATTCACCAAGAAGGATCTGGAAGATTCCAAGATTATCGTATTGAACGGTGTCTCCAAGCTGTATGCCATGACCGGTTTCCGTATCGGCTGGACCGTGGCGGCTAAGAAAATAATCCAGACCATGACCAATGTTCAGGCCCAGACAACATCCTGCCCGCCGCTTATATCACAGTCTGCCGCGGCCGGCGCGATCAATGGCACGCAGTCTGGTGTGGAATCACTCCGGCTAACATTGCAGAACAACCGCGATGTCATGTATACCGAATTGAAAGCATTCGACGGTGTTCATGTCTATAAACCCGAAGGTACATTCTATTGCCTGGCGGATTTTTCCAATTATCAGAAAGATTCCACCAAACTTTCCAGGGACCTGCTCAAAAAGGTTTATGTTGTGGCGGTGCCGGGTGTTGAATTCGGCATGGAAGGACATCTGCGTCTCAGTTTCTGCGGAAGCATAAAGGAAATCATGGAGGGCGTGGCCAGGATCAAATGGCTCCTGGATCCTAATTCGCCCAATGAAATCTTCATCGGTGACAGAAAACTTGTGAGGGATTGGCAATGAAAAATCTGTGGGATATAAAATCACCCTGCGAGGATATCGCATCCGAAAGAGCCTCGGATTACAAGCTCAATAATCACGGCCTGACTAACCTCCGCAAGGCATACTGGAACCTTTCGACGGAGGCGCTTTACGAGGAGGCACTGTTCCGCCGCGAGGGCCGTCTGACCCATCTCGGGCCGATTTGCGTAGACACCGGTCATCATACCGCCCGGGCCGCCAATGAAAAGCTGGTCGTGCGCGAGGCCACCAGCGAGGACAAAATCTGGTGGGGTCAGTACAACCGTCCGATTTCAGCCGAAAGCTTCAGCATCGCCCTGGGACGTCTTCTGGGTTATTTCGAAGGTAAAGATGTGTTCGTGCAGGACTGCTATGGCGGGGCCGATCCAAAATATCGCCTGCCGGTCAGGATCATCACAGAGTATGCCTGGCACAGTCATTTTGCGCGCAATATGCTCATCCCGCTCGAAACAATGGCTGAGATCAGACATCATGTACCGGATTTTACGATTATCTGCGCCCCTGATTTTAAGGGCGTTCCACAGATCGACAGCACAGTATCGGGCACGTTTATCCTGCTCAATTTTGAACAGAAGCTTGGTATAATCGGCGGTTCCGGTTACGGCGGCGAAATCAAGAAAGCGATTTTCACGGTTATGAACTATCTGTTACCGCTGGACGGTATAATGACCATGCATTGTTCCGCAAATGTCAGCAAAGAAGGTGATACAGCATTGTTCTTTGGTTTGTCCGGTACAGGCAAGACGACTTTGTCGGCCGATCCGAGACGGCGCTTGATTGGCGATGATGAGCATGGCTGGTCGGATGAGGGTATTTTCAATTTCGAGAATGGATGTTATGCCAAGGTTATATCGCTTTCGCCCACGGCCGAGCCGGAAATTTATGCCTGCACGCGTAAATTCGGTACGATCCTTGAAAATGTGATCTATGACCCGGTCAGTCGTCAGCTCGACCTGGATGACGACAGCCTGACCGAAAACACGCGCGCATCATATCCGCTCGATTATATCGATAACTCCGTGCCCGAGAAAATGGCCGGGCATCCCAAAAACGTGATCATGCTGACCTGCGATGCGTCAGGCGTTTTGCCCCCGATAGCAAAGCTGACACCGGATCAGGCATTATATCATTTCATTTCCGGATATACCGCCAAGGTATCCGGTACCGAAATCGATCTGGGCCTCGAGCCAGAGATAACATTCAGCGCATGTTTCGGCGCGCCGTTTATGGTGCATCATCCGTATTTCTACGCCGACATGCTGCGCAACAAGATTATCAAGCATAAGGCCAATTGCTGGCTGGTTAATACCGGATGGACCGGCGGACCGTTTGGTGTGGGTAAACGTATCTCGATCAAGTATACCCGCGCGCTTCTGGATGCGGCCCTGAGCGGAAAGCTTCTGGATGTCGAGTATCGCAAGGATTCGGTATTTGGATTCGAGGTGCCCAAAAGTTGTCCCAATGTTCCGCCTGAGGTCCTGGATCCATCCAGCTCATGGCCGGACAAGGCGCAGTATGATCGCAAATATGATCAACTGGCGGCGTTGTATATCGAGAATTTCAAGAAATTCCGTGCCGGTACACCGGATGAGGTGGCCCAATCCGGCCCGCGCCGCATGAGCAAAGTCTGACACAGCTCATCACCAATCCATATAAAAGAAAACCGTCAGGACGCAATGCCTGACGGTTTTTTGATTTTAGGTGGGTCAATTCTTGAATAGAATTGGCTATTGGCCTGCAAGAGATAGAATGGAATGTGCCGGGAGTACGTCCTCGCTATGTCCGGCTTTTGACGGATGCTCCCGGAAAGAAGCTTTTCAAGCCTTAGGCTTAGTTAATAAAGGAAAAACCCACCCGATTAGTTACTATGGTATAAAAGTTTTTAATGTTTATTGGAGAATTATGAAAAAAGA
>CAZVLB010000028.1:0-3610 GCA_964627935.1 uncultured Ignavibacteria bacterium
GAGCAGGCCTTTTTGTATACCAAGCTTCACGAGTTAAATCAATATATTCTTGCCCAGTTTGTTTTTTATATGTTTTTTTGTCGTATATCCTGTCCAGTCTTCCATTTGTTACCCCCCGCATAGAATTCTAATGATCCGGCGTTTTTTTCCGAAATATTTTCTGTGAGGATATTTTGGGAAGGGGAAATAAAACGGGATCAGATAAGTGTTATAGCACTCTGATCCCGGGTTAAAAAAACAAACGTACTACTCATATCGGGGAAAAATTACAAACACTTCATAGCTAATCCAAGTTTTTTTGGATTATTTTGTCCTGTCTGCGGCGGCTTGGTCAAAGAGCACGGTAGATACACGAAATACCTGTATGCAGAGAAAATCACAATTATTCAGGTGCGGTGTACCAATACTGAGTGTCAGAAGACACATGCCCTGATCCCTGACTTTTCTGTACCGGGCTGCTCTATCGGCATGGCTGAACTCAATGCGTTCATAACCAAACGGGCTGCTGGAGAAACAGTGCTTGAGGCTGGTGATGCTTTCATCAGATCCGGCATGAGCCCGGATTACCCGAAAGATCTGCACAGACGGCTTAAAGCCCGCTGCCGTAATCTACTTACATTTGTTTTTGATGTGCATACAATATTTGCTGGAAACGTACCGCATGACTATGCCGTTCTTACCAGGATTCTTGCCATAAAATTAGCAGGCTTTGCATCAGAACCGGTGTCTTTCCTAAACAATGCATGCAGGGGATATCGGTGTAACCCGGTGTTCTTTTCCCGCTGTACAATTCTGCAGTTTCCTGAAAATATTGCGAAAGACAAATTTTCATATAATACCACCTCCGAAAAACACAAACGAGAACCCGATAAATTCCCATAATCTACAATCAAGGAGGATTTATATGAATTCTGAAGAACAGCAATTTCAAAGACAGCAGATCGCCGATTTTCGCCACTCGCTGGTAGCGGAGCTGTGTAATGCGCACCTTTCCGCAGAAGAACGGCAGCAGTTGATCAGGAAAAAAACAAACAGGCAGTACACTATTCCCGGGTCAACCAAAACTACCATCACGGCAGAAACAATCCGTTCCTGGATGCAGCAGTATGAGACACACGGTAAGGACGGACTTCGGCCCAAACTCAGGGAGGATCGCGGGCGACAGCGTTCATTCACCGATGAGGAGGCAGCGGCACTCATCGCAATGCTTGAGGCAAAACCGGACTGGACAGCGCAAACTGTACTCAAGGAACTGCACAAAACAGGCAAAGTACACACCAGAATCAGCAGCTCTGCATTATCACGATTCCTGCAGGCCAATAACCTCACAAGACGGGAACGGCTTTTTCAAAGACAGGACAAAGACCAGCGGCGCTTTGCTTTTGAGGCACCGCTTGAATGTGTGCAGTCAGATGCCATGCATGCCTTTCCTGTTCCAGACGAAAAGGGTAGAAAACGCAAGGCAATCCTGCTTGCTTTTCTGGACGATCATACCCGGCGCGTTCTCTACGCGCGGTTTCTCTTCAGCGAAAAGGCCATCCATTTTGAAGACGGCGTAAAACACACTCTCAAGGCCTACGGTAAAATTGGCAGGCTCTACACGGATAACGGTGCAACCTTTGTTTCGCACCAAACCAGGCGCATTCTCGAAACGCTGAAGGTGTATTTTATCCACTCAAAGCCTTACAAACCGCAGGGACGGGGCAAGATAGAGCGCTTCTTTAGAACTGTGCGGCAATCGTTTCTTGCGCCGCTGGAAAAAGATTCCATCAAAAGCCTGGAACAATTAAACCACCTGTTTTCTGCATGGCTGGAAACCGAATACCACCGGGAAGTGCACAGCTCTCTCGGGGTAACACCGCTTGATGCCTGGCTCGCCAAAACAGATGCCATTAAACATGTTGACCCGCACATTGACATCGATGCGGCTTTTCTTCATGAGATAACCCGAAAGGTGCACAATGATTCTATTATTTCCGTAAACGGCATTGCCTTTGAGGCGCCGTCTGTTTTGATTGGCAAAAAAGTGCATATCCGTTTTGATCCGCATCCGCCGATCAGGCGGCTCATCGTTACTTACAACGGTAAAGACTACGGCGAAGCACGGCCGGTAGACCTGTACGCCAACACAAAAGTAAAACGCAGTGATTTTTCACGCAGTCTGGAAATCACCGCAGATATACCGGAAGATACTGGTGAAAAAAATCAATTCCATGAAAGGGGACTACTGTGAAACAAAAAGACATTCTGGCGTATTTTAATCTTGAGGCACATCCGTTTGACAAGGAGATTGCAACGGATCATCTGATGCAGCTGCCGACTATCGAACAAGCGGCCGGCGAATTATCGCTGCTTCTGGAAACAAAAGGCATCGGGCTTTTGACCGGCCCCTCCGGCTGTGGCAAATCCTCGCTTATCCGAAAGGTGTCAACAGAACTTAATCCGGGACTGTACCAGGCTTTTTACGTTTGCCATACCACACTCAAAGCAGGTGAATTCTATCAGGCATTGGCGGGCAGTCTTGACCTGCCCTCAAACGGCAGACGCGGCACGCTATTTCGACGCATCAAGGATTTTATCACAGAGCTAAACGACCAGAAGGGCATCCATCCGGTTATCTTCATTGACGAAGCACATGCTCTTGATGCGGATATGCTGCGGGAAATACGGATGCTGACCAATTTTGAGTATGATTCAAAAAATGCCTGTACGATTGTGCTCTGCGGACACAGCGAGCTGCGGCAAAAGCTTACAATCAGCATTTACGCACAGCTTGCCAACAGTATCACGTACAGCATCCGGATCAATCAGCTGACAGCAGAAGAAACCATTATGTACATCGAAGGGCGGATTACCACACTCGGCGGACAGCCGTCTCTTTTCACGGCCAATGCCATGAAATTGATTCATGATTTTTCTGGAGGCATACTGCGCACAATCGGAGCAGCAGCCTGGCAGGCAATGCTCAAAGCATTCCAGCAAAAAAGCCAGCAGGTAGAACGGGAACATGTGCAAATGGTCATAGAACGCTAAGTTGTTTACATCAAGGCACGAAAACAGTCCGGGAATTATCCCGGGCTTTTTTTATACTGCATTTTCCCGGATTATTTACTAAGCTCGCTTTTTCCCGATTTATTTCAAACCCAGAGATACTGCGGGAATTACGCCGCTTTCAGGCAATTTTCACACGAAAAAAACGCGGGAAGTAACAATACTCCCCTGAAAAATCCACCCCCATATTCTTCTCAATATCCATCAGCACACTGCTCTGGGTACCGAGGGCAGACAGGGTAAACATCGCCCCAACCCCTGAGTCACGCATCAACTGATCACTCCAGTCAGCAGTCCCAAACCCCTGGTTCATGTCTATCAGCGAGCTTTCCCGTGCCATGAGGGAAGTGAAGAACCCTGTCTTGGACTTGTCGTCAAAGTTCATGGCATCCTGGTGGAGGTGGATAGTGTTGTCTCTAACCCCTGCATGGCCCAGGTGGCCTTCTTCCGTTAAATCAAATGCCAGATTTTTCTCCCCATGGATAATCTGATTGGCTGTGTGCATGGCATAGGCATTTTCTGACTTGAAGCCCCAATTCACCTGGGTAAGTCTGGCCAG
>CAZVLB010000029.1:0-2770 GCA_964627935.1 uncultured Ignavibacteria bacterium
CTCTTCTACCACTGACGGGGATCTGTTGACCGTTGACGCCAGCGGCAACGTCGGTATTGGCACCACTTCGCCAAGCTCTCTCCTCACCATCTCCGGCGGCGCTTCAAATTCACTCCTCTCATTCGGCGACAACGGCGCATCGGCCGACTGGTTCATCGGCAACGACACTACAGACAGCGACAAGTTCAAAATTTCAACAAGCTCGAGCAATCTTGACATAGCCGAATTCACCATAGACAAGAGCGGCAATGTCGGCATCGGGACAGCTAATCCGTCAGATTCTTTTGATGTAGGCGGAAACTTTGTCGTTAATTCTTCGGGTCAAGTTAGTTCTGGCACGTGGCAGGGGAGTACTATCGCTGTTGGTTATGGCGGGACAGGACTTGCCTCCTATACCGCTGGCGATATTGTTTATGCTTCAGACGCATCTACTTTAGCGAAGCTGAACAAAGGAGCGGACGGTAGTATTTTGGGAATAGATTTTTCCGGCAGTATTGGTTATGTGGCTACCTCTACGTTATTTGTTGCTGGAGAAGACACCTTGCCGGCTGGCTCTTCGGGCCAAATATTGCATTTTGATGGTTCTTCATGGACAGCCAGCACGACTGTTTATCTTGATCCATCCAGTGGCTATTTAGGCCTTGGCACTACTAGCCCGCAAGCCGCTCTTCATATTGGCTCTGCTTCTTCCACTTCTTTGACCAGCTATGAAGATTCTGTCTATATCTCCGGTCAATTAGAGGTGGCTGAATCCACTTTCTTGGGGCCGATGGAGTTTGCCGCTGACGCGGGGGCGGTTTCTTGGGTAGATCTTCCTGTCACCAGTTCGGCCGCGGACGGCACTATCGAGAGATATACGGCTAGCATGGATGGCAATGATATGCTTACCATTTTTGCCAAGTCTGACGGGGCAGGGGGGGTCAAAGAAAAAGGGATCGGCATTGGCACTTCTTCGCCCAGCTCTTTCTTCACTGTCTATTCAGACGGTTCAGTAGATAAAGACATTTTTCGCATTGCTTCTAGCAGCGCCAATTATCTTTTAGTTGACGATACTGGCAAAGTCGGCATTGGCACGACGGGGCCTACGGGTATGTTGCATGTAGAGAGACAATCGGGAGGCACAGAAACGCTTTTCCAAGTAGGAACTTCTACTGATTCTGATATGTTTGTGGTTAAATCCGACGGCAACGTCGGCATTGGGACGACGGAGCCGAGCGAGAAACTGGAGGTTGATTATGGAAATATCAGGATGAATCAAGAGTCTGCTCCGGGAGCGCCTGATGGGGCTTTAGCTGGTGATGGAGCGGGGAATCTGTCTAATGGATACTATAATTACAGGATAGCTTTTGTTACAGCTAATGGCGAAACCGAAACCGGGTCCAGAACAGGCAATATTACAGTTTCTGATAATACCTCTGATGGGAAAATACAATTAACAAATATTCCCACTGGGTCTAGCAAAGTAACTGCCAGAAAGATTTACAGAACCGAGGTTGATACAAATTTTCCTTATGAGGCTAAATATGTGGCTACTTTAAATGATAATACAACTACTGAATACCTTGATAATACAGCTGACGCAGATTTGGGTGATTACGCTCCAATGACAAATTCCACAGGAGGAAGTTTTTATGTAAATAGCGACCCTGTTATGAGCGCGGATAATGCGGTAACGGCCTTGGGAATTAACGCGGGAGCCAATAATGTTGGTTTTCTAAATACTTTTTTGGGAAGTGATGCTGGTAGACTAACAACATTAGGCAATCTAAACGTTTACGTTGGTTACGCTGCAGGAGAGGAAAATGTAGGTGGTGAATACAACACTTTTATTGGAGGATATGCAGGAAGACAGACCACCGGGGGGGATATGAATGTAGCTGTTGGAAATATGGCTTTTGACCAAGGAGGTGGAAGTTTAAACACTATTGTGGGCAGAAGGGCAGGTATGGTATCAGAGGGAAATTATAACTCTTTTTTTGGTGGTTATGCGGGTTACTATAACGGTACCGCTGATAGTAACACATTTATAGGTTATCAAGCGGGTTATGGCACAAACGGCATGACAAATAATAATTACAATGTTGCAGTTGGATATCAGGCTGGTTACTCAATGGATAGTAATTCTAAATACAATACATTTTTAGGACAAGAAGCCGGTTATTCTATTACAAGCGGTTCAAAAAATGTATCGCTTGGCTATCAAGCAGGCGACTCTATTTCGACGGGAGAAAACAACATCCTTATTGGCTATGGTGTGGATACTCCTGCTGTAGATACCTCCAACCACCTAAACATCGGCGATACCATTTACGGGAATTTAAGCAGCGGCAGCGTCGGCATTGGCTCCAGTACCCCCAAATCTCTTCTTACCATAGATTCCGGCGGTGTCTGCGTAGATGACGGCTCAGGCGTCTGCGGCTCTTATCCCGACACGCCTGGCTCCGCCACCACCACAGGCTCTCTCTGGGTTGAGGGCGACGCTCGCGTCGTAGGCACCCTCGACAGCTCTGATATCGCCTTCCATAACCTAGACAACGAAACTATCTGGACGATCACTGAAGGAGACCGAGTCAACCAAAACAAGATAGATCTGGTCTTGGTCAACCAAAACGGCCAAAGCGCCTTTATCTTCAAGCAAGACTCTGCCCTTCAATTCCAAAACGGCTTCTCTCTCAAGCCCGCCTCTTCCACTCTCAGCCAAGCCTTGGCCTTCTATTCTCCCTCTTCTACTTCACCCCTCCTTTATCTGTCAGAAAACGGGAACATAGGC
>CAZVLB010000030.1:0-2719 GCA_964627935.1 uncultured Ignavibacteria bacterium
TCAAACAGCCGAAAACTCTATTTATGAATTGTCTACTTGACAGGGAAGCTTACGCCGTCAACCTGCTACATCCTGGGACTTCTTGATATGGATACTTCTTGAGATAAGTAGATTTTGTACCCATAATGCATCTAGCGCTTGATCAGCGACTTTGGGAGTGTATAGGCCACCCATATCGTTTCATAAAGGGAACCCTCCGGTCAGGGACACAGGGTAGTTTTGAGCCCGGATTTTGTCACAGCTTTAGCAATCCGAGATTCCATCCCCATCTGTATCACATGGATCATTACCACCCACAAAGACATAATTGATGATCCAAACTGCATCTGAGACATTTACGTCACCGTCGCAGTTGGCATCACCAGATTCTAGCGGATCAGGCGGATTGCCACTGACGAAAACATAGTTTATGATCCAAACCGCATCACTGATATTGACGATATTATCTCCATTCGCGTCACCGCAGATATCAGAAATAGTTGTATCTATTAAAATGTTTTTAAACACAGAAATGCTATTCGTGCCAGATATAGCTATATCCACATCAGTATCATAATCCAAATCCGCAGCACAAATGGAGAATGGATTATGGATTGTACCGTAGTTTGCCTGTAACTGAAATGATGCCCCTCCATTGTTCTTTAAAAGAGAATAATTAGCAGACCCTGCATTTACAGATACTATATCAATAGTGTTGTTATTGTCAAAGTCAGCCGCAACAATATGAAAGACAGCTTCTCCAACATCATAACTAATTTTCGGTAATAAATCTCCGCTGCCGGAATTCAATAATACTGATAAATCACCGGGCGTTTCATTAGCAACCGCAATATCCATGTAACCATCCGAATCAAAATCAGCTGATAGTACCTTGTAAGGAGTGAGTCCTGCATCGTAGTAAACTACATCTTGATAAAAGCCATTTCCATCGTTTAGTAATACCGCGACCAGATGTGATGTCCAAATGCCTGCAACCAAATCAAGTGCGGAATCGCCATTTAGATCAGTAGCACAAACAGAGTAAACTGCTCCTCCGACATCATAGCTATGTGGATTCTGCAATATTCCATCAATATTCAAGTAGACCATAATATCATTTGATATTTCATGCCCGATAATAACATCTGGATCCATATCATTGTCTAAATCAGCACAGCAGACTGCCATTGGTCGGATTCCAGCATTATATGTTGCTATCAAATTAAATTGGCCAAGGCCATTATTTTCCAAAACTGAAATATAATTATCCGATGTAGGATTTGTCACAATCAAATCGATATCATCATCATTATCTATATCACATGAAGCCAAAGACGCCGGACTCGCACCAGCATCATAATTTAAAGCTGTTTGATAGACACCAGAACCATTATTAATCAATATGGAAACGACATCATTAACTACTGCTAAATCCAATAATGAATCATCATCTAATCTTGCAGCAATTATGGCTTCAGGAGAACTGCCTGTAGGATAACTAGTGATCGAAGGAAAAGTCCCCGCCCCCTTATTTTTATAGATTGCGGCATGATACCCTTTTGCTGTCGCTAAATCGAAATCCATATCATTATCTAAATCCGCTGATACAATACCTGCCCCACCTCCTTCATATCTTGTAAAGTATTGATATGCGCCATCACCATTGTTCGTCAAAATACAGATACTATGTAATTGATTAGTAACTGCCAAATCAATGTCGTCATCACCATCAATATCAACAGCGCATAAGGATAATGGAAGGTCGCCATCAGGTGGACCAGCTGGATAATTCGATGCCATGTTAAAACTTCCGGATCCTTGATTCAAAAATACTGATATTGTATGTGATGTGTAATTCGCAGATGCCAAATCAATCAGTGAATCTCCATTTAGGTCGGCAGCGATTATTGATATTGGCCACAAATCAGTCTGATATTTAATGTATTGATGGAATATCCCAAGACCATTATTTTGAAAAATCGCTATGCTATCTTCATCATAATTTGCGACAGCAAGATCTATGTCTCCATCATTATCAAAGTCCCCTGAACAAATTGACCGAGGTCCTGATCCCGCTTCATAACTAACGGCGGTTAGGTAATTTCCACTGCCATCATTGAGTAATATGGAAATATCATGTGAAACATAATTGCAAATGGCCAGATCAATATCGGAATCTCCGTCCAAATCTGCCCCAATAATTGAACATGGTTCACCGCCCACATTATAATTATCAGCCTCCTCAAAAGTACCATCGTTGTTATTTATCAATATGGAAACATTATTGGAGTGCGAATTAGCTATAGCCAGATCACTTATTGAGTCTCCATCTAAATCTGAAGCAATTAAATATGAAGGGCCATTTCCAACTGGATGATAGGTTGCGGGCAGAAATGATCCGTCATTATCATTAATTAGAACCGATATGCGGTTCATATATTTATCTGCTAATGCCAAATCAGTACAGGCATCTCCATCCAAGTCAGCTGAGCAAATTGATATAGCATTAACACCAGCTTCATATTCAACTCTAGCATCAAAAAGTGGCTCAAAAGCTGATGATGACTGGAATACAAAGATTATAGATGAAAATAAGTACAATAATACTCTTTGCATAAATATGCTCCTTATCCAAATCTCATCAAAAGGGAATTCATATCTAATAGAATATATACTAGTTAAAGTAGAGTTCTTGTCAATAGTTGTGTAAATTTATTTTTCAAGCAGCGTCCTTTCGTGA
>CAZVLB010000031.1:0-2404 GCA_964627935.1 uncultured Ignavibacteria bacterium
TTTTCTAGGAAAGGAATGTGAAGCTGCTCAGAGTAACTTTTCAGATGTAATTAAAGTATCCACCCGGTGAAGTGCATCTTTATCGTGGGATAGTATTTCCTTATGTTATTGGCAACACATAAGGAGTAAGCACGATGAATCCAACCGAATCACCACCGACCCGCCGGAAACAAATGTATGCACTGGTTGAGCGCTATTTGTCGTCGGATCAGACCCAGAACGACTTCTGTCAGACAGAATCAATTCCCAAGAGCACCTTCGTTTACTGGTTAAAGCGTTACCGTCAGGATAAACCGGACGGCAGCGCGCCGGCGTTTCGCCCGATTCCGATTCATACCGGTTCTTTATCCGCCCGTTGTGAGATTGAGTTTCCGGACGGACTACTGCTACGCATCTACGCTTAGCGATGATTTCATTATCAGCCAAAGTACGTTTTTTCCTGTATGGCTATCCCACGGATATGCGTAAGAGTTTCGAGGGCTTGGGTGGTCTGGTGCGCTGTCATCTTCAGGAAGATGTCCAATCCGGGGATGTCTATCTGTTCATTAATCGGCGCGGTGACCGGATCAAGCTGCTGGTCTGGGACCGGGACGGCTTCTGGATTCATTACAAGCGCCTGGAAAAGGGTCGTTTTCGCCTGTCTCCGGATAGCCAATCCAGCCCGGAGATCAGTTATTCGGACCTTATAATGCTGTTGGAAGGAATTGACTTAAAAAAGGGCAAAAAAAGTGTCAGATACGGACGATAAATCTTGCATAACATCTTGGTATATATTAAATTACATGCATTATGACACTTGCCGAAATCTTGCCCAAATACACCGCATCAGTCCAGGAAAATCAACGGCTCCAATTTGAGATTGTACGCCTGAAGCAGGAGTTAGCGGAGATGAAGCGTTTGATCTTTGGTCAGAAGCGGGAACGCTTTGTACCGGATGATCCGTCTAATCAACTGACATTGTTGACTGTTGAAGCGGCGGTTCCCCCGCCGGCGGTTGTGGAAACCATTAGTTATCAGCGCAAGAAACCGGGTGCTTCTCACAGTGGTCACGGGCGCGGCGAACTGCCCTCTCATCTGCCCCGCAACGAGATTGTGATCGAGCCCGATGAGGACACGACCGGACTTGTGCGGATTGGCGAAGTGATCACGGAAGAGTTGGAATATACGCCGCCGGAATTGATTGTCAACCGCTATATTCGTAACAAATATGCCCGGCCGGCCTGTCTGCGGGAGCACAGGCAGAACAACGGCGGTGTCATCATTGGCATGTTGCCGAATCGTCCGATTGAGAAGGGGATTCCGGGTCCCGGTTTGTTGGCACATATCCTGGTCAGCAAATATGTTGATCATCTGCCCTTGTACCGACAGCAGAAGATATTTAAACGGAACGGCCTGGATATTCCCTCCTCCACTATGGATAACTGGGTCAGATACGGGGTTGATATTATTACGCCTCTCCATGAGTTACTTCGGGAGCGGATTTGCAGTAAAACCTATCTTCAGGCGGATGAGACACCGATCCGGGTGCTGGATCGAAAAAAGAAGGGGAAAACTCACCGGGGTTACTTTTGGGTCTATCATGATCCACAGGGTGGTGAGATCTATTTTGAGTATCAACCGAATCGCAGTCGCGAAGGCCCCCATAAATTGTTAGAGGAATATCAGGGCTACCTGCAAACGGACGGCTATGCCGCGTATGACGAACTGGGTCAAAAGAAAACCATTCAAGCGGTTCACTGTATGGCCCATGCCCGCCGGAACTTCTATGAGTGTCGGAAGAATTACCCGGAAGCCGGGGAAATGCTGGCAAAGATTGCTCAGTTATATGGGATTGAAGAGCGTGCCCGGCAAGACAAATTGAGCCATACGGGGCGTCGGAACTTGCGTCAGGCGGAATCCATCCCGGTGCTGGCGGAGATGAAGGTCTGGCTGGACCGGAAGTTTGCAACCGTCTTGCCGAAATCGGGTCTGGGCAAAGCGGTTGGCTATATGCTCTCACGCTGGCGGACCCTGACTAATTATTGTGAAAACGGCTGTCTCGAGATTGATAATAACCTGATTGAAAATGCCATTCGGCCGGTTGCGCTGGGACGCAAGAATTATCTCTTTGCCGGCAGTCACGACGGTGCGGCGCGGGCTGCGATTGTCTATACCTTGCTGGCCAATGCCAAATCTGCGGGTGTAGAACCCTTTGCCTGGCTGCGGGATGTCTTTTCCCGTATCGCCGATCACCCCTACTCGAAACTGGATCAATTATTACCTCAGAATTATCTGTCCAATACCCAATAATTTCGCGATAAGCTAATCTATCCAATCTGTTTTAAATATATGCACTTCACCGGGTGGATACGTTTTATTAGCACGGATATGCTTCAGGCAAAAGCCCGTGTATTATATGAAAATA
>CAZVLB010000032.1:0-2373 GCA_964627935.1 uncultured Ignavibacteria bacterium
TCTAATTTTTCGCCTTCAGAGTCATTTAATTGCAATGCGCCAAAACAAGATAAAGAAATTAGAATTCCAGTAGTTGAAATTAATCCAATACCTGAAGAGTTTTGTCTACATTCAGCTTATCCAAATCCATTTAATCCTGCATTCCCGCGGACACCTAACGATGGCTTGTAGAGATATAGAGATAATAGATTGTAAATATTGATAATACTTGAATAATATGCTTGCCTTGATACTCGTTATGTGTTAACTTATACATAACGAGTGGAGGAACGATGGCAACAATTATTCATCAGAAGGACAAGCGGTCGGGCATCACCTATGCGTATCGGTCTGAATGCTGGTGGGACAAAGAGAAAAAGCAGTCACGGGCAAAGCGGACCCTGATCGGACGGGTCAATCCCAAGACCGGGGCTATTGAAGAAACCGACGGCCGGGGACGTAAAACAGAGGCACAAAAGAAGCGGAAACGGGGACCCGTAGCGGCAAAAGTGGCGAAGAGATGGTTTTACGGTGCCACCTATCTGTTTAATGCCATCGGTGAGAACCTGGGTATCAGAGATGATCTGAAACAGTGTTTTCCCCGGACATACACACAGATCCTGTCCTTGGCTTACTATATGATTCTGGAAGACCGCTCTCCCTTGTTCCGATTCGAAAAATGGGGACTTCTTCACAAACACCCATACGGGACGAATATCTCTTCCCAGCGCAGCAGCGAGCTGTTTGCATCTATCACCGATGAGGCCCGGGAACAGTTCTTCCATCTCCAGGGAAAACGGCGGGCAGAAAAAGAGTTTTGGGCTTATGACAGCACCTCCATCTCCAGTTATTCGCAGAAGCTGTCTCAGGTGGCCTACGGACACAATAAGGAGCAGGATCTACTGGCCCAGCTGAATCTGCTGCTCTTATTCGGAGAAAAGAGCCATCTGCCGTTTTATTACCGGAAACTGGCGGGCAACATTCCCGATGTCAAGACCGTCAATCATCTGATTGCGGATCTGAATGTGTTCGGATGGTCCAATGTGAAGGTGGTAATGGACCGGGGATTTTTCAGTCAGTCGAATGTCAATGATCTGTTCAAAGCTCATATTAAATTCCTGATGTCCGTCCGGGTGTCCCTGGTTTTTGCACGAAAGCATATAGACAGGATCTATGACCGTATTCGCCATTTTGACAATTACAGCGAAAAATATGAACTGTACAGTAGCACCATCCGGACAGACTGGGAGTACACACAGGTGCGTCCCTATAAAGGAGATGTCCTGACCGGATCCCGGCGGCTTTATGTCCATTGCTACTTCAATATTGACCGGGCTGCCGAGGATGAAAAGGCGTTCGACAAGCGCCTGATCCAATGGAAAAAGGAACTGGAATCGGGAATGCGTCATCCGAAGTATGAACGGCAGTATGCAACCTATTTTAGGGTTAAATCAACACCTAAACGCGGGAGTACAGTCATTGTCAATGAAACAGCGGTTGCAAAGGCCAAACGCTATTACGGCTTCTATGTGCTTATTAGCAACGAAAAAATGGATGCAACAACAGCCCTGGAACTTTATCGCAATAAGGATGTGGTGGAAAAAGCCTTCGGAAATCTGAAGGAACGGCTGAATCTGCGCCGGACTCTGGTCTCCTCGGAACAGAGCCTGGATGGGAAACTCTTTGTGGCCTTTGTGGCATTGATCTATCTCTCCTACATCAAAAAACAGATGCAGATAAACGATCTGTTCAAGAGTTATACTCTGCAGACGGCGCTTGATAAACTGGATGTCATTGAGTGTTTTGAACAGCCCGGGAAAACCCTTCGAGTCGGAGAAATTCTCGAAAAACAGAAAACACTCTTTCTGGATCTCGGAATTGAGCCCCCAGCCTCGTTATGAGTACCCGGGAATGTAGGATTGAATGAATTCAGTAAACAGTTCGTGGAGTTTCAGATGCTTTTCCAGGATGCGATGGGGCGGGCAGGATTTCAGAGCCTCGGTCGCTGAATTATAGAGGCTCCACATATTCCGGGGCTGGAAGTCTTCATGCTTGGGTTTCAGCCATTCCCGTTTGAATACAGGCAGTTGCCGCGGTGTGATCACATTCCGGCCAAAGAGCCGTCCCATCATGGCAAAGGCATGATCATTCTCCATGGGTATCTCCCGGAGTTTGACCGAATCATCTACGATCTTATGGAAGTTGTGCTGACTGCGGTAGACTGTGGTGATCATCATCTCTTCCAGATCAGTCCAGACGTTGGTAGTGTGTTTGCGCATGACCGTGATGTCGCCGGTGAAGGCCAGGTTATCGCAGACAAAGACACTGGCACCAATGGCGATTCCAACAGACATGGATTTGTCATAACTGTTCCGGAATCCGATGCTCAGGCCC
>CAZVLB010000033.1:0-2368 GCA_964627935.1 uncultured Ignavibacteria bacterium
CTTTTCCCGCTGTACAATTCTGCAGTTTCCTGAAAATATTGCGAAAGACAAATTTGTCGAGTAGACATATAGTTCCTCCACTTTGTAATATAAGTGAGAGGACTTACGCCCCTCACAGAACCGTACGTGCGGTTTTCCCGCATACGGCTCCTCAATTGTATTCCCATCAACAGCCATAGAGAGTGTAGAAATCATGGTATATTTTTGGCTTGGGTAATTTGTGTCTCTCCAGATATTTCTTGAATGTTTCCCAGTTAAAACTCTTCTTTTGGCTTCTTCTGTTCAGCCATTTAAAGACTAACCGCACTATCTGGTTGTAAAACTTGTTGATGCTTCTGTAATTACCGCTCACGCCAAAATACCGAAAATGTCCGGCCAACTTCGCACATAGAATCCCCCACCACTCTTTAGGTTGTCGGAAATTTCTTATGCTCTTAAGCCAGACGGTCATTTCTTTCAACTTTGCCTGCATTTTCTTTTTGTTTGTTTTCCTGCCAACTTTGTATCTGCCACTTCTGGACTTGTCAATGAAATGCGTAAAGCCAAGAAAATTGAATGCCCCCGGCTTTTTGCCTTTCGCCGTCGCATTCTGTTTGGCGTATCTGCCAAACTCTATTATTCCTGTCTTGTCCTCCGCAAGTTCCAGCGCAAATTTGCCAAGCCGTTCTTTGAGTGCCTTGAGTATGGTATCCGCTTCGTCCTTGTATTGTACGCATATTACAAAATCATCTGCGTATCGAACAATTTCTACCACGCCTCTGCTTTTAGGTTTTACCACCAGCTCTACCCACAGGTCAAGCACATAGTGTAGATATACATTGGCAAGTATGGGCGATATTATTCCTCCCTGGGGAGTTCCTTTCTCACTGGCATACAGTTTGCCTTCTTCCATGTACCCGCCTATCAGAAATCTGGCTATCAGGCGTATCAGGTTTGGATCGCTTATTCTGTGTGCCAGAAACTTCTTCATCCACTCATGGCTCACATTATCAAAGAAGCCTTTAATATCAGCATCTATAACATGATTAATCGGCTTGGTCATAAGTATTTTGTCCAGCCGATTTAATGCCTGATGACAGTTTCTGTTTGGCCTGAATCCGTATGAAAAATCGAGAAAATCCACTTCGTATATCGCTTCCAGTATTCGGGCAATCCCGGTTTGCACTATTTTATCTTCAATTGCGGGAATCCCGAGTGGTCGCAGTTTCCCGTTAGCCTTGGGAATGTACGTCCTTCGTACTGGTTGCGGTTTGTATGCCTGCCGTTTCATCCTTTCAACAAGCTCATGCAGATTTTCATCAAGATTCTCTGCATACTCTTCCACACTGACACCGTCCAATCCTGTTGCCTTGCCCCTTTTAAGCATGGTAAAGCATTCCTTAAGGTTCTCGTCATTCAAAAGATATGCTGCATTGTTGATTTTACCTTTCTTCTCTCTCCTTGCTATATCAGATATGAGGCGCAGTTTCGTTTCCATGCTCATGTTGTCTCCTTGTACATCACATGTTGCTCTTTGCCTCTGCATACAACTGCCGATCCCTTCGAGTGAGCTACGCTCTCACAAGGCATTACCCCTGCTACACCTCTACTATGAATCGGTCCGACTCCCAAACAGCCTTCGTTGGTTCCTCGCCTTTCCTGCTTGTCACCAACTACCATGTCATGTCTCTTTGTTCTTGGCGCTAATAGCGGCGAGACAAACCGTATCAGCCTGGCTCTGTATTTTACCACCCAGCCATTTCTGGTGGATTCTCTGACATGGAGCGGTTTGGGTCTCCCAAGTTCCTGCCATTTCCGTTCAAGAACATGCCACTGCCTCAGACCCCGCGGGAACGATACGTTTCTTGCCTTTGCGAAACGCCACGTACTGCCTTCCAGCACATGAAAACTGTCGGCTTCCCGGATGTTGGTATTTTCGGGGCTCAATACATTCACTTTCGTTGCGGCCTGCTCTTTCCCATTTGACGGCTTCATCTGCTTTGTTGCCTCCACACATGCGTCATAGGTAATAGACTACCGGCTACGTTTTGTCTATATCGGATTTTAACCGATTGGAAACGGCAAGCTTTGCTTGGCGCACTCATGTCTCTTCTCCCACCACTTTTTTTTAAAAAAAGTCTTGCTCTTTTAGTTTTTATATGGTAGATACTAGATATGGGAACAAAAAAATCGCAAAAAATCAAAGAAATGATTCTCGGGAAAAAGGTAGCCGGCACCCGTATTGTTCCTATTACTACAAAAATAATACTTATTTTTACTTTGTTTATTCTTATCTCAAGCCTTAGCAGCAATTATATAAACCTTATTCTCAACCGTGAAGAACTGATAAAATCACTCAAAGATCTTCTTGTAAAGGATCTTTCCGAAA
>CAZVLB010000034.1:0-1829 GCA_964627935.1 uncultured Ignavibacteria bacterium
AAACCTATAGCCAGACGACTGGCTACATTTCTCACCAAAGGCCGATATTTCTCCATAAACCGCCGCCGGACATCCATGCGAAAATTTTGGTCAGTAATCCGCTGATAGTACCGAGCACTTCTGATAAAATCCTGATACAGCCCAATGTCAGTAGGCCAATAATCTTCGGTATCAAGCTGTACCTTGATTTTAGCATGGCAGTGCGCCGAACACAGCCAGATATACAAACGTTTAGCCATCATAAAAGCTTCCACAGGATGTTGCTGGTAAAACCGTAAATACTTTTTTGGCAAGAGCCGAAGCTCAAAATCAGGAAAGAAAAGGCAGTTCCCAGCTTTGCGCGCGTGGGATAAAATGCTGAAAAACAAACTGCTTTGGCTAACCGATTTCCAGAACTCTTTTGGACCGATCGGCTCCACATCATCAAGGTGCAGGCGCGATCCATTTTGCCGCATAGCTGTAATCCATCCGGGATGGCGGCTAAATTCTTGCCAAAATTTCTTTTGGAACTGTGCTTTGTTAAAGCGGATAAATATCCTAACGCCAAACTTTTCTATCAAAAAGCGCAAGAAAAAAAGCGGGCTGCATTCACCCAAGCCTTTTACTGCTGGCTTCTTTTGCATCATTATCTATTACCCCTCTCTTATGTGTAAAAGAACAAATTTAATTACTGTATTATAATGAAAACTGAAATTTTGTCAAGGGAAATAGGTATTATCCACGCACATATTCAGCAATCTGATACTATGGGGGTATATGAAATACACCAACAATCTATGCCCCCATTGCCAAGCGAATATGCGTGAACAATGGCTAAAACTTCATTTAGAAAAAGGTCGGCCCATTACAGAAATAGCTGAGTTGTCTGGCTATCACCAGGATACCCTGTATCTCTGGAAAGCGCGGTATGTGGGAAGCGGAGCTGAAGGTTTGGTTGACCGCTCACGGGCGCCGCATAACCACCCCAATGAGTATCCGGAAGATATTAAGGAAAAAATTAAACACCTAAGGGCAGAAGGCAAAGGGATCGGCCCGGATATCATAAAAATCAGGATGAAGAAACGGTACGGAATAATTGCTTCACGGTCAGGCATTGCCGGCTTTCTGAAACGCCAAGGGCTGGTTGACGAAAAACGAAGTAAACGTAGAAAAAACAAGAAAGAACGCGTTAAGAAATGTAAAATTCATGAACCCGGAGAAGTTTTGCAGATAGACGTGAAATATGCCTTTAAAAGCTACGCTGATTACTGGTTTTACCAGTATTCCAGCATTGATTACTTAACCGGCATTGCCTATGGCAATATCTATGAAATACAGTCTAATCTGGAGGGGGTGCTGTTTACCAATACAACCAGGAAGTTCTACCCGTTTCCCATTACCGGCGTGCAAACTGATAATCACTCAACCTTCACAAATCGCTATACTGGCTATGAAAAGAGTGTTGATCCCTTGAATCCTAAAATCCACGCTTTTGACCTTAATTGCCTACGCCATGGAATTACCCACTATTTGATCGACAAGGGCAAACCGGCCCAGAACGGCAAAGTGGAAAGATTTCACCGGACCTGCGAGGAAGATTTTTACCAGCGAGAGGTGTTTAAGGATTTAAACAGCGCTCGGAAGAAATTCAGGGATTTTCTGCATTACTACGATAATGAACGGGAACATCTGGGATTAGGTGGGCTTACCCCCTTAGAGAAATTGCAAACTATTCCTGGGTATGAGAACATTAAAGAGCTAATACCTTAATGCTGAATATCATCGTGGACTAAACACTGTACAGTTAACACCACAGGGTGACACATGGGGTATAATAGGGTGACACCTGT
>CAZVLB010000035.1:0-1585 GCA_964627935.1 uncultured Ignavibacteria bacterium
TTAATTAAATCCTTAAGGAGTGCCAATTTTCCTCCGCCCAAATTTTCATCCCTTAATTAAGATGAGAGTTTGGGTGGAGTTTATTAAAAAAACGTGCAGTTGATATTTAAAATTATTCCGTTAAAATCGGGATGAAAACTTCAGATACACGCAAACGCACTAGTGTTGCGTTAAAAATCCAATGAAAATAAGCGTTTCTGAGCCTGCTCATTAAAATTATGTAATTCCATTTCAGAAAGCATAATGTTTATCGGAGTTTTCTCAAATTGAGAAACTGTTAAAATCTGTAGAATTTCGTAAAGGTTCCTTTTAATATTCAACTCCTTTTTCATAATAGCAACTAGAAGAAAAGTACAGATTGCAATACAAATTTGCGTCTTAACCGCATTAACTGAATAACCCCAGAAGACTTCAATTTTGAGATGCTGTTTAATCCATTTGAAAAACAATTCGATTTGCCATCTGCGCTTGTAAAGATCAGCGACAGTTTTTGCATTAATCTCAAAGTTATTCGTCAGATAAACATAATAGCGATTCGTCTCATGATCAAAATATTTTATGCGCCGCAGTTTTTCCGGATAGTGTTTTTTGGAATAGAAATGTTTCAATTTGATTGTCTGGTCGCTCCTCAGCCCGATTGATTTGTCCACCAGTCTTGAATACATCCGCTCATAAGAAATGCTTTTCTTGGCACGGATAACAAAATATGCTTTTGCCAAATTAACTTTCCACAATCTCTCGAAGTCGAAGTAGCCGCGATCCATTACGTAGAACGCGCCTGGTTCGAACTCAAGAATATCTAAGAAGTTAATATCATGAGTTTTAGCCCTAGTTATTAGGAAAAACGAGGGAATATTGCCGCGCAAATCCAATTGCGTATGGATTTTAACCGCTGATTTTCCGAGTTCAAAATAGGCCCACTTGAATGTTGCGAGACAGAGTTCAATTACTGTAGAGTCGAGCGCGTAGACCGCTCCGTCCAATTCAATCTTAAAATCATTGTCATTGACATATAATTTTCTAGCTCGTTCAATCAGTATTTGCGCCAAGTCGTGATAGATTTTCCAGTCGCGGTTTTCGTTGGCGCGACTCAAAGTTGTCAGGGTAAAATGATTCGTTTTAAATCCCAAGTGATATAATAAATCCGAATGAGCGTTTAAACATAAAATTATTCCCCTGAGACTGCGCAAGTTTGTTAATTGCCCGAATGCTAATGCGAGAAATTGATCGCGACAGATTAAATTGCGCGCGCGATTATTGCCATTGTACCGATTAACGCATTTATTGAATTCGTACTGTGTGATGAATCCAATAATTTGCGCAAAAATATATTTGCCTTGATGCATAAAATAATTAGCTTAAATTAATAAATTATATGCTAATTATCTCATTTGAAATTCAAATCGTAAAATTGTTAAAAGGGCATTTTAAAACTAATATTAAAATAAAATTTAAAAAAAATTTTTACTTAACGCAACACTAGTGTCATAAACGTTAAATGAAATTGAGAATTTGCCTCTAGATGTAGCGGTGAGAAAATTATTTAAACTATAACACTTTTTCAAAAACTATGAATGTAAAATTA
>CAZVLB010000036.1:0-1531 GCA_964627935.1 uncultured Ignavibacteria bacterium
GAAGGTTTTAACGATAAGATTACTGATTGAGAATAATTTAGAACCGCAATGGTTTATAGTAAACAACAGACAAGAACCAACACGAATATCGGGTCGAGATCGTTCTAGATTAAATGTTTTTATGGTTTCTGATTATATTGATCGACATTTTTCCTGGACGAAGGGAAGCCCATTATACTCTATTTTGCGCGAAAATCAGCCCTTGGGCGATAGAAAAAACGATGTAATTATTGATGCTTTGCGTGAAGCAAAAGAAAAAATAGACAACAGTACTTTTGAGCATTTTGATGACGTTACAGATCAAATCAAAAAAATAGCTTCAGATTTGGGTGTGGATCTTTCAAAAGCAAAAACCACAGTAGATTTTCGTGATGTATCTATCCGGGATGGTAGAGTTTGTTTGCATGACGAGGACGTCCCATTAAGGCTAAAAGGCAAAGGAACTAAAAGATTAATTTCAATGGCGATACAAACCATTTTAGTTGAGCGTGGCGGGATCGTATTGATAGATGAAATCGAACAAGGTTTAGAGCCCGATAGAGTTAAGCATTTGGTTAGATCCTTAAAAAAAGAAAATGCGGGTCAAATTTTTATGACCACTCATTCTAGTGAGGTGATAACAGAATTAGACGCAGATGATTTGGTAATTATCAATAATGACAATGGTGCTGTTACTATATCTACACCAAACCAGAACTTTCAAGATATAATCAGGGCTTGCCCGGAGGCCGGGTATGCAAGAAAAGTAATTGTCTGCGAGGGAAAGACAGAAATAGGTATTTGTAGATCTTTGGAAACCTATCGCAAAACTCAAGGCAAGGAATGCATGTCCGTTAAAGGCTGTGTCTATGTTCGTGGGGGAGGTCATAGCTTCACTGAGCGTGCAAAGAAATTAAAAGAATTAGGATTAGAGGCTTGTGTATTTTGTGATTCAGATGATAGTGCTTTAAATCCAACAAAAGAAGACTTAAAAACAGCGGGTATAAAAATATTTGATTGTAATGATGGTATTGCTATTGAACAGCAGGTATTCTTAGATTTACCTTGGGATGCAATAAAAACCTTATTGGATTACGTAATCAAATACAAAAAAATAACGGAAACTCAACTAAAAGAATCAGTTAAATCAAAATATCACGGTGATTTTCCGGATGATTTCAAAAATACGGATACCCCTCAGATGAGAGCGGCAATAGCGGGTGCTTCTCTTGTTAGGGATAAAGAGTGGTTTAAAAGAATTGATCATGGTGAATATTTGGGAAAAATTATTTTTAATCATATAAATGACATGGTTGATAAAAAGACAAAGAATCAGATGGAGAGCCTTTCTGCCTGGATAGATGAATAATGGATTATGCAAGTTTTGTGTCAAAAGATAAGAGTTATGTTGTTGCACCGGCAGGATATGGAAAAACACACGCTATAGCTATTTGCTTAAAACATACGCGAGGTAGGCAACTTGTTTTAACCCATACCCATGCTGGCGTAGCGTCATTAAAAGAAAAAATACAAAGCCAAAATATTTCAAATA
>CAZVLB010000037.1:0-1507 GCA_964627935.1 uncultured Ignavibacteria bacterium
TGATTAGTCCTAGCTATACTGAACTGGTAACCATATGGGATTTCCACAGAAATGATTTTTGTATTTACGACCGATGTGGTATCGTATATTCAAACTCATTTCTCCAAAACTATGACTAATGAAAAAAAGCCGGCACAGCCGGCAAAAAAGACCAAGAAGACCTACGCCGCCCAATTTAAACTGGATCGAGCCGTAGAATCATTAAAGGGCGGCAATGCCGCCGAGATAGCCAGAAAGTATGACTTGAATCCCAACCTACTATATATCTGGCGCGACCAATTATTGGAACATGGTGCCAAGTTATTTGAAACCGGTCCGAATCAAACAATTAATGAACTGAGAGTAAAGGTCTCCCGGCTGGAACAGATGCTTGGTAAAAAGGAGGTTGAATTGAATCTGCTAAAAAATTTTTCGGATTTTTATTCGTCCCGAAATACGTCATAGTCAAGTTCGCGAGAGAGCAGGTCGCTGCCGGATTATTTTCCATCTCCCGTATCTGTTTGCTTTGTGGATTATCCAAAAATACCTACTATCATCACAAACATCCGGACGAAAGGTTTGTTGATAAATATGAACATATCAAAACCAAGGTTAAAAAAATAATCGTAAAAAACAGCGCCTATGGCGTAAAACGAATTCAGCAAGCGCTATTGGACAAATACCAAATCGCGATTGGCCGGGACGCTTTGGGGAGACTTCTAAGATTATGGTCGCTCTCTCTTAAACGCAAGTTGCGCGCCTCAAAAAAGAGTGTAATCAAGGAGATTCTGGAAGCTATGGCCGATCGGGTCAATCTGTTAATCCGAACAAAGATAAATGAACCATTCAAAGCGATTACATCCGACATTACCGAGATCATTTACAACGGCGGTAAAAACAAGGCCTATCTGGCGGTGCATAAGGACGTATTCGCTCAGATGGTCTACGGCTGGGAGCTAGGCGAAACCATGGAAGCGAAATTAGTGAGCGCATCGTTTCGGATGGCGATCCAGACGATCAAAAAACTGGCAGGAAAAATAACCGATGGAATACTCAGTCATTCTGATCAGGGCTCGCAATATACGAGTTATGAATATGTTAATGAAGTATTAAAACACAAATGGACACTGTCCTATTCCACTCCCGGAACGCCTACCGAAAATCCCGGTCAAGAATCATTTTTCGGACGTCTAAAAGATGAATGCAAAACGGAATTTAATGAAGCGAAAACGTTTGCAGAACTGAAAAAATTAGTTTCCAAAAAAATTAAATATTACAACAACGAACGATTGCACACTAGCATTGAATTGAAATCGCCAAAAAAATTTACGTTAGATTTTATCAAAACAAAAAAACGCCTTACAGCATAAAAGGGCATAAAAAAGAAATTTCGTCTAAAAAACAAGGCTATAAAATGGCCGCAGACAAATTAAAATCGGCAAAGCCGATAAACTGATATCATAAAAATTAATTCAAAATTTCCCAAATGTTTTAAAAAATTTCAGTTCAGTATTTTTAGGGATTGACA
>CAZVLB010000038.1:0-1472 GCA_964627935.1 uncultured Ignavibacteria bacterium
TTCTGAAGGAGTAAAATCAGTCGCGCTTTGCAGGAAATTACCGCCTTGCAAGACTAGCTTTTCTGAAGGGGTACTGGAGCCAATGCCGACGTTGCCGCTGGCGTCAACGGTCAACAGATCCCCGTCAGTGGTAGAAGAGATAGCAAAAATATTGGTTTCCGCGCCAGAAGTTTTGCCAATGTCTAAGAGAGCTGAGGGACTCGTCGTCCCGATGCCAAGATTGGTTCCATCAAAGACAAAGCCAGCTGTGTCTGTTAAGGCGTCGCCAGCTGCATTGGTGTGGATGATTCGGTCGGCAGTGAATGAGTTTTGAGTGTCAGATAAGCCGAGATAGGCGGAAGAGCCATCTCCTCCTAATCCTAAGGTAGAGGTGGCTACCCAGTTAAATCCACTGCCAGTTGATTGGAGGACATATCCGTCAGTTCCGGCAGAATAATTGTTGTCATAAAAAGCTCCCGAGACCATTAAATCGCCGTCTATGGTTAAGCCATAGGAAGGAGTGGTGGTGCCGATGCCGACGCTGCCGTCGGAATTAATATATAATCTTGAAACTCTAGAAGCTGTGGAAGAAGCGGCTAAGCTAAGTCCGTCAGCATCGTCCCAGAAAATCTCTGCGTCACTACCATTATGAGTCAGGCCGAGATAGTTACCAGAGTGACTTTCTGAATGGATAAAAAGAGTTGGATCGTGTTGAATGCTATGGCCATGATCTGAATCCGTAGCATCTTCGTCAGTGATAATGACTGTCCGACCATCGCCGGAGGATTTTCTAACCCCGATCATCATAGGAGAACCAGTTTGATCATCTTCTGTCTTGATAAGACTTCTTGATTGTGAATCAAGATATAAAGGATAGTCCGAAGCGATGCCAAGGCCATTACTGAAGAAAGCATTATCTATATCGCCCGCAAAATTAAGCCTGCCGAAGCGATCTATATAAATATCACTATACATTGTTCTCCCTTCTTGGATAGAATAGCCATATATTCTAAATTTGCTAGTATTAACTTGTTCTGTGCCGCTATTTCCAATGCTTACTATATGATCGTTAGTCACAGTAAAAATATCACTAGTGGTTGTAGAAACTCTGAAAAGATTGTTTTCGGAGCCTGAACTTTGAACATCTAAAAGATACGTCGGCCCATCCTTTCCAATGCCTACGTTGCCGGTTCCTTCTATCCAGAACACAGCATCACTTGGAGAACCACTTCCATCAAGAACATTTCCTCTACTTCTTGCCTGAATGCTAAATGGACCATCCTTATCAAAAACAAATCGTCCACCACTACCCCCTGTAACCCCGAGTCCCAGTTGTAATGCCGACCCATCTGTTCGTTCAAGAATAACAGCTCCAGAAGTTCCACTAAATTTGTTGTAAATTTTCCCATCTTCAACTACAAATTTCTCACCCGGCTCCGTCGTCCCTATCCCGACATTCCCTCCTTCTGTTACGACTAGGTTGCTGGAGCCAA
>CAZVLB010000039.1:0-1419 GCA_964627935.1 uncultured Ignavibacteria bacterium
CCCACCCGCTATGATAAAAGTCAAGTGGTTTAATCAAGGCGTTCCTTTTCCAATTGCAATTTGGTATCCGGTGTCTGTCTTTACAACCTGCTATTCGTGGTTTTCCCACATGTTACGCATTCGGAAAGTCGGATAAAGTGTCAACAACCTAACGGTCGTGCTTTTAGCACAGGGTGGGATACGTTGTACACCTGAATCCGAATACAGACATAAGACAATACCCGTTGTTTATTATTATATTTACTCAATAACCGCCACCGCATACGACTGTTGATTTATATCAATGGCTCGCATGCGCACAGCCAGCTTGCGAGCCACAGCGACAATCGCTTTTTTCTTACTCCCTGAGTTTTTCCAGACTCGCTGAAATTTGTTCAGTAAGGCCGGGTCGAGTTTGATTGCTCGCCAGGCACACTGAAGCAGCCAGGCCCGCACATAACCGTTGCCTTGACAGGTTATTCGACCGCGATGAATGGTATCACCGGTGGAGTATTCACGGCAGGTTAATCCGGTGAAGGACGCCATCTTCTTGCCATCGGTAAAACGGCTCATATCACCCCATTCCAAAGTGAAGCGAATTGCCGATAACCAGCCCACTCCGGGACAACTCTGCTTGCTTTCCACGGCCCGGCAATACCTGTCTTTCTGACATAAATCCTTCAACTTTGTAAGCAATCCGCACTTGAGCGATTCCAGCTTTTCCAATAACTCAACATAGACATCCATACTGATCTGCAAGGACTGACTCAATGACAATGATTGCAGATTCCGATAATCCGACGTTTTCCAGTTGCCGTCCGGCAATGATCCATTCAACCCATGAAAGTCCAAAAACCTGCGAATACGGTTCTTGGTCGCTACAATTGTTCGTTGTATCTGGTTTAAAGTCCGGCTGATTTGACGATCATCACGACGTTCCTTGTCCGGAATGTGACAACTGACATAATCACCGTTCTCGAGGTTGCGCGCCAATCGACGAGCATCAATCCGATCCGTCTTGACCTTGTTGACTTTCTCCTGAGTAACCTTGTTCGGCGGCGTTACCACACAGGTGATCCCATCGACCGTTAATTTGTCGTGAAGCCAGAAACCGCCGAAACCAGCCTCATACATTACCTGTATATGACAATCCGGATACTGCCCTTTTAAATAATGGCGAAGGTTGGAATAATCGGTCGGAAGACTTGTCTCGTGAATAACTATGCCTTCACAACGAACGCATAATTTCCACGTCCGCTTGGAATCCTCCAAACCGATAAAAATACGCTTGCCTTTAACTATGGTTCTCTGCATCTTCTTCATGAGGCTGCCTCCTGTTCAAATATGGCGCTTTTCGCGACCATGGGTTTTTTGAAAAAGGTAGCCTCTTTTTTCATAATTCTCCAATAAACATTAAAAACTTTTATACCATAGTAACTA
>CAZVLB010000040.1:0-1343 GCA_964627935.1 uncultured Ignavibacteria bacterium
AAATATAATCAGGCTTTAATCATGACCAGTAAAGGCGATATTAAAGTGCAGTTTTATGCCGAATCTCCAGTGACAGTAAATAATTTTATGAATTTAGCAATTAAAAATTTTTATAATGACACTAAGTTTCATAGGGTGATAGAAGGTTTTATGATTCAGGGTGGAGATCCCAAATCCAAAGACGACAACTGGTCGGACGACGGCACTGGCGGACCCGGTTATCAATTTGTTGATGAAATAAATCAGCACAAGCTGGTGCGTGGCTCTTTGGCGATGGCCAATTCCGGACCGGATACCAACGGCTCACAGTTTTTTATAGTAACGGCCGATGAAACGCCATGGCTGGACGGTCTGCATACCAATTTCGGCTATGTGGTTGAAGGAATGGATGTTATTGATAAAATTGAGGCGATTGAGGTAAACTCAAACAGCCACCCGCTTGAAGATATTGTTGTAGAGGGCATTAAATTATTGCATAGCGATGACGGATACGCATTGGATCATGAAGAATTAAAAGAATTAGAAGAGGTGAATGGGACAACAACAGAAGAAAATATAGCTAGCACAACGGAGGAATAATAAATAATTTTTAATTTTCAAATACGACGTCGTGTTTAAGGACCCAATAGTAGGGATGGGTGAATTCCCCCGGCTTTAGCCGGTTATGGTTGAAAAATAAAGACAAATACTGGTATACTGTAAGACATGAAATATGAAAGAAAAACGAGTCATAGCATCTATGACCATAAATACCATCTCTGCTGGATAACTAAGTATAGATTCAAAGTATTAACTAATGAAATCGCCATTAGAGCTAGAGAAATAATCAAACAAACCTGCAAACAGCACGGAATTGAGATTATCGCCGGCAATGTCAGGCCGGAGCATATCCATCTGGTGGCGTCTATTCCTCCCCATCTCTCTGTCAGCAAAGCCATGCAATACATCAAGGGCAAATCAGCTAATCAGTTGTTGCGTGAATTTGAAGTTCTAAAAAAGAGATATTACGGTGGCAGTCTGTGGGGCAGAGGATACTATAGTGCTACTAGTGGCAATATCACCGATGAAATGATCATTGAATACGTCAAAAATCAAGACAGAGATGAAGAAGAAAATGATAACTTCTTAATTTCCGGTTTAAGTCTTTAGTATACTTCAGTATATTATCATTCTCCATGCTTTAGCTTGGAGTTGTTGAAAAATTGAAAATTAATAGGGCTTATAGCTCAGTTGGCTAGAGCACTACATTCGCATTGTAGGGGTCGTGGGTTCGAATCCCACTAAGTCCACATCACAAAAAATAATGGGAATTTTTACATCAAATTTATTTTGGGACGATTCTT
>CAZVLB010000041.1:0-1336 GCA_964627935.1 uncultured Ignavibacteria bacterium
CCTCTCTGTCAAATAAGCCCCTTAACTCATATTTGATTTGTGTGGTGCTGTTGAATGGATTGGGAAAGTTCTGATGCAGTATGTTGTGGTTTTTTGGTAAAGGATTTTCGATTTCATCCTCGGCAGGAGTGGGTAGCATAGGATCACCCGCAAACACATAGACCCTGCCACGATCTACTCCACTTGTATAACGTTCTCGCGATGTGATAACCACATCATCTATACCATCTCCATTGAAATCTCCCGCCGCTCCAACTGAATATCCAAACTCACTGCCGGGTACAGGTTCTATAGCATTATAGGGCATGATAATATCAGCGTCGCTATCCATATCTTGAGAGCCAAAATAAATGTAAACAATACCGCTGCCAAAGTGATATGGGGTAAAACCGACACCAATATCATCCCAGCCATCGTGATTGATATCACCTATGTTTGCTATTCTATCACCTTGAGTGATATCTATGGTGGTATCTCCCAAAATCCTGAGTTCAGTATTAAAGGGGGAGCCGCCATAATATATACATGGCCAGCATGTTGAACCGCTGATACAGAAATCATCATAACCATCCTTGTTAATGTCTTCTAATGGTACAATTGCCTGACCAAAGGTATGACTATGATAGAAGTTCTCAAATGGAGCTTCGAGCGTGATTGACGCTAATGTATCCAAAGGCACATTCCCTAAGATTATGTTGACAAAACCAGGCTCGCTATCTGAGAATGATGAATAAGCCAAATCTACCAAACCATCACCGTTTATATCGCCAACCGGCATAGCGTTAAAACATTCATAATATAAATCTGATGTGTCGTGAATATTTATTACTGTGTCTAATAAGGAGTCAAAGCTAGTTCCACCATAATAAATGTCCAGCCGGCCATCAATCGTCTCATATCGGTTCAGTTTGGATGTTATCAGGTCATTTTCATTATCGCCATTAATATCTCCGGAATAGATGGCGGAACCAAAATAATTGAGACTGTCTATGGGGCTGGAAATCACAAGATCTGGCTCTGTCTTTTGATAAAAATCCGCGGAGCCATAGTAGACTGTTATCTGTTCCACATCTGCTATAAACTGATTGCGATAAACAAAGTCCTTAAATCCATCTCCATTAATATCCGGAATCCAATTATGATACGTTGATCGATCATGGGTTACCATATCATACATCTGATCTGGTGGATTTCCCCCTTTAAAGATGAGAATTCTTTGCGGTGAGCCTAATTCAGCAACGAATATCTCGCTGAATCCATCACCATCCAGGTCACCGGGAGAAATACTGTGTTCTATAAGCACCGCTCCTGGAATATCGCTTTGAAATACAGCTAT
>CAZVLB010000042.1:0-1328 GCA_964627935.1 uncultured Ignavibacteria bacterium
CCGCCGTAGCCGGGTGCTGGGGTATTGACACCACCGCTCCAGGTTGTCTCAATATATCGTCTCAATTATACTTCGGTCAGAACAGTCAATACGGAACTTAGAATGGACCAGCCTTCATCCAAACATTCACTACCGGCAGTCATCGGCCTGTTCCTGAAACTGGGCGCCATCACTTTTGGCGGGCCGGCGGCCGGCGCAGCCCTGATGGAGCAAGAGGTTGTCGGCAAGCGCAAATGGTTGTCGCATGAGCAATTCCTCGATCTCCTGGCGGCAACCAACTTGGTGCCAGGAGCGAACGTGGTTGAAATGGCCGTTCATATCGGCTACATTCGAGCCGGCTGGCCGGGCCTGGTGGCCGGCGGCGTGGCCTTTATCCTGCCGGCGTTTCTGATCAGCCTGGTCTTGAGCGTGGGCTACGTCAGGCTGGGCGCGTTGCCGCAGGGAGCGGCCTTATTCTACGGCATCAATCCGGCGGTGATGGCCATTATCCTGGTAGCCACCTACCGCCTGGGCCGGACGGCGTTGAAAGACAAACCAGCCCTTGGCCTGGCGGCAGCCGCCCTGGCCGCAGCCTTGCTGGGCCTGAATGAGGTGATAGTCTTGTTGGCCGCCGGTTTGGTCGGAATACTGCTTTATGCCCCTCCACGCCGGTCGTGGCCGGCGCTGGTGCTGATTAATCCCGGCCTGTTGGCGCCGATTGTGGTCGATTGGGCGAGCGGGTTCGACGACCGACTGGTCCAACTGGCCTGGTTCTTTCTCAAAGTCGGGACCCTGTTATTCGGCAGCGGGATGGTGCTGTTTGCCTTCATCCAACGAGACGTGGTGGCGGGCTACGGCTGGCTGACGGAGCAGCAGTTGCTCGATGCTATTGCCGTGGGCCAGATGACGCCCGGCCCGGTGCTATCATCGGCCACGTTTATCGGTTACCTGGTGGCCGGCTGGCCGGGAGCGGTCGTGTCGACGATGGCCATCTTTTTGCCCTCGTTTGTGATCGTAGCCTTGATCGGGCCGTGGCTGCCCCGCCTGCGCCGGTCGCCCGCAGCCCGGGCCTTTTTGCGCGGCGTCAATGCCGCGGTGGTCGCCCTGATTTTGGCCGTGAGCCTGGCCCTGTTCCGGTCGGCCATCGTGGACGGCTGGACCGCGCTCCTCTTGTTGGTGGGGGTAGTCCTTCTGCTGCGCTTTCGCCTCGACACCCTCTGGTTAGTCGCCGGTGGGGCCGGCGCTGGTCTCGTTCATTATCTGCTAAGCGGAGGGTAACGAAGGTGAAACAACACCGTGTCAAATTACGGACGTGAGTACACCACCTAATTACACCGGGAGTACACCAC
>CAZVLB010000043.1:0-1245 GCA_964627935.1 uncultured Ignavibacteria bacterium
AATATACCAAAAAACTCTAACTCACGACAGTCTACTGTTTGGGGAATAATACGTCCAGACTTTATTAAATTGCGTTATGATGGGATTGAGGATACAATGGCTTTAGATTTACCCCTAGTCTATGGTCCTTTTTGGACAACACAAGCAATCCCATACCACAATGGATTTGAATCCGATACTCTATATTCCTATCAATTGGTAAATTATGATGGCAATCTTTTGTTCTACTCAGATAACAACTTATATAAATCAAGTATTGATTATGACAATTTAAGAAGGGCAAAGAGAATTTGCTTGCCTGGCGGTTTCATAGACACGAATTACTACAATATTGACACATCATATTCAATTTATTTTAACTATGATGATGAATATGTAAATGATGAAGTAGGTGTTTTTGCCAAGATTCGCGAAACATCCAACACCAAAGTCCTTGAAAATAAGGTGTGGTTTGATGGCTTTGGAAGAGCTATTAAACACGATGCGGTTAATGATGATTCATCTCTGACAACTTCGTCAGAACATGATTTTAGAGATCGAGTGATTAAATCACATGATCAATTAGGAAAGACGGATTCGTCGTTCTACGATGGCATTGATAGAAATGTGTTCAACAAGTATCCAGGGCATGCAAATTTCAAAGACTCAACAGCATTTTATGGTACAACAGCTGAAGATGTTGGACTTGAAAACTACTTTGTTTTTCCTGATAGTTCCGATAAGATATCCGTAGTTGAGTATATTAATGAAAACAATCATTCAACAAAGGAATATTATGATTGTAGAAATTATCTGAGAATGAGGAAGCAAATATTTGGAGGCTCTGAGGCCATAACTTATTTCGATTACGATGGTCTTGGTCATATAAGGACAATCATAAGGCCAAAAGGAGACTCAGTTAATTATATTACTAATTCTCTTGGTGAACTTGAAAGGGAATGGTCAGAGGATTATGATACGATATTTTATCGATACAATAAAAATGGCTCCTTAATTCGAAAACAAGATGGGAACAATAGGGCAGCAGGAGCTAGTTTGTGGCTATACTACAAATATGATGATCTAGGAAGGATTACAGAATCAGGATTAACTGACACTGTGATTACTGACACTATTCCTCTTAAATATTATTTTTATGATCAAGATCAATCTGATCTCTCCAAAGGCAGATTGTCTATGACTTACATGGTGGAGAGTTCTTGTCAATAGTTGTGTAAATTTATTTTTCAAGCAGCGTCCTTTCGT
>CAZVLB010000044.1:0-1217 GCA_964627935.1 uncultured Ignavibacteria bacterium
GCCCATCATCACTTACTTGCAGTCCTTGTACGCTTCTCGCTTTTAGCACTGCAATATCAGGGCCTAATATAACAGCTTGCTTGCCGATAATTTCAGTAAGCAATGATTTGTAATCACCCGCATTTTCCATATTTTTTTAATTAATAGTAATTTTTGTTTTAATTATTTTTAATTATATCACATTTCAATAAAAAAATCAAATCAGCGGTATCTTTCACCGCAAATGCGACAAATACTCTCTGGGAGTCAATAAATTAAGGGATAAATGTGGCCTTTGGTTGTTATAAAAGTCTATGAATTTATTCACTTTGTCCTGTACTAATACGAGGTCTTTTTTTCTGTATTTTCTCCATCCCAGACACTCTTTCCTTAAAGTCCTGTTAAATGATTCAATGTATGATTGTTCATTCTTCTTGTAAGGCCTGGCTGTTCTGATTTGGTTGCAATATGGCCTGGCTTTAATATTCCATTCTGCCTTGAATTCAGAGCCGCCATCACTTTGCATCATTTCAGAGAATTGAAAATATGACATTTGTTGCTCTAGTGCCCAAGCAGCATCATTTGCTTCCAGATTGGGACGCATTACTACTTGCGCCTCTCTAGTAAATATATCTACACTAGTAAAGGCAAATAGTCCGCCAAAATCTACCGTATCATGCTGTATTACTTCTCGTTTCTTGCTGGCTTTGGGAATAGGTCCTCTGACTTGATTTTTCTTCCATTTACTGCGTAATTGGTACTTTTCTCCAAGTATTCTGTATATAGTCGTTATGCCTATGGTAACACCATGTTCTTTTCTCATCCAGTATTTTATCTTTTCTCCGCAACAGTGGTGATATTTCTCTCTAATGGCATAGATCCTCGCTTTAATTATTGGATCTGTTTTTCTTGGTTGTCGCCTGCCTTTTTTGGCTTGTTGGTAACGGTTTAAATACTTTCTGATACCATAACCTTTAATTCCCTTCAACCAGCGGTAGACAGTGGCACGGTGCTTGCCAACCCTGACGGCTATTTCATCCGGATGAACATTCGATTTATGGAGTTCCCAAGCTAGCTCAATTAATGATATACTTTTCATTGCGATAAATGATTACTTATTAGGTGATATTTAACCCTTTGAGTATATCATTTGTCGCATTTTTAATGGGAATTATGCGGACTATGTACAGTTAACACCACAGGGTGACACATGGGGTATAATAGGGTGACACCTGTTA
>CAZVLB010000045.1:0-1213 GCA_964627935.1 uncultured Ignavibacteria bacterium
TTTGGTAACAATGTCAATACAGCGGTTATAGTCCGGCTTTCCTTTTCCTTCCATTATCCCTTTAATGTTGGCGAACTGCCTTCTTACTTCTTCTACCATCGTGATAGCCGCCCGACTAACCGCCTGCAAAGCGAAAGAAGAGAATAAGAAAGGCATCAACCCCCCCAAAAGAAGGCCAACAACTACCTTGTGGTTCATTAGATCTATAAAAGGCAAATCTACAATCTGGCCATAACTGACCATCAATACCAAGGCAGTCATTCCTGCTTCGCCAATGGCAAAACCCTTGCCAATAGCCGCCGTAGTATTGCCAACAGCGTCTAAATCTTCCGCTCTAGTTCGCACCTGTTCTCCCATGCCAGCCATTTCAGCGATGCCGGCCGCATTGTCCGCTACCGGCCCGAAGGTGTCAGTAGCCAAAACAATGCCCAAAGTAGAAAGCATGCCCACAGCGGCTAAGGTAATGCCAAAAAGCTGGCTCCATTGATAAGAAAGGAGAATAATTGTTCCCACCACTAAAACAGGCACCACCGTGCTAGTCAGGCCCAGAGCGAAACCAGCGATAACATTAGTTCCAGCGCCTGTTTCCGCCGCATGAGCCACCCCTCTAGTAAAACGATAGCGATGGGAAGTAAAGTATTCTGTCACTAGTCCAATTACTAAGCCCCCTAAAAGGCCGGCTAGAATAGAGTAATAAATGCCAATGCCAAAACCTAGATACTTAACCAAGAAATAGGCTGCTACTGCCATTAAAACAGTCGCCCCCCAAATGCCACGGTTAAGGATCTTTTGTCCCGAGCCGCTTTCTTCCACTTCTTTAGCAGCGCCCGTCTTTTTAATTTGGCGAGCAGAGCTAAACTTAATAAAGATATTGCTGACCAGGCTTATTAAAATGCCTGTAGCGGCTATCATCATTGGCAAAAAAATTCCTTTGCTGCCGACAACCACCAATGAGCCGATGACCATAGCCGCAGTAATGTTCTCCACATAAGTTTCAAAAAGGTCCGAACCCATGCCCGCGACATCGCCAACATTATCTCCAACATTATCAGCAATAGTAGCAGGATTCCTCGGATCATCTTCCGGAATATTCTTTTCTACTTTGCCCACTAAATCAGCTCCTACATCAGCTGCTTTAGTATAGATTCCTCCGCCCACTCGAGTAAAAAGAGCCACCATAGAAGCGCCGAAGCCAAAACCGTAAATAATCTCC
>CAZVLB010000046.1:0-1207 GCA_964627935.1 uncultured Ignavibacteria bacterium
GATGGCGAAGGAGAAATTTGAGAGAAAGAAGCCTCACGTAAACGTAGGCACGATAGGTCACGTGGATCACGGCAAGACGACGTTGACGGCGGCGATGACGATGGTACTGAGCCGTCAGGGATTTTCGCAGGTTCGCTCGTTTGATTCGATTGACAATGCTCCTGAGGAGAAGGAACGCGGTATTACGATAGCGACAGCTCATGTGGAGTACGAGACGGCCAAGCGTCACTATGCTCATGTAGATTGTCCGGGTCACGCTGATTATATCAAGAACATGATCACTGGTGCGGCGCAGATGGACGGAGCGATTCTTGTTGTGAGTGCGGCAGATGGTCCGATGCCACAGACGCGAGAGCATATTCTTCTGGCCCGTCAGGTAGGCGTCCCGAACATCGTAGTTTTCATGAACAAGGTTGATATGGTTGATGACCCTGAGATTCTGGATTTGGTTGAGCTTGAGGTTCGAGAGCTTTTAAGTGCATACAAGTTCCCGGGTGATGATATACCGATCGTCCGTGGGAGTGCATTGGAAGCGATGAACAAGGCCTCTGATACGAGTGTGACGGAGGATCCGGCTTTTGCGTGTATCATGGAGCTGATGGATGCGCTGGACAGCTATATTCCCGAGCCCAAGCGCGACAAGGACAAGCCGTTTTTGATGCCGATCGAGGATATTTTTTCGATCACTGGCCGTGGCACGGTGGCGACTGGCCGAATCGAGCGTGGTGTGATCAACACCGGCACAGAGGTAGAGCTGGTTGGTTTCCGTGAGACCAGGAAGACTGTTGTGACGGGTGTGGAGATGTTCCGCAAGATATTGGATACGGGCGAGGCCGGAGATAATGTAGGTTTACTTCTTCGCGGGGTTGACAAGGAGGAGGTTGAGCGCGGTATGGTAGTGGCTCAGACGGGCAGCATCAAGCCTCACAAGAAATTCAAGGGTGAGGTTTATGTCCTGACGAAGGAGGAGGGTGGCCGTCATACTCCGTTCTTCAACGGTTACCGTCCGCAGTTTTATCTTCGTACGACGGATGTGACCGGCGAGATCAAGCTTCCGGATGGAGTTGAGATGGTCATGCCGGGTGACAACATTACCATGGATGTGAATCTGGTCAGTGATGTTGCTCTTGAGAAGGAGCTTCGTTTCGCGATCCGCGAGGGCGGTCGTACAGTCGGCGCCGGAGTCGTGACCGAGATTGAGGAGTAA
>CAZVLB010000047.1:0-1169 GCA_964627935.1 uncultured Ignavibacteria bacterium
TTAGAGTTTTTTGGTATATTGTAACCAGGAGGACTCTATGAAACAATCGCGATTTAGTGAGAGCCAGATAGTTGGTATTCTCAAGGAAGCGGATGCCGGTCTTCAAGTGAAGGAGATTTGCCGGAAGTACGGAATCAGTGATGCGACATATTACAACTGGAAGAAGAAGTACGGCGGACTCGAGGTATCGGATGTACGCCGTCTACATGAGTTGGAAAGGGAGAATGCCAAGCTAAAGCGCATGTATGCTGATTTAAGCCTTGAAAACGATGCTTTGAAGGATCTGATCTCAAAAAAGCTCTAAGGCCACCGGAGCGTCGCGAAGCGGCGTCGTATCTGGTGGCCGAACACAGGCTGTCAGTAGATCGGGCCTGCCGAGCGGTTGGCATGTCGCGCTCATCCTGGTACAAACCGCCGGCGGATCGCCTGGAACGTGACCGAGATGTAATCGAGGCACTGACCCGTGTAACCGAGGCCCATCGTCGCTGGGGTTTCTGGCTGAGCTACAAACGACTTCGCTATGATGGTTATAAATGGAATCACAAGAAGGTCTATCGAGTGTACACGGAATTGGGTTTGCAGCATCGTCGGCGAACCAAAAAGCGGTTGCCGGGTCGTGATCGCCAGCCTCTGGATACTCCGGCTGTGGCTAATGCGGTCTGGGCTGTGGACTTTATGAGTGATGCCCTGTATGTCGGGCGACGGTTTCGGACATTAAATGTTATGGATGAAGGAATGCGTGAGGCTTTGGCAATTGAGATCGATACCTCGCTGCCGGGCGAGCGTGTGGTGCGGGTGCTTGAGCGGTTATGTGACTGGCGAGGTAAGCCCCAGGCGATTCGCTGTGACAACGGCCCGGAGTTGACTTCGCAGGCGCTGGTTGACTTTTGTCAGAAGGCAGGTATTGCCTTGCGCTACATTCAGCCGGGTAAACCCAATCAGAATGCTTATATTGAACGGTTCAATCGAACCTATCGGGATGAAGTCTTGAATTGTTATTTGTTTGAAAATTTGGAACAGGTGCGGGAGATAACGGCGGACTGGATGATCAGCTACAATGAGAGGCGGCCTCATGAAGCCCTGGGTGATCTGCCTCCGACTGTCTTCCGTGAACGTCAAACAGCCGAAAACTCTATTTATGAATTGTCTACTTGACAGGGAAGCTTACG
>CAZVLB010000048.1:0-1115 GCA_964627935.1 uncultured Ignavibacteria bacterium
CTTATTGGAACATTCGATAGGAATTAGGATCGGGCGGGGAGATATAAACGCACATAAGACATTGTTAATGTTGTTCGCTTTCAAAGCATATCAAAAGGTTGAGATATAGCCTTATTTGGGGGGTGTGCTCTTTTAATAATATGCAAAATCTCATTTTGCCCTCTCAAACCCCCTCTGTTTATTGACGATTATGAGGGCAATTTTGCGTTTTGACCGTTTATTGCGCTATTGGTACATAGGTATGGGTAAGCCCTATTAAAACGTCGTTTTTATGAATCTTTGTGTTTTCAAAGGATACTAACTCATGTATTATTATATTTTTTACCTACCATATTCATACGCAGTAACATATTCATTATCATTATGTCTTAGAGTTAGGAAATCTTCTTCTCCAAGAGTAACAACAAGATTTGAGTGTTTAAGAAAGATAATATACCATGACTATGTAAGTCATACTGTAATAATATGATTAGAGTAATTCATAGGGGGACATTCAGACAGGTTAGAACAATAGTAGACTAAAACAGAAGTCAATATCCAAAATTAGACAAAAAAAGTTCAATTTCCCCCCTGTAAGTTACAAGCCCTTATAATAGTCAATAACCACAGGAGTATTAGAAGGCTCAAACAACCCCCTGTAAGTTAGTTTTGAAAGTGCTAAATAGGATAAGTGGTTAAAGGAAAAACAAAGGAGAAACAAATGAGTTCATTAAAAAGAGAAATTCAAAGATTGTTAGAAGACACTGAGGAGTTAAATGAATCTACAGATATTGGTTCATTTCTATCTCATAACCTACCTAAGAATGCATCAAAGGTAAATTCGTTAATTCAAAAAGCTAACTTATCACCAGAACAAGAAAAATGGATGTATGACGCAATAACGGAATTGCATTTGGCTGCTTTCTATGCTGGCATTCGTAAAGCTACTGAAGATGCAAACACAGAATTAACGAATGTTGTTCAAAACCTAAAAAAATGGGGAAATCGTTATTAACCAAGTGCTGTCACACCATCTCAAAAGGTACTAACTTACAATCTGCTCAGCGCGTTATCGCGCTGTCTGTAGTTAGTTATTATCTAACCAGATAAGAAGATAAAGAAACAAGATACTTAAT
>CAZVLB010000049.1:0-1108 GCA_964627935.1 uncultured Ignavibacteria bacterium
AAGATAAAACGACAAGAAGAGATTCTCTCACAGATAAGAGGATACACAGAGACTCTTATAGAGTTAAATGATAGAGAAGAATATGTGCGTGTCGCTGAAAACGTTCTAAGATTTATGGGGGAATCCTAGATGACAAAGTATGAGCATATAACAACCGTGACAGGGAAAAAGCTTTCAAGGCAAACAGATGTAAACGGGGATAGATACTATGAGGTGGTTCTTGAGGATGATTTATGGGATCACATTATCTGTCTTGACTTGGAGAATTGGAGACATTTAGAGCTAGGTGACGGTGTTAGGATAACGGTGGAGGAATTATAGTTGTCAAAAGAAGTAGATAAAGAATTACAAAAAATAAAAAAAGAAATTCCTTGGATCGAAATAGATGCAAACTTTCCTCAATGTCCTCACTGTGGAAGATTATGTGAAGATGTATATGAACATTTAAACGAACACCCGAACTGTGAGATATTTGATGTTACAGAAATGTATGATTCTTATTATGGGGTTCACTATCATGATTGGAGAACAGTAATAACCTGCCCTGATTGTAGCGGAAAGTTTCAGTTTAATGATGGGAGTGCATAATTCTTGGATATAAACGATGATTTAGAACCCACTAAAGAAGAACCCCTAGTTGATATAGGTGTATTTACTTTCCCCCCAAACACCAATCTAACAATGCCTAAGAAGTTACTTGAATCACTTCTCTACAGCCATTTCTGTAATATGCCCGTGTGGTTTGAGTGGACTGAAATTGAAGAAATAGAGTTAAAAGAAGATCAAATCACATTTACTTACAAGGAGAAATCTTAGTTGACAGAAAAATATAATAAAACAACAGAGGGAAAGGGTTACATTAGTGGAGACTTTGATTGTTGGTGTATTCATGCCGTTCCGTTTGATGAGTGGAGAAAAACTTGTGGTAGAGATGATGATATTTATCCAAGTCACTTCTTCCCAGAGGAAGTAAATAAATTAGACGAACCATACGTGAAATATAAAATTACTGTGGAGGTTATTATAGTTGATGAGTCATGATTCACTTAATTATGAACAAGTAGATGAAAAAAGTTACTACGCTAAATGTGAATCCTGTGGAGACACT
>CAZVLB010000050.1:0-1098 GCA_964627935.1 uncultured Ignavibacteria bacterium
TTCTTTTCCATCCACTCTGTCCGTTTTGTTGTCAAATAATCTGGCCCGTAACAAAAGTTCACATTAGCAATTATAGAACAAGTAATAGTTATATGTAAGTGTTTTAGGACAAAAATCGGACTAGAATCGGACAGTTTTTGTTTATCCAGAGGTAATCTCATTATGGAACTTGATGCCATCACGCCAGATATTCTTAAGATTGCTTTACATGCTTGGCAACAGGCAAAAAATCGAGTTCCTTTAGAATTATTAGAATTACATATATTAGCTGATATTAGCATTTCATCGCCTGTAGAACGGAGTTTAGCTTTGCACAAATATGTATACTCTTGTGCCGTTGAAACTCTGAAACGGTTTCAACAAGCTGAAGACCTTTCTCCCATTAATATTTCGAATCCATCAAGAAAAGATTTGCTCGAAAGTATAGCTGCCGACTTTAGGTGTGAAAATGAAAAGTTGGAGGCTTGGAGCGCACTTTATCATCGTTACTTATCACCTATACCCTTGGATCAGGGAATCTTAGCCAAAGCCTCGAATGTACATCCACGGCAATTTCGGCGGCGAGTAAGCAGTGGACTTGATCACCTGGTTATATTGTTGCGTCAAGCTGAAATGGAAGCTCACACGCGTCTCCAGACCCTCTATTTACATCGTCATCTACCTCCTCCAGATTATGCCAAAACTTTTGGTATAGAACCGCTTATCCAAAAGTTAGTAAGTTTACTCATAGATCCTCAGGGGCCGCGTTTTGTTAGTATTGAGGGTTTAGGTGGAATTGGTAAAACAACCTTGGCTCAAGTTACAGCATATAGACTTGCTGAACAAGGTTATTTGGAAGGGATTCTCTGGGTCAGTACTCGTCAAGAGTTCCTTAGTGGACGAGGTGAGTTGGAACGGGTAGACAATCCGGTTCGTTCTATAGATGAAATAATCACGCGTTTAGCCGAACAATTAGGACAAGAGCAGTTAACGGGTCTTTCTACATCTGATAAATCAGAGCAGTTAGCACCAATTCTTTCAACAATTCCTTATTTAGTCATTATAGACAATCTAGAAACAATTGAAGACACCCGCGACTTAATATCGTCCATATATTCT
>CAZVLB010000051.1:0-1085 GCA_964627935.1 uncultured Ignavibacteria bacterium
GCCCTGGCACCCAACGGCAATACCTCCGGTTGTACAACCCCGGCCACATTCGAGGGCACGGTTGAGTTGAACAACTGTGGTAATGTCAGCCTGAGTGCCTCGCTCTCATCCAGCGCAGGCTGGCTGACAGCCAACATCACACCTGTTTCAGGTGATATCAGCGCCGGTGTCGGTCCTCGTTATTCCGACAACATGGCCTGGACAGGCGCTCCCGGCTGTGCCTCGCCTTCAGTTATCGAGTGGACAGCCAGTTCCGCCTCACTGGGCGTCGGTAACTATTCCGGTACGATCACAGTCGATATCGACAACCCGTCAGCTGATGACTTCGATATCTCGGTTAATCTGGTTGTTGCCTGTGATTATTATGAAGCCGAGTTTGCCAATGTCGCCTCGGGCTGCTGGACAATCGATCTGTGGAATACTCCGCAGGGCGCCAATGGCTCAGAGAACAATGGCGACGGTAACATGAAGTTCTACGCCTGCGGTGATGACAGCACACTTGCTCCGCTGTACACCGAGGCCCTGATAGTCGGCTGGACAGTGGGTTCCGATATCTACTGCTTCACCGACAATTCCGATGATCACATGGGTGATCTGCTTCCTGCCGGCCTTCCCTCCTGGCAGCGTCAGAATGCCCGTATGCGCGCCTTGAGCGGCATCACAGTGACCCCTGTCGGCAATCCTGCCGGTGGCAATGGTTACTGGGCCACTGAAGGTTTCTGGTGCACCCCGGACAGCTCGGTCTATGGTAAGACCGAATACTTCATCCCGGGTCATCAGGATACAGCAGTTGTAATCGAGAAGATAACGATCTGGAACGAGAGCGGCTCGGATCTGGGCGGCTTCCTGGTAGGCGAGGGCCTTGACTGGGATATGGATCGTGATTCCAATCTTGACGCCGGTGGAATCGACTTTGCCCGCAGCATGGTTTACCAGCGCGGTAAAGGTGGCGATGACTCCACGGTTGCCGGCCTGAGCGTGTTCGCAGGCGATGACGGCAATATCGGCGCCGCGGTCCTGGATAATCCGGAATGGATCTATCCCGATACCGGTTACAACATCATCGATATCTATAACTACCTGAC
>CAZVLB010000052.1:0-1061 GCA_964627935.1 uncultured Ignavibacteria bacterium
TTCTGATAGCCATCATTTCCTGCCTGGTGCTGTCATGCTCGGAAGATTGTCCGGTATGTGATCCCGACCCGCAGCCGTATCGGGGCTATGTATACATGTCGGACTATGTCAACCGGCATATCTATCAGATCGAGACCGAGACCGACTCTCTGGTCGACAGCATTGCCTGTCCGGCCGAGCCGGGCTATATGGGTTTGTCGCAGGATGGCAGGTATCTGGGAGTGACTTATTTCTGGGGAGCCGAAGATCCGAAGACGATCATCTATGACGCCCAGACCCTGCAGCCCTTGCATGAACTCGATCAACCGGCCAACTGCTATTTCCTTGGCCGTGATGATCTGATGCTGACCTATCGCAGCGACACGCTCTTCTATCGCAGTTTACCGGACTTCAACGTAATCGATACCGATTCAGTGGGCCTGTTTCTAAGCCCTGCACTGGACCGGAGGCGGGGCATAATCTATGGCATGAGTGATGAATTTCCCGCCAGTCCCGATTCGAATTATCTGATCGGGTATGATTACATTAATCGCAGAATTGCTGATACCTGGCATATTGAGGATGATCAGGGTGGATGGTTTTTCTTTCGTCAGGCGGAACTCAATAGAAAGGGATCAAGGATGTATCTCGTCGGGAATACCAGGGTCTTTCCTTATTCGGTGATATGCTTTGATCCGAAAAAAAGGAGTATTATCTGGAGCTTCAGTTTGAGTTCAAACTTTGGCTGGGCTGAACTTTCTCCTGATGAACAGGAACTGTATGTGGTCGATCCCGGGTGGAGCTATGGCGGCACTGAATGTGGTACGCTGTTCATCCTGGATGCTAATACCGGGGACTACCTGCATGGCATCTCGCTCTATGGTTTCTATGAGGACTCCTATCTTCCTTTGCAAGCCTGGACGATAGCGATCACGCCCACCGGGGATAAGGCCTATGTCGGCACCGGGGGACTGATGATGGGCAGCGGCAGCCTGCTTGTGGTTGACACAAAAACAAGAGAAATAACAAAACTGATCTGGCCCGACCTGAGACATTTCTCCTATCAGGTCGTAATCGGGCCA
>CAZVLB010000053.1:0-1052 GCA_964627935.1 uncultured Ignavibacteria bacterium
AATCAGTAATTGCCTTTAGTATAGCATACTTTTAATATTGTGTCAAGAGGAATGTAATGGTTCAATAGCTTTGCAACACCCTCTTAAGGTAAAATTGTATGTATATGGCATATACAACCAATCCTCATCTACCCAAAGTGCGCATGAACGCAGCGCGTTTAGTGCGTTCTGGCTGGTCGATCAGGCAGACAGCCAGATACATAGGCGTGCAACCTTCAACCGTCTTACGCTGGACAGGTAAGGCTCCGGCAGACGGCAGAAGAACAATACCGACCTTATCTTCGCGTCCACACCACCATCCTAGAGAATTGAAGCCAGAAGTGGTGCAGGCTATCCTGGATTACAGGCTGAAATATCAAAGATGTGCGGAGATCATACACCATTTTCTTTTAAGGGACGGGGTTAAGGTAAGCCTGTCTTCAGTTAAACGCACGCTTAAGCGTCATGGCCTGACCTACCCTTCTCCTTGGAAGAAATGGCATACCTATCCTCCCAGGCCCTTACCTGAAAAGCCAGGTATATTAGTGGAAATTGACACCATGTGGGATGGCATGATTAAGGAACGGTTGTCTGTTTATGCCTGTATTGACCTATGCTCCAGGTGGGCGTATGCGCTACCGACTGCTAAGATTAATGCGGTGCAAAGCGTTACGTTCGTGGGACAGGCGCTTAAGAGGGCTCCGTTTACCTTTAGCATGATGCAATCCGACCATGGCAGCGAGTTTGCTAAGTGGTTTACCAAGCAACTGCTCATTAAGGGTATTGATCATAGACACAGCCGGGTAAGAAAGCCCACTGACAACGGGCATATTGAACGGTTTATGAGAACATTGCAGAATGAATGTTTAAACCGAATTCCCAGAACATTTAACTCCTGGAAAAAGACTGTGCCTGAATTTATTCATTACTACAACCATGAACGGCCGCACATGGGTTTAAACATGCAAACGCCGATGCAGGTGTTGCGAAGCTATTGACTAGAAAACAGTCCACTTACCCACAGCTGGTAATAATACTTATTTTAAAAACCTAACGTAAATAATTCATAAAAA
>CAZVLB010000054.1:0-1002 GCA_964627935.1 uncultured Ignavibacteria bacterium
ATTACGTGGGAGCCATAGTCAGGGACATTTGACACCGGTATTTTATTTTTTTTACACCACTGTAAATCAACATTATTGTAGCCGACAGTTCTGACTGCCACCATTTTTAGATCGGGCAATTTTCCTAGCAACTCTCCTGAAAATTGGGAATAAATCATGCCACAGACGATTTCGGCCTGTTTTATTTTTCTAATCATTTTTTTACTGAAAGGATCTTGATAGATTTTAGCATTAGGAAAAATTTTTTTTACTTTTTTCTCATCTTCTTTTTCCACCTCAAAAAAAATAATATTTTTTTCATTAATTTTTGGCATATCGCGTTAGTTAAATAGTTAACCAGTTAGTTAGTTAAACAGTTTTAAAATAAAAAAACAATTAGTTAATTATCCAAGTGCCTAATTATTATTATTATTATATCACGGGTCTGTCGCCAAAAGACATCTTTGATAAAAAATTAACAGCAATTAACCAACCGTCGTTAACTTTAGTTAACTCTTGCTAACTTTTTATCATTCTTATCTCATTTTCTTCTCTTTTTGCGCCCGTCAGGGCGCAATTCACCCGGTGGGGGCTATGCCCCCGCTGTGGCGGGCAATACTTTAATCGCTTTTTTCAGATTATGGCATATAGCCAAACCAAAATTTTCAAATAATGTTTTGTCCAAACCACGGTATCTGGCGCGCTTCCTCATTTTGGAAAATGTCCCTTCAAACGGCATTCTGATTTTTGACCGCCAGCTGTCTAAATCTCTATTTTTGTTTTTATTGTTGTTTTTTCTGATTGTCCCTGCCGCGCAACCGTTCATCCCTAAAACCAAATCGGCTGTTTTACAGTCGTAGAGCTTATCCATAAACACCATTTGATTTTCCGGACAGATATTTTTTAGCGCTTGAAAGTCCAATACGTTGGCTGGTGTTATTGCTAATTTATCAATCAGTCCAAACCGCATATCAACCGAGCAATGTCGCTTGTAGCCGAACCAAATTTTGTTTTTTGATTTTG